>JBMNVU010000009.1:0-78276 GCA_050946975.1 Acutalibacter sp.
AACGGATCTGCAGGGAAATCTCTTCGCTGCCGCCGCCCACACAGGCAAAACCGAGCTGGCCAACAACCTCAACCAAATCCGGTTGGGCACAGAGAACAACTACTTCAACTCCGGGGTGCTGCTCATGGACCTGGATCAGGCCCGGCGTACCGTGTCACCGGAAGAGATTTTTACATTCACCGGAAAGCACCAGCGGGAGCTGCTCCTCCCCGACCAGGACATCCTCAACGCCATGTTCGGCAGCAGGACACTGGAGCTGGATGACGCCCTGTGGAACTACGACGCCAGAGACTACCACACCTATCTTTTCCGCTCCGGCGGAGAATACGACTT
This sequence comes from Acutalibacter sp., assembly GCA_050946975.1. Classification (GTDB taxonomy): domain Bacteria; phylum Bacillota; class Clostridia; order Oscillospirales; family Acutalibacteraceae; genus Acutalibacter. Next base: position 334 of record JBMNVU010000009.1, read on the forward strand.
GGACTGGGTGATGTCCCACACGGCCATCCTCCACTTCTGCGGCAAGTCCAAACCCTGGCAGGCAGGATACCACTATCGGTTCGGCGTTCTCTACAAGCACTACCTTCAACTGACCCGGCGCTGGACTTCCCTCCAAGCCCCTCCGCCGGAAACCTGAAATAGAAAAAACGGCGGGACTTCCGCCGTCAATCTCAAGGACATTCTCACTTTTTCAGCCAGCCGGACAGCTCTCCCGAGATGATGCGCTCCAACTGGTGAACAAGCCGCTCCTGATCCAAGGTGGGAGAATCGCTGTAAGCCATCAGCACGCCCATCATCCCCCAAGCGTTAAACCGCAGCAGCACATCCTCCTCCGCAGAGGTCAGGGCCAACTGCTGCGAGGCCCTGCAGGATAGCTGCCGGAGAGTGTCCATGGCAGCCTCCAGCAGCAGCGCCTCCACCCGGGCCCTATGCTGAGAAGTCAACAACCTGCGCAGCAGGTGAACCCGCTCCTGGGCAAAGGACACATAGATGCGCAGCACCTGGGTCAGGTCCTCCGCCTGACTGGCCCGCTCCACCAACCCCTGGGAATCCCGGCGGATGATGTACTCCAGCACATCCAGGATGTCCTGAAAGTGATAGTAAAAGGTCTGGCGGGAGATGTGACAGGCGTCAATCAGCGCTTTCACCGTGATCTTATCGATGCTGCTCCCGCAAAGCAACTGCGCGTAAGTGTCCGCGATCTTCTCTTTCATCTGTGCCGGCATGGAGTGCCCCCTTCCCCCGCGTCCCCTTGGAAAAGCTGAGTTTGGTACTCAGTATAACACAAAGCACTTCCCGATTCAACAATCTCCCTCCCAGAAACCAAGTCCCAGAAATCACCCCCTACTAGGCGCAAAAAAGGCCGGGATCTCTCCCGGCCTTTTTCTATGCAAGCTGGCTGTTCTCAAATGGCGAAGTCCCCGTCCCGGAAGATCTCCACCTCTTTGCCGTCCTCCGTGGTGCCCACAATCTTCATGTCCGGAGTGCCGATCATGAAGTCCACATGGATGGTGGAATCGTTGAAGATTCCCTCTTTGCCCTCAGGCGCGGAGTTGAGTCCCCGGCCCAGAGCCAGGTGGCAGCTGGCATTCTCGTCAATCAGGGTGGTGTAGTACACCAGGCCGCTCATGCTGATGGGGGAATGATACTCCACCAGGGCAGCTTCGCCCAGGTAACCCGCAGTCTCGTCGGTGGCAATGAGGGCTTCCAGCATCTCCTTGCCCTCCTCTGCCAGGACCTCCACCACTTTGCCCTTCTCAAAACGGAAGCCAAAGTTCTCAATCTTCTTGCCCCCCAGCACCAGGGGACGGGAGGCGTACACCACACCCTCTGTCTCAAACTTGGCAGGAGTGGTGCAGATCTCCTCTGTGGGAATATTGGGAGTGAAGACAACCTTCGGTGCGCCCTCATAGCCAAACTTGGACCAGGGTGTCAGTCCCACGGTCAGGTCGGTGCCATTGCCCGCGGTGTAGTGCAGTTTGGTCAGCTTCAGCGCGTCCACGGCCTTGCCCCGCTCCGCGCTCCGGCGGCGCTTGTCCTCCCAGGTCTTGACCACGTCGTTTTCCTCGTCAATATAGCACAGCTTCAGGAGGGTCTCCCACAGCTCCTCCAGAGCAGCCTCACCCTTCTTCTCCAGGATGTACTCGGCCCACTCCACGGTGGGAACCATGGCGATCAGCCACTGGCAGCGCTTCTCACGGCTGGCTTTGCGCATGATGTTGCGCACGCCGTCCACATGGGCAAAGATAGCATTGGAATTCTTCTCGCTGACGTCCTCCATCAGTTTGGGGTTGACGCCCTCCAGCCGGACATAGCAGGCTCCCTGATCCAGATACGTCTGGTTCATCAGCCGCTCCCATTCCTCCACCCGGCGAACCTCTTCGTCAGGACGGTACTGGGCTGCCACTTTCAGATTGGGCAGATCCAAATAGCTGACCACCACGTTCCCCGCGCCCAGCTTATAACACTCCTCCGCAAAAATGCTGGTGAACTCCCAGCCCTCAATGGCGGCCTCCACCAGGACGGTCTGGCCTTTCTGGACGTTCAGGCCCACCCGGGCCAGGGTGTACGCGTATTTGCGCTTCATTTTCTCAAGATCCATGATAGGACTCCTCCTTTGCACAAGTTTTCACGGGCACTATTATAGCGCAGGAAAGACCCATTGTAAACATGCTCCGGAACCTCCACGCTCACCCCAACGCCCTCTGGCCCATCCCGGCCGTTGGAAACAAAAGCTTCTCAGCTGGCGGCCCCTCCTGCCTCCCGCTCCCGCAGGTCCCGGCGCACCCGGGACAGGGACACCGCTGTGATCCCCAGAAACGAGGCAATGTGACGGTGGCTTACCTTATCGATCACCCCAGGGTACTTCTCCAAAAACCACAGATAGCGCTCCCGCGCGGTGTACTGGGAGAGCATCATCTTGGCCTCCCAATGGCGCCGCAGGGAACAGGTGAGATACCAGTTGTAAATCCCCAGGATTTCCGGATTCTTCAGCAGGGGCATCAGATACTCCAGGGGAATGGAGACATAGGTGCACTCATCCAATGCCTCCAGGCTGATCAAAGCCGGCTTACCCAGCTCAAAATTGGTGACCAACGGTGTTCCAGGTTCCAACGCAAAACAGTCGGTGATCTCCCTACCCACGTTGTCCAGGAAAAATCCCCGCACCAGACCTCGGATCAAAATGTCCACGGTCTGGGAAATCTCCCCGGTATTTTGGAAAACTGTCCGCTTGCGCACTGTGTGTACCGAACTGTGTGCCGCCAGATCCTCCACCAAGGCGTTGTCCTTGATGTTCAGTACTGTTCGGAAAAAGGTGTGGAGCTCAGTATGCACGCAGATCACCCCGCTTTCTCAAGATTCTAAACATCTGCCCCTTATGGGGAGTATCGTTTCACTTTGCAGTGATCTATTTGTTTATCATACATGTTCTTCCCATTTCTTGCATTAACAAAAGATAATTCTGCCCCCGATACCACCCAGAATGTGCAAATAAATTCTGCTACCCTTCCCTTCCCGCACCTTTCACGCCATCTTCTCCGCCCCTCACTTTACGTATCCAAAATGCATGAAAACCGGCCCCCCTCCTCAAAGCAAAAAAGACCCCCGGCTAATGCCGAGAGTCTCACCGTTCTCTATTTTATAAAGGTTTCGTCTGCCCATGGCCAGCGGCTTTCCGGTTCCAGTCTTCCAAAACCGCCTCCACCGCCTGGGAATCCACTTGGGGGAAGGGTACCAAGAGCTTTGGGGTATCGTACTCCTGGATGGACTTTTCCAACCAGAGCACGTCCAACCAGCGGTCAAACTTGTACCCCGCCTTGCGGAAGAGCCCCCCTTCCTCAAACCCCAAGGCTCGGTGCATGGCAACACTGGCCTGGTTCTCCGCAGTGATGCACCCATACACGGTGCGCACTCCTTGGAGTCGAAGCAGGTCCATCAGGACGCCATAGAGCATCCTTCCCATTCCACGATGGGTGGCCTCCTGCCGCAAATAGATGGTCAGCTCCGCCCCCCACTGGTAGGCCGGGCGGACTGCATAGGGGTGGGCGTAGGCATAGCCCAAAAGCTTGCCCTCTTCTTCCCAGACCAAATAGGGGTGGGTGGAAGAAATATCCCGCACCCGGCCGGTGAACTCCTCCAAACTTGGCACTTCATACTCAAAGGAGATGTTGGTCTCCCGCACATAGGGGGCATAGATCTCCAGGATGGCCGGGGCATCCTCCATCCGAGCCAGGCGGATGGGCCCCTCTGTCCCCCTCATCGCTTCCACGGCCAGAAATACAGGCCGTATGCAATCAGGCACAAGGAGATGATCCCCGCGCTGATTGACGCTCCAATGGCCATGGAGGTGTGCTGCAGCGGCCCTGCCACCATGGCAATCACAATCGCGGCGGCATCGGCAGCTAGCAGCAGCCGGTACAGCCTTCGTTCCACTTCCGTCACTGTGATCTCCCCTTTCATCCACCACAAGTTCCTGTTTTTTCTTATTTTACCCGTTCTCTCCCCTATTTGCAAGCAGCTCGTTGGACAACACTGCCAGCTGCTCCAGCGTCAAGCGCTCCGCACGGACATTGGGCTGGGCTCCAGCAGCGGCAAGAGCCGCCTCCACCTGGGGTTTGGGCAGATGCAGCGTGGCCGACACAGAATTGGCCGCCGTCTTTCTCCGCTGGGCAAAAGCACTGCGGCTCACCTGGAAGAACCAATCCTCATCGGTCACCTCCACTGGAGGCTCCTTGAGCAGGTCCAGCCGGATCACTGCGGAATCCACCTTGGGCGGGGGAAGGAAACTGCCCCGACCCACAGGGAACAGCATCTGGGGCTTACTGCGGTAATGCACCGCCACGCTCACCGCCCCGCACTCCCGGGTGCCGGGAGCCGCGCACAGCCGCTGGGCGGCCTCCTTCTGCACCATCACCGTGATGGACGTCACAGGAAGGCGCTCCTCCAACAGACGCAGAATCACCGGCGAGGTGATGTAATAGGGCAGGTTGGCGCAGACACACACCGGGCCTCCCCCAAATTCCTCCTCAATCAGCTGGTGAAGATCCAGCTTCATCACGTCCCCCGGGATGACTTTCACGTTGGAACAGCCCTCCAGAGTCTCCTCCAGCACGGGAAACAGCCGGGCGTCCAGCTCGATGGCCGCCACCTTGGGGGCCACTTGAGCCAACTCCCAGGTGAGCACGCCAATGCCGGGCCCCACTTCGATGACGCCCCGGCACTCTCCGGCGCCGCAGGCCTCCGCCATCCGGGGGCACACGGTGGGGTTGATGAGAAAATTCTGTCCCAAGGCTTTGGAAAAGTGAAACCCGTGGCGGGTCAAGATCTCCTTAATTCGTCCGGGATCGGACAGGCCGCTGTTACCCATGGTCATCCTCCTTGACTTGATAGACTATCCTGCTGCCGTCGTCGTACACCCTGGGGTACAAAGCGTCCAGGGTCTGCTGGTCCACCTGGTAGGAGTTCCGCTCGAAATCACTGACCAGGATGTAATCCACCCCCAGGGCCTCCACCAATTTCTGGGACCCCCGGGGCTGCTGGTAAATGGCCTGGGCCGCCTGCTGGTTCCCCACAAAGCTCAAGCCGTGGTAGTACAGATAGGACGGGGAACCGCACACCACATTCCGCCCGGTCAGAGATGCCACCTCGTTGTTGTGCCGCTGGTCCGTCAGAAACAGTGCGTCCGCAGCGGTGTTTTCCTCCACCCAGTGGGACAGGGTGAGTGCTCCCGACCCAAAAAGCTCATAACTGGCCACCGCCTCCCGACCCATGGTCAGGACAGCGGACACCGAGGTCAGCGCCAGGACCCCGGCGGCAGCCCCGGCTCTGGCAGAGCGGCTCCGCAAAAGTGTCAACCCCCGCCAGGCGCACTGGGCGGCGGCACAGCACAGAAAGGCAAACGCCGGATACAGCAGCTTGTTGTTGTCGTAGTCATTGGGTTGGAACTCCACCAGCTCCGCCAAAAGCCATATGGCCAAGGCTGGGGCGTACTGGGCAAACTCCCGCTCCTTGGCCAGGAGCAGCCCCACCAAAGCCAGCAAGGCCGTCAAGCCCAGGTTTTTCAGGTAGAAGAGCAGATAGCTGTCCTCGCCGATGACCCACCCGAAGTGGCCCCGGACAAAGCCGCCCTCTCCCGCCTGCTGGAACGTCCAGTACAGAAGCTGGGGCACCGCGGGAACCAGAGCGGCGGCCAGCAGCACGCCCCAGGGAAGCAGACTCCGCCATTCCTGCCGCCTGCAGGCCACGGCGGCTAGGAAAACAACCAGCAGAAGGAACACCGCCAGGATTCCTCCCGCAGCCCAGAGAAACCCGGAAGAATCCTCCCGGCCGCGAAACACTTCCTTGAGTATTGCCATGACCGGAAGCCCCAGCAGGATCAAGATCTTTCCCACTCGGGCTGCAAGGACCTCTCCCGAGAGCCCCCGGCACAGGAAAAACAGCAGCCACACGCCGCAGACCAACCCCAACACCAGGAAAGAGTGGGTGTGGATCATGGGCAGCGCGCCAGCCATCAGCCCGGCCAAGAGATAGTACCGGCGCTCCCCGTCGAAGACGGCTCGATGCAGCAGCGTCAGTGCCGGGAACAGCACCGCCCATCCGAAGAGAGTGGCCCGCTGAGGGAGCATCATATCCACCAGGATATTGACCCAGCGAATGTTCTCCCCCACCAGGTTGGTGGGGGTCTCGTAAAAGGCGGTGAAGATTCGAGTGAAGTTGTCCCAACTGCCCAAGAAGTAAAGGAAGCCGAAGCCTCCATTCAAGACGAAAAGCCACCAGGCTAAGGCCGCTCTCCCCCTGCCTGCCGTCATCCGGGAGCAAAAGGCGTACACCCCGAAGAGCACCTGGGCCCCTGCCGCCCACATGGGAAGCTGATAGCTGAACCACAGCGGAGCACCCAACTGATACAGACTGGCGGAAATGCTGTCAGACAAAAAAGGATAGGAAAGCCGGGTCCCGGGGAGCAGGGAATAGTCCGGGGGGAACTCTCCCTGATTGGCCAAGCTGGTGATAAAGCTCAGATGCATGCTCATATCCCCGTAGGTGGCTTGGCTGGAATAGACCACACCATCCGCCCAGCGGAAGGAGTGCCACACCAGGTAGCAGAAAAACAGCCACACCGCCCCCACGGCCCACAGGAACTTCCGCCGGGAAAAGGCAGCGGCGGCTCCCGCCAGGTCAAAGCTGGGTCGATTCAGGCGGCGGCTGCCCCACAGGGCCGCAGCTCCCAGCAGCAGAGCAAGGGCAAGGCCGCATCCCAGAGCGGCTTGGGAAAAATCCAGGAAAAAGGCGAAAAGCACGGGGAACCACTGGAGCATCACGCTGCCCCAGACACTGCCCAACAGCAGCCGGATTCCGGCGCTTTCCCGGGGCAACACCAACCTGGAGACGCTGATGCCGCACAACTGAAACAATCCGAAAACCACCGTGGCCAGCACCGCTCCCAGCGCGGATCCTTCCATGCAGTTCCCTCCTTTGTCAGATGTGTACTTGATTGTACCATTTCCCCGGGAAAATGTAAAGTTGCCAACTTTCTCCCTTGCGGGTATAATGGGAGGCAGAACAAGGCCGCCTGTAAGCGGCAATACGATTGGGAAAGGGGAACATCCTATGGAACGCCGGGACAAAGTGAACTACTATCTGGACCTCGCCGAGGCTGTCAGCCAGCGGGGGACCTGTCTGCGAAAGCTCTACGGAGCTGTGATCGTCAAAAACGATGAGGTGATCTCCACCGGGTATGTGGGGGCGCCCAGGGGCCGGCAGAACTGCTCGGATCTGGGGTACTGCCTGCGAACCAAGCTGGGCATCCCCCGGGGGGAGCGCTATGAGCTGTGCCGCAGTGTCCACGCTGAGGCCAACGCCATCATCTGCGCCTCCCGCCGGGACATGATCGGCGCCACCCTGTACCTGGTGGGAAAAGAGGTCCCCACCGGGGAGTACGTCAAGGACGCCATGTGCTGCTCCATGTGCAAACGCATGGTCATCAATGCCGGTATCACCCAGGTTATCGTCCGGGACGACCGGGATCACTACCGGGTCATCGATGTGGAACAGTGGGTGTTCGACGACGAATCTTTGAAGGGGGTGCTGGGCTATTGAGTCCAGAAGCAAAACGCCCTCACTACGGCCTGCTGGACACCGTGCGGGGGATCTGCCTGATCAGCATGGTGGCTTACCATGGCATGTATGACTTGGTGAACATCTTCGGCCTCCCCTTTGGCTGGTACAACCGCTGGCCCGGGTACCTCTGGCAGCAGAGCATCTGCTGGACCTTCATCCTGCTGTCGGGAATGTGCTGGCAGCTGTCCCGCCATCATCTGCGGCGGGGGCTGATCCTGGTGGGCTGCGAAACGGCTATCACCTTGGTGATCCTGGTTGTGATGCCCTCCCAGCGGATCCTCTATGGCGTCCTGTGCATGCTGGGCCTATCGGCTCTGCTGATGATCCCGCTGGACAAGCTCTTCCGGAAGCTCCCTCCTTGGGCCGGTCTGACAGGTGCCCTCCTGCTCTTCGCCCTGACCAGGAACGTCTCCCGGGGCAGCTTGGGATTCGAGGGTTTGGTGCTGTGCCAACTGCCGCAGGTGCTCTACACCTCGGATCTCTTTGCCGTGCTGGGGTTCCACTCCCCCACCTTTTGGAGCACGGATTACTTTCCCCTGCTCCCTTGGTTTTTCCTGTTCTGCGCCGGGTACTTTCTCTGGAGTCTCGTGGACCGCAGTGAAAAGGCAAAATCCCTGCTGCAGCCTGGGATAAAGCCCCTGAGCTTCTTGGGCCGCCACAGCTTGATCATCTATCTGGTCCATCAGCCGGTGCTTATGGGGCTGGTCACCCTGCTCTCCTTGATCCTGCCCCACTGAACAAAGCCTCCGCAGTGTCAGAGACCCAGAGTGCACCTCAAAAGTACCTGCTCCCGGCCCCCTGCCATTGAGACCGCCACGGGAAGGTCCCAAAAAGCTCCTATTGGTTTTCCTACCCCACAGACTGCTGCAAAAACCCAAAAACAAGTTTGCTGCGAGGCAGCGGGGATTTTTCCACAGGCACTGGCTGAGAACGTGAAGATTCGCGACCTCAAAGAAAAAAGTTTTGAAACAGGCCCGACATGTTGGAAATCCAACGTACAATCTGTGTCCGCTGCCGTATGATCAATCCATAAAGCTCCTCTCTTTTGGGAGAGGCTTTTCGCACACCCAGAGAGTGTGTGCAGGTATGAGCGCAGCAGTTTTGACAGAGAATGTTACATGCGGAGGAATCTTCACCATGATTGAACAGACTTTTTCATTGACCCAAGGAAATCAAAAAACCGTTGAAAAGGTATTGATGGACGAAAACATTCACTACTTCCATATGATCTTCAACAAAGGGGAAGGGATGCCGGAACATTTCGCAAATGCCAAAAACATTTACATGACCGTCATCCGGGGCCTGCTTTCCATCGGTCTGAATGAGCAGGAAACTCACGAGTATCCTGCTGGGACTATGCTCAAGATCCCTTTCAACACAAAAATGAATGTTCGGAATTTCCACGATGACATCCTTGAGCTGATCGTTGTGAAAGCGCCTTCTCCCCAAACGAAATAAGCTTGCCAGGACCCCATTGGCACAAGCATAAGAGCCGCAGCCTATCCACCCAAACGGTGGCAGTCTGTGGCTCTTTTTTGCTCGTTACCCCTCCCCGTCAACGCGGTTCAGGCAAAACCAGGACCCCTTCGTATCCAGCAGTCCCGCCTTCTTTAATTTGCTGATTTCGGCCGACATAGCAGTGCGTTCCACGCCGAGATAATCCGCCAAAGCTTGCCGGTCGCAGGGAATGACGAACTCCGCCCTTCCCTGCTGTTTCGCTTGATCAAACAGGTAAGCCAGCAGCTTTTCCCGCGTGGTTTTTTGAGACATATACCGCACTTTCTGGGTAAATGCCAAGTTTTTCTGCGCCAACCCCTTTACGATATTCTGAACCAACAGACTGTGAAAATGGCAGGTATGAGAGCACAGGGTCAGGATCCGCTGACAGTTCAAAAGAATCACTTCGCTATTTTTGACGGCAAACACGCTGACAGGCATACTGACCAACCCAGCGCAGGAAAATGCCTCTCCAAAAGAATCCCCGGCCTGCAGGATCGACAGCACACTCCGATTCCCGTAGTAATCATCCTGAACCACCTGCACGCTGCCAGAGAGAACCACTCCCACCAGCCGTGCAGGCTCACCTTCCAAAAAGACAGGATCCCCCTTGGAGAAGGAGACAAATTTCGCCCCCAGACACCCCAGCATCGCGTTCAAGTCTTCCTGCCCAATCCCCTGAAACAGCGGACATTGGCACAGGATCGGAAAATAATTCTCCATACACGCCTCCAATGTTGGAATTCCAACAACCCTTTTGAGATTATTATAGTAAAATGCAAGCGTACCGTCAAGCACGGCAGTTCTGAGAAACACATACCCATGACTCACACTCTCATCAAAACCTGAAAAAAACCGCGATGATCCGGCGCGCCCCACCGATCCACTTTTCAAGAAGCAGCCGGATTCGAGAACGTGTGAGTGCCCATTTGCAGTGAATAAGTCTCAGAAACTCGTATGAAACTGGATACAGATAAGGAGGTACCACGATGAGTGTGAAAATGAAAAACATCAGTCAGGCAGAGGTTCTGGTTTTGAAGGACCAGATCACCTATCAGGAAGGCCAGGTGGTCAGCAAAACTCTGGCCCAGAACAGCGCCCTGAGCATCACCTTGTTCTCCTTTGCCAAAGGTGAGGAGATCAGCACCCATGAATCCGGCGGCGACGCCTTTGTCACCTGCCTGGATGGAGTGGGCAAAATCACCATCGACGGTGTTGATTACCTTCTGCACGAAGGCGAGTCCATTGTCATGCCCGCCGGGCATCCCCACGCTGTGTACGGAGAAGAAGCATTCAAGATGCTGCTGGTTGTTGTATTTTAAGAAAAGGAGCGATGGATATGAAAGCAGTTGTAGATCAGAATACCTGCATTGGCTGCGGCCTTTGCTGCGGAATGTGCGACGCGGTGTTTCAGATGAATGACGACGGAAAGGCCGAAGCCTATCAGGAGGCCACCGAGGAAACCCAGGGCGATGTGCAAAGCGCCATCGACTCCTGCCCGGTTTCAGCAATCAGCTGGGAGGAGTAAAAGCGTCGGGCTCCCCGGCGGTTGAGAACGATGTCCCGCCTCTCAAAAACAATTCTGCGCAAATGTTCAAGCTGATTTACCAGCGGATCCATAACTTTATGGAAAAACAGGGGAACTCCCCCAAGTGATCTGCAAAAAGTTTCCGGAAAACTTCAAAGAGAAAAATCCGGAAGTGCAAGTAGAAAACAACGCAAAAGGAGTATGATCATGGAAAATAAAATGTTTTGCTATCAGTGTCAGGAGACCGCCGGATGCAAGGGCTGCACTATGGTGGGCGTGTGCGGCAAAAAGCCGGACGTGGCTGCCATGCAGGACCTGCTGGTGTATGTGAGCAAGGGGATCTCTGCTGTCACCACCGCTCTGCGCAAGGAGGGCAAAAGCGTGGCTGCCGAGATCAACCATCTGATCACCCTCAACCTGTTCACCACCATCACCAATGCCAACTTTGACAAGGAGAGCATTGAGGCCCGCATCCGCATGACGCTGGACGCCAAAAAGGAGCTGCTCTCCCAGCTGGGGGATACCGCAGACCTGCCTGAGGCCGCTCTGTGGGACGGCTCCGGCGACTGGGAGGAGAAGGCCAAGGCTGTGGGCGTTCTCTCCACTGAAAATGAGGATGTCCGCTCTCTGCGGGAGCTGATCACCTACGGTCTGAAGGGCCTGTCCGCCTACTCCAAGCACGCCAATGTGCTGCTTCAGGACGACGAGGAAGTGGACGCTTTCCTGCAGCGGGCTTTGGCCGCCACTCTGGACGACTCCCTCACGGTGGACGACCTGGTTGCCCTGACTCTGGAAACCGGCAAGTACGGCGTCTCCGGCATGGCACTGCTGGACAAGGCCAACACCACCGCCTACGGCAACCCTGAGATCACCAAGGTGAACATCGGCGTAGGCAAGAATCCGGGTATTCTGGTATCCGGCCATGACCTGCGGGATCTGGAGATGCTGCTGGAGCAGACCCAGGGCACCGGGGTGGATGTGTACACCCACTCTGAGATGCTGCCCGCCCACTACTATCCCGCCTTCAAGAAGTACCCCAATTTTGTGGGCAACTACGGCAACGCCTGGTGGAAGCAGAAGGAGGAGTTCGAGTCCTTCAACGGTCCCATCCTCATGACCACCAACTGCATTGTGCCCCCCAAGGACAGCTACAAGGACCGCCTGTACACCACCGGCGCCGCCGGCTACCCCGGCTGCAAACACATTCCCGGCGATATCGGTCAGCAGAAGGATTTCTCCGCCATCATTGAGCATGCCAAGAAGTGCGCTCCTCCCACCGAGATCGAGACCGGCGAGATCATCGGCGGCTTTGCTCACGCCCAGGTCTTTGCCCTGGCCGACAAAGTGGTGGAGGCCGTGAAGTCCGGCGCCATCAAGAAGTTCGTGGTCATGGGAGGCTGTGACGGCCGTGCCAAGAGCCGGGACTACTACACCGAGTTCGCCAAGGCACTGCCCAAGGACGCGGTGATTCTCACCGCCGGCTGCGCCAAGTACAAGTACAACAAGCTGCCCCTGGGTGACATCGGCGGCATCCCCCGTGTACTGGATGCCGGCCAGTGCAATGACTCCTATTCTCTGGCGGTCATCGCCCTGAAGCTCAAGGAGATCTTCGGCCTGGACGACATCAATGACCTGCCCATTGTTTACAACATCGCCTGGTATGAGCAGAAGGCTGTCATTGTGCTGCTGGCTCTGCTGTACCTGGGTGTCAAAAACATCCACCTTGGCCCCACCCTGCCCGCCTTCCTCAGCCCCAATGTGGCAAAAGTTCTCGTTGAGAACTTTGGGATTGCCGGCATTGGCACTGTGGAGGACGATATGAAACTGTTCTTCGGCGAGAACGCCTGATAAAAGGATACAGCCCCACCTCTTGTTTCACAGAGGTGGGGCTGTTATCTTTCTTAGGGAAAACACCTTTTCAAGTCAGCAAAAAAACAACCGCTGAGCACCCGACACTGTGCCTAGTGGGCATCATGCTCCTTGGCCAAGCTGCGGTTGATGGCGCACAGGATTCCCTTGATGGAGGCGATGCTGATGTTGCTGTCCATGCCCACGCCGAAGGAGATCTCCCCCCGATGCCGCAGCTGGATGTAGGACACAGCCTTGGAGTCCGCGCCGGTGGAGATGGCATGCTCACTGTAGGAGACAAACTCGTACTCCGTCAGCCCCAGAGCCCGCAGGGCATTGAAAAAGGCATCGATGGGTCCATTGCCCCGACCGGAAACCTCTTTGTTCACATGGTGGTGGCGGATGATGCCCTCAAAGTCCACAGCCACCTGTCCCCCTGTGCCGCTTTCTTCAAAGATGCGGTAGGTCAGCAAGTGATAGGGATGGATCACATCCAGGTACTCCTGACGGAAGATGGCAAAAACCTCTCCGGGCTCCAGCTCCCGGCGGGCCCGCTCGCAGGCCTCTTTGACCAGGGCGCCAAACTCGGCGTGCATGGCCTTGGGCAGCACATACCCGAAGGACTGGCGCATGACAAAAGCCGCGCCGCCCTTGCCGGACTGGCTGTTGATGCGCACAATGGGCTCGTACTGACGGCCCAAGTCCGCCGGGTCAATGGGCAGGTAGGGCACCTCCCAATAGGGGGAGGCGTGCTGGTGCATGTAGTTGACGCCCTTGTTGATGGCGTCCTGGTGGGAGCCGGAGAAGGCCGTAAACACCAGCTCCCCAGCATAGGGGTGTCGGGGATCCACCTTCATCTGAGTGCAGTCCTCATAGACCTCCTTGATGTGGTTCATGTGGGAAAAGTCCAGCTCCGGGTCCACTCCCTGGGAATATAGGTTCATGGCCAAGGTCATGATGTCCACATTTCCGGTGCGCTCTCCATTGCCGAACAGGGTGCCTTCCACCCGCTCCGCTCCCGCCATCAACCCCAGCTCTGTGGCGGCCACTGCGGTCCCCCGGTCATTGTGAGGGTGCAGGCTGATCACCGCGCTGTCCCGATGGCTCAGGTGACGGCAGACATACTCCACCTGGTCTGCGTAGGTGTTGGGAGTGGACAGTTCCACCGTATTGGGCAGATTGAGGATCACCTTGTGCTCCGGGTCCGCGCCCAGCTCCTCCAGAACCCGGTCACAGATCTCCACCGCGTTGTCCATCTCCGTACCGGAGAAGCTCTCCGGGGAGTACTCGTAACGGATGCGGGTCCCCGGCTCCTGCTGGAGCATGTCCTGGGTCAGGGTGCGAATCAATCGGGCTCCCTCCACCGCGATGCGGATCACGCCCTCCATGTCCGTGTCAAAGACCACCTTCCGCTGCAATGTGGAGGTGGAATTGTAAAAGTGGATGATCACGTCCTTGGCCCCGCGGATCGCCTCAAAAGTCCGGCGGATCAGATGCTCCCTGGCTTGGACCAGCACTTGGATGGTGACCCCCTCCGGGATCATATCCTCCTCGATAAGCGTGCGCAGAATCTCAAACTCCGTCTCCGAGGACGCCGGAAACCCCACCTCAATCTCCCGGAACCCGATGGCTGTCAGCATCCGGAAAAAGCTCACCTTCTGCTCCAAATTCATGGGGGTGACCAACGCCTGGTTCCCGTCCCGCAGATCCACGCTGCACCACACCGGTGCCTTGCGGATCACTTGGCTGGGCCAGGTCCTGTCCTTCAACTCCACTGGCGGGAACGGCCGATACTTGCGATACCCTTGATTCATAGTCCCCTGTCCTTTCCACACAATTTCCCCAAACTCCCCAATTTAGGAGTCCTTCTTTTCCCCCCAGGCGCGATCCGCAGCCTCTCGGGCAATGTCCACCACCACGTGGTCCGGGGCTTCCCCCTCGTCCCCCTGGGGCAGTGTTTGGAACACCTCCATCACCATGGAGCGCATCCACAGGCTGGGAGTGATCCGGGCTGAATAGCCGCACCCAGGCTCCGTCATCCACTCATAGGGCTGGGCTCTGGGCAGGCCATATGCCGACAGCAATCCGGTGATCACCCCGGCGTGGGTACACAGCACCGCCTCGGTCTCTCCCTTGGCCATCATGTTCTGCACCAGGGTCTCAAAGCCGCTGCACACCCGCTGGAGAAACACCGCTCCGCTCTCCCCGTTGGGCGGCGCCGACTGGCCGCCGGCCTCCATCCACGACAGGAACCCAGGATCCTTCTGAAGCTCCTGGGCGGTTTTGCCCTCCCAGTCTCCAAAGTCGCACTCAGCCATCTCCAGGATGACCTCCGGGTCCGCTTGGGGATACAACAGCCGCAGCGTGTCCACACAGCGGGTGGAGGGGCTGGCGTAAAAGGCGTCCGCCTCCGGGTAGCGGAACCGCCGCTTCAGCTCCAGCAGATCCCGGATGGAACTTTCCGCCAAAGGGGATTCCGTGCGGCCAATGTAGCGCCCTTCCAGGTTCCCTTGGCAGGGCATGTTTCGAATAAAATGAATCACATAGGATTTCATGGAGACCTCCCTATCCCCGGTCAGCCGGGGGATTTTTCAGTTTCTTAACAGATTTTATCATCTATTTTGTCATTTTTCCGCTGGGGCATTTACAGGCGCATATCTCATTGTATAATTATCCTGGATATATGCCTGTTTTGTTTGCTGCTTTTGTTCCGGAATTTGTTCCAAAGCCCCCGGGCTTTTTGCCCGGTAAAATTCCCTGCGACATCGAGGTGTTCCTTTATGATGAACAACGATTTCCCAAGGATCTTGACTCTGCTGCGGAAGGAACGGGGCTTCAGCCAAAAGAAGGCAGCCGCGGATTTGGGCATCTCTCAGGCGCTGCTCTCCCATTACGAGAAAGGCATCCGGGAGTGTGGCCTGGATTTTCTCGTCCGTGCCGCAACGTACTACGGCGTGTCCTGCGACTATCTTCTGGGGCGTACCCCCCACCGCAGCGGTGCGGTGATCTCCTCCGGCAGCGTGCCCAGCGAGGGTCCTGCTGCCGCCTCTCGGGGGGGGCAATCCCACCGACGAGTATCAGCGCAGAATGCTGATAAACTCCCTTAACATTGTATTCGGGATCTTGAAAAAAATCAATAGCGAGGGACTCACTCGCCACGTCTGCGCTTATTTTTCTGCCGCCCTCTACAAGATGTTCCGGGTGCTCTACTCCGCCAGAGAGAAAAATCCCCAGGAGGCCTTTTCCCTTGACCGGAAACTCTACCCCTCCCAGACGGATGCCCACATGGCCCTCTCCGAGGGAAAAGCCCGCTATCTTCTGGACGGCGGAGAGCTGGAGAACACCCCCAGCATCCCCCAGGATGCCCTGCCCCAGCTCAGCCCTGAAAAGCTGCTGAGCGACTATCCCCTGTTCGCCCCCTCCCTGTTTGAAATGGTGCAGAATACAGAACAGGCCATCTCGGGAAAGCAGTGACGGTTCACCTCTGAAAGGCGAATTCCGGCCCCTCCATTTTTGTATAAAAATACATTTTTATACTATTCGGATACCGACACTCTGACTTTCCTCGTTTTTATCCGCCCGGCGCCCCTCTCCCCCTGTGGAATGGGGCGTTTTTTCTGCCCTGAAAAGCCAAAATTCCAGCAAATCCCGAAATTGGAAAAAGAACATTGGCTTTTTCCATGGGTTTGTGGTAAAATAAGCAGATGAGTGGGTTCTGGCGGCACATCCTGCTGCCGCCAGACCGCGCTGACAATTTGGCTAGAGAAAGGCAGGCTACGATCATGTGCGGATTCGTTGGATTCATCGACGGCGGCGACACCCTCCTGGATGAGGGCGTGCTCCGCTCTATGACGGACGCCATCCGTCACCGGGGCCCTGACGACGCGGATTACTATATGGACGGCTCCATCTCCCTGGGGTTCCGGCGGCTCTCCATCATCGACCTGGAAGGCGGACGCCAGCCCATCTTAAATGAGGACGGCACCAAGGTTCTCAGCTTCAACGGAGAGATCTACAACTACCAGGAATTAAAAAAAGACCTGCTGGCAGCAGGTCACGTATTTAAAACAGCCACCGATTCCGAGGTGCTGCTCCACGGCTATGAAGAGTACGGACCAGATCTTTTGAACAAACTGCGCGGTATGTTCGCCTTTGTCATCTGGGATAAGGAGAAGCGCGAGCTCTTTGGCGCGCGGGACTTCTTCGGCATCAAGCCCCTGTACTACGCCAAAATGGGCAGCACTTTCCTGTTTGGGTCGGAAATCAAGAGCTTCCTGCACCATCCCCACTTCAAAAAAGAATTGAATGAGAAAGCGCTGGAGAATTATCTCTCCTTCCAGTACTCTCCCGGACCGGAGACCTTCTTCAAGGACGTCTACAAGATGCCCCCTGCCCACTACTTCCGCTACCAGAACGGAAAGATGGAGGTCACCCGGTACTGGCTGCCCACCTTCAACGCAGAGGAGGACAAGCCCCTGGAGTACTGGGTGGATGAGATTGAAAAGACCTTTGACGACTCTGTGGAGGCCCACAAGATCTCCGACGTGGAGGTGGGATCTTTCCTGTCCTCCGGCGTGGACTCCAGCTATGTCGCCTGTTCCGCCCATGTGGACAAGACCTTCACCGTGGGCTTTGACAATGGCACCAAGTACAATGAGATCAGCTACGCCCAGGAGCTGTCGGAACAGATTCCTGTGAAAAATATCAGCAAGATCATCACTCCCGAGGAGTTCTGGGGGAACTTCCCCAAGATCCAGTACCACATGGACGAGCCTCTGGCGGATCCCGCCGCAGTTGCCCTGTACTTTGTATGCAACCTGGCAAGCCAGCACCTAAAAGTGGTGCTCTCCGGCGAGGGCGCTGACGAGATCTTCGGCGGGTACAACATCTACAAGGAACCCCTGGAGATGACCTGGTATGACAAGATCCCCTTCCCCATCCGCAAGCTTATCGGCGCCATCGCCGGAAAGCTGCCCGCTCACCGGGGATTGAACTTCCTGGTGCGCCGGGGCAAGCGGCTGGAGGAGCGGTTCATTGGCAACGCCTATATGTTCACCGAGAAGGAGCGCCGGGCCATTCTGAACCATACCACCGGCGCCCCGGCTCCCGAGGCGTTGTGCAAGCCCTACTACGACATGGTCCAGGACAAGGATCCGGTGACCAAGATGCAGTTTGTGGACCTGAACATGTGGATGGTGGGAGATATCCTGCTGAAGGCCGACAAGATGAGCATGGCCAACTCCCTGGAACTGCGGGTGCCCTTCCTGGACAAGAAGATCATGGCCTTGGCCGGGCGGATCCCCACCAAGTACCGGGTCAACAGCGAGAACACCAAGTACGCCATGCGCAAGGCTGCCCTGCGCCGGATGCCCGAAAAGTGGGCCGGCAAGAAGAAGCTGGGCTTCCCGGTGCCCACTCGGGTGTGGCTGAAAGAGGACAAGTATTACAACATTGTCAAGGAAGAGTTCCAGGGGGAAAACGCCCGGAAGTTCTTCCACACGGAGAAGCTTGTGAAGCTCTTGGACGACCACAAGGCCGGCAAAGCCGACAACAGCCGCCGGGTGTGGACTGTGTACACCTTCTTGGTGTGGTACAAACAGTTTTTCAGTGAGGAAGCCGCCAAGGCATAAGCTGCCGGTTTCCCCAAAGATCAAATGCCAGATGATATGGAAATGAGGTCCGATTGGAAATGAGTCAGGAAATTGCGTTTCAGCCTGTCCTATTGGGCAGCGACATCAACGTCTACGGGATGGCCCGGTCCTTCCACCAGGAATACGGTGTAAAGTCCGTGGCCATTGGCAAAGGGGTCCTCGGCCCCTGCACCGCCAGCAAGATCGTCACCGTGGAGGTGGTGGAGCCCAATTTGGAGGATGACCAGGTGTTCGTCAAAACTCTCTTGGACTTTGCCAAGAGGTATGAGGGCAGCGGCAAAAAACTGCTGCTGGTGCCCTGTGGGGACAATTACATCAAGCTTTTGGTGCGCAACCAGGACAAGCTGCGGGGCGCCTATGTGTTTGAGTGCATCGACGAGGATCTGCTGATGCGTCTCTCCATCAAGGAGAGCTTCTACCAGGTGTGCACCGAGCACGGCTTTGCCTTCCCCAAGACTACCACCTGCTCCTATGAAACCTATAAAACCGTGGAGCTGCCCTTTGACTTCCCGGTGATCATCAAGCCCTCCAACTCCGTGGCCTACTGGAACTGCAGTTTCCCCCACAAGAAAAAAGTCTTTGTAGCCCAGACCCGAGATGAGTTCAACGCCATCCTCAACGCCATCTACTCCTCCTCTTACAAGGACCACCTGATCCTCCAGGAGTACATCCCCGGAGACGACAGCAATATGCGGGTGATGAACTGCTATTGCGGCCGGGATAAAAAGGTGAAGCTCATCGCCCTGGGCAATGCCCTGCTGGAGGAGCACTCCCCCGAGGGCATCGGCAGTTACGCCGCCATCATCAACGGCTACGATGAGGAGCTCAACCAGCAGATGAAGAACTTCCTGGAAGGCATCGGTTATGTGGGCTTTGCCAACTTCGACATGAAGTACGACCATCGGGACGGAAAATATAAGCTCTTTGAGATGAACCTGCGCCAGGGCCGCAGCAGCTATTTCGTCACCGCCGCCGGGTACAACCTGGCCAAGTGGCTGGTGGACGACGTGATCTATCACAAGGACATGCCCTGCACCGTGGCCAAGAACAAAGTCCTGTGGACCATCATTCCCGAACCCATTATCTTCCAGTATGTCAAAAGTGAAAGCGCCAAGGCGGAAGCCAAAGCCTTGATCAAGGCCGGCAAAGTGTGCCACTCCTATTACTACGAAGGGGATCGGTCTTTTAAGCGCTGGGTACACTATCGGAAAAACCAATTCCACTACTACGAGAAATACCGGCGGTACTTCGGCAACAAGGGACTGCGTGATTGAGCCGCCAAGGAGGGATGCTATGAAGACCCTGGGCATCATCGGCGGCATGGGCCCCATGGCCACTGCCTATTTGCTGGAGCTTATCATCCAAATGACCGACGCCAAAACCGACCAGGAACATCTGAGCGTCATTGTGCTGAACAATCCTCAGGTGCCCGACCGCACCGCCTATATTCTGGACAACTCCAAGCCCTCTCCCCTGCCGGTGCTGGAAGACATGGCCCACACCCTGGAAAGCGTGGGCGCCGGAGTGCTCTGCGCACCCTGTGTCACTTCCCACTACTTCTACGAGGAACTGGCAGGCAATGTTCAGGTTCCCTTTGTGCACATGGTGAAGGAGACCGCTCAGGAGCTGCGAATAGCTGGAAAGCACAAAGCAGGGATCCTGGCCACCACCGGCACCGTCCGAACCGGGCTGTTCCAGCAGGCGCTGGAGAACAAGGGACTTTCCTGGGCGGTTCCCAGTGAGACCGGGCAGAAGCTGGTCATGTCGCTGATCTACGACGACATCAAGGCCGGAAAGCCCGCGGATATGGGAAAGTTCCGCCGTGTCAGCGACGAGCTCTTTGACGCCGGCTGTGACAGCATCATCCTGGGCTGCACCGAGCTCTCCCTGGTCAAGAAGGACACTCCTCTGGGCCGGGGATATCTGGACGCGCTGGAGGTCCTCTCCAAGCGCTGTGTGGAAACCTGCGGCGGCCCGCTGAAAGCTCAGTACAACCGTTTGATTTCATAGATTCAAAGGAGGACACTGCCCATGTGCGGTTTTGTGGGATTTATCAATACCCCCGTGGCGGCTGATCCCCAGGCTGTGGTCAAAGCCATGGCTGATCGGATCATCCACCGGGGCCCGGACGACGCGGACTACTATGTGGACCAGGGAATTTCCCTGGGATTCCGGCGGCTGTCCATCATCGACTTGGAGGGCGGACGTCAGCCCATCCTCAACGAGGACGGCACCAAGGTGCTCATCTTCAACGGGGAGATCTACAACTTCCAGAGCCTGCGGGAAGACTTGGTGCAAAAGGGCCACGTCTTTAAGACCCGCACCGACTCCGAAACCATCCTCCACGGATACGAGGAATACGGCAAGGAAATCCTCCAGAAGCTGAGAGGCATGTTCGCCTTCGTCATTTGGGACAAGGAAAAAGAGGAACTCTTCGGCGCCAGGGACATCTTCGGCATCAAGCCCTTCTACTACTATAAAAACGGCGGGGAATTCCTCTTCGGTTCGGAGATCAAGAGCTTTCTCTCCCATCCCGGCTTTGTCAAGGAGCTGGATGAGGAGAAGATCCCCGAATACCTCTCCTACGAGTATATCCCCTACGAGAACACCATCTTTAAAAACGTGTTCAAGCTGCCCGGCTCCCACTGCTTTACCTACAAAGACGGCAAGCTCACCGTGGAGCGGTACTACCGGATCCGCTACCGCATTGAGGATGACAAGTCCCTGGAATACTGGGAGGAGGCCATCCAGAAGGAGTTCGAAGAGAGCGTAGCCATGCACCAAATCTCCGACGTGGAGGTGGGCTGCTTCCTGTCCTCCGGCGTGGACTCCAGCTATGTGGTAAAGGAGATCAGCAAGGGCACCAAGAAGGTGAAAACCTTCTCTGTGGGCTACACCGAGGAGAAGTACAGCGAGCTGCCCTATGCCCAGGAGTTCTCCAAAGCTGTGGGGGTGGAGAACATCTCCAACAAGGTTTCCGCCGACGAGTTTTTCGACGCGGTTCCCCTGATCCAGTACATGCTGGACGAGCCCCTGCCCAATCCCTCGGAAATTCCCCTTTACTTCCTGGCCAAGAACGCCCGGAAGTATGTGAAGGTGGTGCTCTCCGGTGAAGGCGCCGACGAGCTCTTCGGCGGCTACCCCATGTACCTCCAGGGTGGCCACTTTGCCGACTACACCCGGAAGGTCCCCCGCCCCGTGCGGAAGATGGCCGGTGCTGTGGCCAAGCGGATGCCGGAGTTCAAAGGCAAGCACTTCATTATCCGGGGTGCCATGGAGCCCTATCAGCGGTTTATGCGGGCCAACTATGTCTTCACCGATCCTGCGGAGCGGCAGAAATACCTGAAGCGTCCCATCACCTCCAAGCTGCCTGAGGAGTACAGCAAGCGGTATTTTGACGAGGTGAAGGATCTGGACGAGCCCACCCAGCTGCAGTACGTGGACATGCACACCTGGATGATCTACGACATCCTGCTGAAGGCTGACCGGATGAGCATGGCCAACTCCCTGGAGCTGCGGGTGCCCTTCCTGGATCGGAAGATGCTGGAGCTCTCCTGCCGGATCCCCAGCCGGTACCGGGCGGACTGCCAGAGCGAGACCACCAAAAAGGCACTGCGGGCCGCCGCTCTGAAGCAGCTGCCGGAGAAGACCGCTCGGATGAAGAAGCTGGGCTTCCCGGTGCCTCTGTCCGATTGGCTGCGGGAGGATAAGTACTACAACAAGGTCAAGGAGGCCTTCCAGAGCGACATCGCGGACAAGTTCTTCGTCACTGACCAGCTGATGAAGCTTTTGGACGACCACAAAGAGGGCAAGGCCAAGAACATGCAGAAGATCTGGTCCTTCTACTCCTTTATTGTCTGGTACGATCAGTTCTTTGTAAAGAACTGAGAATAGGATAAAAGGGCTGCTGCGCCTAGGCGCAGCAGCCCTTTTTTGATTTCATGCTCTGGTTTTATCGGCAAAAGCTTTTGGGAATCATTCCGAAAAGACGAACACGACTCCTGTTACATCCTCCTGACGATGGCCATAGAGTTCCATAAAAAAGGGATGCCGCCAAGCGCAGCATCCCTTTTTTATCAAGATTCCAGTTGATTTACCGTGCCCTCCCGGTCGATGGTGATCACCGTCCGGTAGGTGGGATCCAGGGTTTTCACCGCCTGATCCATCCGGTCTTTGATCTGACTGTCGCTATCCTTCAAGGAGAAGGGCACCGCCATATCGAACACCACATTGGAGTGAGTCACACCCCAAACCACACGGAAATCGTGCATGGCACAGCCGGGATACACCACCTTCAGGAGCTTTCCCACCTGCTCCCGAAGCTTGTTGGTGCGCTCGTCGCCGGTGACAATGGGATCCAGGTGGATCACCAGGTGGATGCCCAAATCCCGCTGAAAGTCCCGCTCAATGTTATCAATGACGTCGTGGCTCTCCAGGATATCCCGCTCCGCAGGCACCTCGCAGTGCACCGAAGCAAAACACTTGCCTTCCCCGTAGTTGTGGACGGTCAAATCGTGGATTCCAAAAATTCCGTCATAGGAGAGAATCTTCTCGTAAATGGTCTTCACCAGATCCGCATCCGGCGCCATGCCCAACAGGGGATTGGCAGTCTCTATAATGAGCTTCACGCCGGAAACCACGATAAACGCGGCCACCGCCAAGCCCAAGAAGCCGTCCAGGTTCAGATCTGTAATCCGGGTGATCACCGCACCCAGCAGCACCACAGAGGTGGCAATCACGTCGTTGCGGCTGTCACTGGAAGTGGCAAACACCGTGTCAGAGTGGATGGTCTTCCCAACGCTGCGGTAGAAGAAGCACTGCCACAGCTTGATCAGGATGGACACCACCAGGATCGCCAGGGCGAAAGGACTGAAGTCCGCGTCCTCCGGGGTGATGATCTTCTCAATGGAGGTCATCCCCAGCTCCAGGCCCAGGAACAACACGATAAACGACACAATCACTCCAGCCAGGTATTCAATCCGGGCATGGCCGAAGGGATGTTCCTCGTCGGCAGGCTTCCCGGCCATCTTGAATCCCACCAGCATCACGATGGACGAACCGGAATCCGTCAAGTTGTTGACAGCATCCGCCATCACAGCCACACTTCCGGAAACCAACCCCGCCACCAGTTTGATGATAAACAACAGCAGGTTGGTGGCAATTCCCACCATGCCGGCAACCTTGCCGCTCTTCTCCCGGACCTGGGGCTCATCCTTCTCCCCATAACCCGGCACAAAGGCTTTCATGAGCGATGTAAACAAAATCAGGTCTCCCCTTTTCTCAAAATTAAGTGTCCGGTTTCCCGGACAACGGGAAACCTTATTTCACAACGCTGTTCCCCTGACTGTCAATGGCCACAATCAAAGGAAACTCCTTCAGGACCAGCCGCTTCACCGACTCACAGCCCAAGTCCTCAAAGGCAATCACTTCCGCGCTTTCAATGCACTGGGCTGCCAACGCTCCAGCTCCTCCAATGGCGCACAGGTACACGGCTCCATTGCGCTTCATGGCTTCCACCACTTCAGGACTGCGCTTCCCCTTGCCAATCATACACTTCAAGCCCAAATCCAGGAATCGAGGCGTATAGGGATCCATCCGCCCACTGGTGGTGGGCCCGCAGGATCCGATGGGCAACCCCTCCGGAGCGGGGGTGGGACCAGCATAGTAGATGGCAGCGCCGTTGAGGTCGTAGGGAGGCGTCTCCCCTTGGTCCAGCATCTGCGTGATGCGCTTGTGGGCAGCGTCCCGGGAGGTGTAGCACACCCCGGAGAGCAGCACCCGCTGCCCTGCCCGCAGCGTTGGGGCCACTGCCGCCATATCCTTGGTATTTACCCGCACTGCTTCCGCCATATCACTTCTCCCAGAAGAACTCGATGTACTCCCCCACGGGGCCATAGCAGAAGGCGATCCGGATGGGAATTCCAATGGCGTTGGTGTCGTTGGGCTCCACCGCGATCTCGTACCCGGCGTCCCTCACCCGCTGGATCAGCTCGTCCACCTTGGTGGTGGCAAAAGCCATGTGGTCAATGGCGCCGCCCCGAGGTGCAGGGGTCTCCCCATTGAGGATCTCCAGGCAGGTGTTATCCCCGCAGGAAACCATCAAACAGGGATGCGCGGGATCTCCCCAGCTGCGCTTGATCTCCAAGCCCAGGATTTCCGTGTAGAACTTCACAGTCTTCTCATACTGCTCCGCTGTGGGGCGCAGCGCGATATGGTGCACCCCGTCAATCCATTTGCTCATTAGATAGTCCTCCCTAATTCTTTTTTTCACAAAAAAAGGGATACCGCACCGCGGATCCCTTTTTCTAAACTGCGTTATGTCTTACTTCCGATTGAAGATGGACATGATATCCGTGAAGGTGTCGTCATCATCAATCACGGCCGGGTCCACCCGGGGCTCTGTTGTACGCTCCACAGGCCGGGAAGTACGGGTGGATGCGCTGCTGGTGCTGGACGCTGCAGGAGTGGAGCCAATGAAATCATCGTCGTCCAGGTCCATATCCACATCCAGAGTGCTGGCCTTGGCCTTCTCCCCATCGCCGCCCTGGAAGCCAGTGGCGATGACGGTGACGGACATCTCATCCTCCATGCTCTCGTCAAAGGTGGCGCCCCAAATGATGTTGGCATCCTCGTGGGCCCGCTCGGTGACAATCTGAGAGGCAGTGTCGATCTCGTCCAGTGCGATGTCGGGAGAGGAAGTGATATTGATGATCACGCCTCGTGCGCCGGCAATCTTGGTCTCCAGCAGGGGGCTGGAAATGGCAGCCATAGCAGCCTGCTCCGCCTTGTCCTTGCCGCTGGCATGGCCCACACCCATGTGAGCATAGCCCGCGTTCTGCATCACGGACTTCACATCCTCGAAGTCCAGGTTGACGATACCGGGCAGCTGGATCAGATCGGAAATGGACTGCACGCCCTGACGCAGCACATCATCGGCCACGATAAAGGCATTGGCCAGAGTGATACGCTCCTCGCTGACCAGCTTCAAACGCTCATTGGGAATGACCACCAGGGAGTCCACATGCTCCCGCAGAGCAGCAATGCCCTTCTCGGCCTGCTCCATACGGCGGCGGCCCTCAAAAGCAAAGGGCTTTGTGACAATGCCCACCGTGAGAGCGCCCTGCTCCTTGGCAATCTGGGCAACCTTGGGAGCGGCTCCGGTGCCGGTACCGCCGCCCATGCCGGCAGTGATGAACACCATGTCCGCGTCCTTCAGGGTGTTGGCAATGATCTCGCGGCTCTCTTCTGCGGCCTTCTCGCCGATCTCCGGCTTGGACCCAGCGCCGCGGCCCTGGGTCAGCTTCTCGCCGATCTGGATCTTCACCGTGGCCTGGGAGCGCTGCAGAGCCTGCTTATCCGTATTCATGCAGACCAGCTCCACGCTGCGCACGCCGGCACTGGCAATGCGGTTGACGGCGTTCCCGCCGCCGCCGCCGACACCGACCACTTTTATCGTCTGAGGAGTTTCATCGAGCAGGTTGTCAACTTCAAAAGGCATGTTAGTTCCTCCTTGGCTTTTCTAAACGATACTCTATCTTTGTGTAAAGCCCTTGGCATTACATTTTTCCCAGTATGGTATATGCTATAATTTATCACTTTTCCCGCAGAATTTCAAGGAAATTCTGAAAAAAAGCCGCTGTAAAGGCAAAAGTTTTCCAGGTGCTTCGCTATTGGGGAAAAAATACACAAGACCCCATCCCAAAGTCCAGGAAAAATCAGCGGTTTCGGCGGCCCTCAGCCTGTAAAGATGGTGTCCGGAATCTCGCCGCCTCTGTCAGTGCCGGAGCTTTCCTCCCCGTTGGAGGAGCCCCCGTCATCTGTGCTGCTGCCGCTATCCGAGCTGTCGGAGCTATCCGATGTGTCCGAGGTGGTGTCGCTGGAGTCACCACTTTCCTCCGTGCTCCCTTCACTGCTGGAGGAATCACCGTCCTCCTGTGTGGAGGAGCTTGTGCTCGAGGTGCTGGAAGTTCCCTCTGTAAAGAAAGCCTTCTTTACATCCCCCGCCACAGTCAAGTCCAGAGTGCCTTTGGCATCCGACGCCAGGTTGGGAATCACCTTGCCCAGGGCCAGCTCCAGTTTGTACTGCAGCTCCACCGTGCTCCCCATCAGGAACTGAATCCGCCCCTGGTAGTTCATGGTGATGTTGTAAAGGTCCGTCAAATCCAGAGTGGTGATGTCCCCCGCTGCACCCAGATCCGCCAGCGTGGACAGGATCTCTCCAAAGGCCTCCTGATGCTCCGCATCCTGAGCCTGGAAGGTTTCCCCCACCTCCGGTTCTGTCAACACCAGGCCAGTCACCTGCATCACTCCTGCCGGCGGCTCCGTCACCTGCTCCAGGATCTTCCCAGTGGAACTGACATTAAACCACTGGCTGCCGCTGGCTACGCAGGCAGCCGTCTGGGCGGCGGTGATGTGGATCTCCAACGTTCCAGGGAAGTGCCGGATAATTTGAGCATCGGCAATGTAGGGCAGCTGATCCTCCAAGGCCTGCTCCTGAGGCCCTGTGGTGAGCAGCACCAAATTGTCGCCAATCTGGTATCCGCTGACCTCCAGGATGGTGGACTGCTCATACACCGTATCCCCAGTGACCTCGATGTCCCGAATCTTGAACACCAAGAACACACAGGCAAAGGCTGTGACAGCCACCATAACCAGCAAGGTGAACACCATCAGAAACCGCCGGGCTGCCTTCCCCAATGGCTTGCGAGGCCGCTTTTTCCCCGGCGGCCGCTGGGGAGGACGCCGGTTAGGCGGACTCCCTCGAGGCTGCCTCCCCCTGGGAGGCGTACCGCTGCGGCTGCGTTCCCGGGTGGAGGGACGCCGGTTTCTGCTTCTGGAGGGTGCTCTCCGCTCCTCCTGCCGCGGACGCCGCTCCCGCTGGGGCGACGGTTCTCCGGAACGAGAGTTGATATCTATAAACTCGTATCCCTCCCAGGGATCCCTGGGAGGCCGTCCGCCCGCCATGGCATTCCCTCCTTTCCACAATCCTGATTTTTATGGGAGGTCTTCCACCTCCCGGATCCGGGCACCCAAATCGGCCAGGCTGCCCGCCAAATCCTCGTAACCCCGGCGGATGTGTTCCACGCCGCCCACGTGGGTTCTGCCCTCCGCTGCCAGCCCGGCCACCACCAGCGCGGCGCCTCCCCGAAGATCCTGAGAGATCACCGGGGCGCCCCGCAGGCGCTCCACGCCTTCCACAATGGCCACCTTGCCTTCCACCTTGATCTTGGCGCCCAGGCGCTGGAGACCTTCGGCGTGCTTGTAGCGGCTTTCGAAGATGTTCTCCACAAAGATGCTGGTACCTCGGCCCACTGCGGCCATGCTCATCACCACCGGCTGGGCGTCGGTGGGAAAGCCGGGATAGGGCATGGTGCGAATGTGCCGCACCGCGTTGAGTCTGGGAGGCGCCATGATGTTCAGCGCGCTACCCAACTGCCGCACCGAGCAGCCAGACTGCTCAAAGGGTGCCAGCATGGGCAGAATGTGGGTATTGTCCACATCCAACAGGGTAACATTCCCGCCGGTGACAGCAGCCGCGGCCATGTAGGTGACAGCGGCAATGCGGTCCGGCATGACGGTGTGTTCGCAGCCGTACAGCTCGCTGACCCCGTCAATGATGACACAGCCCTCTCCCGCTCCGTAGATTCTTGCCCCGCACCGGTTGAGGTAGGCCGCCAAGTCGGCGATCTCCGGCTCCCGCGCGGCATTGGCGATGACAGTCGTCCCCTTGCCGCACACCGCTGCCAGGATCACGTTTTCCGTGGCGCCAACACTGGGAAAGGCCAGGGATATGTACGTCCCGCGGATCCCCTCCGGCGCCTGACAGTACAGACAGCCACCGGACTCCTGGATCTCCACTCCCAGCTTTTGCAAGGCCTCAATGTGCAGGTCGATGGGCCGTGGGCCCAGCTCACAGCCCCCCGGGAAGCACAGCTCCGCTTGGCCGCAGCGGGCCACGATGGCCCCCAAAAACACAATGGACGATCGCATCTCCCGCATCAGATCCGGGGGTACCTGGCAGCAGGTCATGGAATTCTCCACCACCAAACTGTCCCCCTGCCAATAGCAGTGGCTCCCCAAATGCTCCAGGATCCGCACGGCCGTCTCCACATCCGAGAGCCGGGGGCAATTGTGCAGCACCGTCTGTCCGCGGCACAGCACCGTGGCCGCCAGCAGCGGCAGGGTGCTGTTCTTGGCTCCTTGCACTTTCAACTCCCCCCGCAGCTCTGCGGGACCGTCAATGACAATCATACAGAACACCTCACCCGATTCAGCATACGCCATACTATGAGGCGCGGCCCCTTCGGGTGAGGGGCGTCATTTGCCGGCGGCGGCTTTGATCACCCGGTAGATCCGGTCACTGGCGTCCAGGACTTCCATCTTTCCGGCGTTCTCCCCCAGAGACTCCAGACGCTGCGGATCGGAGAGGATGCTGCGGACCTTCTCCCACAGGACTTCTCCGGTCAGGTCCTTTTCCTCGATGATCTCCGCCGCGCCCCGGCGCACCAGGGCCATGGCGTTGTGGAACTGATGGTTCTCCGCCACATTGGGAGAGGGGATCAGGATGGACGCCTTGGCCTTGGCTTCGATCTCCGTCAAGGTCATGGCTCCCGCCCGGCTGATCACCAGGTCCGCCGCAGAGAGGCACTGGGGCATGTTGTCAATGTACTCCAACAGCCGGATCTGGGGATTTTTTTCACGGTCCAGACCAAATTCCCGCACTTCGTCCAGGAACTTCTCATCGTGGGCACCGTATCCGTGAATGTGCTGGTATTCCCCAGTTTTCGCGCTTTGGGCCAGCATATAGGCCGCCGCTCTGTTCACCGCCGAGGCTCCCAGGCTTCCCCCAAAGGACAGCACCACCGGCCGGTCATCCAGCCCCAGGGCTTTGCGGGATTCCTCCCGCTGGGCCGCCAGGACCTCTCCCCGGACAGGGTTGCCTGTGACCACGCAGTTGACCGAGGAGTCAAAGTACTTTTTGGCGTCGGGAACAGCCAGCATCACCGCTTTCACAGACTTGGCCAGCATCTTAGTGGTGACACCGGGGTAGGCGTTGGACTCGTGGATCACGCAGGGGATCCCCAGCTTCGCCGCCTCCCGGATCACTGGGCCGCTGACATACCCGCCCGTGCCCACGCACACATCTGGGGTAAAGTCCTTGATGATCTTCTTGGCCTCCGCCGTGGCGGTGAACACCCGCACCACGGTCTGGGCATTCCGGACCAGGTTCTTGGGGGTCAGCTTCCGCTGAAAACCGGAGATGTGCACGGTCTTGATCTCCAGCCCCGCTTGGGGCACCAGCCGCTCTTCCATGCCGCCCTTGTTCCCCACATAGAGGATCTGGGCGTCCGGCTCCTTCTGCAGCAGGTAGCCCGCCGCCGCCAAGGCCGGATTGATGTGTCCGGCAGTGCCGCCGCCGGTGAATAGAACTTTCATCGTTCCCACTCCCTTACAGTCACTTTAATTGGCTCAAGTCTTTTCCAGATTGGATCGCCGCGAGATGCCCAACAGCACGCCCATCTCTCCCAGCAGCATCACCAGGGAGGTGCCCCCGTAGCTGAAGAAAGGCAAACTGATGCCCGTGTTGGGCAAACTATTGGTCACCACACAGATATTTAGCACCACCTGCAGCCCGATCTGGAAGGTGATCCCCAGCCCCAGCAGCCGCCCGAAGGCATCCGGGGCATTGACGGATACCACATACCCCCGCCAGATCAGCAGGGCAAACAGCACAATGATCACCAGGGCGCCCACCAGGCCCAGTTCCTCGCAGACAATGGCGAAGATGAAGTCGTTCTGGGGCTCGGGCAAATACAGATACTTCTGACGGGACTGGCCCAGCCCCACGCCCAGAAGCCCTCCGGACCCGATGGCATACAGGGACTGACGGGTCTGATAGGTCTGGTCAGGATCCACGGTCTCGGACCAAGGATCCAGCCATGCGTCAATACGCTGACGCTGATAGCCGCCCTTGATAAAGAACACATACATCAGCAGCGCAGCCAGCAGCAGGGCGCCCAGCACAAACCACCGGGGCTTGGTGCCGCCCACAAACATCATGGAGGCGCCGATGAGCAGAATGATCAAGGTGCCGGACAGGTGGTTCTCCAGGTAGATCAGACCGGCAAACACCAGCAAAATCCCCCCAAAGGGAGCTACTCCATACCGGAAGGTATTCATCTTATCCATGCGGCGGGAGATCAGGTGAGCAAATAACAGAATTACTCCAAACTTGGCCACCTCCGAGGGCTGAAATTCCAAAGGTCCAAACCGCAGCCAGCGGGTGGCTTCACCCACTCGTTTGGCAATTTGGGTGAGGTGGGCGTACCGACAGATTAGCAGAAACGCCAAAAGTCCCACGGACACCACTGCCAGCAGCACCGCGAATTTTTCCAAAGCGTGATAGTCCACCATGGAGATGGCCAGCATACAGGCCACGCCAAAGATCGCAAATCCCGCCTGCCGACGGATAAAGTAATAGCTGTCCCCATAGTAGTAATAGCTGTTGGCGTAGCTGGCAGAGAAGAGCATCACCAGGCCAATGGCCAAAAGCACCAGGATCAGCACCAACAGATGGGTATCCATCCCGGCGCCCAGGTAAAAGAGGCCGCTCTTTTCCCTGCGGCGCGGCGCCTCCTTCTTATTGGGGGCACTGCCCCGGGGGGCTGGTTCCGCCGGCCGGGGTCTGCTCCCCGGTATCCGCCGCAAGCCCCGAGCGGTTCTGCCTGCACTGGCCATTGTGGTCGCTCCTTTCTCCGATCAATCTGACGGCGTTTTTCGCCGTATGGTATGTTCCTATTCTTTCCCGACGTCAGCCGGAAAACCAGAGGATTGTAAAATCACATGCCAAAGCTGACGCACGCCACAGCAATGGCTCCTCCCAGCAGGGCCACCAGCCCAAACACCAGGCAAATCTTCACCTCGCTCCAACCGCACATCTCAAAGTGATGGTGGATGGGGCTCATTTTAAAGAGCCGCTTGCCGTGAGTTGCCTTAAAATAGCTGACCTGCAGCACCACGGAGACGATCTCACAGATGTAGACAAATCCCACGGGCAACAGCAGCAGGGGAAGATCCAAGCCAAAGGCCAAAGCGCACACCACACCTCCCATGAACAGAGAGCCGGTGTCCCCCATGAACACCTTGGCAGGATGCCAGTTCCAAATGAGGAAGCCCACACAGGAGGCAGCAGAGGCCAAGCCCAAGGCCGAAAGCCCTGTCATGGACAGGATTCCTCCGCAGATGGCCAAGGACAAGAAGGCAAAGAAGGACACCGTGGTGTTCAAGCCGTCAATGCCATCGGTGAAGTTCACCGCGTTGACCATGCCTACAATGGCCACCGCCGCCAAGGGGTAATAGAACCATCCCAGGTCCAGCTGCCCCACAAAGGGGATGGTGGTGGCGGTGCCGTCCCCGGCTACTCCGGTGGAGACCAAGTAAGCGGCAGCCACGGCAAATTGGAGCACCAGCTTCTGACGCTCGGTCAGGCCCAGGTTGCGCTTCTTCACAATGCCGATGTAATCATCCATAAAGCCGATGGCGCCAAAGGCCACCGCCATGCCCAGCCCTGCAAAGGCCTTGGCCTTCAGCAAGGCGGTCTCCTCCACACCCAAGGAGTAGAACAGGGGCAGACACGCAATCATGGCAACGGCTGTGCCCAGGATGAACATCAGCCCTCCCATGGTGGGAGTGCCCTGCTTGCTCTTGTGCCAGCTGGGGCCCACTTCCCGAATGGTCTGGCCAAACTTCAACTTGTGCAGGAAGGGGATCATCCACTTCCCCAACAGCGCCGTAATGGCGAAGGCGATCACCGAAACCATTAGATACAGCATGCCTTTCATCGTTCTACCCCTCTCGTTGTTTTTCCGTTATTTTGCCCGCCGGTCAGCCTGCTGTGGCCACATTGTCACCGGTTTCCGCATTAGTGTTATCCACAAAGTACAGGGAGATCACCGTGCCGTTCTTGACCTCTTCCCCTTCGGCCACGCTCTGAGAGGTGGCCTCCGCTGTGGCCGACGACGATCCGCTGACGCTGATCTGCAGGCCGCTGATACTGGCCAGGTAACTGGCATTGGTCACGTCATAGCCCACAAAGTTGGGCACCGTCACATAGGTGGAGGACTCATCGTACCCGTCGGTGTACAAGACCACCTTGCCGTCCTTGGGCACCGCGCCTCCACTCTCCGGCACCTGGGCCGTGACTGTGGCAGCTCCGTCATTCTCCTCACCAATGACCGAGTAGGACAGCCCAGCGCTTTCCAGCTTCTCATAGGCCTCCTGGAGCGTCATGCCTGTGACTGTGGGTGCCACTGTATCCAGCGCGGCGTACTCTTCCTCGCTGTACTGGGCTTCCACTCCCAGGTAGGGGAGGGTCTCCTCCATCATCTTGGCAAAGTAGGGACCTGCCACGGCATTGCCGCCGGTGTAACCGCCGTTCTCTTCCCCATCCGGCTCGTCAAAGAACACCAGCAGGGCGTATTTGGGATCCTCCGCCGGAGCAAATCCGCAGAAGGAAGCGATATACTCCATGGGCTGGGAACGGTCCTCGTTCCATTTGTCCATCTTCTCCGAGGTGCCGGTCTTGCCGCAGATCCGGTACCCTGCCACATACCCGCCGGTGGCAGTGCCGTGCTCCACGTTCTCCCGCAGGATGTCCACAATGGCTGCGGAGGTTTCCTCGCTGACCACCTGCCGGCGATAGCTGGTGTCGGCGGTCTTGATGATATTTCCCTCCTGATCCACCACCCGATCCACCACGTGGGGGGTGACCAGATTGCCGCCGTTGGCAATGGCCGCCGCCGCAGTGATCATGTGCACAGGAGTGATACTGAAGTTCTGGCCAAAGGATTCCGTGGCCAAATCCACTGCCACGTTGGCCATGTCCGACACACTGTGGTACAGCGTGGTGGCCTCACCGGGCAGGTCGATGCCTGTGCTCTCTGTAAAGCCAAAGGCTTCCCGGTACTTGCCAAAGGTCTCCGCCCCCAGCAGCTGGCCAATGTGGATGGCCCAGGGGTTGCAGGAATTATACAGGCCCTCCCGGAAGGTCTCCAGCCCGTGGCCGGAGTGCTTCCAGCAGTGAATGGGCTCATTCCAGCCCTCCACCATAATGGAGCCACCGCAGTTAAAGGTGCTCTGCTCGGTGACCACGCCCTCTTCCAGGCCCATGGCGTAGGTGCACATCTTAAACACAGAGCCGGGATAGTAGGTGTCCGACACCGCTTTGTTCCGCCACTGCTTCAGCTGGGCGGCATTGTAGGCTTCGTCCTGCTCATCCCCGGACAGGGCATCAATCTCCGCCTGCAGATCTTCGTCGTAGATGGTGAAGGGGTCGTTGGGATCATAGGTGGGAGTGGTGGCCATGCCCAGGATGGCGCCGGTGTCCACGTCCATCATAATGGCCACGGCACCGTTCTTCACCTTGAACTGATCCACACCCTCCGCCAGGTATTTCTCCAGGATGCTTTGGACGGTCTCGTCTATGGTCAGCACCAAGTCGTAACCATTCTCCGCCTCCACATACTGTTCGTACTCAAAAGGCATATCCGTGCCCAAGGCATTCTGGGAGGAGATCAGCCTTCCCGCGGTGCCTCGCAGCTGGGAATCGTACTGCAGCTCCAAGCCCTCCAGGCCCTGGCCGTCGGTACCGGTGAATCCCAACACGGTGGACGCCACCGTGCCATAAGGATAATAGCGCTTATAGTCCTCGATCAGCCGCACGCCTGCGGAAATCTCATTGTTTTCCAGGAACTCGTTGATCTCATCCCGGATATCCGTCTCCACCCGGCGCTTCAGATATACAAAGTAGGAGTTGCCCTGGGTGCGCTCGTAGACCTCGTTCTCATCCATGTCCAGAATCTGCGCCAGGCCCTGGGCCACAGTGCGCCGCACCGCTTCCGGGTCCTTGTAGTCATTGAAGTACGCCGGCTCCAGCACCACGGTCCAAACGCTGGCGCTTTGGGCCAGCACTTTCCCAGTGGCGTCGTAGATCGTGCCTCGGGTGGCGCTGAGCGTCGTGCTGCGCAGGCTTTGATTCAAAGCCGCTTGGCTCAGGTCCTCCCCGCGAAAGATCTGCCAGTGGACCAGGTTCACAATGACCCAGCCAAATCCGACAAAAATCAAAATTGCCACCAAACACGTGGCCTTCATTCGCAAAGTCCATTTCTTTTTCTTTGCCAAATCGCATCCACCGCCTGTCTATGTAATGCTCCGCTTTTCACCAAAAACGAGAGTCAAGACCGCTCTTGGCTCTCCTCCCTCCGAAAACGCTTCCCGCACTATCTGTATTCCGCCCTGGCCGCTGGTAGCACACACTCGGCAAAGAGCTTCCTTACGGATTATACCATAGATCCCGCGCTGCCGCAAACAAACGCGGCCCGCATTTGAGCGGGCCGCACCCTTCGCACGCCGGGGCCAGGCTCCCTCCGGGAGATCGCACATACCCCGCCCCGCCAGCGTTTATTTGAAATAACCCCATAGCTTCCGCCGAGCCAAATTGCCCTGCGGTGATTACCGGACGTTCCTGCGTCCCTCAGTGGAACCAGGATCGGATGGCCGACCACAGCTTCTCCAAAAGAGAGCCGCCGCCTGCCTCTCGGACTACCGTGCCCTGGTCCTCCTGCACGGAATCCACATAAGTGACTTGCCCACTGACAATCTTGCTCATGCCCAGTTCATTCTGAGCGTAATCCTCCACCGCAGTACCGTCCATCTCCTGGGAGGCCTCCATGTTCAGCTGAATCTCCAGGCTTTCCGCCTCCTGAAGCTGCTGGGTGGTTTGGTTGATCTCCTCGGTCAGCTCGGTCAGCTGCACCTGGTTGTAGATCACCATGGTCACCGTGGAGAACACCACTCCACAGGCCAAAACCGCCGCCATGGTCCTCAGCGGATGACGCTGGGGCTTCTTCGCCCGGCGCTGCTCCTTCTGAGGGAGCTCCACCACATTCTCCTGAGGCTTCTCCCGACGCTCCCGCCGGGGCTCCTCCTGAGGCTGGGTGTTGTCCCAGCGGGGGGCTTCGGAAACTGCTGTCTCCTCCTCCACCCGGTGCTCCTCAAACAGGGAGAAATCATATGCTTCTGTTGTAAATCTGGACATAGCTTTTTCCTTTCCTGTTACCAAGGCTTCCGAAGTCACGCCTCCGGCAGCTTTTCAATGACCCGCAGCCGTGCGCTGCGAGCTCTGGGGTTCTCGGCGACCTCCTTTTCTGAGGGTGCCAGCCCCTTCTTATAGAGCAGCTTCCCCTGAGGTTTCCTGCCGCAAACGCACACGGGGAAATCCTTGGGACAGATGCACCCTTGACACCAATCGTGCATCTGCTGCTTGACGATCCGATCTTCCAAGGAGTGGAAGGTGATCACCGCCAGCCTGCCTCCGGGCTTGAGCAGCTCAAAAGCCGCCGTCAGGCCCTCCCGAAGGCTGTCCAGCTCACCGTTGACCGCGATGCGCAGCGCCTGAAACGTCCGTCTGGCCGGATGGCCTTCCGCCCGGCGCACCGCCGCCGGCACCGACGCCTTGATGATCTCCGCCAGCTGGGCGGTGGTCTCAATGGGCGCCTGCTCCCGGGCCTTGACAATGCCCTGGGCAATCCGCCTGGCACTGCGGTCCTCTCCATATTGGAAGATAATCTGGGCGAGCTCCTGCTCCCCCAAGTTGTTCACAAGATCCTTGGCGCTGGGCCCTGACTGGCTCATACGCATATCCAGCGGAGCGTCGTGGTGGTAGGAGAAACCTCTCTCCGGCGTGTCCAGCTGATAGGAGGACACCCCAATATCCAACAGCACTCCGTCCACGGCCACCATGCCGTGCTCCCGGGCAATCTCCCCCATCTGGGCAAAATTCCCCTGGACCCGCAGGGATTGGGGATACTTCCCCAGCCGCTCCCCTGCGGCCTTCATAGCGTCGGGATCCTGGTCAATGGAGAGCAGCTTCCCGGTGGTCAGCCTCTGCAGGATGGCCTCGGAATGGCCGCCTCCGCCCATGGTCCCGTCGATATACAAACCCTCCGGCCGAATGGCCAGAGAGTCAATGGTCTCCTCAAACAATACCGGCTTGTGGTGAAATTCCATGTTCACACCTGCTTTCTCAGAAATCCAGCAGGTTCATTGAGGCCTCAATTGCCTCGTCTGTCTGGCTTGCATTGTAAGCGTTCCAGCGGGCTGTATCCCAAATTTCCGCCCGCACTGCCGCGCCGATCACGGTGACATCCTTCTCCAGGCCCGCATGATCCCGCAGGTTCTGAGGAATCAGGATGCGCCCCTGCTTATCCGGCTCCACCTCTGCGGCGCCGGAAAAGAAATACCGCTGGATGCCTTTGCCCTGGGACAGGGGCATGGCAGCTACCTTTTCCACCAGCTTGTCCCACTGGGCTTGGGAAAGCAGGAACAGACAGCCATCAAGGCCCTTGCAGACATAGAACTTGTCCCCAAGGTCCTCGCGAAACTTGGAGGGCACCGTGACTCGGCCCTTCAAGTCCATATTATGTTGATACTCACCCGTCAACATAAGCGTCTTTCCCTTTCCTCAGTCAGGGGGGGCAAAGGGGCCGCGCAGCACTTTTACCCACCTTTTTGCCACTTCGTGGTACAAATCACCACCATTACCCACCTGATGGTCATTATTATAGAACATCCTCCCCCCAAAAGCAACCCAGAAATCCTGGAAAACCCAGGAATCATGCGGGGTTCGAAGGTTTGTTCGGTGTTATAATGTGGGAACAAAAATTCCCCTCACTACATTTAGTGAGGGGAATTTTCAACACTGTTAAATTTTGGATGCTATTTACGAAAACTTATTCTCAGATTTGGGAGTTTCGCTGAGAAGCCTTGATACTCTGTCTGGTCTTCCGCAATTCCGCCAGATTTTCAGACAGGGATTCGTCCGTGCGGCGCATCAAATCATCCACATAGTCGTTGCTGGCCTTGCGCATCTCTTTGAACTTCTGCTGAGCCTGGGCGATCAGCTCATTGGCCTTCTGCTGGGCCTGGCGGACAATCTCTTCCTTATCCACCAGGGCGCGGGCCTTCTCCTCCGCCACCCGGATGACAGTCTCCGCTTCCCGCTGAGCCTCGCTGATGATCTGGGAACGGTCCGCCACAATGGCCTTCGCCTTCCGCACCTCGGAGGGGATCTCCTCCTTGATCTCGTCCAAGATCTGACGCACGTCTTCTCCGTCCACAAAGACCTTGCCCTGGAACAAAGGCATCTTCCACCCCTTGTCCAGCACGTCGTACATCTCGTCGATCAGATCCTCAATGGTAGCCCGATTGTTGCTCATGGTGAACCCATTCCTTTCTTCTCTTGCACTGTTCTTCCCCAGAGGGACATTTTCTTTTCAGGCTTCCCTGCCCGAAAAGTCACCGGCAGCTCAGTCACATTCTGCCGCAGAGTCTATCCTCAATGGTCTTCAGCACGCAGGCCGGCACAAAGGGGGAAATGTCCCCGCCAAACCCAGCCACCTGCTTGACCATGCTGGAACTGAGAAACATGTTTTCCGCGCTGGTTGCCAGGAACATGGTCTCCAGCTCCGGATTGAGCTTCTTATTGGTCAGCGCCTGCTGGAATTCATACTCGAAATCCGACAGCGCCCGCAGTCCCTTGACCACCACCATGGCGCCCCGGCGCCTGGCGTAATCGGCCAACAGGCCATCCACCTTGTCAATCTCCACATTCTGCAGACCCTCGGCGTCCACCGCCCGGCGCAGCAGCTCCATGCGCTCCTCCACAGAGAAGCTGGCATGCTTGTCAGGGTTCACGGGAACCCCCACAATCAGCTGGTCAAAAATCCTGCTGGCCCGCACAATAATGTCCAGATGGCCCAATGTAACCGGGTCAAAACTGCCCGGATAGACGGCAAGTTTCATGGTATTCTCTCCTTATGGGGCGTCGGGGTCACTCCCCGTCCTCCCCGGTCTCCTCCTCTGGACGCCGGTAAGAGGTGAGCATGATCTTCCCATACCGGTAGCTGCGGAACCGGACAAACTCCCCGGCACTCTCCGGAAGCGTCTCGTCCTTGGGGTGCTCGCAGAGGATCACCCCGCCGGGATTCATCCGCTGGGCCACCAAGGGCAGCGCCCGCTCCAACAAGCCAGTGCGGTAGGGCGGATCCAAAAAGGCCAGGTCAAAGTGTTCCCGGCAGGATGCCAGGTAGGCGGCAAAATCTGCGCTGACCACCTTGGCCCTGTCCCCCAGCCCAGTGGACTGGACATTCTTCTCCACCACCCGGATGGACTCCTTGGAGGCATCCACAAACACACACAGCGCCGCTCCGCGGCTGAGAGCCTCCAGGCCGATCTGGCCGGACCCGGCAAACAGGTCCAGGAACTTCCTGCCCTCCAACTGGAACTGGAGGATGTTGAACAGGGACTCCTTGACCCGGTCCGTGGTGGGGCGCACCTGCTCCCCTTCCAGAGTAATCAGCTTTTTTCCTCGTTTGGAACCGGTGATGATCCGCATGGCATGTCTCCCAAATGAACTGTGTATGGATAGCTATATCCGCCTTATTATCCCATTAAACAGCCAATCTGTCAACTATTTGGCGCAATTTCCCCGGATTTTCCGCCCTCTTGCCCCACTTCCGGATGGAAAAACTCCCACACTCGCCGGGCAGCGGGTTTCGTCATACCAGGAGCTCCCTCCAATTCCGCCAGGTCCGCCTCACTGATGGCAGTCACCGTCTTGAAGTGGCGCATCAAAGCCTTGGCCCGGGTTTCCCCGATGCCGGGGATGGAGGTCAGCGTGGAGGAGATCGCCGCCTTCTTCCGCTGCTGCCGGTGGTACCCAATGGCAAACCGGTGGACCTCGTCCTGAATGGAGCTGACCAGGGTGAAGGCCCGGCGGTTGGAGTTGATGGCGATCTCTCCGCCGGACAGGGCGATGGCTCTGGTGCGGTGCTTGTCATCCTTCACCATGCCGAACAGGGGAATATCAAAGCCCTGCTCATCCAGGATGGGCTGGACCGCCGCCACGTGGCCCTTGCCGCCATCCAGGAGGATCAGATCGGGCAGGCGGCCAAAACCGTCCTCCTCCCCCTTGCGCTGGCTGGCCTTGTACTCCTCCAGCCTGCGGCGGATCACCTCCCGCATGGATCCATAATCGTCCTGGCCGGTGACGGTTTTGATCTTGAACTTCCGGTAGGCGGACTTCAGAGGCCTGCCGTTTTCAAAGACCACCATGCCCGCCACATTCTCTCCACCAGCCAGGTTGGAGATGTCGTAGCTTTCAATATAGGCCGGGATTTTCTCCAGCCCCAAAAGCCTGCGCAGCTCGTCCAGGGCCGAGGCGTCCCTGCCGGAATTCCCCGTCTGCCGGGCGATGTTCTCCGCGGCGTTCTTCCGGCACATCTGCACCAGCTGAGCCTGGTCCCCCCGCTGGGGCACCAGAAGCTTCACAGCCTTGCCCCGCTTCTCCGTCAGCCATCGGGCCAACAGCTCTTGATCCTCCACCTCGCCGTCCAAGACCACCAGAGGCGGCACCCGATCCCGGATGGCGTAGTACTGCCGCAGAAACTCCGACCGGGCCTCGGCATCGGGCTGGCACCCCTCTGTGAGGAAGCTCTCCCGGTCGCTGAGCTTATTGCCGGTGAAGCGGAACACCTCAAAGGCGGTGTGGGTTTCCCCTTGGGCCAGGGCAAAGACATCCTGCTCCTCCACCCGGCTTGCCACCACTTTCTGGCGGGCCCGCATGGCCTCAATGGCGTTGATCCGGTCCCGCAGCCGAGCAGCCAGCTCGAACTCCAGGTTCTCGGCAGCCTGCTCCATCTTCTCTGTGAGCACCTTCACCGAAGTGGAGCTGCCTCCCTTGATGAAGTCCAGCGCCTCCTGGAAGGCCTCGTTGTACTCCTCCTCCGTGATCTTCCCCCGGCAGGGGGCACAGCACTGCTTGATATAGTAATTGAGGCAGGGGCGTCCCTTGCCGAAGTCCTGGGGGAACTTCCGGTTGCAATCCGGCAGTTTGAAGATCTTCTGAGCGGAGTCGATGGTCTGTTTGATGGACCAGGAGCTCATATATGGGCCAATATAGGTGGCGCCATCATTCTCCACCTTTTTCACCTCGGTGACCCGAGGCCAGGGCCCGGGGCTCACCCGGACATAGCTGTATCCCTTGTCATCCTTTAAGAGAATGTTGTACTTGGGCTGATTCTGCTTGATCAGACTGCTTTCCAGCACCAGGGCTTCGAATTCACTGTCGCAGACAATGTATTCGAACCAATCCACATTGGAGACCATACGCCGGACCTTGTTATCGTGGTTCTTCTCTGAGCCAAAGTACTGGCTGACCCGGTTCTTCAGGGCCTTGGCCTTGCCAACGTAGATGATCTCCCCGCTTTTGTCGTGCATCAGGTACACCCCGGGGCTCAAAGGAAGCTTCATGGCCTTGCGGCGCAGTTCCTTTTTCTTTTCGCTGGGCTCCATGACGCCACCTCCTCCATCCGTTTTCTGCTTCATCGGTTTTGGTATGAAGTATGAAAAAAGCACCGCTGTTACGCGGTGCCTTTACTTTCCATTGGAAAAACGCTCTTATTCGGCAAAGCCGGAGTTGACCAGCTCCACCAGGGCGTCCACAGCCTGCTCTTCATCAGCGCCATCGGCGATGATGCGGATGCTGACGCCGCCCACAATGCCCAAGCTCAGCACACCGAGAAGGCTCTTGGCGTTGACCCTTCTCTCTTCCTTTTCCACCCAGATAGAAGACTTGAACTCGTTAGCCTTCTGGATGAAAAAAGTAGCCGGACGAGCATGAAGGCCGACTTGATTCTGAACCAAAACTTCTTTAGCGCACATGCAAATTCACTCTCCTACAGAATTTATAAAGGGTCTTCTGCCACCGTAAAAAAAGTCTAACGGACGCAAAGTACTTAGGATTTGATTTCATTATAGCATATTTCCTGCCGCCGTCAACACGCATTGCCCATTTTTGGATTCCTGAACAGCCATACCGGCCATTTTTCGCCTGTTGTTTGTGCATGTTGTGGGGAATGTGGAAAACTTTTTGCCCATTGTGACTCCCCTTACACCCCCTATCCACCAGATGCAGTGTTCCGGCGTCAACAAGAGCATAGGAGCTTTTGGGCTCATCTATGCAGTTGCCTGCGCATTTTGAGGTCGGTTCAGCCCTTTTTGTCCAGCTTGGCCAGCAGCTTCCGGTCCTGATCCGTGAGCTCCAACCGCTCCCACAGGTCCGGCCGGACACGGCGGGTCAGCTCCAGCGCCTGGGCCCGCCGCCACTCCTCGATCTTTCCATGGTGGCCCGACAGCAGCACCTCCGGCACGGCCCGTTCCCGCCACACCTCCGGCCGGGTGTACTGGGGATACTCCAGCACGCCGGAGTAATGGCTCTCCTCCGTAAAGCAGGCCTCCTCCGAGAGCACTCCGGGAATCATCCGGGCCACCGCGTCGGTGAGGATCATGGCAGGCAGCTCTCCGCCGGTGAGCACATAGTCCCCCACGGAGATCTCCTCCGCCTGATACTCGTCCAAAAGCCGCTGGTCCACCCCCTCGTAGTGACCGCAGAGCAGCACAAGGCCGGGCTCCGCCGCCAGACGCTTGGCGTCCGCCTGGGTGAGCACCTTCCCACGGGGGGACATATAAAGGATATGCGGCCGCTGCCCCAAATGTTCGCAGAGCTGGTCAATGCCCCGGGCAAAGGGCTCTGCCGCCAGCAGCATTCCCTTCCCCCCGCCGAACACAGTGTCATCCACACGGCCCCGGGAATCCGGGGAAAAGTCCCGCAGCTGATGGCAGCATACCTGCAGCAGCCCCTTCCTCCTGGCCCGCCCCACAATGCTGTGCCCCAACACCGGAGGGAACATCTCCGGGAAGAGGGTGAAAATGTCCACCCGCATTTACGCTTCCTCCCCTTCGTCGTCAAAAATGCCGGGGATGGGCAGCAGCTGGATGACTCCCGTCTCCAGATCAATCTCCTTGATCATGTGCCGCACCGCCGGGAACAGGTATTCCTTGCCATCACCATCCACAATGCGGTACACGTCGTTGGCGCCGGTGGGCAGGATCTCCTTGAGCTCCCCGTACTCCCGGCCGGTGTTGCCGTCCACAGCCTTTAGCCCAATGAGGTCCTGAAGGAACACCTGGCCCTCCTCCAAGGGGACGTCCTTCCGGTCAATGTAGAGGA
Source organism: Acutalibacter sp. (assembly GCA_050946975.1). Taxonomy (GTDB): domain Bacteria; phylum Bacillota; class Clostridia; order Oscillospirales; family Acutalibacteraceae; genus Acutalibacter. Next base: position 42,623 of record JBMNVU010000009.1, read on the forward strand.
CCTTCCCCCGGAGAGCGTCCCCCTGCTCCACGGTGTCCACACCTTGAAGCCTCAGCAGCAGCCTGCCTTTGTGCACCCTGGCCGAAACCAGGCCCGCATCCCGGCTGCCTTTGTCGAAGTAAAACCGCTTGGCCGCCAGCAGAAACTCCGGCGAGTCCGCCCAGCACTCCATCACCAGTTCTCCACGGACGCCGTGAGTCCGCACGATTTTGCCCGCTTCCAAAAATTGATGTTTCATCCAATCCCTCCCATGGAATCCGCGTAAACAAAAAAGGGCTTTCGCCCTTTTTGCTCAGTCGATTTCGACCGCGATCTTCTTGTCGTTGCGGGTGGCTGCGGCACGCATGACCACGCGGATCGCCTTGGCGATGCGGCCCTGCTTGCCGATAACCCGGCCCATATCGTCCTCGGCGACGTGCAGGTGGTACACGGTGGTGCCGTTCTCCTGCTCCTCGCTGGTGACAACGATCTCCTCCGGCTTGTCCACCAGGCCGGAAGCGATTGCCTTCAGTAATGCCTCCATCGTGCTGCTCCTTTCAAAAAGCTGGGGCGCCGTCAGTAGCTCAGATCACGCCGTGCTTCTTGAACAGAGCCTTCACAGTATCGGTGGGCTGAGCACCGTTTGCCAACCACTTCTTGGCCTTCTCGGGATCCACCTTCACCACGCTGGGCTCCTCCATGGGATTGTAGTAGCCGATCTCCTCAATGAAGCGGCCATCGCGGGGGAAGCGGGAATCCGCCACCACAATGCGGTAGAAGGGGGATTTCTTCGCGCCCATTCTTCTCAGTCTGATTTTCACTGCCATGATTCATTCCTCCGAATTCATTAGAGTCCCGGTTCTCCGGGCAATATTGTTCACGGGGCACGCCCCGGCAATATCCTTACTGCTTAAAAGGGCAGGTTGGGCATCCGCTTGCGCTTGCCCTTGCCCATGCCTCCAAACTGCTTCATCAGCTTTTGGGTCTGCTTGAACTGGCTCAGCAGCCGGTTCACATCCTCCACCTTCATCCCGCATCCCGCGGCGATCCGCCTCTTTCGGGAGGCGTTCAGGCAGTCCGGATGAGACCGCTCATAAGGCGTCATGGACAGGATAATGGCCGCGCTGCGGTCCATCACCCGGTCGTCAATGTCCACGTCGTCCAGCTTATTGCCCACGCCCGGCAGCTTGGACAGGATCCCCTTGATGGGGCCCATTTTCTTCACCTGCTCGAACTGCTCCAGCAGGTCGTTTAAGTCCATCTTGTTCTGCATCAGCCGCTGGGCTGTCTTTTGCGCGGCTTTCTCATCCAGCTTCTGCTGAGCGTCCTCAATCAGGGTGAGCACGTCGCCCATGCCTAGGATTCGGCTGGCCATGCGGTCCGGGTGGAACACCTCCAGGTCGCCGATCTTCTCGCCGGTACCGGCAAACTTGATGGGCTTGCCCGTCACGGCTTTGACCGACAGGGCCGCGCCGCCTCGCGTGTCGCCATCCAGCTTTGTCAGGATCACGCCGGTGATATCCAGCAGATCGTCAAAGGTCTTGGCCACGTTGACGGCCTCCTGGCCGGTCATGGCGTCCACCACCAGCAGAATGTCCGTGGGATGCACCGCGTCCTTGATGCGGTGGAGCTCCTCCATCAGAGCCTCGTCAATCTGCAGACGGCCGGCGGTATCGATGATGACATAGTCATTGCCGTAATCCTTGGCATGGCGCACAGCCTCCTGAGCCGTGAGCACCGGGTCCTGGGTGCCCCGCTCAAACACAGGCGCCCCAGCCTTCTCGCCCACCACCTGCAGCTGTTTGATAGCTGCGGGACGGTAGATATCTCCGGCTACCAGCAGCGGCCTGTGACCCTGGGACTTCAGCTGATAGGCCAGCTTGGCGGCATGGGTGGTTTTACCGGCGCCCTGCAGGCCGCACATCATGATGATCGCCGGAGGATGAGCCGGCATCTTCAGCCGCTCCTCGCTGCCACCCATAAGGTTTGTCAGCTCCTCGTTGACGATCTTGATGACCATCTGCGCCGGAGTCAAGCTCTCCATCACCTCGGAACCCACTGCCCGGTCAGAGACCTTCTTGGTGAACTCCTTGGCCACCTTGTAGTTGACGTCCGCCTCCAGAAGCGCCAGGCGCACTTCCCGCATGGCTTCCTTGACGTCCGCCTCGGTGAGCTTGCCCTTGCTTCTCAGCTTCTTAAAGGAATTGCTGAGCTTTTCCGCCAAACCCTCAAATGCCACTGGCTTTCCCTCCTGGAATCAATTTCACTGGCCCTTCCGGGCTTCTGGTCACGCCTCCACCGAGATCTCCTGGGCACACTCCAGAATCTTGGAAGCATTTTGGTCAATGGCCGGCACCCGGCCGTTCTGCTCGTTTAAGTCCTGGATGCTCAGGGCGCAGTCGCAGATCAGCGTCAGCACCTTTTGGATCTCCTGGAACCGCCGGGCCAGCCCCAAACGGTCTTCCATCTCCAAAAGCTGCTGCTCCGCCCGTTTGATGGCGTCCCGCACACCCTGCCGGGTGATCTCCCTGTCCTGGGCGATCTCCGCCAGGGAGAGATCCTCATTGTAATAGGCATCCACCACTTCCCGCTGGGTCTCCGTGAGCATATCCCCGTAAAAGTCCAGCAGAAAACTGATCCGCAGATCCTTCGCCATCTGACAGCACCTCCCGCCCTTTGCCAAATCTCTCACGCTGTGTAAAGCGGATTTCTTTACAGCATAAGGAATTATACACGATTCCCGCGGCTTTGTCAACAAGGCGGGCAAAAAAAGCAAAGATTTCCGCGGAGGGACCGCCTTTTGCGAAAATACTTGACGGAAACCCCCTTCCTTATTATGATAAACAGTGGAAACCAGCAAGGGAAGGATTGAGAAAGATGCTCTATTTCAACTGCGACTACACCGAAGGCGCCCACCCCGCGATTCTGGAGCGTTTGGCCGAGACCAACCTGGAACAGACCGTGGGCTATGGCGAAGACGAATACTGCGAAAAGGCCCGGCAGCTGATCCGCCAGGAGTGCGGGCGGGAGGACCTGGACGTCCAGTTCCTGGTGGGAGGCACCCAGACCAACTTCACCGTGATCCGGGCGGCGCTGCGGCCCCATCAGGGAGTGCTCTCTCCGGTCACCGGCCACATCAACGGCCACGAGACCGGCGCGGTGGAAGCCACCGGCCACAAGGTGCTGCCCCTGCCCTGCGGGCCTGAGGGAAAACTCACCGCTCAGCAGGTGGAGCAGGCGGTGAAGGCCCACTGGTCCGACGAGGCCCGGGAGCATCTGGTTCAGCCCAAGATGGTCTACATCTCCCACCCCACGGAGAACGGCTCCCTTTACACCCTGGCGGAGCTGGAAGAACTCAGCCGCGTCTGTCGGGAGCTGGGACTGTACCTCTTTCTGGACGGCGCCCGTCTGGGCTACGGCCTCACCGCCCGGGGCAGCGACGTCTCCATGGAGGATTTGGCCCGGCTGTGCGACGTGTTCTACATCGGCGGGACCAAGTGCGGCGCCCTCTTCGGAGAGGCCGTAGTGATCCGGAATCCGGAGCTGAAAACGGACTTCCGCTATGCCATCAAGCAGAACGGCGGCATGCTGGCCAAGGGCCGGCTGCTGGGACTGCAGTTCTTGACCCTCTTTGAAGACGGTCTCTACTACGACATCTGCCGGGGCGCCAACGAGCAGGCCTACCGCATTGCCAAGGCCTGCCGGGATGCCGGATTTGCCTTCTTTGCCCCCTCCCCCACCAACCAGCAGTTCCCCATCTTCCCCAACCGGCTGCTGAAGCGCCTGCGGGAGAAGTACGCGGTCTCCATCTGGGCCAAGGTGGATGAGGAAAACACGGCCATCCGTCTGTGCACCAGCTGGGCCACCCGGGAGGAGGCCGTGGATCAGCTGATCGCCGACATTCAAGCTCTGGGAAAAGAGCTGTGAAAGCCCTCTCCCTCAAGGAGCCTTGGGCCTCCTTGATCGCAGCGGGAGTCAAGAGGGTGGAAACCAGAAGCTGGCAGACTCGCTATCGAGGTGAGCTGGCCATTCACGCTTCTCTGGGCAAGGTGGACCGGAAGAACCCTTTCACCCGGCGGCTCCTGGCACTGCTTCCCGAGGAAAAGCTGCACCAAGGCTTGGTGGTGTGTCGCTGTGTGCTGAAGGACTGCGTCCCCATGGACGATGCCTTTCTCCGCTGGATCGACACCCAGCCCACGGAAAAGCTCTGTGGGGAGTACGCTCCAGGGCGCTTTGCCTGGATTCTGGAACAGGTGGAGCCTTTGGAAACTCCGGTTCCAGCCAAGGGACATTTGGGACTGTGGCAGTGGGAGCCCTAAGGGCCGTGCCCAAACAACGAAAACAAACAAGCAAAGGCGCAGGGAACGCTTCAGGTTCCCCGCGCTTTTTCTTTGAGCCACTCCCTTTGCCCTAGGACATTCCCGGACTAGGCTTTTGGGAGGGGGTTCCTCTCACCTGACAAAAAAGGACCGCCCCGCTGTGAGGCAGTCCTTTTTTCTTTTCTCGGATTTCTTTTACAGCTCCAGACCCTGATAGCTGTCCTGCAGAATGGCACAGGAGTCCGCAAACTTCTGGCGCTCCTCATCGGTCAAAGACAGCTCCAGCACCCGGTCCACACCGTTGCGGTTGACAATGCAGGGAACACCGGCGTACACGTCCCGCTGGCCATACTCGCCCCGCAGCCGGGCACTGACGGTCAGCACACTGTTCTCATTGGACAACACTGCCCGAACAATGCGCACCAGGGACATGCCGATGCCGTAATAGGTAGCGCGCTTGGCCTCGATGATCTTCTGGGCGGCGTCCCGGACCTCCACGCTGATCTTCTGCATCTCCTCCAGGCAGAACTTGCCGTTGGAGTCTGCGCAGATGTCCGACACTGACTTGGTCGCCAGCATCGCCTGGCTCCAGGGGACAAACTCGCTGTCGCCGTGCTCGCCGATGACGTAGGCGTGGACGTTTCTGGGGTCCACGGTGAAGTAATCACCCAGCAGGTACCGCAGCCGAGCGGTGTCCAGAGTGGTGCCAGTGCCAAACACTCGGTTGGAATTGAATCCGGACAGCTCGTAGGTCACCCGGGTCATGATGTCCACAGGGTTGGTGGCCACCAGGAAAATCCCCGAAAATCCCGAATGGGTGATGGGTCCGATGATGGATTGGAACACCGCGGCATTGCGCTTGAGGAGATCCAGGCGGGATTCCCCGGGCTTCTGGCTGACTCCGGCGCAGATCACCACAATATCTGCGTCCCCGCAGTCGCTGTACTCCCCTGCGTAAATCTTCATGCTGGAAGGCGCAAAAGCCACACCATGGTTCAGATCCATGGCTTCCCCCTCAGCCCGGCGCTTATCAATATCCACCAGCACCAGCTCATCGCAAAGTGCTTGGTTCAGGGCCGAATAGGCAAAGCTCATGCCCACCATGCCTGTGCCCACCAGTACAATCTTCCGTTTGTTGACGATCATCCCGTTCACGCTCCTTTTATCCTGTGCGGGTCTGCCCCGCCATGCTTCTTTTTAGTTTGCCCCGGAAAACGTTTTCTCTGAGGCTGGCTCTATTTTACCGCATTTTTCCAGGAAACGCAATACAAATTAAGAATCTTTTTTATTTTTGCTTTATCTCCCCTCTCCCACCCAGTGGACAAATCCCACAAAGCGACAGGACATTCTCCTCCCCTGGCGTATAATGGGGTTCCAGACAGGGGGGATGATGGTGACAGTGTACGCGGATGTGTTGGTGATCGTCAATCTGTATGTGGACTTTCTCCTGCTGTGGTGCACCCGGCGCACCCTGCATATCCGGGCAAAGCCTTGGCGCTTGGCTGCCGGCGCCCTCTTGGGAGCTCTCTGCTCCTTGGAGTGCCTGCTCCCCCGGCAACCCTGGTGGGTCTCCCTGCTGTGGGGTGCGGCTTCCGCAGTTTTCACCACCTCTGCCGCATTCCTGCCCCTCTCCCGCCGAGGGTTCCTCCAAGCGGCTCTGTGTTTTTGGGCGCTCTCTTTGGGTTTAGCGGGATTTCTGCTGTTCCTCATCCAGCTCTTTGGCCCCAGGAATTTGGCGGTGGTGGGTCATGCGGTTTACTTCGATCTGTCCCTGCCGCTGCTGTTTCTCTGCACCGCCGGAGCCTATCTGGTGTTTTGGGTGTTCCAACGGCTGTTTCACCGGGAGGATCTGGCCCCCCGAGTGTGCCAGGTGGAAATCCGCTTACACGGCCAAACCGCCGTTCTCTGGGCCAAAGCAGACACCGGGTGCGCTTTGCGGGAACCTTTTTCCGGGCTGCCGGTGATGGTCTGCCAAGCCGCCGCCCTGGACCAGCTCTTTCCCCAAGGGCATCGGCACCAGGAAGGGGATGACCTTCCCCCGGGCTTCCGGCTCATCCCCTTTGAGAGCGTGGGGGGCAATGGGCTGCTGCCGGGCTTCCGGCCGGACAGCGTCCGCCGCTTGCCGGAAGGAGGAGCCGTGCGCTGCTATGTGGCTCTGTGGGACCGGCAATTTCCAAGTCAGGAGTTCCAAGCGCTGTACGGTCCGGACCAATTTCCCGAACTGGCACAGTCAGATCGCTGATCAAAAAGGAGGTACTACCATGATGCTATCCCTGCTCACCAAAATCCGCCAGGCCATCCTGGGGATGTTTGCCCGGCGTCCCAAAGGCTGCCACTACATAAACGGTCCCGAGACTCTGCCCCCTCCTTTGACCAAGGAGCAGGAGGCTCAAGTCTTCGAGAATATCCGGCAAGGCGTCCCCGGCGCCAGAGAACCTCTCATCACCCACAACCTGCGTCTGGTGGTGTACATTGCCAAGAAGTTTGAAAGCCCCGGGGCCAGTGTGGAGGATTTGATCTCCATCGGCACCATCGGGCTGATCAAGGCGGTGAACACCTTCCAGGTGGAGCGCAACATCAAGCTGGCCACCTATGCCTCCCGGTGTATCGAAAACGAAATTCTGATGCACTTGCGCAAAAGCACCCAGCTGCGCCGGGAGATCTCCATCGACGACCCACTCAACGTGGACTGGGATGGCAATGAGCTGCTGCTTTCCGACCTGTTGGGCAGCGATCCGGACATGGTCAACCGGGACATTGAGCAACAGGCGGAAAACGCCATGCTCCACAAGGCGGTGGAACGGCTCTCCCCCAGGGAGCGAAAAATCGTGGTGCTCCGCTTTGGACTGGGTTCTGGCCGGGAACACACCCAAAAAGAGGTTGCCGATCAGCTGGGCATCTCCCAGTCCTACATCTCTCGGCTGGAGAAGAGGATCATCCACCGTCTGCGCCGGGATCTGGAAAAGGCCGGCTGAACACATAAAGAACCCCTGCCGCGGGAATCGGCAGGGGTTCTTTTCGTGAAAGGAGAATCCTCAAGGGTGAGAGGGAACGATCTCAGCCCTTGCGCCTATGAAAGCTGAACATGGAACTCAACAGAGACTGGGGCCGATCCAAAGAGCGCACATCCTCCTGGAACATGGCCACCGGCTGGATACCGTTCTGAATCACCATGGGCCCTCTGGGGCTTCTGGTAAAACCAGCATACTCATAATCTCTTATTGCAACAGGCTGCTCCACAAAATCAAACATACCGCAACTTCCTTTCTTCCGCAAAGCAGTGGATGGAAAATTTGTATTTGTAGGGAGGACACGTGGTTTCCTCAGCCGCTCTCGTGTTCCCTCATTACGGTTATATTCTAGCACATCTTTGCTTGATTTTCAACATCTTTATGTAATTTTTACAAAAAAATCTTTGAAATTGGAAAAATTCATTTTTTCTTTCTTGCAGACCGTTTCCCAGAGAAAAACAGGTCGTTTCTGCAGTCCACAGCTTTTTACACTGCAGATGCTCTGGCCTATCATCACTTCAAAGCATCACAAGCCCAAAAAATCCCGGCGGAGAAACTCCCTCCGCCGGGCGTTTTTTCTCATTCCCGCTGGCCATTCCAGGGCGGCTCAGCCAGGTTCCGCACATCCACTCCCTGCTCCTTGGCATATTGGGCAGTGTATGCGGTGCCGCCTTGTTTCCGCACCAGATAGCAGATGCAATAGGCGCTGTGATCCACCAAATACCGGTCCCGCAAGTGCATGATCCCTTTGCGGTAGCCTTCCGCCATGTAGACCACCTGGTCCGCCTGGCGCAGCAATCCTCGATACACCGCGGCGTCCCGCTGGGTCCATTGCTCCTCCAGGCCCACATAGGGCAATGCCAACACCAGCTTCAGCATGGGAAGCCCCTGGGCCCGCACCCGCAGGACCTCCTGAGCCGCGATGGTGTCAAACCCCAGAGCTCCCCCTGCCAGGAAAGTGGTCACACCTTCCTCTGCCAAGGTCAAGATCTCTTCCCGCAGCCGGCGGCGCAGCCAGAGCATATCCTGCTCTGGAATCCGCCGGTGGCCGGTAAAGCAGCAGCTTGTTTCCCGTTCCAAAGTGAGCCCTCCTTTTCATTCCACTTTGTTTAGGATACCAGCCGGAAGGAGGAAAGTCAAACGCAAACGCAAAAAAGCGGCCCCCGCAGGAGCCGCTTTTCCGCAATATGAAAACCGAAAGGATCTTACTTGGTGCCCTCGTAGACAGCCACAGCGCAAGCCACAGTGGCGCCCACCATGGGGTTGTTGCCCATGCCGATCAGGCCCATCATCTCCACGTGAGCAGGCACGGAAGAGGAGCCAGCGAACTGAGCGTCGCCATGCATACGGCCCATGGAGTCGGTCAAGCCGTAGGAAGCGGGGCCAGCTGCCATGTTGTCGGGATGCAGGGTACGGCCGGTGCCGCCGCCGGAAGCCACGGAGAAGTACTTCTTGCCGTTCTCATTGGCCCACTTCTTGTAGGTGCCGGCAACCAGGTGCTGGAAACGGGTGGGGTTGGTGGAGTTGCCGGTGATGGACACGTCCACGCCCTCAGCCTTCATGATGGCCACGCCTTCCAGAACGTCGTTGGCGCCGTAGCACTTGACAGCAGCGCGCTCGCCGTCGGAGAAGGGACGGGTCTCCACAACCTTCAGCTCGCCAGTGAAGAAATCGTAGTCAGTCTTCACATAGGTGAAGCCGTTGATACGGGAGATGATGTAGGCGGCGTCCTTGCCCAGGCCGTTCAGGATGATGCGCAGGGGCTCCTTGCGGGCGCGGTTGGCAGTCTTGGCAATGCCGATAGCGCCTTCTGCAGCGGCAAAGGACTCATGGCCAGCCAGGAAGCAGAAGCACTTAGTCTCGTCCCGGAGCAGCATGGCGCCCAGGTTGCCGTGGCCCAGACCAACGTTGCGCTGCTCAGCCACAGAGCCGGGCACGCAGAAAGCCTCCAGGCCGATGCCGATAGCCTCAGCGGCGTCAGCGGCGGTCTTCACGCCCTTCTTGATGGCAACGGCGCAGCCCAGGGTGTAGGCCCAGCCGGCGTTCTCAAAAGCGATGGGCTGCACGCCCTTTACGATATCATAGGGATCAAAGCCCTTGCTGTTGCACAGCTCACGGGCTTCCTCGAGGCTGCCGATGCCGTATTCGGCCAGGCACTTCTCGATTTTCGGCATTCTTCTCTCTTTGCCTTCAAACATGACGTCATTAGCCATTTGCTTGTCCTCCTTATCGCGATGGGAATTTTATTCTTCTCTGGGGTCGATGTACTTGGCAGCGCCGTCGAAGCGGCCATACTGGCCAATGTTGTTCTTATAGGCCTCGTCGGGAGAAACGCCGTGACGAATGTCTTCCAGCATCTTGCCCACCTTGACAAACTGATAGCCAATGACCTCGCCCTCTTCATCGAGAGCCATCTTGATGACATAGCCTTCCGCCATCTCCATGTAGCGAACGCCCTTGAGCCCAGTGGAGAACATGGTGCCCACCTGAGAACGCAGGCCCTTGCCCAGGTCCTCCAGGCTGGCGCCGATGGGCAGACCGTCCTCGGAGAACGCGGTCTGGCTGCGGCCGTAAGCCAGCTGCTTGAAGATCTCACGCATGGCCACGTTGATGGCGTCGCACACCAGGTCGGTGTTCAAGCACTCCAGCAGGGTCTTGCCGGGGAGGATCTCAGCGGCCATAGCTGCGGAATGGGTCATACCAGAACATCCCAGAGTCTCCACCAGAGCCTCCTGGACAATGCCTTCCTTCACGTTCAGGGTCAGCTTGCAGGCGCCCTGCTGGGGAGCGCACCAGCCTACACCATGGGAAAGGCCGGAGATGTCAGAAATCTGGTAGGATTTCACCCACTTGCCTTCTTCCGGGATGGGAGCGGGACCATGATGGGGACCCTTCTTCACCGTGCACATATTTTCCACTTCATGGGAATAGTTCATATTGGTACTCCTTTCGGTTTCAGTTTTCTTCCGGGCAGGCCTTGCCGCCCGAAATACCAATCTGTGTCCATTATAATCGGAAAAAGCTTCTTATTCAAGAGCTTTGCCGAAATTTTAACAGCCTTACTTTCCCGCCTCTGCCAGAATTTTCTCCGGATCCAGGGTCAGAGAGCCGTCCTCCCGCACAAAACAGGGGATGCCGATCCGTCCCTCTTCCCGCACCTCAAACAGCTCCTGGCGGGTATCCCGCAACTTCAAAAACGCCCGCAGGTTGTCTGTGGACGCCGTAATGTCCACGTACTCGTATCCGGTAAAATTCTTCTCCCGAAACAGCGCCAGGGCATCCCGGCAGTCCCCGCAGATTTCCGCACCGTAAAATGTCACCATGTGTCTCCCTCCTCCGGCATGACCAGCTCATACTCCAGCACTTGGCAGTTACCGGCGTTGAACTGGAAAAATTCCTCATTGGTCATATCGTGAAAATAGCTTTCGATCACCCGGCAGATGCCTCCGTGGCACACCACCAGCACGCTCTCGTCCGGGTACTTCCGGGCCGTGTCCTCCAGGAACTGGTACACACGGCAGGCGGTGGACATCTGGGATTCCCCGCCGGGATAGTGCACGGCGAAGCTCCGCTTATTGGCCAGGAACCCCTCGTCAAACCGGGAAGCTCCCTCGTAAATGCCGTAGTTCTGCTCCCGCACCCGCTTGTCCGTGATCATGGGCAGATCCCTGCCCTCGCAGATAATCCCAGCAGTCTGCTGGGCGCGGATCAGCGGCGACACGATCACCCGATCCAGGTGCACATCCTTCAGCTTCCGGGCGGTCTCTCGGGCCTGCTCCATGCCGGTCTCATCCAGCTCGATGTCCGAGACACCGCAGACGATATTCTCTCGGTTCCAGGCCGTCTGGCCGTGACGGGTCACATAAAATTTCATAGGCGCCTCCTCAATACCACTTCAAATTCAAGTTGGAATCCAGATCCGCCAGGAACTGGGCCAACAGGTCGATGCACCCCTGGATGTCGGAACAGCACCCCACCTCTGCCGGGGAGTGCATATACCGCAGGGGGATGGATACCAAACCAAAGGTGTGGAAAGCTCGTCCAGCAGAAGTTCCCTGTTCATATCCATAGAAAACCCTCCAGTTTCGGGTTTTCTACCTTTTATTATACCGAGAAACCACCTGGATTGCAAAGCCCGCGAGTGCTTTTCCAAAAATAAAAAAAGCGGCCGGGAGTTTCTGCCCCTGGCCGCTCTCTCTTTGCTGCGGGTATTTCTCCCGCTCCTCTTTGTTTACTTTTCCTCCGCGCTGCCCATGGTCTTGACCATTACCGCTTTCTGGGCATGGAGGCGGTTCTCGGCCTCCTCGAAGATGTACTGGGCATTGGCCTCAAAGACCTCCGCCGTGATCTCCTCGCCCCGGTGGGCAGGCAGGCAATGCTGCACCATGGCATCGGGCTTGGCCTGTGCCATCAGCTTCTCGTCCACGCAGTACCCCTTGAAGGCAGCCTCTCTGGCAGCACGCTCCTCCTCCTGACCCATGGAGGTCCACACGTCGGTGATCACCACGTCGGCGTCCTTGGCGGCCTGGAGAGGAGAATCGATCAGCTCAAACTTGTCGCCGTACTGAGCGGCAAACTCCAGGATCTCCTGGGGAGGACGGTACCCCTCGGGGCAGGCCACAGACACGCTCATGCCCACCTTCAGGCCGCCCACGATCAGGCTGTTCATCATGTTGTTGCCGTCGCCGATAAAGCACATCTTCAGCCCCTCCAGAGAGCCTTTAAACTCCCGGATGGTCATCAGGTCCGCCAACACCTGGCAGGGATGGCAGAAATCCGTGAGGCCGTTGATCACCGGCACGCTGCCGTACTGAGCCAGAGCCTCCACTTCGTCCTGGCCAAAGGTGCGGATCATGATGCCGTCCACATACCGGGACAGCACTCGGGCGGTGTCCTGAACAGGCTCGCCCCGGCCGATCTGAGAGCCCTCTGCTCCCAGCACCACGGCATAGCCCCCCAGCTGGTTGATGCCCACCTCGAAGGACACCCGGGTCCGGGTGGAGGACTTCTCAAAAATCATCCCCAGGCATTTGCCCTTCAGATAGGGATGCTCAATGCCGTGCTTGGTCTCGTACTTCAACTGGTCGGCCAGGTTCAAAATGTCCAGGATCTCCTCACCGGTCAGATCCAGCAGCTTCAACAGGTGTTTCATCGGTCTCATCCTTTCTGGTTATCCCGCCGTGACGGCGCGGTTGGTTTCACTTATTGCTCCAATACCTTCTGGAAAATGGCCAAGCCATCGTCCATGTCCTTCTGGGTGATGGTCAGCGGCGGCAGGAACCGCACCAGGTCCTTGGCGGTGAGGATCAAAAGCCCCTGCTTGGCGCACTCCACCAGCACGTCGTGGGCGTCCTTCCCCTTGACCTTGACGCCAATCATCATCCCTCGGCCCCGAACGTACTCCACCTGGGGCAAAGCCTCCAGCTTCTCCTTCAGGTAGGCGCCCTTTTCCTGCACACTCTGCAGGAAGGCCGGATCGCTGACCCGGCGGACCACCACCCGGGCGCCGGCGCAGGCCACCGGATTGCCTCCGAAGGTGGAGCCATTCATGCCGGCGGTGAGGATGTCCCCCAGCTCTTTGCTGACCAGGCAAGCGCCCATGGGCAGGCCGCCGGCAATGGCCTTGGCGGTGGTGATCACATCGGGCTGGATGCCGTAGCCCTGGTAGGCGTAGAAGGTGCCCGTGCGGCCCACGCCGGTCTGGACCTCGTCCACCAGCAGCAGCACGTCCTTCTCCTTGCACAGCTGGGACAGGCCCTTCACAAAGGACTCCTCCATGGGGATGACGCCGCCCTCGCCCTGAACCATCTCGATCAGCACACCGCAGACGGAGCCGTCCAGCAGCTTCTCCACACTGGAAAGATCCCCGGCCTGAGCGTACTCAAAGCCTTCGGTCAAGGGGGTGAACAGCTGATGGAATCCGTCCTGGCCGGTGGCGGCCAAGGTGGTCAAGGTGCGGCCGTGGAAGGAGTTTACCAGGGTGACGATCTTGTAAGCGCCCCGCTTTTCCCCGTACTTCCGGGCCACCTTGATGGCGCACTCGTTGGCTTCGGCGCCGGAGTTGCAGAAAAACGCCTTGGCCATGCCGGACGCCCGGCTCAGCTCCTGGGCCAGAGCCGTGTTCTCCGGGGAGTAGTAGTAATTGCACATGTGCTGAATCTTCCCCGCCTGGCCGGACACAGCCTCCACCCACTCCGGATCGCTGTAGCCCAGGGCGTTGACGCCAATTCCGGCGGTGAAGTCGATATACTCCTTGCCTTCCACATCCCAGGTCCGGGCGTTCTCGCCCTTGACCAGGGCGGCATTCACACGGCCGTAGGTGGGAAGAATATAGGACTGGTCTTGGTCTTTGATCTCTTCAAAGGTCATGAAAATCACTCCCCCATTTCAGGTAATATCCGCAATCTTTTCGTTGCAGCGCTCTGTGCCTCTGCTTTTCTTAATCAATAGAACATGGTGCCGATGCCTTCGTCGGTGAACAGCTCCACCAGGATGGAGTGGGGCGTCCGGCCGTCAATGATGTGGGCTCTGCCCACGCCGCGGCGGACGGCATCCACACAGCAGTCGATCTTGGGGATCATGCCGCCGGAGATGATGCCCTCCTTCTTCAGGCGGCTGACGTCGCTGACATTCACCACGGGAATCAGAGTGCTCTCGTCGTCCTTGTCCCGGAGCAGACCCCGGACATCGGTCATGAGGATCAACTTCATGGCGGAGAGGGAGGCGGCGATCCGTGCGGCGGCCACATCGGCGTTGATGTTGAACACCTCGCCGTGATATCCCGCCGCCACGGTGGACACAATGGGCACATACCCATTGGACGCGGCATTCTCCAGGATCTGGGTGTTGACCTCCCGGATCTCGCCCACATAGCCCAGCTCGGTGTCCAGCTGATCCGCCTTCAAGAGGGAACCGTCCAGACCGCACAGGCCCACGGCCTTGCCGCCGGCGTCCTCCAGACGCTGGACCAGGTCCTTGTTGACCTTCCCGGCCAGCACCTGCTGAACGATATCCATCGTCTCCTGATCGGTGACCCGCATACCGTTTAAGAACTTGCTCTCCTTCTGGATCTTCTTCAGCATGGCGTTGATCTCCGGCCCGCCGCCGTGGACCAGCACCACATTGATGCCCACCAGCTGCATCAGCACGATGTCGTTCATCACATCGTTCTTCAAGTTCTCATCGATCATGGCGTTGCCGCCGTACTTCACCACAACGGTCTTACCCGCGTACTTTTTAATATAGGGCAGGGCCTGTACCAGAACCTTCGCCCGTTCGCTGTTTGGAATTTCCATGTCATGTTCCCCCTTCGTCCGTGTTCAAAGCCCGGCAGCACTCGTCATCAAGATTCCCAGCGCCACACAGAACAGCGCCAGCATTCCGCCGCCAGCCCAGAGCGCCCCCAACAGGAGCCTGCGGGCCAGCCTGCCGATCCCCCGGCTCTTGGCCAAAAAATACACCGCCATCCCCAAAAGCAGCAGCACCCCTGTGAACACTCCTGCTTCCAGGGCTGTGACCAACACCCCCACTCCTGCCAGGGTCAAGATCAGCACCGTCAGCACCGCCAAGTACAAAAGCCCTGCCAGCACCAACGCCGCCGCGTCCCAGGGGCCCAGGGATGGGCCGGGTCGTTTCTCCTTCATGGGCAGTCCCCCTTATCAGGTGCGGTAATCCCCGTTGATCTTCACGTAATCATAGGTCAGGTCGCAGCCGTAGGCCTCTGCGCTCACCTGGCCCAAGTGCAGGTGCACCAGGATCTCAATGTCGTGCTCGCCCAGCACCTTGGAGGCCTCCTCCTCGGAGAAGGGGATGCCGGAACCGTTTTCGCACACATCCACCTGGCCGGCCGCGGACCGGAAACTGACATCGATCTTATTCACGTCCACCGCCGCGCCGGAATAGCCGATGGCGCACAGCACACGGCCCCAGTTGGCGTCCGCGCCGAACATGGCCGCCTTGAACAGGGTGGAACAGATCACGCTCTTGGACACGGTCTTGGCCATGTCCAGGTCGGCAGCGCCGTCCACTTTGCACACCAACAGCTTGGTGGCGCCTTCACCGTCACCAGCCATCAGCTTGGAAAGCTTGCGGCACACGGCTTCCAGAGCCTCCACAAAGGCGTCGTACTCCGGGCCGGGAGCGGTGATCTCCTGGTTCTCCGCCGCGCCATTGGCCAACACCGCAAAGGTGTCGTTGGTGGAGGTGTCCCCGTCAATGGAGATCATATTAAAGGTGCAGTCCGTCACCTGGTGAATGGCCTTATCCAGCATCTCCGATGTGATGGCGCAGTCCGTGGTGACAAAGCACAGCATGGTGGCCATGTTGGGATGAATCATGCCGCTGCCCTTGGAAATGCCGCCCACGTGGACAGTCTTGCCGCCGATCTCCACCTCTGCCGCCGCCTCCTTGGGGATGGTGTCGGTGGTCATGATAGCGGTGGCAGCTCCATGGGAACCCTCAGGGCTGAGGACCTTCACCAGCTCGGGAATCCCCGCAGCAATGGGTTCCATGGGCAGCACCTGACCGATGACGCCAGTGGAAGCCACCACCACGTCCTGGGGCTCGATGCCCAGGGCCTGGGCGGTGAGCTGGCACATGGTCCAAGCCTTCTCCTCACCGTCGGCGTTGCAGGTGTTGGCATTGCCGGAGTTGCAGATCACCGCTTTGGCAGTGCCGTTGGCGATGTTCTTTTTCGTCACCAGGATGGGCGCGCCCTTCACCAGGTTCTGGGTGTACACCGCTGCAGCCGCGCAGGGCCGGTCGCTGACGATCATGGCCAGGTCGGGTTTGCTCTTATTCTTGCGGATGCCGCAGTGGATTCCCCCGGCCATAAAGCCCTGGGCCGCTGTCACGCCGCCTTCAATCATCTTCATTGTTTTTTCCCTCTCTCTACTCTGCTGTTACTCTACTTAATTGACTTCTTCCTGATTCCCCTTAAAACGCCGGGGGAACAATCTGCAGGCCAGTGGTCTCCTCCAGGCCAAAGCTCAGGTTCATGTTTTGGATGGCCTGACCTGCCGCGCCCTTGACCATGTTGTCAATGGCGGAAATGGCGATAAAGGTGCCGGTGCGGCTGTCCACAAACAGGGACACGTCGCAGAAATTGCTGTAGCGGACGTTCTTCACGTTGGCCACCTGGCCCTTTTCCAAAAGCCGCACAAAGTACTCCCCATCGTACCGGCTGTGATAGGCCTGCCACAGCTGATCCTCGGTGACGCCGGGCTTCAGCTTGGCGTAGCAGGTGGCCAGGATCCCGCGATTGATGGGCAGCAGGTGGGGCACAAAGGTGACCTTGATGTCCTCGCCTGTCATCTTGGTGAGAGTCTGCTCAATCTCGGGGGTGTGGCGGTGAGCCGCCACTTTGTAGGCAGTGAAGCTCTCGTTGAGCTCCGGATAGTGATTGGACTGGCTGGGCTTTCTCCCGGCACCGGTGACGCCGGACTTGCAGTCGGCGATAATACCGCCAGCCTCGATGAGCCCCGCCTCCAAGGCGGGCACCAGGGCCAGGGGCACCGCGGTGGTGTAGCAGCCGGGGTTGGCGATGAGCTTTTTGCCCCGGATCTTCTCCCGGAAGAACTCCGGCAGGCCGTAGACAGCCTCCTCATGGAGAGCTTTATCCTTGTACTGGCCGCCGTACCACTCCTGGTAGGCGTCCTCGCTCTCCAGGCGGAAATCCGCGCCCATATCGATGAAGGCTTTTCCAGCCTGGATGCACTGGGCGGCCAAGTCCTGGGACAGACCGTGGGGCAGCGCTGCGAAGATCACGTCGCTTTTCTCCACCACCTGGTCCTGAGTGCCGCAGACCATATCGCACATCTGACGGTAGGCCGGGTACACCTCGCTGAGGGCCATGCCCTCGAAGCTTACAGAGCTGATGGCGGTAAGCTCAGCCTGGGGATGCCCCAAAATCAGCCGGCAGATCTCGCTGCCCGCGTAGCCTGTGGCGCCCACTACGCCAACTTTGATCTTTTCCATCTCACTTCTCCTCCTCTTCCAACAGGGCCAGCACCCGCTGGGCCTGGGCTTTCACATTCTCCGGCGCCGGTCCGCCCACAACTTTCCGGCCGCTCACACACTTTTCCAGGGAAATAGCGCTGTAGACGCCTTCGTCAAAGGCGGGACAAATGGCTTTGTATTCCTCCAGGGGCAATGTCTCCAGGGTCAGGCCCTTCTGGATGCACAGAGCCACCAGTTCTCCGGTGATCTTATAGGCGTCCCGGAAGGGCAAGCCCTTCTCTGCCACCAGGTAATCGGCGCAGTCCGTGGCGTTGATAAAGCCGCCCGCTGCCGCGGCCCGCATCTTCTGCTCCTTGACGGTCATGGTCTCCACCATGGGAATCAAGGGAGTCAGGCACAGCTTGATGGTGTCCATTGCGTCAAACACGGCTTCCTTGTCCTCCTGCATATCCTTGTTGTACGCCAGAGGCAGGCCCTTCATCATGGACAGAAGCGCCATCAGGTCGCCGAAGACCCGGCCGCTCTTGCCCCGGATCAGCTCCGCAATATCGGGATTCTTCTTCTGGGGCATGATGCTGGAACCGGTGGAGAAGGCGTCGTCCAACTCGATAAACTGGAACTCCCAGGAGCACCACAGCACCAGCTCCTCACAGAACCGGGACAGGTGCACCATGATCAGGGAGGCGTCAAAGGCCAGCTCCGCGCAGAAGTCCCGGTCGGACACGCCGTCCAAACTGTTCTGGCTGATCTGAGAAAAGCCCAGCAGCTTCGCAGTGATGGTCCGGTCCAAGGGATAGGTGGTTCCCGCCAGGGCGCCGCTGCCCAAGGGCATCACGTCCATGCGCTTCAGGGCATCCTCCAAACGGGACAGGTCCCGCAGCAGCATCTCGGCATAGGCCATCAGGTGGTGGCCAAAGGTGATGGGCTGGGCACGCTGCATGTGGGTGTAACCAGGCATTACCGTGGCGCTGTACTGCTCCGCCTTCTGGCAGAGGACCTTCACAAAGTCCTTTAGCTGCTGCTGGATCCCGGCGCAGTCCTTCCGCAGGGTCAGGCGCACATCCAGGGCCACCTGGTCGTTGCGGCTGCGGGCGGTGTGAAGCCGCTTTCCCGCGTCGCCGATGCGGGCGGTCAGCTCTCCCTCCACAAAGGTGTGGATGTCCTCGGCATCTGGATCAATGGCCAACGCCCCGGAATCCAGATCCGCCAGGATGCCCTTGAGCCCGGCGATGATCTTTTCGCTCTCGCCTTTTTCGATGATCCCGCACTCTCCCAGCATGGTGGCATGGGCGATGCTGCCCTCGATATCCTCATGATACATCCGGCTATCCACGGAGATGCTGGAGTTAAAGTCGTTTGTCTTGGGGTCGGCTTCCTTTTGGAAGCGGCCTTTCCACAATTTCATTGCCCTTCGTCCTTTCCAAACAGATTGACGCCTTCACGGCCGATAAACTTCAAGAAAGCTTCCAGGTAGCCCCCCTGGAGGTGATCCACCACGGAGGGGGCCAGTTCTTCTGTCCGAGCCATCCAGCCCAGTTCCTCCGGAGTGACCCACTTGGCATCGCAGGTCTCCCCCGGCTGCAAAGTGATCTGCTCAGGATGGGATTTCAAGCGGAGGCCATAATTCTTTCCGAGATAATGGCCCGTAGGGGCGCTGTCCCCCAAATAGATCAGTTCCTCAGGCGAGACGGAAATCCCCGTTTCCTCCTGCAGCTCACGGACCATGGCCGCGGTGCAATCCTCCCCCGCATGCACATGACCGCCGGTGTTCTCCCACTTCCCAGGAGCAAAGGATTTGCTCAAACTGCGCTGGGTCAGCAGAATATGGTTCTCGCTGTCAGCGATCCAAACGCCCACCGCCATCACATATTCCCCTTCCTGCATAGGCTGTCTTCTTTCTCGGACAGCCCCAGTGGGGTGACCTTGGGCATCGTAAACATCCACCAGTTCCACGAAAACTCCTCCCTGAGAAAACAAGGAAAGGGCAGACGTCCGTCCGCCCCGACCCTGTGCTTTGTCAGCCGCTTTGCGACAGGGGTGTTTATTTGTCGTAAGTCAAGCCCTTCTTTGCCTGAACCTTGATGGGCAGGCCGAACAGGTTGATGAACCCAGCGGAATCCGCCTGGTTGTAAACCTCGTCCTCGTCGAAGGTGGCGATCTCCTCGTCATACAGAGAATAGGGAGAGGTGACGCCGGCATCGATGATGTTGCCCTTGTACAGCTTCAGCTTCACGTCGCCGGTGACGGTCTCCTGAGTGGAGTCCACAAAGGCGGACAGAGCCTGGCGCAGAGGAGTGAACCACTGGCCGTTGTACACCAGGTCGGCAAACTTCAGAGCGATCTGCTGCTTGTAATGATAGGTTTCCTTATCCAGGCACAGCTCCTCCAGCTTGTTGTGAGCGTGGTAGAGGATGGTGCCTCCGGGAGTCTCATAGACGCCGCGGGACTTCATGCCCACCAGACGGTTCTCGATGATGTCCGCCAGGCCGATGCCGTTCTTGCCGCCCAGCTCGTTGAGCTTCTCCACCATGTCGGTGCCGGAGAGAGTCTCGCCATTGAGCTGCGTGGGGATGCCCTTCTCAAAGTGCAGGGTGATGTAAGTGGGCTCGTCGGGAGCCTGCTCGGGGGAAACCCCCAGCTCCAGGAAACCGGGCTTGTTGTACTGGGGCTCGTTGGCGGGATCCTCCAGATCCAGGCCCTCGTGGGACAGGTGCCACAGGTTCTTATCCTTGGAGTAGTTGGTTTCACGGCTGATCTTCAGGGGGATGTTGTGAGCCTCAGCGTACTCGATCTCCTCTTCGCGGGACTTCAGATCCCAGATACGCCAGGGAGCGATGATCTTCATATCGGGAGCGTAAGCCTTGATGGCCAGCTCGAAACGTACCTGATCGTTGCCCTTGCCGGTGCAGCCGTGGCAGATGGCGTCGGCGCCCTCTTTCTTGGCGATCTCCACAATGCCCTTGGCGATGATGGGACGGGCAAAGGAAGTGCCCAGCAGGTACTTGTTCTCATAGACAGCCCCGGCCTTCACGGTGGGGTAGACATAGTTCTGAACGAACTCCTCTTTCAGGTCCAGCACGTACAGCTTGGAGGCGCCGGTCTTTTTGGCCTTCTCCTCCAGGCCGTCCAGCTCGGTGCCCTGGCCCACGTCACCGGAAACGGCGATGACTTCGCAGTTGTTGTAGTTTTCCTTCAGCCAGGGGATGATGATGGAGGTATCCAGTCCGCCGGAGTAGGCCAGAACTACCTTTTTGATCTCGTTTGCCATGATGGGTCCCTTCCTTTTCTATACTCAATTTTCATTTGCCTTTTGTTTGGAACACTTGCTATTATACACCCATCTCTTGAAAAATCAAGCCCCTTTTTGCATATTTATTCATTCTTTTTGCAAGAGAAGAGGGGGAGCCGCGTCATTTCTCCGCAGGCGTCCCCCTTTTTCCGCTGATTAAACAGAGATTCCCAACAAAAACAGGGTTTTCTCCGCCATTTCCGCTGGGAATATACACAAAATTATACAACCGGCTTCTCAACGCCGCTGCTGCTGGTCTTTTCCAGCTCACCGGCGGCCTCTCGCTCCTGTTCTTTCTTTTGATGGTGCTGGGTGATCTTCCGGTAGGCCAACACCCCCAGCCCGCTGATCAGGCCGGTGACAAGGAACACCACCACGGCAAAAAGATAGTTCTGCGTACCCAATGCGTCGCCTCCAATGGTGGAGGTGATCACCGACGGGATCCGGGCGACTGTGGAGATCAGCACCCAAGTGCGCAACCGCATGGGCGTCAGCCCTACAATATAGGTCAGCACATCCTTGGGCGTGCCGGGGATAAAGAACAGGAGAAACGCGATTAAGTTCAGCCTCCGGGCGTTTTGCAGGAACTTTAAGGAGCGGATCTTCTCCTCCTCCACAAAGAGCGTGACAAACTTCATACCGCACCGCTTGACAATCAGAAAGATCACCACACTGCTCAAAGTGGTGGCCAAGATGCACAGCACTGTGCCCTCTACCGCGCCAAAAGCATATCCGGCACCGATCTCCAAGGGCTCTCCCGGGATGATGGCCACAAACACCTGGAACATCATCATGCCCACAAAGGCCAGCCGCCCCCAAATGCCGTTGCCGTCCACCCACGCCCGGAACCGATCCGGCTCCGACACAAACTGCAGCATGGGTTTGCCCACAAACCAAAACACCGCGATCATAAAGGCAATCACAAGCCCCAATCCCACCAGGGCTGCCGCCCGCTTCTTTTGCTGTTCCCGTTTCTCCATAAAGACGTTCCCTTTCTCTTCCGGCCATGCCGGCACATGAACTGCTTTTTCATTTTTAGTATAGAGGGCAAGGCCCAAAAAAACATCAACAAAAAATGAACATTTCCCTGGAAATGGCCACGAAAAAGCCGCCGGATTCCGGCGGCTTTTTTTGAGCTCTTCCGTTTTCTTTAGGAGACGCGGGTGATATACTGACAGAAGACGTACACGTTTTGAATCTTCTTGGCGGTGACGCCGTCGGCGGCGTTCACCTCCGGCTGGGTCTCAGACGGGGTGATGTACAGCTTCACTGCAATGGCATCCTGCCCCACGCGCATCTTCCGGATGGGCTTGTAGACAAAGTCCCTGGGCTCAATTCCCACAAAATCGTGGAGTACCTGCTCGGTGGCCCGGTCGGTAAAGCAGCGGAGGATGTCCTCGGTGCTGTACATGTCGATGATGGCCTTGGCCTCCTCAAAGCTCAGGTTGGTGGAGTGGTAATCCCCCGCCCCAATCACATACATGGTGCTGTTATCCAAAAGCAACAACGGTTCCTTTTTTTCCGCCACGGTCGTTTCCTCCTCTGTTTTCAGATTGTTTTACTCAGCAAAGAGCGCCGTTGTTTTTTACAAAACCAACAGGATTTCTTTCTAAGTTAAATATATTATAGCAATTCTAAATCACATACGCAATAGGAGAGACCCCTTGTTAAAAAATAAACTTATTCTTCCAAAAGACGGTAATTTTTCCCCTCCGCTGTAAGATTCCCCTGAGAATTCGTAGAGTATGGGTGAAGGGAGTGATGGAGATGAACGACCGGGAGATCGTCCAGCTTTTCTGGCAGAGGGCGCCTGGGGCCTTGGACGCCATGGAGGATACCTATGGTTACCAGCTTCGGCGGCTGGCGGAAAACCTGCTGGGCCCCCAGGACGCCGAAGAGTGCGTCAACGACGCCTACCTGGCCCTGTGGAACAGCATCCCGCCTGCCGAACCCAGCCCGCTTCTCCCCTATGCCCTGCGGGTGGTGCGCAACCTATGCCTGAAGCGCTACCACTACAACACCGCGAAAAAGCGCAATTCCCAGCTGGATGTGGCCTACTGGGAGCTGGAAGGCTGCCTGGCGGACACCTCCACCCCGGAGGAGCACCAGGACTTGCAGGAGTTAAAGGGCGCCATTGAGAGCTTCCTGCGGGGGCTCTCCCGGCAGGACAGGCAGCTGTTTTTGGGGCGGTATTGGTACGGCTGCTCCCACCGGGAATTGGCGGTACGCCTGGGGATGACGGAAAACAACACTGCGGTGCGGCTGTCCCGTCTGCGGGACAAGCTGCGCAAACACCTATTGAAAAAGGGGGTACTCACATGAAAGCAAAAGACCTGCTGCAGGCCATGAACGACATCGACCCCAAACTGCTGGAGGGCACCGAACCTTGGGGTGAGCCTGCCCAGAAGAAGCCTCGCCGCCCGGTGTGGGCAGTGGCGGTGGCCGCCGGGCTGGTGCTGTGTGTGGCGCTGGGGGCCGGCGTGCTAATGATGCAAAACGGCGTGGGGATTTTCTCTGCCAATTCCGAAGGACAAGGGACGATCTCTCCCCTTAAGGCCACCGCCTATAGCGATCTGCCGGACCTGGAGTTTGCCGTCAACGACACCGGTGTCCAGCAGGGATCCGGAGGAGTCTACGCGGAAGGGACGGAAATCCGGGATCTCACCCTGGACGAACTGGCCTATTTCCGCAGCCAAGAGGGGCTTCTCTGGCTGAAGGACTACTACCTCACCGGATGGGCGGTCTTCTCTCCGGAGGGAACGCTGACCTTGCTGTCCATTCAATGCTACGATCCGGAACTGGTGAATCTTTCGGCGGACACTCCCCTGCTGGGAGAGCCCTCCGCGGGCGTATACCTGTCCCAGGAGGACCTGCCCGCCACCATTCGGGACGGCCTGTACCCACTGGAGGAACCCAACAACCAAGTGGGTGACGTGGACGTGTGGGCGGTAGAGCAACCCTATTCCGAGGAGATGAAGCGCCCCTTTACCGAGGAGGTCTACTCCCAGACCACCGGCACCTACTTCTTTGGCTGTACCCTGGACAACGGGCTGAGTATAGGGGGCGCATTTATCGCCGATGAGACCTACCACTCCGGGGAGGACTGTGTGGATCTGGCCACTTTGGCCGCCAACCGAGCGGTCTACGGCGGGATCAGCATCGACCAGCTTTCGGTGGAGCCCACTGGGGACACCACGCCCAACGTAACCTACAGCGGGGAAAACGGTTCTTACCAATTGACCGTGCTGGGCCCCCAAGGGGCGCCGGCCTCTCTGGAATTTGCCCCCTACACGGTGGAGAACCGGGACAATTACGGCAGCTATGAGGAATTCCAGGAAGCCATCCGCTCCAACTTCCCCGAAGCCATCGCCACTGGAGACATCCCGGAGGGAACCACCAGCGAAGAGCTGACAAAAGAGGAAATCGCCTCTCTGTGGAGCAGCCTGCCTTGGGACGAGGACATCCCTGTAGAAGGCTGGGCAAACTACGACAAGGACGGCCACCTGGAAGGGCTCTATATCTACGGCGGCCTAGACACCGAGTGGGACGCCATCGGCAGCCAATTCCTGGTAAAGCTGACGGTTGGGGACCTGGATTGGGATGCCATCTGCGCCAAGGAGCTGAGCTATGACATCATCACAGAGCCCAACAACACCGTGGCCGGCGAGGATGTGTACGCGGTAACCACCACCATGAAAAACTACTATGTGGACACCGAGACCGACGAAACTGTGGATATGGGGGATCTCACCATCTATCAGGCGTCCTTCCGGGTAGGCACCACGCCCCAGGCAGCCATGACCGTGATGGCCTTTGAACGCCCGGAAAACGGCGGCTACGCCACGGCGGAGGAAGCCCAAGCCTTGGTGGAGTCCGTGGTGGGCCACAGCCTATATAACTGGGTCTCTCTGGGCCAGCTGTACATTCAGGGGGCTGGAGCAGCGTCCTCCCAGGCTGAGGAGAGCCAGGAGAGCTCTTCCCAGCAGGCAGTGGCTTCCCAGCCGGAGAACCCAGAGGAGCCGGCAGTCTCCCAGGAGGAAAGCTCTGCCGTAAGCACCTCCTCCAACCTCATCATCCACCCGGAGGAGAGTCCTCTGGATCTAGGCTTTACCGTACGTCCTGCTGAGGATGACACCTTCTCCAACGTGTGGAACACTTTCACCACCCTCTACCTGGAACCTCAGAACTTGGCAGCTCACGGGGCCAAACCTGATTACGAACTCAGCGAAGAGGAACTGCTCTCCATCTGGGGCGGGGAGCTGCCCTGGGAGGGGATGCTCACGGAAAACGACACGATGACAGCCTACGGCTACTTCTCTGACGAGGGAGAACTGATTAAGGTGTATGTGGCTGCATTCCGGGACAACCCGGACATTCTAGGCACGGAAGCCTACGAGCTGTTCTCAGTAAGCCTTTACAACATGGAACTCACCGGCCCGTGGGGACAGGACGCTCAGGAGATGCTGGATCTGGCGGACAACCAGTTTGAGGGTGTGGACATTGCCACAGAACGCACCGACAGCACCGTGGATTATAAAGACGGCACCTCCATGGATTTCACCGCTTACAGCGCCGGGTTTGTACCCACCTCAGGCCCCACTCTCATGGTGGTGGATGGCTTCTACAGCCCTGTGGCCTTCACCCAGGAGGAAGCCCGAGAATTTGTCAATCGGGTAACGGAGGCCACCCTTCGGGATGGCGTCACCCTGGAGGGTGTAGCCAACTGACCTGACACGCTAAACGCCCAAACACCGCCCCACTCAAATTGTGAAAAAGAAACTTGTGTAAAAAAAGCCTCCCCCGGCCCAAGCCAGGGGAGGCTTTCCCATTTATTTGATTTCATACTCCTTCACCAGCGCGTAGAGCCGCTCATCCACCTGAGCAGAGAGCCGCAGCCCCTCGGGGACGTATTCCTCGGAGAGCACCGCCCCCTCCTCCCGGAGCCTTGCCGCCAGCCCCGTCTTGGAAAAGGGCAGCAGTACTTCCACGGGGAAGGTCTTCTCCGGCAGGTTGTCCTCAATAGCCGCCAACAGCTGGTCCATACCGTCGCCGTTGAGGGCGCTGATGCGCACCGCTCCCGGCAGCCGGGGAGCAAACTCCGAATTTTCCACCGCGTCCCACTTGTTGAGCACCGGGATAATGGGGTGCCCGGCAGCACCCACCTCGTTGAGCAGCTGATGGGTCACCTCCAGATGCTCCCGGGCCTCGGGGCTGGCGGCGTCGCAGACATTTAAAAGGATGTCCGCTGTGGCGGCCTGCTCCAACGTGGACTTGAAGGCCTCCACCAGGTGGTGGGGCAGCCGCCGGATCAGCCCCACCGTGTCGATCAGCATCACCGTCTTGCCACAGGGCAGCTTCAACGCTCTGGCAGTGGGATCCAGCGTGGCGAAAAGCTTGTCCTCCGCCAGCACGCCCGCCTGGGTGAGCTGGTTCATCAAGGTGCTCTTTCCCGCGTTGGTGTAGCCCACCAGAGCCACTGTGACTGTGCCATCCTTTTTTCTGCGGCGCTGGGTAACCCCTCGGGCAGCCTCCACATCCTTGAGCTGCTCCTTAAGAGAGCTGATCCGCCGCCGGATATGCCGTCGGTCCGTCTCCAACTTTGTCTCACCAGGGCCTCTGGTTCCGATGCCGCCGCCCAACCGGGACAGGGCCGTCCCCTGACCGGAAAGCCTTGGCAGCAGATAGCGCAGCTGGGCAAGCTCCACCTGGAGCTTGCCCTCCTTGCTTCTAGCCCGCTGCGCAAAAATATCCAAGATCAGCGTGGTCCGGTCAATGACCCGCACGCCGCAGTCCCCCTCCAAATTGCGGATCTGGGTGGGGGTCAGCTCCCGGTCAAAGATCAGCAGGTCAATCTCCTCCTGCTGGCAGGCTTGCGCCGCCTGCTCCACCATCCCGGAACCGATGCAGGTGGCCGTATCCGGTGCAGGCCTCTTCTGGGTCAGGGTGAGAACCGGATCCGCACCAGCAGTGCGGGTCAGCTCCTCCAGCTCCCGCAGCGAACTCTCAGCATCATACTCCCCCGTATCCAGGGATATGAGCAGCGCCCGCTGGGGCCTGATCTCATTTTCATACATGGCAGCGTCCTCCTGTCTTCATGCTGCCCCTATGATAGTACAGATTTCCGCCGCCGTCAATTCCCCTCAGGCCTCTGCCGCCACCACATAAGTGATGCCGCTGCGGTTTAAGGCATGGTAGATACCGCTCTCCCCGGCAAAGGCCCCCTCTGTCAGAGTGACGGTCAAGGTGTCCTCCGCCACAGAGATTCCTCCCACGCCGTAGGAGGTCTCCTCCCCGGAAAGCCACTCCTCCTGGAACACATCCCATCCCCCATCCTCGCGGGGCGCCATGGGAGGTTTTCCCTGAGCCAGCACAGTTATCCTCCTGGGCAGGAAGGGCAGCGTCACACTGGCCGAACCAGTCCCGCTGCCAGTATAGGTCACCACCGTCCCCCGCTGGGCCAAGAACTGCTTCTCCTCCGCTGTCAAGTGCAGCGCGCTGTTGGCAATGTGACCTCCAGCCAGCTGTTCCAATTGTTGATTGTCCTGCAAAAAGTCCGCCCACTCCGGGCGATCGGTCTGCTCCCACAGGGAGAGGCCCAGATTTGTGGAATGATTGGTCGCCGCCATATTCTTTAAATAACCTCCTCAAAATCAGATTCCAGATTCTCCCGGGTCAGGCTGTCCAACTCCTCCCAGGTTTTCCCCAAGGCGTCCCACTGGGCGAAGCTTTGGGAGTACGCGTCCAGGGCTACCCAGGTAATGGCCTCCTCCCACGTCCAGGACAAATGAGCGGGAAGCAGGCGGTCCAATTCCCGCGCTGCCTCCTCCTGGGTGATCCCCAGCAGTTTTCCCAGCACCACCGTTAGACTGCTGCCGTTTTCCTGGAGGATCCCCCGCACTCCCCCACCGGGGAGCATCCCATTCAAGGCTTCCAGGGTGAAACAGTCGGGCGTGACCGCCAGACGGCTGTGCACCTGATCCCGGCAGTCCTCCAAAGGTGCCGTGGAAGGCTGCGTCCGGAACAGACGCTCCCATTGGGCCAAACGTTCCCGGCTTGCCGTGGCTGCAAACAGATCCCCCAGCAGCCGCTCCAGCCGCTGCTCCACCAAGGCAAAGCCCGCGCCATAGGCGGAAAGCTCCCAGTCCACTGGAGTGGAACCGGTAAGCTGGTACAGCCCCGTCCCGGTGAGGACTTTGGCCAAATGCTCCCGGGCCGTCATGTCAGTTCCTCCACTGTGACAGCGTTGCACCGGAACAAGATGCCGTTTCTGGGGGTGATATCCGCAAATCCGGCGGGAAGCTCATATTTCTCCACCGGAGCCGAGGACAGGATTGCCCTGGTCAGGTCTGTGAGGTAGAATCCATCCCCGATGGTCAAGGTGTCAAAGTAGTCTTTGACACCTTGGATGATCTGCTCCTTGGCCCAGTCGAAGTCCACCTCGGCAAACACCTTGACCTTCAACTGGACCGTGATGGGCACCTGCTGAGCTGCCTGAACCTTTATGGAGACGCCCACTTCCCGCTGACGCTCCAGCTCCTCCTTCACTGCGGAGGAGATCTGGCTGGATGGGACCACGCCATTTCCCCACAGGTAGACGGTTACGGTTCCATCCCCGTTGGCTCGAGGCACTACCTGCACTTGGGAAATCCCCTCCTGCTGCAGGGCAATCCACTTGTAGTAGTCTGCGTTGGTTCCATTGGGGCTCAGGGAGTAACCTTCCAGCACCCGTTTTCGATAATCATCATCGGTTTCCGCGTCCGCGCCTCCGGTGATGGCCGCCTCATTGGATGCGTAATTGATGCCGGTGGGTGCGCTGACCAGAGTGGTCACATAACCCGCCGCCGCGTTGCCGGCAGCTCCCGCCGTCACCGCCTGCACCGGCACTTCCACCGTGAGCTGCCCGGACGTCAAAATGGCTTCCTCCGTTGTCTCATACTCCACCACCGGTTCCCCGGAGGTGGCGCAGATGGTCCCCTGAGGGATCACCAAATCAAAAGACAAGGGCAAGTACCGGGAAAAGGACACCACACCTGTGGCCTTCTCCGCGGGCTTGCGCAGAACCCCCCGCTGGGCG
This sequence comes from Acutalibacter sp., assembly GCA_050946975.1. GTDB lineage: Bacteria > Bacillota > Clostridia > Oscillospirales > Acutalibacteraceae > Acutalibacter. The sequence goes on from JBMNVU010000009.1 coordinate 71,252, forward strand.
CCGTGCAAATCCAGTTGAACGCCAGTGGCCGTTTGAGGGAAGGCCTGACGCTCTAACCAATCCAGCGATGTCCCCAGACGGTGCAGCTCCCCAGCCAGCACCCGCATCCGCAGGCCCACCTCCGAGACGTTCTCCACCTTGCAGCCACTCTGCTGTTCATATTCCTCCTCCATCCGCTGGAGGATCTCCTCATAACTCTCCATCCGCTGCCTCCTTTCCGGGAACTTTCACGTGCCCCGTCCCCAAGGGTGTTTCCACTGTGAAGTCCCACATTCCCGCCCGGTCATCGTATGACGTTCCCGTCACCCGGAACCCTGGGAATCCCATGAGCGCCTCCTCCCCCATGGACCACGCCCTCTGTGAGCTGTTTTCCTCCTTGGGATCCAACTGATACAGGCCGCTGCCCAAAGTGGGGGCGTAGGGCAGGCTTCCCCGGGGAAGGTTTAAGGCAAGAGCTGCGTTTTGCAGCGCTTCCTCCAAGCCATCCACCTGCTCCGGAAAGCCATCCGACCCCAAAGGCACCCCTCCCTGTGTCCATTTTAAATCCATACAAGCGCCCCCTTACACAGTCTTGGCGGGGAAGCTCTGGCCGTTGATGACCACTTCCCCTGTGTTTCTCAGCAGGATCTCCGCCCCGCCTGCGGAATACAGCCGCACTTCTCCTTGGGAGAGCTGATTGTCCGGAGCAGCGGCGATCCCTGCGCATACACCGTCCAACATCACAGCCCTCTGACCGTCCTCGGCAGCACTGACATACCCGTAGGGAAACAACAGCTCCGGAGACCGGTACTCGCTGTCCCCCTGGATTTTCATCCCATTTCCCTCATCTGCCACCTGGCCGCGATGAAGCCGGGTCCCCATGGATTGTCTGGTCTGTTTTGTCAGCCACATCATCCAGCGCCCCCTTCCAGCACCAATTTCATTCTCTCTCCGCGGCTGTCCCTGGTGTAGCGCCCGGAACGCACCGGGCAGTCCTCAAAGGCCCCGAAGCCCCTGGCATCCACCGTCACCACTCCTCCTCGCAGAGGCCAGCAGACTCCCAAAGCCTCCACTGTCAACAGGCGGCTCTCCCGCTCCCCCTGCCGAAGCAGCTCCCTGGGATCCCTGCCGTCCTCCGTGCTCAAAAAACGCTGGCGAATCACACCCGCTGCCGCCCCATTGCGAAAGGGGGTATCATAGGTGCCTCGAAAGCTCTGCTGCCACACGGTGCTCAGCTGGCTGCAGGGCATCCGGGACAGCTCCACAGACGTCACCGAATCCAGAGTCCAAGCGGTCTCCGGCACACCCTCGCAGTGGATGGTCCCGTCACCCCCCACCCAAGGTTCTGTGCCCAGGTACTCCTCGCAGAAGCCGGAGAGCAGCTCCCAGCAGCTGACCCCCTTGCCCACTGTCAGCTCCCCGGTTTTGGAGGTCATGTCCCCGACAATCTCCGTAAATCCCAAGGGCTTGAAATACCGCTCCCAAAGCAGGCCCAAAGAGGGACTGCGTACCACAGAAGGCCGTGCCTCGTTGTCCAAAAGCCGGGCCTCCCAGCTGCGGCACACCAGCTCCACCCGGAATCCCTCCCCGGAGAGACTGGTGTTCTGCTCATCCACGATGCCCCCAAATACCACCTTTCCCTGGTGAAACACCCGTACCACTGCCAGGTCTTCCCACAGCCGTTCCGCCGGGAACACCGCTGTCAGCTGGTCCGCCGGGGCATCTTTGTCGTAGAGCAGCTCTGCCTCCACAGGCTCCCCCAGCAGCATCTCCGTGCCGTCCGTCAACTCACCCCAAAAAGTCACGGTATCACCACCTTCTCCCCTTCCTGTAAATCACAGATATCCCGGATCTGCGGATTGGCCTCCACCAGCGCCTCCACCGAGATCCCCCATCGGTTGGCGTAGTCCCACAAGCTTTCCCCTGCCTTGGCAAAGCGAACCCCGGAACCCAAATAGGCCTCCTTGGAATCCCACTCCACGAAGGAAAAGGCGTACCGCACCAGATCCTTGCCCTGGGCGCCGATCAGCTCCAGACTGTCCATCAGCGCCCAAAAGGGAGTCACCCCCGGCAGCTGCAGCAGACCCGGGCCGGGCAAGGCGAACACATCCTGCAGTGCCTGCCATTGCTCCATGCACCCCTGACCGGAAAAGTAGCCCTCTCCGGCCACCGTTCTGCGGCGGCGGCCCATCTCTTCCGCGCGGCTCACCCCATAGGGGATGTCCGTACTCTGCACATTTCGGACATTGGACACTGTCAAGGACACCGGATTGTCCTGCCAGGTGAAGTCCCGAAAGCGCATGCCCATCAAATTCATGACGCCACCCCCTCAAAACGGCGCGGGATAGCGCCTGCTGTCACGCTCCACCTGGCGGGAGACCTCCTCGGCCCGGTCCCGCTGGGTGGAAGGCTGTTCCTGCTTCATAGGGATTCCTCCTTCTTCTCACAGCCGGATGCCAAAAATACAGCCTTTCTTCCGGCAAAGTCCAACTCCTTCCAATGGCAGCCTGTGTAGACCGCATCCCCCACCTCTGCGGTAAAGGACGCCAACAGCTCCAAGCCCCCTGCGTGAATTCCAGACAGTTCCACCCGGTACTGGACTGCCGGGTCTTTTACCGCAAAGGGAACGTCCTCACCCACCGCGGTCAGCTCCGTACCGTCAAAGGAGACCGACAGGGAGACCTCCGCAGCGTGGTATGTTTTGCCTCCCACTGTCACCGGGACTCCCTGGAGCCCAGCGCTCTCTCCGCCGGTGAACACCAGACGCACCGGCAGGCAGGGCAATCGAGTTAGGCTGTCCTCCCGCTCCTCCTCCCGACGCACTTCCACACATCCAGGGCAGTACTGCCGCGCCAAGGCTTCCAGGGACTCCGCCGTATTCTCCCGCTGAGAGGGCTCGGGGGCGAAGATGGTAAACGCCAGAACCACCTCCGCCCGGTCTCCGGTGACGGTGCGGGAGACCGTCTCACCGCTGGCCGCCGGCCCCTCCAGCAGCCGGGAACCCCAGCCCCATCGCTGGCGGAAATCCACCTGGGGCAGATGTTCCTCAAAGAGCTGTGTCAGCTCCTCCAACAAGTCAGACATTCTCCTCCCACCTTTCCAGTACCGCGCTTTCAAAGAGACGCCGTCCACCCAGAGAAACCTGCTGTGCCCGCAGCACCCGGTAGGACTCCTCTCCCTGAATGAGCTTGGCGCCCCGCGCCTCCAGCAATTCCGGGAAGCTGCCCACAAACCGGTACAGGGGACTGGGCAGCCGGCCCAGCGGATGGGAACGTTCCCCCCAAAGGTCCTCCTCCCCCTGGTTCCAAGGCATCACCGCCCCAAACCCGGTCACCTGAGTTCCATCGCTTTTGGTCAGCGCCGCCTTCCCCACACGACGGAACCAGGCGTCACTGCGCAGAGACATTCTCTTCCTCCTTCCTCACCGTGCCAAAGTAGAAGCCCTCCTCCCAGAGCACGGGGGATGCGGCCCGGCGCTTTTCCTCAGCCAGCTGGGCCGCCTTGCGGCTGCCCTCCCCCTGGGTCAGGCGCAGGTCCCCGGCGGTGAGGCTCTGAGGTGACACAGCCTCGTCGGTGAGCAGCAGCTGGTAAAACGCCTCCACCGCCGCCAGCTGAACCAGCGCCTCCTGCCAGGGAGCTAACTGCTCCTCTGTCAGACCTGGCCGCAGCTGACACTCCACCTGATGGGCACACTGGGAGCACAGCGCCGCACAAAGGGCCTCTCGCTGGGACCCCTCCGGGTCCGGGGACTCCCCGGAATACTGGGTAAACGCGGCATACACCGCAGTGATCTCCAACTCCATGAATTCCTCCTTTTCTCCGGGACGGGGGTTCGTGGATCCCCGTCCTCTCCTTGGGAGCGTCCCCAGACAAGGGCCGCACCGTGATTTTGGAAAGATAACCCGCCTCCCACACCCACTCTTTCCCCAACCAATTTTGTCAGAGAGCGCTCATACTCCCAAGGGAGTCCGCGCTCTCACAGGCTCTCAGCCTGCGGTGTAGCTGACACCCTGGGCAGCGCCGGAGAACACCCGGGCAAAACCCGCAATGGCGCTGACAGAGAGCTTGTCCAGCTGCCGGTCGATGAGCTTATCGCTGTCGATGAGCACGTCGCCGGCCTGGACCATCTCCAGAGCGCAATTCTTGTCCAGAGCAATGATCTTTCCAGCCTCCATACCGGGGATGTGGACCAAGGTGGCGCCCAAAGGCGTGCACAGCTTGCCGGTGCCCTGGAAGTTCAGGCCTGCCTGAGCGTCCTTGAACTCGGTGATCTGCAGCAGCTTCTGAATTCCCTCGGTGCCCGCAGCGATCACGTTGAGCTGGAAGGGAGCCAGACTGCCCCACAGCGCCAGGAAGTCCGCGTAAGAAAGGGAGGAGCTCTCGGTAAAGGCAATGCCCTCCTTCACCCCGTCGCCGTTGATGAGGGTGTCCACCGCGTCGCCCATCTGAGCGGCGGCGATGCCCGCGCCGATCTGGCCCAGGGTTACGGTGAGCAGTTCCAGACGCTGGCCACGCAGCGCCTCATAGGAGCTGGACAGCACCCTGCCCCGCTTGTGGAGCTTCACCAGACCGGGGCTGGTGCGCAGCGTAGCCTGAGGCAGCTGAGCGCCCTCAGCACTGACGCTGGCTTCCCAGTCACCGCCCTCGGGGTCAATGGTGCGGTAGTCCAGCCCGTCGATGACGGTGACGGTAGCCGCCAGATCCGCAGCCTGACCGCCCCGCTCCATACCCTGACGCACAGCCCGGGCCACATACTCGGGGAACAGAGCCGCGCTGCCGGAGGCGGAGAAAAACTGCTCCACCGGGCTGGCGCCCACCCCGCTGACCTTGATCTCATACCGCTTCAGCTGGCGCTGAAAGGCGTCCAAGCCCTCCAGGGAGGTGCCGCGGTAATTCTCGGAGCTGTCCAGTTCCTCCAACACCTGGGTAAAGCTCTTGCCGGGGACGTGGTACATCCCCTTTTCCAACGTAATGTTCTCATAACCTGCCATAAATACCCGCTCCTTTCTCAGCAAAAAATGACGCCGCACATACCGGCATCGGTGTCCACATCCACCACCAGGCCGCCCCGGCCGGTGGTGCCCGCAGCCAGCTTGCCGGTGGAATCCAGAGCCAGCTGGGCATAGCCCACAGTCATGTCGCCGTCGCAGGGCACCCGCAGATAGCCTGCCACCTGGACCGCAGCCATGCCATCCTCCACCCGTAGCACCTGGCCCACAGGGGTGGTGCTCACAGGGCAGGCCTTGACCTTGCCGTTGGCGGACATAGCTGCCATCGTTCCCGCGGTCACGGCCGGATTGCTGGCGGTGTCCACCTCCAGGGTGATCACCTGTTCTGCCACACCTTCATAGGAAAGTTTCATAGAAAAGCTCCTTTCTCCGTTGTTGTCAAATGCGGAATTCCCCCATGTCCCCGGACTTGAGCGGATGCTCCGGCGCCAGCTGGGGCTTTAAGGGAAGCCGCTCTCCCGCCATCTTTTCATACGTCTGGGCCATCTGGGACAGCTCCCCCACAGAGAGTCCCTTCACTGCCGACTCCATCACAGCCCGAGGCAGCTCCGGCTGAAGGATGGCGCTGTACTTCAGCACATCCCCCTGAAGCTTCTCCCGATAGGAGCGGCCCCACTGGGCCTGTTCCTTCCACTCCTTCACCAGCTCCAGCAGCTCTTTGGCCTGGGAGCCGGTCAGCCGCAGGCCTTCCTCTCCGGCGGCTTCCAGACACTTCTCATAGTCCATAGGCAATCCTCCTTCGTAATGCTTCACCACACCGGCGGCCCGCTGGGCGGGCACCGCCACAAACGAGCACTCGTAGGCGTCCTGGGGGTCCAGCAGCACCTTGTGACAGCGCTTCCCGTCGTAGGTGCGGCCTCTCACGTGCGCGCAGTTCTCCTTGCCGCAGATGGAGCACACCGAGCGCCCCATGCTGCATCCCACGCTGACCTCCTTCAAGATCCCGCTTTCGATCAGCTCAATGACCTCCTGATTCTTCTCCGTGCGGGGCAGATACGCCCTGGCGGTGAGCTTTGTGTAAGGCTCCCCGGCTTGGGTCACCCTGCCCGGCTCCTCCTCCAGACCCGTGTCGTAAATCCGCGCGGTCTGACTGGCGCTGGTGCGCTGATGGTCAAACAGGCAGGTCTTTCCCGGGAACAGGTCTCGGAGAGTTTCCAGCGACTCCAGAGAGAACCGTTCATAGTCACGATCCACCTCATTGTCGCACAGCACCAGGGAGAACGCGTACACCTCTTCTGGGCTGTACTGCCGGCGGGTGTAGCGGTTGATCTTCTCCATGTCCGGTGCGGTCAAGCCCTTCTGTACCAAGCCATCCTTCACAGTTGTTCCTCCTCTCGCTCCAGCTGCCGCGCCTGGGCATTGAGATACCTGGCGTTGGCGTGATCCACCTCATCCTGCATGGTGATCTCATCCCACTCCACATGGCATTGAGGGTTATAGCCCCTCAGGGAAAGCCAGGTGCGGCAGATTCTTCGGATCACCGGGGTGAGCACTCTGCGGTAAGCATCCAGCTCGCTGGTGAGCATGTCCGCCTGTTGGCTGGACATCCGCTCGGTGGACGACCAGGAGAGCCCCAACAGGAAGGGGGGCACCCCCAGCTTCGCCACGATCTGCTCCAGCATCTGCCGCACGGGCACTTCGCTGTCCAGGATCTGATTGTCCGCCCCAATGGCCTTGATGGACACGTCCCCCACGGCGACGAAGTCACTGACCTCTCCGCCCCGCATGGCGCGCTGCCACTCCTGGGCCATCTGGCGGGCCCGTTCCCCGGCGTACATTCCCGACGGGTCGGGCTTGCAGGTCACCGCGAACCGCACATTCCCCAGCCTTTCCCAGTTGACACCCAGGGTCTTGTAGATCTTCAAGAGGACCTCGCTGACAAAGGGCAACCCCCGCAGCAGGGAAGTCCCACGCACCGATCCGGCCTCCGGGTTCAAGGTGGAGACCAGCAGCAGCTCCGGGTAGGGGCAGGGCCGTTTTGTTCCGCCGTCCCACACCGAGACCTTCACTTCCAGGGGACCCTCCTGTTCCAGCTCC
>JBMNVU010000010.1:0-76282 GCA_050946975.1 Acutalibacter sp.
CATTGGCCACGTTGACCACGGTAAGACCACTCTGACCGCTGCTATCACCAAGGTTCTGGCCATGAAGGGCGACGCCGATTTCATGGACTACGCCAACATCGATAAGGCTCCCGAAGAGAGAGAGCGCGGCATCACCGTCAACACCGCTCACGTTGAGTATCAGACCGACAAGCGTCATTACGCTCATGTGGACTGCCCCGGACATGCTGACTATGTTAAGAACATGATCACCGGTGCTGCTCAGATGGACGGCGCTATCCTGGTTGTGTCCGCTGCTGACGGCCCCATGCCTCAGACTCGTGAGCACATCCTGCTGTCCCGTCAGGTGGGCGTGCCCTATATCGTTGTGTTCATGAACAAGTGCGATCAGGTTGACGATCCCGAGCTGCTGGAGCTGGTCGAGATGGAGATCCGTGATCTGCTGAACGAGTACGAGTTCCCGGGCGACGACACCCCCATCATCAAGGGTTCCGCTCTGGCTGCTCTGGAGAGCACCTCTACCGATATCAACGCTCCCGAGTATGCTCCCATCCTGGAGCTCATGGACGCTGTGGACGAGTATATCCCCACTCCCGCCCGTAACGATGACCTGCCCTTCCTGATGCCCGTTGAGGACGTGTTCACCATCACTGGCCGCGGCACTGTTGCTACTGGCCGTGTGGAGCGTGGCGTTCTGAAGATGAGCGAGGAAATTGAGATTGTCGGTCTGTCCGAGGAGACCCGGAAGTCCGTTGTTACCGGCATCGAGATGTTCCGCAAGCTGCTGGACTTCGCTGAGGCTGGCGACAACATCGGCGTTCTGCTGCGCGGCATCCAGAGAACCGACATCGAGCGCGGCCAGGTTCTGGCTAAGCCCGGCACCATTCATCCCCACACCAAGTTCAAGGGCCAGGTTTACGTGCTGACCAAGGACGAGGGCGGCCGTCATACTCCCTTCTTCAACAACTACCGTCCCCAGTTCTACTTCCGTACCACCGACGTTACCGGCGTCATCCATCTGCCCGAGGGCACTGAGATGTGCATGCCTGGCGATAACGTTGTGATGGACGTTGAGCTGATCAGCCCCATCGCTATTGAAGAGGGCCTGCGTTTCGCTATCCGTGAGGGTGGCCGTACCGTTGGTTCCGGCGTTGTTACCGCTATCAACTCCTAAGTTTCTTTCGAAACAGAATTTTATTCGCAACAGAGAGCTGTCCTTCGGGGCAGCTCTTTTTGCATGCGAAACGGAATAGGCCCTTACAAATTGCTTAATAAACTCAGGATTCTATTTTGTTTTCTGGGTTCTCTGCTATAATGTCCTTAGAGAGCTTTCGCTTGTTTTGAGGTTACCGGAAAGGAGGCATTGGGATGAACGAAAAAGAGGGGAAAGTGACCCGCAAGAAGCTGTCCCGGCCAGCGAAACAAGTTCTAGCATACACGGTGATCCTACTGGTATGCTATGGGCTGTTCTGGGCAGGTTTGGGCTGGGCCGCCATGTTTTATGGACTTTTGGTGCAGTACTTTGTTTTGCCCCTGGGTAGCTTTGTTGTTGCCTTGCTCATGGGTTTGGACAGGACCTGGAAGGAGAGGCAGTGGTGGATGCTGTTGTACTTTGGGTTTGGGTATTTGCTGATGCAGTACGGCACGTTCGATCTTGTCAATATGATTTCGAATGGTTCCTTTCATCTGCCTCCTACTGGGCTGTTCTCCTATGGTGTTCTGTTTGCCTTGCCGGGAATGGCCATGGGCAGCGTGATACGGTGGGGGAGGGAGTTTCTCTCTCATCCCGGTGATCCCCGCCGTCCCTTGTGGGCCTTTGGACTGGTGTGGGGCATCGGGGTTGCGGCGCAGCATTTACTGTTTGTGGTGCCCATGTCGCTGTATTTCCCCATGGCTCTCCTGGTGCCCAGTTTTCCTCTGGGAGACGAGTGGCTAAACCAGGTGCTTTCTGTTTTGTACGTTGTGGGGCCCTGCTGCCTGGCTCAGGTTGCAGCGGCTGTGGCAGGATTTTTCCTGAGCCGCTCAACAGCTTGGGTGCTCCGCCAGAAAGCCCGCATGCTGCCTCTGTTTGGTGCCGCCAGTATGCTGAGTGTGGGAGTGGGGAGTATCTTGGTCCCAGCTCCTTGGTTGGGGAACGCCATGGTTGAAACGGCGACCCAGTATCTGGGAATGCTCCCATCAGCTATAATTGCCTTTCTGTTGGGGTTGATTCCTCCTGCTTTGGGAATGCTTGTTGGGACTGTGGCGCCGCCCAAACGCCCGCCCAAACGCGAGAAAACAATTCCTGGTTGACAAGTTCCTTGGACCGTGTTATACTATTGCCCGAACAAAGAGAATATTTCCTTATCAAGAGAGGCGGAGGGACAGGCCCTATGATGCCCGGCAACCTGTGATATCACAAGGTGCCAATTCCTGCGGTGAGAACCGAAAGATGAGGTAACAGAGGACCCTCGTTTTTCGAGCGGTCCTTTTTTTACAGCCTTTTGAAAGAAAACTTGATGGGAATAGAACAAATTGGAAAGGGGAAACTGACATGAAGAAGCTGTTTACATCCGAATCCGTCACGGAAGGCCATCCCGATAAAGTCTGCGACCAGATCTCTGACGCTGTGCTTGACGCCATTCTGGAGCAGGACCCGGAGGCCCATGTGGCCTGCGAAACCACCGCTACTACCGGTGTGATCCACGTCATGGGGGAGATCACCACCTCCTGCTATGTGGATATTCCGGCCATTGTCCGCCAGGTGGTCAAGGACATCGGTTACGACGATCCCAAGTGCGGGTTTGACGGCAACACCTGCGGCGTGCTGACCTCCATCGACACCCAGTCTCCTGATATCGCCATGGGTGTCAACCAATCCCTGGAAGCCAAGAACGGCGAAACTGACGAGAACAGCCTCACTGGGGCTGGAGATCAGGGCATGATGTTTGGTTATGCCTGCGACGAGACCCCCGAGCTGATGCCTCTGGCCATCTCTCTGAGCCACAAGCTGGCAAAGCAGCTGGCCAAGGTTCGCAAAGACGGCACCCTGAAGTATCTCCGTCCTGACGGCAAGACCCAGGTCACTGTGGAGTATAACGATGGGAAGGTCACCCGTGTGGATGCCATTGTAATCTCCACTCAGCACGACGAAGACGTGAAGATGGACAAGCTGAAGAAGGATCTGGTGAAGTACGTCATCAAGCCCGTGGTGCCCGCGGAGCTGGTGGATCAGAACACCCGGATTTACATCAATCCCACGGGACGTTTTGTCATTGGCGGCCCTGTGGGCGACAGTGGCCTCACTGGCCGGAAGATCATCGTGGATACCTACGGCGGCTATGGCCGTCATGGAGGCGGTGCTTTCTCCGGTAAGGATCCCACCAAGGTGGACCGCTCTGCTGCTTATGCAGCCCGTTGGGTGGCCAAGAATATCGTGGCTGCCGGGTTGGCCAAACGCTGCGAGATCGAGCTGGCCTACGCCATTGGCGTGGCCCATCCTGTCTCCGTGATGGTGGATACCTTCGGTACCGGCAATGTCAGCGACGAGTACCTTGCCCAGGCTGTGCAGAAGGTCTTTGACCTGCGGCCTACTGCCATTATCAAGGAGCTGGACCTGCGCCGTCCTATTTACCGCCAGTTGGCGGCTTATGGTCATATGGGCCGCGAGGATCTGGATGTGCCGTGGGAGAAGAAGAACCGCACCGAAGCGCTGCTCCGGGCCGTGGCAAATCAATAAGGAATTCTGGGGCGGGCCTTCGGGCCCGCCTTTTTCTTGGGTGGAAAAGCACTCCCTTGGTCAGATGGCATAAGCTGGATAAGGGAGGTGGCAGAGATGGAATTGCTGTTTTGGAGCGGAGTGATCTTCCTGGCAGCTCTAGGCTTGATGGAGTTGGTGCGCATGGGAGTCTTCTGGCTACTGCGGCCCAGAGGGAAAGAGCCGGCGGCGTTGGTGGTGATGCCCCGCGAGGCGGACGAGTGTGAATTTCTGATCCGAGCGGGGATGGCCAGGCTCCAGTGGATGGATTGGCGGGGTTGTCAGTTGATCTGCGTGGTTGGGGAGGAAGATGAGGGTTCCCAGGCGATCTGCCGGGTGCTCCAGCGAAGGTACCCGGATTTGCAGCTTTGCAAACAGAGCGATTTGGTGTATGATAGTATGAACAAGGATACATAGTCGGGGATGGAGGAAGCAAGTTGTCGGAAGAGCAAAATTCCCTGCTGGAACTGTCCGGCTGGGTGGATCATGTGGTGTACCACAATGATAAAAACCAATACACAGTGCTGATGCTGCACACCGAGGAGGGAGAGGTGACCGTAGTGGGAGCCTTTCCTTATGTCAGCGACGGGGAAGAGCTGCACATCTTTGGAACCTGGGAGAGCCATCCCTCTTTTGGGGACCAGTTCAAGGCCCAGACCTTTGAACGTGCCCGGCCGGCTACCACAGCAGCCATGCTGAAATACCTTTCCTCTGGAGCGGTTAAGGGAGTGGGCAAGGCCATGGCCCAGCGGATTGTCCAGGAATTTGGAGAATCCGCCCTGGAGGTGATGGAGAACGATCCCATCCGCCTGGCCCAGATCAAAGGGATCACCCTGGAAAAGGCTAAGGAAATCAGTGAGGAGTTGAAGCGCGTCCATGGGATCCGGGAGCTGATGATGTTCCTTGGCGCCTATGGAGTGCGGCCGGAGCAGACGGTTCTGGTGTGGAAGCAGTACGGAGACGGGGCCATTGCCTGTGTTCAGGAGGACCCCTATTGCCTGTGCGGTGAGGGCATTGACATCAGTTTTACCATCGCGGACACCATTGCGGAGAGCATGGAGAAGCCCAGGGACGATATGGGGCGGGTCCAGGCAGGGATCCTCTACGTGCTGCGCCACAACTTGAACAACGGTCATGTCTGTCTGCCCTTGGACAAAGTCCAGCTGGCGGCGGCTCAAGTGTTGGGGGTGGATCCGGAGACGGTACAGGATGGGATCTATACCCTTTGCCAGTCCTTTGCTCTGGTGTGCGAGGAGTTTGGGGGCAGGGAGTTTTTGTTCCTGCAGAAGCAGCACAGCACAGAGGCGTACATCGCGGCCCGGATGAAAACCATGCTGGGGATGCCTCCTCACGCCATTGCCGGCGCTGAGGAGAAGATTGCCGCCATCGAGAGTCAGCGCTCTATCCAGTATGCGGAGAAGCAGCGGGAGGCCATTCGAGCGGCCCTGGAGCAAGGTATTCTGATCCTCACCGGCGGTCCCGGCACCGGTAAGACCACCACCTTAAACGCCATCATCCATCTGTTGAAGGACGCAGGGGAGAAAGTGTTCCTGGCCGCACCCACAGGACGGGCGGCCAAGCGCATGAGCGAGGTCACGGGAGAGGAGGCCAAGACCATCCACCGGATGCTCCAGGTGGATTGGGATGAGCAGGACAACCCGGTGTTTACCAGAAACGAGCGGAATCCTCTGGAGTGCGATTGCCTGGTTATCGACGAGCTGTCAATGGTGGATTCCTACCTCTTTGAAAGTGTTTTGCGGGCGCTGCCTTTTTCCTGCCGTCTTGTTTTGGTGGGGGATGCGGACCAGCTGCCCAGCGTAGGTCCCGGCAACGTGTTGGGGGATCTGATGGCGTCCGGGCTGTTTCCCACGGTGCAGCTCAAGGAGATTTTCCGTCAGTCCCAGGAGAGCCTCATTGTCATGAGCGCCCACCGCATTGTGGAGGGTAAGCTGCCGGATCTGCGCCGCCATGATAATGACTTTTTCTTTCTGCCCCAGACGGATCCGGAACAAGCGGCCCAGCTGATTGTTTCCCTATGCGCGACACGGCTTCCCAGAAGCTACGGGTATTCCAGTGTGTCGGATATCCAGGTGCTGTGTCCTGGCCGGAAGGGGGAGCTGGGCACTATGGAGTTGAATCAGCTGCTCAGAGAGGCCATCAACCCGCCGGATCGCGGAAAAAGAGAGGCCAAAGTGGGAGGAACCCTGTTCCGTGAGGGGGACAAAGTGATGCAGATCCGCAATGACTACAACCTGTCCTGGACCAGGGAGGACGATATTCCTGGAGAGGGCGTGTTTAACGGAGATATGGGTGTCATCACGGAGATTGACCGTGCAGCAAGGGTCATTCACGTCCACATTGACGACAAGGATGTGCTCTACGAATTTGACACCGCAGCCAATGAGCTGGAGCTGGCCTACGCGGTGACGGTCCACAAGAGCCAGGGCAACGAATTCCCTGCGGTGGTGATTCCGGTGCTGAAGCCGCCCAAACAGCTCTGCTATCGGAACCTTCTGTACACCGGTGTTACCCGAGCGAAGCAGCTGTTGATCCTGGTGGGTCAGCGGGCAGTGATCGATGCCATGATTGAAAACGATCGGAAGACCCGGCGGTATACGGGCTTAAAATACTTCCTAGAGAGGGAATCCTGAGGTTTACACACTGGAAGAGAGGAGAGCGGAATGCTCAAGGCAATTGTGTTTGATGGATACGGGACGTTGTTTGACACAGGGACAGGGTCCGTAGATGCCGTCCGGGATATCCTGTTTTTAAACGGTCATCCGGAGATCTCTCCTCACCAGTTTTACAGTGAGTGGAAGGTGCTTCATCAAGGCCATATGGATCATCTGCCCCAGTTTGTGACGGAGCGAGAGATTTACGCCTTGGACTTGGAGGAGCTGTATCGGCGGTATGGATTCTTCAGAGATGCCGGGGAGGATGTGGCGGTGATGCTGCGCATCCAGGGAAAGCGGCAGGTGTACCCGGAGGTTTCCCAGGTGTTGGACAAGCTGGAAAGTAGGTTTCTTCTGGCGATAGGCTCCACCACAGATACGGCTCCCTTGCTGGAGGATTTGCAGCGGGGAGGGCTCTCCTTTGCGCCTTCCCGCATTTTTACCTCCCAGTCCCTGGGCGTGTACAAGCCCAAGCGAGAGTTTTACCAGGCCATTTTGGACAGCCTGGGGCTTGCTCCTCAGGAGACCTTGTTTGTGGGGGATTCCTTGGTAAATGATATTCAAGGCCCCCAAAGCGTGGGGATGAGGACTTGCTGGGTCAACCGCAAAGGGAAGACAGCCGACACCATCCACCCGGATTTTCAGATTGCGACCTTGGAGGGGCTTGCCGACCTTGCAACCAGGTTGGCAGAATAAAAAAAGAACCCCGCTGCCTGGGATTCCCAACAGGCAGCGGGGCTTTTCAGTTCAAAAACTTGGCCATGACGTAGAGGTCTCGGTAGGTGCCGTCGGACATTTTTGCCTCCCGATGGAGGGTACCCTCCACCACAAAGCCTTGGCTCAGATAGAGGTGGATGGCCGGAACGTTCAGGGTGTCCACGTCAAGACAGAGCTTCTCGATGCCCTGGGAGCGGCACCAGTCCTCTTGAATCTGCAGCATTCTTCTGGCCAGTCCTTGCCGCTGGTAGTCTTTTCGCACGGAAATGCCCAGACTGGCTCGGTGGCAGTAGCGGTTCCGTTCTGTGGAGTAGCGGCAGTTGCAGCTGCCCGCCATTTGGCCGTCTTCAGCCAGCACCAGCAGTGAGAGGTGGGTGGTGGAGTCCACCAAGCTGTCAAGGAGTTCTGTCTCCTGCTCCAGGGAGGTTTTCGCCGCAAACTCTCCCGGCTCCATGGAGAGGAAGGTGGTCTCCTCGTTGACCAAGCTCATGTAGCGAATCACGTCCGCTGCGTCGCTGCCCACAGCGTTGCGGATGGTAAACTTCTGTGTTTTTCCTTGATATGTTTCTTCATAGTGTGCCATGATTCGTGCCCCCATTTTCGAAGATCGGATGCTTTCCTTGGTGAACGTTTGTGGCCGCAATGTTCATTCTCTAGTTTACTTCAGTCTTTTTCCCATGACATACAGGTTCCTGTATGTGCCGTCGGCCAGCTTTACTTGATTCAACAGTGTGCCTTCTACGGTAAAACCCTGGCGGAGATAAAGTCCAATGGCGGGCAAGTTGGCGGTGTCCACTTCCAAGCAAAGTTTTTCCACCCCTTGATTTTCTGCCCATTGCTCTTGGATATCCATCAGCCGCCGGCCCAGGCCCTGACGCCAGTAGTCCTTCCTCACGGAGATATCCAGCACAGCAGTGTGTCGCAGACGCCGCCGGTCTCCGGGGTATTCACAGCGGCAGTTTCCGGCGATTTCCCCCTCCGGGGTGACGGCAATCAACAGTTGGCGGTCTTGACTTTGGGCGATGGAGTCCAAATAGACCGCTTCCTTCTCCACAGGATAACTCGCTTCAAACTCTCCGGGCTCCATGCTCAAAAAGGTGGTTTCCTGGTTGACTTGAATCATATACGAAATCAACTTTTCTGCGTCGCTGCCCACAGCGTTGCGGATAATGAATGATTGATGCTTTCCGGAAAAGCTCTCCTGGTAACGTGCCATCCTGTGATCCTCCTTTGAAAGTTTGACAAAAAGTATAGCATAGCTGAAGGAGAAACACAAGGAAATCCGATCACAAGGTTGAAAAAGATGGCCTGTTGTATTATAATAAAAAAGTATAGCGGTTTTCGAACCGAATTCTGGGAATTTGTGCGTAAGGATGATTGATAAGGATGATAGGAACCGACATCGCCATAGATCTGGGGACCTCCCGGTTCAAAATATATTTGGACGGCAAAGGGATCGTTGTCAGTGAGCCCTCCATTATTGCAGTGGACAACCTGACAGATGAGGTCATTGCCATAGGAGGAGACGCCTATGATATGCTGGGCCGCACCTCCGAGCGGATCACCGTATCCCGGCCCCTGAGCAACGGCGTGATCTCTGACTTTTCCATGGCGGAGCAGCTGATCAGCTACTACCTAAAGCAGATTGCTCCCAGCAGGGTGTTCATGCCCCGTGTGGTGGTCAGCGTTCCCTGTAATGTCACCGAGGTGGAAAAGCGTGCCGTGGTGGAGGCCATCACAGCCGCCGGAGTCCGGAAAGTGTGCCTGATTGAGGAACCGGTAGCGGCAGCCATTGGTGCGGGGGTGGATATCGCCGTGCCCCACGGCACCATGATTGTGGATATCGGCGAGGGCGCCACTGACATGGCGGTGATCTCATTAAACGGCATTGCCGTGGCCAACTCCTGCAATATTGCTGGGGCGGATTTCAACGATGCTATCATTAAATATGTCCGCAAGAAGTTTAATCTTCTCATTGGGGACCGCACTGCGGAGGAAGCCAAGATTGCCATTGGCTGTGCCTATCCCCGAAAGAAGCTGCTGCGTTATACGCTGAAGGGGCGCAATGCCATGTCCGGCCTGCCGGAGACCACGGAGATGAACTCTGACGAGATGATCGAGGCCTTGATCGAGCCGGCCATTTCCATCATCCGCACAGTCCAGGCCACACTGGAGCAGACTCCTCCGGAGCTGCTGGCGGATATCTTCACCGATGGAATTTACTTGACCGGCGGTTCTGCGAACCTCTACGGCTTTGCAACCTTGCTCTCCAAAAAGACGAAGATCCCCGTGGTCACCTTTGAGAACCCGGAAAACTGTGTGGTGCTGGGAGCAGGGAAGGCCATCAAGTATATTGATAAAATTGACGGCCGTGCCCACGGGAAGCTGAATCCCTTGGTGGCATATTCTTAAAGAAGGGACTTTTTCAGTGAGAATCGGAATTTTACAAGCCTCCTCTCAAAGAGAGAAAAATTCTGTATTGGAAACCTGCGTGAAAGAGGTGGTTCCTGCGGGCTGGGAAGTGGTCAACTTCGGGGTCTATCCGGATTCACCGGTGGTTCTCAGCTATGTGCAGGCTGCCCTGTGCATCAGCATGCTGCTGGAGAGCAAGGCGGTGGACTTTGTGATCACAGGCTGTTCTTCCGGTCAGGGGATGATGCTGGCCTGCAACAGCCTTCCAGGTGTTCTGTGCGGCTATGTGGAGCACCCCACAGATGCTTACCTTTTTGGGCGGATCAACAACGGGAACGCGGCGTCCTATCCCTTGGGCATGGGCTGGGGCTGGGCTGGGGAGCTCAATTTTAAAGAGACGGTCCGCGCCCTTTTCCAGGAGCCTCTGGGGAAAGGGTATCCTGCCCGGGATGCGGAGCGTAAACTGAGGGATACCCGGCTTTTGCATCAAACGAACGCCCTTTGTAAGCGGTCTTTGGCGGAGGTCTTGGAGGACCTGCCGCAGGACCTGGTAATACCCGCCTTGGCCTATGATCCTGTATTTGAGTATGTTCAGCTTCACGGGACGGACGAAGGGGTGGTTTCCCTGCTGGAAAAAAGGAGATAAAAAACGGACTGGAATTTCCAGTCCGTTTTCTTGTCTCTATTTCAGAGGATCACCCCTGGATCTGGGCTTCCTCCAACAGCCCAAAGTGGAGCAGAGCGTTTTTCACGCCGTCCTTGTCCACGGAGGTGGTGACGTAGTCCGCAGCGGCTTTTGCCTCATCCACGCCGTTGCCCATGGCCACGCCGGTACCCGCCCATTTGAGCATGTTGGCATCGTTGGGGCCGTCGCCAAAGGCCATGATCTCCTCCTGTTTCCAGCCGTAGTGGGCCGCCACTGCGGCGATGCCCACCTCTTTGCCGCCCTTATCGGGAATGATGTCCGCAATACCGTGGCCGGAACCGGTGATCTCAATGTGATGCAGTGGGGAGAGCCGTTGATACTCTTCCGGCAGTATGTACGCCAAAAACTGGAGCACCGGGTGGGTGTCCAGTCTGGCGATGTCATAGGGCCCCGGGGCGGGCAGACCAGCCCAGGCGAAGTGGTCCCGAATGACAGGGGACTCCTTCACATAAAAGCACTGATCCTCTTCAATGATCAGGCAGGGGAAGGGGGCCGGGTCACGATCGATCATCTCAAGCAGAATACGGATATCCTGAGGGTCGTGGGCCATGCGGTGGAGCACATTCCCCTGACGGTCTGCCGCCAGCTGGCCGTTTAAAGTGATATACCCATCAAAGTGAAAATAGTCCTCCATAAATGTGGTCATGGCGGGAAAGCGTCCCGTAGCCACAAAGACTTTGATGCCTTTTTTCTGCAGGGCATGCAGGCAGGCGCAGGTGGAAGAAGGCATCTCGGTGCCGTTTTCCCCGTGATGCAGGAGAGTGCCGTCGATGTCAAAGAAAATGGCCTTTACCATAGCGTGCTCCCTTTCTTCAGAGTTTCCGTTCCCGGTATTTTTCCACGATCAAATTGGCGCACTTGTAGATGTCGCCGCCGCCCAAGGTAAGAATCAGATCCCCGGGCTGAGTCTTTTCCATCACATAGTCTGCGATCTTTTCGAAGCTGTCAAACCAGACACTGCCGGGCACCTTGGCCGCCAGGTCGCTGGTGTGGATGCCATAGGTGTTGGTCTCCCGCACAGCCAGAATCTCCGTCATCACCAGATGATCCGGGATGGACAGGACCTTGGCAAAATCGTCCAGCAGGTTATAGGTCCGGGAGTAGGTGTGAGGCTGGAACACGGCCCACACCTGCCGGTATCCCATGCGCATAGCGGAGGTGAGCACCGCGTTGAGCTCGGTGGGATGGTGGGCGAAGTCGTCGGCCACCGTGACGCCCTCAAATTTTCCCAGGACTTCAAAGCGGCGGTGCACGCCGGAAAATTTCCCCAGGGACTGACAGATCTTCTCCGGATCCACGCCCAGGCTGTGAGCTGTGGCAGCCGCAGCCAGAGCGTTCATCATGTTGTGCTCTCCGGGGACGATCAAATTGACCCTTCCCAGCTTTTCGCCGTGGTAGGTCAAAGTGAAGTCCTCACAGGCGGTGTCCTCCTCGTTCATCTCGGTGGGGTAGTAATCGTTGGTGTCGCTCATGCCGAAGGTGACGATCTTGGCGTGAGTCAGCCCCTGGACACTCTGCATGGCGTTGGCGTTGTCGCCGTTGACCACCAGCAGCTGGGAAGTCTGCTTGGCAAACTGCCGGAAGGACTTGATGATGTTGTCCACGGTCTTGAAGTAGTCCAGATGGTCAGCGTCGATGTTCAAGATGACGGACACTGCCGGATGCAGCTGCAGGAAGGTGTCCACATACTCGCAGGCCTCCACCACGATGGTTTCGCTCTTGCCAATGCGGGAGTTGGCGCCCAGCATGGGGAGCTTTCCGCCGATAATGGCACTGGGATCCATCCCGCCGTCGATGAGGATCTCTGTAAGCATGGCGGTGGTGGTGGTTTTGCCGTGGGTTCCGGAAACAGCCACCGGGCGCTTGAATTTCTTCGTGACGCAGCCCAGCATCACAGAGCGCTCCAGGGTGGGGATGCCCCGCTCTCTGGCAGCGACCAGTTCAGGGTTGTCGCTTTTGCAGGCGGCAGTGTATACCACGCATTCCGCGTCGCCGATGTTCTCTGCTTTGTGGCCCATGAATACCGGGATCCCATAGTCCTTGATGCGGTCCAAGGTGTCGGATTCGTTGATGTCGGAACCGGTGAGTTCAAACCCCTTGTGAAAAAGGATCTCCGCCATGGGGCACATGCCGGAACCACCGATGCCCACAAAATGAAGTTTCTTGACGCGATCCAAAATATTATCGTTCATAAATCCACTCTCTCCTTAGTGAGATATTGATTTTCCCATAATTAAACTTATTATATGGCAAAATCACCGGAAAATAAAGTCTAAATTTGAAAAATACGCCCTGGAGAGCTGTAAAAAACTTCCCAATCCAGAACGCAGCCTTCGGCTCACCAATTTTCCGTCCTTGCCATACTATGGAAAAGAACGGCAGGAAGGGGATGGCGGTGTATGAAAGTATGGGGGATCCTTGGGGGGGACCGGCGTCAGTTGTACTTAGCCCGGTCTCTCCGGGAGGATGGCCGCACGGTGGCACTTTGCGGCCTGGAGAAACTGGAGGGAGCGGAAAAGTTTCCCAATCTGGACACAGAAGAGCTCTGCCGCCGCAGTCAGGTGATTTTGCTGCCGCTGCCGGCCACCAGGGATGGCCGGTTTCTCAATGCTCCCTTCAGCAGGGAATCCATCCCCTTGGATGACAAATTGGCCGCTGAAATGGAGGAGCGTTGCATCTTGGGCGGAATGGTGGAGAAGCTGCGCCATTCCTCCCCCCGGTGGGAGGGAATGGAGCTTTTGGACTATTTCCAGCGGGAGGAGCTGACCACCGGAAACGCCTTCCTGACGGCCGAGGCCGCCCTTGCCCTGTCCATAGAGCAGTGGCCGGGTGCCTTGGCGGGCTCCCGCTGCCTGGTGACCGGATTCGGGCGGATCGGGAAGGCGCTGTGTCCTATGCTCCGTTCCCTGGGAGCTTGGGTGGATTGTGCCGCCCGGAAGCCTTGGGATCTGGCGGCCATTCAAGGGCTGGGCTGCCGTGCGCTGACCTACGACAAGCTCTCCACCCGCTATGACCTGATCTTTAATACCGTGCCGGCCCCGGTGCTGGGGGAGGGGATCCTCTGCCGTCAAAGCAAGGACACTCTTTTGCTGGAGCTCGCCAGTGCGCCGGGAGGCATTGACCGTGACGCCGCCGGACGCTGTGGGCTGCAGGTGTTGGATGCCCCCTCGCTGCCGGGCCGGTTTTCCCCTGAGGCCTCGGGGAAGCTTATCAAAGAGGCCGTCTATCATATTCTGGATGAAAGGCGGATGTCCCGATGAAAACCCTTGGCTTTGCCATGTGCGGTTCCTTCTGCACCTTTGAGAAGGCAGCCACCCAGATGGAAATCCTTTCCCATACCTATCAGATCTTGCCCTTGATGTCCCAGAATGCCTATACCACCGACACTCGTTTTGGAAAAGCGGCGGATTGGGTCAAGCGCGTGGAGGACATTGCCGGGCGGGAGGTGCTGCACACCATTGTCCAGGCGGAGCCCATTGGACCCAAGGGGATGGTGGATGTGCTGACGGTGGCACCCTGCACAGGGAACACCCTGTCCAAAATCGCCTCAGGCATTACAGATACGCCGGTGACCATGGCGGTGAAGTCCGCTCTGCGCATCGGGATTCCGGTGGTGCTCTGCTGTGCCACCAACGATGCCATGGCTGCCTCCGGACCCAACCTTCTGCGGCTGCTGAATACCAAAAACGTCTACCTGGTACCTCTGCGCCAGGACGATCCGGTGAAAAAGCCGGTGTCCTTGGTGGCGGACTTCACGCTGCTGCCCCAATCCATTGCCATGGCGTTGGAGGGCAAACAGCTGCAGCCGGTGTTTCTGCCGCCTCAAGGGATGGGATAATGGAAACATCTATTTACAAAATTTGCGTTTTGGGGTATCATAAAAACGCATAGCCGCTCAGCGGCTGTGGATTATGGAGAAAAAGGACGGGGAACATGCTTTACTGTACCAAGTGTCACGGCGTCTGCCCGGATTCCGCCATGAAATGCCCCAACTGCAAAAGCGGCAAACTTCGCCCGGTGGTTGAGGATGATCTGGTTCTGCTGCACAGAGCGGACCAGTATACCGCTATGCTTTTGGAGCAGGAGTTTCAGCAGGCGGGCATCACATACCGGATGGATCCCCTGCAGGGAGGGAGAATATCCTACCTGTACGAAGGGGACGTGATGCCCACGGACAAGATGGTGCTGGTCCGCTGGAAGGATTACCCCACAGCCAAGGAACTCTCCGCCCAAGTGGCACAGCGGGTGGAGCAGGAGCGGGCTGGAGAAGAGGGGGAGACCTTCGAGGACATGCCCCGCAAAAAGCGGATACTGGTGCAGATTGTCTCGGTGTTCGCGTTTTTGTTGGTCATCATGCTGGTGGTCTACGGCGCGGACTTTTTGGCCAATTGGCTGAAGGGACTGTTCCAGTAAAAAGGAAAAACACCGGTGTTGAGCCGGAAAGAATACTTCAAGAAATGAGGGAATCGAAACATGCAGGATTTTAAGCCGGATACCCTGTGTATCCACGCCGGTTACAAGCCCAAGAACGGGGAACCCCGTGTGGCTCCCATTGTTCAGAGTACCACTTATGTGTACGAGAGCTCCAAGGAGATGGGCGACCTGTTTGATCTGCAGGCAGAGGGCTTTTTCTACACCCGCCTGGCCAACCCCACCCTGGACGTGGTGGAGAAGAAGATTGCCGCATTGGAAGGCGGCGTGGGCGCAGTGCTCACCTCTTCCGGTCAGGCAGCCAACCTGATGGCCGTGCTGAACATCTGCCCTGCTGGGTTCCATGTGGTCAGCTCCAGCGCCATTTACGGCGGCACCTTCAACCTGTTCTACAAGACCATGAAGGAGATGGGCATTGAGACCACCTTTGTGCCGCCCACGGCCAGTCTGGAAGAGCTGCGGGCTGCTATGCGTCCCAACACCCGTGCTGTTTTCGCAGAGACCCTGGCCAATCCCTCTCTGGCCATTGCGGACCTGGAGGTTTTTGCCCAGGCTGCTCATGAGCACGGTGTGCCGCTGATCGTGGACAATACATTCCCCACGCCCATCAATTGCCGTCCCTTTGAGTTTGGGGCGGATATCGTCACCCATTCCACCACCAAGTACATGGATGGTCATGCAGTCCAGGTGGGCGGCGTCATTGTGGATTCCGGCAACTTTGATTGGGAGAACGGCAAGTTCCCCATGCTGACCGAGCCGGACGAGTCCTATCATGGCATTGTTTATGCCAAGCAGTTTGGCAAGGCGGCCTACATCACCAAGTGCCGCACCCATCTGATGCGGGACATCGGCGCTCAGGCAGCTCCCATGAACGCATTCCTGCTGAACCTGGGCCTGGAGACCCTGGCTCTGCGGATGGAGCGTCACTGTTCCAACGCCATGAAGGTGGCCCAATTTCTGGAGGCCGATCCCCGTGTGGCCTGGGTCAATTACCCCGATCTGGAGTCCAGCGACCAGCATGAACTGGCCAAGAAGTATATGCCCCACGGCACCTGCGGTGTGGTTTCCTTTGGCGTCAAAGGCGGCCGGGAAGCGGCCACCAAGTTCATGGACAGCCTGGAGATGGCCTCTGTGGTGACCCACGTGGCGGATTTGCGGACTTGCTGCCTGCATCCGGCCAGCACCACCCATCGCCAGATGAGCGACGAGCAGCTGGCAGAGGCCGGTGTGCCCGCTGACCTGATCCGTCTGTCCGTGGGTATCGAGAACCCCGACGATATCCTGCACGATATCGACCAGGCTTTGGAGAAGGCCACTCACTAAACAGTATAATTCCTGCAAAAAAGGGACGGCAGAAAGCCGTCCCTTTTCTTGTTGTTTTCTGTTTTTAGACGAAGGTCATCGTCACCGCTTGGACCAGATCCATCTCTTCCAACTTTTCTGGAGAGAAGTAATCTTCCACGGTAAGGGAGGACATCCGGTTGCCGCTGTCGGATACAAACAGCGCTACGGGGATTTCCTTTTCCAGCTGGATCTCCACTTCCTCGGAAAGCCAGGCATTGGAAGAGGCAGTGAGGTCTGGGGGAATGTCCACCGGGTCACTGCGGAAAGAGGAGGTCCCCTGAGCGTGCAAGGACATGGCAAACCGCCGATCCTCTTGGTAAATCAAGGTGAACACACCCTCTCGGGATTCCACTGTCTTTCCATCCCAGGAGAGCGTTCCCTGGCCGTTGATGACCCATGTCCCGTCTTCCAGCACATAGCTGGTGATGGTGACCTCCTGGGAGTTCTCCGGACATTGGTAGGAAAACAGATTGGCCGTATTGTTCAGGTTCAGGTACTGCAAAAGTTCCTGCTGCTCCTCGGTTATGGGGTAGGGTTTGACAGTGTTTGCAGCCGTTTCCTGGCCGCAGCCCGCCAATAGTACTGCAAGAGCCAGCAGCAGTCCCATGAGGTTCCACAAATGGCTTTTCTGCCTTTTCAAGACAACTCCCTCCATTTCAGCATATAACAGGGGTATTCGTGGTCAAAGTGATAGCCCAGCTTTTCCGCCAAAGCCACACTGGTTAGATTGGCGGCATCCCAACTGGGGTAAAGCCCCAGATCCAGGCAGTGAAGGATCAGAGCGCTGGCGCAGCACAGAGCCAGCCCTTTGCGGCGGTACTCCTCCTTGGTATCGATCTCGATCTCAATGCCTCCCCGGTACCAGGAGTACGTGGAGGCTCCTGCAGCCAGTTCCTCTCCGTGGAGAGCTACAAAGCCGTGGCCGTGGGCGGCGAAGTCCTCCCACTGGGGGAACCGCCCACAGAAGTCCCAGGCCCAGGGGGTCTGCAGGATGGTTCGATGCAGTTCCCGGTCAATGGCTCTCAGGGAAAAACCAGGGGGAAGACTGTCCCGGTATGCTTCCAGTTTGGCGCGCTGGAAGACCCATGGCTCTTTGCGGATGGCATACCGGGATTCCCAAACCCCGCGGCCTTGGTGGGCCCGTTCTACCAGTTCCTGCCAGAGGCGGTTTTGGGGGATGAAAATGGCTTCCTCCACGTAAAAGCCCTCTGGGATGCAGCCAGCCAGCTCCCTGGCCCCAGGGCAGTGAGGATCCCCGCCCAGGATGAGAAAATCGCCTATCCACAGCAGTGCGCACCGGGGATTGTCTCCGTTGTCCGTCCAGGCCTTGCCCATGCAGCCCTGCAGCACCGACCATATCAGCGTCTCCTCCCAGCCATCAAATAAGGGGGCAAGGATGTCACGGCGATGTGCGGGAATTTCCACCATAGAACCACCTCCTACCTATCTATGGTCAGTATAAAGGAAGACAGGAGTTTTTGCAAGAAAAACCCGCGGTGCAGCAACCGCGGGTTTTCTGTCTGGTTTAATGGATTCAGCCTTTATTCAGCAGGGACTCGCTGCTCTCCAGGAGGGGCGGCAGGCGGCTCTTCCTGGGGCCGCTCCGGTGCAGGACGTTCTCCTTCCCCTTGGGGAGCAGGGGGAACCGAGGCGGAGGCGGGGGCAGGAACAGGGGCAGTTGCCTTCATCACCAGGGGGAAGGCAACTGCTGCCACAAACAGGTCACCGTCGGTGTGGACAGTGAATTTTCCACCGCAGGCCTCAGTGAAGCTTTTGGCGATAGACAGCCCCAATCCGCTACCTTCCGTGGTGCGGTTCTGATCCCCACGGACGAATCGAGCGGTTAAATGCTCGGCATCCATGGTGATCTCGTTTTTGGAGATGTTTCGGATGGTGGCCACAGCAGAACCGTTCTGTGCGGTGAGGTTCACGTAAACCCGGGAGCCAGGCAGGGAGTACTGGGCACAGTTTCGGATCAAATTCTGGAACACCCGATAGAGCCGCTGACCATCGGCATGCACAATCATGGGGGTGTCTGGAATGTCCACTCTCCAGGTGAGGCCGGAGTTGCGCACAGTCATGTCCATCTCGCCGAACGTCTGCTGCAGAAGCTTGCCGATGTCCAAGTTATCCATGTTCAGGGAGATGTTGCCTGTGGCAGCCTTGGAGACCTCAAACACATCCTGAACAATGTGGTTCAACCGATCGGCTTTATTGGAGATGGTTTTGATATAATCCATCACGTGGGGAGGCAGATTCGGTTCTTTTTTCAGTAGCTCCACATAGCTGATGATGGAAGTCAGCGGTGTTTTGATGTCGTGGGAGACGTTGGTGATCAGTTCCACCTTAGTGCGGTCGGCCTTGATTCCCTCCTCCACAGCCTTCTGGATACCGGTGCGGATCATGTTCAGCTGCATGGCGCAGTCGTACAAATTGGACGTGGGGGGCATGTGGTTGACGGCATTGAGGTTGCCGCCGTACATCTCGGCGATTTGAGCCATGAGGATGGACCAATCCCGCAGGTCCCGTTTCAGAGAGAGAATGTACCAGACCACACTGCCAATGACGCCGGCGGCGGCAAAGCCCACAGTGCCTAGCAGGAAGAAATTCCGGATGGGGGAATCGCTGCAGTTGAGCAGACCGCGAAAGACCACTGCGGCGACTCCCAGCACGCCGATGATCACGGCCAGTGTGGAGAATACTCTGCGGATGCTGCGCTGTTCAAAGCTGGTCAGCTCTCGGTATTGATTTAGGGAGTTGAGGGCGGAGTGGATGATGTTGTGCCGGAAGAACTGCCGGTTTTTCCCGATGTCCAAACAGAGGAAATAGAGAAAGAGCACCGCAGCAACGGGAGAGAAGAATCCTCCCAGGGTGGTGTTTATATCCACAAGCAGGGTGAAAAGCATCACCACAGCGATGGTGACAAGTTTAAATTCCACCCACACTTTTTTCAGCCAGTGGGCCAGCAGCATTTCAAAATAGTGGCGGTCTTTTGCAAGGGCAAATACCATTACCAGCAGGACAACAACGAACAGCATGGTGGTGACAGAGGCTACAGGCAGCCAGCCGGGGCGATAGGTTCCCTCCACAAACTGTTCAAAGGTGCCGCCTAAATTTCCCGCCGAAATGGGATCCAGGCTGATGGAGATCAGGAGGATCATCCCCCCGGTTGCCCCGCACAGCAGAATGAGGAAGCACAGCCAGGAGATCACTCCCCGAAAGACGTCGCCGGACTTTTGTTCAGTGCTTTTCGAACTTGTATCCAATGCCCCACACCACCTTTAAGTATTCCGGTTCCCCGGGGTTGATTTCAATTTTCTCACGGATGCGGCGGATGTGCACCATCACCGTGTTTTCCGTGGAGTAGGCGGATTCGTTCCAAATCTTGCTGTAGATCTCCTCAGCGGGGAAGATCCTGCCGGGATTGCGCATCAAAAGCTCCACAATTTTTGTCTCGGTAGCGGTGAGCTTGACCGGTTCCCCATCGGCGTAGAGCACGTGCTCATCCAGATTGAAGCAGAGCCGGCCGTTGACGATGGTGTTCTCCCCGCTGGAGTGGATATCCCCCAGACTGGTGTACCGCCGCAGCTGGGACTTGACCCTGGCCACCAGTTCCATGGGGTTGAAGGGCTTTGTCACATAGTCATCAGCCCCCATGGACAGGCCAATGACCTTGTCGCTGTTTTCGCTTTTGGCGGAGAGCACGATGATGGGAAGGTTTTTCTTCTCCCGGATTTTCATGATGGCGGAAAGGCCGTCCAGCTTGGGCATCATCACGTCAATAATGATCAGGTGAATGTCCCTGGTCATTGCCAGATCCAGCGCCTCCATACCGTCGTAGGCTTTGAAGACGTTGAAGCCCTCACTCTCCAAATTCAAGGCGATGGCCCGCACGATTTCCCGGTCATCATCCACCACCAGAATATTCTTTTTCTCGTCCATAAGACTGGTTCCCTCCCAAGCAGTACTTCCGATCCTATAAGGAGAGCATAACGGTTCTTCCTTACATTCCCGGCAATGAATTTCTTACAAAAATCATACAGTATTTTTCCGGCGGATGCAAGTGCCCCGGCCCTCCGGCATAGCTATAAAGGGAAAGGGGGAAGGCGGATGAAGCAGTTTTGGAAGGAGATCCGGGGAAAGCGGGCAGTGCTCCTTTCCTTGGCGGCAGCGCTGCTGGTGTGCGTGTGGGCCGCGGCTCTGGATTCCAGAGAACCGGCGGCGGTGACAGCCTCGGCGGAAATCACCAATTGGGGCCTGAGCTTTCAGCAGGAGGGGGAACCTCCCGTGGGCAATGCGGACAGTCAGTTCTTAGCCCAGTACAATGCGCTGTACCGGGACGATACCCAGGAGAAGGTGTTGTACTTGACCTTTGACGCGGGGTATGAAAACGGGTGTACGGATCAGATTCTGGATACGCTGAAGAAGCACTGTGTTCCGGCGACTTTTTTCCTGGTGGGAAACTACCTGGAGACCCAGCCGGATCTGGTGTGCCGCATGGTGGAAGAGGGACACACTGTGGGCAACCACACCTATTCCCACCCGGACATGTCTGAAATATCGGATGAAGCCAGTTTCCGAGAGGAGCTCCAGCGAAACGAGGCCCTTTACCAAGAAATAACCGGACAGGAGATGGCAAAGCTCTACCGGCCGCCCCAGGGGAAGTTCTGCGAAGAGAATCTGCGCATGGCCCAAAGCCTGGGTTACCGCACCGTGTTTTGGAGCCTGGCCTATGTGGACTGGTATGAGGATGACCAGCCCACCAAGGAGGAAGCCTTTTCCAAACTGATTCCTCGTGTGCATCCTGGAGCCGTGGTGCTGCTGCACAGCACATCCTCCACCAACGCGGCCATTCTGGATGAGCTGTTGACCAAGTGGGAGGAGATGGGGTACAGCTTCGGCAGGCTGGAGGATATCCAACTATAGGCGGTTGTGGGAGCGGCCCTGCGCGGGGAAGAAATCGAAAATAATTCTCTCAAAGAAATAAAACTCTCCTGTGTCCCTGTACAATGAGGAAAAGCATTTGGAACACATGGTGACAGGGAGGGATCCGATGGAACGGTGGGAGATTGTAGTGGTGGGAGCCGGGGCATCCGGACTGATGGCTGCCCGGGCAGCCGCCAGAGCCCGGAGGGCCCGAGGAATCCAGGGCGGTGTTTTGATTCTGGAGGGCAACCCAAAGCCGGGGAAGAAGCTCCTGGCCACAGGAAATGGCCGCTGCAACCTGACCAACCTGAACGCGGTGCCTGACCACTATCACGGGGATCGGGAGCTGGCAGCTCCGCTGCTGAAGGAGTACACTCCCGCTGCAATTCTGGAGGAGTTTCGGGAAATGGGACTGCTGTGCCGCCCGGACAGCGAGGGCCGTGTCTATCCCAGAAATCTTCAGGCAGCCGCGGTGCTTCAAGCGCTGCGCTGGAGTTGTGAGGAGCTGGGAGTGACTCTGCGCTGTGGCCAGGGGGTGTCGGCGGTTGCCCCAGCAGCTGGAGGATTTCGCCTGGAGCTGATGGAGGGGGAGCCGCTTTTCGCTGCTCAGGTCATAGTGGCCTGCGGTGGAAAGGCCTCGCCCAAGCACTCCTGGGAGGGGGGCGGCTATGAGTTGGCTGAAAAGCTGGGTCACAGAGTCATTGCCAGATATCCCTCCCTGACCAGCCTGAAAAGCTCCAAAAAATGCCTTCGCTCTCTAAAAGGGATGCGCGCCAAGGCCAAGGCGGCCTTGGTCAAGGAGGGCAAGAGGCTCTGGGAGGAAAGCGGAGAAGTGATGTTTGGGGAGACAGCCCTATCTGGGATCTGCGTGTTTGATCTTTCCGCCAGGCTGGAGGGCGCGATCCAGGGGGACTTTTGGGTCTCCCTGGACTTGTTGGAGGACATGCCCTATGGGGAGGTGCTGGCCTACTTGGAGGATGTGGCCCGTTCCCACCCAAGCCGTCCTGCTTGGGAGCTGTTTTCAGGGATGCTGAACCTCCGGGTGGGAGAGGCGCTGATGAAGGAGCTTGCAGTGCCCCGAGAGAGCACCTTGGGAGCGCTTACCCGGCAGCAGCTGCGGAAGGCTGCCTCCCTGTGCAAGGATTGGCGGTTCCCTATCACCGGAAGAGGAGATTGGGAAGGAGCTCAGGTGACCAAAGGAGGTGTGCCCCTCTCGGAGGTGGACTGTCTGACGTTGGAGTCAAAAAAGCACCGGGGACTTTACCTGGTGGGGGAACTGTTGAACATTGACGGCGACTGTGGAGGCTATAACCTTCACTGGGCGTGGGCAACCGGCTTGGCGGCAGGCCAGGCTGCAGGGAAGAGAAAGGGGAAACGGCCATGTTGAAAGTGACGGGATTGAAGCTGCCCTTGGGGTTTCGAGAGGGGGACCTGCGGCGGGCGGCGGCCAAGAAACTGCGTCTGCCGGAGGGCGCGCTGGTGCAGGTAACCCTCTCCAAGAAATCCGTAGATGCCAGAAAGAAAAGCGATGTCCATTTTGTCTGTGCCGCGGAGGTCAAAATTGACGGTGACGAGGGCCGCTTGTTGGCCCGGCGCCGGGATCCCTCGGTGCAGAAATCACAGCCCTATCACTATGAAATGCCCCGCTGCGGAACGCTTTCCCAGCGGCCGGTGGTGATCGGTTTTGGCCCAGCGGGGATGTTTGCCGCGCTGCTCTTGGCTCAGTGCGGCCAGCGGCCCATTGTTTTGGAACGGGGCCGTCCCGTGGAGGACCGGGAGCGTTCTGTCCGGCGGTTCTGGGAGGAGCGGGTTCTGGATCCTCAGTCCAACGTCCAGTTCGGTGAGGGGGGAGCCGGCACGTTCTCCGATGGAAAGCTCACCACCGGCACCGGGGATGGAAGAATCCGCAAGGTCCTGGAGGAACTGGTGAAAGCCGGCGCCCCGGAGGAGATCCTCTTTGAGGCCAAGCCCCACATTGGCACAGACAAACTGCCTCAGGTGGTGCGGACCATTCGGGAGCAGGTCCTGGCCTTGGGGGGAGAGATGCGGTTTTCTACGCAGGCGGTGGGCTTCCAGCTGAGGGACGGCCACCTTACCGGTGTGCGGATCCGCACACCCCAGGGGGAGGAAGTGTTGGAGTGTTCTCAGGCCATCTTGGCAGTGGGCCACAGCGCCCGAGATACCTTCCGGGAACTGCACCGCTTGGGCCTGCCTTTAGAGGCCAAGGCCTTTTCCGTGGGGGCCCGCATTGAGCATCCCGCGTCCCTGATTGATCGGGCCCAGTACGGAGAGTTTGCTGGGCATCCGGCCTTGGGGGCGTCGGACTATAAGCTCTCCTGCCATTTGGAAAACGGTCGGGGTGTATACACGTTCTGCATGTGTCCCGGCGGGTACGTCACCGGTGCCGCTTCCGAGGAGGGCGGCGTGGTGACCAACGGCATGAGTCCCTGGGCCCGGGATGGAGAAAACAGCAACGCTGCCCTGTTGGTGGGAGTCACTCCGGAGGACTATGGGGATGCCAGCCCCTTGGCGGGCATAGACTTTCAGCGGCGCATCGAGCAGGCGGCCTATCAGCTGGCGGGCGGAGATTATTCGGCACCTGCCCAGCGGGTGGCGGACCTGTTGGCTGGTGTGCCTTCCAAAGCTTTCGGCGGGGTGAAGCCCACCTACCAGCCGGGAGTGATCCCCTCGGACCTGTCCAGGTGTTTGCCGGATTTTGTGGTGGATTCTATGAAGGCAGCCCTGCCTTTGTTGGGCCGCAGGCTTCAGGGGTTCGATTGGGGAGACGCCCTGCTCACAGCGCCGGAGACCCGCAGCTCTTCTCCGGTGCGGGTGCTGCGGGATGAAGAGTGCCAGTCTCCGTTGGCTCGGGGGCTGTATCCCTGCGGAGAAGGCGCAGGGTATGCTGGGGGGATCGTGTCGGCCGCAGTGGACGGCCTGCGTTGTGCCGAGGCGCTGTTGCGCCAGGGCCAGCTTTGAGTTGCTTGATGCAGCCTGTTCGAAGGGTGGGAGAAGATTTTCCACCCCTCGGGCGGGCATCTTGCATATTTTACAAAAAACTGATAAAATATAGGTTCAAGCAAACGTGGTAAGGAGCGATGGATGGTGAACATAAAAAAATGGGAACTTGCCCGGTTTGATGAGGATGTGAAAGAGACTGCCTCCCAGATCGCGGCGCAGTATTCCATGCCGTTTTTTCTGGCGCTGCTGCTGACGATCCGCGGCTTTACCCAGCCGGATCAGATCCGGGCGCTTCTGGGAGGCGGCACGTTTTCCGATCCCTTCCTGATGAAGGATATGGACAAGGCGGTCCAGCGCATTCACCAAGCCATCGACGGATTTCAGCGAATCGCGGTCTACGGGGATTACGACGCAGACGGTGTCACGGCCACTTCTATCCTGTATTCGTACTTGGTGGCGGTGGGCGCCAATGTGATGTACTACATACCCCAGCGGGAGGGAGAGGGCTACGGCATGAATCTTCAGGCTGTGGAGAAGCTTCACAGCTATGACGTGGACCTGATCGTCACCGTGGACAACGGCATTGCCTCCGTGAAGGAGGCGGCCCGGGCCAAGGAGCTGGGTATGGATGTGGTGATCACGGACCATCACCGTCCTCAAGGGGTGCTCCCGGATGCCTGCGCCGTGGTGGATGCCTTCCAGAAGGGGGATACCAGTCCCTTCAAGGAGTTGTGCGGAGCCGGCGTGGCGCTGAAGCTGGTCATTGCCCTGGAGGACGGCGACGCGGACTCTGTTCTGGAGGAGTACGCTGACCTGGCGGCTCTTGGCACAGTGGCGGACGTGGTGCCCGTGCTGGGGGAAAACCGGGATATCGTCAAGGCCGGACTGCGGCTGATCACCCAGGGAGGCAGACCCGGAGTGGATGCCCTGCTCCGAGCCAGCGGGATGGGGGACAAGACCTTGACTGCCACTGGCCTGGCGTTTACAGTGATCCCCCGAATCAATGCCACAGGGCGGATGGGTTCTCCGGACCGGGCGGTTCACCTGCTGACCAGTGAGAGCTTTGAAGAAGCGGATCCACTGTCGGAGGAGATCTGCGGGGAGAACGACCGCCGCCGGGCGGTGGAAGCGGAGATCGCCCAGGAGGTCTTTGCGAAGATCGAAGGGGACGACAGCCTGCTCTACAGCAGAATCATTGTGGTGGACGGCAGAAACTGGCACCACGGAGTCATTGGAATTGTGTCCTCCCGGGTGACGGAGCGGTATGGAAAGCCCAGCATCATCATCTCCAGCGATGGGGAGGAGGCCCGGGGCAGCGGCAGAAGCGTGGAGGGATTTTCCCTGTTTGAGGCGGTGAGTTCCTGCAAGGACCTGATGGAGCGGTATGGCGGCCATCCCATGGCGGCTGGTGTCTCCCTGAAGACGGAGAATATCCCGGCGTTCCGGGAGCGGATCAATCAGTATGCCGCTCGGGTCTGTCCCGAGATGCCGGCGCTGAAGGTGAAGATCGACTGCAAGCTGCGTCCGGCGGCGCTTTCCCGGACTTTGGTGGACAGCCTGTCCCCCTTGGAGCCCTACGGCACCGGAAATCCCCAGCCCTTGTTTGGATTGTACTCCATGACTCTCAAGCAGATCGTGCCGGTTGGCGGAGGCGGGACCCTGCGGCTGCTCTTTGAGAAGGCTGGGACGACCTGCACCTGCATGAAGTTTAAGACACGGTTGGAGGATTTTCCCTACGCTCCCGGGGACTTGTTGGACCTGGCGGTGACCATGGAGCCCAACGATTTCAACGGTCGGGCGGATATCACCATCAGCGTCCAGGATCTGCGGTTGTCCGGAGTGGACGCGGACAAGAGCCTGCACAGCTACCGGGTCTACGAAAAAATCCGGCGCCGGGAGCCGCTGACGCCCCAAGAGGCTAAGACGCTTCTCCCCACCCATGAGGACCTGGCTGTGGTCTACCGAAAGCTCACCTCTTTGGCAGGCAGGGCGTTTTCGGTTCACTCCATGACGGCGCAGCTGAAGGGGATGGAGCTTGGGAAGCTGCTGCTCTGTTTGGACATGTTCCAGGAGACCCACCTGGTGGCGCTGCAGAGCAGGGAGGAGATCAGAACGGCGGAAATCCTTCCCACCAAGGGGAAGGTTGACATATTCACCGCACCCATGTACCAGCGGGCAAAGGCGCTGGCGGGGAATTGAGTAAGGCGTAAAGGAGGAACTGGCTATGGCGCTGGTGATACAAATCAGCACCTATGAGGAGCTGAAACAGATCATCGAGGAAAGCGGTAAGGAGTTTGACCGGGAGAAGATCGAAGAGGCTTACCGCTTGGCAGAGGAGAAGCATCGCGATCAGAAGCGCAGCTCCGGGGAGCCATATATCATTCATCCGCTGTCGGTGGCAGCCATTCTGGTAGGACTGGGGATGGATTCCGAGTCGGTGATGGCAGGGCTTCTTCACGACGTGGTGGAGGATACGGATTGCTGTATTGAGGAGATTCAGCGGAAATTCGGCAAGGATGTGGCGCTGCTGATTGACGGCGTGACCAAGCTGACCAAGATCCCCTATTCCTCCCGGGAGGAGCAGCAGGCGGAGAACCTGCGGAAGATGCTCATGGCCATGGCAGAGGACATTCGGGTGATCATCATCAAATTTGCGGACCGGATGCACAACCTGTCCACGCTGGAGTATATGTCCCCACAGAAGCAGCGGGACAAGGCGGTGGAGTGCCTGGAGGTTTACGCCCCCATTGCGGACCGGTTAGGTATCCGCACCGTGAAGGAGTATATGGAGGATGTCTCCCTGAAGTACCTGGATCCCCAGGCATATCAGGAGATTGAGGAGGACTTGGCCTCTCGGAGCAACAGCAGCAAGCAGTTTATTGAGGATACCAAGGCGCTGATCCGCAGCAGGACGGAGGCCTCCATTCCGGATGTGTATATCGAAGGACGTGTGAAGAGCGTCTACGGCATTTACCGAAAGATGTTTGTCCAGGGCAAGGCCTTTGACGAGATCTACGACGTCTTCGCTGTGCGGGTGATTGTGGACACCATTGAGGACTGCTACAATGTGCTGGGCATTATCCACGATATGTTCCAGCCGCTGCCCGGGCGGTTCAAAGACTATATCTCCATGCCCAAGCCCAACATGTACCAGTCTCTGCACACCACAGTGATCACCAAAGCAGGAGTTCCCTTTGAAGTGCAGATCCGCACCTGGGAGATGCACCACACGGCGGAGTACGGCATCGCAGCCCACTGGAAGTACAAGCTGGGCATGTCTGCCAAGGAGTCGGATAACTCCACTCTGGATGACCGCTTGGCCTGGATTCGTCAGATGCTGGAGAATCAGGCGGAGAGTGAGGATGTCACGGACCTGGTTCACTCCATCAAGAGTGATTTGATTCCCGAGGAGGTCTTTGTGTTCACCCCCAAGGGAGACGTGATCAACCTGCCCCTGGGTTCCACAGTGATCGACTTTGCCTATGCCATACACAGTGCCGTGGGCAACCGTATGATCGGCGCCAAGGTGGACAAGCGGATTGTGCCCTTGGATTACAAGGTGAAGACTGGCGAGATCATCGAGATCATCACCACCAAAGAGGCGGGGAAGGGCCCCAACCGAGATTGGCTGACCCTGGTGCGCACCAGTGAGGCGCGCAACAAGATCCGCGCCTGGTTTAAGAAAGAGAAGCGGGACGAGAACATTGTGGAGGGCAAGGCGGAGCTGGAGCGGGAGTTCAAGCGCAGCAATATCCGTTTCTCCCAAGAGCTGATGGACTATATGATCGAGAGTGTGGGCAAGCGTCACAACTGCTCCACAGAGGACGACTTTTACGCGGCCATCGGCTATGGCGGCATCCAGCTGTGGAAGGTGCTTCCCCGGATCAAAGAGGAGGCCCAACGGCTGCAGAAGAACGCCTCTCCGGAGCAGCTTCAGGAGCTGCCCCCGCCCGTTTCTCCCGAGCCCAAGCGCCGGGTGGCCAGCGGCGTTCTGGTGGAGGGCATGGACAATTGCCTGATCAAGTTCTCTCGTTGCTGCAATCCCTTGCCCGGGGATGAGATCATCGGATTCATCACCCGAGGGTTTGGCGTGTCCATTCACAAGCGCAGCTGTTCCAATGTACCGCGGGATCTGACTCAGTGTCCGGAACCGGAGCGCTGGGTCAACGCCCATTGGGCCGGCGAGGTGAAGAATGACTTCAAGTCCACCCTGCACATTGTGGCCGTGGACCGTGCTGGCCTGTTGGCGGATGTGACCCAGCAGCTGTCCAATATGAAGATCTTTATTCACTCCCTCAATTCCCGGCAGGAGCGGGGCACCGACAACGCGGTGATCTCCGCCACCATCTCCATCAATGGCCTGCCCCAGTTGAGAAATATCATTGATCGTTTGAGCAAGGTTCCCGGCGTGGTCTCCATTGACCGCAGCTGATTCCTGTCCAAAACGATCGAAAGAGGTGTGTTATGCAGCTGTTTCTCAGCGGCCCGTCCTTCCGATACGAATGTGAGAATCTATGTCGCCTGTTTTTTCCCTATAGCCCGGTGAAGGTGGAGCTTTTGGAAAGCCCAGCCTATTCCGCTCCCAAGGATGGTCCTTGGGCTTTTGCAGGCATAGAGGGGGAAGTAGGCGCGTACCAATATAAGGTCACTGTTTCCACAGGGGAGCGCAGCCTCACGCGGGAGGCCAGCGATTCCCTGCTCCAGGAATACTCCATGACCAACCTGCTTTACAGCGCCTTTGTGGAGCTGACCGGGGAGCATCCCGCCTGGGGAATGCTCACGGGGATCCACCCGGTGAAGCTGCTGCGGCAGTACGTGGAGGAGCGCGGGGAAGAGGAAGGAGTGGCGTACTTCCAGACCCATTGCCACGTGACCCCTTCCAAGGCGGATTTGGCCCGCCGGGTGTTGCGGGCCCAGGCTCCCGCTGTGGAAGCCCTGGACGAAAACGACTTCAGTCTGTATGTGTCCATCCCCTTTTGTCCCACCCGATGCGCCTATTGCTCCTTTGTCTCCCAGGATGTGGAGCACGCCAAAAAGCTTATCGACCCTTATTTTGACCTGCTTTTGGTGGAGCTGGAGAAGGTAGCTCAGGTCACCCAGGGACTGGGGCTCTCCCCAGTGACCGTGTACATTGGTGGGGGAACCCCCACCACTTTGTCCGCTCAGCAGCTGGCTGCCCTGTGCGGCAAGATCCGCCAGGTGTTTGACCTCTCCCGGTGCACAGAGTTCACCGTGGAGGCAGGCCGCCCGGACACCATCACAGAGGCAAAACTGTTGGCTCTGCGGGAGGCGGGGATCAGCCGTATCAGCATCAATCCCCAGTCCCTGTCGGACAAGGTGCTCCAGAATATCGGCCGGCGCCATACGGCCCAGGACGTGGTGGAAGCGTTCCAGTTGGCCCAGAGCTTGGGCTTTACCAACATCAACGCCGACCTGATCGTAGGTCTCCCCGGGGACAACCTGGAGAGCTTTCAGAAGACCCTCAGCGGAGTCATCGAGTTGGGGGCCTCCAATGTGACGGTCCATTCCTTGGCGCTGAAGCGTTCGGCCCGGCTGAACGCTCCCGGTGGGGATTTGTCCCTTCACAGCAAGGGGCAGGAAACCGCAGCCATGATGGATTACTCCATTGCACGGCTGACCCAAGAGGGTTTTGAACCCTACTACCTTTACCGGCAGACCCGCATGGCGGGGAATCTGGAGAACACCGGCTGGGCAAAGCCGGGAACCGTGTGCCGTTACAATATCTATACCATGGACGAGTCCAATTCCGTAATTGCCTGTGGAGCGGGGGGCGTCTCCAAGCTGAAAGACCCCTACAGCGGACGGCTGGAGCGGATCTTCAACTTCAAGTATCCCACGGAGTACATCACCCGCAACCAGGAGATTTTGCAGCGAAAGGACGGTGTCACCACGCTATATGAGCAATTTCGCCAGCGGTTACGTTAAATACATCAACCACCTGGAGCAGATCAACGATGCTGCAGTGCGGGATCCTGTCCGGATGATTACCGAGGTGGAGGATGCCTATCACGATCATCTGGAAAATATTGCCCGGAATATCACCACCCATCACCGGGACGTGCGGGTGATCATGCTTTCCGGCCCCAGCAGCAGCGGCAAGACCACCACCGCCCATCTGCTTTGCGATTACCTCACCCAATATGGTGCCAAGAGCCACATCGTGTCCCTGGACAATTTTTACCGAGGGGTGGGCTTGGCGCCCCAGCTGCCCGATGGGAAATTTGACTATGAGTCCGTGAAAGCTTTGGACCAGGAGGCCATTCGCCAGTGCTTGTTGGATATCATCACCACCGGGAAGTTTTCTGTTCCCCACTATGACTTTTCCCTGGGGCGACCGGATGGGGAACCTGCGCGGTTTGAGATCGGCCCCCGGGACATGGTGATCGTGGAGGGCATCCACGGGCTGAATCCGGTGTTTACCACGGAGCTGCCCAAGGGCAGTTGTGTGAAGCTCTATGTTAGCGTCAAGCAGCAGATCAAGTCCATCAACGGCGAGGTGATCTCTCCCATGGACCTGCGCTTGGTGCGGCGGATTGTTCGGGATATCCAATTCCGGGACACCTCTCCGGAGCGCACCATCTCCATGTGGCCCCAGGTGGTGGAGGGGGAGGACCGGTATATCCGGCCTTACCGGCTTTCGGCGGATTACACGGTGAATTCCATCCACATTTACGAGCCCTGTGTCATGCGCAGCAGAGCGATTCCGCTGCTGCGAGCCATCGCGGAGGACAGTCCCAATTATCGGAAGGCACGCTCTCTGGAGGCACGGCTGATGCGGTTTGAGCCCATTGATGAAGACCTGGTGCCGGAAAACTCCATGCTGCGGGAATTCTTAGGTCCTAAGCAGCCGAGATGAGCGCGGGGAGCACACCCGATAAAAACCGTGATTTTTGCCGGTTTGTAAGGGATTTGTAAGTGATTTGAAAGGCAAAATGCTTTGACATTTTCCAAAACTCAGGTATAATGAGGGTACAGGGCAGCAAAAGCTCCCGGATATTTGAGTTGAGAAAAGGAGGACAACAGTCATGGGAATTTTCGATGATGTGGTCATAAATGCCAAGACCGCGGCAGAAGCCGTTGGCAAGAAGGCGGGTCAGATCGTGGACGTCTCCAAGCTGCGGATCAACGTGGCGGAGGTCAACGCCGAGATCAGCAAGCGCTATGAGGCTCTGGGCGAGTACGTGTATGAGAGCTGCCGGGAGAAGCTGGCTGAGGATGCCGAGGCCGTGGGCAAGATGGCAGAGATTGACGAGCTGGTCAATCAGCGCAACGCCCTGACCAAGGAACTGGTGGACAAGCAGAACAAGGTGGTCTGCCCTGTCTGCGGCAAGCAGAGCCCCGTCACCGCTTTGTACTGCAGCAATTGCGGTGCCAAGCTGGAAGAAGAGGAATAAGAACCCAAAGCGTCAAAAAGGCGGCCCCAACGGGGCCGCCTTTTCTGCGTTTTACAGGTCGTCGATCTTCATCTTTTCCAGCTCTTTTTCCTGGGAGCGACGCTGGGCCTCCTGGGTTTGGATGCGCTGGAATTCCTCCCGCTTTTTCCGTTCGTTGCTCCGGACCACAAAGAAGATCACCAGACCCACGGCAAGGGCTATCAGAAAGAGGATGGGAAAAATGAATAGAATCAATGTACCGGCAATACTCATGTCAGATTCCTCCCTTTTGCTTTTTGTATTCGGTGATGAGAAGCTTGGCCGTGTCAAAATCCAGCTTCTCGTTGAGGGCAAGACGTTTTACCAGAGCCACATAGGGATCTCCGGCATATTCCTCGCCCAGGCGCACCTTTTGGATGATTTTATCCAGCCGCAGCCGCACGGTGGGGTAGGTGACTCCGTACAGACCGGCGATCTCCTTGAGGGATCCGGAGCACAGCAGAAAGTTCTTGAGGAAGGCCACATCCTCCTCTTCCAGTTCCGCCATCCATTCCGGCACCACTTGAATCCCCACAGAAAAGCCTCCTTTCTGTCCCGGGGGACTTTAACTAAATCCCGGAGGACTTTAACTAAATTAAATATATCATTTCATATTATTAAAGTCAACACAAAAGAGAAAACTTAATAAATCTTAAAAATCGCTTATCCCCTGGAAAAATATCCCGCCTCGTCCTCTCATAGACATAGAGGAGAAGGTTTTGAAAAAAGGGGGACGCATATGAAGCGAGGACAGCAGAGGGGGAGAAGGCGGGGATTCCTGCACGGTGCGCTGGTGCTCACCGGAGGCATGGCGGTGGTGAAGATCCTGGGCGCGCTGTTCAAGGTGCCCCTGACCTATGTGATCGGCGAGTATGGCATTGGCTTGTTCAACGTGGCCTATCACTTTTTTGGCCCGGTGTTCAGCCTGGCCACTGTGGGGTTCTCCACGGCGGTGTCCCGCTTGGTTTCGGAGAACAGCTCCCTGGGCCGTTGGAACGATGCCCGGCAGGTGAAGAAAACCGCGCTGCCCCTGTTCTTGGGGGTGGGCGCCTGCGGCATGATGGTGATGCTGCTTTTAGCTCCCCTTTATTGCCGGTGGGTCACAGGAGCCTCCTATGCCTTGGCGCCCATGGCAGCTTTGGCCCCTGCGGTGCTCCTTGCCTGCGCTGTCTCAGTCTATCGCGGTTACTATGAGGGCCTGGGAAATATGGTCCCCACAGCCTTTTCCCAGGTGCTGGAGGCAGTGGTAAAGCTGGGCTTGGGGCTGTTCTTGGCTTGGCTTGTGACAATGCGCTGCCAGCAGGAGTACTTGTCCTGCGGCACTGTGTTGGGGATTTCACCAGGGGACGAGGACAGCGCCGGGTTCCTCACCATGTCCTTTGGTGCTGCAGGAGCGCTTTTGGGTGTGGCAGCAGGGTCGCTGTTGTCCCTGGGGTATCTGGTGTTGCGATTTCACATCCACGGGGACGGCACTGCGCCCCGGCTCTATCGCCAGTCGCCCCCTTCCCGCAGTCCCAAGGAGATCCGCAGGCAGCTTTGGGCGGTCACTTTGCCCATTGCGCTGGGTTCCCTGACCACCAATGCCGCCGGACTCATTGACGCCACCATCCTTCAAAGCAGGGTGGGAAGCGCCATCGCCAAGGATCCCCAGCGCTTTCTGGGGGCTTGTGCCGGGCGGCTCCCAGAGGAGTACGCAGCAAACCTCCAGGCGGCCCCCACTTATCTCTACGGATGCTACACACTGGCCATGACCATCGCTCTGCTGGTTCCCGGAATCACCCAGGCCTTTGCCACCAGTGCTCTGCCCACTGTCACGGCGGCCTGGGCCAAGGGAGGCCGGAAAGAGCTGCGGGGGCGCATGGAAGCCGTGGTCCGAGTCACCTCCCTCTTTTGTTTTCCCGCCGGCTTGGGGCTCTCCGCCTTGGCGGACCCCATTGCCCGGCTGCTGTACGGGAGCGCTCCCTCCGTGCCGCTGATAGGAGAGTCCCTGGTGGTGCTGGGGGTGGCATCCATCGCCTCTGCTATGAGCGGACCTCTGTCCAGTGTTCTCCAAGCAGTGGGCAGAGCCGACCTGCCGGTCAAGCTGCTTTTGGGAGCCGTTGCTTTAAAGCTGGGCATCACTTGGCTGCTCTGCGGGATCCCGGAGATCCATGTCCTGGGGGCGGGGGTTGCGGCTCTTGCCAGCTATGGCTTTTTGGTGATCAGTCAGCTGTGGTGTATGCGCCGGGTGACAGGCGTTCCTTTTTCCACGGTAAGTGTTCTTTTGCGGCCGCTTTCCTGTGCCCTGTTGTGCGCTGCTTCGGCCAGAGCTGCATTTGAGTTTCTGACACCTCTGGTTCCGGGGGGACGGGGCTGGCAAGGGGGAGTCCTTGGGGTTTCTGTGGCTTTTGGAGGATTTTTATACTTCGTTGGATTGCTTTTGCTGCGGGGGATCCCCAAAAGTGAGCTGGGATCCCTGCCAATGGGACAAAAAATTGTAAAAATGCTTGAAAAACAGGGATGGATATGATATTATTGCAAATGCTATAGGCTTATTGGCGGGGAATTTGCGGAACCCACGGTTCCCGCGGCAGTTCCGTTTCGGAAGGAATGCCCCGCGCCGCAGAATTTAATTTGGAGGTAGTCCCATAATGAATAAGTCTGAATTGATCGCAGAAGTTGCTGCTAAAGCTGAAATCACCAAGAAGGACGCCGACGCTGCTGTTACCGCAGTGATTGACGCCATCACCGAGTCCCTGAAGAAGGGTGACAAGGTGCAGCTGGTTGGCTTTGGCACCTTCGAGGTTCGCGAGCGCGGCGCCCGCACTGGCCGTGATCCCCGCACCAATAAGGAGATCCAGATTCCCGCTTCCAAGGCGCCGGCATTCAAGGCTGGCAAGGCCCTGAAGGATACTGTGAACGAGAAGTAAGATTTGCGGCGGTCAAGCGGGCCCGGAGCGATCCGGGTCCGTTTTTTCATGCCGCGGAAATGAGAGGTTTTCCATGAGACTTGACAAATACCTAAAGATTTCCCGCTTGATCAAACGGCGCACTGTAGCCAACGAGGCCTGTGACGCAGGGCGCGTGTTTGTCAACGGCAAGCCCGCCCGGGCGTCTTACGACGTGAAGGTGGGGGACGTGATGGAGATTCACCTGGGTGAACGGGTGCTGAAGGCAGAGGTTCTGTCCGTCACGGAGTATGCGAAAAAGGAGGAGGCTTCCAGCCTCTACCGGATGATCGAGGAATAAATTGCCGGTGTCCGGCGTAGAGATATCCATACCGAAATAAAAGGGGTATGCGATATGGCGGAAGCACAGAAACCGCGGCGTCATCACACCGTGCAGATCGAGGAAAGGGGCATGCTCAAAGCCACGGGCGTCTCCCAGGTGGACTTTTTCAGCGACGAGCTGATCACAGCTCGGACGGATCTGGGACTGCTTCACATCAAGGGGGAGGGCCTGCACATCGAAAATTTGGACGCGGACTCCGGTGACCTGTTGGCCCGGGGGAAAGTGACGGCCCTCTCCTATACGGAGGGCGGTCAGGCGCTGTCCTTTTTCGGCAGGCTGTTCAAATGAGCACCCAGGCGTTGAGCGTGGTGTCCTTTTGCCTGTCCACAGGGGCGGCCTTAGGCTGCCTCTTTTTGCTGTTCCGAATGGCTGCGTGGCTGCTGGGAATGGGAAAGCTGGGCACCGCGGTACTGGATGTGCTTTTCTGCTGCCTGTGCGGGGCGGCGGTGTTTCTGTGCGCTCTGGCTGTGGACAGCGGAAGCTTGCGGCTCTATCAGGCGGTGCTCCAGGGAGCAGGCGGCTGGGCCGTGGTGGTGAGCCTGGGACCTTGGGTCCAACGCTTAACTCTGTGGATTCGGAGAAGGTTCTGTAAGGTTTGGGAAGTTCTGGGCAAGGGTGGGAAGTTTGTGGCAGGACATTTTCCCGCAAAGAAGGGTCCCAAGGGACATCCCCAGAAAAAAAGGGGAAAAAACAAGAAAAATCAGCGAAAAAAGACTTGAAAACTTTATGTATACCAGGTTATAATAAAAGGCAATATGGGAGTCCTCTTTCGAGGCTGTGTCTAAGGATAGGAGGCGGTTCTTTGCGCGAACTGAAAATCGGAAAGCATAAGGCTGGCCTTCTCTTGAAGTTCGCGGTGCTGTGTTTTGCCGTGTTCATCCTGGTGTCCCTTATTGGGCAGCAGCTGCAGATCAGCCAGAAGCGGGAAGAGCTCAGCACCTTGCAGAATCAGCTGGATACCCAGCTCACCCGCAACGATGAGATCCGCAACTCCCTGGAGAACAGCGGCGGCATGGCCGAATACGCCGAGCGCAAAGCACGCACAGAACTGGATTACGCTAAACCTGGGGAGCGCGTGTTTGTGGACGTGGGCGGCGGAAGCTGAACTGCTGAGGTAAATTTTAGATCATCCGGCAAAGCCGAGGAGGAATTCGCTTTACTATGCAGCTTGAGGTTGGAGGAATTTACGAGGGAAAGGTGACTGGGATCACCAAGTTCGGGGCATTTGTCAGCTTTGAAGGCGGTCAGACGGGAATGGTGCACATCTCGGAAGTGGCGCCCACATTTGTCACAGAGATCCGCGACTTTGTCACCGAAGGTCAGACCGTAAAGGTGAAGGTGCTTGCCATCAACGAAGATGGGAAGATCAGCCTTTCCATGAAGAAGGCGCTGCCGGAGGATCAGCAGCGCAAGCCTCGCCGTTTTGACGGGCCCCGCCGCGACGGTCCCCGCAAGGACGGCCACAGGGATGGCACCCATCGAGATGGGCAGCGGCCTCCCAGGCAGCCTCGCCCGGCTCCCCAGCCCGGTCCTGCGCGGCCCGGAGATTTTGAGTGGCAGTCCCGCCGCAATGACAGCGGCACCTTTGAAGAGATGATGAGCCGCTTTAAGCAGACCAGCGACGAGAAGATGTCCGACCTGAAGCGGGGCAACGAGTCCCGCCGGGGATACTCCCGCCGGGGACA
This sequence comes from Acutalibacter sp., assembly GCA_050946975.1. Taxonomy (GTDB): domain Bacteria; phylum Bacillota; class Clostridia; order Oscillospirales; family Acutalibacteraceae; genus Acutalibacter. The sequence continues at coordinate 36,273 of JBMNVU010000010.1, forward strand.
GCAGAAATAAGATACTCAGGGAAAGAGCCCTTTGCGGGCTCTTTTTTTGACTTTTCCAAAACGAGAAAGGGAGGATACCCATGAGAGAGATCACAGCAGACCAGATCACGGCCGCTGTTCGGGAACTTTGCATCCAGTCCAACCGCGTTCTGCCTGCCGATTTGGAGGCGATCATCCGGGAGCGGTCCCAGGAGGAGGGGGACGGCACTGCCCGTTCCATCCTCTGCGATCTGTGCCGGAATCTGGACGCCGCCCGGGAGATGCAGATTCCCATCTGCCAGGATACGGGCATGGCAGTGGTATTTGCCCAGGTGGGCCAGGACCTGCACATCCAGGGGGATTTTGAGCAGGCTGTCAATGAGGGTGTCCGCCAGGGCTATGTGGAGGGGCTGCTGCGGTGTTCCGTGGTGAAGGATCCCATCCGCCGGGGCAATACAGAGGACAACACGCCGGCGGTGCTTCACACCCGTCTGGTGCCTGGAGACAAGCTCACTCTCACCGTGGCGCCCAAGGGCTTTGGCAGCGAGAATATGAGCCGGCTGAAGATGTTTACTCCTGCTGCCAAAGAGGAGGACATCATCGCCTTTGTGAAGGAGACCGTGGAGCTGGCGGGAAGCAATCCCTGTCCCCCCATTGTGCTGGGGGTAGGCATTGGCGGCGATTTTGAGCTGTGTGCGTACCTAGCCAAAAAGGCGCTGTGCCGGGATGTATCCCAGCGGAGCCAAGATCCCTTCTATGCGGATCTGGAAGCTCGGATGCTGAAGGCGGTCAATGAGACCGGTGTGGGACCCCAGGGATTTGGCGGGGAGACCACGGCGCTGGCGGTGAATATTGAAACCTACCCCACCCACATTGCGGGGCTGCCCGTGGCGGTGAATGTGGGGTGCCACGTCACCAGGCATCAGACAGTTGTGCTTTAATCTCAAAAACCAGCACAAGATATTCCTGTACGTATTGCAATATTGTGGGTAATGTGCTACAATAAAACCAGGAAAGCGGGAGGCTTTCGCAGAAAGGCAGAGGGCCTCCGGCCTATCCAAATCTGACGAAAGGAAAGTCCGCCGCCCTGTGGGGCTCACAGTCAGCAGCGGACGGGTGCATGGTATGAAGATCACCATTGTCGGAAGAAAAGTGAACCTTCGCAACAACTTCAAAGAGCTGGCAGAGCGCAAGCTGTCCAAATTCAACCGGATTTTTGATGAGGATGCCGAAGCCACCGTCACCGTGACGGTGGAGCGCAACCGCCAGACGGTGGAGATCACCATCAAGCAGCGGGGGATGATCTACCGCGCTGAGGAGACCTCTCTGGAGATGAACGAAGCCTTGGATCACGTAATTTCCGCTTTGGGTCGTCAGATCCGCCGGAACAAGACGCGCCTGGAACGGGCAAAGAAGGTGAGTCCGGATATTGATTTTCCGGATGCCCTGTATGACGAGCCGGATGAGGACATTCAGGTTGCCAGGGTGAAGCACTTCTATGTGAAGGTGATGACTCCCGAGGAAGCCATCCTGCAGATGAACATGCTGGGCCACCAGTTCTTCATGTTCCGGGATGATCAGTCGGGGGAGATCAATGTGGTCTACCGCCGGAAGGAAGGCGACTACGGCCTGTTGGTACCTCAGGGCAAATAACAAATAAGTCTGTGCGGAGGGGACCCGTCCCGGGCCCCCTCTTTTTGTGAGCAAATACAAGGAGGAACTATGAGGGAGACAATAACATTCTGCCTGCCCTGTCTGTTTGGGGTGGAGGGCATCGCAGCCCAGGAGCTGCGAGATCTGGAGCTTGCCAATGTCCGGGCGGAGAATGGCCGGGTACTGTTTGACGGCGGTTGGGAGGCTATGATCCGGGCCAATTTGAACAGCCGTTTTGGAGAACGGGTTCTGCTGCTGTTGGGCGAGTTTCCTGCCCGCTCCTTTGAGGAGCTGTTCCAAGGGGTGAAGGCCCTTCCCTGGGAGGAGTTTCTGGGGAAGGAAGACGCGTTCCCGGTGACGGGCAGCAGCTTGTCCAGCCAGCTTCACAGTATTCCGGATTGTCAGTCCATCATCAAAAAAGCAGTGGTGGAGCGGCTGAAGGCCAGCTATCATCTCTCTTGGTTCCCGGAGACAGGAGCCCTTCACAGGATTCGTTTCCGCATCCTGAAGGATCAAGTCAGCATCATGATGGATACCAGCGGGGAGGGCCTCCACAAGCGGGGATATCGTGCCCAGTCCAACGGGGCCCCCATGAAGGAGACCTTGGCGGCCAGTCTGTTGAAGCTCAGCCGGCTCCGCTGGGACGGTCACCTGATCGACCCCTTCTGTGGTTCCGGTACCATTTTAGTGGAGGGGGCGCTGATGGCCAAAAATATCGCGCCGGGTCTCCATCGAAGCTTCACCGCCCAAACCTGGGAGACGGTTCCCCAGTCTCTTTGGACAAAAGAGCTGGACCGGGCCCGGTCTCTGGAGAGGCCGGATGTACCTTTTCGGGCAGAGGGCTTTGATATTGATCCTGCCGCCGCGGAGCTGTCCCTGGGCAATGCCCGGAAAGCCGGGGTGGAGGACTGTGTCTCAGTTCAGGTCCGGGATATCCGGAAGTTTTCCCAGGAGGACCAGTATGGCTGCGTGGTGTGCAATCCCCCTTACGGTGAGCGGCTGCTGGATGTCAAGCAGGCCCAGGAGCTGTACCGAGTGATGGGAAAGGTGTTCCATCCCCGCCGGGGTTGGAGTTTTGGAATCATCAGCCCGGATGGGGACTTTGAGAGCCTGTTTGGACGCCGTGCGGACAAACGGAGGAAGCTCTACAACGGCATGATCCAGTGCCAGTACTATCAGTATTTCAAAGGGGAGTGATGGGTGTGAACCTGCTGCGGAAGCTTCGGGGGGAGATGGAAACCCCACGGCTGATCCTGCGTCATTGGAGGGAGTCGGATTACCAGGATTTTCTCACCTTTGCCGCGGACCCCACGGTGATGCTGGCCTCTGGGGCCAAACCCGCCCTGACCCCGGAAGAGGGAGAGTCCTCCTTCCGCCGGGCCATGTGGGACAGCGGATGCTATGCCATTGTCCTCAAGGAGACGGGCAGAGCGGTGGGGAAGATCAAATTCCAGAAGGATATCCGCCGCTTTCATGTGAACACCCTGTCCATCGGCTATGAACTGGCCCGGGATTACTGGGGCAACGGTTACATGACGGAAGCGCTCCGGGCCATGATCCAGTACGCCTTTCAGACCAAGAAGGTGGATGTCTTGGCGATTGGCCATTTTACGGAGAACAATCGCTCCCGGAGAGTCATTGAGAAGTGCGGGTTCCAGTATGAAGGGACCATTCGGCGGGCGTTCCAGCGCAGTGATGGCCAGGTGTTTGACGACGTGAGCTATTCCATCCTGAAGGAGGAGTACTTTGCCGACCCCAATCGTTACAACAACCCGCAGTCATAAAAAGGCATCGGGAGACAACTGAACCAACCCAAACAGAACATCGTTTTGACGGAGCTCCATGCCAAAAGCATGGGGTTCTTTTTTATGAGCTATGGAAGCTGGATTTGCGCGGTTTTCGGAAGGGGAAAGGGACGGATTTCCCGGGAAAAGATTCCGAGGGGGACGAGGCTGGGGGAGGGGGAAAAGATTTCCTTTCGGAAATCTTAAGAAACACACCGGTGTGTTGCGCGGCTGAGAGGAATCCAGTACAATGAGTACGTCCGAACTAATTGTGAGATTTATGGAGGGAATGGAATATGTTATCCATCAGCGGCGTGACGAAGCGCTATGGCAAAACATTGGCCAACGACAACATCAGTTTTGCCGTGGGCGATGGGCAGATTGGCATCTTGCTGGGACCCAATGGCGCAGGAAAGTCCACCATTATCAAGTGTATCACTGGGCTGCTGCGCTTTACCGGACGCATTGAGATCAACGGATATGAGAATACCTCGCTGGAGGCAAAAGCTATGCTGGGGTACATCCCGGAGATGCCCGCTGTTTACGATCTTCTCACAGTGGAGGAGCATCTAGAGTTTATCCGCCGTGCCTACAAGGTGGAGGATGAGACCTACACCAACCAGCTGCTGGAGCGTTTGGAGCTGGAGGACAAGCGAAAGAAGCTGGGAAAAGAGCTGTCCAAAGGCATGCAGCAGAAGCTGTCCATCTGTTGTGCCCTTTGCCACAAGCCCAGCGTGGTGATTTTTGACGAGCCTTTGGTGGGCTTGGATCCTCACGCCATTAAAGAGCTCAAGGAGATTTTCCGGGAGCTGAAGGCAGGGGGAGCGTCTGTGTTAATCTCCACCCATATGATTGACAGCGTGGAGGATTACTGGGACGTGGCGAACATCATGATGAATGGCCGCTTTGCCGCCACCAAGTATAACGACGGCAGCGAAGGCGAGACTTTGGAGGAGCTGTTCTTTGAAATCACCGAGGGCGGGAATACCGTCGCCGCCCAGGAGGGCTGAGCCATGAAGAGTCCCCTTGTGTATCTCACCGCCACCAAGCTAAAAAACCAGCTGGTTGGCGTGGTAAAAAGCCCCACAAAGCTAATTTACGCTGTGTTTCTGATTGCGCTGTTTGGGTTGACGGCAGTGTCCGGCGGCGCCATGGAGACGGAGGAACTGCGGGATCCCAAAGAGCTCACTGCTATCATGACGCTGTTTTTCACCATGATGTACTTGATGGTGTTCTCCTCCGGGAGCAGCTCCACCAACTCCCCCATGTTCACGTTGTCCGATGTGACGCTGCTGTTCCCAGCTCCTATGAGCTCTAACAAGATTCTGCTTTATGGCCTGGTGCGCCAGCTGGGTCTGTCCTTGGTGCTGGGTTTCTTTATCCTGTTCCAGTACTCCTGGATACACGGTCTCTACGGCGTGGGCCCCTGGGGGTTGGTGTTGATTATTGTGGGCTATGGGCTGACTCTGTTCTTTGCCCAGCTGTCTGCCATGGCCTGCTATGTGCGCACCAGCGGCAATCAATCCGCAGCAAAGGCGGTGCGCTACACCGTGTTTGGTGTGACTGCCCTCTATGGAGTTTGGGCAGTGCTCTCCTGCCGGGAACCCTTGCTGCTTTTGGCAAACGGCGGTGGTTTTGAGCCTGCCATTGCTGCAGGAGCCTCCTTTTTCGGTTCCCTGCCGGGACTGCTGTTTCCGGTGAGTGGATGGAGTGCCGGTATGGTGGGCGCGGTTTTTGCAGGGGAGTGGCAATTGGTGGCGTTGTTCGCCGTGCTGCTGGTGGCACTGTTTGCCGTGCTTTTGGGGTTGATCCTCACCTGCAAGAACAACTATTACGAGGACGTACTGGAGACCGCCGAGACTGCCCAATCCGCTGTTACCGCTCAGAAAGAGGGGCAGCTCACTGAGGTGGTGCCCAAGAATGTAAAGGTGGGCAAATCCGGTTTGGGAAAAGGCTGGGGAGCCTCAGCAATCTACCAAAAACACCGGGTGGAGAACCGCCGTTCTGGGGTGTGGATGTTCTCAAAGACTTCGCTGATTTTTATCGCAGTGATCATCGTGGTGTCCTTCTTTATGAAAGATGGCGGCATTGTGGGAGTTTTTGCCTTTGCCACTTACATGCAGCTGTTCTCCGTGGCCTTGGGCCGATTTAACCGGGAGCTGATCAAGCCCTATATTTACCTGATCCCCGAACCCCCTCTTAAAAAGCTGCTGTACGCCATCAAGGAAAGCATCTTTGCAGAGTTTTGGGAAGCAGTGCTGATTTTCGTTGTGGTGGGTCTGATTCTGGGCGCTTCGCCTTTGGAGATCGTGATGTGCATCCTGGCCCGGGTGAGCTTCTCCCTGCTGTTTACCGCTGGAAATGTGCTGGTGGAGCGGGTTTTCGGCATGGTGACCTCAAAATCGCTGATTTTCCTGTTCTACTTCCTGGCTTTGATCCTTATGGCTGTTCCGGGAATTGTAGCGGCGGTGATCTGTGCCATTTTGGTGCCTGCTTTTGAGATTGCGGCGGCTCTTCTGGCCATGGCTGTGGTGAATGTTGGCATTTCCGTTCTGGTGTTGTGGCTGTGCAGAAACCTGCTTCAGTATGCAGAGCTGAACAGTCGCTGAATCTGGATGCAATAGGGGAAAGTGGCGGCCGCTGTACGCACGGTGGCCGCTTTTTGCTTTGGGTTGCCGAACCGATGACAAAATTGCCAGCAATGGAATTGGCTGGAAGGCTTACTAGCGGCGATGCTCTCCGGAAAAGGAACATCGTACTTGGAGGGGTGTTTGCCCAGTGGGATTGGCCGCTGTCTGACACGGTACTGGTATTTTGGCAGGGAATCTTTGGTATGGGGAGGTTGGCTTGACAAAGAACTTGCCCTGTGCTAGAATAAGCCCGTAAAAGAATAAAGTGGTCCGCCGCCGGGTGGACATGTGCATTGGTTTTCGTATCCGTAGGCCGAGAGGAGATACGAAGTGCCAATGCATTTTTTTGTGCCTGGGGCAGATCGTGAAGGAGGATTCCATGTTTCGGGAAATGCGAAGAATGAACCAACAGCTCTCCCATGAGGAGGCCGAGGCGGTGCTCATCCGGGGCACCAGCGGAGTGTTGTCCCTGCTGGGGGATGAGGGGTATCCCTATGGTGTACCTCTAAGCTATGTTTACGACAAAGGAAAGCTCTATTTTCACTGTGCCAAAGAAGGGCACAAGCTGGACGCTATCCAGCGAGAGGCAAAGTGTTCCTTCTGCGTCATTGATCAGGATCTGGTGGTGCCGGAGAAATTCACCACCTATTTCCGCAGTGTCATCGCATTTGGAAAGGTGAGGATTCTGCAGGAGGAGAGTGAGCAGCGGGCTGCTGCGGAGAAATTAGCTGCCCGCTATTGCCCCGGAGATGAAGCGGGGATCCAGCGGGAACTGCAAGGGTACTGGAAAAGCCTTTGCATGCTGGAGATGACGGTGGAGCATCTCACCGGGAAAGAGGCGAAAGAGCTGAGAAAGGAGCGTGTCCAATGACCGGAGTTCGCAAGGAGTTTATCCGCTATACCTCTCAGAACATTCTGGGAATGATGGCGCTGTCCTGCTATATTCTGGCCGATACTTTTTTTGTGTCTCTGGGCCTTGGGTCAAACGGCTTGGCGGCGCTGAACCTGTCCATTCCCGTGTATAGCTTCATTCACGGCAGCGGCCTGATGGTGGGAATGGGAGGGGGAACTCGATACTCCATTCTAAAGAGTCAGGAAAACCACCAGGAGGCCAACCGCGCCTTTACCCATGTGCTGTATATGGCAGCTGTCCTGGCGGCTTTCTTTTTGGCGCTGGGTCCGTTGGCGGCGGGGGATCTTGTGACAGCCTTTGGGGGCACTGGAGAAGTGTTCACCATGTCCAAAACGTATCTCCAGGTGCTCTTGATGTTTGCGCCGGCGTTTCTGCTGAATGACGTGCTCATCTGCTTTGTGCGCAACGATGGGGCGCCCCAGCTTGCCATGACTGCCATGGTGGTAGGTAGTCTTGCCAACGTGGTACTGGATTGGGTGTTGATCTTCCCCTGTGGGTTGGGGATCTTTGGCGCGGCGTTTGCCACTGGCTTGGCGCCTTTGATTGGGATTGGCATCCTCTCCACCCACATTTTCCGCAAGCGGAACCAATTTCACTTTGTGCCCTGCCGTCCCAGAGCTCGTCTGATGGGCCGTATCATCACCAGCGGGGTGCCCTCCTTGGTGACGGAGCTGTCCTCCGGTATTGTGATCATCGTGTTCAATGCCTTGATTATGAATCTGGAGGGCAATGTGGGTGTGGCGGCATACGGAGTGATCGCCAATCTTTCCCTTGTGGTTGTGGCCATCTATACGGGCATCGCCCAGGGGATCCAGCCCATTCTCAGCCGGAATTACGGCCGGGGAGATTGGGAATGTGTTTCCGCGATTCTCCGCTATGCGATGATCACCATGCTGGGGATCTCTGTGGTGGTATACGGCGCTGTGACGCTGTTTACTTCCCAGATTGCAGCTATCTTCAACAGCGAGGGTAACGCAACGCTCCAGGCGATCGCCGAACAGGGACTTCGCCTGTACTTCATTGCATGTCCCTTTGCCGGCTGCAACGTGGTGCTTTCCATCTACTTTACCTCTACGGATCGGCCCATGCCCGCTCACGTGATCTCACTGCTGCGGGGAATCTTCCTGATTCTGCCCATGGCGTTTCTACTGGCTTGGTTGGGTGATATGGTGGGAATCTGGCTGACCTTCCCTGTAACAGAGTTTTTGGTAGCCGCGTTGGCTGGCGTTCTGTTCCTGCGCAGCAAGCAGCCTGTCAAAAGAAAGATTGGCCCCATGATTCAAAGCAAGTAGGACAGAGAAAAAAAGAAGGCTGCTGCGATCTGCAGTAGCCTTTTTTTCGTTTCTTAGATAACCCGCAACCGCTCCAGGCAGAAAATGCCTGATTCGAAAAGAAACCCCGCCTCTGCTTCCGATGTCAGGCGCTTTTCCGATTGCAAAGAAAGATAACTTGGCTCGAAGAAATTTACTTCCAGCTGGCTGCGCAGAGATCCGCCTGGCCAAAAGGTTTGTCCGAGAGAAACCGCACCTGCCGCCCGCTGGTCTCCACAACGCCTTCCTCTTTGAGCTTTTTAAGCTCCCGCATCATAGCGCTTCGATCGGCGCAGATGTAGTCTGCCAAAGCGCTCAGGGAGAAGGGAAGGGTGAAGTTCAGGCTGCGCTCCTGGCCTGCACAGATGCGAAAGAAGCACAGCAGCTTTTCCCGCGTAGTTCGGCAGGAGAGCACTTCCACCCGCTCGCTTAAGTCGAACGCCTTCTTTGAGATGAGGCCCAGGAGGTTTTCCAACAGCCTGCGATGGCAGGAGCAGGACTCCGTACAGGGGGCGGTCAGCCGGGCTTGGGGCAGGAATACCATCACGCACTCCGATTCACAAACCACAGAGACGCTGTCACAGGGGAGGCTGGAGAAAGCCAGAAGCTCCCCAAAGACGCCGCCCTTTCCCAAACGCTCCAGCACAGTGCGGCTGCCGGAAGCGTCGATCTTCACCAGGGCGGCTTCGCCTTCCTGAAGAATGCCCAGGATGTGGCCCATCCCACCGCCGTAGGTGTAGGCAGTCTCTCCAGCATGGAAGGTGCGGGGAGTAGTTTGAAAGCATTCCAGCAGGTGTTGGCATTGGGTGTCATCCATGCCCTCAAACAGGGGCAGGCCTTCATAGTGACTCAAGAGGATCGCCTCACTTTGTAAATTGCAGGTATGCTGGGAATGGGGTTGGGAATCCTGATAATAATAGAAACATGGAAAAGGAGTGACGGAGATGCCCGAGCCCAGCAAAATGGATATGGACGCAAAGCTTTATTTCAATTCTCTGCCGCCAGTGCTTCAAGAGCAGCTGATGCAGAGCTCAGCGGAACTGAACACCAAGGAGGACTTGATGCGCTACTGCAGCAATGTCCTGGGGCAGAATGCCTTGGATAGCGGCAGCACTGGGAATTGAGAAAAGGGCCGCGGGATTTCCGCGGTCCTGAGGTACTTACGATTTTTGAGGAATGTCATCCCGCAAATTCTTTTTGGCCCACAGCAGGAACGAGATGGTGGTGCACGTGGCGGCCAAGATGTCGGCAATGGGCTCAGCCACGAAGACGCCGAACAGCTTGTCCTGGAAGAACATGGGGAGCAGGTAGATCAAAGGAATCAGCAGGACGATCTTCCGCAGCAGTGCCAGCAGCAGGGAGACCTTTGCTTGGCTCAGTGCCAGGAAGGATTGCTGGAACCCCGTCTGAGCGCCGAAACAGAACACACCGAACAGGAAGATCCTGGCGGCCCATACAGCGGTGTCCATCAATTCCGAATCGCTGGTGAATATCCCCACAAAGACCTGGGGGAACAGCATGATGCACAGCCAGAACAAGGTGCTGTAGGTCAGCGTGCAGGTGAGCAGCAACCGCAGGGACTTGCGCACGCGCTTCATATTCCGCGCGCCGTAGTTGAAGCTGGTGATGGGTTGTGCGCCGGCAGTCAAGCCCTGGAGGGGCAGGGTGATCACCTGCATGATGCTGGCAATCACGGTGTAGGCGCCCACAGCGGTGTCCCCGCCGTAGCGCAGCAGGGAGGTGTTCAGCACCACGCTGAGCAGGCTTTCCGTGCTCTGCATGATGAAGGGGGAGATGCCCAGGGCCAGCACCGGCAGGAGGATGCTTTTCTGAACCGCCATGCAGCTGAGCTTAATCTTTAAGTACGTCCGCTTCCCCAGCAGGAAGAGCAGTACCCAGATGGCGGAGACTGCCTGGGAGAGGACGGTGGCGATGGCGGCGCCCTGAACGCCCATGTGGAACACAAAGATAAAGAGGGGATCCAGAGCAATGTTCAACGCAGCGCCGATGACCACGGTGAGCATACTGGTTTTGGCGAAGCCCTGGGAGGTGATGAACATGTTCATACCCAGAGCGATCTGTACAAAGATTGTGCCGCACACGTAGATGTGCATGTAATCGCTGGCATAGCCGATGGTGTTCTCGCTGGCTCCGAAGGCCCAGAGAATGGGCTTTTGAAACACGGTGAAGATCACTGTAAGCACCACGGAAAGGAACAGCAGGGCGGAGAAGCAGTTGCCCATAATTCGTTCTGCCCGTTCCGGGTTGCCTTCACCCATGGCGATGGAAGCTCTGGGTGCGCCGCCCATGGCGATCAAAGAGCTGAAGGCGCTGATGAGGGTGATGATGGGGAAGGTGATTCCCACGCCGGTGAGGGCCACGCTGCCAATATCGGGAATGTGGCCGATGTAGATGCGGTCCACAATGTTGTAGAGCATGTTCACCAACTGTGCGGTGATGGACGGCAGCGCCAGGGAGAACAGCAGCTTGCCGATGGGGGCGGTGCCCAGCATGTTGCTGCTCTGAGCGTGGAGATCTGCGTGGGATGGTTGGTCGGTCGTCATTTTGTCCTGTGATTCAGATGAACTCATTTCCGTTGCGCTTCCTCTTTCGTATCAGATTCTTTTGGATCCTTGACCAGCAGCAGCCGAGCAATTCGCTGATCCTCCACTTCCAGCACCGTGATGGTCATTCCCGCCAGCTTCACCTGGGGATGTTCGCCGCTTTTCGGCAGCCGCCCCAGTTGTTCTGTGACCAATCCCGCGATGGTGTCGTAATCTCCTTCCGGCAGATCGGTTCCGATCAGGTCGGAGACCTCATCCACAGAGGTGGTGCCGTCCACGGTGAACTCCGTCTCGCTCATCCGATGGATTTCCTCCTCCTCATGGTCGTACTCGTCCTGAATATTGCCCACAATGGACTCCACCAGATCCTCCAAAGTGATCAATCCGGCGGTGCCGCCGTATTCGTCCAGCACAATGGCGATCTGCACTTTTCGTTCCGTCATCTCTGTGAAGAGCTGGCTGCACTTTTTGGTTTCCGGCACAAAGTAGGCCGGCCGCATCAAATCGGTGATCTTGATAAAGTCCGGCACTTCCCGTCCCACATAGGGGAGCAGATCCTTAATATAACAGATACCCACCACGGTGTCGATATCCTCGTGGTAGACAGGGATTCGGGAGCAGCCATTTTCTACGGAGGCCTCCACCACTTCGGGGATGGAGGCGTTGTCCTCCACGGCAATGATGTCCGTGCGGTGGGTCATGGTTTCGTCGGCAGTGGTGTCCTTGAAGTCCAGAATGTTGGTAATCATGTCCAGCTCTGTCTCCTCAATGACGCCCTTTTCCTCGCCTTCGCCCACCATTTGGAGAATCTCCTCCTCGGTGACCGGGTCATCCAGAATGTGGGGGTCAATGCCGCACAGCCGCAGGATCCCGTTGACAATCAGCGCGCACAGCTTGAGAAAGGGGAAAGCCAGCGCCTGCAGGCCCCACAGCAGACCCGCGTACCGGTAGGAAAATTCCTTGGTGTTGTACCGAGCGCTCTTTTGAGGAAGCAGGTTTCCAAACAGGAAGAATACCAGCAGGTAAACCACAGTCACAATCAGCACAGCCAGCAGAAAGCGCAGCCGGTCCCCCTGAATCAGGACCAGGGCGCTGTCCAGCATCCCGGAAAAGGCGTACAGGCAAAAGCCCAACCCCAAAAGTCCAAAGAGCACCATCCCCGCCTGGAAGGGGGAGACGGCGGCTTTTTGCCAGTTTATCAGCTTTGCCAGCTTTTTGGCTTTGGCGTTACCGTCCTCGGCATCCTTTTTCACCTGGCTGGGGGAGAGAAAGTCCACGGCGGACTCTCCCGCCGCATATAGGGAGGAGAGCAGCAGACAGACCACAGTGAGCACAACTGAAAGAATAAAGCAACTGTCAGGTTCGGGTGACATGGAATGGATAACCCCTTTCGCAAAACAGGCCGGGCGGCGCCCGGCGGTATTATTTTCTATTTTACCTGATAGGCCCCAGGATGTCAAATAGGGAGGAGGAGATTTGCCAAAAAGTTGACAAATCCCTTTTTTTATGCCTTTACAGGGCACGAAAAAAATGCTAGAATAAAACAGCACGGGTATATCAGGATTTCCACCGAAAGTACCCGTCACATTCCTTTCGATCATCCTAAAAGGAGGAAATACTTCATGGCAAGAAAAATGAAAACCATGGATGGTAACAGCGCCGCAGCGCATGTATCTTATGCGTTTACCGACGTTGCCGCCATCTACCCCATCACGCCCTCTTCTGTAATGGCGGATGAGACCGACAAGTATGCCGCTGCAGGCCGCAAGAACCTGTTCGGCAGAGAAGTCCGTGTCACCGAGATGCAGTCCGAGGCTGGCGCCGCAGGCGCTGTGCACGGCTCTCTGGCGGCTGGCGCTCTCACCACCACTTACACTGCTTCCCAGGGCCTGCTGCTGATGATCCCCAATATGTACAAGATGGCCGGTGAGCTGCTGCCCAGCGTTATCCACGTGTCCGCCCGGACCGTGGCCACCCATGCTCTGAACATCTTTGGCGATCATTCCGACGTGTATGCCTGCCGTCAGACCGGTTATGCAATGCTGTGTTCCAACAGCCCCCAGGAAGTCATGGACCTGGGCGCCGTGGCCCATCTTTCCGCAATCAAGGGCCGGGTACCTTTCCTCCACTTCTTCGACGGTTTCCGCACCTCTCACGAGATCCAGAAGATCCAGGTGTGGGACTATGACGATCTGGGAGACATGCTGGACTGGGATGCTGTTGACGCATTCCGCCGCCATGCCCTGAACCCCGAGCATCCCGTGCTCCGCGGCCAGGCTCAGAACGGCGACATCTTCTTCCAGGCTCGCGAGGCCTGCAACAAGTACTACGACGCTGTTCCCGAGGTTGTCGTGGATTACATGAACAAGGTCAACGAGAAGATCGGCACCGACTACAAGCCTTTCAACTACTACGGCGCTCCCGATGCCGACAAGATCATCATCGCCATGGGTTCCGCCTGCGAGACCATTGAGGAAGTCATCGACTACCTGAATGCTGCCGGCGAGAAGGTTGGCCTGGTGAAGGTCCATCTGTACCGTCCCTTCGTGGCCAAGTACCTGCTGGACGTCATGCCCGAGACCGTGAAGCAGATCTCCGTCCTGGACCGCACCAAGGAGCCCGGCTCCATCGGTGAGCCCCTGTACCTGGACGTGCTGGCTGCCATCAACGGCACTCCCTTCGGCGCATGCCCCGTGTACTCCGGCCGTTACGGCTTGGGTTCCAAGGACACCAAGCCCAGCGATATCATCGCTGTGTACCGCAACATGGAGAAGGCCGAGCCCAAGAAGCGCTTCACCATCGGCATTGTGGACGATGTGACTCATCTGTCCCTGGAGGCCAACGAGGATCCTGATACTGCTCCTGCCGGCACCACCTCCTGCAAGTTCTGGGGCCTGGGCTCCGACGGCACCGTGGGCGCCAACAAGAACTCCATCAAGATCATCGGCGACCACACCGATATGTACGCTCAGGGCTACTTTGACTATGACTCCAAGAAGTCCGGCGGCCTGACCATTTCTCACCTGCGTTTTGGTCACACCCCCATCAAGTCCACCTACTACATCTCCAAGGCTGACTTTGTGGCCTGCTCCAATCCTGCTTACCTGGACACCTATGACATGGTGCAGGATCTGAAGAAGGGCGGCAGCTTCCTGCTGAACTGCTCTTGGGATGCCAAGGAGCTTGACGAGCGTCTGCCCGGCAAGGTGAAGAAATTCATCGCCGACAACGATATCAACTTCTACACCATCGACGCCTTCAAGATCGGCAAGGAGCTGGGCCTGGGCACTCGTACCAACACTGTGCTGCAGTCCGCATTCTTCTCCATTGCCAAGATCATCCCCGAAGAGGATGCCATCAAGTACATGAAGGACGCCGCTACCAAGTCCTACAGCCGCAAGGGCGACGCCATCGTGAAGATGAACCACGACGCTATCGACCGTGGCGCTACCGGCTACGTGAAGGTTGAGGTTCCCGCTTCCTGGAAGGACGCTGTGGACGATTCCAAGGCCAAGGTGGCCACTGGCAACCGTCCCGAGCTGGTGGATTACGTGAACAACGTGGTGTTCCCCGTGAACTCCTTCCACGGCAAGGATCTGCCTGTTTCCGCTTTCGAGAAGTATGCTGACGGCACTTCTCCCCAGGGCACTGCCGCTTACGAGAAGCGCGGCGTGGCTGTGGATGTTCCCGAGTGGATCGTGGACAACTGCATCCAGTGCAACCAGTGCTCCTATGTGTGTCCTCATGCAGTCATCCGTCCCATCGCTATGACCGATGAAGAGCTGGCCGCTGCTCCTGCTGGCACCAAGGCTAAGCCCATGACCGGTGTCCCCGGCATGAACTTTGCCATGGTCATCTCTCCGCTGGACTGCACCGGTTGCGGTTCCTGCGTGACCACCTGCCCTGCCAAGACCAAGGCTCTGCAGATGGCTCCCATCGACTCTCAGCGTGATCAGGAGGCTGTCTTCGAGTACGGCATCAACCTGCCTGCTAAGGAAGAGGTTGCTGCTAAGTTCAAGGAGACCACTGTTAAGGGCAGCCAGTTCAAGCAGCCCCTGCTTGAGTTCTCCGGCGCCTGCGGCGGCTGCGGCGAGACTCCTTACGCCAAGCTGGCTACTCAGCTGTTCGGCGACAAGATGTTCATCGCCAACGCTACGGGCTGCTCCTCCATCTGGGGCGGTTCCGCACCTGCCACTCCTTACACTGTGAACAAGGCCGGCCATGGTCCCGCTTGGGAGAACTCCCTGTTCGAGGACAACGCCGAGTTTGGCCTGGGCATGGCTCTGGCTCAGAACGCTGTCCGTGGCCGTCTGGCTGAGCTGACCGAGAAGCTGATCGCTGTGGAGTACGCTACCGCAGAGATCAAGGCTGCTGGTCAGAAGTGGCTGGAGACCAAGGACGACCGTGCTGCCAACGATCAGCCTTCCAAGGATTACATTGCTGCTCTGGAAGAGGGCATCGTTCCCGGCTGCAAGTGCGAGGCCTGCACTCTGGCTTCTCAGATCCTGAAGGATAAGGATTACCTGGCCAAGAAGTCCATGTGGATCCTGGGCGGCGACGGCTGGGCCTACGATATCGGCTTCGGTGGCTTGGATCATGCTCTCGCTTCCGGCGAGGACATCAACGTCCTGGTCTTCGATACCGAGGTGTACTCCAACACCGGCGGCCAGGCTTCCAAGTCCACTCCTTGCGGCTCCGTTGCGCAGTTCGCTGCCACCGGTAAGGCCACCAAGAAGAAGGACCTGGCTGGCATCGCTATGACCTACGGCTACGTCTACGTGGCTCAGGTTGCCATGGGCGCTGACATGAACCAGTGCATCAAGGCCTTCTCCGAGGCTGAGAGCTATCATGGCCCCTCCATCATCCTGGCATATGCTCCCTGCATCAACCATGGTATCAAGGGCGGCATGGGCATCTCCCAGGTGGAGGAGAAGAAGGCTGTGGCTGCTGGTTACTGGAACAACTTCCGGTTCGATCCTCGCCGCGCTGACGAGGGCCAGAATCCCTTCCAGCTGGACAGCAAGGCTCCCACCGCTTCCTATCGCGACTTCATCATGGGCGAGGTCCGTTACAACAGCCTGCTCCGCTCCTTCCCCGAGCGCGCAGAGAAGCTGTTCGCCAACGCTGAGAAGTACGCTGAGGAGCGTTACGAGAAGCTGAAGAAGATGGCTGAGTAATCGTCCTCTTTGGATAGTACAGCATCATACTGACTTGAAATAGAGATCCCCTGGCTGGGAAACCGGCCAGGGGATCTTTTTCGCTTTGTCAGAAGCTTTCAGGGGAGGTGGGCAAGTCGCCCAGGTTGTTGGATTCGTCGCCATCGGGGAGGGAGCGGAGGTATTCGCTGCCATTGCGGCTGGCAATGGCCACCCCACGGATACCACCCTGCTTGGCCAGAGCCACGCCTTCCCGCTTGGAGAGCACTCGGCCGTCGGACAGTTCATAGCCGGACACCTTGCCGTTCTTTCGGATCAGGCTGGTGATGGTTTTGGCGTCCTTGTTGGGGACGGGGTTCATGATGTTGATGTTGGCGGGCAGACCGCCGATCATGCCATTTTTCTGTTTCATGGAGATCCTTCCTTTCCTGCGCCGGGGCGCAAAAGCGAAGCGCCGTTGAATCCGGGTGCTTTCACACCTAGTGTGGATTGAGGCTGATGCCAATATGCAGGGGAGATGGCGGAGAGCGGAATTAAATTCCTGGAGCGATGGCAGCGGCGGAATGGGGAATACCAAAAAGCCCCAATCATAAAAAGCCAGCCATATGGGAGAATGACCCTGCCGCAAGAGAGAAAGCGCCTTTTTTTCAAGAGATTTTCGGGAAGAAGAGGGAAGGGGAAAGTTTCAATTGCTTTTTGTGAGAAAATAGGCTACAATGAACATGTATGTGAGCGTACACAAGGATCACGGCGGAAAGGACTGGTAGAAACCATGAACGCGCAAGAACGCAAAGACCTTCAGGTCACCGCGGCGAAGGTTCGCCTCGGCATCATCGAAGGCGTTTTCAACGCCAAGTCCGGCCATCCGGGAGGTTCTCTCTCCTCGGCGGACATCTTCACCTATCTTTACTTCAAAGAGCTGCACATCGATCCCAAGGCTCCCAAGGATCCCAATCGGGACCGCTTTGTGCTTTCCAAGGGCCACTGTGCTCCCGGCCTGTACTCTGCTCTGGCCAACCGCGGCTATTTCGATGTGAGCGAGCTGCAGAAGCTGCGTCACATTGGCGCCATGCTCCAGGGCCATCCGGATATGAAGGGCACTCCTGGTGTGGACATGAGCTCCGGCTCTCTGGGGCAGGGCATCTCTGCTGCAGTGGGTATGGCTTTGGCAGGCAAGCTGGACAATAAGGACTACCGGGTCTACACCCTGCTGGGCGACGGTGAAAGCGAAGAGGGCCAGGTGTGGGAGGCTTGCATGTTTGCCGGCCATCACAAGCTGGATAACCTGTGTGTTATCCTGGACTACAACGGTCTGCAGATCGACGGCCCGGTAGAGGAAGTGGCCGGCCCCGCTCCCTTCGAGCCCAAGTTCCAGGCCTTTGGCTTTGAGACTATCACGGTCAACGGCAACGATTTTGACGAGCTGGAGAAGGCATTTGAGGCAGCTCGGGCATGCAAGGGCAAGCCTTTTGCCATCATTGCCAAGACGGTCAAGGGCAAGGGCGTTTCCTTTATGGAGAACCAGGTAGGCTGGCACGGCAAGGCTCCCAACGCAGAGGAGTATGAGGTTGCCAAGAAAGAACTGACCGAATCTCTGGAGGTGCTGCAGAATGGCTGAAATGGTGAAAAAGGCCACCCGTGAGAGCTTTGGTGAAGCCATCACAGCTTTGGCCGAGACAAACCCTGACATTGTGGTGCTGGACGCGGACCTGGCGGAGGCCACCAAGACCGGCATTTTTAAGAAGAAGTATCCGGAGCGCTTCATTGACTGCGGCATTGCAGAGTGCAACATGGTCGGCATTGCTGCTGGCCTGGCCACCTGTGGGAAGATTCCCTTTGCTGCGTCCTTTGCCATGTTTTCCGCTGGCCGCGCCTTTGAGCAGGTGCGCAACTCCGTGTGCTATCCCCATTTGAACGTGAAGATCGTCGGTTCTCACGCGGGCATTTCCGTGGGTGAGGACGGTGCCACCCATCAGTGCTGCGAGGATATCGCTTTGATGCGGTCCATCCCCGGCATGGTGGTGCTCAACCCCGCCGACCACTATGAGATGCAGGCGGCTGTCAAGGCTGCTGCCGAGTATGTGGGCCCCGTCTATATCCGCTTGGGCCGTCTGGCAGTGGAGAGCGTCAACAACAACGACAACTACCACTTTGAGATTGGCAAGGGCATCACTCTGCGGGACGGCAAAGACATCACCATCATCGCCACCGGCCTGATGGTGGGTGAGGCTGTCAAGGCTGTGAAGGCTCTGGAAGCTGCCGGCATTGACGCCCGTCTGCTGGACATCCACACCATCAAGCCCCTGGATCAGGAGCTGGTGCTGAAGGCTGCTCAGGAGACCGGCCGCATTGTCACCGTGGAGGAGCACAACGTCATGGGCGGTCTGGGAGAGGCTGTGTCCTCTTACCTGTCCGAAGTTTGCCCCACTCCCGTGACCAAGATCGGCGTCAACGACGTGTTCGGCCACTCCGGCCCGGCTGTGGACCTGCTGAAGGAGTTCGGACTGTCTGCCGAAAATATCGAAGCTACTGTAAAGAAAGTCCTGGGCAAGTAAGCCTGAGGATCAGGGCCTGGCTGATGCCAGGCCCTTTTTTGTCAAAGGAGGAGAATGTATGGAACTCACCGTACGCCGGGCGTCTTTGGCGGATGCCCCGGCTCTTACCCGTTTGAACCGGGAGGAGATGGGCTACGATTACCCAGAGGAAAAAACAGTGAAACGCTTGGAGACCCTGCTGGGGGATCCTACACACTGCATTCTGGTGGCCGAAAGCCAAGGCCGGGTGGTGGGGTATCTTCATTTGGAGTGGTACGAGCTGCTTTACTCCGATCCCATGGTCAATGTGATGGGTATTGCCACGGCCAGCGCCTGCCGCAGGCAGGGGGTGGGAAGAGCGCTGTTGGCAGCAGGGGAGGAGTGGGCGAAGTCCCAGGGAGCCTCTGCTGTGCGGTTGGTGTCCGGGGAAAGCCGGAAGGGAGCCCACGCTTTCTACCAGCGTCTGGGATTCACCGGCAACAAACTGCAGCGAAATTTCAAAAAGCCTCTCTGAGAGCGAAAAAAGGCCTCGGCGTCAGCCGGGGCTCTTTTGGTTGTAAGCCAGCTTGGGAAGGGGGGCGTTGGCAATTTTATGAAGAGAGTGTTAAAAGACAAAAAAATAAGTCTAACCCCCTTGACTTTTCCTGACCATGTGATTATAATAATAACAGTCTTAGCACTCAGGTAAAAAGAGTGCTAACCCCCAAAAGGCCGGAAGAGTCCGGCGAATAGCTGTGTAATTTCTTTTTCGCTGGATTCCAGCGGTTTTAGCACTCTCCCCCTGCGGAGTGTGAAAACATCAAATATGGCGGGGAGAAAGGAACGGGCCCAAATTTGTTCCCATTAAGAAAGGCCCAGGTGTTGACTTATGACCATTAAACCCCTTTTTGACAGAGTGTTAATCAAGGCCGAAGAGGCAGAAGAGACCACAAAGAGCGGCATTGTGCTGGCAGCCAAAGCCCAGGAGAAGCCCCAGATCGCCCGTGTGATTGCAGTGGGCCCCGGCGGCGAAGTGGACGGCAAAGAAGTGAAGATGTACCTGAAGGAAGGCGACCGCGTGATCTGCGCCAAGTACAGCGGCACCGAAGTGAAGGTGGACGGCGAGGAGTACACCATCGTGCGGCAGAGCGACGTTCTGGCAGTGGTGGAATAAGCGAGAGAATATATCCCGTTCTTTGATACAGTTAAAAAAGAGTGAAGAAAGGATTTGACATACTATGGCTAAGAAAATCATTTATGGCGAGGACGCCCGGAAGGCTCTGCTGGCCGGCGTCAATCAGCTGGCGGACACTGTAAAGATCACCCTGGGGCCCAAGGGCCGCAACGTGGTGCTGGATAAGAAGTTCGGTGCTCCCCTGATCACCAACGACGGCGTTACCATTGCCAAGGAAGTGGAGCTTGAGGATCCCTTCGAGAACATGGGCGCTCAGCTGGTGAAGGAAGTTGCCACCAAGACCAACGATATTGCCGGCGACGGCACCACCACCGCTACCCTGCTGGCTCAGGCTCTGGTGCGCGAGGGCATGAAGAACGTCACTGCTGGTGCCAACCCCATGATCCTGCGGGGCGGCGTGCAGAAGGCAACCCAGGTGGCTGTGGAAGCCATTGAGAAGAACTCTCATAAGGTGGACGGCACCAAGGATATTGCCCGTGTTGCAGCTGTATCCTCTGCCAGCGACGAAATTGGCCAGCTGATCGCTGACGCTATGGAGAAGGTCACTTCCGACGGTGTCATCACCGTGGAGGAGTCCAAGACCGCTGAGACCTACAGTGAGGTCGTGGAAGGCATGATGTTCGACCGCGGCTATATCACTCCCTATATGGCCACTGACACCGACAAGATGGTGGCTGAGCTGGATGATCCCTATATCCTGATCACCGACAAGAAGATCTCCAACATTCAGGAGATCCTGCCTCTGCTGGAGCAGGTTGTCCAGTCCGGCAAGAAGCTGCTGATCATCGCCGAGGATGTGGAGGGCGAGGCCCTGACCACCCTGATCCTCAACAAGCTCCGCGGCACCTTCACCTGCGTGGCAGTCAAGGCTCCCGGCTTTGGCGATCGCCGCAAGGAGATGCTGCAGGATATCGCCATCCTGACCGGCGGCCAGGTGATCTCTGAGGAGCTGGGCCTGGAGCTGAAGGACACCCAGGTGACTCAGCTGGGTCATGCTCGCCAGGTGAAGGTGGACAAGGAGAACACCATCATCGTGGACGGCGCTGGCAACAGCGAGGAGATTAAGGCTCGTGTGGCTCAGATCCGTGGCCAGATTGAGACCACTTCCTCCGAGTTCGACAAGGAGAAGCTCCAGGAGCGCCTGGCCAAGCTGGCTGGCGGCGTGGCCGTCATCAAGGTGGGCGCTGCCACTGAGATCGAGATGAAGGAGAAGAAGCTGCGCATCGAGGACGCTCTGGCTGCCACCAAGGCTGCTGTGGAAGAGGGCATCGTGGCCGGCGGCGGCACCGCTCTGATCGACGCGATCCCCGCTGTGAAGGCTTATGTTGACTCCGCTGAGGGCGACGAGAAGACCGGCGCTGCTATCGTGCTGAAGGCTCTGGAGGAGCCCGTCCGTCAGATCGCCATCAACGCTGGCATCGAAGGTTCCGTCATTGTGGAGCAGCTGAAGAACGACCAGAAGGTTGGCTACGGCTACAACGCTCTCACTGGCGAGTTCCAGGATATGATCCAGGCTGGCATTGTGGATCCCACCAAGGTGACTCGTTCCGCTCTGCAGAACGCCTCCTCTGTGGCTTCCACCATCCTGACCACCGAGTCCCTGGTTGCCGACATCAAGGAGCCTGCTCCCGCAGCTCCCGCTGCTGGTGACATGGGCGGCATGTATTAATCTGCTGAAAAATCAAGGTTTGCAAATTTGCCCCCGGCTTTCGCCGGGGGTTTTTTGTATATTGACAAGCCTCTTTTCGGACGACTATAATGGAGCTCCAAAGCGCCGAGGAGGGAGACCATGAAGAGCATCGGGATAGATATTGGAACCACCACAGTCAGCATCAACTTGATGGAAGGTGCCAGTCCAAAGGTGGTGGAGAAACACACCCTGGAGAATGGGAGTTTCCTGAAAACGGAGAATTCCTGGGAGCGGATCCAGGACCCGGAGATAATTCTCTCTCGGGTTATGCCGATTCTAGACAGCTTTCTGGACAAGTATCAGGACGTGGCAGCCATTGGGCTCACCGGTCAAATGCACGGGATTGTCTATGTGGATGGGACAGGAAAAGCTGTCAGTCCTCTGTATACCTGGCAGGACGGCCGCGGCGGACTGCCGTGTCCGGATGGCAGAAGCTTAAGCCAGCAGCTGGGAGATGCCGGTTATCCTACAGCTCCTGGGTATGGATCCGTCACTCACCTGTACAATGTGAGGCACTCCTTGGTGCCCCAAGAAGCGACGTCTTTCTGCACCATTGCAGACTATGTGGGGATGGCCCTCACTGGAAGAAGAACCCCTTTGGTCCACACCAGTCAGGCAGCCAGTTTCGGGCTGTTTGACCGGGAACGAATGGCTTTCCGGGAGAATATTATTGCCAACTTTGGCATGGATCCCACATTGTTTC
The DNA here is from genome assembly GCA_050946975.1 of Acutalibacter sp. Taxonomy (GTDB): domain Bacteria; phylum Bacillota; class Clostridia; order Oscillospirales; family Acutalibacteraceae; genus Acutalibacter. Next base: position 58,363 of record JBMNVU010000010.1, read on the forward strand.
CCGTTGTAACGGAAGACCTGGAATTGTTAGGGACCTACCGGGGGATTCCGGTCAGTGTGTCCCTGGGGGATAACCAGGCCAGCTTTTTGGGGTCCGTGTCCAGGGCAGGGGAGACTGTCTTGGCAAATTTGGGAACAGGCGGACAGATTTCCGTCTGGTCCCCTCAGGCTTTTGACGGTCCCGGCATCGAGGCCCGTCCTTTCCTGAGGGGCAGTTTTCTGCTGGTGGGAGCCACCCTCTGCGGCGGCGCTGCTTATGCTGCTTTGGAGGGATTCTTCCGGGAGTACGCCGCAGCGGCGGGTGCTCCCGATGTATCCCAGTATGAGGTGATGGCCCATCTGTTGGAACGCGCACCTCAGGACACCTGGCAGGTGCGGACCACCTTTGCCGGAACTCGCGAAGATTCTTCCGCTTCTGGGAACATTCAAGGAATCCGGGTGGAGAACTTTCACCCGGCCAGCTTGATCCGCGGTGTCCTGGATGGCATGGCGCAAGAGCTGTTTGACCTGTACCAGGTCATCTGCCAGGGGACCGGGATCTCTCGGGAATGCCTGGCTTGCTCTGGCAATGGCGCCCGCCGGAATCCAGCTCTGCGCCGGGCGTTGGCGGAGCGCTTTCAGATGCCGGTAACCTTGGTGGAGAACCAGGAGGAGGCCGCGTTTGGAGCGGCTGTCAGTGCATTGGCTGCTATTGGGAAACTGTCCCTTTCCAAGTGGCTGGGCTTACCGGAGGAAATCTAATGGCGGAAAAAAGCGGGGGTCCTTGTGTGGTCTCCGTTGCAAAAAATCTCCCACAAATTTAACAAAAATGTTTACAAAAGCACTTGAACTTTTCTGAAAATGTGGTAAAATACAACTAAATCAAACGAAATCCTGCCGCCGGGACTCCAATCGATGTGGAGAGTCCTGTGGGGGGAGTCCTCTGGAGTATAAGTGAGTTTCTCATTTCTTTCCGTAAAGGGGTGGTGCTGGCTGAAAAGCAGTGCCGCCCTTTTCCCTTACCTGAAATTGAGCATAAAAAAGGCACCTCTCAAAGAGGTGCGCAGGAAAGCGGTGGTGCCCGCTGGTGCCGCCAACCGGACTTGAACCGGTACGGTATTGCTACCGAGGGATTTTAAGTCCCTTGTGTCTGCCAATTTCACCATGGCGGCGCATTTGTATTGTATATGTTATCATAAGCGCGTTGGAAAAGCAAGGGGAGGCCGGCGCAAAAAAGGCCAAAATATTTTTCGGAAGACATTTACATTTGTCGCCAATCTATAGTATACTTAAAATTAATTGGGGAGTACCCAGAATTTTTGCACAAAGGAGCATGCTGTATGCATTACCTTGGAATCGACTTGGGCGGCACAAACATTGCCGTCGGGATCGTGGACGAGAACATGAAAATCATCGCCAGGGCCACTTCCAAGACCCAGGTGGACAGTCCTGAGCAGGTTGCGGATGCCATGGCTGCCACGGCGAAGGAAGCTTTGCAGAATGCTGGATTGACGCTGAATGATGTCCCCTGGGTGGGCCTTGGCTCTCCCGGGACGGTCAACCGCGCCAGCGGCATGATTGAATTTGCCAACAACCTGCCCTTCTCCTACACGCCTTTGGGGAAGATGCTTTCCGAACGGTTGGATGGAAAGCGGGTTTTGATGGAGAATGACGCCAACGCAGCGGCATACGGCGAGTACGTAGCCGGCGCGCTGAAGGGCGCAGACAACGCGGTGGCCATCACTTTGGGCACTGGTGTTGGCGGCGGTGTCATCATCAACCACAAGATTTATTCCGGCAGCAATTTTGCCGGCGCTGAGCTGGGCCACACGGTGATCCAGGTGGATGGCCGTCCCTGCACCTGCGGCCGGAATGGCTGCTGGGAGGCATATGCCTCTGCCACTGGGTTGATCAAAACCACCAAGGAGCACATGGAAAAAGCCCCCAAGGATTCCCCCATTTGGAAGATTGTGGACGGCGATCTGAGCAAGGTCAATGGCCGTACTGCGTTCGATGCCATGCGTCAGGGCGACCCGGTGGGCCAGGCCATTGTGGATGACTACGTCAAGTATGTCAGCGTGGGCATCACCAATATGATCAACATATTCCAGCCCGACATCCTGTGCGTGGGCGGCGGCATCTCCAATGAGGGAGAGACCCTGCTGAAGCCTGTGCGGGAGTTTGTGGAGAAGGAACAGTACGCGATGAATTCCAGCAAGAAGACGGTTCTCTGCCGTGCCGAGCTGGGCAATGATGCCGGCATTATTGGCGCTGCTCTGCTGGGGAATGAGGAGGAATAAACCATGTCTGTAGAAAAATCTGTGTTTGGAACGCTGCCTGACGGCCGTGAGGTCGCCCTGTACACCCTGGTGAATGCCCATGGCATGACTCTGGTGACCACCCCTTACGGCTGCCGTATTGTGCAGCTGCTGGTGCCGGATAAGTTTGGCAGATTGGGGGATGTGGTGCTGGGCCACTGCACGCTGGAGGAGTACTATGGCGCCAACTATCAGGGGACCTTTGTGGGCCGTTATGCCAACCGTATTGGCGGAGCCCAGTTTACCCTCAACGGAAAGACGTATACCCTGGCCAAGAACGATGGGAACAACTCCCTGCACGGCGGACCTGGGGGCTACCATCAGGTGCTGTGGGACGCCCAGGTGACAGACGAGGCAGAGCCCTCCATCACCTACACCCATGAGAGCCCTGACGGGGACGAGGGGTATCCGGGCAATTTGAAGATGAAGGTCACCTATACCTTGAAGCAGGACAACACCCTGGCCATCCAGTACGACGCTGTCTGCGATCAGGAGACCCCCTTCAATCCCACCAACCACTCCTTCTTCAACCTCACCGGAGATCCCCAGAAGGATGTGCTGGGCACTTACCTGACCATCAATGCCAAAGAGACCACCCCGGTGTCCGAGGATCTGATTCCCGATGGGTCCATTGCCTCTGTGGTGGGAGGTCCGCTGGACTTCACTTCTCCCAAGAAGCTGGGGGACGACATGTTTGCTGATGATCCCATGATTCAGCTCAATGGCGGCTTTGATCACAACTTCTGCGTGGAGGGCGAGGGCTTCCGGAAGTTTGCCGAGGCCTACGAGCCGGAGAGTCAGCGCGTCATGGAGGTGTGGTCCGACATGCCCGGCGTGCAGTTGTACACCTTCAATAAGTCCGATGCCGGTTTGGTGGGCAAGGATGGCAATCCCATGAAGGCTCATTCCGCCCTGTGCCTGGAAACCCAGTTCTATCCGGATTCCGTCAATCACGAGAACTTCCCCTTCCAGTACCTGCAGCCCGGCAAGCCGTTCACCTCTGTCACAGAGTACCGTTTCTCGGTAAAATAAGCAGATAAGAGGGCCCGCCTGGGCAAGTCCGGGCAGGCCCTTTGCCATTTTGCTGTGAAAGGAGGAGTTTCCCTTGAAAAAAGAAAAATCCTGCGGAGCTGTTGTCTACCGCTTGGAGGACGGGTGTCCGGAGGTCCTGTTGATCAAGCATCGAAACGGTGGGCATTGGGCGTTTCCCAAGGGGCACGTGGAGAAGAACGAGACCGAATCGGAAACGGCTCTCCGGGAGATCCGGGAGGAGACTGGTTTGGCAGTGGATCTGGACACCGGTTTTCGGGAGACAGTGACCTATTCTCCCAAGCCCGGGGTCATGAAGGACGTGATCTATTTTTCCGCCAAGGTCAAGTCCAACGATGCCCGGCCCCAGCCCGAGGAGGTTCTGGAGCTTCGCTGGGAGAATCAGGAGCAGGCGCTGGCTCTGGTGACCTATGCCACGGACCGCAGTGTGCTGCAATCTTTTTTCCAGTATTACCAAAGAAACAGTGAGGCTTAACTCAACGAAGAGTGCCTGGTGCCGCCAGTGAAATCCAAAAGTTTACCCCAAAGGGGCTGCTGCGTTTTGCAGCAGCCCCTTTTTGCGTTGGTTCTATTTTCCAGACCCTGTCCATAGATATGAACATCCATTGGACAAAGGAGGGAAGGCGATGGAACCTTCCGGTTTTGATTATGTTGCCAGGCAGATTCCCCTCTACCGGGAGCTGCTTCTGGCGGTCCCGGAGTCGGTGAAGGACGGGACCTACGATATCCACATTTCCCGGGACCAGCCAGTGTCGGTCAGCGGAAAAGAGGGCGTGCTGTTTTTGACAAGGCGGGGCACGGTCTCCCGGGCAGCGGAGGAGGGGATTGTCACCACAGCTCAGCAGCTGAGGGAACTGTTTCTCCAGGCCTGTGGGTATTCTGTGTTTCGTCATGAGGAGGAAATCCGTCAAGGGTATGTCCGTTTGGGTGAGAACTGCCGGGTGGGGATTTGCGGGTCCGCCGTGGTGGCAGGGGGGAACGTCCGCTCGGTGCGGGATGTAACCTCCTTGGTGTACCGGGTGCCCAGACAGGTGACCGGCTGTGGGGACAGGCTTTTTCTGGAAGGGGTTCCCGTGGAGAAAGGTCTGCTCGTTGTGGGACCTCCCTCCAGCGGAAAGACTACCCTTCTCCGGGATGTAGCCCGTTCTCTGTCCATGGGAAAGTTTGGCGCCAGCTGTCGGGTGGCGGTGGTGGACGAGCGTGGAGAGTTGGGTGGATTTGACCTGGGTCCCAATGCAGATCTGCTCCAAGGGTATCCCAAGGCTGCCGGGTTGGACGCCGCCATCCGGGCCCTGTCCCCCCAGGTGATTGTACTGGATGAATTGGCTCCCCGGGATCTGGAGGCTGTCCGGAGAGCGGCAGCAGCGGGAGCGGCCCTGGTGGCTTCGGTGCACGGGGAGGCTGGGAAGCTGTGGGAGCGTCCCCTCTGCCGTTCTCTGCTGGAGACGGGGGCGTTTCCCACAGCAGTGTGCCTGGCAGGAAGGTACGCGCCGGGAGAACCGGTGTCCATTGTGGCTGTGACGCCGGAAGGGGGTGAGGGAACGTTTGAAGCTGCTGGGCGGAGGGCTGATTATCCTCAGCGGGCTGTTGGCAGGGATGCTGGGGGCCATGAGGCTGCGGCGCCGGGCCCGTCTGCTGCTTGACTGGAAAGCCATGCTGCAAAGGTTCCAGACAGGGATCCGATATGCAGCGGAGAGCCTTCCCGAAATGATCCTGGAACTGGAGAGTTCCCGGTTTTGCCGTTTAGCGGAGCAGGATGGGGAGTTCCTCATGGATCCGGCGGGAGCGTTGGAACGAGCGGGACGGGCACTGCTGTGGGATAAGGGAGACCTGGAGCTTTACTTAAACTTTGTACAAGGCCTGGGTGTTACGGATACCCAGGGACAGCTGGAGCATATTGGGCTATATACTTCGCTGTTGGAGCCCCGGCTGGTCCAGGCCAGGGAGGAGGCGGGACAGAAAGCCAAAATCTCTGTGGCCCTGGGACTTTTTGCAGGGACAGCCATAGCCCTGCTGCTGTTGTAAAGAAAGGACTGGAAAGGGAGGCGCGTCCTGTGGATGTGGACCTGATATTTCAAATCGCGGCCATCGGCATTATTGTGGCAGTGCTCAACCAGCTTCTCATGCGATCTGGCAGGGAAGAGCAGGCCATGATGACTACCCTGGCGGGGCTGATTGTGGTGTTGATGATGATCATCCGGCAGATCGACGCCCTGTTCCAGGCAGTCAAGTCCATCTTCTCCCTGTAGCCGTGGAGCTGTTTGGCATTGGAGTCCTGGCCTTGTGCGCCGTGTTGTTTGGAGCCCTGGTCCAGAAGAGCAATAAGGAATATGCCCTGCTCATCAGCTTGGGAACGGCGGTGGTGCTGCTTTTGGTGATCCTGGACCGGGCGGATCCTCTGTTTCGCCAGGTGAGGGAGATGGCCTCCACCGGACCGCTGGCCGGAGAGGCGGTGAGCCTGATGCTTCGGGCTGTGGGGATCACAGTGGTGGGCCAGGTGGTGGCTCGGCTCTGCAAGGATGCCGGAGAATCCGCCCTATCCTACACGGTGGAGTTGGCAGCCAGGGCTGCAGTGTTGGCTGCAGCGTTGCCGGCAGTGGGGCGGGTCTTGGAATACTTGGGCGAGATCGCCGCCCTGTGAGGAAGTGACGCTGTGCAGCCAAAACGGATGCTCCTGGTGTGCCTGGCAGCGGTGGCACTGTTTCTGCTGGTGCCCTGCCGGGTGCAGGCGTCGGAGCTCTCAGAAATCTATGAAAAAAGCGGAGCAGAAGACCTGTACGATTCTCTGGATGAGGGGACTCGGGATCTGTTGTCCCAAGCTGGAGCAGAGGATGGCACTTGGGACGCATCCAATGGGGAGGGCCTGTTCCAGGCGGTCTCCCAGATGCTTCGGGAGAAGCTGGCCGCGCCGTTGAAGGGGGTGGCCGCTCTGCTGGCAGTGGTGCTTCTCTGCAGGTTGGCAGGGTGCTTTGAGGAAGGGGGCGACGCAGCGCTTCTAGCGGGAACGCTGGCTTGTGCCGGAGTGCTTACCGCGCCGCTGTTGGAGCTGATTCGCGCTGCGGAGGAGGTCATTGACAGCGCCTGTGTGTTTTTGGGGACCAGCGTGCCAGTGTATTCTGCCTTGCTGGTGGCTTCCGGCAATACAGCGGTGAGCGGTTCCTACAGTTTCCTCACCCTGGGGGCCAGTGGGTTGATTGCGGCAGTGTCCAAAGCCCTGTTGATCCCCCTGCTTCACGCCTTTCTCATGCTGTCCTTGGCGTCGTCCCTGTGCAGCATGAAATTTGACCGCCTGCTGAAAAGCCTGTACAGCTTTTCCAAGTGGATGTTGGTGTTGGCGGTGACTCTGTTTTCCGGGATCCTCTCGGTGCAGACCGTGCTCAATGCCCAGGTGGATGCCGCCTCGGGAAAAGCCGTCAAGCTCATCGCTTCCTCGGCCATCCCCATTGTGGGTGGCGCCTTTGGAGATGCGGTGGGGGCCATTCAGTCCAGCCTGCAGATCGTCAAGTCCGGAGTGGGGGCCTTTGGCGTGTTGGCAGCCCTGTGTATCTTTGTGCCCACAGTGCTTCAGGCTGTCCTTTGGATGGGGGTGTGCCTTCTGGGGCAGACGGCGGCGGATCTGTTTGATACGCCCAAACTCAGTGCCCTGTTTGGGGCCTGTGGGTCCGTGGCAAAGCTGGTGCTGGCGGTTCTGGTCAGCGTGTGTGCGGCAGTGGTGGTCAGCGCCGCCTTGGTGCTGTTTGTGAAAGGAAGCCTATGAATCGTGTAATGGAGACCCTGTTGATGGTCTGCACCGTGCTTATTGCCGGCGAGCTGCTGCAAAAACTCTGCCCAGAGGACAAGATGGTCCGTTTTGTGGGCAGTGTGGTGGCTTTGGGGCTGTTGATTTCGGCGGTGGGGGCAGTGCTGGACGTGGACCTGGATTTTTCCCTGTCCCAGGGGTCAGTCCAGGACCAGCAGGAGGAGCTGAACTCCTATCTGGAGGACGAGTACCAGGAGGCAGCTCAAGAGGACGGGGAGGCCTATGTTCGGGGGCTGTTGGCGTCTGCAGGACTTCAGCCGGAAGAAATCCGCGTTTTGACAGATAGAAATCAAGAGGGCAGCATAGTATTAACAGAGGCGGCGGCAGTGTTCGCCTATCCCAGTGAAAGCGAGCGGGCAAGGGTGCTGCTCCAAAACGTCCTGGGGGAGGATGTGCGCGTCACCGTGGAGACGGCCGGATGACCGGGAAGGGAGGAAGTATGATCCAGTGGAAGCAGAGGCTTTGGGAGATCTTCCAAAAGGAAAAAGCCCTGAAGCTGGTGGTGCTGCTGGGGATTTGCGGGATCGCCCTCATAGGGTTGTCCTCCTTTTGGGAGCCCGCGCCCGCCCAGAAGGAGGAGTTGGATCCTGTCAGCCAGGAGGACTATTCGGCCCAGCTGGAATCCGGAATCTCCCGGATCGTCACCGCCATCACGGGGGAAGAGGCGCCCACGGTGGTGGTCACCCTGGCCGACAGCGGCAGAAGCCTTTACGCCTCGGACCAGCGGGAGAATACCCGCCAGGAGGATGGCGCGTCCTCCACAGAGCGGGAGACCTCACACATCCTGCTGGAGGATGCCGACGGCGGCCAAAGCGCTCTCACTGTCACCCAGACACAGCCGGAGGTTCAGGGCGTGGTGGTGGTCAGTGCCATGGCCGATGACCCTGCCGTCCGGGAGAAACTGCTCACAGCCGTCTGTACCGCTCTGGATGTGTCCACAGCCAGGGTGTGCGTCACCAGCAGGGCGTAGAGCAACGAAAACAATGTATGGAGGGATCAAGCATGAAATTTGGAAAAAAGCAGCTGGTGTTGGCATCTCTGGTGCTGGCTCTGGGAGCGGCGGTCTATTTAAACTGGCAGTTTGCCGGTACCAACCGGCTGCCGGTGGGGGAGAGTTCTTCGGAGACCAGCCAGTTGGGCGCGGCACAGCTGGTGAACAACGCCTATGTGGAGACGGTCAATGATGACGTGGAGGCGGATGCCTCTGCGGGGCAGTCCGGGGAGGATGCCCTGACCCAAGCCAGGATGGACCGGCAGGCCTCCCGAGACGAGGCGTTGGAGCTGCTGGATGACGTGCTTTCCAATGTGGAGTCTGACAGCGACGCAAAGCAGCAGGCGGTGGAGGAAGCTTCTGCCATTGCACAGAACATTCTCAATGAGTCCAATGTGGAGAGCTTGCTGGAGGCCAAAGGCTATGCGGATTGTGTGGCGTACATCACACCGGAAGACTGCAGCGTGGTGGTTTCCGGAACCGTAGGGGAGGCGGATACGCTGATTGTTCAGGAGATCGTCATGGATCAGACCGGGCTGACCGCAGACAAAATTAAGATCATTGGAACAAATTAGTTGGTTTCTGAAGGGACCTGTGGTATAATAACTCCATCTGGATCCTCCGCAAGGGGGATCTTCCCGGTGGAGCTTGACAATGTGATTGGTAGGGGACCGTGGTCCCAGAGGCTCGCCGTGGAAGCGGTGGGCCTTTTTATTTCTATCTGGAGGTTGGGACTATGACGAGAAGGGAAGCCAGGGAGCAGGCGTTTATTCTAGTGTTTGAGCAGGCAGTGCGGACGGAGCCCATGGAGGGGATCCTCCATGACGCGGCAGAGGCCAGGGACTTGATCCCCAGCGCCTTTGCAGAGCAAGAGGCATTGGGTGTAGAAGAGCACCGGGAGGAGATTGACAGCACCATTGAGGGAAACATTCGCGGGTGGAGTCTGCGGCGTCTTTCCAAGGTTGCATTGGCGCTGCTGCGCCTGGCGGTGTACGAGATGTACTGGGAGGAGAATATCCCGGTGAGCGTCACCATCAACGAGGCGGTGGAGCTGGCCAAGACTTATGGCGGAAAAGATGACGCCTCCTATGTAAACGGTGTGTTGGCGTCGGTTGCCAAGAGCCTGCCGGAAAAAAAGGACAAACCCCATGGCTGAGCTGTATTTGGGGATTGATACCAGCAATTACACCACGTCAGCCGCTCTGTTTGACGGGGAGCAGGTGTTGGAGAACCGGAAGAAGCTGTTGCCGGTGAAGCCCGGGGAAAAGGGGCTGCGGCAAAGTGACGCAGTGTTCCACCACGTGCGGCAGCTCCCGGAGGTGCTGGGACCCGTCCTTGATCAGCTGGAGGGTGCTCCGGTAGCCGTGGGAGTGTCGGTCACCCCCACCACAGAGGAGAATTCCTATATGCCCTGCTTCCTGGTGGGGAAGCAGACGGCTGGCCTGTTAGCCAGGGCCTGGAAAATCCCGGTGGAGGGCTTTTCCCACCAGCAGGGTCACATCGCCGCAGCGCTGTATTCCGCAGGTAAACTGGATCTGCTGGAGCGGCCCTTTTTGGCGTTTCACGTCTCCGGGGGTACCACCGAGGCACTGCTGGTTCGCCCTGGGGAGGACGGCCTTCCGGAGATCACTCTGGCGGCCAAGTCCTTGGACTTGAAAGCCGGACAGGCTGTGGATCGAGTGGGTCTGATGTTGGGGTTGTCCTTCCCCTGTGGGCCGGAATTGGAAAAGCTGGCCCTTCGCTGGACCGAACCGGTGCGCTATCACCCTGTGCTCAAAGGGAGCGATTGTTCCCTCTCCGGCATAGAAAACCAGTGTAAAGCCATGGTGGATCGTGGAGAGCCGCCGGAGAAGGTGGCGCGTCACTGCCTGGAGGCCATTGCGTTGGTGTTGGATAAAATGTGCGCCTCCCTGTTGGAAACGCATGGTGTGTTGCCGGTGGTGTTTTCCGGAGGGGTGTGTTCCAACTCCATTTTGCGGCAGAAGCTTACAGAGAAGTACGGCGGCTATTTTGCCAGGCCTGAGTTTTCCTCGGACAACGCGGCCGGGGCAGCGGTGCTGGCTTGGAGAAAGAGGTGTGCTGGATGAATCCCACAATCCTGACGGTGTCCCAGGTGAACCTGTTTCTGAAATCCCTCATTGAGGGGGATGGCAGGCTTCAGAATGTGCTGGTGTCCGGTGAGATCTCTAATTTTACCGCTCATCAAAGGTCGGGGCACCTGTATTTCTCCATTAAGGATGCGAAATCCGTGTTGAAGTGCGTGATGTTCGCCTCTTCTGCCAGGCTGTTGAAGTTCCAGCCCAAGGATGGAATGAAGGTGATCGTCCGGGGCCGTGTTTCAGTGTATGAGCCCTCGGGGCAATACCAGCTCTATCCCAGCGAGATGTACCCCGCAGGCATGGGGGCTTTGAGCCTTGCCTACGAGCAGCTGAAGGAGCGGCTGGCTGCCGAGGGCCTCTTTGCCCAGGAGCACAAGAAATCCTTGCCCGCCTTTCCCAAGCGCATTGGGGTGGTCACCTCGCCCACAGGAGCAGCAGTGCGGGATATTCTGCAGATCACGGCCAGACGCTGGCCCTTGGCAGAGATTCTTCTGGCGCCGGTGCTGGTCCAGGGGGAGCAGGCCCCGAGGCAGATCGTGAAGGCCCTGGAGGAGCTGGACCGTCAACGTGCCTGTGACGTGATCATTCTGGGACGGGGCGGCGGTTCCTTGGAGGATCTGTGGGCCTTCAATGACGAAGGGGTTGCCCGGGCTGTGTACCGGTGTTCCATTCCCGTGGTGTCCGCTGTGGGCCATGAGACGGACTACACCATCTGCGACTTTGTGGCGGATCTTCGCGCACCCACACCCAGCGCGGCGGCGGAGCTGTGCACTCCCAACGCCCAGGAGTGGCTTTCCTACCTGCGCAGCTACAGCAGGTTTTTCCAGACCAAAGGGAAGGAGCAGGTGGAGTATCTCCGTCAAAGCCTGGATTTGCTGCTGCAGGATACACCCTTGGGCAACCCGGAGGAGATCCTTCGGATGCGCCGGGAGCGTGTCCACGATTTGACCACCAGGATGGAGGGGGTGGCCCAGACTCGCCTAGAGGGGGAGCAAAAGCGGCTTCAGTCGCTGACAGGGGTTTTGGATGCGCTGAGCCCGCTGAAAGTGTTGTCACGGGGATACGCTGTGGTGACGGACGAAAAGGGACGCGTGCTGCGAAGCGCCCAAGAAACCGTGGCAGGGGAGCAGGTGTCCATACGTCTGGCCGAGGGCCAGGTTTCCGCAAAGATCCTAGGAAAGGGGAATGACTGATGGCCGGAAAAAAGGTGGATTTTGAGACAGCGATGGGCAGGCTCCAGGAGATTGTCCAAAAGCTGGAGAGCGGGGAGGAGTCCCTGGAGAACTCCATGAAGCTCTTTGAGGAGGGAGCAAAGCTCTCGGCAAAGTGCTATGAGATCTTAGAGAAGGCGGAGCAGCGGGTGGCTCAGCTGAAGACCCTGGATCAGGATCAGACCTCTCTGGAGGAACCCGAGGATGGAGACGTTGATGATGAAGAGCTTTGAGCCGTACTTGACCAGAATTGAAGCAGCCCTGGAAGAGGCGCTGCCCCAGCCGGAGACAGATTCCCTGACCGCTCCTGTGGTGGAGTCCATGCGCTATAGCCTGTTGGCGGGGGGAAAGCGGATCCGTCCGGTGATGGTGTTGGCGTTCTGTGAGCTGTGCGGGGGGGATCTAGAAAAGGCGCTGCCCTTTGCCTGCGCTGTGGAGATGGTCCACACCTATTCCTTGATTCACGACGATTTGCCCTGTATGGATGACGACGACCTGCGCCGGGGCCGGCCCACCAACCACAAGGTGTACGGGGAAGCCATGGCCTTGCTGGCGGGAGACGGCCTGCTGACCAAGGCTTTTGAGATGGCGCTGACCTTTTCCGGGTCCCCAGCGGATGCCCTCCGAGGCGGGAGAATCCTGGCCCAGTGTGCAGGGGCGGAAGGCATGGTGGGCGGCCAGTGCATTGACTTGGACAGCGAGGGAAAGGACGTGGATCTGGCGCTGCTCCGGGAGATGGACCAGGGCAAAACGGTGGCATTGATCTCCGCGGCCTGCCAGATGGGCTGTGTGGCAGCCGGAGCTGAGGAGAAGACTTTGGAGCTGGCCCGCAGCTATGCCCAGGGAGTGGGGATGGCGTTCCAGATCCGGGACGATATCCTGGATGTGCTGGGAGACGCCCAAACCTTGGGGAAAAACGTGGGCATGGATTCCGCCCGGGACAAGCGGAACTACGTGTCCCTTCTGGGAGTGGAGGAGGCCCAGGGGCTGGTGGAGGCCTTCACGGCCCAGGCTGAGGAGGCTTTGGACGGCTTTGGGGGAGATACCTCCTTTTTGCGGGAGTTGGCCAAATCCCTGGCCACCCGGGACAAATGACATCTTTTTCTCATGTGGTTCCACCGGAGTGGGATCGCCGCACGGTGAAGGAGTTTGCCCGGCGGTATCTGGGACTGTCTGCCAGAGTGCTCACCCGCCTGAAGCAGGGGGGAGGGCTGCTGCGCAATCACATCCCCTGCCGCACTGTGGATGTGCTCTTTGCCGGGGACGTGCTGGAGCTGTGCTTTCCGGAGGAGTCCCAAGAGTACCAGCCGGTGGAAGGACCGCTGTCCATCCTGTGGGAGGACGAAAATTATCTGGTTCTGGATAAACCTCCCGCAATGCCGGTCCACCCCTCTCCGGGCCATGACCGGGACAGCCTTTTAAACCGGGTGGCGTTTTATTACCAGCAGACGGGGCAGACACCGGCATTTCGCCCGCTGTACCGGCTGGATCGAGACACCAGCGGGATTGTCGTGGTGGGGAAGCATCGGGCGGCGGTGTCTTCCGCCCAGGTGGAAAAGGCGTACTTTGCTGTGGTGGAAGGTGAGCTCACCGGTTCCGGTAAGGTGGATGTTCCCATAGGTTTGGAGCCGGGCAGCAAGATCCGGCGTCAGTGCAGGCAGGATGGCCAGCCCGCTGTGACCCACTGGGAGTCTCTGGCCTGGAAGGAAGGCCACAGCCTGCTGCGGTTTCGCCTGGAGACCGGACGAACCCACCAGATTCGAGTGCACATGGCGTATATCAATCACCCATTGGCCGGGGATGACCTGTATGGAGGCTCCCGAGAATGGATCTCCCGTCAGGCGCTCCACTGTAGGGCTGTGTCCCTGGCCTGCGTGCCGCTGCACGCCGATTTTACATGGAATTCCCCTTTCCCGGAGGATTTGCTGCGGGCGTTCCCCTGGGTGACCACTTATTCGCCCGCCAATCAAACCCAAAGGAGATGATAGTATGCCAGCTTGTTTGACCCATTCGCTGTTCTCTCAGAACGTTCGGGAGTCCCTGCCCAATAAGGCCTCTCTGGATCTGTGTGCCTATGCTTGGGGGGCACAAGGGCCGGATTTCTTTTTCTGCCATCGCTTTCTGCCCATCTGGAAGGGCAAGTCCATCGGAGATTACGGTGGACGCCTTCACCAGGCAGTGCCCTCCAAGGTACTGGGTGCAATGCGCTCCTTTCTGGAAAAGCACCCGGATCCGGTATACAGCTCTTATGTGTGGGGGTTTGTGTGTCACTACTCCTTGGATTCCATCGCCCATCCCTACATCAATTGGCTTGCAGCCCAGCTGGTGAAGCAGTATCCTTGGGAGACCACTTCCACCCTTCACGGGCAGGTGGAGTCTGCCTTGGATGCCATTGTGCTTCGTGCGGAGACGGGTAAACTGCCTTCGGAGGTGCCCCTTGGCAAGCTTTTCCCGAAAAATGAGGGGGTGGAGCGGAAGATCGCCCGCTTGTACCGCTATGTGTTGTTTAGTCTCTATGGAGAAGACGTGCCGGAGGATCTGTTGGTGCAGGCCATGGACGATGCCCATTGGGTGTTCACCCTGGTCACAGATAGGACGGGCCTGAAGCGGAAGCTGTTCGCTCGGCTGGAGCGGGGCAAACCTAGCAGCATTGCCAGCCACATTGTGCCGCTGACCGAAGAGGACGATGTGGATTACGCCAATGTTGGCAATGCCCCTTGGGGAGATGACGCAGGTTCCAGCCAGAGCTTTTTCGAACTGTACGGGGAAGCTCAAGGCGTGGCCAGTGAGATCATCAACCATTTTATGGGGGGAGACCTAAGCGCGCTGACCAAGGAGCGGCCCTTTGGGTAATGATTCTTCCAGAAACGGAAAAACGGCTGAGAAAAAGGGCCATCCAAAAGGATGGCCCCTTATTTCTCAGCCGTATTTGTGTACCGACAACTTAGACAGCACGGGTCACTTTGCCGGAACGCAAGCAACGGGTGCAGGCGTACACGCGCTTGGGAGTGCCGTTGACCACAGCCTTCACACGCTTGATATTGGGCTTCCAAGTCCGGTTGGAACGACGATGGGAGTGGGAAACCTTAATGCCAAAGGACACGTCCTTGCCGCAGAAATCACATTTTGCCATATCTGCACCTCCTAACCTGAGTAGTATCCAAAATTTACAACGTTTGAAATTATAGCAGATTCCACCGGGAAATGCAAGTTTTTTTTCAAAGGAATTGAGTTTTTTCCGAAAATAGGGTATAATCCTCTCAGCGATCACGAAGAAAAAGGAGAATCCTATGCTGATTGACGTTATTATGGACCTGGTCCGGGGCTATCATGTAAATGTCTGGTCTGTGTTGGCCCAAGTGATTTCTGTCGTGTTCATCATTCTGTGTATTCTTCCCCTCCACGAGTTGGCCCATGCATGGGTTGCCAATAAGCTGGGGGACCCCACCGCGCGGCTGGAGGGACGTCTGACCTTCAATCCTCTGGCCAGTGTGGATCCCATGGGTGCGTTGGCGCTGCTGCTGTTTGGATTCGGATGGGCAAAGCCTGTCCCGGTGGACAGCCGCTACTTTAAAAAGCCTCGGCGTGATGTGGCTTTGACTGCGCTGGCGGGTCCTGTCTCCAATTTGCTGGCGGCTTTGGTGGGCGCGTTCTTTGCCGCGGCCATGGAGGCCTTTGCTCCGGTGAATTGGTTCACCCAGTTTGTGTACACCATGCTTTATTATTATGTGTTGGTGAACATCTCCCTGGCTGTGTTCAACCTGATCCCCATGCCGCCTCTGGACGGTTCACGGATTGTGGGAGCGTTTCTCAGCAGCCGGGCGCTCTACACCTATTATCGGTATCAAAACATCTTTGTCATGGTGATGTTTTTCCTGCTGCTTTCCGGTTCCTTGTCCGGCCCGCTGGCCACCGCCCAGAATTTCTTTGGCAGCATCATCTTCAGCCTGGCCAGGGCGCCCTTCCATCTGTTTGGACTGTGAGCCATGGAGAAACTGGAATATCATTTGGAGGTTTTCGACGGCCCCTTGGATTTGCTCTTGGCTTTGATCGCCAAGAATAAGCTGGATATCTATGATATTCCCATTGCGGAGCTGTTGGACCAATACATGGAGCAGATTTCCATGATGCGTGAGGCGGACATGGATGTTGCCAGCGAGTTTCTGGAGATGGCTGCGCGACTGGTGCAGATCAAGACAGCATCGTTGCTGCCCAAGCATGAGGAGGAAGAGGATCCCCGTGCGGAATTGACCGGCCAGCTGCTGGAGTACGAGCAGTGCAAGAAAGCGGCCCGGATCCTGGCAGCACAGTGTTCTTTTGACCTGTTAGTTCGCCCACCGGAGCCCCTTCCCGCCGACTTGACTTACAAACGCTTGCACGATCCCCAGGAGATTGCCCAGGCTCTGGCGTCCGCTTGGGGCAAGGGACGAAGCTTGCTGCCGCCCAAGCCGGAGAGCTTTTCCGCGCTGGTGTCCCGAAAGATCGTGTCCGTGGCGTCCCAGGCCATTGCCATCTTGCGGCAGCTGTGGAAACGGCGCACCCTGTCTTACCGGGAGCTGTTTGCCGGGAAGCATGGCCGCTCACAGCGGGTGGCGGCATTTCTGGCGGTGCTGGAATTGGTGAAGAACCGCCGCCTCCGGGTGGAGGGTGATGGAAAGGATATGAAAGTGAGATTGCTGGATTGGGGGGAGAAACACTGAATCAGGAAGAATTGATGGGCAAAACTGAGGCCATACTCTTTGCAGGCGGGGAACCGGTGGATCTGGAGAGAATCGCCCAAGTTCTGGGGGTGCGCACCCAGGTGATTGACCACGCGGTGGCGGCTCTTCAGGAGAAGTATAATACCCCCCGCAGCGGAGTGCATCTGGTGCGCCTGGGAAAGAGCGCCCAGTTCTGCACCAATCCCGCCTTTGCCGAACCTGTGCGGGAGGTGTTGGACCTCAAACGTAACACGCCTCTGTCCCAGGCTGCTATGGAGGTGCTGGCAGTGGTGGCGTACAATCAGCCGGTGACCAAGGCTTTTGTGGAGCAGGTGCGAGGCGTGGATTGCTCCGGTGTCATCAGCAGCCTGATGCAGAAGGATCTGCTGGAGGAGAGAGGACGTCTGGAACTGCCAGGGCGTCCGCTGCTTTACGGCACCACGGAGAATTTCCTGCGCTGTTTCCAGTTGGCGTCCATTGAGGACCTGCCCCCGCCGCCTCAGCGGGAAGATGAGGAGCCGTCTGCCCCGGAAGGGCAGCTCACCTTGTAGAAAGGAGGAGAGGCCATGCTCCCACTGCTGATTGTCGCCATGGTGCTTGCGTTGGCGGCATTTCTCCTGCTGATGCCGGTGACGCTGGAGGTGAGTTACCACGATGGATTTGAGGCTCGGATCCGGTATCTGTTTCTCAAATTCTCCTGGCCTTCTCCAGAGGGACAACCCTCTCCGGAGGGAGAGGAGGCAGTCGGAAAAGAAACGGCCTCCTCGAGCCCCAGCCTGAAGGAGAAGTTGAAGATGATGCTTCGCCGGGAGGGATTGGAAGGATTTCTGCGCACTTTGCAGGAGTTGGCCCAGGCTGCTGGAACGGCGTCCAAAAAGGTCCTGGACAGGCTGCAGCTGAAACGCTTTGACCTTTACATCTGCTTGGGTGGGGAGGAAGACGCTGCTCAGGCCGCTATCTATTACGGACAGGTGTGCGCCGTAGCCTATGGAGCTTGTGGGGTGCTGTTTGGAGCGTTGCCCTGCCGGAAGAAGCGGGCCACTGTGGATCTGGACTATCACAGCCGGGAGGACCGGGTGGAATTTTCCGGGGCAGTTTGTATCCGGGTGTTGTTTTTGTTGATCGAAGGGTTTATACTACTTTATAAAGCACTTCCGTTTTTCCGAAAGCTGCAGGCAGCGGCTGACACTATCGAAAGGATTTCGCAGACGCGAAAGCAGGGTGAACCGAAATGAGTGACAATCAAGTGAACAATTTGCTGGGTGTAACCATGGATAAGATCAAGCAGATGGTGGATGTGAACACGGTCATTGGAACTCCTGTCACCACTCCTGACGGCACCACAGTGATTCCCGTATCCAGAGTGAGTTATGGCTTTGCCTCGGGAGGCTCTGACCTGCCCAGCAAGACACAGCCCACGTCCGGACTGTTTGCCGGCGGCAGCGGTGCCGGGATCACCATCAGCCCCATTGCGTTTCTGACGATCTCCCATGGCAATGTCCGCGTGCTGCAGATTGAGCCCTATCTCAGCTCTGTGGACCGGGCTCTGGAGAAGGTGCCGGACGTGGTGGACAAGATTTCCGCCCTGTTCCAGAAGGAGGAGCCTCCCAAGGAAGCACAGCAGCCTGGGGATGTCAGTGGCCCGGTGGAGAAGGATCCCGGCACTCCCTGACGCATAGCGTTTCGCCCGCCCGCATAGGCTTTTGCGAGGCGGGTGATTTGTGTTGAAGAGGATTCTCAAAAGAGCAGTTGGCTTGTGGTTGAGCGCGAGCCT
>JBMNVU010000011.1:0-76074 GCA_050946975.1 Acutalibacter sp.
CGCCGCTGCCAAGGTTGTGCTGGAGGCCGCTGTGAAGGCTGGCGCTCCCGACGGCATCATCGGCTGGATCGACGTTCCCAACCTGGAGCTGACCAACACCCTGATGGCCGAGTCTGACATCATCCTGGCCACCGGCGGCCCCGGCATGGTGAAGGCTGCTTACTCCTCCGGTACTCCCGCTCTGGGCGTGGGCGCCGGCAACACTCCCGCCATCATCGACGACACCGCCGATGTGGTTCTGGCTGTCAACTCCATCATCCATTCCAAGACCTTTGATAACGGCATGATCTGCGCTTCCGAGCAGTCCGTGATCGTTCTGGACAAGGTCTACAAGGCTGTGAAGGATGAGTTCACCAAGCGCGGCTGCTACTTCCTCAATCCCGAGGAGACCGAGAAGGTCCGCAAGACCATCATCATCAACGGCGCTCTGAATGCCAAGATCGTTGGCCAGCGCGCTCACACCATCGCCGCTCTGGCCGGTGTGGATGTGCCCGAGAGCACCAAGATCATCATTGGCGAAGTGGAGAGCGTGGACATCTCCGAGGAGTTTGCTCATGAGAAGCTGTCTCCCGTGCTGGCCATGTACCGTGCCAAGGACTTCGACGACGCCATCGAGAAGGCCGAGCACCTGATCGCTGACGGCGGTTACGGCCACACTTCCTCCCTGTATGTCAACGTTGCCGAGAAGGAGAAGCTGGCCAAGCACCAGGCTGCTATGAAGACCTGCCGTATCCTGGTCAACACTCCCTCCTCCCAGGGCGGTATCGGCGACCTGTACAACTTCAAGCTGGCTCCCTCCCTCACGCTGGGCTGCGGCTCTTGGGGCGGCAACTCCGTCTCCGAGAACGTGGGTGTCAAGCATCTGATCAATATCAAGACCGTTGCTGAGAGGAGAGAGAACATGCTGTGGTTCAGAACGCCTGAGAAGGTCTATTTCAAGAAGGGTTGCATGCCCGTTGCTCTGGATGAGCTGAGAACTGAGTATCATCGCAAGAAGGCCTTCATCGTCACCGATACCTTCCTGTTCAAAAACGGTTACACCAAGCCCATCACCGATAAGCTGGACGAAATGGGCATTCAGTACGCCTGCTTCTATGATGTTGCTCCCGATCCCACTCTGGGCTGCGCTCTGGAGGGCACCAAGCAGATCCGCGACTTCGAGCCCGACGTGATTATCGCTCTGGGCGGCGGTTCCGCCATGGACGCTGCCAAGATCATGTGGGTGCTGTACGAGCATCCCGATGCTGACTTCCAGTCCATGTCCATGGACTTCATGGATATCCGCAAGCGTATCTACAAGTTCCCCAAGATGGGCGAGAAGGCTATCATGGTTGCCATCCCCACCTCTTCCGGTACTGGTTCCGAGGTGACTCCCTTCGCCATCATCACCGATGAGAAGACCGGCACCAAGTGGCCTCTGGCTGACTACGAGCTGCTGCCCACCATGGCAATTGTGGACGCTGACAACATGATGACCCAGCCCAAGGGCCTGACCTCTGCCTCCGGTATCGACGTCATGACCCACGCTATCGAGGCTTATGTGTCCATCATGGCCACTCCCTTCACCGATGGCCTGGCTCTGAAGGCCATGAAGGCTGTGTTTGATTACCTGCCCTCTTGCTATGAGAATGGCGCCAACGATCCCTATGCCCGTGAGCGCATGGCAGAGGCTTCCTGCATGGCTGGTATGGCATTCGCCAACGCTTTCCTGGGTGTGAACCACTCCATGGCTCATAAGCTGGGCGCTTACCATCACCTGCCCCACGGCATTGCCAACGCTGTGATCCTCACCGAGGTGATCCGCTACAATGCCGCCGAGGTTCCCACCAAGATGGGTACCTTCTCCCAGTATCAGTATCCCCATGCCAAGCAGCGCTACGTGGAGGCTGCACGCTTCTGCGGCATCCAGGGCAAGAACGACGACGAGGTGTTCGAGAACTTCATCAAGGCTCTGGAGGAGCTGAAGGATAAGATCGGCATCAAGAAGACGATCAAGGAGTACGGCGTGGACGAGAAGTACTTCCTGGATACTCTGGATGAGATGGTGGAGAACGCCTTCAACGACCAGTGCACCGGCGCGAACCCCCGCTATCCGCTGATGAGCGAGATCAAGGAAATCTACCTCAAGTGCTACTATGGCAAGTAAATAAACGGAGGAGTTATCACTATGAAACTGGAAAAGGTTATCGCAGTTCGTAATTCCAAGACCATCTACCGGGACGGCCAGTACGTCATCAAGGTGTTTGATGAGGGCTACTCCAAGGCTGACATCCTCAACGAGGCGCTGAACATCGCCCGCGTGGAGGAGACCGGCCTGCCGATTCCCGGCGTGGAAGAGGTCACCAAGGTCGACGGCAAGTGGGCGATTGTCACCGACTATGCCGAGGGCAAGACCCTGGCTCAGCTGATGGCTGAGAACCCCGACAAGAAGGACGAGTACCTGGAGCGTTTTGTGGACATTCAGATCGAAGTCCAGTCCAAGACCTGCCCCATGCTCAACCGCTTGAAGGAGAAGATGAAGGGGAAGATCGCCCAGACCGGTCTGGACGCCACCACCCGGTATGAGCTGGATTCCCGTCTGGCCTCCATGCCCAACCACAACAAGCTGTGCCACGGCGACTTCAACCCCACCAACGTGGTGATTTCTCCCGATGGCTCCAGCTACTCCATCCTGGACTGGGCACATGCCACCCAGGGCAACGCCAGTGCAGACGCAGCTCGGACCTACCTGCTGTTCTGGCTGGGCGGCGACATTGACACCGCCGAGAAGTACCTGAACCTGTTCTGCAAGAAGACCGACACTGCCAAGCAGTATGTGCAGAAGTGGCTGCCCATCGTGGCTGCCTCCCAGTCCGTGAAGGGCAAGCCCGAGGAGCGGGAGTTCCTGATGCACTGGGTCAACGTGGTGGAGTACGAATAATCCCCACAGCTGGAAGGCGCATACCATTGATTGATCTACCCTGTCATAAATAAAGAGGCTCCGTGCCCTGCCGAGGAGTGGGGCGCGGCAGCTCTTTATCACAAAAGAATCAGCTTTCTTTTAGGAGGAAAATACCATGAAATGTACCATTTGCATTGGCAGTTCCTGCCATTTGAAAGGTTCCCGTCAGATCGTGGAGCAGCTGCAGTACCTGGTAAAAGAAAACCACCTGGAGGACAAGGTGGAGCTTGGCGGCACCTTCTGCATGGGCAACTGTGTTAACGGCGTGAACGTCACTCTGGATGACAAGCTTTACTCTCTGTCTCCTGAGACCACGAAGGACTTCTTCGAGAAGGAGATCCTTCCCAAAGTTCAATAAACACGTTTTCGCAGCAAGCTCCATCAATGACCAACTGCCATTGATGGAGCTTGCCGTGCTTGGACATGATTTTTGGTATGGAGAGGTTGTTCCCACATGGCTGATTATCTAAAGCTGAAAAAATCCAACTGCGTCAACTGCTACAAGTGCATCCGCCACTGTCCGGTGAAGTCCATCAAGTATTCCACCGGCCAGGCCCAAATCGTCAACGACGAGTGTATCCTCTGCGGCCAGTGCTTCGTGGTATGTCCCCAGAACGCCAAGGAGATCCGCAACGATGTGCCCAGCGTCATCGAGCTGATCAAGAGCGGCCCTGTCATTGCCAGTGTCGCCCCTTCCTTTGTGGCCAACTATCCTGGGGCAACCATCGCCACCATGGAGAAGGCCCTCAAGCAGCTGGGCTTCTCCGGCGCCCAGGAGACCGCCATCGGAGCCTCGATCGTGAAAACCGAGTATGAGAACATTGTCCGCGATGGCAAGCAGGAGGTTGTCATCTCCACTTGCTGCCATTCCGTGAATACCCTGGTGGAGAAGTACTATCCGGAAGTGCTGCCTTACCTGGCCACAGTGCTGTCGCCCATGCAGGCCCACTGCCAGAAAATCAAAGAGGAGAACCCCGGCGTCAAGACGGTCTTTATTGGGCCTTGCATCTCCAAGAAGGCAGAAGCCGAAGCTTATCCGGGCACCGTGGACTGCGTGCTGACCTTTGAGGAGCTTTCCGATTGGCTCAAGCAGGAGGGTGTCACCATTGAGCAGGGTGAGGACAATCTGGAGGAGAGCCGTGCCCGGTTGTTCCCCACCACAGGTGGTATTCTGCGCACCATGAACTGCGATTCTCCCGACTACACCTACATGGTGGTGGACGGCATTGATAACTGCCTGGCCGCCATTGAGGACATCAAGGAAGGGCGTCTGCACAAGTGCTTTATCGAGATGTCCATCTGCGCGGGCAGCTGCGTGGGCGGCCCTGCCATGGAGCGTGAGCGCCGCCGTCCGGTGACGGATACCATCGCGGTGAACCGCTATGCCGGCAAGAAGGATTTTGCCGTGGCGCAGCCCGACCGGAAGGATCTGATCAAGGATCACCGCTTTATCGGCCTGCATCGTCAGATGCCTGGGGAGAGGGAGATCGAGGAGATCCTCCACAAGACCGGCAAGTTCACCCCGGAGCAGGAGCTCAATTGCGGCGCCTGCGGCTACAATACCTGCCGTGAGAAGGCCATCGCCGTGTATCAGGGCAAGGCAGATATCAACATGTGCCTGCCTTTCCTGACCCAGAAGGCGGAGAGCTTCTCCGACACCATCATCAACAACACCCCCAACGGGATCATCGTGTTGAACGAGGACCTGGAGGTGCAGCAGATCAACTCCGCGGCATGCCACATCATGAATATCCGCCACGCTTCGGACGTCCTGGGCGACCAGGTCATCCGCATTCTGGATCCCAAGGTGTTCCTGGATGTGATGTCCACCGGTAAAAGTGTCCGGGATGAGAAGGTCTATCTTGCCGAGTATAAGCGTTATGTGGAGCAGACGGTTATCTACGACAGAAGCTATCACATTGTGATGTGCATCATGCGCGATGTCACCGAGGAAGAGCGGGAGCGCATGAGCAAGGAGAAGATCAGCCAGCAGACCATCGAGATGACGGACCGGGTCATCGAGAAGCAGATGCGCATGGCTCAGGAGATCGCCTCTCTGTTGGGCGAGACCACCGCTGAGACCAAGATCGCACTGACGAACTTGAAGGATTCCATGGCAGATGAATAACCTGTGCACTGATATCGGATATTTGAGCCTGAACAAATGGGGGGAGCAGCTCTGCGGCGACCGGGTTGAGATCGTCGAGCAGGGGGAAAACTCCACCGTGATTGTTCTGGCGGATGGAATGGGAAGCGGCGTCAAGGCGAACATTCTCTCTTCCTTGACCTCCAAGATCATCTCCACGATGATGGCGGCCAATATGCGCCTGGAAGACTGCGTATCCACCATTGCCTCCACACTGCCGGTCTGCGCTGTGCGGGGTGTGGCCTATTCCACGTTCACCATCATTCACATCATTGAAAACGAAGAGGCGGAGATCATCCAGTATGACAATCCGCTGCTGATCCTCATCCGGGACGGTAAATTTGTGGAGATTCCCAAGACCGGCACGGAAATCGAGGGGAAGATGATTTACAAATCCAAGATCAAGCTCCAGGAGAACGACTTCCTGTTCACCATGAGTGACGGAACCATTCATGCGGGGGTGGGGAAGAACCTGAACTTTGGCTGGGAGCGGAAGGACATCATCGAGTTTCTGGAGATGATGTACGACCAGAGCTACACCGCCAAGACCTACGCGGCCATTCTGCTGGAGGAGTGCAACCACCTGTACGGCGGTCATCCTGGGGACGACACCACGGTCTGCGTGGTGAAGGTCCGGGACCGCGCCCAGGTGAACCTGATGATTGGCCCGCCCTCGGACCGGAAGGACGTGAACAAGTACATGTCCCTGTTCTTCTCCAAGGAGGGCAAGCACATTGTCTGCGGCGGCACCACCTCTACACTGGCCTCCGAGTTTCTGAATAAGCCCATGGTGGCGGATCTAAACTACCTGGATCCGGAGATCCCGCCCATTGCAAAGATTGAGGGCGTGGACCTGGTGACAGAGGGCGTGATCACCATCAGCAAGGTGCTGGAGTACGCCAAGAATTTCCTGGAGGACAACTCCTCTTACAGTCAGTGGGGTTACAAGCGGGACGGCGCCTCGCTCATTGCGCGGATGCTGTTTGAAGAGGCAACCGACATCAACTTCTTTGTGGGCCGCGCCATCAACCCTGCCCATCAGAACCCCAACCTGCCCATCAATTTCAACATTAAAATGCGTCTGGTAGACGAACTGAGCGAGTGCCTGAAGCAAATGGGCAAGCGCATTAAAGTGAGCTACTTCTAAACAGAGTCCTACCCCAGAAAGGAAGGTACGAACAACATGGCCTCTATCCCGATTAAGGACAGAAAATTTGACACCCAGGTGCAGTACCTCAAGTACAAGGTATTGCGGGAAGTTGCCCGCTATGCCTTTGAGGACCGCCTTCTGGATGCCTACACGGAGATCCCCAAGCTGATCGTCAAGGACAAGCCCACCATGCGGTGCTGCATCTACAAAGAGCGTGCCATCGTGGAGGAGCGGATCAAGCTGGCGATGGGCGGCGACAAGAACAATCCCAACGTCATCGAAGTCATTGACATTGCCTGCGACGAGTGCCCCATGTCCGGCTACAATGTCAGCGACGCCTGCCGCGGGTGTATTGCCCACCGCTGTGAGGATGCCTGCCGGGTAGGAGCGATCACCTTTGACGAGCATCTGCATGCCCACATTGACAAATCCAAGTGTGTGGAGTGCGGCCAGTGCGCCAAAGTCTGCCCTTACAGCGCCATTGTCAACCAGAAGCGGCCCTGTGAGAATGCCTGCAAGATCAAGGCGATCAGCATGGCGGAGGACGGTGCAGCCAAGATTGACAACGAGACCTGTATCTCCTGTGGTGCCTGCGTGTACCAGTGCCCCTTCGGCGCGATTGTGGACAAGTCCTATATCCTGGACGTGGTGGACTTGATCAAGAAGAGCAACAACAATGAGAACTACAAGCTGTACGCTGTGGTGGCACCGTCCATTTCCAGCCAGTTCAGCTATGCAAAGCTGGGCCAGGTGATCACCGGTATCCAGAAGCTGGGCTTCTTCCACGTGGTGGAGGCGGCTTTGGGCGCGGACATGGTGTCCTATGCCGAAGCTGCTGAGCTGGCGGAAAAGGGCTTCCTGACCAGTTCTTGCTGCCCGGCCTTTGTGGACTACATTGAGAAGCAGTTCCCCCAGCTGAAGGAACATATCTCTCACAACCTGTCTCCGGCGGCCACCATCGCCAAGTACATTAAGGAGACCACTCCCGGCGCCAAGATCGTCTTCATTGGGCCCTGCACCGCCAAGAAGATGGAAGTGCAGAAGGAGCGCGTCAAACCCTACATTGACAGCTGCATCACCTTTGAGGAGCTGCAGGCGCTGTTTGACAGCCGGGATATCGATCTGAAGTCCCTGGAGGAGGGCGTGCTGGATAACGCCTCCTACTATGGGCGGATCTTTGCCCGGAGCGGCGGTTTGTCCGACGCGGTGAAGCAGGCGCTGAAGGAACAGGGTTTGGATCAGACCTTCGAGCTGAAGGCCATTGCCTGCGACGGCATTGAAGCCTGCCGCATGGCACTGCTGAAGGCCTCCAAGAACGTGCTGCCCTCCAACTTTATCGAGGGCATGGCCTGTGTTGGCGGCTGTATTGGTGGCGCGGGCTGCCTGACCCACGGCGACAAGAATAAAGCCGACGTGGACAAGTACGGCATGGAAGCCTACGAGAAGACCATCACCGATGCTATTGGCATGCTGAAGAAGTAAGTCAAAACGCGAGAAGGGCTGCTGCGGATTCGCAGCAGCCCTTTTTTGCATTGAAAAAGCCCCCAGCCAGTAGCCGGGGGCTTTTTTATGGAGAAATGTCACAGCAGGCGAGTGCCGTTGATGATCAATTCAAACTGGAGCCCCAAGGTCTGAGCAGCCTTGCGGCAGAGCACCATGCGCTCCAGGAAAATCTCGAAATACTCCATCACGGGGCATATTTCCGTGGCAATCTCAATATGAAAGATACAGAGCATCCCCACCGGATCGATGTCCAGCCGGGATTCCTCCACAGCGTAGTTGACCCGATCGTGGATGTCGGCCTCCAGTACGGCGTCTTTCCGCACTCGGGAGCGGCGCACGTCGCTTTTATCCGAGAGGATCAACGCGGCGGCCAGAGGATTCACCGGAAAAGCGGTCTTTTCATCGTGGTGGCCGATGGCAGAGCACACAAGGCCGATCTCGTCAGGGGGCATGTTCAGCTTGTTGAGCAGGGTGAAAGCCATCAGAGCGCCACTGTGGGCGTGATCCACCCGGTTGACCGTGTTGCCGATGTCGTGAAGATATCCGGCAATGGCGGCCAGTTCGCAGTCCCGCTGGGGATATCCCAGAGCGGTGAGCACGTCTCTGGCAGTGTCGCTGCTCTTTTTTGCGTGGGCCAACCCGTGTTCTGTGTAGCCGATGGCACCCAGACAGTCGTTTCCCCGCAGGATGTAGCTCTTTGCCTCCTGGTTTTGGAAGATCTCCTCAGGCGTCACTTGATGATAGGCCATAGCAATTTACTCCGCAGTGAGCATCCGGTACATGGCCTCCAGGCAGATTTCCGCATGGAGCTTGAACCGGCGCAGATCCAGGAACTCGTTGGCCTGGTGAGCCTTGCCGTCCTCCTGGTCGGGGAAGCTGGCGCCGAAAGCCACACCCTTGCCGTACATGGTGCGAGCGTAGGTGCCGCCGCCCATGGCGAAGATGTTGCAGTCCTCTCCAGCAATGTCCTTGTAGGCACCGGCCAGCAGAGTGACCAGCTGGCTCTCCTTGGGCAGGTAGAGGGGCTCGGCATCGGTGAGCAAATGGAACTCCACGCCGCAGGACTCCGCCTGCTCCTTGAGAACAGCGGAAATCTCCGGTCCTTTTTTGGTGGCAGGATAGCGGATGTCCACAGTCAGGCTGCACTTGTCCCCGTCCACGTGCATCAGGCCCAGGTTGAAGGTGAGGGGGCCGCTGGGCTCGTCGCTCATCTTCACGCCGATCTTCTCACCGTCGGTGCACAGGCCGATCTTCTCGTGGGTGAACTGGAAGAAAGCGCCCAGCTGCTCCGGAGTGAAGACCTCCCACAGCAGCTCCACCAGATGGGAGGCGGCGTTGACGCCGTTGTCCGGGTTCGCGGCGTGAGCAGCCTTGCCGTGGCACAGAATGGTGCAGCCGTCCTGAGTGGGGGTGATCTCAAACATGTCCTGGGAGGCAGCGGCCTTTGCCTGGAGCTTCTCCACCTCAGCGGGGGAGCAGGCCAGAGTGCACTCAGCCTTGAAGGGGACAGCGTTGGAAACCGTGCCGGCTTCGATGGATTTCACCACAGAGGAGGTATTCTTGGCAGTGACCTCAAAGCCCATATGGCCCTTCTCACAGTGGCAGATGCCATAGGATGCGTCGGGGGTGAAGCCCATGTCGGGTTTCTGCTCCTTGGCAAAGTAGTGGGGCATGTCGTCCATGCCGATCTCCTCAGCGGAGCCAAAGACCACTCGGAGCTTGCGGTTGCCCTTGACGCCGGCATCCTTCAGAGCCCGCAGGCAGTGAAGAGCCACAATGGCAGGACCCTTGTTGTCGGAGACACCCCGGCCGTAGGCGATGTTGTCGTCGATGACCATGGAGTAGGGATCGGTGTTCCAGCCTTCGCCGGCGGGAACCACGTCCAGGTGAGCCATAACCACAGCGTTGCCCTCACCTTCACCGTATTCTGCGTGGGCAGCCTGATAATCCACATTCTTGGCTTTCAGGCCATAGCCCTCCGCCATCTTTACCACCGTATCCAGCACCCGGGCACACTCGTCGCCATAGGGATGCTCCCCGTCCTGAGGCTTTGCCACAGAGGGAATGGCCACCACAGTGGCCAAGTCTTTCAGAATATCGTCCCAATAATCCAGGATCTTCTCGCCAAACAACATGAGTTCCTTTTCCTTTCTAAATCGAAAATAATGACAGGGTTAATGACCCATCTCTAACGATAAACTTTTTTCCAGCCAAAGTCAAGGCCGGCACTGTCAAAAGGAGTGGGGAAAGATGTTAAATTCCATATGGTTTGGTATGATTGCCCTAAGCGTCGTCTGTGCCCTTGCCACAGGAAATTTGGGGGAGCTTTCCTCCGCGTTGATGGACGGGGCTCAGGCTGCTGTAGAGCTATCCTTAGCCTTGCTGGGAAGCATGTGTGCCTGGCTGGGTTTTTTGAGGATCGCGGAGGAGAGCGGTCTTTCCCGGCTGATCGCCAAAGCGCTCTCCCCGGTGATTTGTCGGTTGTTCCCCGAGTATAAAGACGCGGAAGACATCCAGGGGAAGATCGCCATGAACCTCTCGGCCAATCTCCTGGGACTGGGTAACGCGGCCACCCCCTTGGGCCTGGCCGCTATGGAGTCCATGAGGGAACGCCATCCAGACCGAGATAGCCCCACCAAAGGGATGATCCTGTTTGTGGTGATGAATACCGCATCCCTCCAGCTGATCCCCGTCAATATGGCCGCGATGCGGGCCAGTACAGGAAGTACGGCGCCCTTTTCCATCTTGCCCCAGGTGTGGGTGACTTCCGGGGCGGCGCTGGTGGCATGTATGACCTGCTGTAAGCTGCTGGAGAGGAGCCCTCTGTGGCGCAGGTAGGGGCAGCCGCTCTCCCGGTGATGGTGGGCCTGATTCTGCTGTTTGGGTTTGCCAAGGGAGTGCCGGTGTTTGACGTGTTCCTGACCGGAGCCAAGGATGGGCTGCGCACCACCCTGAATTTGCTGCCCACCTTGATTGGTCTGATCGCCGCGGTGACCATGCTGCGAGCTTCCGGCTTGTTGGATGCCCTCTGCACGCTGCTTCAGCCGGTGGCGTCAGCCGTGGGGATTTCGCCGGAGCTGCTGCCTTTGGCGCTGCTGCGGCCCATCTCCGGCAGCGGCGCCTCCGCCTATACCCTGGACCTCTTCCGACAGTTTGGCCCGGACAGCGAGACAGGCCGCATCGCTTCGGTGCTTTCCTCCTCCACAGAGACCACCTTTTATGCCATTGCCGTGTATTTCGGCAGCTGTGGATATAAGCGGTTGGGGTATACTATTCCGGCGGCGCTGATGGGGGATTTGACCGCCTTGGTCTGCTCCATTTTTACGGTCAAGTTTCTGGGGTAGCCTGTCTTTCCATTCCCGGGTGTTTGGGGTATAATGGGGAAAAGACAAGGAGGTGCCCGCATGATTGACCTGCATTTGCACCTGGATGGCTCCCTTTCCCCGCAGCTGGTGGGGGAGCTTGCCCGGTTACAAAACCTTTCTTTGCCGGAGGACTTGGAGACTGCCCTCACTGTCCCTACGGACTGCAGCAGCCTCAATGACTATCTCCGCTGTTTTGATCTTCCCGTGGCGCTGCTCCAAAGCGGCGAAGCCTTGACCTTGGCGGTGCGGGATCTGTCCTCCCGCTTGGAGGAGCAAGGTTTGCTCTATGCCGAGCTGCGGTTTGCCCCTAGCCAGCATACGCGTCAAGGCCTCACCCAGGCCCAGGCGGTGGAAGCAGCCATTGCGGGGCTTCCCAAAAGAAACGGGGATGGCTGGCGTTTTTGCGCTCAGTTGATCCTATGCTGTATGCGGGGCGGAGATCCGGCAGCCAATGGGGAGACGGTGAAAACCGCTGCCCGATATTTGGGGCAGGGCGTCTGTGCACTGGATTTGGCCGGTGCGGAGGCTCTGTACCCCACAGCGGATTCCCGGGAGCTTTTCCGGCTGGCCGGTTCCTTGGGGGTGCCCTTCACCCTTCATGCTGGGGAGGCTGCCGGGCCGGAAAGTGTTCGCCAGGCGCTGGAGCTGGGAGCCCAGCGGATCGGCCACGGTGTCCGGGCAGGGGAGGATCCTGCGCTTTTGGAGGTGCTGTCCCAGCGGAGGATCCCCCTGGAGATGTGTCCCACCAGCAACCTTCAGACCAAGGCAGTACCGGACTTGGAGCATTTTCCCCTGCGGGCCTACCTGCATCAGGGGGTGCTCGCCACGGTAAACACGGACAATATGACCGTTTCCCACACCACCCTGAAGCAGGAGTTTCAGCTGCTCCAAAAGCTGGGGCTCACCGAGGAGGAGGGGAGGACTCTGCTGCGCAACAGCGTTCAGGGGGCTTTTTTGGATCCGGAGAAAAAAGCCCTTTTGTCCCAGGCGCTGGAGAGGCGGTTGGAAGCATAAAAAAACACCCCGGGCGGGGATACCGTCCGGGGTGTTTTGGCGTCTGGAGTTAGTCCAGAATCATCAAATCGCGGATGTACTTGATGGTGTACTTCAGGCCCTTTTCGCCCTTCTCGCCACGCCAGGTGGGGGAGTGGGGCTCGATGGCCAGATAGCCGTCATAGCCGTACTTGTACAGGATGGCAAAGAAAGCTCTCCAGTTGATGGAGTCGATGCCTGCAGGAGGATTGTCGTAGGAGTTGAAGCGCTGAGGCTCGGAGGTGATGAGCAGGTCTTTGAGCTCGGGATGCTGACGCACCAGCTCCCAGTTGTGCCAGTGTTCTGGCTCCTGAGAGAGGCCGCGCTGAATGACGCCCTTGATGTGGACGTACTGGAAGTGCTCGCCCCACTCCAGACCCTCGTCCATGTAAGCTCCCTGAGGACCGCCGTGGACAAAGCTGTGGGAGGGATCGTACTTGATGCCCAGGCCGGGAACTTCGCTGAGGACCAGCTTCCACTGTTCCGGGGTGCGGATGTAGTTGTCGCCGATCATGCAGTTGACGATGGCACACTCCATACCCCGCTCCTTGGCGGCAGCCACGATCTGGTTCAAGACCTTGATGGCAGCGGTGATGTTCTGGTAGTAGGAGATTTCCTTGACGTAGTTGACACTGCACAGATAGTGCTTTGCGCCCACATACTGACCAAAATCCATCACAGCCAGCACTTCTTCCCACTCTTCGGGGACAACCTGGCCCTTTTCGTCCAGGATGGGGCTGCCCCAGCGGCCTACGGCGCCCACTTCCACGCCGGTGCGGTCGCTGGCTTCTTTGATGGCTTCCTTAGAGGCCAACAGGTCAGCCTTGGGCTGTCCGCCAAACTTGATGGGGTTGCAGTCAAATTCCACAAAATCCAGGCCAAGCTCCTTCGCACGGTCGAAACTTTCCGGCTTGGGAGGCAGGATAATTCCGAGTTTCATAATCATTTCCTCCTAAAACTGATATAAAAAAATCCGGCCCGCAAAGGGCATCACAGATTTCTTTCTAAGGTAAGCGATCGGACCGTCAATCCCAGGTTTTCATAAAACCGGATGGCGGCCTTGTTAAAGGGCCACACCGTCAAGCCCATACGTGTGGCCCCAAATTCCCGTCCGCGTTTCATGCCCTCGGCCAGCAGCGCTTTGGCCACGCCTTGTTTCCGAAACGCAGAGTCCACAAAGAGATCCACCACGTACAGGCTCTTTTCCCCACGAAGCAGAGGACTTGCCGGGGCATCCCGCAAAGAGAGGGAGCAGATTCCAGCAGGGACCTCGTCCACTAAGGCCAGCAGCCGCACCTCGTGGTCGTTTTCCAGTTCCCTCAGGTACTGTTCCCGGGGAACAGGATGCTCCAAAGGCTGAAACAGATCAGGCCGGGCGCCCACATGAAGCTGGTGGAGCTGACGCTCCCAGCAGTCGTAGACGGGGTAATCCTCCGAGGTCAAATCTCGGATCCGCAGCTTATCCACGGGCGGCATTTTCCTTTTCTGCAGCCTCAAACAGCCCGTTGATGTAGCAGGCACCCAGAGCCCGATCGTACAGGCCGTATCCGGCCCGGCCGGTCTCACCCCAGATCATCCGCCCATGGTCGGGCCGGACATAGCCGTCAAAGCCGTTGTCCACCAGGGCCTTGACAATGGCGTACATGTCCAGAGAGCCGCAGCTGCTCAAGTGAGCCCGCTCCTCAAAGCCGTTGGGCAGGATGGCTACGTTGCGCAGGTGCACAAAGTGGATGCGTCCCATTTTGGCATACTTGGCGGCCATCTTGGCCACGTCGTTCTTGGCAGAGCAGCCCAGAGAGCCGCAGCAGAGGGTGATGCCGTTGTGGGGATCGTCCACCAGCTTCAGGAACCGGTCCAGGTTCTTTTCGTCGGTGATGATTCTGGGCAGGCCGAAGATGCTCCAGCAGGGGTCGTCCTCGTGGATGGCCATGTTTACGCCGCATTCCGCGGCAGTGGGGATGATCCCTTTGAGGAAGTACTCCAGGTTGGCCCACAGATTCTCCTCGGTCAGGGACTGGTACTGAGCAACCACATCTCGAAGCTCCTCCCGGGTGTAGCTGGAATCCCAACCGGGCAAGGTCAGATCGCTGTCGCTCTTCAGGGGATCCACCTGTTCCACCTGCTCCTGGTAGTACACCAGGGAAGTGGAGCCGTCGGGCAGCACATGATCCAGCTGTGTGCGGGTCCAGTCGAACACAGGCATGAAGTTGTAGCAGATGCACTTCACACCGGCTTCGCTCAAACGGCGGATATTTTCGCAGTAATTTTCGATGTACTGGTCCCGGGTGGGCTTGCCCAGTTTGATATCCTCGTGGACAGGAACGCTCTCGATGACCTCAAACTTCAAACCGGCATCCTCGGTGAGCTGCTTCAGATGAGCGATGCTTTCCCGGCTCCAAACCTGGCCCACAGGCACGTCATACACAGCGGTGACGATGGAATCCATACCGGGAATCTGCCGGATCTGCTCCAAAGTCACCTTGTCCTCTTCGCCATACCAACGGAAGGATAGTTTCATGGAATACTCCTCTCTGGCCGCCATGGACAGCCGCCTTGCTACTGTGATAAACTAAAATAAAAAAAGGAGGGATCGCAATGGAAGAGAACCCGCAATTCTGGCAGGCATTGGATACCCTGCTCACCCGCAGCCGGTTGGTGATTGACCGTCCCAGGGGGACCGGGCACCCACGCTTTCCGGAGATGGTGTATCCCCTGGATTACGGCTATTTGGAGGGCACAACCGCCATGGATGGGGAAGGGGTAGATCTGTGGCTGGGTTCGGAGAAACCCGACCGGGTGGATGCTGTCCTATGCGTGGTGGATTTGCCCAAAGGTGAGACGGAACTCAAGCTGTTATGCGGTTGTACGGAAGAGGAAAAGCAGCTGGCCTTTCAGTTCCAAAACAGACCGCCGCACATGATGGCGCTCCTGGTCCGCAGGGAAGATCCCTCAAAGAAAGGATAGCACAGAAAACGTTTTCCCGCAATGTGGATGAGAGGGATTTTTTGAAAAAAGATGTCAAAAAGAATTTTCAAAATATTTCTAAAAAAGAATAATAACAGGAGTAAAGTGGAATATTATGTGAGTGAAAAACGGCAGCGGGAGCAATCCCGGATTTGCTGTGGAATAGAAGGAGGTACAAGCCAATGGAAGTGTATGTGTGCGACGTTTGCGGCTATCGTTATGACCCCGAGGTGGGCGATCCTGACAACGGCATTGCCCCCGGCACCAAGTTTGAAGACCTGCCCGAGGATTGGGTCTGCCCCCTGTGCGGTGTTGGCAAGGACCAGTTTTCCAAGGAGTAAGGAAAGATTCCGCATGTATGGCGAGAAGAAGGCGGCTGTACTAGCTGCCCGAAGCAGGCACTCACGATAGTGGGTGCCTGTTTTTTTGCTGATTTTGAGTAATCAAAAGAAAATAGGGGTATCGGCTCGCCACAAGATCCCGTGTCCTTTGAGATGAAATCCGCGCTTTCTTAGAAAACCGTTTGGGAAAGGTGTAGGAAATAGGTGGAATCCTTGGGCAAAAAAACGCACCCCACAGAAGTGAGGTGCGTTTTTTAAGTCTGCATCACGCTGGTGGGATTTGGGCAGAAAAATGCGGCAAGCAGTACTGCTTGCCGCATTGGTGGAGATGGCGGGAGTCGAACCCGCGTCCGAAAAAGGATTACCATGGCTTTCTACGAGCGTAGCTTTTGTTTTAAAGTTCCCTCGTCCCCACGCCCAAAAGCAGGCTGGGGGATTTGGTAGCCCTTAGGTCATGACGAGGGTAAGGGCGTCACCTCGTTCACGTTCACCGCTCATCGACGCTCTAGCCCCGGCCGCGGTATTCCGGGGTAGAACGGCTGCTTAGTTAAGCAGCAACAGCAACAGATTCGTTGTCGTTTAATTTTAAAGTTTGCGGCTTTTAAAGCGGTTCCGCGCCGCTGCTCGCTTACCAGGGCTCTCCTTCCCCGTCGAAACCTTTACATCCCCATGAATCAACGGTTCCGCTCTTTGAGAGTCCGTTCGATGTCCCGTTTGGCGGCTTTTTCCGCCATATCTGCCCGCTTGTCATAGAGCTTTTTGCCTCGGCACAGACCTACCTGGACTTTCACACGGGAGCCTTTAAAATAGAAAGAGAGGGGAATCAGAGAATACCCCTGCTGTTTCACCAGGCCATACAGCCGCAGAATCTCCCGTTTGTGCATCAGCAGCCGCCGCACCCGGAGGGGATCGCGGTTGAAGATGTTGCCAAAATCATAAGGGCTGATGTGGCATCCGTTGAGAAGCATTTCGCCGTTGACAACAGAACACCAGGCGTCCTTCAGATTGACTCGGCCTTGACGCAGAGATTTTACCTCAGTGCCTACCAGTTCAATGCCCGCCTCAAAGCTCTCTTCCACGAAGTAATCGTGGAAGGCTTTTTTGTTTTGGGCAATAGTCTTTGTAGCGATCTTTCCTGCCACGGTCACTCCTCCTTTGCAGGCTTTTTGGAACCTATCTATTATATCATTCGCCGAAACACTTGGCAAGCTGTTTTTGTCGCAGAAGTGAGGAGGAACCAATGGAAATCCTTAAAAACAGAGAGGGTATTTTTCTCCCATAATACAAGCAGTTTTTGTTATTTCTGAAGGATTATCCACAATGTAAAAAGATTAAAAAAAGTTAAAAGAAATCGAGAAAATTACACAGAAAAATAGTTAAGACTTCTCTTTTTTATCCGATATTACGAACAACTCGAGTTATTTCCAAAAATTGTAAATACTTTTTTGGGATAAACTCTGGCGCGGGAATAAAAATGTTATATAATACTTCCCTAATGAAAAAAAGAAGGAAGTACCAACAAGGAGAAGAAAGGAGAGTACGTTGTGGAAGATTATCGTGTGACATTGGAACGAGTGCAGTCCTTTCTGCATTATTTGAAAGAAGAATCGCATAGTGATGGTACTGTGGAAAAGTATCGCCGGGACATTCAGGGATTCCGGGAGTGGCTGGGGGAGAGACCTGCCAGCCGGGAGGCGGCCGCAGCATGGCGCCGTCAGCTGACTGCGCAGGGGTATGCCCCTGCAACTGTAAATTCCATGTTGGGAGCGGTCAATGCGTTGTTCCGATATTTGGGTTGGGATGAGTTTCATGCAAAGGCGCTGCGGGTGCAGCGGCAGATTTTCCGAAGCGAGGATCGCGAACTGTCTCGGGAGGAATATCATCGGCTGGTAGCGGCAGCCAGGGCTAAAAAGCGTTGGCGTTTGGAATTGCTGTTGGAGACGATCTGTGCCACGGGAATCCGTGTCAGTGAAGTAAAATACATCACTGTGGAAGCCGCACGGCAAGGCAAGGCGGAGATTTCCCTGAAAGGAAAGATCCGTACCATCCTGATACCGGGCAAACTGGCGCGGAAACTGTTAAAGTACTGTAAAAAACAAAAAAACGCTTCGGGAGAGATCTTTCTCACCCGAAGCGGAAAAAGCATGGATCGCAGGCAGATATGGTCTGAAATGAAATCACTCTGCGCTATGGCCAAGGTGGCTGCCAGCAAGGTGTTTCCGCACAATCTGCGGCACTTGTTTGCCAGGGTGTTTTATAAAGCCACCCAGGATGTGGTGAAGCTGGCGGATGTTCTGGGCCACAGCAGTCTGGAAACCACACGGATTTACCTGATTGCCACAGGAGCGGAACACGCAAAAGCCTTGGAAACTCTTGGCTTGCTAATATAGGACAAAATATGTCTTTTGTCTAATAAAAAATTTAATCCTTCTTGACATGTCAAGAAGGATTAACCATCCGTATAATAATATACATATGTTTATAGACGCTTCATGATAAAAAATTGCATGACAAGAAAAGGGCCAGGTTTGGGGGCTTCCTGGTCCTTGTCGCCATGGCATATTCTGTAAAAAACTCGTAAGATAGAGGAAAAATTTGACTGCGTAAGCCCAACGGCCCAGAGCATAATTACTTATCTGTCCGTTTTTTTTTGAGAAATTTTCCAGGTAGGATTGATTTTTTCCTGGGACAGTGCTATAATCACTTACGAGGACCAGAAAATGTCATATTTTGGGTTCCTGTACTAATACAAAAGACATATTTTGTCAAAGTCCTGAGAGAAGGAATCTCCTCCAGCCTGGCGAAATATGAAAATTACGGAATTTCCTTTTTTATAGAAAGCAAAGGTGTTTGGAATGGATCTATTCACCAGCAACTCCACGCTGATGCTGGAAAAATCCATGGACTTTCTGTGGACAAAACAGGCAGCTGTGTTGGACAACATCGCCAACGCAGAGACGCCTAACTACAAAGCCAAAGTAGTCACTTTTGAGGAAAGCTTGCGGGACAAACTGGAAAACGCAGCCTCTTCCAATAAGCCCAAACAGGCAGTGCGCCAGGTGCTGGAAGACTCGGACTTTGCTGTGACAGAGCCCCAGGAATCCACGCGAATGGACAATAACGGCGTAAATATCACGGAACAGAGCACAGAGCTGGTGCGCAATTCCTACCAGCTGCAGTATGTGATGAATGCGATTTCCGCTGATTTGACCGCTTTGCGCACAGCGGCTCAGGGCTGATTAGGAGGATAGCACAATGGCTTTTTTGAGTTCGATGAACATTGCCGCGTCGGGGATGACAGCGGAGCAGCTGCGGCTGGACGTGGTGGCAGAGAACATCACCAACGTCAATACCACCCGAACAGAGGGGGGCGGTGCATACCGGAGAAAGATGGTGGTTTTCCAGTCGGAGACCGGCCGAGATACCTTCCGGGAGATCATGGCCCGCACTGCTGACGGTCTGGCCTCCAACGAAGGTTATGCCAATGCTGGCGGGGTGAAAGTGACTCAAATTGTGGAGGATCCTTCTCCGCTGAAAACAGTATATGACCCGACACATCCTGACGCGGACGCGGATGGCTATGTGGACCTGCCCAATGTGGACATGGTAAAGGAAATGACAGATGCGATGGCCGCCACTCAGGCCTATTCCGCCAATGTAACCGCTTTCAACGCTTTGAAGACCGTAGTCAATCAGGCGTTGCAGATCGGCCGCTAAGGCGGCTTTTGTGTTTTTAGAGCATTTGTCAATAGTGACCATTAGTTATCGATATTAAATCGCGCAATTGTTGCGTATAGAGAGGGTGCATCACACAATGATTTCTCCGATTGCTGGATTGTCGCCGATTGCTTCTCTGGAAGGAGACCAGGATACTTCCGTTCAGGAGGCCGGCGGTTCCTCAATGTTTGGGCAGGTGTTTCAATCTGCCGTGCAAAATGTAAAAGATACGGACGCGGAAAAGAATCAGGCAGAGTATTTGTTGGCCACGGGCCAGCTGGATAACCCGGCCGCGCTGACCATCGCTTCCACCAAGAACCAGGTGGCGGTGGATCTGCTGGTTCAGCTGCGGAATCGGGCAATGGACGCCTATTCTCAGCTGACAAGCATCAGCTTCTGAGAGAGCGTCAGCAGCATGAGAAAACGGCTTGTTTCAGAGATGACAGGTGCGTTTTCTTTTTGCGTTCTCTAAAAAATGGGAAATGAGAAACTCGTGATGGGTGAACTTATAAGAAGAATTGAAATGGAGGAAACGGCGGTGATGGCTGATGGGTGAAAAAGCAAAGGCCGTTTTGGAGAAGGGGAAGACACTTCTGAAGAAGGTTCCCAAATTCGTGTTTATTCTGGCCGGGGTGGTCGTGGTTATCGTTGCTGTGGTGGCCGCCGTTGTGATGAACAACAAGGACTACACTGTGCTTTTCACAGGACTGGGTTCCGAGGAAGCCTCGGAAATCATTACATATCTCAATGACAATGGCATCACGGATTATCGAGTGGAGAATACCGACACCATTCTGGTGCCGGAGGGCCAGGAGGCCCAGCTGAAGGCCAAGCTGCTCATGGAAGGATATCCGGAGTCGGGCTACAGTTACTCCACCTACTATGACCATGTCAGCGCCCTTTCCACAGAGAGCGAGCGGAACACCGCTTACCTGCTTCTGCTGCAGGATAGAATGAGCGCTGTTGTCCGGAATTTTGACGGCGTCAAAGATGCCGTGGTGAACATCAACCAGGGAGAGGACAACAGCTATATCCTGGACCAGAACAACATGGTGGACGCTTCTGCCAGCGTGTTTGTCACCATGGATGACCCAAATGAAAAGCTGACGGATAACCAGGCGGACGCCATCCGGCGCCTGGTGGCTCGGTCGGTCCAGGGATTGGAAGTGGAGTCCGTGGAGATCAGCGACAGCATGGGTCACACCTATGGCGGCTCCAGTGAACTGGATGAGTCCACTGATCTTTCCGCTCTGAAGCTTCAGCTGGAAGAGGAAAACAACAATAAGATCCGCGCGGAGATCCTCCAGGTGCTGGAGCCCCTGTTTGGCCGTGACAATGTGGCTGTGGGCGTCAATTGCACTGTGGATGTGAACCGCTCCACCGAGGACAGCACCACCTACAGCCTGCCTGATGGCAGTCAGGATGGCCAGGGCTTGATCGGCAGTGAAGTCTACAACAATAAGATTGTCCGCAACGCCGATGACACCACTGGCGGCACCGTGGGCACAGAGTCCAATGCAGATATTTCCACCTATGTGCAAGAGGAGCTCACCCCCGACGGCACGGAGAAGGAGATCTCCAGCGAAGGCCAGAACGACTATTTGAACAACAGCAGCACTGTTCATGAGGAGCGGGTGGCCGGCACCATTACCGATTGCATGGTGTCTGTCAGCATCAACACGGACACTGCGGGCAATGTGGATGTGAACCAGATCCGCACACATGTGGCCCGAGCGGCCGGCATTACCGACGAGCAGGCTCAGACCCGCATCTCCATTCTGCCCCGTTCCTTCTATACGGAGGGCGGCAACCAGAACCAGAACGGTCTGGTGAATGGGAACCAG
Source organism: Acutalibacter sp. (assembly GCA_050946975.1). Taxonomy (GTDB): domain Bacteria; phylum Bacillota; class Clostridia; order Oscillospirales; family Acutalibacteraceae; genus Acutalibacter. Next base: position 21,004 of record JBMNVU010000011.1, read on the forward strand.
TTCCAGCTGCCCATCCCGGTGGAGGTGGCTCTGGCCATTTCCGCAGGATTGTTCCTGCTGCTGGTGGCGCTCATTGTGATGATGATCGTCCTTCACCGGCGGCGCAAGCGCAAGGAGCGGGAAGCTGCCCTGGCAGCGGCGGCAGCTCAGCAGACCATCCCCATGGAGATTCCCTTGGCGGAGCCTCAGGAGGGTGCGGACGTGATGAGCCTGGAGACCGAGAAGAGCATGGAGCTGCGAAAGGATGTGCGCCAGTTTGCCGAGGACAACCCGGAGATTGCGGCGCAGATGGTACGTACATTGCTGAAGGGAGGCGGCAGCGGTGGCTGATGCGGCTGCAACCGTACAGGAGGCGAAACCGGCTACAGTTCGCAAAAGCGGACTGACCGGTGCCCAGCAGGCGGCGGCGGTAATCGTCGCCCTGGGGGCGGAAAAGGCCTCCAAGCTCTATCAATATATGGAGCCCGATGAAGTGGAGCAGCTCACCCTGGAGGTGGCCCGCTTGGGCTTCCTGGATTCCGAGGAGACCGAGCAGGCTCTGGGAGATTTCTACCGCATGTGCCAGACCAACAAGGCTGTCACGGAGGGCGGATTGGAGTATGCCCGGGCGGTGCTGGAGAAGGCTTATGGCGCTCAGGCGGCGGCGGATCTTCTGGACAAGGTGACCAAGTCCATGAAGAACCGGGAGTTCGCCTTTATGAACAAGGCGGATGTCAAAGCGCTGTATTCCGCGCTGCAGAACGAGCGGCCCCAGACCATTGCTCTGGTGCTGTCCTACATTGATGCGGACAAGGCGGCTGGGGTGATCACCCAGCTGGACCACGATGTTCAGGTGCAGGTGGTGGAGGACATTGCGAAGATCGACAGTGTGTCCCCGGCAGCGGTGAAGATCGTGGAGGCGGAGATGAGCAAGAAGTTCTCCCAGATCGTCATCGACGCCGACGTGAAGGTGGGCGGCATCGACTATGTGGCCGATGTGATGAACAATCTAGACCGTGCCAGCGAGAAGAACATCTTCGACAACATGGAGGAGTACAATCCGGAGCTGGTCACGGAGATCCGCAAGCGGATGTTCGTGTTCGAAGATATCGTCACCATGGACGACCGTTCGGTGCAGCGTTTTGTGCGGGATTGCGATCCCAGGGATCTGGTCCTTGCCCTCAAGGCGGCGGATGCTGGAGTGGCCAACAAGCTGTTCAGCAACATGTCCACCCGTATGGCCCAGTCCATTCGGGACGACCTGGAGATCACAACCAATGTGCGTATGCGGGACGTGGAAGAGGCCCAGCAGCGCATTGTGGACATTATCCGCGGCCTAGAGGAACGCAACGAGATCATTATCCTGAAGGGCGGAAAGGACGATATCATTGCCTAGTATATTTAAGCGCTTTTCCAAGGCGAAGGCAGAGGATTATGTGTTCCCGGACGCTGAAGACCTGGTGCTGAAGGATCCGGAACCGGCCCCCCAGGAGCTTCCTCTTCCGGAGCGGGAGGATTCTGAGGCAGAGCCCGAAGAACCGGAAAAACTGGAACCTGCAGAGAAGAGTCCCATTCAGTTTGCCCAGCTGCAGGCCCAGGAAATCCTGGAGGACGCCAAGCGTCAGGCCCAGGAGCTGTTGGAAAAGGCCAAAGCCGATGCTCAGGAGGAGATCGAACGTGCCAAGGCAGAGGCGGCCGATGAAGGCCAGCGGGAGGGCTATAACCGCGGCCTGCAGGAGGCCATGGAGACTGCCAAGCAGGAGCGGGAGAGGCTGGCTCAGGAACTTTCCGGACAGGTTGCGGAGTTTCTGGAAAAGGCCTCTGCGGCGCTGGATAAGCAGTTGGACGACAACGTGGGGGAGCTGCGGGATCTGGCCATTGCCATTGGTGAAAAAGTGATCAGCGTCAGCTTGAAGAGCAGCGGCGATGTGATCGCCAGGATGGTTCAGGCGGCCTTGGATAAGCGCCGCCGCCGTGAGTGGGTCCGAATCTACATTGCGGAGACAGACGCCAAACGCATGGGGCAGATTCCAGCCTCTCTGGCCAGCTCCCTGTCGGCCATCTCGGACCGGGTGCGTATCATCCCCATGGCCGGGGAGGACTCGGGCACCTGCGTCATTGAGACGCCGGATGAGATCATTGACGCCAGCGCGTCCACTCAGCTGCACAACATCCGCAGCCTATTGATGGATACGCCGGTGGAGGCAACCGGGGCGCCGCCCCAAATTTTCCACACTTAAGAGAGGAGGATGGACATGTTCCAGCAAATGATCCGCCAAGTGTACAACGCGGACACCTACAGCTTGACCGGCAAGATCGAGAACATCGTGGGCATGTCCATCGAGGCCTCCGGCGGCAAGGCCGCTGTTGGAGACATCTGCCGTATCTATAACGGGGAGTCCGGCGGCCAGGTCATCGCTGAGGTGGTTGGCTTTAAGGATGACAAGATCCTGCTGATGCCCTACTCCGATATGGCAGGCATTTCGGCGGGCAACTTTGTCCGCAACACTGGCACCCAGCTGACACTTCGGGTGGGGGAGTTCCTCCGGGGCAGGATCATCAACGCCCTGGGCCAGCCCATCGACGGCGGACCTGCCTTTCCCCAGGACGGAACTCCTCACTGCATTGGCGCAAGTTATATCAACCCCTTGGAACGTCCTCCCATCCGGGAGCGGATGGAATTCGGCATCAAAGCCATTGACGGCCTGCTGACCATCGGCAAGGGACAGCGTATCGGCATCTTCGCAGGCTCCGGCGTGGGCAAGAGCACTCTGATGGGCATGATCGCCAAGAATGTCAAGGCGGACATTAACGTCATCGCCCTGGTGGGCGAACGTGGCCGTGAGGTGCTGGAGTTTGTCCAAAAGGACTTGGGGGAGGAGGGCATGGCCCGCTCGATCCTGGTGGTGGCCACTTCGGACCAGCCCGCCATGCTGCGGATGAAATGTCCTTCCGTGGCCACAGGCATCGCGGAGTTTTTCCGGGATCAGGGGTACGACGTGCTGCTGATGATGGACTCCCTGACGCGATTTGCCATGGCACAGCGGGAGATCGGCCTGGCCATTGGAGAGCCTCCGGTGGCCCGAGGATATACCCCTTCCATTTACGCGGAGCTGCCCAAGCTTTTGGAGCGCAGCGGCAATTTCCAGCGAGGGTCCATCACCGGAGTTTACACCGTGCTGGTGGAGGGCGACGATACCAACGAGCCCATTGCCGATACGGTGCGAGGCATTTTGGACGGCCACATCGTGCTGTCCCGTGCCTTGGCCAATGCCAACCACTATCCTGCCATTGACGTGGGGGCCAGTATCTCCCGTTTGATGGTGGAGATTGTGGGGGAGGAGCACAGAGCTCTTGCTTCCCGGATGCGGGACATCATGAGCGTGTACGAGAAGAACGCCGACCTGGTGAGCATTGGCGCCTATAAGTCCGGTACCAACCGGAAATTAGATTTTGCCCTGACCAAGATAGACCCAATCAACCAGTTCCTGATGCAGGGTGTGAATGAAGCTTTTTCCTATGAGCAAACGTTAAACCTAATGGAGTCGATCCTGAAGTAGCGGTAAAGGAGGGGAAGCGCTGTGAAGAAATTTCAATTTTCCCTGGACATGGTATTGCGGTATAAGCAGCAGGTTTTGGAGAGCGTGCAGGCGGAGCACGCCGCGGCGCTGGCGGAGGTACGGCGGCAGGAGCAGCTGCTGGAGGACCTGGAGAACCGTTACCGGGAGTTTGACCAGGAGTACTGTCAGCGGAAGCTGGAAGGCATAACCGCGGGAGATGCGTTGGTGTACCAAGGAGGCCTGCGGGCTCTGGAGCGGGAGATTCGCCGAGAGACGGAAGTCCTGCGGCGGCTTCGCCTGGAGGAGCAGAAGAAGCGGGAGCGTGTGGTGGCTGCCAAGCAGGAGACCTCTTCTTTGGAAAAGCTTCGGGAGAAGAAGCTGGCCCAGTACCGCAAGGACGAGCAAAAGAGTGAGGAGCAGTTTATCGAGGAGTTTGTCAGTTCTACGCGAAGCCGTTCCGCATAAAGCCGGGGAACCGGTCGAGACGCGGGCGAAAGCCCCAGGCACGGTTCCCTGAAGGAGTTCAACGAAAGGAGGTGAATCGAGATGCAAGTGGAAAATGGAATTCTACAGATTTTGAGTGCTGTGACAAAGAATCCCCAGTCCTCTCAGCAGACCCAGCAAAGTGGGGATACCAGTTTCGGTGAGCTGTTGGACAATCGGATGGAGAGTGTCCGCAGAGACCCTGCGAAGGACCAATCCAATACCTCTCAGCAGTCCCAGACGGCGGGTACCACCCAGGAACCTGTGGAGCAGCAAACTTCTCAAAAGGAGGAGCCCGGCGTCCAGCAGCAGGAGCAGGCGGTCCTTTGGAACGCGGCGATGCTGACCCCCGCTCAGTGGAACGTGCAGGTGCAGGTTCCCCAGGAGCAGGCAGCGCCTGCGGAGGCAGTGGAAACTGTAGCTGTGGCGGTGGTTCCTGTTGAGGCGGAGACCGCGGCCACCCAGGTGGCGGAGACAGCCGTGCCTCAGGTTTCCCAGAATGTTGGGGACCAGGTGATGGTTCAGCAGCCTGTGGAGCAGCAGACAGGGGAAGTTCAGCCGGAGACGGTTGGGACTCCTGTGCAGCAGCCCCAGGAGAACGCCGGGACCCAGTGGAACAGCCAGACAGGGAGTCAGCAGTCCCAGGGGGAGCAGACCATGGATACCGCTTCCCAGGATCATGGGGATGCCAGTGTGGACGTAAAAGTCCAGGAGGTTCCCGTGGAGACCAACCAGTCCGTGTTTGGACAGGTGGAGTCCGTACCTGTGAAGGTGGGTGAAGTGGAGCAGCCCCAGCAGACGGAGAACACTCCCAGTGTGGAGACCCAGCTGAAGGACGGCTTGACCCAGGCGCTGAGCAATGGGGACACCAAGGTGGAGATCCAGCTGAACCCGGCGGAGCTGGGGAATGTGAAGATCGAAGTGACCCGCAGCGCGGAAGGCGCCATTTACGTGGTGCTCAGCGCGGAGCACGCCCAGACCCAGAGCCTTCTGGAGCATCATGCAGCAGGGCTTCAGTCCATGCTCATGGGCAGTTCCGGCACGGAAAACGTGCAGGTGCAGGTCAACCGGCATCAAGAGGGCCAGCAGGCGGAGAACCAGAATTACGATGGCTCCAGCGGCAATGGCCGTGAGAACCAGCAGCAGCGGGAACATCAACGCCAGCAGCAGGAGGGGACAGATTTTCTCCAGCAGCTGCGTTTAGGGCTGGTGCCTCAGACAACGATTTGAAAGGCGTGAGAACATGAGCGATTACATGACCGATATTTCCAGCTACCTGTTGGGGACCAGCTCTCTGACGTCAAGCGGGAGCGGAGCCAAGGTCAACACTTCCCAGGACAACTCCTCCTTGGACATGACGGATTTCCTCACCCTGATGGTAGCCCAATTTCAGAACCAATCCATTGACAATACCGCGGACACATCCGATATGCTCAATCAGCTGGTGCAGATGTCCACCGTCCAAGCGATCACCAATATCACCGATGCTACGGTGATGATGTACGCTGGTTCCCTGGTGGGCAAAGAGGTGACCATTGGCCAGTACAACAGCGAAGGCACGTTGGAAGAGCTGGTGGGTACCGTCACTGGCACAGGCGTGTCCGGAGGCCAGCAGGTGATCTTTGTCAACGGCCAGAGCTACTACTTGAGTCAGATCATGGCGGTGGGCCGCCTGCCGGATGTGGAGCAGAGCGCGACCGGTGGGACTCAGACTTCCACAGGGGATACCACAGTGAACACGACCCCCAGTGTAACACAGCCTGACAGCACAGAAGACACCACCAGCACTTCGGAGCCCAACCTGGATTTTGACGCTCCAGGGGTGGTTGGATGATCCGAGGGGTCTCTCAGGGCAGTGCTCTACCCTCCAGCAGAGAACAGGTCCAGCAGAGCGGGAACGCTCAGACAGGATTTGGCCAGGTTTTTCAGCAGGAACTGCAAAAAGCCGCAGCGCCGGTCCAATCTGGGGTAGCCTTTTCCAAGCATGCTGCGGCCCGTGCGGAGCAGCGGGGTATTGAGGTCACTCCTGCCCTTATGGCGCAGCTCAGCCAAAGCGTGGAGCGCGCCCAGGAAAAGGGAGCGACAAACATCCTGGCGATGGACAGCACGCGGGCGTTTATCATCAATGTGCCCAATGCCCGGGTGATCACAGCCATCACTCAGGATGAGATGAAGGAAAACGTATTTACGAACATTGACGGCGCCGTGTTTCTGAAAGATCAATAACGCAAAGGGCAGGTCCTCTTTGAGGATGTCCGGGAGAAAAGCCCGAATGGCTTTTCTTCAGCGGCGCATGAAAGGAGACAATTCAAACCTATGACTGGTGCAATGAATGCGGCAATTGCCGGCTTGAAAGCACACATGAACAAATTGAACGTCATCGGCAACAACATTGCCAATGTGAACACCTATGGTTATAAGCCCGGCCGGGTGGTTTTCAAGGATTCCCTGTACACCACCATGACCGCAGGTTCCGATGGCAGCCCCACCACAGGCGGTATCAACCCCTCCCAGATCGGCTACGGCGTGCAGATCGGGTCCATTGACCTGGACATGGCAGCCGGCGATTACTCTCCCACCGGCCGTGCTTTGGATACTTACATTGACGGCGACGGCTTCTTCCTGGTGGGCGGCAAGGATACCAGTAATGTCATCTCTTACAATGATCCCGACAGCTTGAAGAGCCTGACCCTCACCCGGGTGGGCACCTTCAATTTCGACCAGGACGGCTACCTGGTGGACAATGCCGGCAACTGCGTCTATGGCTTCCGGTGCATTGGTTACGAGACTGTTGATGGCACCCAAAAGGCTGTTTTCAGCGACCAGCTGGTGCCCCTGCGCCTGCCTGGCTACGGAGAAAAAGTGGACCAAAACGCTGGGCAAGACACCGAGGTTGAGTACGAGGTCAAGTGGCCCTCCGATGGCCGTATTCAGGATAATGGAGATGGTACATATACCTATGACAACACAGCTCAAGCTACTTCCTTGGAGGAAGCAGCAGACGATGCTGGAAATGTGTACGACCGTGTTGTGCTGGACGGCGTTTCCATTGATCCCGGCACCGGCGCCATCACCGGTACGATTAAGGATAGCGATCAGACCATCACCGTTGGCTACATCGCTTTGGGTGTGGTGGATAATCCCAACGGCGTCACCCATCAGCAGGGCCCCTACTACAAGGCAGAGGGCGGCGCCGGCGGTGTGAACGTCACCACCATCGGCGGCATTGGTGAGACCATCGGCATTGACCATGTCAACGGCAGCCTGGCAGATGATCAGACCACTCTGCCCGATAGTATGCGGATCGGCAGTTCCGGCACTACTTCCCTGATCACAGGTGGCCTGGAGATGTCCAAGACGGACTTGGCCACGGAGATCACGGAGATGATCACCACGCAGCGTGGATACCAGGCCAACACCAGAATCGTCACGGTGACGGATTCCATGCTGGAAGAGCTGGTGAACATGAAGAGATAATCTGGTTTGTTTTCAGCAGTGTGAGGCTGTTGGAAGGGCACTAAGGGGAACAGTGAGGAGACAGGGGAGAGACCCTATTCGAGTTCGGGGGCCGGGCAAAGCCTGGTGGGAGTTTCCGGGAGGTCGGGAGCGCGGACAGGGAATTTTCCTGGGGCTTGTTTGGAAAGGCGGATTCATTATGATCGTTTTGACAAAGCGCAACGGTGAGCGGTTTCTCGTAAACGAGATGCAGATTTCCTGCATAGAGATGATCCCGGAGTGCAAAGTTGTGATGATGAATCACGATTATTATTTGGTGCTGGAGAGCGCTGAGGAGATTGTTCAGCGGATTGCGGAATACAACGCCAAGGTGAGGGATATCCAGCGGGAGATCACCATCACAGACAAGCGGTAAGCGTAATGTAGAAAGAACGGGGCGCGAGATGGCGCCCAGGTAAGCAGGGAGTGGCGTTTCTATGAACATAACCTATTTGATCGGCACGCTGTTTGCAATTGGCTTCATGGTCATGGGCATGATGCTGGATGGTTCCAATGTGGTGCCGGCTCAGCTGATGCACTTCTTTGACCCGGCCAGTATCATGATCACCGTGGGATGTACCTTTGCGGTTGTCATAGCCAGTTTTCCGGTGCACATGCTCAAAGCCATACCGAAGCATCTGGCCATTTTGATGAACACAAAGAAGTTTGATCCCATGCTGATTGTGGACCAACTGGTGGATCTGGCACAGATTGCTCGGAAGAACGGCCTTCTGGCGCTGGAGGAAAAGGCCAACAGTCAGGAAGATCCCTTTTTCAAGCAGGCGATCATGCTGATCGTGGACGCCAACGACCCTGACAAGGTGCGGAGCATCCTGGAAAACGACATTGAATGCATGTCCTCTCGTCACGAGGATGTGGCAGCCATGTATGATCGAGCTTCTTCGGCGGCGCCTGCCTTTGGTATGGTGGGCACCCTGGTGGGTTTGATCAATATGCTCAAGGGCATGGATACCGATGGCGGTACGGCGGGAATTGGCCCGGCCATGGGCACGGCCTTGATCACCACCCTGTATGGCTGTATTTTGGCTCACATTATCTTCAACCCCATTGCCTGTCACCTGCGCACCAGGGACGAGGAAGAGGTCCTTTGCCGGATGATCATTGTGGAGGGCATCACCTCTATTCAGTCCGGCGAGAACCCCAAATTCCTGCGGGAGAAGCTGCTGACCTTCCTCAGCCAGAACTCTCGTGGGGAAGAGGGTCGTTCCAAGCGGAAGGGCCGCTCCAAGAACAGCGGGGAAGAGTAATCCGGCCAATGGCACGGCCATGAAAAAGAAGGGGGGATCCTCTTGCGAAAGAAAAGAAGCGGGGGCGGGGGCGCCAGCTGGATGGACACCTACGGCGACATGGTGACGCTGCTGCTGTGTTTCTTCGTGCTGCTCTACTCCATGTCCTCCATCAGCGAGGAGAAGTTCAAGGCCCTAGTGATGAGCTTTAATCCGGACGCCGCCCAGACGGTCACCCAGACCTCGGGCAACGATGGACCCAATGCTGACCCCAATGAAGAGGATGGTTCGGGCATGGGGCTCAGCCCAGCCCAGATCGATCAGAACATGGAGAACCTTTACGAGGAAATGTCGGAGTACATCCAAAGCCTGGGGATGGGCGGCAGTGTCTCCGTCACCCAGGGAGAGGGAAAGGTGTTCATCACCTTTGACCAGTCCGTGTTCTTCAACGGGGACGATTGGCAGCTGCGGGATGAGAGCCTGCCCATTTTGGAGCATGTGGGCGAGATGATCTCCAACGCGGCAGATTCCATTGATGAGGTGCGGGTGTTGGGACACACGGCACAGGCAAACCTGGATAGACCCAACTCCATCATCACAGACCGGATGCTTTCCGCACAGCGGGCGGCCAACGCCTTGGCGTACATCCAGGAGCACTGCACCCTGGACCCCGCCCGGATGATCAGCGAGGGGTATGGTCAGTGGCGGCCCATCGCCACCAACGATACTCCAGAGGGGCGGGCGAAGAACCGTCGGGTGGAGATCATCATCAGCAGCCGCGATATGGGCGGCGATGAGCTGCAGGACAGTGTGCAGGAATATTATACAGAGCGTGGCACAGCGGATCCGGCGCAGAGCAGCGCGTCAGAGACCAGCAGTGCAGCGGAAACGGGCGGCGCGTCCGCCAGCAGAGTTTCCTCCGCTCCCGCGGGTTGATCCTGTGGCAATATCCCCCGAAGGGCAGGTGAAGCAAAGAAATGCCAGAAGTATTGTCCCAAAGTCAGATTGACGCACTGCTCAATGCAGTGCGCAGCGGCGAAAAGGACTTAGACGAAAAACCGGAAGCGGAAAGCAAAGAGCGGTCCTACCGGAAATACGACTTTAGAAGTCCCAGAAAGTTCACCAAGGACAGGCTGAAGATGCTCAGCGGCATTTTCGAGAACTACACCAGAGTTATCAATTCCCGCCTGAACACGCTGCTCCACACCAACTGTGAAATCGTGGTGGAGAGTGTGGAGGAGCAGCGGTATTACGAGTTCTCCAATGCTCTGACAGAGGGTGATGTGCTGTCCTTGGCCAGGGCGGTCAACGACGGCAAGCGGTCGGATGCGCCGGCGCTGATCCATCTCTCCTCCTCTGTGGTGTTGGAGATGATTGACCGGATGCTGGGCGGCGAAGGCGGACCCATCCGAGTTCCCTCCGATTACACCTACACCGACTTGGAGCTGAAGCTCTATGAGAACATTGTCCAGGATATGGTCAATGTGATGGGAGGCAGCTGGGAGAACTACATCTCCATCCAGTTCGAGTATGAGCGCACAGAGGTGAATCCCACTTTGGTGCAGCTGATCGGTCTGGATGAGACCGTGGTGATCGTGGACATGAAGCTCCAGTTCCCGGATAACTCAGGCCGAATCAGTATTGTGTTGCCGGGCCTGATGCTGACCAACATTTTTGCGGATATCAGCCGGGACAACCCGGTGCGCAAGCTCTCCGACGAGGACAACTCCGAGGAGATCTTCCAGCGTCTGCGGGATTCCTCCTTGGATGTTGTGGCGCAGCTCGGTGTCACCACCATTTCCCTGAACGATGTCTACCATCTGCAGGTGGGGGATGTGCTGGACCTGGGCAAGCCCAAGGAATCCCCGGTTTACCTGGAGATCGGCGGTTATCGATGGTTTACCGGGCGCATGGGTACGTACAAGAAAAAAATGGCTGTTAAGATCGAGGAGATCTGCTATCAAGCCGAGAGAAGGAGCGAGTAAGAGAGAATGGAAAAGCAGTTGTTCAGCCCTATGGAGATCGATGCCCTGGGCGAAATGATGAATATCAGCCTCGGTTCCTCGGCAACGGCGGTTTCCAATATGTTGGACCAGCGGGTGGATATCACCACACCCACGGTCTCTGTGATCAACGCGGATGATTTCACCTTGGGCAATTTGGAGCCTGCCATCGGTGTGGAGATTAAATATGTGTCCGGCATCGAAGGCAGCAATATCATGTTGCTGAAAAAGAGCGACATCCGTGTGATCGTGGATCTGTTGATGGGCACCAATACCCCGGAGGAGGAATTTGAGCTAAATGATCTGACCATCAGCGCGGTGTGCGAGCTGATGAATCAGATGATGGTAGCGGCTTCCACCGCCCTGTCGGATTTCTTTGGTTTTCCCGTGAATATCTCCACGCCCAAGCCCTTTGAGCTGACGGATCTGGATGCTTTCAAGAGGGAGCACCTGCCCCAGAATACGGAGACCATTGTGGTGGTGCGGTTCTTCCTGAAGATCGAGGGTGTGCTGGAGAGCGAGTTCATGAACGTCATGAGCGTGTCCCTGGCCCGGGAGCTTCTGGTTGGCCTGGGGCTGCCTCCAGGGCTTGGGGAGGAAACTCCCGCCCAGGAGACTGCTGCAGCTGCGGCTCCTGCTCAGGACGCTGCGGCTCCGGCAGCCGCGGCGCCCTCTGGTGGTTCCGAGGGTAAGATGAGCCAGGATGAGATCGAGGCGTTGCTGGCCAGCATGTCTGGCGGCGGAGAGTCTGCTCCGGCACCTCAGCCTCAGGCTCCGGCCCCCACACCGGCTCCGGTCTCCCAGACGCCGGTGGCTGCCCCTGCAGCCCAGCAGCCTGCGGCAGCCCAGGTTCCCGCAGCCCAGCCCACGGTTCCGATGCAGGTTCAGGCTCCGGCCGCCCAAATGCCCCAGATGCCCGGCGAGATGCCTGCTGGTGCGGGGCAGATGGGATATCCGCCGCCCTATTACTATCCGCCCTATCCCTATCCCATGCCTCAGCCGGCGCAGCCCAAGGTGATCAATTCCCAGCCTGCGCCTATGCCGGCCATGGAGCCGGCTGAGACCCTGGGCAAGGAGCAGGCGGAGAACCTGGACCTGATCATGGAGGTGCCTTTGCAGGTCAGTGTGGAGATTGGCCGAGCACAGCAAAAGGTACAGGATATTCTGGAGCTGTCCCGAGGTTCCCTGGTGGTGCTGGATAAGCTGGCAGGGGATCAGGTGGACCTGTTTGTCAACGGCAAGTGCATTGCCCGCGGCGACGTGGTGGTGATCGACGACAACTTTGGCGTTCGGATCACTGAGATCGTGAAGAATTCCGGTCTGGAAAAGGCGCTGAAGATGGAATAAGCGCTCAGCTAAAAATTTGAGAAAGAGAAGGATGAGTGACCATGTCTAAGAAAATTTTGCTGGTGGATGACGCTGCCTTTATGCGAATGATGCTGAAGGACACCCTGAGCAAGGAAGGCTACACCGACCTGTACGAGGCTGTGGATGGTGCCGATGCTGTGGATAAGTTCGGCGAGATCAGCCCGGACCTGGTGATTATGGATATCACCATGCCCAACATGGACGGCCTGGAGGCATTGAAGGCCATCCGTGCCAAGGATCCCAACGCCAATGTGGTCATGTGTTCCGCCATGGGCCAGGAGAGCATGGTCATGGACGCGGTGCGTTCCGGCGCCAAGGATTTCATCGTCAAGCCCTTCAAGCCCGATCGTGTGCTGAAGACGGTGAACGCCATTCTGGGCGGCGCCTAAGCCATGTTTGACAACGAGTGGCTCTCCCTGCTGTGGATGCTGGTATGTATTGTGGTGGTGTTGGGCCTGGCCTACTGGTTCACACGCAATGTGTTGGGCAGGGGGATGCTGAATCGCTATGGCAGTGGTCAAGTGGGCCGGGGTGGAAAGCTCCGTGCGCTGCAGAAGCTCCCCATCAGCCGGGACCAGCAGCTGCTGGTGGTGCAGATGGGGGAGCGGGTGCTGTTGCTGGGTGTAACCAGCGGCGGCATTCAGACCCTTTGCGAGTTGACTCCCGAGGAGGCAAAGCCTTGGCTGGAAGAGTCCGATAAGCCCCAAGAGCCGCTGCCCAGCTTTCAGGAGTCGCTGCGGCGGGTGATGGAACAACGGAGAAAGAAGGGATAGCATGGGAGACGGGATTATCAATATCAATGGCAGCAATGTGGAAACGCTGCAGATCCTGCTGCTCACCACGCTGATTACTCTGTTGCCCTCCATCATCGTGATGATGACTTCCTTCACCAGATACATTGTGGTGTTTTCATTTTTGCGCTCGGCCATGGGCACCCAGCAGACTCCGCCCAACATGGTGCTGGTGGGGTTGGCGTTGTTTCTGACGCTGCTGACCATGGCTCCAGTGATCTCTCAAATTCAGACAGACGCCTATGAGCCCTATGTCAACGAAGAGATCACGCAAGAGGAATTTGTCCAGCGCGCGGAGGTGCCGCTAAAGGATTTCATGATCCGCAACACGGAGACAGGGACGCTGGAGATGTTCTGCGATCTGGCCCAGGTGGATGTTCCGGAGGACCTGACCGTGGAGACGGCAGAGGATCTTCCCATGACAGTGATTGTGCCCTCCTTCATGACCTGTGAGCTCAAGCGCGCCTTTGAGATTGGCTTTTTGCTGTACATTCCCTTTATGCTCATCGACATCGTGGTGTCGTCCACGCTGATGAGCATGGGCATGATTATGCTGCCGCCGTCCATGATTTCCATGCCTTTCAAGCTGTTATTGTTCATCTCCTTGAACGGGTGGGAGCTGCTGTTTTCCACATTGGTAAAAGGCTTCAACTGACAGAGGGAGGAGGGCTAAGTCATGGATACGACTGCAGTAATGGATATTATGCGGGACGGCATTGGCGTGGCCCTGCGGCTGGCGGGGCCCATGCTGGTGCTGAGTATGCTGGTGGGCGTTGTGGTGGCCATCTTTCAGGCGGTCACTCAGATTCACGAGCAGACCATCTCCTTTGTGCTGAAGCTGGTTGTGGTGATTGTGGTGCTGCTGGTGGGCGGAGGTTGGATGCTGGAAGTGCTTCAAGACTTCTCCCGCTCGCTGTTTGACATGATGTGAGAATCAATCCGGAAAGGCGGGTGGTGAAATGGATGGTGCGGGGCTGACCCTGTTCCTCTATATAACGGCCCGCATGTCGGGATTTGTGCTGTTCAACCCGCTGTTAGGGCGGCGGAACATCCCCGCCATTTTCCGCAGCGGACTGGTGTTGGTGCTGGCGGTGACGGTATTCTCCATCACCAAGCAGGAGGTAGCGGTTCCCGCCACCACGGTGGAGCTGATTGTCCGGCTTGTTTTGGAGCTGATTCTGGGATTTTTCTTGGGTATGGCGGTGAACTTTTTCTTCATGATTCCCCAGCTGGCTGGCGAGGTTATCGACACTCAGATGGGTACCACCATGAACCAGATCTACGATTCCACAGCTCAGGCGAACTTGTCCACCACAGGAGTGGCGCTCAATGTGCTGATGACACTGCTGTTCTTCACAGCCAACGGCCACAACACTCTGATCCGGATCCTGCTGACCTCTGGGCAGGTGGTTCCCTTTGGCGCAGTGAGCTTTGGAGAGCAGTTTTACGGAGCTATGCTCCAGCTGTTCATCCAGTGCGTGGTGTTGGGGGTGAAGCTCTCCATGCCCGTCCTTGCGGCGGAGCTGGTGGGTGAGGTTGGCGTGGGGGTCCTGATGAAGGTCATCCCCCAGATCAACGTTTTTGCCATCAATATTGAGCTGAAGGTGATCATCGGTCTGGTGCTGATCTGTTTGCTCATTGCCCCTTTCAGCGAGTTCCTACTTCAGGCGGAACAGCAGATGCTGGGCAGTCTCAGTGAGCTTTTGACCCTCACCGGTACCGCCGGATAGAAAGACGGCGCCAAAAAGAGAAAGAGTTCCGCAAAGGGGGGATGAGCCATGGCGGACAGCTCCAAAACCGAAAAGGCCACACCGAAACGACGGCGTGACGAACGAAAAAAGGGCAATGTGTTCCTCAGCCAGGACCTGGTGGCGGTGGCGTCTCTGTTGGGATCCTTTGCCACACTTTGGCTGCTTTCCGGAACCTTTGTGGATCGTATGGCTCAGTTTATGGAGTTTGCCATCACCTCTGGGGCCCAGCCTCTGGGGGATATTGGAACGTTTTCCGGCAGGGCCTTTCTGGAGGGTTTGTGGGCATTTCTGGTGACAGTGGGACCTGTGGCAGGGGTGACCATTCTGTGTGCGGTGGGAGCCACCTTTGGGCAGACCCGGTTTTTGGTCAGCGGAGAGGCGCTAAAGCCGAAACTCAACCGCATCAGCCCTCTCCAGGGGTTTAAAAGATTGTTTTCCGTGCGCAGTTTGGTGGAAGCCTTGAAGGGATTGCTGAAGATTGCCTTCCTGATGGTGATCATCTACCTGGCCTTGGAGAACATGTTTGTGGAGAGTTCCCGCTATCTGTACGCAGACGTAGAAACCGCGGCAGCCCATGTGGGCCAGGTGGCCATGAACATGATTTGGCAGATCATTGTGGTGTTTATTGTGTTGGCGGGAGCGGACTTCTTCTATCAGTGGCGTTCCTACGAGCGTCAGCTGCGCATGAGCAAAGAAGAGGTCAAGGAGGAATATAAGCAGACCGAGGGTGATCCCAAGGTCAAGGGCCGGATCCGGGATATTCAGCGGCAGATGGCCCGATCTCGGATGATGCAGGCGGTACCCCAGGCGGACGTGGTCATCCGAAACCCCACTCATGTGGCGGTGGCTTTGCGGTATAAGCCGGAAAGCGACGCGGCGCCGGTGGTGCTGGCCATGGGCTTGGATCACATCGCTTTGAAAATTGTGGAGACGGCTCAGGAGCACAATATCGCCGTCATCGAGAATGTTCCCTTGGCTCGGGCGCTGTACGCCCAGTCCAAGCTCAACCAGGAGATCCCCCCGGACCTGTATGGTCCTGTGGCGGAAGTGTTGGTGTACATCTTCCGACTTAACGGAAAGAAGCAGATCGTCAAGGGGTAATCCCCAGGACACCGAAAGGAGTGCAAGGCTTTGAAACGGATTTTCAACAACGTGATCTCCCTGGCAGTGGTGGTCATCGTGCTGTTCCTCATCATCCCTCTGCCTCCCTTTATGTTGGACATCCTGATCATCCTGAATATTGGCTTGTCCATTATGATCCTGATGATCACCATGAACATTTCAGAGCCGCTGCAGTTTTCCATATTCCCCTCGCTGCTGCTGGTGACCACGCTGTTCCGATTGGGACTCAACGTCTCCAGTACCCGGCTGATCCTTTCCAACAGCGGCAACGCAGGCACGGTCATCAAGGCCTTTGGTCAGTTGATCACCAGCGGCAACATCGTCATTGGCGTGGTGATCTTCTTCATCATCGTCCTGGTGCAGTTTATTGTCATCACCAAGGGCGCGGAGCGTGTGGCAGAAGTGGCGGCCCGGTTTACGTTGGATGCCATGCCCGGTAAGCAGATGGCTATCGATGCTGACCTCTCCTCCGGTCTGATCAACGAGCAGCAGGCCAGAGTCCGTCGGGAAAAGATCCAAAAAGAGGCGGACTTCTACGGCGCCATGGACGGCGCCACCAAGATTGTCAAAGGCGACGCCATCATGTCCCTGTTGATTACGCTGATTAACTTTGTGGGCGGCATCCTGGTGGGCATGGTGGAAGGCGGCAGCGACATCACCACGGTGTTGAGCACCTACTCCATTGCCTCCATCGGTGATGGCCTGGTCAGCCAGTTGCCGGCTTTGATGATCTCCACTGCCACCGGTATGATTGTTACCCGGTCGGTCTCCGAGGGCAGCTTGAATATGGACGTGCTGAACCAGTTCAAAGCCCAGCCCCGAGCCATGATGACCACTGGCGTGATCCTGCTGTTCCTGGCAGTGATCCCCAACACACCCCATGTAGCCCTGCTGGTGGGCGGCGGAGCTTTGCTCATTTGCGGGTACGTGGTCAGCCAGCGGATGAAGGCAGAGCAGCAACAGCTTGCCCCGGCTGCAGAAGCTGCTGCGCCTGTTCCGGCGGAACAAGCGGCTCCCTCTGAGAATGATTACTATAAGGACATCAACAATGTCTACACTCTGCTGACGGTGGAGCCAGTGGAGATGGAGTTCGGCTACAGTCTGATTCCTCTGGTGGATGAGAGCCAAGGCGGCAAGCTGATCAACCGTGTGGTGATCTTCCGCCGTCAGTTTGCCCAGGATATGGGTTTTGTCATCCCCTCCATTCGGATGCACGACGCAGCTTCTCTGGGCACCAACCAGTATGTCATCCGGGTCAAGGGGGAGGAGGTTGCCCGAGGCGAGATTTTGGTGGATTACTACCTGGCCTTGGAGCCCGCTCATCCTCTGGGGGAAGTGGACGGCATCGAGACGATCGAGCCTGCCTACGGAATCCCCTCTCGGTGGATCCTGCCGGAGAACAAGGAGATCGCGGAGATCTATGGCTACAGCGTGATCGACCCCTTGTCCGTCATGCTGACCCATCTCTCGGAGACCATCAAGAAGCATGTGCATGAGCTGCTCACCAGAGCGGAGACCATCCAGCTGGTGGAGAACCTCAAGCGCACAGCTCCTGAGCTGGTAGAGGAGACCGTCCCCAGCCAGGTGAGCTACGCCAACTTGGAGAAAGTGCTGCGGGCCCTGCTGCGGGAGGGCGTGCCTATCCGCGACTTGGGCACCATCCTGGAGACCACTGCCGATGCCCTGGGCCAGGGGCTCAACCTGGATCTGGCCATCGAGCAGGTGCGCGCTGCGCTGAGCCGCACCATCACCCATCGGTTCTGCAAGGATGGGCAGCTGCGGGTGGTCACCCTGGATGGGGAAGTGGAGAAAAAGATCATCTCCTCCATCACCCGCAACGAGCAGGGGGTGTATCTGGCGCTGGGTCCGGACCTGATGCAGCAGATCATCGCCCAGCTGGCGGAACATATGAAGAAATTCAACGAGCTTTCCCAGACACCGGTGCTGTTGGTCAGCCAGGTGGTGCGTGGGTACTTCAGCCGGATGATCACCCAGTTCTATCCCAACTTGTATGTGTTGGCCTTTAACGAGATCACCAGTGATGTGCAGATCCAATCTCTGGGCAACATCACCATGGAGGCCCCGATTCCTGAACGGAAGGCGGTGGGCACATGAGCGGCGCCCAGGCAGTAAAAGGGCTGTCCCCGCCCGTTGCGGAAATGGATACAACCGATTTGCTCAAGGCCTATAAGGACACCGGGGACGAGGCCTATAAATGGGAATTGGTGCTGCGGTATCAGGGGCTGGTAAAAAGTGCTGCCCTGCAGATGCGGGGGATCTACAGCAGCTTTGCCCAGGTGGATGACATCGTCAGCGAAGGGGTGTTGACCCTGCTGCGGGCGGTGGACAATTTTGACATGGAGAAGGGAGTCAAATTCGAGACGTACATCTCCAAGCGGATCCGAGGAATGATCATCGACCTGGCCAGAAAGCACGATTGGGTGCCCCGGAATGTCCGTAAGCGGTCCCGGCAGATCAACCAGGCGGTGTCCGAGCTGTATGAGGAGCTGGGTAGGTTTCCCACGGATCAGGAGATTGCGGACAGGCTGAATATCCCTGTGGATCGATACCAGAAAGATGCGGCCGGGGCAGCCATGGACAGCATCCTTTCCCTGGATGTGCTGATGGATATGCGGGATCCCGACCGGGAGCGTTATGAAGTGCCCTCTCCGGACCTGGAGAGTCAGCCGGAAGTGGCGTTTCAGGAGCGGGAGCTGCAGCAGGCGTTGGCAGCGGGGATCCGCACATTGCGGGAAAACGAGCAGTTGGTGCTGTCCCTCTATTATGAACACAACCTGCACATGAAGGAGATCGCTCAGGTGTTGGAGGTCAGTGAGCCGCGAGTCTCACAGATCCACGCCCGAGCGGTGCAGAAGCTGAAGCTGTATATGGAGCAATACATGGACGGGTCGGCGCCCGTTCCGGAATTCAAACGAAAGAAGGAAGAATCCCATGCTTAAGGGCTTTTACAGTCTCACCTCCGCCATGCTCACCCAGCAGAGGGACCTGAACGTGGTGGCGAACAATATGGTGAACATCTCCACAGCGGGGTATAAGTCCGACACTTACACCTCCAGCACCTTTGACCAGGTGATGTTCAGCCGAGTGGGGAACAAATACAAGGGCGGCCGTGAGGACATTGGGGAGATCAGCTATATCCGAGCCTCCGACCAGATGTACACGGACTTTACCCAGGGGGCATTGGAGCAGACCAATATCCCCCTGGATTTCGCCATTGTAGGCGATGGATTTTTCGCCGTTCAAACGGATGATGGTCAGGTGGCCTATACCCGACAGGGCAATTTCTCCCTGGATGACCAGGGGTACCTCTGGTTGCAGGGAGCGGGCAGAGTGCTGGGCAGCGATGGCCAGCCCATCCAGCTGAATACGGATAAGATCCGTGGGGACTCCAAGGGAAATCTCTACGCCGAAAACGGCGGATACCTGGGGACTCTGGGGGTGTGGAACTTCCAAGATACTGGGGCTCTGGAGCACAACGAGCAGGGGCTTTTCACCGGAGGCCAGGCCCAGTTGATGCAGACACCTCAAGTGCAGTGGGGCTACCTGGAGCGCTCCAATGTGGAGATGATCGACCAGATGACCGAGATGCTCACCGCCCAGCGGGCTCTGCAGAGCGCCGCTCAGGTGACCAAGATGTACGATGAAATCATGACTCAGGCGACCCAGCAGGTGGGTCGGCTGTCCTAAAGGAGGGTGACCTATGAACCAGTCCTTTTATGTGGGCGCGGTGGGTGCCTGGCAGCAGCAGCAGCGGCTGAACATTCAAGGCAACAACATCGCAAATGTAAACACCTATGGTTTTAAGGCGGAGAAGGGTCGTTTCACCAATCTGATCTACCAGAACCTGACGGGGATTGATGGGGAGCAGCTCCCTGTGGGTGTGGGCGCCAAGCTGTTGATGAGCTCAACCGATTTTTCCACCGGCGGAGTGACCACCACGGACCGTCCGCTGGACTACATGATTGAGGGAGATGGCTTCTTTGGCCTGGTGGACATGTCCACCGGAGAGATCTCCTTCACTCGCAATGGGGCTTTCTCCATGGCGGAGTACCAGCGTCCCACCGGTCGGGTTGACGCTGATGGAAACCCCGTTATGGAGAGTGTCTATTGCCTCTCTGATGGGGAGGGACGGTTTGTTCTGAACAAGAACGGTGGCCTGATCGAGGTCACCGACCCCAACGATCAGTTGGATGTGGGAGTCTTTGACTACCAGAATTACGATGGTATGCTCCACCTGGACAGCACTCGGTTCCAGGCGGTGGACAAGAATGGCGGCCTGAGGTTGGGCACTGGTGTGGTGCACAAGGGTGCCCTGGAGACCTCCAATGTGGATCTGGCGGAGGAGATGGCCAAAGTGATTGAATCCCAGCGGTCTTACAGCATGGCGCTGAAGATGGTGCAGACCTCCGACGAGGTTGAAACCACCATCAATGGGCTGAGGGCCTAAGCGGACGTATGCCGCATAGAGTTCGGAAAATACAGCGGGGTGCGCCCCGGTAGGAGGGAATATGGATGGAGATCAAAAATTATGACCAGCTCACCTCCATGGAGCTGGATACCCTGCGGGAGATCGGCAGCATCGGCACGGGGAATGCGGCCACTGCTCTTTCCAGCATGTTGGGCAAGGAAGTCCGCATCGCCACACCGGAGGTGCGGATTATGGGCTACAACGAGGCCATTGACTGGATTGGCGGCCCGGAGGAGATCACCGCAGGGGTGCTGGTGAAGCTGAGTGGTCAAATCAACGGCATCATGCTGATGGTGGAGCAGCTGGAGTTTCTCAACCTGGTGCTGGAGAGCATGTCCTCCACAAAAGTGATTGATTACAGCCAGTTGGGAGATATGGAACGCTCCCTGCTTGCTGAGGTGGGCAATATTATGATATCCACCTTCATCAATGCGCTGTCGGGGCTTTCTGGGCTGTCAATCAACCTGACAGTTCCCTGCTTGACCGTGGACATGCAGGGGGCAATCCTGACGGTACCCATGGCGGAGTATGGTGGGCAGTCCGATTACATTATGACCATCGGCGGGGACTTTATTTGCCAGCACAAGCAGGTGCCCTGTCACTTGCTGCTCTCCCCGGACGTGCGCTCCTTGAATTTTCTTTTGAGAAAGCTGGGCGTTACCGATGGCTGATAAATTGATAGTAGGGATTGCCGATATGAAGCTGGCCAAGGGAACCGGGATGCTGGTCACGTATGCCCTTGGGTCCTGTATCGGAATCTGCCTGTATGACTCCGCAACGAAGCTGGGGGCTTTGGTGCACATCATGCTGCCGCTGAACCTGGAAACAGGGCGGACCCATCCGCTGAAGTATGCGGACACGGGAATCCGTGAGACACTGCGGCAGATGACGCTGCGGGGAGCGAACAAGGCACGCATCACGGCAAAGATTGCCGGGGGTGCCAAGATGTTTGACGTCAGCGGGAGCAGTTCCCTGGGAAATATCGGACAGCGCAACATTGAAAGCGTGCGCATCATCCTGAAGAAGGAGGGGGTACGCCTGCTCAAAGAGGATGTGGGGGGCTCTGTAGCCCGCACCCTGCTTTTTGACGTTTCCAACGGCATGGGCTGTGTGCGCAGTTATGGAAAGCCGGAGATCATCATATAGTCAGTTTTGCGAGGGAGTGAAGTCACATGCAGGAAAACGAGAACAAGGGGATTCTGCTGGAATCCGGCACCAATGAGATTGAGATCATGGAGTTTACCATCGGGGGAAACTTGTACGGAATCAACGTGGCCAAAGTGCGGGAGATCATGATGGCTGCGCCGGTGAAACCCATGCCCCACGTCCACCCCTCTGTGGAGGGCATTTTCAAACCCCGTGACATTGTGATCACAGTGGTGGACCTGCCGAAATACCTGAACGGCATCTCCTCTCCTCCCGGGGAGAAGGACCTGTTCATCATCACCAACTTCAATAAGATGTTTATCGCCTTCCGGGTGCACACCGTGGTGGGTATCAGCCGGATCTCCTGGCGGGATATCCATAAGCCGGACAACACCGTGTCCGGCGGAGACGAGGGTGTGGCCACGGGCATTGCCCAGTGCGGCCAGGACTTGGTCACTATTTTGGACTTTGAGAAGATCGTGGCGGAGATTGCCCCCCAGACCAGTATCCAGATGTCGGAGATTGACAAAATGGGCTATCGGGAGTGCCGGGAGATGCCCATCCTGGTGGCGGAGGACAGCATTCTGCTGTCCAAGATGATTGAAGAGGCGCTGAACAAATCGGGGTATGTCAATGTGACCATGTTCCCTAACGGCCAGGAGCTGTGGGATTATCTTCAGGGTCTGCGGGATGAGGAGCATCTGGAGGAGAAGGTGGCTCTGGTGATCACGGATATTGAGATGCCTCAGATGGACGGTCACCATCTGACTAAGCTGATCAAGGAGGATTCTCGGTTCCGGAAGATCCCGGTGGTTATTTTCTCCTCGCTGATCACGGAGGAGATGCGGGTCAAGGGCAAAGAGCTGGGCGCTGACGAGCAGTTGAGCAAGCCGGAAATCGGCCACTTGGTGGATGTGCTGGACCATCTGCTCTCCCGGGGGGCGTAAGCCTCTGAACACCAATCAAACCCAAGGGAGGAAAGGACTATGAGCAGCAAGTTTATTGTACGCCAGCAGATCAAGGACCGAGATGGAAATATTCTGGGCCACGAAATTCTCTACCATGGGGATAACCAGGCGTTTACTGGGGAGTCGAGCCCTTCCAACGATTATGCCGCCGCGGACACCATTTACAATTTTCTCACCCAGAACACGGTGAAGGTGTTCAAGGGGTCCTTGAATTTCATGACATTTACCACAATGCTGTTGATGAAAAAGACCCCTCGGCTTTTTGACAAGAACGAGCTGGTCATTCAGATTGACGACAGCGTGATCATTCATCCCCTGTCCATGCACTTTGTGCGCCAGTACAACCAGGAGGGGTATAAGATTGCGGTCAACGAGTTCCAATTTGCCCCTCGTTACCTGGCTTTGATGGACAACATTGATTACATCAAAGTCAATCCCAACACCATCAACGATGTAACGCTTCACAATATCATTGAGATCAGCCACAGCATGAAGAAGACCTGCATTGCCATCAACATCGACAACGAGGCACTGTACCAGAAGGTGATCTCCATGGGAGTTGATGGCGTAGAGGGTTCCTATGTGGCAGAGCGCATGCCGGTGAAGACCCACTCCAGCGCCTACCTGCAGAGCAACTTCTTCCGGTTGATGGTTGCCGTCACCCGGGACGAGCCCAACGTGGATGAGATCGAGCAGATCATCGCGGCGGATGCCGGCCTGACCTTTGGCCTGATGAAGATGGCAAACTCTGTGTACTTTGCCCTGCGTCATCGGGCAACCACCATTCATCAGGCTGTGATGACCCTGGGGCTCAACCAGTTGAAGCAGTGGATCTATCTGCTCAGTGCCAGCAATGCGGAGAACACCTTTGACCCCAGCTCGGAGGAGTTTCTGAAGCTGTCCTTTATGCGCGCCAACTTCTGCAGTGAGCTGATGAAGTATGCCAAGGACATGCCCATCTCCAAGTCGGAGGCGTACCTGATGGGGATGTTCTCCACGCTGAACTACCTGATTGACGCCCCGTTGGAGGAGATCCTTTCTGATGTGCCGGTGAGCAGCGAGGTCAGCGACGCGCTGCTGTATCACAAGGGACGCTGTGGACTGTTGTATGATCTGGTGCTCAGCTACGAGGCGGCGGATTGGGGCAAGATCACAGAGCTTGCCTCCCAGTTGGGGATCCCGGACAACCTGCTCACCAGCGTGTACTTTATCTGCATGGAGAATGTGAACACCCTGTGGCAGCAGTTGACCAATCCTTACGCCATGGAGGGTCAAGAGACGCCTGAAAGCGAATCTCCCGAAAACTAACACAGTAAAAAATGGCAGACACGTTTGTGTCTGCCATTTTTCCGTTTTTTGGGAAAGTATATCAATCGGTCAGCTGATGCCGGGGTTTCTCCATGACTGTTTTGCAGGCCTGGAGAATCTGAGCGGTTACAGCAGAGTCATAACGGCTTTCATAGATTGCCAATCGGAAGTTCTTTTCAAAAGCGGGGATTCCAACATACAGAGCAGGCAAATGTGTCAACGCCAAAGCCTTTACATCCAGGAGGCAGCGTGGACAATCGCACAGTCCAAACATGTGGATGTATTTCTCCAGCTTTTCCTCCACCAGCTCTTCCATGACATTGAAACAGATCAGTTTGGTGGGGTCCCCGTCCTGGGACTCCACATCCTCTCTTTGGTCGGAGAGAGTGGTTTCCTTTGCAGGTTCCTCCGCCGTAACGACGGGAGTGGGTTCCTCCACAACTTCTTTTGCTGCGGGGGAAGGGGATTCTTTTGCAGGCTCTTCCACAGGAGCGCCGGGAGTGGGTTCTTCCATAACTTCTTCTGCTGCGGGAGAAAGGGATTCTTTTGCAGGCTCTTCCACAGGAGCGCTGGGAGTGGGTTCCTCCACAGTCTCTTCTGCTGCGGGAGAAGGGGATTTCTTTACAGTCTCCTCTGCAGCAGCAACGGGAGTGGGTTCCTCCACAACTTCTTCTGCTGCGGGAGAAGGGGATTCCTTTACAGTCTCCTCTGCAGCAGCAACGGGAGTGGGTTCCTCCACAACTTCTTCTGCTGCAGAGGAAGTGGCTTCCCTTTCAGTTTCTTCTGGAGCGGCGGGACTGGGCTGGGCTTTGAGTTCCTCCTCCAGAGCTTCCTCCAAAGCGGAACGAATTTGGTTGGAGACTGCGGCGTCCGGACTGAGACTTGCCATCACCGGAGGCAGGGGAGTGGAGCGGGTCTCTTTTTCAGGAACCGTCTTAGTCTCTGGGGTTTCCTGGACCTCCTGGGCTGGGGGTGTTTCTCTCCGCTTGCTGAGCAGATTCATCACATGGGCGGTTTTACTGGAATTGTTATTTTTCTTGCTGGCTGCCAAGGGCGTCACTCCTTTCCATCATTGGATTTCCGAGGAAACCGTTCCCCGGCCACCTGATCTACCACAGCTTCCAGATCCATGGCAGGTTTGCTGTGGGGGCGGTAGGTGAGGACGCTTTGGCCGTGAGCAGGTGCAGCTGCCACGTCCACCCCGCGGCGAATCTTTGACTGGAATACCTGGGTACCCAGTTGTGACGCCACTTCCTCTGCCAGCTCCAGCACTTCACGAGAGAGGGTGAGACGGGGATTGAACTTGTTGAGCAGGATGCCCAGCACTTTCAGCTGGGGATTGAAGGTGTTCTGTACCGCCTCGATGGTCTCCTGCAGCTGAGTGATACCCACTAAGGAGAGAATTTCCGCCTCCATGGGAACGATCAGACCATCGGAAGCCACGTAGGCGTTGATGGTGAGAATGTTGAGGGAAGGCGGCGTATCGATGATGATGTAGTCATATTGATGACGCACCGGAGCCAGGTATTGGTCCAAGAGGAATTCCCGGCGGGGAGCAGTAAATTCTACCTCAGCGGCAGAGAGCATAATGTCAGAGGGCAGCACGTCGCCATACTCTGTGGGGACAATCACATCCTCCACGGCCCGCTGTCCCTTGAGCACGTCATAGATGGTGGGCCCATCGCCCACATCCAAGCCGAGAGTGAAGCCCAAATTACCCTGGGGATCCAAGTCGACTCCCAAAACACGGGCGCCCCGTCGGTGCAGGCCACAGACCAGAGCGGACGCAGTGGTGGTCTTTCCCACGCCACCCTTCTGGTTTGTGATGGTGATAATCTGTGTCATGGGCAAAAGCCTCCTTAAAGACAAAAAAGTGGAGCCAAAGCTCTTAAGTTCATGATACTATATGTCGATAAAAAAATATAGTGGTAAACCAAAAGTAAACCAAAAAAACTTGAGTTTTTCCGACAGAATTCGGATGTAATCTTATTTATGTCTTATTTATGTTTAGAAAGGAGCAGTAATTGTGGCATCTTTTGTGAGCAGTGTTACCAGCAATACTTCCAGCAGCAGTATTTATGGCAACCGGAATGTTATCAGCGGACTTGCCAGCGGCATGGATACAGAATCCATGATCGAAAATGCTGTGTCCGGCATTAAACTTAAGGTGACAGAGCTGCAGCAGGATAAGACAAAGGTGGAGTGGGAGCAGTCCTCTCTTCGGGACATCATTGACAAGCTTGCCAATTTCTCGGAGAAGTACACTTCCTACGCTTCCAATACCAACCTGCTCAGTTCCAGCTTTTTCAACAATGCGATCAATGTCTCCACCAACGGAAAGTATGCCGACTTGATTTCCGCCAGCGGCAAAACCTCCAGCGATATTCAGATTCTGGGAGTCAAGGACCTGGCGTCTGCGGCTACCTATAGAACCAAGCTGCAAGGAACCCTGCTCAGCGGGAATGGAACTATTTCTGGAAGTTCCGTCAATTTGGCGACTACAACAGAGACCAGCAATATCACCGGTACCTTGACGTTGAAAGATGGTAATAATCAAGTCACTTTGAATATTACCAGTGAGGATGGTGTTGTCAAAACTACTTCTGAATTGGCTGAGTTGATCCAGAAAAAACTTGATGATGCTGAGATCACAATTAACGGTGCGACAAAAAATGCCAGCGAAATCTTTTCATTGAAAGTAACTGACGATACCATCACATTCTCTTCCAGCAACGCGACATCCATTAGTGCCTCTGGTGATCTCAAGACCACTTTGGGCATTGAGGGCAGTGATACTACAACAATTAAGGTTGAGGATCCATCAAAGTTATACACATCCACCACTGTGGCGCAGGCTATTTCCGGCAAAGAAATGAAGTTTACCTTGGACGGTGTAACGAAAACGATTACTTTGCCTACCTATGATGATTCTACTGCGTTGAGCGGCGAGAATTTTCTAAAGGCATTACAGACAGAGCTTAACAAAGCCTTTGGAACTGGAAAAGTTTCATTGGGCATTGATGATCCTGAAGGAAAGGGCAGTAGTTATAGTGGAAGTGAGTTCACACTTTCTTTTTCTGTACAGGAAGGTTCCACGTTGAGCATCTCCAGCGATGTGGGCAAGGCTCTGGGTCTGCAAAGCAATTATGAGACCTCTTATGTCAATACTGGCAAGACCTTGGGCGAACTGTTTGGAGATAATCTTTTTAGTGAATTAAACCCGGTTGCTATGAAGGCTGTAGGCAACGTAACTAAAAAGGATGACAAAACCTTCGTGGACGAAGATGGGAACACCGTCGCTCAATTTGGTGATGAATGGTACCAAGTGGACGAAAAAGGTGCTCAGATTCAAGGGTATGAGTTAAAAATTAACGATGTGACCATCGGCACCTATAACAAGGACACCGCCTTGGAGTCCATCATGGTGGACATCAACAACAATACAGAGGCAGGGGTCAAGGTTACCTTCTCTCAGACCACCAATCAGTTCCAGCTCGCGGCAACGGAGACCGGTGCTGCTAACGGAATTGAGATTGAGAAGGACGGTTTGGCTGCAAAGCTTTTTGGGTCCATCGATGTATCTGGCACAGACGCCGTTTTAAGCGTGAAAGTCAATGGCAGCGATACAATGGAAATGACCCGCAGTTCCAACAGCTTTTCCATTGATGGCTTGACCGTGAACCTGAAGGGTAAGTTTGGCTATGTAGAGCTGACTAAAGAGGATGATGATGGCAACTTAGTTGGAACCGGAGAGTTTGTTCTGGATAAAAATCCAGAAGCAGTCACCTTCACCTCCGAGACAGACGCGGACACCATTGTAGACGCCGTGAAGAGCATGGTGGAGGACTACAACGAGATCGTCAAAGCCGTGCGGGATGCTTTCAACACCATGCCTGCTCAGCAGACAGACGGCAGCCGCTATGAGCCCCTCACAGCAGAGGACAAGGCGGACATGACTGAGTCCGAAATTGCCGCTTATGAGGAGAAGGCAAAACAGGGCCTGCTGTTTATGGACAGCGATCTGTCTTCCCTGTACAGCGCGTTGGTCAATGCCATCACCCCCACAGGTTCGGATGGTTCCATGCTGCGGAGCATTGGTATCAATTCCTCCTACAGCGATGGCGTGACCACCCTCAGCCTGGACGAGGATGCATTGCGGCAGGCTTTGGCCAGCAATCCTGACAATGTGCAGAAGGCCTTCACCAAGACGGCGGGCAACGGTTCCACAACGGATGGATTGATGCAGTCCATTCGGGAGGTTGTGGACCGGTATGGCAAGACCACCGGTACCAAGGGCATCCTGGTGGAGCGGGCCGGATCGGTCAAGGCGCCTTCCACCCTGAACTCCAACACCATTCAGGATCAGTTGGATGACATTGATGATCAGATCAGCAAGTGGCAGGAGAAGCTGTCTGACCAGATCGATTATTACACCAGCAAGTTCACCCAGTTGGAGCAGTTAATTGCTCAGATGAACTCCCAGAGTTCCACATTGTCTGGAATGATGGGCGGCTATTGATGGGAAATATCCCAGAAACATAGGGAGCAGATATATCCATGGAAGCAAATTTCCAGCAATACAAAGAACAGGCAATCAACACCATGACCCAAGGGGAGCTGCTGCTGCTGCTCTATGACGAGCTGGTCAAGCATCTGACCCGAGCGGGTCTTGCCTTGGACAAGGAGCAGTACGAGATTCTGGAGACCTCTGTGCAGAAGAGCGTGGACATTATCCATTATCTTGACAATACTCTGGACAGGAAGTATCCCATCAGCCAGAACCTGCATCAGCTGTACGAGTACTTTTGCTACGAGCTGAGCCGGGTTCGGATTGGCCGCAACAAGACGGAACTGGAGCGTGTGAAAGGCATGGTTCAGGAGCTGAGGGAGTCCTTCCGAGAAGTGGAAAAGAGCAACGATTCTGGAAAGTGAGGCAGACCGTGTTCAAGCATGAGGATCTGATCAATGCCCTGGTCCAGGCGAAGCGTTTGGGCAACGCCTTGGATGAGGTGTGGAGCTGTTCCCAGCAGTTGGCGGAAGCGGTGGACCGCAACGATCAGGTGTCGGTGAGGTTGGTGCTCTCCATGCGGGAGGAGCCTTTGACGAAAGTCCGCCAAGCAGATACCGCCTTGCGATCCCAGCGGAATTCTTTCCCTGAGAGGGAAGATCGGGAGAAGTTTTCCCGTCTGCTCAACGGGGAGGAGGAAGGCTCTGGGGAAGAGGCGCTGCTGTCCAAGCAGATGGCCCAAAACCGCCGTTCCTATCAGCGGGTGATGGACCTGGAGCGGCGGCTGAACCAGAAGATCGCCCGGGATAAAAGCGTTTTGAAATAAAAAAACTCCCCACCCGATGAGGTGGGGAGAAACGCTTTATTCTGCCGGAGAGATCACCCAAAGCGGCGCGCCGTAAACTGTGCTGGTGGAGAGCTCGTCGAAGATGGTTTGGGGATCCCAAGCCACCAGGGAGTTTTCCCGGCTGTTGGGATCGGCCACAGTAATCTGGCCGGCCAAGGTGGTTCCCCGAAGGACGATGAAATGTCCCCCGTCGGTGAAGTGTCCTGGCCCCATCAGGGCCACCAGGAGGTTTCCTGCTAGCAGGGCTTCTTCCAGGTCCTGAGAGGTCCGAGGACAGGCGGTAGCTTGCAGGCCAAACGCCTCTGCCGCCCCTTGAATGAAGGAGTGGTACGTCCCGGCACCACTTGCCCAGTAGCCGTTGTCTGCTGCCCATTGTGCCATGGCTGCTGGATCCATGAGAGTGTCGGTCATGGTGGAGACCACCATGGACATGGCTACAGGGCCGCAGCCGTACACGCCGATATTGTCATTGCCATAGGGTTGGTTAGCCCACTGGCTGTCCTTTTGGTTGAAATAAACCGTGGGGATGCCGTTGCCGGTGAGGTACTCCTGACCGTCCACAGTCACCAGCTGTGCGGCAGGGGGATCCACTGCCGGAGTGGGTGTGGGTGTTGCTTCCAGTGAGGGACTGGGGGCAGGAGATGGGGACATAGGTCCCGCGGCAGGCTGGACTGGAGGTTCTTTGTTCCAGCTCAGCACTCCCCAGCCGCCCAGCAGAAGGACGGCAAGGAGAAAAGCAGCGAGCAAGCCTCTGTGCTTCTTTTTCACAAGCGGACCTCCTTCCCTTTCCAAGCGATAGTATATCACAAAGAACCTTGTTTGCAAAGCGGTTGGGTGCTGGAGGAGGTGAAAGCCGTGCCCGTTATCACATTGAAAAATGTGTCGAAGTATTACAAGGAGAAAGGCGATAAGCGTCTGGAGGTTGCTGTGGAGGATGTGAACCTGGTGATTCACCAGGGGGAGTTTGTCTTCCTCACTGGCAGCAGCGGCGCTGGCAAGAGCACCTTGCTGGGGTTGATGTCCGGACAGCTGAAGCCCAATCACGGGCAGGTATTCCTGGATCAGCAGGACCTGTCCAAGGTTCCCCGACGAAGGCGTCATCAAATCGCCTTGAAGTTTGGCATGGTCTGGCAGCAGCCCAGCTTGGTGCACAAGCTCAACGTGGAGGAAAACCTAGAGCTGGCGGCCATGGTGGGAGCGTCCCTTCGTTCAGAACCTCACCGGATGGCCCGAGCGCGGATTCGTAAGGTGTTGGGACTGGTGGGCATGGCAGGGTTTGAAAAGCACCATCCCATAGAGCTTTCCGGCGGGGAATGCCGCCGGGTGGAGCTGGCTCGGGCGCTGATCAACAGTCCGCCCATTCTGCTGTTGGATGAGATCACAGCGAATCTGGATGACGACAGCATCTGGGATATTTTCCACCTGTTGGATATTTTAAACCGCAGAGGCACCACCGTAGTGATGGCAACCCATGCCAGCGAGTATGTGAACATTCTCCGCAAGCGGGTGGTCACGCTGGTGGATGGCCGGGTTTTTGGCGATGTAAATAAGGGACGTTACGGAGAGATTGTGTGACGGATAATCAGCCTATTCATCCAGGGAAACCCCTTGGATCGATATAGATACATAGGTAAAAACAGAGAATAAGCGAGGAAAAAAGGTATGTTATTCAAAAACGTCAAAGTGAGAAGAAGCCTTATCGGGGTATTCGCCTTAATGTTTGCGATGACCTTGATTGTGACAGTAATCCTGATGGCGGTACAGCGCACCCAGGAGAACAACTTTCACGGCTTGCTGCAGGGGATTGTGACCGCAAAGGAGCTGGTTTCCGATACCAACGCCAAGATCAACGGCGGAGCCTCCACCGTGCGTGATATCGTCCTGGATCCCACTCAAGTGGATACCAACTCTGAAACGGTGAATGGAATTCTGGAGGGCATCAATTCCAACCTGGACAGCTTGGAAGCCACCGGTGCTTTGGATCAGTCCACCATGGATTCTTACCGCGCCACGGTGGAATCCTGGATGTCCATGTCCCCTCAGATCATTGACCAGGTGAAGAACGGCAAGGTGGAGGATGCAACCAACACCCTGCTTCAGGAATGTTCTCCCCGGCTGAAGGAACTATCCACCACAACCCAGGAGCTGCTTTCCCAGCTTCAGAGCACAGAAGAGTCCCAGTTGAGTGCTCTGGAAAATATGATTACCGTGATCAACGTTGTGGTGGTCGTCATTATCGTTTTGTTGGCAGTGTTCAGCATTTTCTTGATTGTTCAGCTGATCCACAGCATACTCACTCCTCTGAATCAGCTGCAGGCGGCTGTGGATGGATTTGCAGCCGGCAACCTCAATGTACCGGTTGAGTTTGAGAGCCGCAATGAGTTTGGCGACATGTGCGAAAGCATGCGGAAGGGCCAGGCTCTTGTCTATGGCGCCATTGACGACATCAGTTATCTGCTGGATGAGATGGCCAACGGAAACTTCGACGTGCGCTCTCGGGATTCCTCCCTCTATGTGGGCAACCTGGAGCGTGTGCAGGAGGCTGTAAAGGATATCAACTTTAAACTCAGCGATACCTTGAGTCAGATTTTGCTCAGTGCGGATCAGGTAGCTGCAGGTGCGGACCAGGTGTCCACCGGTGCTCAGGCGCTGGCACAGGGTGCCACAGAGCAGGCCAGCGCTGTGGAGCAGCTGTCTGCCACAATCAATGAGATTTCTCAGAACTCCCAGAAGAACCGTCAGAACAGCGAGCAGGCTATGAACAACTCCCACGCTGCCGGCGGCCAGGTGCAGGAGAGCGCCCAGGCCATGGCAGAAATGGTGGGCGCCATGAAGCGCATTTCCGACTCCTCCGAGGAGATCAGCAAGATCATTGGCACCATTGAAAACATTGCGTTCCAGACCAACATCCTGGCTCTCAACGCCGCTGTGGAAGCCGCTCGGGCCGGCAGTGCAGGCAAGGGTTTTGCGGTGGTTGCCGACGAAGTTCGCAATCTGGCTTCCAAGTCCGATCAGGCCGCCAAGGCCACCAAGGACTTTATTGAGCGGTCCGTCACCTCTGTGGAGGAGGGCAATGCCATTGTGCAGCGTGTGTCCGACACCTTGAATAAGACCATCGAAATGGCTGAGAAGGCCATTGACGATATGGAGAGCGTGGTCAATGCTGTGGAAGAGGAGACCGATTCCATTGCTCAGGTCACCGAGGGTATTGATCAGATTTCCAGCGTGGTGCAGACCAACTCTGCCACCAGCGAGGAATCCGCTGCTGCCAGCGAGGAACTTTCCAGCCAGGCAGCTCTGATGAAGGACCTGCTGGCGAAGTTCCATCTGCGCAAGACCGATGGTGTGATTTCCAGCACCTCCAGCGGCGATACATCTGGCTATACCGCTGCCCCTGAGCAGACGACTGCTCCTGCCAAGGATCATGAAATCCTGAACAACTTCAGCAAGTACTGAGATAGATCCAAAATGGGAAGGCCAGAAGGGGAACTTTCTGGCTTTCCCTTTTTGGCGGTAAGATAAGGGGGAAACTCTGATGAAAGAAACTCCAACGCGGACCGGCAGATGGAGACGAACTGGCGGGGTACTGTTGGGGGTGGCTCTGGTGGCCACTCTGTGCAGTGGTTGTGGCGGAGACAAGGGGCTGCCCACGGATTACAGTGTGGCAGGCCAAAGCATCCCAGCCCTAACCGTCCCGGAGGGCGGCAGCATGGCGGAGACAGACGAAGAGATCTACACCTACGAAGGGGTAGAAGGTTCCGGAAATGTGGCCAAAAGCTACGTGGCCAAGCTGACAGGAGCGGATGGTGGCTTTGTGGTGGTGGATGACACCTATACACAAGTCAGCGTGCCGGATTTTGACACGGACGAAGGAACTGTCCTTATGGCCAAGGATGCTGACGGGGAAGAAGAGGAGAATGCCGGGGAGGAGTCCCAGGAAGTTTCAGAAGAGGTCTCTGGAGAGGAATCCCAGATAAGCAGTTCCCAGGTGAGCAGTTCTCAGGGAGGAGAAGATTCCCAGGACGAGAGCACTCAGGAGGAAAGCAGTTCTCAAGAGCCGGATCAGTGGCTGATTACGGTCAAAGTGGATTGGGCGCCGGAGGAGTGTGTGGTTACCACCAGTAAAGTGGCAGGGAGCATCACCTATCCGGAGGGACCGGATGGCTTGGTGGCAGCACCTGCTATGACGGATGATGAGCTGGTGAGTTACGTCGAGACCATGAAACCGGCGGATTTGGGGTTGGAAGGCGACAGCATGGCTGACTATCGTGTTTATACTATGACCGGGGATGTCTATGTGGATGGCCGAGCCTGCCGTCGTGTCCAGGTGTACAGCCGGGACAATCCCAGTTCTACCAACCACTTTGAGGGCCTGTACTTGATCAGTGGGAACGGTCAGCACATTTACCGAGTGGATCCCGATACCGACGCGATCACACCCATAACCCCCTCTGCTTGATGCTGTTCCGCTTTAGGAAGAAGCCTGGGACGTTGTGCAGTTCCAGTGAGCAGGTACTCTCCGGAAGGGCGGCCGAGAAACAGAGGCGCTAACAGTTCCTGCAGGAGCCCCGCAGTGGATCTGGCGGAGAGACTGTTCTCCGGAGTGAGCGCGGCTGCCAGCGTGGGAGAAACCTGCAAGGTCAGCCCATATTCCCGCCCCAGCGCTGTGATTTGCTGGACCGTGATCTCCTGCTGGGCTGGGTAGCTCAGCGGAGAGAAGGGGATGATTCCTCCAAACCGTCCAGCCAGTTCCGGAGGCATACCCCCGCGAACCAGTGCCAGCCGTCCCTCCTCGCTCTGGGAAAAGGCGGACTTTTCCTCCCCAACTGCTGGTGCAAAGCCCAAGGGTCTTGCCCCGGTGGAGGAGAGATTGCTATTGGTGGTAAAGAGGAAGATGCTCTTTCGGAAGTCCCAGTCCTTGCTGCCGTTTCGCACAAGACGCCCTTCATCCAGAATGGAGAGAAAGACCTTCAGCACTTCCGGATGGGCCTTGTCCAGTTCGTCAAAGAGAAAGACGGTGTAGGGTGTTTCTTCCACAGCTTGGAGCAGTGGGGGATCCCCATAGCCAGCGTATCCGGGTGGGGCTCCTGTCAGCCGGGAAACGGTGAAGGGCTGGGTAAATGTATTGAGCTCCACGATAATCGTGCGGTAGCGCTCTTGGCCGCATAAGGTGTTCAGCGCTGGAGCCACTGATTTTCCCAACTTGGACTTTCCCACGCCGGTGGGACCATGAAAAACCAGGGACAGCGGACGCAGGGGGGAAGTCTTGCCCACATGGGCGCATAGGTGTTGGGCGGTGGCGTTTACCGCGTCAGACTGTCCCAGGACTTCCTTGCCCAGCTCCTTGGCGATAGCTTGAAAGAGCAGGGGTTTTTGCGCGGGCAGTTCACTGCTCAAGGCAGTGAGATAGGAGGCCAAAGCAGAGAAGCTGGAAAAGCGCAGACGGTTTCGGCTTGCCTGGAGAAAGAAGAAGGCCAAACTAGGGCTGTCCCCCTGGTAGGTCACCTCAGGACGCAGGTAGATCCAATAGGCTTGTGCCCCCTTCCAGAAGCCAAGACATGCTTGAGCGGGATGACACCCCAAAGGGAGAAGACACCTTGGAAACTCATAACTGCGGCCCTGAGCGGCACAGGTATCGGTGTGTTTTTGGATGACTTGCAGCTCGGTGGGGGAGCACCCACAGAGCTGATTGAATGTGATTTCCATACCATCATTCCTCTCGAAGAGAGTATGGGATAGATGGCTATGATTTCATACAGGAGAACATTAAAAATAGCCTGATTTTTCTTAGGTTATCTCTAGGTTTTACCTTGACATTACAGTAAAATAGTAGTAAAATTTAAATAAAGAAAAATCGTTACTATTTTTAATATAGAGACTATAGAAGGAGGATTTTTATCATGGCAATGAAGTATGAACTTACAAAGGAGCTGGAGACCGGGAACATGATGATCGACCGGGAGCATCGGGAGCTGTTTGGTGCGGTCAATAAGCTTCTGGACGCCTGTGAAAAGGGCCAGGGGCAGGCAGAGGTGCGCAATGCACTGGACTTCCTGCTGCGGTATGTGGATCGTCACTTTGCTCATGAGGAGCAGCTGCAGACCCAGAACAAATATCCTGAGTACAACACCCACAAGCGCTTTCATGAGAACTACAAGACAAAGCTGCGTGAGATTGCCGCAAAGGTGGGCCCCAATGGCCCCACAGCAGCGAACCTGGCCAGCCTGAACAGTCATGTTGCCCTGCTGATCAGCCACATCCGCACTGCGGATAAAAAGCTGGGCGCATTTCTGAGCCGCTGATTGACTCGCAGGAATAACGCAGAAAAAGAAGGAGTTCAACCGAAAGGTTGGGCTCCTTTTTTGCAAGGTTTCCAAGAGCACAGAAAGACTGCCCCTTTCGGGGCAGCCCTTCTTGTGGTAACAGGAAAAATACCGGTGTACGCATGGAAAAATGAAGCAAATACGTTTCCAAAACACACATGAAAATCAGGTGGAAACGTTCCGCTTACACAATTTATATCGGCATTATCCTGTGAAAAAATAAGCGCTTTTGGAGAAAAATGTCGAAAAAACCACAAAAAAACTGAAAAAAGCCGGAAGGAATGGTTCCTTCCGGCTTTTTGGCACCAGCTCAAGCGTATACGTCAATGTACTGACCTTTTGCAGGGGCGGGCTGCTGGGGCATCATCTCCAGCAGTTCCTGGGCAGCCAGCTCTTGGGTGTCCATCACTTTCTTGGTCACCGCCGTGGAGTAATCCACAGACAGCTGTGCGCTGCTGAGATTTGTGGCCATAGCCGCGATTGAGTCCATCATTGTGTGAGCTCCTTTCCAGGTTCTTCAAACATGCGCAGCAGCTCAGCAGGAGTTCCCTGCTCCTCTGCGGCAGCACGATTGATCTTGCGGGTCTCGTCCACCAGCTCGGATCGGAGGATGGTGACGCTTTTGGGCGCTTCAATGGCCAGCCGAACCCGGCCGCCTTCAATGCCTGCCACCGTCACCCGCACACCTTCCCCGATTTCCAGGGACTCCCCGGCTTTCCGGTTGATGATCAGCATACATTCCCCTCCTTGCGGCGGAACTCCGCCAGGGGATGGCGCATATCATAATTGCCTGTCTCCAGAATCAGCTGCCTGGCCATCCGAGTCTCAGGGTTCACAGCCACGGGACATTTCAAGTTGACCGTGCTGTCAGCCACGGGATTGCGCACCACACAGAGAGTGTAATAGGACAGCTCTTCCGCCTTCTTCACGCCCAGACTTTCCAGCTGAGCGGGGGAGGGCTCCGGGATGTATCCGGGATTCAAGGTAAAGGGATCCACTGCTACGAATGCCAGGGCAGGAGTCTGGATGCTCTGCAGGCAGAGCAGAGTATTCTCACTGCCGTGGAAGGGCAGCAGCAGAAAGGAATGTTCCTCCTCAAAGCCGAAAAGACCGGCAGGGAAGGAGAGACAGTCCTTTTCATCGTAGTTGATCTCGCCAAAGTACTTGGTTTGCAGCTTCATCGGGGCCTCCTTAAGCTTCCTCAGTGGGAGGTTCATACGTGGGATCTGCAGACGGCGGCACATACAGCGGACCGCCCACGTACTTGATCACCACATCGGGCTGCTGTTTCACAGAGATCTCAATATCGCCCGGAGTAAATTTGAACTGGGGTTTGTTGACACGCCAGTCAAAATTCAGTTTATCCATTTCGTAATGGATGCGCATCTGTCCGGGATCCCAAGAGATATCCGGGCCGACGCTGGGCAGGAATTGAATCCCCACATTGGTCTTGAGGTTTCGAGTTTGGGCATCCTCCGCGAACTGAGTAACCAACTCCTGACCGATCTTGGCGTTTAAAAGCATCTGTCCCTGCTGGGCGTAGACGGCAGTGGCTTCATAGGCAGCCTGCTGTCCCCGCTGAGCACTCTGCTCAATGGAGCGCATGGCAGTGGGAACCACCGAGTTTCTGGCCTCAAAGGTGTCCAGCTGGACACGGATGGGCTTGCTCTGGATGCTCAAACCATTGTTGTCTCGGGTGATCTCCAGGTCCGCGGTACCCCGGGTGTACTCCAATTTCGCATTGGTGACCTTCATCTCGATCTCAATGGGCACTGTGGTAATTTCAATCAATGGATCCATCTTCATTTCACTCCTCTCTCCTTACAGATTATCTCCAAAGCACATCAGGTGCTGATGTAATCCATCAAACTCTGCCCCAAGATGCTGTTACCCATCTTCAGAGCAGCGTTATAGCAGTACTGCGCCCAGCTGTAGGAGGAGATGGCGTCCGCCAAGTCCACCTGCTCCAGACCCAGAATCTGCTCGTTCAAATTGTAAGCAGTGGTATCCAGCTGGGTGTCATTGTCCTTGATAAACCGGGCTTGGGCGTCCAGCTCCACATAGGAGACACTGACGTTGTCCACAGCGGCCTCGAATTTTCCAGCCAGACGGTCATATTCTTCCTTGTCGTTGTCCTGCCACTCGCCGTCTGCCGAACAGTTTTTCAGCAGGTCGGCCATGCGGTACATGAGGGAGACCACGTTTTTGGGGTCGCCATCATCATCCACGCCGTAGCCTCCCAGGTAGTTGATGCCCGGCAGGCTCTCGTTGTAAGCGCTGGATTCAATCAGTTCTCCGTCGTTGTTCTCCTGCATGCCCAGACCGATGTCCAGGTAACTGGTTTCACCGCTGAGGTACGCCAGGGTGTTGTACTCGTCACTGCCGGTGGGAGAGTCCACTGCCACGCCCCGGTAGTAGAGCTGCATGGTGCCGTCATCGCCTTCCTTCAGCTCAAAGGGGACGTTGAGTCCATCGGCACCGGCGAAGACAAAGTTTTCACCGTACTTGGTATTCATGGTCTGAACCATACTCTGTGCCAGTTGTTCCAGGTCAATTCCCAGAGAGTTCAGGCCGGAAGCAGTGGGGTCATTTTTGGCTTCCAGCACATCGCTGAGAGCGCTCTTTGCCATGGACTGAACGTTGGTCAGGGCGCTCCAGCCGGCCTCGAATTTGCCCACCAGAGAGCTGCTTACCAAGCTCTGGCTGTTTACCCGCATGAAGGATCTGCGCAGCTGAAAGGCCTGGGTAGCAGACGCCGGATCCTCTGCAAAGGAGTTGAAGTTTCGCTGAGTCAGCACGGTATTTCGAGCATCGTTCAATGTATTGGAGGCGTGCATCAGGTTGGTCTGGTAGCTTTTCAGCACGCCGGTTGTAGTCACACGCATGTTCATGTGGTCAAATCCTCCTTCTCAAAACGTTTACAGGCCCACAGTGCCAGTGCCGTTGATCAGCTTGTCCAAAGCCTCGTCAATGGTCGTCATGAGACGGCAGGCAGCGGAATAGGACTTCTGATATTGGATCAGCCCCGTGGCCTCATCGTTCAGATCCACAGCCGAGACGGAGTCCCTGCTGGTTTCCAGTTCCACAGCGGAGTTGTAGTACGTGTTCAGCATGGTGGTGGTGCTGCGGGCATCGTTGCCCAGCACCGCGCTGATGTTCACCAGCATCTCCTGGAAGGAACCCACAAACATATCGTCCGAGACGGCGCCGTTTACCAATTCAGTGGGATCGTAAGTCAAGTCCTTATCCATCAAATTGACCATGTGGGTGATGTTGTCATGAGCAGTGGTGGGGATGCTGTCCTGTCCGGTGGGCTTCACAAAGGAGGCCACCAACTTGACATCCCGATTTGCCCAGCTGTCGGAAATGGAGATGTTCCCCGCAGTGATGCCCTCGGTTTCGTCCCCACCGCTGGAGAACAGGGGACCGCCCAACAGCTGGCCCTGACCTTTCAGAATATTCATTTGGTCATCCGACAAATCCATCGTGTTTGTCAAGGTATTGCCAGCTGCATCTTGGATAGTATTTCCCGCTTGATTTAAATACTCGCCTTTTTCGTTGACCATATAGCCGGTGTTGGCCTTGTTGAAGGCATCGGCAAAGGTTTTTGCCAGCAAGTCCAGGGACTTCTGATAGTAGGGGATACCGCGCTTGATGGCGGCGTTCTCGTCAATAGCATCCACCGTGTTCTGGGTGCTGAACTCCCCGGACTCTGTCAGCAGCTCACGGATGGACTGCAAGGAACCAAAAAGATCGTTGTCATCCAAGGCAGTTGCCTGAGATCCGTTTTGAACGTTGCCCTTGGAATCCGCCAAAGAGCTGACCGTCACATCATAGGTGAGGGTAGCCTCGTTTGGATCGGATGTGACACCGCCATCTTCTGTAAAATAGGGGAAATTTAATCCAGTGCCGGGATTATTATCCGGATCAAAATTAGGATTGAGCCGCTCAGGGCTGACAGACAGCTGAGCGGCATAAATGCCGTCCACCAAGGTGGTGTTTTCCGTATCGGTGGCTTGGGGATTGGCGTTGCCCAAGCGGATGGTCAGTTTCTCCACAAAGATATTGGGGCTGACCTCCTCGGAGGAGTAAACCACATCAATCTTCATGTAGCTGGACAGCTCATCGATCAGAGAGTTCCGCTGGTCCCGCAGTTCCAGGGCATCGTCGCCGTGGATGTCGCTGCGGCGAATGCGGTCGTTCAAATCCCGGATCTGGGTGAGCAAGTCGTTGACATCGGACACGCTTTGATTCAGCTTATCCACTGTATTGTCATATACCTGGTCCAGCTGGTTGGAGTAGCTGTTGAGCAGGTCCACCAGGGCAGAGGCGGATTCCCGCACCTGGGTGTCGAAATCGTCTTGGTTGGTGTTGGTGGTGAGGTTCTGCAGCTTTTCCAGCAGATCGCTGAACTGGGCGTGGATCAACCCCTGGTCGTCGTCGCCGTCACCCACCTCATCCAGGATGGCCTGCAGGTCATTGAGACCGGTGAGCTTGCTGTCCATGGCACCCACGCTGGAGAGCTCAGTGCGGTACCGGATGTCCAAGTAAGGATCCCGGATCTGAGAGACACCCACAGCCAGTGCGCCGGAACCCACCCGGCTGGTCATGGTGGACTGATACCGATCGCTGCCGCCAGTGTGGAAGCTGATCTGATCCAACTGCTGCCGGGTATAGCCGGGGGTGTTGATGTTGGCGATGTTGTTGCCGGTAACATTCAAGCCCATCTGGGAGACGTAGATTCCCAAACGGGCGGTAGTAAACGCTCCAAAAGTACTACTCAACATGTGCTATCGTTCTCCTTTATATCAAATGGCGTTGTCGTCATGCACGAAAATCCGTTTTCATCTGGGAGGGGAGCTCCACTTCCGGAGGCTCATACCCCAGAGCTCCCTGAAGGGGCGCTGCACCGGATTTTTCCAGGAACTTTTCAATCTCGTGGAGGTTGACTTCCAAAGTGTTCCTGGCCACTTCTGCCGCAGCGCGGTAGACCTGGTACTGGGACTGCAGGTGTTCGCTGATGTTTTTGGCTCTGCGCTGGCTGGCTTGAGGAGCATGACCGGCCAATTGGCTCAGGGGTGTCTGAGAGATGCTCAGATCTTCGGCCAGCTTCAGCCGTTTCTGTTCCAGCCCACGCATTCCCAGGGAGATGGCTTGTTCCTTTTTGATTACCTCGTTGAGAGTTGCCAGGTCATCATGCCGGACAGCATCCGCTTTTTCGTGGTTCAGATCGATGAGCGTACCCAGCTGCTGTCCAATCTCCTCCAACAGGTCCAGATAGCTTTCAAAAGAAGATTCCGACACAGCTCAGCCCTCCTCTTCCGGCAGGAGAAGCATCCTGCCTGCAATAGCCATGGGGTCCGGGATATACTGCCCGGAAATCACCTGCTGTTTCAGTCTCTGAATATCTCCGGTGGTGTTGGCAGTGCGCACCTCTTGGGAGAGGCGGCTGACCAGCTCCTGGTGAAACCGGTTGCTGCCCTCGGTATGGGAGAGAGTGATGGAATCATATTGGGGAGCGTGAGCAGCCTGGACGCCGTTCTCCCGCTCTGTGTGGTTGGGAAAATAAAGAGTGGATGATGTGATATTCGAAATGCCGCCGGAACCAGTAGAGCCCAACATGCTTTCACGTCCTTTCCGGGGAAGACGCTGAGCGCCTTCAACCTGTCTTACTTATACTATCGGCTAACTCCCTATAAAATTAAGGAGCGGCGGGAAAAAAAGTCCCGCCGTTCCTGTGAGAAATGGTATTCATGTAAGCGTATTTAAATGATGCATCAGTATGGAAGCAATGTTGTCGCAAGATGCCTGGGTGCATACGGCTCCCAGCTTGTACGCCTCCATGGGCATGCCATAGACCACGCAGGAATCCTTGTCCTGACCAATGGTGTAGGCGCCCTTATGGCGCATGGCCAGGAGCCCGTCAGCGCCGTCCCGTCCCATACCCGTGAGGATGATCCCCACCATTTTGCATTGGACGTTGTCCGCCATGGAGCGGAAGAGCACATTGACGGAAGGCCGGTGGCCGGTGACTTTCTCTCCGGGCATACAGGAGAGAGTGTACTTGTTGCCAATGCGTACCACTCTGGCCTGCAGGTCAGCCGGGGCCACCAGGGCAAGGCCCGGGTGAATCTCGTCGCCGTTTTTGGCTTCCCGCACCTCCATGGCGCAGATACGATTGAGCCTTTCAGCGTACATCTTGGTGAACCCGGGGGGCATGTGCTGAACGATCACCATGCCTGGAATGTCCGCGGGCAGGCGCTTCATCACCTCAAGAGTGGCCTCTGTGCCGCCTGTGGAGGCGCCCAGGCCCACGATTACCTGAGTCCGGTGATGTGCCAGAGGAAGAGAGGACGCTGCCAGGTGGGGCAGGGGAGCAGTCAAATTCTTGGGGGCGCTCCGGACTCTGGCGTGAGAGGCGGTGATAACCTTTTGAACCAGTGTGGAGGCAAAGTCCTGGGTGGAGGAGTGTTCTTCCGGCTTGCGGACAAAGTCCACGGCGCCGGCGGCCAGAGCGTCAAACACCCGCAGGTTCAGAGAGGATACCAGAATTACCGGTACAGGGTGCGTGGGCAGGAATTCCTTCAAAAAATCGATGCCGTTCAAACCGGGCATTTCCACGTCCATAGTGACCACGTCAGGGTTCAGGGCAGGGATTTTTGTCTTGGCATCCAGCGCATTGACGGCATAGCCCACCACCTCAATCTGGGGGCTGGTGGAAAGAGCTTTCATAATCATACTCCGGGCCAACATGGAGTCGTCCACCACCATCACGCGGATTTTTCCAGTATGGTTGTTTACGGGAAGAGTCATCAGCGCTCACCTCGTTTCTGATAGGTTGCCGGAGCGATGCGGGTGTAGGGGGTATTGGCGCTGAGATTCTCAGAGTAGCTGATGAGAAAATACCCGCCCGGCAGTGTGGCGTTGTAAAAGCGGCGCACAAGGGCGTCTTTGGTAGGCTGATCGAAATAGATCATGACGTTTCTGCAGAAGATCACGTCGAATTTGCGTCTGAATTGGATGGGGTCCATCAGATTGAAGGTGCGGAAGATCACGTTGTGCTTCACCTGAGGGGTCACCATCCAGGAGCCGTCCTGCTGGGGAAGAAAGTACTTTTTCTTCCAGGCGGAGGGCATGTTGTCCGGAAGCTCGTAGATGCCCTTCTGGGCAGAGGCCAGGGCCTGGGCGGAGATATCCGTGGCGAGGATTCTGGTGTCCCAGCTGGACGCCTGGCTGCCCAGGTAGTCGAACAGGTACATGGAGATGTTGTAGGGTTCTTCTCCGGAGGAACATCCGGCGCTCCAGATGGCCAGGACTTTGTCCCGCTGATGCCTCCGGACGATTTCCGGGATGATGTGGGTGCGGAAGAATTCCCAGTGATCCACCTCCCGCATGAAGAAGGTATAGTTGGTGGTCAGCTTGTTGAGAACCAGGGTGAGCTCATCCTGATCTTTGGTGTTCAGCAGATGGTCCACAAATTTGGAGAAGCTGTCATAGCCGCGCTGGCGGATGGCCGTGGAAAGACGGCCGACGATCAACTGGCGCTTTTTGGTCAGGTCGATTCCATAGGTGCTCTGGATAAACCGGGCAAGCCGCTGGAAATCGGTATCGGAGATGGCCAGAGGGGAGAATCGGGATTCTCCAATCCCCTCCTTACTCATGGGCCAACAGCTTCTGACAGGCCAGCACCATCATGGTGCCGGAACCATCGGGCAAGGAGCACATGCTGGAGACAAAGCGCTGATTGCTCTGGGGCGGGACAGGGACCAGACTTTCCTTGGGGATGTCAATCATCTGGTCCACGGTGTCCACCAGCAGTCCCAGCTGGGTGCCGTCGATGTTCAGCACGATGACCAGGCAGTCCTCCCGGTCCTCCTTGCCCAAGCGGGCACGGATGTTCATGATGGGGATGATCTGTCCCCGCAGGTTGATGATACCGCTCATATAGTTGGGCAGCATGGGCAGGTAGGTGATGGCGTGGTTGGTGATGATCTCCACCACGTATTCTGCATCCACCCCCAGCTTCAGGCCGTCGGTGACAAAGATCAAATATTTTCTGGAATCCGTCTCCTCAGCCATTTCCTGTTCCTCGTAGATCTCTTCTTCGTTCATAGGATACTGGATGCCTCCTTGTTTCGTGATATTAAAGCAGGCCCTGAGCGGCCTTATACAGGTTCAGCACATCCAGGATGATGCTGATGCTGCCGTCGCCCAAGAGGGTACAGCCGTTGATGCCATACTCTTTGATATTAAAGCTGTTGAGATAGCTGGGCAGCTGTTTGACGACCACCTGCTGTTCACCCAGCAGCTCATCCACAAACAGGCAGTAGGAGCATTCGCCGGACTCCAGCCACATGACGATGCCATCGCTGATATCGGTGCGGCCCTTGTCCAGACGGTAGACATCCCTGGCCCGGACGATGGGGTAGAAGTTGTCCAGGATCTTGATCATCTCGCCGCCGGCGGAATCCAGTTCCACGTCCTGGGAGGAGACCTTCAGGCTCTGGCGGATGTTGTTGATGGGGATGGTGAAGATGGAATCCCCCACAGAGACCTCCATGCCATCCATGATGGACATGGTCAGCGGGATCTTGAGAATGGTGGTCATGCCCTGACCGGGCTCGCTCTCCAGCTTGACGGTGCCGCCCACCTCTTCAATGTTGCGCTTGACCACATCCATGCCCACGCCACGTCCGGAATACTCGGTGACCTGGGTGTTGGTGGAGAAGCCGGGCAGCATCAGGAAATTGAGAATCTCCTTATGGGAGTACTCCACATCGGGGCTGGCCAGACCGTTCTTGATGGCCTTGTTCAGAACGCCCTCGTAATTGACGCCCTGACCATCGTCCTTGATCTCAATAATCACTTCACTGCCGGTGTCCCTGGCGGAGAGGGTGACCTCACCCACGGGATCTTTGCCGGCCTGGATGCGCTCTTCCTCGCTGTCCTCAATGCCGTGATCCATGGAGTTGCGGATGATGTGCATGATGGGGTCGCCGATGCTGTCCACAATGGTCTTGTCCACCTCAGTGTCCTCACCCACCAAGGTCAGCTTGGCGCGTTTGTTCAGCTTTTTGCTCATGTCTCGGACGATGCGGTTCATCTTCTGGAAGGTGCCGGAGACAGGGACCATCCGCAGGGACATGGCTACATCCTGCAGTTCGTCGGTGAGCTTGCGCAGCTGCCGGGCGGACTTGGTGAACTGATCCAGATTCAGTCCCTTCAGATCGGGGGAGGACGTCACCATGCTCTCGGTGATGACGATCTCACCCACCAGCGCGTTAAGCTGATCCAGCTTGTTCAGGTTCACGCTGATTAAGCTCTCCTTGGGATGCTGGGCAGGAGAAGTGGGGGTTCCGGCTGCAGGCGCGGGAGCCGCTTTGGGAGAAGCGGGAGCCGCAGGTTTGTCCCCGGCGTGGGGGGCGGCCTCCTTGGCAGGAGCGGGAGAGGGGGCGGGCTTAGGCGGTGCGTCCTTGGTCTGGTAGGAACGGACGGAGCCGGAGCTGGTCACCGTCTGGATGGCGTTGTCCCGCTGGGCTTTGTCCTTGAAATACAGGGTGAAACCCTGCTCCACAATCTGTTCGGAGGTGTCCT
Organism: Acutalibacter sp.; assembly: GCA_050946975.1. Classification (GTDB taxonomy): domain Bacteria; phylum Bacillota; class Clostridia; order Oscillospirales; family Acutalibacteraceae; genus Acutalibacter. The sequence continues at coordinate 65,985 of JBMNVU010000011.1, forward strand.
GGTTGGTCTCCACATCAGCGGGCTCAAAGGAGAATTCTCCCTCCGGGCAGAAGTCCCGAATGGAGTTGACCAGCATAAAGGCGCGCAGGTTTTCCATACCGCAGCCCTCGTCGAACATCACATGGAGGGAGTAGGGGAAATCCCCGTCCGGAGCCGCAGCCTCTTCGGCGGGCTTGGGAGCCTCTTGAGAAGCACCCTTGGAAGCGTCTTTGGCAGCGCTTTCAGGGGTGTCCGCCTTTTCGCCCTTAATTTTAGCCATCAGGCTCTTAATATTTTCCAAAAGGGTGTCGATAGAATCATTGGGAGATTCCCCTGATTCGATCTTTTCCACTTGACCGCGGAAGTAGTCAATGGACTGGAACAGGAGGTCGAACAAGGCCGGACGGTCCTCTTCGGGGACCACATCCATGGTCTTGTCCCGGATGATGAAGAACAGGTCTTCCACCCGGTGGGCCACTGTCGCGGGGTTGTCAAACTCCATCATGGCGGAGGAGCCCTTGATGGTGTGCATGATCCGGAAGATCTCGTTGACATCGTCTTGAGAGAAGGTGTCCACCTTTTCCGCGGCAAGCACCATGGTTTCCAGCTGCTCCAGGAGCGTGTTGGTTTCATAAATATAGGCATCTAAGATGTCCTTGTTGGTATCCATAAACAAACTGCACCGCCTTTTTGTAACCTTATATTGGTTTTATCGGCATGGCGTGCGGGAAAATTAAGTAGGCCGTGCAATTTTTGTCCCAGAGGTGTATAGCATGCCTGAAATATTAGGGGCCACCAATCCGGTCCCCGGTTATGACAATGTAGGGGCGAACCGCAATCCGCAGGTTTCCCAAAATGATACACAGATCGCAAATATTCCGGATCCGAACAGGGTCACCCGTCCGGACAACCGCACGGAGCAGCAGGACAGTGGGCAGCTGGACTCCGGCTCCATTCGATACGACTCCAACTTTCAGACGTTCCTGCAGCGGCTCCGTCAGGCTCCCACAGCCCTGGAGAGTTTGACCACGCTGCTGCGCTCCATGACGGTGGTGTCCTCCGGCATGAGCGAAGGCATCGCCGGGGAGATGGCCAAGGTCCTTCAGATGATCCCCATGGACGAGCAGCAGCTCAAGCAGTTTATTTCCAGCCAAGCCAAGAGCGGTTCCAAGTTCCGCGGGGCGCTGTTTGCATTGCTGCGCAACGCCTACGGAAACGCCGCCTCGGAGAGTGTCCGAGAGGACATCCTGCAGTTTGCCAAGGCATATGGGGATTACGCCTCCTCGGCGCACCTGGAGAAAAACCTGCTGCGCAACCTCTTGGGAATGGCGGAATCCATGCCCAAAAGTTGGGGAGAGCATTTGCGCCAGTTGGCGGGGGAGATGGCAAATACCGTTGCCTCCGGGGACCGGGCAGCGACCTTGGCCCTGCTGCAGCAGCGGGTGTTCCCTTATATGGCGGACTATGTGGACCGCACGCACGATATGGGGACACCTCGAGCGCTGCTGTCTCTGCTGACACTGGATATGGCCCGGTATGAAAACGGATCGGAGCAGAATGTGCTTCAAGCCTTTCACCGGATGACGGGGTACGGTACCCTCCGTGACCAGTTGGGTGGAATCGACGACCAGGCTTTGCTCCACCTGCTCAAGGGCATGGGAGCGGATGAGAACTCTCCCGCCGCAAAGTTTGCCAACCAGTTGGCGGAGGCTGCCAGCCGAGCGCTGCGGGGGGAGGGGGATGCCCAGGTCCAGGAGACGTTCCGCCACCTGGTGGACGCCATGCTCATCAATGAGAGCGTGTATATGCCGCTGAACCATTTTGTATTACCTGCCGAGATTGATGGCAGAGCACTTTTTTCCGAGATCTGGGTGGACCCAGACGCGGAGAACGATGCGGACGCCAAGGCCAACCGAAAGGGTGGAGGCGTGCGGTTCCTGTTGAAGCTGGATGTCCAAGCCTTGGGATTGTTTGATGTCATTCTGTTCAATCAGGGGAAGGACGTGGACGTGCAGATCTTCTGTCCCGAAAAGGCGTCTTCCTTTACACGGCAGATAGAGACAGCCGTCAGCGGGATTTTAACCCGCAATGGTTTGACGCCGAAAAAGGTGGTTGCCCGCCGTATGGAGCGCCCGGTGACGCTGACCGAGGTGTTCCCCAAAATCTTTGAAGGGAAGAATTGTGTAGATGTCAAAGTCTGAGAACACACAGCAGCCGGCACAGGGAACGGCGAAGCGGGCGGTGGCCCTGCAGTACGGCAGCAAGGATGCGGCACCTGTGGTGGTGGCCGCCGGAATGGGGTACCTTGCAGAAAAGATTGTGGAGACGGCGTCGGAAAGCGGTGTTCCCGTTTACGAGGACAATTCACTGGCCACGGTGCTGTCCCAGTTGAAGCTGGGCCAGGAGATCCCAGAGGAGCTCTACCAAGCCGTGGTGGAGATCTACGTATACTTTTTAAAATTTGACCCGGATGCTGGGGGACGGAAGGAGGAGTCGGAGTCATGAGCAATGCGCGGTACCTGATCCTGGATGTGGAGAAGCGGCCGCTGACCTATGGGGAGTTGTTGGATCCTCCGGGGACGGAGCAGTTTCGGATCCGGCTTCCGGCGGACCGGCTGGAGACGGTGATGGAACAAGCCACCGTGCAGCTGATTGGCATTTCGGAAGGAGCCGGAGTGCTGATGGGGCAGGTGCTGGACAGCCGGGGGGATGACGTTGCGGTGATCCGAAAGCTGCAGTCGCTGGATGAAAACCTTCGGCAAAATCTGCGGATGCCTGTAAAGTTCCACACCTTTCTGTATCCTGTGACAGGAACCTGGAAAGGGCGTCGGGAAGCGGAGTCCAGGGACTTGAGTTGTGGAGGCATCGGCTTTGTCTGTGGGGAACGGCTGGAGGAGGACGAAAGTCTGGAGGTTGTGATTCCCATCACGACCCAGCCGCTGGTGGTGCCCTGCCGAATCCTACGAGTTCGGGAAGAGGAGAACGGCGGCTATTTTTACGCAGCGAAGTTTAGCAACCTGTGCAACGGGTAGGAAAGCATGCTGCGGGAGGCTGTGTTTTCCGTTCAGCTGAGCAGCCGTCCCAAGCCGGTTTCATCGATTGATTGGGAGAACCCTTCTGGTATATAAACTGAGTAAAGGAGCATGCGAGTAACATGGAAAAAACGAGACAAAGACCTTGGAAGCGGCTTCTTGCAGCGCTTCTGGCGGTAGCGCTGATTTGGTGTGCCGCTCCTCCGCTGGTGCGGCAAGTGCAGGCAGCCTCCTGGATGGACAGCTACCTGAACAAAGTGGTGGATTGGGGCGTTATGCGCGGTGACCTCCAGGGCAATTTGGAGCCCAACAGAGACATCACCCGGGCAGAATTCTGCACCATGATCAACCGAGCTTTCGGGTACACCGAAGTGGGCCCCCATCCCTTTAAGGATGTGAAGTCCACGGACTGGTATGCCGATGACATTGCCATCGCATACAACCAGGGGTACTTAGCTGGCACTTCGGCAACCACGGCATCGCCCAACGATCCTCTGACCCGGGAGCAGGCAATGGTGATTCTGGGAAAAAACTTGATGCTGCAGACACAGCCCGGTGAAGTGTTGGGCTTTACAGATAGCCGCACGTTCAGCGACTGGTCCAAGGGTTGGATTCGTGCAGTGGCGGAATGCGGCATTGTCAGCGGTTACCCGGATGGTACTTTCCGGCCCCAGAACAACATCTCTCGCGGTGAGACTGCCACGATCCTGGTGAAGGCCATCGGCAACCTGGTGAAGCAGTCCGGAGAGACCTCTCTTGGGAGCGTTTACGGGAACGTGGTCATCAACACCTCCGGCGTTCATCTGAAGGACACTGTTATTGCTGGTAACCTTTATATTACCGGCGGTGTCGGCTTGGGGGATGTGCTGCTGGACAACGTCACTGTGCTGGGTAGGATCGTGGTCAGCGGCGCTGGCGAGAGCAATGCCGGTGAAAGCAGTGTGATTCTGCGCAATGTTTCCGCGCAGGAGATGATTGTGGATGGTCTTTCCAATCAGTTTGTCTCCATCCGTGCCGAGGGCGATACCACGGTGGATGTCACCCATGTTCGCACGGATTCCTATCTTGAGGACGCAACGGAATCTCCTTATGGCCTGTTGTCCATTGAGATGGACGGTGAGGATGGCTTGTCCGTCCAGGTGGCCGGCAATATCAAGGATGTCATCAATAAAACACCGGATTCCCACCTGACCATTGCGCAGGGTCCGGCGGATACAGTGACCATTGACGAAGAGGCCACCAATTCCACCCTGACCATTGAAAATGGTGCCAGCGTGGGCAATTTGAACTTGGACGTTGGAACTACAGTGGACGGTAAGGGCGACATTGAGCATGCCAATGTCAATGCTCCCGGTTCCACCATTGAGCAGCTGCCCGACACTATTGTGATCCGCCCCGGCATTACTGCCGATGTCAATGGAAGTACCATGGACAGCACAGCTGCTTCCGAGTCTTCTGCGGATCCCCGGCTGCTGGCCGGTTATCCCGCCGCAGAGAATGTGGCTCCCACCTCTGCCAGCGGTGTGTTTGCGGCGAATAAAGCCTCCACCATTTACTGGGCGCTGTCCGCCACCACCGATGGTTCTGTGGACGAAGATGATTTGATTGATCCTCCTGCCTATGGCGGCGGTATTATCAAGAATGGTTCGATTCAGGTGGGCAGTTCCGGGGAAGAGGGAACTGCTAAGCTCACTGGATTGACTTCAGATGGTGCATATTACATTTCCGCTGTTGCGGTGGACAACCGGGGCCAGCGCAGCCCTGTAAAGGTTACGGCCTTTTCGACTCCGGATAATACAGTTCCTCGGTTTACTTCGGGCTATCCTTATATGTCCAAGATCACCAATGTGGCCGGTCAGGTGGCAGTGATGGCTAATAAGTCCTGCCAGCTGTACTATGCGGTGTTCCCCAAGGGCAGTGAAGCTCCCACCGTGCAGGATTTCAAGACTGGTTCTCTCAGCGGCAACCTGGGATCCGGTATTCGGGATGTCACAAAGAACGTCATTGACCTGTTCTATGTGAATGGTCAGAACCTGCAGGAGCAGGTGGAGTACGATCTGTATCTGTGCCTGGTTGATGCAGACGGCGGATTGAACTCCAACGTACAGAAGCTGACCTTTAAGACTGTGGACGGCACGCCTCCCGTGTTTGTCACCGAGCCTACCGTCACCTCTGTGCAGGTGACCAGCGTGGGCCTGCAGGCCATGCTCAATGAGAACGGCACCATTTACTGGGCTGTGGTTGCTCAGGGTGACGACTATCCCGATCCCATCATGGGCGCCACGGAGCGGCCTGCCCTGGATGAGCTGGCAGCCAAGGTGGCAGTGGCCACTGGTGCAGGTGCTTTGAAGTACGGCAGTGTAAAGGCAACGGGTAACCGCAATGTCACTTTGAATATCACTGGTCTGGACCGTGAGACTGGCTATGATCTGTACTATGTGGCCCAGGATACCGCAGGCAACTATTCTCAGACTGTGCGGAAGATCACCATTCACACTTTGGACAATACACCTCCTTCCGTGGAGCAGCAGTTCACCAAGACCGCGGACGAAGAGGGGACGGAGCCCATGGCGGACACTGACATTGAGTTGGTGTTCAGCGAGGGGATCCAGGATGCAGACAATTTTAAATCCACTTTCTTTGAGCTGTATCAGAAAGAGGACACAGAAACACTTACTAAATTGCTCAAACAGGACATCACTTTGATGGTAAAGAGCGGCAGTCAGTGGGTAGTGGTTCCCGATAAACAGGCCAATACCGATCAGCTCCAATGGGTGGATTATTCCAAGGTAAAAGTGGATATGGAGGATGGCAGGACCATTGTCAAGTTTGAGTATGATTCTGCTGTGAAATTGACCAGCGGCGGAACCTATCAATTTGTCCTCAACAACATCACGGATACTTCGGATAACCGCAACGAAATGAAGCCCGCCAATTATAAGTTGCCTCAGTTCACCACTGCCTTCGCTCAGGTGGATCTGTCTTCTGTTGCCATCCCGACACCGCCTCAGAATGGGCAAGATCCTGTTCGAGTGGACATGGCTTTCGAGATGCGGCCGCTTTCTACAGGAGCTGTGGCCAAGGGTATCGATTATGACGTGTTTCTGTGGTCTAACATCTCTGTAAACTTTGATGTGTACGTGCGAGTGGTGGATCCCAACGGAAATGTAATTACAGATTCGCCATCTACCGAAAACAATATTACGGATCCGATGGCCGATATTATGAATACGGGCAAGCGTGATACAAATGGTTGGAAAAAGTTGAATACGTCGGAGGAATATTCGATTCTGGCCAGTGATGAATGGCAGTATGCCTCTGTGCGTGGAAAGACCAACGCCAATGAGAAATATCCCTGGTTGGGCGATTTGGAAGAGGGGTACGCTTATCAATATGCCATTCACCTTACAAAGGTGGGGGAAAGTTCGGATTATAATACCTGGAGCGAGAATGTCCAGCTTTATGTGACAGTTCCGGCAGGTGTCTCCACGGCTTTGAGCAGTACGGCAAACGGCAGTGGCGAAAAGACTTGGAATACAAGTATTGCAGACGGTTCGATCAGTCCGGTGGGCAATCCCAAGGAGTTCTATGTTTCCCGCCAGTTTACGGATCAAACTCCGCCTACATTTAGCTTGGGGTATCCCACCTTTACTCCCAGCGACTCCTATGTGAACATGAATGTCATGCTTAACCGTGACGGTACGTTGTACTATGTGGTGGCTCCTATCGATTCCAATGGCAACTGTACGGTTTCCACTGCTTTTGAAAAGGAACCGAGTCCAGGAGCAGGGACTGATGTGCCAAATGAAGGTGAATTCTCTCCTCCTGAAAAGGGTGACCAGAAAGGGATTACTCAGATAGAGGAGCATCAACTTAGCACTCCCACAAATACCGCTGTCTTTAATGGTAATTTTACTGGAAACGCTCAGGTCAAAGTTGGCAGGACCACTGCAGGCTCCACGTTAAAACAAATTAAAGTGGATGGGCTGTTGGCGGACACGCAGTATTTTGTTTTCATGGTACTCAAGGGTGAGTCGCAGAACCTTTCTCAGGTGTACTACTTCCAGTTCCACACTACGAAGGTTGCCACACCGCAGATTCAGCTTTCTGTAAATGGTAATGAAGTGACAGTGACGCCAGATGTGACTTCGAAAGTGGATTATATTGTAATTCCCACCACTTACAATAATGAGTATAGTTTTCTGAAAAAGTCGTTCTGGAATTATTTTGATAGTACAAGATATGGGGCGGCTTGGAGTAATGAGGTGAAAAACAAACTATTTCCTCAAGGGCCCTCCGATCCGACAGTACTGGACGCGCTTCTCACTACGGTGAGCGGCATGAATGGACAGACCGTATTTGATGCAGCTGCCAATACAGAAGCCTATGATCAATTGCTGGCAATGGTTGTAAACAAGACCGTGGGTTCCACAACAGACCAAGGCACTGTCCAGCAGGTGGAGGCGAATGTTGGTCAAAAGGTCACCTGTAAATTGGATGCGCTAGGCCAATATTATTTCATTGCCGCTGCCCGACACGTTCAGGGCCAGGAATATGCCTTCCATGCGGTTGCAGGTGTACAGATGGCAGATAAGACACCTCCTACTTATGTAAGTGCTGTTACGAATCTAAATCCATTGGCTAAGAAATTACAATCAGACACTTTAGTAGGGCCAACAGTATGGCAGGAGGCTCCTCAGAATTTTCTGTATTCTGGTACATTGAGTCTCGTTTTTGACGAACCAATTTATATGTATAATTCGAATAATGGTTCCCGTACACCGCTTAATAATGATAATATCCAGGGCCTCTTAGGTGGAACTTCCATTACGTCGGCCAAAATTGATACAGATAGTGGCGGCAGTACAATTGAAATAAGCTTTGAGAAAGCCGGACATTCGTCATCGATTGTGGTATTTAAAAATGGTTACATCTGTGACGAGGCGGGAAATAACTTGGGCAAGGCAATAACATTGCAGCTCAATACTACGGCTCGTGGCACTGACGGAAATTATTGGCCTAAATGGGAGTCAAATCCGCCTGCTGAAAATGGCTGACAGGAGGTTTTCAATGCGCAAAAACAAATTAACTTGCTTCGTGTCCGGCTTGCTGGCAGCTGCCCTGCTGATGTGGGGCATGCCGGCGCTGGCGGAAGGCGAAGATGATGCAGCAGAGACTCCGGATACCTCCCAAGAGATTTTGCCCACAGGGATCAATGTCACTTTTACAAACACAAGTGACTTGATTCTGGACGAAGGGGATACAGGCACCCTTTATGCCACAGTCTCCTTGACCTATGATGGAACGGAAAAACCAAGTACGGAGCCAAACGTCACAGTACAGTGGTCTCAAAAGTCAGATATCAATGATTATGAACCGGTAGAACTGCCGCAAAAGGAAACCAGTTTGACTGGAGCTGGAACCTGTTCTGCTGAGGTTAAAGGGAACAAGTCCGGCAGAGTGGACGTGACCGTCACGGTCAGTGTCCTGGGAAAAAGCGGAGAAATCATCACGGATACCGCCACCAAGGGGGTGGAAGTAACCGGCCTGGTGGTGACCGACTCTGAGGGAAAGGTTTGCAGCGATGGAACCCCTGTGGAGATTATCCAAGGCAGCCAAGAACAGTTGACTTGTCACACCTACGGCGACATCAAGGGAGCCGTAGTGGATTGGATCAACGGTTCTTCCAGTGTGGCGTACGTGGTTCAAGGTATGGTGACAGGGCAGACCATCGGCGAGACGGAAATCACGGCTTCTTACAGCAGTTATAAAGCCGTGTGCAAGATTCAGGTGGTGGAAAATTCCAACCGTATCATTAAAGTTTCGTATGAAAAGCGGGAGCCCCTTTCCATGAAGGATCTTGCTGGGGAGCTGGATAGCAATTGCCAAAAAAACCTGGGTGAAGATGTATTATACGTTCGAGGCCTTTCCGTGTCCCCGAACCAGGGCGTCCTGTACTATCACTATGTCTCCTCCGGCAATACAGGAAGTGGTGTGGGTGCTGCGGAGGTGTACTACATCCATACCCCCGAAAGTGGCCAGCTGGACTTTAATTACATCACTTTTGTGCCGAATCCGGAATTTACCGGTGATGCGGAAATCAACTTTACTGCGTACGGCGTCTCTGGTGATTCCTATGCCGGGGTCATCCGGATCTCTGTAAAAGGGCAGGCAGATGTGGCATATACCACTGCCGGCGATCCCGTTCACTTTGAGGTGGATGACTTTGCAGCCATTTACCGGCAGGTGACAGCTGGCAGTTCTTTGAGGTCTGTGCGGTTCCAGCTGCCCAGTGCCATTCAGGGCACGCTCTACTACGACTACGACGTCACCGATGTGTACATTCAGCGGGTGGAAGCTGGAAAGGACTATTACCGCGACAGCAATCCCCGCTTGGACCTGGTGAGCTTTTTACCGTCCCCAGGTTTTGTTGGTACCGTGAGCATCTCCTATACTGCAGTGGGAAGCGGAGGAACGCAGCCACATAACGGCACCTTGACCATCACAGTGGAGGATTCCAATGAGGAATCCCAAACGCTGCAGAATATCCAATACACCTGTGGAGAGAGCGGTGTCACGATGGACGGCAACGACTTTGCCGATGCCTGTTCCGCCGCCACGGGCAAGGAGCTCAATTACGTGTTCCTTACCACCCTTCCTGCAAATGGCAAGCTGTATAGTAATTACGGCAGTTCCGATCAGAAGGAGCTGGATCAAACGGGTGTGGGGAAGACAGCCTTCTTTGTAAAAAAGGTATTGGACAGTGATCTGCTGCTTTCTAATTTGACCTATGTCCCCACGGTTACCACTCAGATGACGGATAGCTTTACGTATAAGGGTGTGGATCGGGAAGGCAATGTGGTGGAAGGTACGGTCCAGATTCAGGCCAATGTCCCTGGATCCTCAGCGATTCGGTATTCCGGCACCTCTTTGCCCGTGCGGTTCCGGGCGTCGGACTTTTCCAACGCCTGCCAGACCATTCTCTCGTCGGATCTATCCTATATCACGTTCCTTTCCCTGCCGGACAGCAGTGCAGGACATCTCTACCTGGGATTTGAAAGCGTCACGGATAAGGGGAC
>JBMNVU010000012.1:0-75113 GCA_050946975.1 Acutalibacter sp.
CGGTACTTCTTGCGGTTGCCGCCGCCGCGATGGCGGACGGTGATGCGGCCGTAGCTGTTGCGGCCGGCTTTTTTATCCAGAGGAGCCAGCAGGCTCTTCTCAGGACCATTCTTGGAAAGGCTGGTGTAGTCCGTGACGGACATGTTCCGCCTTGCCGCGGTGGTCGGCTTATAACTCTTGATTGCCATTTGGTTTTCACTCTCCTATATTGGCTTTGCGGGGGCGGCGTAACCCCCATTCGTGCCCATCTTTGGGCTTGCGATGATCTTGTTTCTTCCGGCTGTTCCGGGAGTTTAGATCATGGACTCAAAGAACTCAATGGTCTTGCTGTCTTCCGTCAGGGTGACAACGGCCTTTTTCCAGCTGCGGGTATAGCCTTCATACCGGCCCTGGCGGCGCATACGGCCTCTGACATGGAGGGTGTTCACCTTGCTGACCTTCACGCCGAACAGTTCTTCCACGGCCTTCTTGACGTCGATCTTGGTGGAAGTCTTGCTCACTTCAAAGGTGTACTTCTTCTGGCTGTTGCCGTCCATCGTCTTCTCGGTGATGATGGGGCGGATGATGATGTCCTGTGCTGCCATTATGCATACACCTCCTCGATCTTGGCGACTGCATCCTTGACGACGATGAACTTATCGGCGCCCAGGATATCGTACACGTTCAGGGTGTTGACCTGAGTGGTCTTCACACCGGGGATGTTCCGGGCGGAGGCGATCACTTTCTCGTCCATGGTGGCGAGAACGATCAGGGCCTTCTTCTCGGAACCCACCGCCTTGAGCATGTCGGCGATGGTCTTGGTCTTATAGGAATCGGCAGTGATCTGGTCGATGACGATCATCTCGTTGTCGCGCACCTTGGAAGAAAGGGCGCTCTTCATTGCCAGGCGCTTCACCTTCTTGTTGAGGGTGTAGCGGTACTCCCGGGGCTTGGGAGCGAATACAATGCCGCCGTGAGTCCACTGGGGAGCCCGGGTGGAACCCTGACGAGCCCGGCCGGTGCCCTTCTGGCGCCACGGCTTCTTGCCGCCGCCGGAAACCTCACTGCGGGTCAGGGCGGACTGGGTGCCCTGACGCTGGTTGGCCAGGTAATTCTTCACCATGTCGTTCATCACGGAGACGTTGGGCTCAATGCCGAACACGGCATCGTTCAGCTCCTGCTTGCCGACCTCCTGGCCCTGCATGTTCAAAACTGCAATACTAGGCATGCTTTATTCCTCCTTCCCTTACGCTTTCACACTGTCGCGGACAACGACGATGCCGCCGTTGGGTCCGGGGATGGCACCCTTGACCGCGATCAGGTTGTTCTCGGCGTCCACCTTGGCAACCGTCAGGTTCTGCACGGTGACGGTCTCAGCGCCCAGGTGACCGGCCATCTTCAGGCCCTTCCACACACGAGAGGGAGTGGAGCAGGCGCCGTTGGAGCCGCCGTGGCGGGCAACAGGACCGGAACCGTGGGTCTCTTTCAGGCGGCGGAAGTTCCAGCGCTTGATCACGCCGGCGTAGCCCTTACCTTTGCTCTTGCCGGTGACGTCCACACGCTCGCCAGCCTCGAAGGTGTCGGCCTTGATCAGGTCGCCCACATTCAGGCCGCTGATGTCGTCCAGACGCAGCTCCCGCAGGGTCTTCTTGGGGGCGACGTCGCCCTTCTTGAAGTGACCGGTGAGGGGCTTCTTCACCCGCTGGGGCTTCTGGTCGCCAAAGCCCACCTGCACGGCGTCATAGCCGTCGTTTTCCACGGTCTTCTTCTGAGTGACCACGCAGGGGTCTGCCTCGATAACCGTGACGGGGATGACCTTCCCCTTTTCGTCGAAGATCTGGGTCATGCCGATCTTCTTGCCGATGATTCCTTTTTTCATCTTTCTTTTCCTCCTGTAGAGTTATTGGTTGGATTCCTCCAACATGACCCTCCTGCTCCGGTGTAGTTTACAACCAAGCCTTACAGCTTGATCTCAATTTCTACGCCGGCGGGGAGCTCCAGACCCATCATGGCTTCCACAGTCTTGTTGCTGGGCCGGAGAATGTCGATCAGTCTCTTGTGGGTGCGCATCTCAAACTGCTCACGGCTGTCCTTGTACTTGTGGACGGCGCGCAGGATGGTGATGATCTGCTTCTCGGTGGGCAGCGGCACGGGGCCGGAGACCCGAGCGCCGGTGCGCTTTGCGGTGGCGACGATCTTCTCTGCGGACTGGTCCACCAGCTGATGATCGTACCCCTTGATTCTGATCCTGATTTTTTCCTTGACTGCCACTCAAAATCGCCTCCTTAAATTTCTTCAGGCGGGCTGGGTTTTTCAACACTGTTCCGGGTGTTTCCACCCTAGACATAGAAAAACCGGAAATCCGCAAACTGCGGATTCCGGGGCAAGGACAAACCCATTCAATCCTTCGAGAGGCACAAATTCGGCCTTCCGGGAGCCTCCCGGCGGTTCCAATCCTCTCAAATTCCTTCGCCCGGTTTCAAATCGGACATACTCCACGGAAAAACCGGCCGCTTGGGCCGCAACCTCCCGCTTCATCGCATATCTGGCGTCCCCTTGTCTGGAACGCCTGTGCAGTCACGCTCAATTATAATACCATACCAATCCCGGTTTTGCAAGGTTTTTTCAAAATTTTTTCGGATTTTTTCAGGGCCCTTTACCGGCCATTTTTCCAGGCTCCGCCTGGGAAAACAGCCTCTTGTCCACGGTCCCTTTCCCCCTGGGAATCCCTGGAAAAAGAGGACTGTCCCCCACGGGACAGCCCTCAAAGGAGTGGGGTTTCAGCCGGGGCTTCCGGCTCTGAAAAAAATTTTTTCAGGAGTGGCTCTCCTTGCCCTGGGGCTCCTGAGAGCGCAGGCACACCGCCGCAGTTTTGGCCTCGGCCAGCAGGTCCGCGAAGGTGACCTTCTTCTGGCTGGAGGTCTCCAGGGGCAGGAACTTTTCAAAGATGCACAGGCAGCCGTCGTTCTTGGCCACCCGGTAATCCTCCAGGCTCCGGAGAGTCCAGCTGACCTCCTGCATGCCGAAGACCCGCCGTGCCGCTTTCAGGGAGCCGTTGCTCCGGGTGCGGAAGTCGTAGGCCTCAAAGTTGGGACGGGTGTAGAAGTTGGTCATCAGGTTCCGACCCACAAAGTCCGCCAGGGCGCTCATGTTCTCCTGGGGACGGCGGCACATCAGCTGGCCCCGGACCACCTGGGGCTGGTGCTGCCGGAACCACCGGACAATCCGGGGATCGAAGGACTCCACGCAGTACAGCCCGGAATAGCCCTTCAGCAGGTCCACGGTCTTCTGGCACAGCTCCTCCTGGCGGTCGTAGCTTTTCAGCTCGATGATCAGGGGCGTGCGGCCGCCCACCAGCTGCAGCACCTCCGTGAACAGGGGCACCCGCTCCTCGGTGCCGAACAGCCGGTAGCCGGACAGCTCCTCGTAGGTCATCTCGTTGATGTTCCGGTCCACCCCGCAGGTGCGCTTGATGGTCAGGTCGTGGTGAACCACCACCAGGCCGTCCTTGGTCAGCTGCAGGTCAAACTCCATGCCGAAGCCGCCCCGCACGGCCAGGTCAAAGGCCTTCAGGGAGTTTTCCGGCACACCCTTGTCCTTGTCGTGAAGGCCCCGGTGGGCGTAGTCGTATTTCTGGAAGGCGGAAAAATCCGCCCGGGGAAGCTGGGGGGCTATGGCCCACAGCCACAAAAGAGCCACCACAATTACAATTGCCAGTATCACCAGAACGATCGTCATACAGCTTCCCTCCAATTGGTATCAGGCCGGCCCTGCCGCCGGCGGAATTCCGTGGGCGTACAGCCCACACTCTGTTTGAACACCCCGATAAAGTAGCTCAGGCTGTTGAAACCCGTGTCAAAGGCAATGTCCAGCACCTTGCGGTCGCTCTCCAGCAGCAGGTCCATGGCCGCCGACAGCCGCACCCGGTTGATGTACTGCACCGGGGTCTTCAAGGTGTACTTCTTAAACAGCCGGCAGAAGTGGCCGTCGCTCATGTGGCTCAGCTCCGCCAGCTGCCCGATGGTGATGGGCTGGCGGTAATGACTGCGGATGTAGTCGATGGCGGTTTTGATCCCCTGGGCCGGGATTCGCTCCCGCTGGGGCGCCGCCTGTTCCCCGGCCTCGGTGAGGCTGGCGAAAATCTCCAGCAGCTGGGCCCGCACCCGCAGCTCGTAGGCCGGGGGCCGCTCCACCAGCAGCTCCATCACCCGGTCAAAGGCCTCCAGAGTTTGGGTCCCTTCTGCCCCATCGGGCTTGGTCACCCGCCGGGGATGCAGCTTGCCCTCCACCACAGGCGCCACGTACTTGCGCCGGGCGATGTCGTTCTCATCCCCGCAGAGCATCTCCGGGCGGAACACCACTGCGGCAAAATCCAGCACCTGGCCCTCCAGAGGCTGGGCCGCGTGAAGCTCCCCGCTGTTGAAGAACACCATCTCCCCGGCCCGGGCCTCCAGGTAATCGCTGCCGCACTGCACCCGCACCGCGCCCCGTTCCACCTTGAACAGCTCCATCTCGTCGTGCCAATGGCACTCCAGCTCCGGGTGGGGGGTGGAAGCGTCCGGCTGGATGCGGTAGCAGCTCACCGGCAGACTGATGTCCCCGTGATGCCGCTCCTCCTTCAGATTCCTGTTGACCAATCCCCCGCCGCCTTTCCGCCAAATGTCAAGATTCTGCAGCTGTACGTCGGTTTCCCACAAGCATTTTGGGGCCGGACACGCTAGAATAAGTATACTATATCTCATATTTCTTTATTTTGCAACCGCGGCAAGGACATTTCCCCACGCCTTCGCCGCAGGATTTCTCACAAAGGAAGTGTCATCATGAAATTTACAAAAGGATATTGGCTCAACCTCCCCGGAGTGGAAAACGCCGACTGCGTTCAGATCCGGGAAGTGAAGGTGCTGGACAACCAGGTCTACCTCTATGCCGTCCCCTATCCCCAGGACGAACGGGCCATGGGCGGCCCGGTGCTGGAGATGTACATCTCCTCTCCCAAGGCGGACATTCTCCGCACACAGGCGTACCACTTCATGGGCAGCGCCAAGAAGGAGCCCCAGTTTGAGCTGGAGATGGAAGAGTATCCCATCACTGTGGAGGAGTTCGAGGGGGGCCTGACCATTCAGAGCGGCAAGACCCAGCTGAAGATCACCAAGAGCCCGGCCTCCTTTACCTATTATTATGAAGGAAAGAAGCTGACCCACATCGGCGACCGGTTCGGTCACGCCATGATCAGCACCATGCAGACTCCCGAGGGCCCCTTCATGCGGGTGCAGATGGACCTGGACATCGGAGAGAAGGTCTACGGCCTGGGAGAGCGGTTCACTCCCTTTGTGAAGAACGGCCAGGTGGTGGACATGTGGAACGAGGACGGCGGCACCTGCACCGAGATCTCCTACAAGAACATCCCCTTCTACATGACCAACAAGGGCTACGGCCTGCTGGTGAACACCAGCGGCAAGGTGTCCTATGAGATCTGCTCCGAGGCGGTGACCCGAGTGCAGTTCTCCGTGCCGGGAGAGAAGATCGACTTCATGGTTATCGGCGGCGGCGACGGCAAAACCGTGCTGCAAAACTACACCGCCCTCACCGGCCGGCCGGCCCTGCCCCCCGCCTGGAGCTTCGGCCTGTGGCTGACCACCAGCTTCACCACCTCCTACGACGAGAAGACTGTCCGCAGCTTTGTGGACGGCATGGCCCAGCGGAAGATTCCCCTCCACGTGTTCCACTTTGACTGCTACTGGATGAAGGAGAACGAGTGGTGCAACTTCACCTGGGACGAGGCCATGTTTGACGACGTGCCCGGGATGCTCAGCCGGATGAAGGACCAGTGCGGGCTGAAGATCTGCGTGTGGATCAACTCCTACATTGGCCAGAAGTCCCCCCTGTTCAAAGAGGCCATGGAAAAGGGCTACCTGTTGAAGCGCCCCAACGGGGACGTGTGGCAGTGGGACCTGTGGCAGGCGGGCATGGGCCTGGTGGACTTCACCAACCCCGACGCCTGGAAGTGGTACCAGGGCAAACTCCGGGTGCTGCTGGATCAAGGGGTGGACTGCTTCAAGACCGACTTCGGCGAGCGGATCCCCACCGACGTGGTGTACTACGACGGCAGCGACCCGGAGCTGATGCACAACTACTACACCTACCTGTACAACAAGTGCGTGTTTGAGCTGCTGGAGGAGTACAAGGGCAAGAACCAGGCCTGTCTGTTTGCCCGCAGCGCCACCGTGGGCGGTCAGAAGTTCCCGGTCCACTGGGGCGGCGACTGCTCCTCCAACTACCTGTCCATGAGCGAGTCCCTCCGGGGCGGGCTGTCCCTGTGCATGTCCGGCTTCGGCTTCTGGAGCCACGACATCTCCGGCTTTGAGGGCACCGCTCCCGCCGACGTGTACAAGCGCTGGGCGGCCTTCGGCCTGCTGTCCACCCATTCCCGGCTCCACGGGTCCAACTCCTACCGGGTGCCCTGGCTCTTCGGGGAGGAGGCCGTGGACGTGGTCCGGAAGTTCACCAACCTGAAGTGCACCCTGATGCCCTACCTGTACTCCGCCGCGGTGGAGACTCATGAGACCGGCGTGCCCACCATGCGAGCCATGGTGCTGGAATTCCCTGAGGACATTCCCTGCTCCGACCTGGACCGCCAGTACATGCTGGGCGGCAGCCTGCTGGTGGCCCCCGTGTTTACCAAGGAAGGGGACGTGGACTACTACCTGCCTGAGGGCACCTGGACCAACTTTCTCACCAACGAGCAGGTGGAGGGCGGCAAGTGGCGCCATGAGGTCCACGATTTCCTGAGCCTGCCCCTGATGGCCCGGGAGAACTCCCTGATCGCTGTGGGCGCTGACGACCAGAAGGTGGAGTACGACTACGGAAAGGACCTGACCCTGCACCTGTTCGCCCTGAAGGCCAAGGCCTGCGCCGACGTCAAGGACATGTACGGCAAGGATCTGCTGAAGGCCACCGCCGTCAACGAAAATGGCCAGGTGACCATGACCTTTGCAGGCCGGACCGAGAACCTCCAGGTGCTGCTGCGCAACATCCACACTGTGAAGGATCTTTCCGGCGCCCAGGCTCAAGACACAGAGCTGGGCCTGCTGCTGACGGTCAACGCCGGGCTGGAGCCTGTGACCTTCACCCTGTAACCCGCCCGCCAGTGGCCGTCGGAATCTTTCGGTACAGAGGCAGGCTTGGCCGCTTTGGGGCGGCTCTGGGGCGATCCAGTAAGGGGCCGCCTGCGCCGCCCAGAGGACCTGTCCAGCGCCCAGGCTCAGGACACCGAGCTGGGCCTGCTGCTGATGGTCAACGTCGAGCTGGGCCCTGTGACCTTCACCCTGTAACCCACCCGCCAGTGGCCGCCGGAAGCTTTCGGTACAGAGGGAGGCTTGGCCGCTTTGGGGCGGCTCTGGGGCGACTGGGCAACGTGCAAAATTCATCGTTTTCCGCCCATGGAAAAGGGGCTGCTGCAGGATCGCAGCAGCCCCTTTTTGGCTGGTTTGAGCGGATCAGCCCTCCGGCTGGCCGCCGAAGGCGCCTTCTCCCGACGGCGCTGACTCCCCCGACGGAGCGGCGCCGGTGACCTCTCCCCCAGCGGAACCTCCTTCCGCTGGAGCCTCCACCGAGGCCTTTTCCGAAGCCTGCTGGTCCTCCTCGGAAAGGACACTTTTGCACTTCTCCGGGTCCTCCTTGGGGCGGCGCATGGCCATGGCCAACTGGTACCCCTGGGGGTCGTGATCCATCAGGTAGCGCAGGTCCTCCAGAGGCACCTGGTCCCCCTTCATGATGCTGGCCGCGATCTTGGAACAGGCCTCCAAAATATCCATGGCCTCCTCCAGAGCGTCCAGCGCGGCGCTGTCCCCCGAGCTCTCCATCTCCTGCTGCTCCAGGGCCGAGAGCTCCCAGGCCCGCTGGGTCTGCTCCTCCAGATAGGAAAGGGACAGAGTCAACTGGTCCTGCCCGCCAAAGCCTGCTCCCGCCAGGGGGAGCTTACTCTCCCTGGTTCCGGCGTTCTGGTACAGGCTGGACCACCCCGCCCGGGGCAGTCCTCCCGGTTTTCCGATTCCTCCAATCTGCATGGTCTCACCCCTTTTTGTCAAAGGTCGGCGACGCTCCTTCCGGCTGGAGGGAGGCAGTACCGCTCATGGCCGCGTAGGCCGCCCTGGCCTTGGCGCGGCGGACCTTTCTCTCCTCCGGCGTCTCACTTTCCCCTTTCTCCACGGGCCGCTTGGACGACAGATGCTCCCGGTGGGGCGGATCGATCCCTTCCGGCTTTTCTCCGGGCTCCTCACTGGAGGTGCTGGGGACGGTCTCGCCGGTCTGGCTTTGGACGGGATCCTGAGCACCCTGGGACTCCTGGGGCTGCTCCACTGGCTCTCGATCCTGGCTGGCCTGGGCCTCCTCCGCCTGGGTGGGCAGCTTGGCATACTCCCCGCTGGCCACAAACCGCCGGGTGCTCTCGGCCACGGCGTCCACCTTCCGCTTCTCCCCCATGGCAATCTCCAGCTTCTTGGCCTGGGAGATGTGGGGGTTGTGCTCGATGGAGCGCACCACCGTCAGGGAGGCATTGATCTGCTGGGTTTGCAGCCGCTGGACCTCCTCCTGGGTCCTGCACCGGCGCAGGGCCTGCTCGTAAGCCTTTTGCTGCTGCTCCTCCTGGACCAGCTCCTGATACGCCTGGGGATCCTTGGCCTGAAGGTACTCCCGTTCCTCCCGGGTCAGCTTGCTCCCCGCCTCCAGCTTCTGGTGAATCTCCCGGAGCTTGTCATCCCCGTTCTCCCGCTGGGCGTCCACCTGGGCTTGGACCCCCGCCGCCTCTTGGTTTTGCTTCAGAGAGGAATCCAGCCACTCATCCAGGCTCTTCCCTTTGGCGGTGTAATTGCCTGTGCGCTGCTTGAGATCCCACTGAGTCTGGAGCTTCACGTTCTTCATGTAAGTGCTCAGGTTACCAATGGACAAAAGATCCATCCTCATCACCTCTTTCAAAAAAACAGCTCCGGTCTCTGCCTCTATGGGGACTATCGGTTGCGGCGAGGCGGAAATTAAGAAGGCAGCAAAAAAATCGCCGCCCCGGCTGGGACGGCGATTTCTCGCATTTGCGGATTCTTCTTAGGCGAAGGGATTCTCGGTCTTGTAGAGCATACCGGCAGGCTGGTTAAAGCCGATATCCTGGATGCCCAGCAGCTTGAACAGCTCGAAGAGAGCCTTGCCATAATGGCCGAAAGCCACGGCGCCGTGATGGGGATAGCGCTTCTCCACCAGGATGTGGCGGTAGAAACGGCCCATCTCGGGAATGGCAAACACGCCGATGCCGCCGAAGGAGCAGGTGGGCACGGGCAGGACCTCGCCCTCAGCCACGTAGCAGCGCAGCTGGCCGTTGGAAGTGCTCTGCAGACGGTAGAAGGTGATCTCGCCGGGAGCAATGTCGCCCTCCAGCGTGCCGCGGGTGAAATCGGGATCGGAACCGGCGGGCTCCAGCAGACGGTGCTGGATCAGCTGGTACTTCACGGCCCGGTCGGCGCACAGCTTGCAGCTGGGGGTGTTGCCGCAGTGGAAGCCCATGAAGGTGTCGGTCAGCTTGTAATCATAGTCAAACTTGCCCTTGATCTGAGCCTCGTACATGGAGGCGGGCACGGAGTTGTTGATGTCCAGCAGGGTGACGGTGTCACCGGAGACACACATGCCGATGTACTCGGAGAGAGCGCCGTAGATGTCCACCTCGCAGGCCACGGGGATGCCGCGAGTGGCCAGACGGGAGTTGACGTAGCAGGGCTCAAAGCCGAACTGGCTGGGGAATGCGGGCCAGCACTTGTCGGCAAAGGCCACATACTTGCGGCTGCCCTTGTGGTTCTCGGCCCAATCCAGCAGGGTCAGCTCAAACTGAGCCATCCGGCTGAGCATGTCGGGATAGTACTTGCCCTCGCCCATCTCCTTGGCCATGTCGGCGCAGACGTCGGGGATCCGGGGATCGTCGGCGTGCTCCTTGTAGGAGACCAGCAGATCCAGCTCGGAGTTCTCCTCGATCTCAATGCCCAGGTCGTACAGGCCCTGGATGGGAGCATTGCAGGCGAAGAAGTCCTGGGGCCGGGGGCCGAAGGTGATGATCTTCAGGTTCTTCAGACCGATGACCGCCCGGGCGATGGGCACAAACTCCACCATCTTGTCGGCGATCTCCTGGGCGTCGCCCACGGGATACTCGGGGATGTAGCCCTTCAGGCCCCGCATGCCCAGGTTGTAGGAGCAGTTGAGCATGCCGCAGTAGGCGTCGCCGCGGCCGTTGATCAGGTCGCCGTCACCCTCGGCAGCTGCCACAAACATGCAGGGGCCGTCAAAGTACTTGGCAATCAAGGTCTCGGGGGTCTCCGGGCCAAAGTTGCCCAGGAACACCGTCAGGGCGTTGCAGCCGGCTGCGGTGACTTCCTCCACCGCCTTGAGCATATCTTTTTCGTTCTCCACGGTGGTCTGGGCCTGGTAGACCTCCAGCCCCTTCTGGGCGCAGGCGGCCGTCACCGCCGCCCGGCGGCTCTGGGAGAGTTCAATGGGAAAGCAGTCGCGGGACACTGCCACAATGCCCAGCTTGACCTCGGGAATGTTCGTCATTTTCGGTTCCTCCATTTTCCATGATTTCAAAAGAAGCAGTGCGCAGCGACGCTGGCCGCCGCTGAAATTTGTACGCACATGTTATGGCTTTATTGTAGCGCAATCCCCGGGAAAATGCAACCTATTTTTGGAACAAACCGCCAAGAATCACACTTTCTCCGGCATGGGGAACCCGGCCCGCTGGATGCATCGCCGCAGCCAGTTCATCCGGCAATAATAAATGATAAAGACAATGGAGGCGATCACCCAGGTGACGGGGTAGTTCATGGCCACCACTTCCATGGTGTGCCAGATGTTCACCACCACCAGCAGCCACACAATCCGCAGGCCGCACACGCCGAAGCAGGTGATCAGCATGGGCTGGAAGGACTCCCCAGCGCCCCGGATGGCGCCGGAGAAGATCTCGATAAACACGTAGGTGAAGTACCCCGGCGCCATCACCCGGAAAAAACGCTGGCCGATCTCAATGACCGTCTCGTCTCCGGTGAAGAACCGCAGCAGGGGTTCCATGAAGATCAGCAGCAGGACGCTCAGGGCAATGGTGGTACCCAGGGACATCCTCAGGCACACCTTGATGCTCCGCTTGACCCTGGCGTACTTCTGGGCGCCGAAGTTCTGGCCCACAAAGGTGGTCACCGCAATGCCGAAGGCGCTCATGACCATCCAGATAAAGCCGTCAATCTTGCCGATGGCCGCCCAGGAGGCAATGGCGTCGGTGCCGAAGGAGTTGATGCTGGCCTGGACCATCAGGTTGGACACGGAGTACAGCACGGACTGCATCCCGGCGGGCAGGCCGATGCGGATCACATTTTTCAGGATGCTCCGGTCAAACCGGATGCGCCGCAGCTCCACCCGATAGCACTCCCGGGTGAGCATCAGCCGCAGAAGGATCAGCAGGGCGCTGACCACCTGGGACAGCACCGTGGCAATGGCCACGCCGAACACCCCCCAGCGGAAGGCCAGCACAAACAGCAGGTCCAGCAGGATGTTCACCAGGCAGCAGACGATGAGCACATACAGGGGCATCTTGGCGTCTCCGATGGCCCGGAGCACGCCGGTGCCCACGTTATAGATCATGCTGGCGATGATGCCGCAGTAGTAGACAACGGCATAGGTCAGGGCGTCGCCCAGGATCTCCTGGGGCACGCCCAAAAGCACCAGACAGGGCTTGGCGGTGAGCAGGCCCAGCACCATGATGATCAGCCCGCCCACAATGGCCAGGGCCATGGAGGTGTGCACGGCCTTGGACACGTTTTTGGCGTCCCCGGCGCCGAAGAATTGGGAGATGATCACCGTGGCGCCGGAGGAGACTCCCACGAAAAAGCCCACCAACAGGTTGATCAGGGTGCCGGTGGTGCCCACGGCAGCCAGGGCCTGGGTGCCCACATACTGGCCCACCACAATGGTGTCCACGGTGTTGTAGAGCTGCTGGAAGAAGGTCCCAATGAGGATGGGGAAGAAAAAGGTGAGAAGCTGCTTCCAGATCACGCCCTCCGTAATGCTGTTTTCTTTGATTGTCCGTTCCACAGGAAAACCCTCCTTCCTTTTATTCATCCAGGGCAAAGCCCTTGCGCCGGGACAGGGCCCGGATGCGGATATAATAGGCGGTCACCAGGATGATGGCCGCGCCGGTCCAAGCACCCACCTCCGCGTAGTAGATGCCCTCCTGGCCCATGATCAGGGGCAGCAGCAGGGCCACGCCCACCCGGACCACCATCTCCGCAAACCCGGAGCACATGGGGACCACCGTGTCCCCCAGACCCATCAGGGCGGACCGGTAGATGTGGAGCATATAGAGGATGGGCAGGCACACGCTCATAATGGCCAGGTAATGGTAGGCGATCTGCAGAGAAGCCTCCACCTCCTCCGGGGTGCCGGAGATGAACAGCCCCAAAAACAGCTTGCCGAAGGCCAGCATAGCCGCGGCGATCACCACCGAGGTCAGCAGGGCGATGAGGGCGGCGGAGGTCATGCCCTTTTTGATCCGCTTAAGGAACCGGGCCCCCAGGTTCTGCCCCACATAGGAGGTCACCGCAAAGCCGTAGGAGGTGGCGGCGATCTCCAGGATGCCGTAAAGCTTGTTGGTGGCGGTGAACCCGGCGATGAACAGCATGCCGAACCGGTTGATCACCGACTGGACCACCATGCCCCCCACGGAGATGATGGCGTTCTGCAAGGCCACGGGGGAACCCAGCTTCAACAGGGTTTTGGTCAGCTCCAGGGTCAGGCGGAAATCCTGCCGGTGGATCTTGAGAATGGTGATCCTGCGCACGTTGACGAAGCAGTACACCGCCGACGCTGCCTGGGAGATCACCGTGGCCACCGCCGCGCCCCCAATACCCCAACGAAAGCCCATGACAAACAGAAAGTCCAGCCCCACATTGAGCAGCGCCGCCATGACCACAGCGTAGAGAGGTGTCTTGCTGTCCCCCAGCGCCCGAAGGATGGAGGCCAGCAAGTTGTAGGCCATGATGGCCGGGATCCCGCCGAACACGATCCGCAGGTACAACAGCGCCCCGGGCAGGATATCCTCCGGCGTGTTCAGCAGCAGCATCACCGGACGGGCAGCCAGCTGGCTGGCAACCATCAGCAGCACGGTGGAGATCAGACACAGCGTCACCGACGCCCCCACACTCCGGGAGAGCTCCCGGTGGTCCTTGGCCCCAAAGTTCTGGGCCATCAAGATGGCAAAGCCCTGGGTCAGCCCCTGGATGATGCCCAGGACCATCCAGTTGAGCCAATCCGCGGCTCCCAAAGCCGCCAGGGCGCCTACGCCCACCACCTGGCCCACCACGGCAGTGTCCACCACCGTGTACAGCTGCTGGAACACGTTGCCCACCATCAGCGGCAGGGCAAACGCCACCAGCAGCTTGGCCGGCGATCCCTCCGTCATACTGCGAATCCTCTGCGCCATAAAACGACCCCTTTCCCCAAAGGCTCCCGTCACCGGGGCATAAAAAGACGACGAAGGTGGGCACCGGATCCCCCGGTTTCCACGGACGCCGCATATTCTCAGAGTATCTTATCATGTCCCATGACGCTTTGCAATGGATAACGTAAAATATTTTTCCTCCCCTTCCTCGCCTCAGAATTGGACAAAAAAAGAGCCGCTCCCCGCTTTCCGGGTGCGGCTCCAATGGCCTTTTGAATTTTCCAAGGATCCCCCTGGTTTTCGGTTTTCCGGAAGCCTCCGGAGCAGGCGGCCGCCCCAGGCGCGTCACGGCTGGCCGTACTGCTGGAGGAACTCCTCAATGACCTGCTGGCAGCCCTGGGTGTCCACGGCGAAGCTCTGAGCGTGGGCCGCTCCCCGCTTTCCGGGTGCGGCTCCAATGGCCATTTGAATTCCCCCAGGACCTCCCTGGTTTTCGGTTTCCCGGAAGCTTCTGGGAGCAGGCGGCCGCCCCAGGCGCGTCACGGCTGGCCGTACCGCTGGAGGAACTCCTCAATGGCCTGCTGGCAGCCCTGGGTGTCCACGGCAAAGCTCTGGGCGTGGGCTGCTCCAGGCACCAGTCGGAGGTACTTCTCCCCCCGGCAGGCTTGGTAGTCCTCCCGGGTCATGGACACGGGCACAAAGTCGTCGTCCTCCCCGTGGAGGAACAGCACCGGCAGCGTTGTGCGGCTCAGCGCCTGACGGCTGTCCGCCTCCTTCAGGGAAAATCCCGCCCGCCACCGGGCGATCCCATCCAGCAGGTACAGCAGCGGAAAAGGCGGCAGGTGGAAATCCCGCTTGGCCACGTGAGCCATGATCTCCCAGGGACTGGTGAACCCGCAGTCCGCCACGATCCCCCGGGTGCTCTCCGGCAGGTCCAGGTCCGAGGCCATCATCACTGTGGCAGCCCCCATGGAGATCCCCATGAGAAACAGGGGCCGATTCCCCCACCGCCCGGCAGCGTACTTGGCCCAATCCCGGCAGTCATAGCGCTCCTTGACGCCGTAGGTGATGTATTTTCCCTGGCTCTCCCCGTGGGAGCGCTGATAGGGCAGCAGCAGGTCGTACCCCAGAGAATTGAGGAACTCCACCTCCAGGGCAAAGTCAATGGTGGCCAGAGACCGGTACCCGTGAAAGGCGATCACCGTCCCTTTGGGCGTTTCCGGAGCGGGCAGGTAGAGGGCCGTCAGCTCCAGGCCGTCGTAGGAGGTGATCTTGGGACGCTCCGCTGTGTGGGCCCGGATGTACTCCTGGGCCTGGGCCATTCGCTGGGCAAAGGGCTGCCAGATGGAGCCGTCGTCATTGTACTGCTGGTCGGTCAGCTCCCGCCGGTACCGCCGGATGGAGAACTTGAAGAAATACCAGGACGCCACCCCCAGCAGCACCGCCACCACCGCGATCACGATCAACAGGATCCATAGCCAAAGCATAGCGCTCCTCCTCTCTCAGTGGCGGGGGCGATAACCGCCCCGCCGGGACTTTTGATGGGGCCGGACAGGCTCCTCTTGTGGAGGAACCGAGGGCCGGGATTTGCTCCCGGGTTCGGGTTCCGCAGGCTGCCGCCGGGGGGCGGACACCTGGGGAACACTCCGGTGCGGGGGAGCCTCCTCCGACACGCCAGCTCTCATCGGGCCAGGTTCCGCAGGCTGCCGCCGGGGGGCGGACGTCTGGGATCCACTCCGGCGCGGGGGAGCCTCCTGCACCGGCTTCGGGTCACGGCCCAGGCCCAGCAAGCCCGGCAGGCCCAGCAGCACCACGGCAACCACCAGGATGGCCACCGGCCCCCAGAGGGACCCAAAAAACTCCCAGACGCCCCGGCCGCCGGGCACCACCCAGGTCACCCGGCCCCGGATCTCCCCGGCGGGGAGCAGAGCCTCCAACTCCTGGGACTCATTGTCCCCCCGGGCGATGAACTCCCCGTCCACGGTGCCCACCAGCCGCTGGAAGCTGCCGTCCTCACAGAGCACAGCGTCCCCCAGGCTGCAATCCTCTGCCCCGGGGAGAATCACTGCCAGATCCTCCTGGGTCAAGGCCGGGGTCATGGTGTCCCCCGTCACCGGAACCACCACCGCCCCCGGAAGGGTCAGCTCCTCCTGATGGAACACCTGACGCTGCACCGTCAGCCAAAGGCTAACTCCCAGCAGGGCGCAGAGGATCACCCCCAGCACCGCCCGCAGCACTTTGATCGCTCCCATGGTCCTACCTCCCTTGATCGCTGTTCTGGGGCTTCTCCAGAGGAAGCTCCATGGCGAAATTTTCCAGCAGCACGCCATAGCGTTCCACCTGCTGGGCGTACTCCACCCGGTAGCCCCGAGCCTCAAAGAAGGGCCGGGCTGTGCGGGAGGCGTGGACCGTCACCCGCTGGGCCTCCAACCCCCGGGCGCAGCCCTCCAGAGCCTGGACAATGGCCGTGGCCACCCCCCGGCTCTGGAAGTCCTTGTGGACATACAGCCGGTCCAGATAGCCGGTATGGTCCAGGTCCCCAAAGCCCAAAAGGACACCGTTCTGCTCCGCCACCACGGTGTAGTGAGCTGCCAGCGTCTGTCCCCAGGTCTCCCGGTTGACGCTCTCCGGGGAGGGAACCCAGGCGTCCACCTCCCGCTGGGAGTAGTCCCCCAGGTTCACGGTGTGGACCGTTTCATAAAACAGCTGGATCAGCTCCTCCAGGTCCGAGGGCCGGTACAGCCGCAGCCGGAACGCTCCCGCCCGCTTCCCCAGAGCCAGCGCCGGGGCGGTATCTGCCAAGAGGAATTTGGCCACCCCGTCCGACCTGTTTCCGGGGAGGATCTCGTCGGCCTGGGCCAACAGCTGGGGGACGGCGTTTTCCACGGCGCAGCCCCAATCCGCCGCTTGAAGCAGGGACACATCGTTGATGGCGTCCCCAAAACTCACCATCCGGGAACACCCCAGCCGCTCCAACAGCCGCCGGGAGGCGTTGGCCTTGGTGGCCGCCCGGGGCATCAGCTCCAGCCAATACTCCTGACGGTACAGCTCCTGCTGGTAGGTGACGTTGAGCCAGGAACACTCCCGGGCCAGCCGCCACAGGGGCTCCAGCTCCTCCTGCTCCCCGATGTAGGTGAAGTAAAACACCTCTCCCCGGTAGAGGGCGTTATCCTCCCCCACCGGCCGCAGGCGGGAATCGCCTTTCCGGTTGGACAGGTAAAAGGCAATGCCCTCATTGACCCGATCCTCCCGCCAGGAGACCCGCTCCACTCCCTCCACAAAGGCGTAGCACAGGGGCCGCAGGCCGCAGGTCTCCCCCCAGGCCCGGACCTGGGCAATCTGCTCCGGGGAGAAGCCGGACTCCACCAGCTTCTCCCCGGTGGCGCCGTCGATGACAAAGGCCCCATTGTAGACGATCACCGGCAGATTCTTGGTCAGCCCCGCTGTGACCACCTCCGCCGAGTGCCGGGACCGAGCCGTGGCGTAGGTGAAGTGCACCCCCTGCTCCACCAGAGCGTTGAGCACCCGGACAGTAAAGGGGGACAGCCGCTCCTCAGGAGTCAGCAGGGTGCCGTCCAGATCCGAAACATACAAGGTCTCATTCATAGCGTCTGCACACCTCCTCCAACTCCCCTGTGGCCAGCCAGCGCCGCAGGGTGTCCAGACCCGCCTGGTTCCGGGGGCTTTGGAGCCACAGCTTCACATACCCCTGGGGACCGTACTTCTCCCGAATGTGCTCCACCGCCCGGCGCACCTGCCAGGCTGTGTCCTTCTCCGGAAAGTGGGCTTTGCTGTACTCCATGGACCGCCGGACAATGCGCTCCGGGTCAATGTCCCGGTCCGCCTCGCTGACGATCCTGCCGTACAGGCTGCGGGGAGGATGCTCTCCTGAGGCTCGGTGATCCTCCACCGCCTGGGCCATCAACTCCATCTCCTCCGGGGTAAACCACCGCTCCAGCTCCCGATCCTCCCGGAGCAGCCGGGCGGAGGTGAGCTGGTGGTCCTTGCGCCCAAACTCCGGGATCCCCAGGTCATGATAGGCCGCCGTCACGTACACCAAGGGCCACTTTACCTCCAGGGTCCGGGCCAGCTCCCAGCTGTTCTCCATCACCTGGCGCACGTGGCCCTCTCCATGAGCTGGGTCGGATTTCCGGTACTGGGGGAGGATTTTGTCCTCCACGTACTGCCGCAGGTCCTCCGGTATGTTCCTTTCCACTGCATTCTCCCCTTTCCATCGCCCTCTTATTTTAGCACAATCTTGCTAAGAATTCCATGATTTCATCTCCCTTTTTCGGCACAAATTCAGCTGTGGGATTTCCCCATCCGCCCCAGAGATCCCAATAGGCCAAAAAGGCTTCCCAGGCACCCCAACGCCCACGGCCGGAACAACCAGCACGTCCGGCCAGGATGGCTTCCTGAGCTCCCGCCCACGCTGCTCCAGGTGGATCACCTGAAAAAAGCAGACAAAAACCTCCTGCCGGGTATCGTCCCGAACAGGAGGTTTTATGATCCATATAGATCAGGAGGGATGCTGTCCCTTTTTCACAAAGCTGAGAATTATACAGCACAGTGACACACCGTCGGTGGGGGTGATCAGCCTTGCCAAGGGGGCGGTGTCTTCCCTCTGGTTTGCCGCATTACAGCAGAGAGCGGTACAAGCCGGCGATCTCTTCCTCGCTGGTGTCCCGGGGGTTGCCGGGGCAGCAGGCGTCAGCGTAGGCGGACTTGGACAGGAACTCCACGTCCTCCTCCTTCAGAATTCCATGGAGGTTCTGGGGGATGCCCACATCAGCGGACAGCTTCTTCACCGCGGCGATAGCGGCGTCGGCAGCCTGGTCGTCGGTCATATCGGCAACGCCCTCCACGCCCATAGCCTGGGCAATGGCGCGGTAACGCTTGCCAGCCACGGGCTTGTTGTACTCCAGGCCAGTGGGCAGGATGATGGCGCAGGCCACACCGTGGGGAGTGTCATACAGAGCGGACAGGCCGTGAGCCATGGAGTGGACAATGCCCAGGCCCACATTGGAGAAGCCCATACCGGCGATGTACTGACCCAGAGCCATGCCCTCCCGGCCCTCGGGGGTGTTCTCCACAGCGCCCCGCAGGGACTTGGAGATGATCTCAATGGCCTTCAGGTGGAACATATCGGACAGCTCCCAGGCGCCCTTGGTGATGTAACCCTCGATGGCGTGGGTCAGGGCGTCCATGCCGGTGGCGGCGGTGAGGCCCTTGGGCATGGAGGACATCATGTCGGGATCCACAATGGCCACCACGGGGATGTCATGGGGATCCACGCAGACGAACTTGCGGTTCTTCTCCACGTCGGTGATGACGTAGTTGATGGTGACCTCAGCAGCGGTGCCGGCGGTGGTGGGCACAGCGATGATGGGCAGGCAGGGATTCTTGGTGGGAGCCACACCCTCCAGAGAGCGAACGTCGGCAAACTCGGGGTTGGTGGCGATGATGCCGATGGCCTTGGCAGTGTCCATGGAGGAGCCGCCGCCGATGGCGATGATGCAGTCAGCCCCGGACTTCTTCAGAGCCTCCACGCCGTCCTGGACATTCTGGATGGTGGGGTTGGGCTTGATCTCGGAGTAGATGTCATAGGCGATCCCGGCGCCGTCCAGCACGTCGGTGACCTTCTGGGTGACGCCAAACTTCAGCAGATCAGGGTCGGAGCACACCAGAGCCTTCTTCAGGCCGCGGCTGGTGACTTCCCCGGCGATCTCCTGGATCGCACCCTTGCCGTGATAGGATCTCTCATTTAAGACAAAACGGTTTGCCATGAAAATAACTTCCTTTCTATTGGCGCCAACAGCGCCGGGGCACGCCCGCCCCTTTTTAACTCTGTTAAAATTGTAGCAAGTAGTTTTTCAAAAAACAAGTGACACTTTGGGGAAAGTGTCACACAGAGGGCAAAAAAAGCGGCCCCTCCCGGGGACCGCTGTGTCTCAATTATCGCGGAGGCCATTCTGTTCCATGGCAAACTCCGCGCAGGCTGCAATGTACTGTTCCAGCTGCTGGGCATACCGGTCACTCCCCCACTTCCACGAGGACTCTTCCGGGGTTTGAGGATGCTTATCCGAAACCATCAACGCCACAGTACAACCCATACCGTAATATGCGCACACCGCCGCCACTGCAGAGGCCTCCATATCCACCCCCACACAGCCCTGCTCCCGCCAAAGAGCCTCTTTTTGATAGGTCTGGCGGTAGACGGCATCCGTTGTCACTGTGGGCAGGTTCTCCGTATGAAAGCCCGCATTGGTCAGGTGGACCGCCAGCGCTTCACATCGGGGAGTTGGCAGCTCCACAAAGCACAACCTCTCACGGTAATGCAGGGAGGTACCTTCCTCGCTCCAAATCTTCTCCGGGATCACCACATCCCCCACCTGGAGCTGAGGGTGGAATCCACCGCACAATCCCACCAGGAGCAGCTCCTGTACACCAAGAGCATGGAGGGTCTCCACCGTACAGGCAGCCTGGGGCGCCCCATATCCTCCGTGGAGAAAGCACACATCGGGATGCCCTATTACCACATCCACCTTGGAGTGTGTGATAAAGCCTGGGAGTTTTTCCATCCGTGGTTCCACAGAAAAGCGCTCCTCTAACACAGCCATTCCCTTGCCCAGGCAAAACACCACCGCTTTTACCGGCAGAGTGGGCATTTCCATCCCCGGGTATTTACTTTGAATGTGGGCACCCGCCTGGATGACCGGTGCCGTTTGATCCATGGGATCATACCACTCCAAAAAAGACTGACTCAACTCCACACACTCCTTTCGCTATTTATCCCGAAGGGAACCCTCACTCCCGGCCTCCGCCACCGGAGTCTGCAACTCCCTCAGCAGCTCCTGGAGCCGCTGGGGCATGGCCTCAATCAAGAGGTCCACCAGCTCCGGAATGGGCCGCTCCATCCCGGTGGTCACCCACTCCACCGTCTTTTCAATGGAGGCCCCGCAGTACATCTCCAGCAGAAACGCGATGTCCTGAGGGAGTTTCTCCACCCCCAGCTTCCGCTTCAGGATCCCGGTGTAAAACTCCAGGATGCACTGGTAGTCATAGGCCACCACCGAGTTGTGGTCCCGGGAGCGGAACGCCTGGGTGAAAAAGGTTCCCTCCCCCTTTAAAAACTGGAACTTGCGGATCAGCGCCTCCCGCAGGGTCAGGCTGACCCCCATCTGCTTGAAGGATCGCTGGGCCAGCTGCTCAAAGTGCCAGTTCACCAGGTCGTACTTATCTTTAAAGTTCCGGTAAAAGGTCTGCCGGGTCACCCCCGCCCGCTCCACAATTTGAGTCACGGTGATCTTGTCCAGGGGCGCCCGCTCCATCTCTTCCTTGATGGCACGGGCCAGCTTTTCCCGGGTGTGTTCCTGGCTCTCCATCCGCGTCCCTCCCCTCGTTTTCCCCCATTCTACCAAGTTTTCGCGGGAAATTCAACACACTGGGGAAAACCTCTCTTTTGGGCGTCCTGGTCCTAGGGGAAAATCAGCCTGTTGAGGAAGGGGGTGAGTGGGACAACGGGGTATCTGGGCCGCAGGGGCCGGGGCCGGTGACCGAGAACAGAGGACAAGGACACTTGGACTTTGGGGACCACACAGCCTGCCGAGCGTCTTTGGACCCCCAGCGATTCCGTCTTGGGGGGCGGGGCGGGAGCCAGAGAAGATTTGCCCAACAAAAAAGGGCCATTGCTCTTGGCAACAGCCCTTGGGTTTTTTATTTTTTCGGGTCGTCCTCCGTGAAGCGCAGGGCCTCCCGCAGGATCTCCTCTGTGTCAAACTGCCGGGTCTGCCCCATGACGTCCTCCGGCTCCGGCGGCTGAGGCTCCGCCGGATAATCCTGGTCATAGGTCCCGTCCTGGTAGTCATCATAAGGCTCCTCATAGGGGACCTCCTGGTCCCGGTACTGGCCGTACTGGCCTTCCTCCTCATAGGGGCCGTCGTAGTTGTCGTACTCCCCGTAGTCCTCATAGTCACCGTACTCGTCGTACTCGCCGTACTGATCGTACTCCTCCTGAGGAGGATACTGGTCCTGAGGCACACTGAACTCCTCGGTGTACAGGGAGGCCTCTTCCGGCACCACCGCTCCTGAAGGAGGGGGATTCCGGCGTGGCGCAGGCGGGGGCGTCTCCTGATAGGGAGCTCCGCCACCCTGGGCAGGCTGCTGGCGGACCTCCGCCTCATGGATCTCCTCCAGGATTCCCTCGGCACCGGCATACCGACGCCGGCCCCGCAGGTACAACAGCAGAATGGCCACCAGGCCCAACACGCCCACCGCGATGCTGGCCACGCCCCCCACAAACAAGGTGCTCCCCATGGAGTTGCCCCGGACGTTCAGCCGGGCAAAGGTCACGTAGTTGGGACCGCTTTCCTCGGTGGATTCCGAAGAGGTCTGGCTGCCGCCGTTCAAAGACACGGAGGGCCGCTCCACCGCGGGCCGGGGAGTGGCGATGGTCTGGGGTTCATAGTCGGGGACCTCCACCTGCTGGGTGGTGTCACCGGGTTCCTCCTGGGACTGACTGGGCTCCTCCCAGACCGGCTCCTCCTGGGAGGACTCCGAAGAGGAGCTTTCCCCGCCCTCAGAGGGCTCCTCCGAGGTGATCCCGCCCCAGGGATCCTCCGAAGAGGATCCGTTCCCTCCCGGCTCCTGGGAGGACTGGGAGGATTCCGAAGAGGAGCTGGAGGACGAGCTGGAATCCTGGGAGGATTCCGAGGACTCCGAAGAAGAGCTGGAGCTCTCCGAGGAGGAGCTGCTGGAGGGGGGTGGTGTCACCGGGTCCGGGGCAGGCGTCACCGGGTCCGGTTCCACCGGCTCCGTCCCTGGATCCTGAGGGGTGGTCCCGGTGGCATCTCCGGGCATCTGGGTATAACCCACAGGGGGCGTCCCCTCTGTGGCCAAGGCCGGCACTGCGGTCAGACAGGCGGCCAACGCCAGGGCCGCAAGCAGAGCCGCGAATCGGCGCTTTTCTCTCATGGCAGTTCCTCCTGCTGGTGGGATTTTCCGTTCGCTTTCCTATCTGGTCATTATAGCACATCCCAGCCGATTGTTCAATGGTCCTTTCCCAAACCGGCAAAAAAAGGAACGGGGTTTCCCCCGCTCCTTCACCGCGGATCCGGTTTAGAATGCCACCTTTTCTGCGATGTACTCCTTCAGCTTCTCAATGGGCAGCCGCACCTGCTCCATGGTGTCCCGATCCCGGACTGTGACACAGTTGTCGGGCTCCTTGTCGCCGTCGCCCACGGTGTCAAAGTCAATGGTGATGCACAGCGGTGTGCCGATCTCGTCCTGCCGGCGGTACCGCTTGCCAATGGAGCCGGACTCGTCATAGTCCACCATGAAGTCCTTGGAGAGCATGTCGTGGACCTCCTGCGCCTTGGGCCCCAGCTTCTTGGACAGGGGCAGCACGGCGGCCTTGAAGGGCGCCAGAGCCGGGTGCAGACGCAGCACCACACGGACGTCATCCTTGCCGTTCTTGTCCTGGCCCACCACTTCCTCGTCGTAGGCGTCGCACAGGAAAGCCAGTGCCATGCGGTCGGCGCCCAAGCTGGGCTCGATGACGTAGGGAATGTAATGCTCCTGGGTCTCCTGGTCGAAATAGGTCAGGTCCTTGCCGGAATGTTCCTGATGGCGCTTCAGGTCGTAATCGGTGCGGTCGGCAATGCCCCACAGCTCGCCCCACCCGAAGGGGAACAGGTACTCCACATCCGTGGTGGCCTTGGAGTAGAAGGACAGCTCCTCAGGACGGTGATCCCGAAAGCGCACATTCTCCTCGGTCATGCCCAGGCTCTGGAGCCACTTGCGGCAGAACTCCTTCCAATAGGCAAACCACTCCAGGTCGGTGTTGGGCTTGCAGAAGAACTCCAGCTCCATCTGCTCAAACTCCCGGGTGCGGAAGGTGAAGTTGCCGGGAGTGATCTCGTTGCGGAAACTCTTGCCGATCTGGGCAATGCCGAAGGGCAGCTTCTTCCGGGTGGTGCGCTGCACAGAGGGGAAGTTGACAAAGATGCCCTGGGCGGTCTCGGGGCGCAGGTAGATCTCGTTCTTCGCGTCCTCGGTGACGCCCTGGAACGTCTTGAACATCAGGTTGAACTGGCGGATCTCAGTGAAGTTCTCACTGCCGCAGTTGGGGCACTTGATGTGATTCTCTTTGATAAAGTCCATCATCTTCTCATTGGACCAGCCGTCGGCGGACTCGCCGGTGAAGTCCTCAATGAGCTTGTCGGCGCGGTGACGGGTTTTGCAGTCCTTGCAGTCCATCAGGGGATCGGAGAAGCCGCCCACATGGCCGGTGGCCACCCACACCTGGGGATTCATCAAAATGGCGGCATCCACACCCACGTTATAGGGGGATTCCTGGACGAACTTTTTCCACCAGGCCTTTTTCACGTTGTTTTTAAACTCCACACCCAAGGGGCCGTAGTCCCAGGAGTTGGACAGGCCGCCGTAGATCTCGCTGCCGGGGAAGATGAAGCCCCGCGCTTTGCAGAGGTTTACGATGGTCTCCATGGTTTTTTCCGTAGCTTTCATAAGAAGGGACCGCCTTTCTGGTTAAGTCATACTGAGGAGTATTGTAGCATGGGCGGGAAGGGATTGCAAGGCGAGAAAAACGAAAAAGTTTTGCTCAAGCTTTTTCAAAAGCTTGCAGAGCGCGAGACGGCGTCTCGCGGCCTTAACCGGCGCATGCCGAAAGAAAAAGCCAGGCGATGCCGCCGCACGCTGCCGAAGGCAGATAGGCGGCACCGCCGGACGGCTCCCAGAAACCCCCGCCCAAGGAGGGGATGCCCGTTCTCGAAAGCCTAGCGCAAAAAGGTCCCTCCAGCCTTTGCTCAGCCTTCCAAGGCCAGTGCGGTGCGGAAGGGCCGCGCCTTCGCCCTATGCGCTTCGCGCCGTGCGGGCGCAGGCGCTGCTTTTCTTTGACGGCTGCGGTGGGACAGCTCACTGCTAGAGGGTCGTTCGGCTCGGCTACAGCGCTACGCGCTGGTGCGCCGGCCTCACTGTATTTCCTTTCCGGCTGCGCCGGTGTTAAGGTCGCGCCTTTTTGAAAAAAGGCGCCCCAAAAACTTTTTCGTCTCCCGCCTTTCTGCGCAGTTTTCTTTTCTCCCCTTTTCTGCTATAATAAGTAAATACACTTTTTGTAACGGAGATTCCCTATGGATAGAAGTAAAATTCGCAATTTCAGCATTGTGGCCCACATCGACCACGGCAAATCCACCCTGGCCGACCGGATCCTGGAGCTGACCAAGTCCGTCCCCCTCCGGGAGATGGAGAATCAGCTGCTGGACAACATGGATCTGGAGCGGGAACGGGGCATCACCATCAAGGCTCACGCGGTGACCTTGGTCTACACCGCCAAGGACGGCGAGGACTACATTTTCAACCTCATCGACACCCCCGGACACGTGGACTTCAACTACGAGGTCTCCCGGTCCCTGGCCGCCTGTGAAGGGGCGGTGCTGGTGGTGGATGCCTCCCAGGGCATTGAGGCCCAGACGCTGGCCAACACCTATCTGGCGGTGGACGCGGGACTGGAGATCCTGCCGGTGATCAACAAGATCGACCTCCCCAGCGCAGACCCGGAGCGGGTCTGCCACGAGATCGAGGACGTCATCGGCATCCCTGCCATGGACGCCCCCCGGATCTCCGCCAAGACCGGAGAAAACGTTCAGGAGGTAATGGAGCGGATTGTCACGGACATTCCCGCTCCTCAGGGGGATGAGACCGACCCCCTCCGGGCCCTGATCTTTGACTCCTACTACGACGCCTACCGGGGAGTTATCGTGTACGTGCGGATCAAGGACGGCCAGGTAAAGCCTGGGGACACCATCCGCATGATGGCCACCGGCGGCGAGTTCAACGTGGTGGAGTGCGGCTTTCTGCGGGCCACCTCCCTGGAGCCCGCCGACGCCCTGTACGCCGGAGAGGTGGGCTACATCGCCGCCTCCATCAAGGACGTGCGCCAGGCCCGAGTGGGCGACACGGTGACTCTGGCCGACCGCCCCGCTGCCGAACCTCTGGCAGGGTACCGGGCGGTGCAGCCCATGGTGTTCTGCGGCATCTACCCTGCCGACGGCGCCCACTACACCGACCTGCGGGACGCCCTGGAAAAACTCCAGCTCAACGACGCCTCTTTGACCTTTGAGCCGGAGACCTCTGTGGCCCTGGGCTTTGGCTTCCGGTGCGGCTTCTTGGGGCTTCTGCACATGGAGATCATTCAGGAGCGGCTGGAGCGGGAGTACGATCTGGACCTGATCACCACCGCCCCCAGCGTGGTGTACAAGTTAAAGCTCACCGACGGCCAGGAGATCACCATCGACAACCCCACCAACTACCCGGATCCCACTTTGATCCAAAGCGCACAGGAGCCCATCTGCAACGCCCACATCTACTCCCCCTCGGAGTACGTGGGGAATATCATGGAGCTGTGCCAGGAGCGCCGGGGCGTGTTCAAGGATATGAAGTACCTGGACACCGACCGGGTGGACATCCACTATGAACTGCCCCTCAACGAGATTGTCTACGACTTTTTCGACGCCCTCAAATCCCGCACCCGGGGCTACGCCTCCTTTGACTACGAGCTGATGGGATATCAGCCCAGCAAGCTGGTGAAGCTGGACATCATGCTCAACGGGGAAGTGGTGGACGCCCTGTCCTTTATCATTCACGCGGACAAGGCCTATGGCCGGGCCCGGAAGATGACGGAGAAGCTCAAGGAGAAGATCCCCCGCCAGCTGTTCGAGGTGCCCATCCAGGCGTGCATTGGCGGAAAGATCATCGCCCGGGAGACGGTGAAGGCATTGCGCAAGGACGTGCTGGCCAAGTGCTACGGCGGCGATATCACCCGGAAGAAGAAGCTGCTGGAAAAGCAGAAGGAAGGCAAGAAGCGGATGCGCCAGCTGGGCACGGTGGAGGTGCCCCAGGAGGCGTTTATGTCCGTGCTGAAGCTGGACGAATAAAGCAAGCCCGGCCTGGCGGCATCCCCTCTATCTGGCGCCGCCTGGGCTTGGGGGTGGGAAAAGGAGGCCGGTTTTATGATGCGAAAAGCAACAGCCGCCGATGAGGCTGCAGTCTATCAGCTGATGTGCGAGTTGGAGGGGGAGGAGCTCCCTCGCCAGCGCTTTGGAGAGATCTATGCTTCCCAGCAAAAGGATCCCCGGTACATTCCCCTGGTGTGGGAGACCGCAAGCGGTATTCTGGGTTTTATAAATCTGCGGCTGGAAGGGCAGCTTCACCACAGCGGCCTGGTGGCGGAGATCCTGGAGCTGGTGGTAGACCCGGCCTGCCGTGGACAGGGTATTGGCAAGGCCCTGGTGGAAGAAGGGGAGAAGTTTGCCTGGGAACAGGGCTGCCTTCTTTTGGAAGTGGCCAGCGGACGTTCTCGGGAGGATGCCCACCGATTTTACCAACGGGAGGGCTTTTCTCCCACGCACTTGAAACTTACTAAAAAATGAATCTATAAAGAAAGAAGGACGCGCAAGCTCTGGAGGAGATGCCCTCTTGGTTGTTTTGCAGGAGAGCGGGAGCATAAGCCTATCCTCCCGGGCATTCTCCTGCCGGTTCGGCCGGTGCAGCGCGTCCTATGATTTTTCCCTGGGTGGTGATTTTTTGCTGGGTTTTTACTTCCACGTCCCCTTCTGCCACGGCAAATGCCCTTACTGCGATTTCTACTCCCTTCCCGACTCCCAGGAGGTCATGGACGCCTACGTCCAGGGGGCTCTGGCCTCCCTGGACCCCTGGCAGGACAAACTCCGGGACCGGGAGCTTTCCACCGTCTACTTTGGCGGGGGAACTCCCAGCCTGCTGGGGGCGGACCGGCTGGGGACCATCCTCCAGGGGGTGGGGGACCGCTTTCTCCTCTCCCCCCAGGCGGAGATCACCCTGGAAGCCAATCCCACCCGGGTGGACCGGAACTTCTTTTGCGGGGTGCGCCGGGCGGGATTCAACCGGCTGTCCATGGGGCTCCAATCCGCTGACCGGGAGGAACTGCGCTTTCTGGGCCGGGCCCACTCCCCGGAGGACGTGGTCCGGGCGGTGGAGGACGCCCGTCAGGCGGGGTTTGAGAACATCTCTCTGGATCTGATGCTGGGCCTGCCCGGAGGCTCCCGGGAAAAACTGGGCCGCTCCATCCAATTTGCCGCCGGGCTGGGGGTGGAGCACATATCCTCCTATCTATTAAAGGTGGAGCCGGGCACCCCCTTTGCCGCCCGGCAAGTCACCGTCCCCGACGACGACACCTCTGCGGAGGAGTACCTGTTCGCTGTGGAGAAGCTGGGGGAGCTGGGATACACCCAGTACGAGATCAGCAATTTCTCCCGGCCAGGCCGGGAGAGCCGCCACAATCTGCTGTACTGGCGAGGGGAGGAATACCTGGGCTTTGGCCCGGGGGCCCACTCCTTTTTTGGGGGCAGACGGTTTTACTATCCCCGGGACCTGGAGGGGTTCCTCCAGGGAAATCCCCCGGTGGACGACGGCTCCGGGGGGGACTTTGGGGAGTTTGCCATGCTGAATCTGCGGCTGACCCGAGGCCTGCGTCGGGAGGACTGCGTCGCCCGCTTCGGCCGGGAGGGCATCGCTCTCTTTGAAGAGGTGCTGGGCAACGCCAAACGCTGCCCCAAGCAGCTTTTGCAGGCAGAGGAGGACTCCATCTCCCTGACACCGGAGGGCTTTCTGGTGTCCAACGCGTTGTTGGTGCGGATGCTGGGAGAGGAACTGTAAGCGGACAAAGGCAACCACGCAAAAGTGTTCACCGGGAGATACCGGCTCGCCACCCCAGCCGGCGTGTAAGCCGGAAAAAAGCAGGCCAGGGGCCCACGGCGCGAAGTCCATGGGCACTTGGGCCACCCCTCTTACACGAGTCCAAAAAGGAAGCAGTCCCCCAGCCCCCACAGCACAAATCGCATAGACATTTGAGCCGATCCGTTTATGCCAAGCAAAAAGGACGCCCAAGTTTTAAACTTGGGCGTCCTTTTTCTGTTGTGTGAAACTGGGCCGCGCCTTGGCCGCGTGGGGCCCGCAGCGCTGGTTTTTTACGGCGAAAGCCGGTTTTAAGACCGTGGGGTTTCACCCCACACCCTGACAAACTTTTTGAAAAAAGTTTGATCAAAAACTTTTACGCACTTTGCGGTTTCTCTTTTTCTCCAAACAGCTCCGGGTGCAGCCGGCTATAGTGGAATAAGTACTGCTGGGCCAGGCCTGCGTTCTCCCCAAACTCCTGGGGGCTTCGGCCCGGCAGCAGCGTGGCCATAGCCCGCTTCATCCACACGTCCATGGGAAAACACCCCGTTTTATGAAACCCGTACAGCAGGGCGCACTCCGCCACCTTGGGCCCCACTCCAAAGATCTTCTGGAGCTCCTGCCTTCCCACCTCCACCGGCGCTCGGCTCACCAGCTCCAGGTCCACCTGGCCCGAGGCCACCTTTCTGGCGGCATCCAGCAGGTACTTGGCCCGAAAGCCCGCCCGCAGCGGCGCCAGATCCTCCAGGGTTCGGGAGGCCAAGGTCTGAGGCGTGGGAAAGGCGTGCCAATCCGTCCCGTCAACAGCCTCCCCAAAGCCGTCGCACAGCCGCTGGATGATCCCTTTGATCCGGGGGATGTGGTTGTTCTGGGAGATGATAAAGGAGCACAGCGCCTCCCAGGGCTCCTGCCGGAGGATCCGGATCCCCGGGGCGAAGGCCGCCGCCTCCTTTAGTGCGGGACTCATGGCAGACAGCTGGGCCCGCTTCTGCTCATAGTCCTCCCCCAGGTCAAAATACTCCCGCCAGGTGGTCTCCAGGTCCTCCCGGGAGCACAGAAACCACACCTGCTCCCCCTGCTGCTCCAGCCGCAGCACCTTTCCAAAAGCCGCGCCCTCCCAGAGGCAGTGCTCCCCTTCCCGGGTCAGCTCCACCCACCGGAAAGCCTGGCCGCAGTCCAGGGTTTGGGCCAGGTCAAAGAAAACAGGACAGCGCTGCCTGTTTGCGTCCAAGTGCTCCCCCTTTGGGGCGCCGTTAAAAAGCACGGTTTTTCTCATCGGCCTTCTGCCGGACTTCCGGCTCCCGGGACACCAGGTACCGGATGGCCCGCTCAATGGCGTCCTTGGAGTTGCCCCAATCTCCCCCGGCATTGCGATAGTCAAACATCCGGCAGAAATGGGTGATATCCCCATTCACCTGCTCCAGGTACCCCTTGGCCAGCCGGGTGGTCACCTGCTCAAACTGGGGGAACACCTTCCGGGGCAGCTTCTGGGCCGCCTCCATCACCTGCCCGTAATGGGGCAGGCAGATGTAGGGCTGCTCCTCGTACAGCTTTTGAAAGTCCGGGTCCGTCTGCCACAGCTTTAAGGTGCTGTCCAACAGATGGGCGGTGTTCTTCTCTATGTTCTCGCAGACAAAGCAGTGCTCCTCCCGGCTGTGCACCGCCGCGGCCACCTTCTTCGGCTGCACCTTCCCCCCTTGAGGGAACACCTCATCGTGGACCGTCTGCAGCAGGCTCTCCAGGATCAGCGCCACCGACAGCCGGCTCCCTCGGGCCAGGATCTGATTGAAATGCTCCGTGCAGAACCCCAACCGGTTGGTCTCCACCCGGACGTCCGGCTCCATCATGGCAGCGCCGGTGATGTAGGTGGCCATCCGGTCCTCCAGCATGTCCCGCATCCGGCAGAAAGGACACCCATCCTTGGGCAGGAACACGTCATTTACCGGGATGGAGCAAATATCTTCCCTCATGGTCAAAACCTCCCAAAAAGTATGTTCGACAAAATAACTGTATAAATATACAATATGGCTTTTTTGGGGGAAAACGGACCTCTTTCCGGCGGTTTTTGTGAAAACAAGCCGGAAACCCCCTGCTTTTGCCGCTAGTATACCACAAAACAGGGGAAAATCCTAGCCCCAGTTTTTTGCTGGGGAACCCCCTTCCCCCAGGGAACCCCTCGGTGAAATGTATGTTAAATCCCTGTGGACAATCTGTGAGAAAGAAATTTCCCCTTCCCTACTTGACACAAGATAAGGCGCTTTTTTTCTAGGAATCCCCCGGATTTTGGGGGTGCGTCTTTTCTCGAAACAAAGCGGTTTTTGTTCTTTTTCGGAAAAACAGCGCGGCTTGTTTACATAAAAGACGCCCTCGGTGGAAACGGGGGAAAGCTGGAACCCGCATGGGACAAGGTGTTTTTCACAGTTTCCACAGAGTTTTCCACAGCCCCCGGTGGAAATGGTGGTTACCTGGCCTGGGACTGTGGAAAAGTGGAGGAGTTTTGGCCCTGAAAAAAGAATTTTCTTGCAGGGTTTGAAAGAAAATACTCAAAAATGGAACTTCCTGTCCAAAAACCCGGGAACTTCGGGAAGCTTTGGGGATTCTGTCCGCATTTTTATTTGAGATTTTCGGGAATGTATGCTATAATGTTCCCAAATTATGGCCGGAAACGGCTGCGCTGCCCTCGGGCAGCCATTTTACTAAAGGAAAAGGGCAGGTGGCCCATTTGCAGAAAGACCGTGAAAAGCGCCCCGCTCCCCAGTCCGGGGAGCCCAAAGGGGCGGACATCATCGCCGGGCGCAACGCCGTCACCGAGGCTCTGCGAGCCGGACGGTGCATCGACAGCCTGTACGTCCAGCGGGGAGAGCGCTCCGGCTCCCTCCAGGCGATCATCCGCAAGGCCAAGGACAGCGGCGCCGCCATCAAAGAGGCGGACCCCGTCAAGCTGGCCCACATGTGCGGCGGCGCCAACCACCAGGGTGTGGTGGCCGTAGCCGCTGTCAAGGAGTACGCCTCGGTGGAGGACCTGTTTGCTCTGGCCCAGCAGCGGGACGAGCCCCCCTTCTTCGTCATCTGCGACGAGCTGGAGGATCCCCACAACCTGGGCGCCATCATCCGCACCGCCGAGTGCGCCGGCGCCCACGGCGTGATCATCCCCAAGCGCCGCAGTGTGGGTCTGACCTGGGCGGTGGGCAAGGCCTCCGCCGGAGCGGTGGAGCACCTGCCTGTGGCCCGGGTGGGCAATTTGCCCGCCCTGCTGGATGAGCTCAAGGAGCGGGGCCTGTGGATCTACGCCGGAGATATGGACGGCACCCCCTGGTGCCAGACCGACTTCACCGGCCCGGCCGCCCTTGTCATCGGCTCCGAGGGCCGGGGCGTGGGCAGGCTCGTCAAGGAAAAGGCAGACTTTGTGGTTTCCCTTCCCTTAAAGGGAAAGCTCAATTCGCTGAACGCTTCGGTGGCGGCAGGGATCCTCTGCTATGAGGTGGCCCGCCAGCGCAGCGGCTTGAAAGCGATTGACCCGTAAAGGAGGGTTTTCAGCCAATGGCACAGGACAATAACGATTTCACCTTGGAAGATATCCTCGCGGAACAGCGGGCCAAACGGGAACTGCAGGAGGCCGAAAAGGCCGCCGCCCCCCAGGCCCCCAATCAGCCCGTCCGGCGCCCGGCCCAGCAGCGGCCAGCTCCTCAGGGGCAGGCCCACGCTCAGCAGCGGCCGGCTCCTCAGGGACAGGCCCACGCTCAGCAGCGGCCGGCTCCTCAGGGACAGGCCCACGCTCAGCAGCGACAGGCCCCCCAGGGGCAGGCCCACGCTCAGCAGCGGCCGGCTCCTCAGGGACAGGCCTACGCTCAGCAGCGGCCCGCTCCTCAGGGACAGGCTCCTGCACAGAATCAGGCACCCGCAGAGGATTTGAACTCCTTTGCCACCGGCAGCGTGGAGCTGCCTCTGCGCAAGGAGGACCGGCCCGCCGCCCCCGCCCCGGAGGCAAAGCCGGAAAAGGGCAAGAAGAAAAAGAAGGGATTTGGGCTCTTCGGCCGGAAGAAGCGCATGCCGGACTTTGACGAGAACGAGGACGACATGTACTATGGGATCCAGCTGAAGCCCATTGACGAATACCGCATGGGGTACGACTCCGCCGGGGAACTGACCAGCGAGGAGGAGACCTACAAGGCGCTGTTTGACGACTCCAAGAAGGCCATCGACCAAGAGGTGGAGGCCAACTTCCAGAAGCTCCAGCGGGAGCGCCGCCGCCGGGTGGCGGAGGCGGTTCAGACCGCCGGGGTGGACGCGGAGGAGATCGCCGACGAGTTCGGCGTGGTGGCGCCCATGCCCGTGACCTCCTTTGCTGCGGATCCCTACGCCAAGCAGCACGGCATTGGCGTGGAGGGCGGCAAGAAGGTCCAGGAGGACATGGCGGACATTCAGAAGGCCATGCTGGACGCCTCGGACCAGCAGACCATGGAGATCAAGCTCAACGTGCTCAACGACACGGTGGAGCTCCAGCGCATCGGCAACGAGTCGCCGGTGTCCCAGGAGGCCATCGGCCGGGTGCTGGATTCCCCGGCCCCCATGGATCCAGTGGACCAGGAGCCGGAGGAACCGGTGGAGGAGCTGCCTGTCCAGGAGCCGGTGGAGGAGCCCTTGGAGGAGCTCCCCGCCCAAGAGCCGGAGGAGGAACCCCTGGAGGAGCTGCCCCCCGAAGAACCGGTGGAAGCCCTACCCCCGGAGGAAGCCCCGGTGGCCCAGGCGCCCGCCCAGCCCGCACTGCGGGTGGTCCGGCGGGAGGAGGCTCCGGCCCCGGCGGTGGACGAGCCCACCCGGGCCATCGACACCTCCGTTGCCCAGCCCCAGGCGCCGGCCAGCGCTCCCCAGCAGGAGCCGCCCCGGCAGGCCCCCCAGCAGACCCAGCAGGCAGCTGCCGGCCGGTCTCGGGCTGCGGAGCCGCCCCAGATCAACAGCATTTACGAATACCGTCCCCGGAGCGTTCCCACCCATGTGATTCACGCGGAGGTGCTGCAGAGCGCCCTGCTGTCGGAATCCGAGGAGCTGCGCCAGCGGGCCTTGAAGGAGGAGCGTCAGCAGCAGCGTTCCGGGCCCAAGCGCCGGGTGCGCAACAAGAAGCTGGAGGTTGCCCAGGAGCCGGAGGAGGCCATTCCCGACGCCGACACCGGGGAGCCCATCGACGACTACACCGGTCCCGAGGACGCCAAGTCCATCTCCCACGAGCTGCGCAGCGACATGCGGGAGCTGACCATGCGGCTGATGATCACCGGTGTGTGCACCGTGCTGCTGGCCATTGTGAACCTGATCTTCGGCGGCCAGCTCACCGGCCCCGGGGATCCGGGCTCTCTGCCGGTGGTCTACGTGGTGCTGACCCTGGTGTTCCTGGCAGTGGCGGTGGGCATGTGCTTCCGCACGGTGGCCAACGGCCTGCGGGCGCTGTTTGCCTTTAACGCCAACTCCGACAGCGCTGTGGCGGTGGCCGCTGTGGCCGTGATCGTTCAGGCGGTGGCTGCGGCCTTCTTCCAGGACTCCCTCTCCGACGGGGCCCTGCATCTGTACGCCGTGGTGCTCTCTGCCGCTCTGTTCCTCAACACCGCCGGTAAGCTCACCATGATCCGCCGCATCCACTCCAACTTCCGGTTTGTTACCTCCCGGGAGCAGAAGTACAGCGTGCGCATCTACGACGACCACAACACCGCTTTGAAAATGGCCAAGGACTGTGTGGCCGAAACCCCGGTGATCGCTTATCAGTGCAGAGCCGGCTTCCTCAAGCGGTTTATGGACCTTTCCTATAAGCCCGATCCCTCGGAGTCCTCCTCTCAGCTGATGGCTCCCATCGGGCTCATCGCCTCGCTGATCCTGTGCATTGCCACCCTGCTGATCACCAGCAGCGTGGCCACCGCCATCAGCGCCTTCGCCGCCGCCTCCTGCGCCTGTGTGGCAGTCTCCAACATGCTGTCGGTGAACCTGCCCATCAGCCGCCTGTGCCGCACCGCCCGCCGGGCCGGTGCCATGGTGGTCAGTTATGAGGGCGTGGAACAGCTGGGCAATGTCAACGCCGTCATGGTGGACGCCGAGGACCTGTTCCCCCGGGGTACCGTGGTGCTGGCCGGCATCAAGACCTTCGGCGGACGGGCTGTGGCTGAGGACGCCATCATGGCCGCCTCCGCCCTGATGAAAGAGGCCGGCGGCCCCCTGGCCGGTGTGTTCGACC
The DNA here is from genome assembly GCA_050946975.1 of Acutalibacter sp. Taxonomy (GTDB): domain Bacteria; phylum Bacillota; class Clostridia; order Oscillospirales; family Acutalibacteraceae; genus Acutalibacter. Next base: position 34,386 of record JBMNVU010000012.1, read on the forward strand.
AGGTCATCAGCGAAAACGAGGACGCCCTGCCCCAGGTGGAGAGCTTCTCCTATGAGGAGGGCGGCGAAATCGTGGGCAAGGTGGACGGCAGCACGATCCTGATCGGATCCAGAGCGCTGTTCATCAACCACCAGATTCAGGTGCCTCCCCGTGAGGAGGAGAGCCAGTACGCCTCCGGCAACCAGCAGGTGGTGTACATCGGCGTGGGCGATGCTGTTCGGGCCATGCTGGTGCTGACCTACGCCGCCGACCGCCGCCGCCGCAACGAGCTCCAGCGCTTGGAGAACAGCGGCATCAGCGTCATCGTCCGGTCCACGGATCCCAACGTCACCCCGCAGCTGATCAGCCGCCTCTTCGGCATCGACACCGCCTCGGTGGGCGTTCTGGACACCCGTCTGGGCGAGGAGTACCGCAAGCTGGCACAGACCGAGATCCCCAGGGCCGACGCCCTGGTGGCCACCAAGGGCCGTGTGGAATCCCTGATGAACGTGGTCTCCGCCTGCGTGGAGGAGCGCCGCACCGTGGGTATGGTGGTGGCCATCCAGACCGCCGCTGTGGTGCTGGGCTTTGTGCTGGTGGCCTTCCTGGCCTGCTTCGGGGCCATGGGCCAGCTGTCCAGTCTGGTGCTGTTCCTGTTCCAGATGTTCTGGACGCTGATCACCATCCTGGTGCCAAAATTGAGACAGTGACCTTTTTCCATCGTCCCTAAAGGGGCGGCGCGATCTGCGCCGCCCCTTTTTTGCACCCGGTTTTCCCGCCATTGTGCACAGAGGTCCTGGGTCTTTTTCCAAAAACCTCCGGGATTGCCCGGCATTTTTACTAAGATTTCTGTCTATTTAACGTAAAATTCATATAATTTCAGTTTTGCCCATTGTATTCTTTGGAAGATTGATATATAATTAGCTATGCCTTGCACCACTAAAGTTGTGCAAAAACGGAAAGATGGCATCGCGGGCAACCCCCGCTTATCATTTGACAGTGGAAGGAGTCAATGCGTTATGAACCAGTACTTAGCCAAAAACATCATCAACCTGGCTGTAGCAGGCCACGGCGGGGCAGGAAAAACCTCCCTGGCGGAAGCCATGCTCTATCTGGCAGGCGTTTCCGACCGCCGTGGCAAGGTGGGCGACGGCAACACCGTCTGTGATTACGACCCCGAGGAGATCCGCCGCAAGGCCTCCATCTCCGCCGCAGCGGCTCCACTGGAGTGGAAAAACAAGAAGATCAACCTCCTGGACGCCCCGGGTCTCTTCGACTTTGAGGGCGGCATGTGCGAGGCCATGCGGGCCGCGGACACTGCGCTGATTGTGATCTCCGGCAAGGACGGCCCCGCTGTGGGCACGGAAAAGGCCTTTGCCGCTGCAGAGAAAAACGGCCTGGCCAAGATCTTCTTTGTCAACGGCCTGTGCGACGAGAGCGCTCGGTTCTATCGGGTATTTGAGGATTTGAAGGCCAACTTCGGCCCCTCTGTCTGCCCTGTGGTGGTGCCCTTTATTCAGGACGGCCAGGCCAATATTTACATCAACCTGCTGGAGTACAAGGCCTACGACTACTCCGGCGGCAAGCCTGTGGCCGTGCCCATGCCCGACATGGGTGACCGGCTGGAGGGCCTGCGCACCGCCATCTACGAAGCCGTTGCCGAAACCGACGACGAGCTCTTTGAGAAGTACTTTGCCGGTGAGCCCTTCACCCCCGAGGAAGTCATCGTGGGTGTGAGCAAGGGCGTCAAGTCCGGCACCATCACCCCGGTGTTCTGCGGCGACGCGCTGCTGATGCGGGGCATGGAGCAGTTCCTGGACGGCCTGTGCTGGCTGGCCCCCTCCGCCGAGGAGAAGGCCGCCGAGGTGGGCCTGGACGTGGACGGCAACCCTGTGGAGCTGGCCGTCAACGAGGACGCCGCCGCGGCTGCCATCGTGTTCAAGACCGTGGCGGATCCCTTCATCGGCAAGCTGTCCTATGTGAAGGTGGTCTCCGGCAAGATCTCCACTGAGAGCCAGCTGGTGAACATGCGCACCGGCAACGTGGAGCGTGTGGGCAAAACCGTGATGATGGTGGGCAAAAAGCAGGTGGACGTCAAGTACATCGGTGCCGGTGACATCGGCGCCATTCCCAAGCTGTCCGCCACCAACACCGGGGACACCCTGTGCTCTCCGGCCCGGAAGGTGACTCTGGACGGCGTGGAGTATCCCACTCCCACCCTGAGCATGGCCATTGTCCCCGCCAAGAAGGGCGAGGAGGACAAGATCGCCCAGGGCATGATGCGCCTGTCCGAGGAGGATCCCACTCTGCGGTTCTCCACCAACAACGAAACTCATGAGATGATTGTCAGCGGTCTGGGCGAGCAGCACCTGGATGTGGCGGTCTCCAAGCTGAAGTCCAAGTTCGGCGTGGACGTCACCCTGAAAAAGCCCAAGGTGCCCTATCGCGAGACCATTCGCAAGACCGTGCAGGTCCAGGGCCGCCACAAGAAGCAGACCGGCGGTCACGGTCAGTTCGGCGACGTGTGGATCGAGTTCTCCCCCTGCGACAGCGAGGGTTTGGAATTCGGCGAGCGGGTCGTGGGCGGCTCGGTGCCCAAGGGCTTCTTCCCCGCGGTGGAAAAGGGCCTGCGGGAGTGCATCCAGAAGGGCCCCCTGGCCGGATACCCTGTGGTGGGCCTGTCCGCCGTGCTGTACGACGGCAGCTACCATCCGGTGGACTCCTCGGAAATGTCCTTTAAGACAGCGGCAGCCCTGGCCTACAAGGCTGGCATGCCCCAGGCCAATCCTGTGCTGCTGGAGCCCATTGGCCACCTGAAGGCCACCGTGCCGGACGCCAACATGGGCGACGTGCTAGGCGAGGTGAACAAGCGTCGTGGCCGCGTGCTGGGCATGGAGCCTGCAGGGGACGGCCGTCAGACCGTGGAGGCCGAGGTTCCCATGGCAGAGATGCACGACTTCACCACCTTTATCCGCCAGGTCACTCAGGGCCGGGGCAGCTTCACCTTTGAGTTTGAGCGCTATGAGGAAGCCCCCCAGAACGTGGCGCAGAAGGTGATTGAGGAATCCAAGGCGGAAGCCGGGGAATAACGAAAAAGTTTTTGCAGCAGCTTTTTTCAAAAAGCTGCGACCTTAAAAACGGCGGAAGCCGTGAAGAGAAATCCAGGGCCGCAGGTCGCGTCCGCCCATAGGGCGGTAGGCCAAGACCCGGCCTCGTTGCTGTAAACATCAAAAGGACATCAAAGCCTTTGTGCTTCGATGTCCTTTTTCTTCGCCCATGGGCCTCTACACCAAGCAAAAAAAGGACACCCGAGTGGGAAAAACTCGGATGTCCTTTTGTAGTCTGTTCAGAAGGGCCGCTCACAGGGCTATCGCCTGCGGCGCGTGCGCCCTGTTCGCTCCATTCTCTTTACGGCTTTCGCCGTTTTGTTTCAGGTCGCGCCTTTTTGAAAAAAGGCGCCCCAAAAACTTTTTCGCTGTTATCTCACGATGACGTCGCCCCACATGGCATTGGCTGCTCTCACCAAGTCCGCTGGAGCCACCTTCAGCTGCAAGCCCCGCTTGCCTCCGCTGACATAGATGGCCTCCTTTTCCCGGACGCTCTGATCCACCACGGTGGGAAACTGTTTCTTCATCCCCAGGGCCGTACAGCCGCCCCGGACATAGCCCGTTGTGGCCAGCAGGTCCTTCACGTGAAGCATCTCCAGGGATTTCTCCCCCACTATCGCCGCCGCTTTCTTCCGGTCCAACTCCCGGTCCACCGGCAGCACAAACACGTAATGCCCCCCGCTCTTTCCCACGGTCACCAGGGTCTTGCACACGTCATCCGGGTTTAATCCCAGCTGCTTGGCCACGTCCTCCCCGTCGGTGAACTCCTCGCAGGGATAGGTATGGGCCTCGTAGGGGATCTTCATCCGGTCCAGCAAGCGCAGAGCATTTGTCTTTTCCAGCTTTTCCTTAGCCATTATCGCTGTGTTTCCCCCTTATCTTCCAAGAGAGTGATGGTCACGTCGATCTCCTCACCCTCTCCAAAGCCGTTCTCCGGCATCCGGTACAGGGTCACCGTCACCTGGTCCCCCGGACTGTACCGCAGCAGCAGATTGGAGATGTCCTGGAGTTCCTCCACCGTCTCTCCATCAATGGCAACAATGATATCGTTCACCTGAGCGTCCGTCCCGGCAAAGGCGCTGTCTTCGTCAATGGACACGATCATGAAGCCTTGGGGCACCCCGTACAAGGAGGCCGTCATGGCATCCAGGTCCGTACCTGTGACTCCCAGCCGCACCCGGCCCTCCACATAGCCGCCGGACAACAGCTGGTCAATGATATCCTTGGCCTTGCTCACCGGGATGGCAAAGCCCATGCCCTCATACCCGTCGGTGATGATCTTGGAGGAGTTGATCCCCACCACCTGGCCGTACATGTTCACCAGGGGGCCGCCGGAATTGCCCGGGTTGATGGCCGCATCCGTCTGGATAAAGGTCATGCCGTTTTCGCTGTAGCGCTCCACCGCCCGGTCCAGACCGGAGACAATGCCCCGGGTCAGGGAACTGGTGAACCGCTCTCCGCCGGGATTGCCAATGGCCAGCACCCACTCGCCGATGGAAAGCTCTCCGGCATCGCCAAACTCCGCCGGTGTGAATCCGTAATCGTTGGTCTTGATCACCGCCAGGTCCGTGGTGCGGTCCATGCCCACCACCACCGCGTCGTACTGCTGGCCGTCATAGGTGGTGACCGTGACCAGCACGCTCTTGGTGTTGAGCACCACGTGGGCATTGGTGATGATATACCCGTCCGAGGTGGCGATGATCCCCGTACCGGAACTGTCCGTGCTCTCCCCCGTTCGGGAGGCCGTCACCGCCACGGTGGACTGGACCACCCGGTCATAGACCTCCTGAGCGTCCAAAGGATCGCCTTGGGGCTTGGGCTGAATGATCAGGCCCTCCTCGTTGGGGGTCACGTCCACGTCCGGCAGGTCCAAATCCGGCTCCTCTATCTGGGCATCCGCTCCCGGGGTCTCCTCCGGAAGGGCTTCCTCCGGCAGCACCTCGGTGATGGCGCTCTCCACCCCGGGCCCTGCTACAGCCCAACTAATTGCGAAGATACCAAAACCCAGCACTGCTCCTGCCGCCAGGGCCGAGGCGATCCACAGGAACACCTTCAGACCCAGGGACATCTTCTTTCTGGGAGGCTTGGGCGGGGTGGGCTGCTGCCATCCCTGCTGGGGCCACGGGCCGGGAGCTCCCCAGGAACCCGGCTGGGCACCTTGGGGCGGCGCTCCCCAGGGGGCCTGCGGACCTGCCCAGGAGGGTTGGTTCCCCCAGTAAGGTTGCTGGCCCGCCCAAGGGGCCTGGCCACCGTTGGGGACCTGCCAGGAGGGATAGACCGGCTCCTGGGTGTCAGGAATGGGCGGCTCCGCCGGCTGGCCTGCCTGAGTCTCACCGGTGGCCTCCGGCGCGGGGGCGGGCTGGGACTCAGCGGCGGCCTCCGGTACGGAAGCGGGCTGGGGATCCGTGGTGGCCTCCGGTACGGAAGCGGGCTGGGACTCAGCAGCGGCCTCCGGTGCGGGGGCGGGCTGGGACTCAGCGGTGACCTCCGGTACGGAAGCGGGCTGGGACTCCGCAGCGGCCTCCGGTGCGGGGGCGGGCTGGGGCTCTGCGGCGGTCTCCGGCGCGGGGGCGGGCTGGGGCTCTGCGGCGGTCTCCGGCGCGGGGGCGGGCTGGGACTCAGCAGCGGCCTCCGGCGCAGGGGCGGGCTGGAACTCAGCAGCGGCCTCCGGCGCAGGGGCGGGCTGGAACTCAGCAGCGGTCTCCGGCGCGGGGGCGGGCTGGGGATCCGCAGGGGCCTCCGGTGCGGGGGCGGGCTGGGGCTGGCTCTCTATAGGGGGCACTTCCTGGGGGTGGGGGTTGTGCCCCTCCCCGGGAAGATCATTCCTCTGGTCGTCCGTCATCTTCTACACTCCTTTCGGGCTCCTGCTTCTCCTGGCGGGAGTCCTTCTTTTCCTTCTTCTGCTTGGCGGAACCCGTTTCCTTCAGCTTGAAGGATCCGGTATCCTTGAGTTTGAAGGACCCGGTGTCCTTCAGCTTGGGGGCCTCCTGGGGCTTGGGCAGGGTAAACTCGAACCGGCAGAACTGTCCCACCGCCGAGCTGACGCTGATATCCCCGCCGTGAAGCTTCAGGATGGTCCGCACGATATACAGCCCCAAGCCCATGCCGTTTTTATCCCGGCTTCGGGACTTGTCCGTCTTATAGAACCGCTCAAAGATCATGGGCAGGTCCTCCGGCGCCACGCCGGGGCCGCTGTTCTCGATGACCACGGTGGTTCGGTCGATGCCGTCGGTGACCGTGGTGGAAATATATCCCCCTTGGTTGGTGAACTTCACCGCGTTCTCAATCAGATTGTACACCACCTGGTGAAGCAGGTCCTGATCACCCCAGACCATCTGGGGCGCCGCCTCCTCCAGGCCGCGGATCTCGATCTCTTTCTCGTCGATCTGCTGTTCAAAGGTCAGCAGGGTGCTCACCAGCACCTGGGTGATGTCAAACCGGGTGGGCCGCAGCTTCATCTCGCCGCTGTCAATCCGGGACAGGTCCAGCATGGATTTCACCAGCCGGGACAGCCGCTTCACCTCGTCGGAGACAATGTGCAGATATTTGTCCTCCTGCTCCTTGGGGATGGTGCCGTCCAGGATGCCGTCGATAAACCCGGCGATGGTGGTCATGGGTGTCTTCAGCTCGTGGGACACATTGGCGATAAAGCTCCGCCGGGTGCCCTCGGAGTTGGACAGGGAGTTGGCCATATTGTTGAAGGACAGGGCCAACTGACCCAGCTCGTCGGCGCTGGTCACGGGAACCCGCACTGAAAAGTCCCCGCCGCCAAAGCTCCGGGCAGCGGCGCTCATCTGGCGCAGAGGCTGCACCAGCCGGTAGGCAAAGGCCCCCACCACCACGAAGGTGACCCCCAGGGCTGCCGCGGCAGCCACCAGGAACATCTGCATGGCCTCCCCTTGAAAAGCGTGAACCGTGGCGGCGCTGGTGGTGGCGAACACCACCCCCACACACTGCTCCCCATCCCCGGCATACATGGGCACGCCGATGATATAGGAGGGGGTGCGGTACAGGCCGTCAAAGGTGTTGCGGCCTTCATACATACCCTGGGAAGCCAGGGTCACGGTCTGCTGAGGCACCATCCGGGGGGAATCCACCTTGCTGTTGGGGTAATTGCCCAGGAGGATGTTGCCCTCCAGGTCCGTGATGAAGATATCCGCGTCGATGCTGGTGGAAAAGGTGTCGATAAACCCTTTGAGCACCGAGGTCTGCAGCTGATAGGTATCCTCGCTGGTCTTGCTGAGAAACACGCTGGACATGTCCGCGATGGATTTGGCGTTTTTGGTCAGCAGCTCCTTTTTCTCCGTGCGCCAGTACTGGCCGAAGAAGAGCATCATCACCGTGCCCAGCAGGATAAAACTCAGCACCACTATGACCATGGTGATGCTCAGGTATCGGGTGAACAGGCTCTTCTGCACCGGCACCCGCCGTCTGCCGCCGGTCATTCCTTGACCTCGAACTTGTAGCCCACGCCCCACACGGTCTTCAGGGCCCACTTGTCAGAGGCCCCCTCCAGCTTCTCCCGCAGGCGCTTGACGTGAACATCCACCGTCCGGCTGTCGCCGTAGTAGTCGAATCCCCACACCTCGTCCAGCAGCTGGTCCCGGGTGAACACCTGGTTAGGATTGGACGCCAGATGGTAAATCAGCTCCATCTCCTTGCGGGGAGTGTCCACCTGGACCCCATTGACCTTCAGCTCGTAGTTGGTCAAGTTGATGGACAGGTTCTCATAGTTGACCACCTTATTCTCGGCCTTGTCCTCGCTGTGCTTGCCGCTGCGGCGCAGCACAGCGCTGATCCTGGCAATGACCTCCTTGGTCTCAAAGGGCTTGACCACATAGTCGTCCGCCCCCAGTTCCAAACCCAGCACCTTGTCAAAGACCTCACCCTTGGCGGTGAGCATGATGATGGGCCGGGTGGATTTCTTCCGGATCTCCCGGCAGACCTGCCAGCCGTCCAAACCCGGCAGCATGATGTCCAGCAGGATCAAATCCGGGTTGACGGAATCAAACATTTTCAGAGCGGTCTCCCCATCGTTGGCGATGGAGGCCTCATACCCTTCCTTTTCAATATAGAGCCGAAGCAGCTCGCAGATATTGGTGTCGTCGTCCACAATAAGGATCTTTCCCGATGCCACCAAACACACTTCCTTTCTCTCCCTGCGCCGCCGATTCCGATGATATCCAAAAGACGGCGCTCTTTTCCGATTCTACTAGTGCCTATTCTACCCTCTATCTTTGGCAAAAGCAAGAAGAAGCCGTGAAGATTCCGTGAACCAGGGGCCAAACGACGAAAAAGTTTCGCCGGCCTTTTCAAAGGGGCGCTGGTGCCCGGTGGGCACCGCCCAGCGACTGACCGAGCCGGCAGGCGAGAAGCGGGGTGCGGGGCAAAGCCCCTGCGGTCTCAGCGGCGAAGCCGAAAAAAGTGGAGCTGTTCGATTCGCACGCACCCGCAGGGTGATAGAATCCAACAGCGGACCTCCTGTGGGAACATCAAAAAGGTCATCCAGGCTCCCAGCTGAGCGTTCCTGGTTCGCTTGGTGCAGGAGGTCCGGAGAGCCAGGCTATCGCCCTGGGGACCTCCTGCGGGAACATCAAACGTCATCCAAGCTGCCAACTGGGCGGTCCTGGTTCGCTTGGTGCAGAAGGCCCGGAGGGCCAGGCTATCGCCCTGGGGGCGCGTGCGCCTGGCACTCCTGCCTCTTTTTACGGCTACGCCGCTGTAAGGCCGCGAGACTCTGTCTCGCGCTCTGCAGCTTTTGAAAAAGCTGGCAAAACTTTTCAGTTTTTTCTTGCCTTTCCCCTCTGTTTATGTTACAATCATCTCACTTTAGCGCATGTATGCTTTAAACCATGTATGCTTTAAAGCGGGAAATTATTGAGGAGTGGTTTTTCATGGGTAAGGAACTGACTATCTGGGTGGTCATCGGGGTGTACGCCCTCTTTATGCTGGCCATCGGCGTATGGTACTCTCGCCGGGGCAGCGACATGTCCGGCTTTACGGTAGGCGGCCGCAGCGCCGGGGCGTGGATCTCCGCCCTCTCCTACGGCACAGCCTATTTCTCCGCGGTGATGTTCATCGGCTATTCCGGAGGCTCCGGGTGGAACTACGGCCTGTGGAGCGGCTTGGTGGGCGTGGGCAACGCAGTCTTCGGCACTCTGCTGGCCTGGCTGGTACTGGCCAACCGCACCCGGGATCTGACCCGCCGCCACGACATCAAGTCCATGCCCCAGCTCTTTGAAAAGCGCTTTCAAAGCCCCGCCATGCGGCTGTTCGCCTGCGGGGTGATCTTCGTGTTTCTGATCCCCTACTCCGCCTCGGTGTACAAGGGGCTGACCAGCGTCTGCTCCGTGATCCTTGGAATCGACGAGCAGGTGTGCATGATCATCATCGCCATTGCCTCGGCTCTGGTGCTGGTGCTGGGCGGCTACATGGCCACCCTGAAGGCGGACTTCATCCAGGGCTTTGTGATGATGATCGGCGTAGCTGCCCTGATCGTCCTGGTGGTTCTCTCCCCCCAGGTGGGCGGCCTCAGCCAGGGCTTCTCCAACATGATGGATTACATGAAGTCCCATGACATGGCCCCCCTCCCCGGAGGCTCCGCTGTGGCCCTGATCTCCACCATCCTCATGACCAGCTTCGGCACCTGGGGTCTGCCCCAGATGGTCCACAAGTACTACGGCATCCGGGACCAGCGGGAAGTCCGCCGGGGCGTGGTGATCTCCACCTTTTTCTCCCTGCTAGTGGCCGGGGGCGGGTACTTCATCGGCTCTTTCTCCCACCTGTTCTTCGGGGAGGAGCTCCCCGCCGGGGGCACAGACTACATTGTCCCCCTGATGCTCAACTCCGCCGGGCTGCCCAACCTGCTCATCGGCGTGATCCTGGTGCTGCTGATCTCCGCCTCGGTGTCCACCCTGTCCAGCATCACCCTGTCCGCCTGCTCCACCGTGTCCATGGACCTGATCAAGGCCAGCTGGCTCAAGGGCCTGGGCGAGCGGACCCTGGCCACCGTCACCCGGCTGCTGTGCCTGGCCTTTGTGGTGCTCAGCTACCTGATCGCCAACTACCCCACCCCCATTCTGGAGATGATGTCCTATTCCTGGGGGATCCTGTCCGGGTCCTTCCTGGCCCCCTACCTGCTGACCCTCTACTGGAAGGGCATCAACCGGGCCGGGGCCTGGGCCGGGATGCTGGGAGGCTTTCTCACCGCTTTTGTGCCCGCGGCGGCTTCCGGGTTCACCACCCCCAACGGCCCCCTCTTCGCCTGCCTGGCTATGGTGATTTCTTTTGTGCTGTGCTGGGCGGTCAGTTTGTTGGCCAAGACTCTGGGCTGGAAAGCCGGGGCAGAGAACCAAAGTTTTTATGAAAAGGAAGAAGCATAAAAGTTTTTGGGGGCCGTCTCCAAGACATACCCAGCCTCTTTTTCCAAAAGGCTCGACCTGAAAGCCCTTAAAACCGGCGTAAGCTGGGAAAAAGGCAGCAGTTCGATTTGCACGCGGCGCTGCTCCCCGGTGGGGAGCGTCCAGCGACTGGTCTACGCTTCCGCTTCGGTGGGTGTGGATCCTGTGCCACTGGCACAGGATCCACACCCCAGCCGTCAGGCGGGACCCGCAGGGCGATAGCAGCGAACGGCGGCCCTTTCCCAGGAACAACAAAAGGACATCCGAGTGTTCGGCTCGGGTGTCCTTTTTTGGCTTGGCAAACATAGACCGGCCCCTCAGCCTATCGCTCTGCGAGCGCGTGCGGCTGAGGGGCCTCGTTTTTCTTTCCCGGCTTACGCCGGTTTCAGGCCGTAAGGCTCCGCCTTACCAACTGCAGCCTTTGAAAAGGCAGCGAAGCTTTTTCGTGTTTTTTGATACATCAGTAACCAAACGGCGTCTCTTCCAGTCTAATGAACGCAGGCAGGGTTACCAGCCCTGCTCCTTCAAGTACTGCCGGCTGAGGGTAATGGCCTCCATGGGAGTGCGTCCCACGGACTGGTCCTGCTCCACCACAACCCACTGGGCTCCGGCCTCCACAGAGGCCTCCAGAATGGGTCCAAAGTCCTGGTCGCCATGACCCACGGGACGGAACTCGAAGGTGCCGTGGCTCTCCTGCTTCTCCACTTCAGTGCCGATGAGCTCGTACATGTTGGCGGGCTTGCCCTCCTTGTGGAAGTCCTTCAGGTGCACCAGGGGGGAGCGGCCAGCGTACTTGCGGATATAGGCGGCGGGATCCTCCCCGGCCACCTTCACCCAGCAGGTGTCCAGCTCCGTCTGGAGCAGGTCCGCCGGGATGGTGTCGTAGATGTAGTCCAGAGCGTACCGGCCATCGGGCATCTTCACAAACTCAAAGTCGTGATTGTGGTACAGCAGCTGGATCCCCTGGGCCTTGCAGGCCTTGGCGATCTCTTCAAACAGCTTCACGTTGCCCTCAAACTTGGGGGTGCCGGGCCGGTCCTCTTCCATCAGGTAGGGCAGCGCAATGTACTTCACGCCGATCTCCACGTACTTGGCAATGGTCCCCTCCATATCCGCTACCAGCTCCTGGAAGGGCACATGGGCCGACAGGGCCACCAGACCCGCGTCCTCAATGGCCGCCTTGATCACCGCAGGCTCCAGGTCGTACAGACCCGCCAGCTCCACGCCGTCATAGCCCATCTCCTTGATCTTTTTCATGGTGCCGGCAAAGTCCTGCTGGGCGTCGTCCCGCACAGAGTACACCTGCACCGCAACTGGCAGAGTTTTCATGGATAATTCCTCCTGTTTGTTTGATTTGTTTTTGGGTAGTTTAATCATATAGCAAACCCTGACCAGGGTCAAGGGAAAGGGTTGAAAAATTGGGAAGGTTGTGATAAAGTATGTTATAAGGTTACATAAATTGGATTCTTTCCTCAATGATCTGTTTACCGCGGCTATTTGGAGAGGCCCGGAGGTGAGGAAAGTGGAAAAGGTGAGATTTATGAGAAGGAGCCCACGTTTCTTTTTTGCCCTGTTCTTTGCCAAGGGCACCGCGCGGGTCATGAAGCTGCTGGGGAGAAAAGCCACCTCCATGCCGGGGAGCTGGGCCATCATCCTCTGCCCGGACTTTCTGGGACGCATGCCCCGACCCAAAACCATCATCGGCATCACCGGCACCAACGGCAAAACCACCGTATCCAACATGGTGGAAGATATCCTGACAAAATGCGGGTATGAGTTCACCTGCAACCGGTCCGGCTCCAATGTGGCCACGGGCGTGGCCTCCAGCCTGATCGAAAACTCCACCCTCTTCGGCCGCCCCAAAAAGGACCTGGCCGTCTTTGAGCTGGACGAGCGCAGCGCTCCCCGGATCCTGCCCTTCCTGAAGCCGGACCTGCTGCTGTGCACCAACATCTTCCGAGACTCCTACAAGCGCAACGCCCATGTGGAGTTTATCCTGGACATTTTGAACACCTATATCCCCGACAGCACCAAGCTGGTCCTCAACGCCGACGACCCTCTGTGCGCCAGCCTGAAGCCGGAAAACCGCCGGGTCTTTTTTAGCATTGATCCCCTGCCCGGAGAACGGCCTGAGCACAACAACATCGTCCAGGACGCCCGGACCTGCCCCCACTGCGGAGGCCGTCTGGAGTGGGAATTCCGCCGCTACCACCACATTGGCCGGATGCACTGCACTCAGTGCGGTTACGCCTCCCCCACCCCCAAGTACCGGGTCACCTCCCTGAACCCTCAGGAACACCGGATGACTGTCTGCGGACCGGAGGGGGAGCGGGAATACCCCCTGCCCAACTCCAGCATCATCAACGTCTACAACGCCCTGTCCGCCGTGGCGCTGCTGGCGGAATTCGGCCTGACCAAGGACAGAATCTCCCAGTGCCTGGACCACCTGACCATTGTGGAGAGCCGCTACAAGCGGGAAGAGGTGGGCGGCAGATGCCTGATCCTCCACCTGGCCAAGGGCCAGAACCCCATCGCCTGTTCCCAGGCCTGTGTCAACGTCAACCGCCATTCCGGGACGAAATCGGTGCTGCTCCTGCTGGACGACGCCCACGACGCCGCCAGCTCTGTGGAGAACACCGCTTGGCTGTATGACACGGATTTTGAATACCTGAACAATCCGGAGATCCTTCAGGTGGCGGTGGCGGGGCCCCGTCACTGGGACTTGTATCTGCGGCTGCTCATGGCGGGGATTCCGCCGGAGAGGCTGTTCCACTGCGAGGATCCCATGGAGGCCGCCAACACCCTGAACGTGGCGGATCCCCAGACCACCTTTGTGCTGTTTGACCTGTACGCGGTGGACCTTGCCAACCAGCTGAAGGCCACCCTGCTGAAGCGCATGGAAGAAGCCCCTCGGCTGCCCGCCGGAAAGGAGGCCCCCCATGAAGATTGAAATCCTCTACCCGGAGCGCTGCAACCTTTACGGAGACCTGGCCAACATGCGGTATCTCAGCCGCTGCCTGCCCGATGCGGAATTCACCGCCACCCACCTGCCGGAGAAGCCCCTGTTTGCCCGGGAAAAGGTGGACATGATCTACCTGGGGCCCATGACGGAGCGGGCCCAGGAGCTGGTGCTGGAGCAGCTGCTCCCCCTTCGGGACCAGATCTGGAAGCTGATGACCGGGGGCACGGTATTCCTGTGCACCGGAAACGCTTTGGAGCTGTTCGGGGAATACATCGTCAAGGAGGACGGCAGCCGTCTGGACTGCCTGGAGATCTTCCCCACCTTTGCCCAGCGGGACATGTTCCACCGCCACAACAGCCTGTTTTTGGGCACCTTTGAGGGAGAACCGGTGATGGGCTACAAATCCCAGTTCACCACCAGCACCCCTCTGTCCACCAGCATTGGGCTGTTCACTGTGGACCGGGGCGTAGGTCTCAACAAGAAGTGCCCCTTTGAGGGGGTCCGGTACCGGAACTTCTTCGGCACCTACCTGCTGGGGCCGCTGCTGATCAACAATCCCCCCTTCACCAAGTTTCTTCTCTCCCGCCTGGGAGTGAAGAGCCCCACCTTGGCTTTCCAGGAGGAAGTCCAGGCTGCCTACGAAAAGCGCCTGAAGGACTTCAAAGCCAAAGCGTAACCCATCAAAAAAGGGCTGCCGCGCACTGCGGCAGCCCTTTTTTTATCAGCTGGATTTTTCTTTTCCCAAGGCTGGGCGGCACACTCACCCAACCGAGGGGGCGTCCTCAATGACCTGGAGCTCCACCCGGTAGCCGTCCGGGTCCTGGAGAAAGCAGGAATACACCGGGAACCTGCCGTGCTGGGCCGGAGGCGTCACCGGCTCCGCTCCCCGGGACAGGGCCTCCTGCCACCGGGCGTCCACCTCTGCCCGGTCTCGGCAGTTCAGGGACAGGCAGACTCCCTTGGGGCCTCCCAAGGCTGGGCGGCATGCTCACCCAACCGAAGGGGCCTCCTCAATGACCTGGAGCTCCACCCGGTAGCCGTCCGGGTCCTGGAGGAAGCAGGAGTACACTGGGAACCTGCTGTGCTGGGCCGGGGGCGTCACTGGCTCCGCCCCCCGGGACAGGGCCTCCTGCCACCGGGCGTTCACTTCTGCCCGGTCCCGGCAGTTCAGGGACAGGCACACCCCCTTGGGGCCTCCCAGGGATGGGCGGCCGTCCCCATAGGCACAGAACCCCCAGTACCCGCATCCGGTGTCATAGATCTCCGCTCCGCCTGCCTGGACCATGGCCAACTTCAGCCCCAGCACTTGGGTGTAAAACTTTCGGGTGCGCGCCAGATCTGCCACCGGCAGAAACACCACGCTGCCTGTCATGAACAACCCCTCCCCGTTCTTTCTGTTTTCCACAGCATACCACATCCCTGTGGAAAAGAAAAGCCCCGGCAGCTGGCAGCCAACGGATGGACCGGCAGGAAAACACCCCCCCAATCCGCCGGAGGCGGGTCCCCAATATCCCCAGCGGAATGGAGCACATGCAAAAAGGGATGCCCAACGGGCATCCCCTGCTTTTCCCATCTCTTAAAGGTTCCCGAAGGAGGCCAGGTCCAACCGGCAGTGAGCCTCCCCGGTGGGCGCAAATCCCATGCTCTGGTAAAAGGCGCGGCTTGCCTGGTTGTCCGCCCCGGTGACCAGGGTCACTTCCCCCACACCCGCCTGACGGCAGGCGGCCAGAAAGCGCTCCATCAGCCCCCGAGCCACCCCCTGGCGGCGATGGGACGGGCGCACATACAGCTCCGTCACCTGGGCGCTGGACCGCCAATAGCAGGCCGAACGGTACACCAGCCCGCAGAGAAACCCCACCGGCTCCCCGCTGACAAAGGCCAGTAGCACTTGTTCCGGCCCGCCCTGGGCCAGAGCTCTGGCAGCCTCCTGGGCAGAGGCCACCTCTTCCCCCTCCCCGTTAAACTCCCGGTTCAGCTTGGTGAACACCGGGGCGTCCTGGGGCTGGGCCGGGCGAATGGTCAGAATCATCCCTTGGTCACTCCTTCTCTCATTGCCAGGGGCGAAACCCACAGTTTCGCGAAATCCACGGTTTTGCCGATTCTCCTCAGAGAAGCCCCAGCGTTTGGCACGGTCAAGGACTTCTGGGAACGGCGTCAACAGCGGTCAATCAGCAGGCGCTGACCCGGCCCTCCTTGGCGTCCAGGCAGACCACCGCGCCGCTCTTGAGCATATCCGTGGCGTGGACAGCGCCGGTGAGCACCGGCTTGTCCATGGCCAGGCCCACAATGGCCGCGTGGGAGTTGGCCCCGTCCTCTTCGGTGATGATCCCCGAGCAGCGGCGCAGATACTCCACGATGGTGTTGTTGGTCTCGGGCACCACCAGGATGTCCCCATCCCGGAAGCGCTTGGGAATGTCGGAAAGCCGCTTGCACACGCACAGCCGGGCAGAGACGCACCGCTCGGTGACCCCTTCGCCGGTGAGCAGCACATGACCCACCACATGGACCTTCATCATATTGGTGGTGCCGGAGATCCCCAGGGGCACTCCGGCGGTGATCACCACCAGGTCGCCGCTTTTCACCAGGCCGGTGCGCTCCGCCGCGTCCACCGCCCGGTCAAAGAGGGTGTCGGTATCCGCCACCTCATCAATGAGCATGGGCACCACGCCCCAGGACAGGTTCAGCTGCCGCCAAACATGCTTCTGGGTGGTGCAGCCCACAATGGGGTACAGGGGCCGGAATTTGGACAGCTGCCGGGCGGTGACCCCGGACTTGGTCACGGTGATGATGGCCTTGGCCCCCAGGTCGTGAGCGGTGGTGCAGGTGGCGTGGGAGATGGCGTTGGTCACGTCAAAGGCCACGTCGCTGTTGTCCCGGGAGTTGAAGCGCTTGATATAGTTGATGCTCTGCTCGGCCTTCTCCGCGATGCGCACCATGGTCTCCAAAGCCTCCACAGGGTACTTGCCCGCGGCGGTCTCCCCGGACAGCATGATGCAGCTGGTGCCGTCGTAGATGGCGTTGGCCACGTCGGTGGATTCCGCTCGGGTGGGACGGGGATTCTTGATCATGGAGTCCAGCATCTGGGTGGCGGTGACCACCTGCTTGCCCGCCATGTAGGACTTCTGGATCAGCTGCTTCTGGAGCACCGGCACGTCCTCCAGGGGGATCTCCACGCCCATATCGCCCCGGGCCACCATGATGCCGTCCACCACCCGGAGGATCTCGTCAATATTGTCCACGCCCTCCATATTCTCGATCTTGGCGATGATGTTCATGGAGTGGCAGTCGTGCTCCTTGAGGATCTGACGGATCTCCAGGATATCCTCGGCGCAGCGGGTGAAGGAGGCGGCAATGTAGTCAAAGCCGTTCTCAATGCCGAAGATGATGTCCGACCGGTCCTGCTCGCTGATAAAGGGCATGGAGAGCCGGGTGTCCGGCACATTGATGCCCTTGTGGTTGGACACCTGGCCGCCGTTGAGCACCGTGCACACAATGTCCGTATCGGAGACATGCTCCGCCCGCAGCTCCACCAGGCCGTCGTCGATGAGCACCCGGGAACCGGCCTTCAGATCCTTGGGCAGGTCCTTATAGGTGATGGAGACAATCTGGCTGTCCCCCTCCACCTCTCGGGTGGTCAGGGTGAAGGTGTCCCCCGCCTCCAGCTGGATGGGACCGTTTTGGAAGGTCTTCACCCGGATCTCCGGACCCTTGGTGTCCAGGATGGTGGCCACAGGCAGACCCAGTTCCTCCCGCAGACGGGTCACCGCCTCCAGCTTCTTGGCCGCATCCTCATGGGTGCAGTGGGAAAAGTTGAATCGGGCGGCGTTCATCCCACCCAGCATCAGCCGGCGCAGAACGCTCTCGTCCTCGGTGGCCGGTCCCAGTGTGCAGATGATCTTCGTCTTTCTCAGCATGGCATATCATCCTTTCCGATTGTATTCGGGCCTTCGCTCCCCCGGAGAGGCCGGGGCACGTGAGAAAACCTTTGCTTGCCCGTATTATATCACAGGAATGGCTTTCCGTCCACGGAACTTTTTCCCTTACACAGATTTAACCTGGACGGTCTTCCCCCACCAGCAGGGCATAGATCTGCCCCTTCTTCAACCCCAGCTCCTGGGCCGCCTGCTTGGCAGCTGCGCTGGGGGAGATCCCCTGGGCCAGCAGCTCCCTGGCTCGGGCAGCTCCCTCCTCCGGGGTGTGGGCCTCCTCCGGCTCCGCCGGACGCTCCCGGCCTGCCACCACCAGCACAAACTCCCCTCGAGGCTCCTGCTCCCGGTAGTGGGCGGCGGCCTCCCCCAGGGTGGTGCGCCACACCTCCTCGTGGACCTTGGTCAGCTCCCGGCACAGGGCAATCCGCCGGTCCGGCCCAAACACCTTGCTGAAATCCGACAGGGTCTTGCGCAGTTTGTGGGGGGCCTCATAGAAGATCATGGTGCGCTCCTCCCCCTCCACAGAGTCCAGGTGCTCCTTGCGGCTGCGCTTATTGACGCTCAAAAATCCCTCAAAGGTAAACCTCCCGGTGGGCAGGCCGCTGACCGCCAGGGCGGACACCGCCGCCGTGGGCCCCGGCACCACGTACACCGGCAGCCCCTGGGCCGCGCAGGCCGCCACCAGGGTCTCCCCTGGGTCGGACACCGCCGGCATCCCGGCGTCGGACACCAGGGCGCAGGTCTGGCCCTCCTGGAGCCGGGCCACAATCAGCGGGCCGTGCTCCAGCTTGTTGTGCTCAAAGTAGGAGATCAGCGGCTTCTTGATGCCAAAGTGGTTCAGCAGCTTCAAGGTCACCCGGGTGTCCTCCGCGGCGATGAAGTCCGCCTGCTCCAGAGTCTCCACCGCCCGGGGGGAAAAGTCCCCCAGGTTCCCGATGGGCGTGCCCACCACATAGAGCGCTCCCCGCTCCAACGTGCTTTCCATGTGCCTTCCCCCTTTTATCTTGCCCCTTGATGCTCCGGATTGTCACGGTAATCCCCATAAATTGCCTCCAACTCCTGGGAGGGGCGGCCGTCCTCCCCCTCCAGCAGCAGCACCGGCTCCACGGTCATCCCCGGTTTGCCGCCCCGCCTGCACTCCAGCAGAAACAAAAACGGCGCCTTTGCCACTCGCTGCTGACAAAGCCGCAGCCGTTTGGGCTCCAGCCGGTGACTTTGGAAGGTGGCTATGGCCTCCCCCAGCCGCTGGGGCCGGAGGCACACGCACAGCCTCCCCCCAAACCGCAGGGCCTGCTCCGCTCCGGCAGCCAGATCCTCCAGGGTGAAGCTGTCCCCCTGGCGGGCGGTGCGCCGGGCTTCGTCGGGACAGGCCGGGCCCGTTCCAGGGGCGGTGTAGGGCGGGTTGCAGGCGATGCCGTCCAAGGAGCCCGCTGGGAAGAGAAGGGACAGCTCTCTGGCGTCCCCCTGGAGGATCTCCACCGAGCCCTCAAACCCGTTCTCCTCCACCGAGCGCCGGGCCTGGGCCGCGGCCTTCTCCTGGAGCTCCACCCCGGTGATATGCCCCACCCTGGTGCGCACCCGCCACCACAGGGGGATCACCCCGCAGCCGGTGCCCAGGTCCGCCCAGCGCTCCCCCGGCCGGGGGGAGGAAAAGTCCGCCAACAGCACCGCGTCGGTGCCGAAGGTGTGCTCCCGGCTCACCAGCACCCGGCTGCCCCCAGAGAGGGGCTCCCAATGTGTGTCTTTCAGCAAATCCATCCTGGACCTCCCCAGAAAAAAAGAAGAGCCGGCAGGAACAAGGCCCCGCCGGGCTCCGCTTTTCTGAATTGTTTCAGACCCGAAACTTAGCCCTCCTGGGGAGCACCCACAGGGCAGGTGCCGGCGCAAGCGCCGCAGTCGATGCAGGTATCGGGGTCAATCACATATTTGCCGTCACCCTCGGAAATGGCTCCGACGGGGCAGTCGGCGGCGCAAGCGCCGCAGGAAATGCAATCATCACTGATAACGTAGGGCATGGGGAACACCTCCATTTGAAATTTCAACTTCATTGTAACACATTTTATAAAAAATGCAAGAGTTTTTCCTTTTTTCCCCTGGTGACACGAAGGTTAGGTTTCCTCCAGCTTTTTCAGCTCTTCCAGCTCTTTTTTGCCCACCTTGATCTTGCCGTCCCGCAGCACCTTCACCTCCGAGACTTTGAACACCTTGGGCGCCCCGTCCGGATCCTTGTCCAGCCGGATGGTCAGCTTTCGGGTCAGCAGGTTCTGCTCCGTCACCACACCTTTGCCCTCCGGCGTGGACACCAGCGCCCCCACCTTCGGCGTGGTCTTGAGCAGGTCCTGGTAGGCCTCCTGCTCGTACTTCAGGCAGCACATCAGCCGCCCACAGGCCCCGGAGATCTTCACCGGGTTCAGGGACAACCCCTGCTCCTTGGCCATTTTGATGGACACGGGCGTGAACCCGCCCAAAAAGCTGCCGCAGCAGAAGGGCCTCCCGCAGATGCCCATGCCGCCCAGCATCTTGGCCTCGTCCCGGACGCCGATCTGCCGCAGCTCGATCCGGGTGCGGAACATCCCCGCCAGATCCTTCACCAGCTCCCGGAAATCCACCCGGCCGTCGGCGGTGAAGTAAAACAGGATCTTGGAGTTGTCAAAGGTGTACTCCACGTCCACCAGCTTCATCTCCAGCCCCCGCTCCGCGATCTTCTTCTCGCAGGCTTTGAAGGCCTTCTTCTCCTTGATGTGGTTCTCCGCCACCTTCTTCAGGTCCTCCGGGGTGGCGATCCGGATCAGCTTGCGCAGGGGCTGGACAATGTTCTCGTCGCTGACTTGGCGGTTCTCCATGGCCACCTCGCCGCACTCCATGCCCCGGGCTGTCTCCACAATGGCGGAGACGCCCTTTTCCACCTCCACCCCCTGAGGGTCGAAGTAGTAGACCTTCCCTGTATTTTTAAAGCGGACGCCAATGACCTCTGCCACGGGCAGCCCTCCTTTCCGTCTCACACATTTTCACTCTTTACCGCCCGGCCGCCTCCCGCAGGGAAAGGCACAAATCCGTGGCCAGCAACGGCACGCTGACATTGCGCTCCGCCAAAGTGCGGTAACGCTCCGCCAGCTCCGGCAGGGGCGCCAGGCGCTTCACCGGCAGGCTGCTCAGCTTGTCCGCCAGCTCCGGCGCGCCTCCCAGCAGGGAACTCCCGCCGCAGCGCAGCACCAGGGCATCCCGGAGGATGGCCCCCAGCCGTCCCGCCGTCTGCCGGAACAGCTCCCGGTCCCGGCCCAAGGCCGCCACCGCCAGGAGCATACCGTGCTCCCCGGGCTCCAGAATCCCCCGGGCCATG
Source organism: Acutalibacter sp. (assembly GCA_050946975.1). Classification (GTDB taxonomy): domain Bacteria; phylum Bacillota; class Clostridia; order Oscillospirales; family Acutalibacteraceae; genus Acutalibacter. Next base: position 55,103 of record JBMNVU010000012.1, read on the forward strand.
TCCTGGGCGATCTGAAAGGCCCGGGCCGCCCCGCCGCCGGAGAGTTCCTGGAGCATCCTGCCGATATTCCCCCCGCACAGCTGGGCCAGCTCCTGGGCCTTCTGCTGGGGGATCCCCTCCCGGGCGGCCACAAAAGCTGCGGCCTCCTCCGGCTCGGGGGGCCAAAGCACAAAACTCTGGACCCGGCTGCGGATGGTGGGCAGCACCATCCCGCCCGTGGGGCACACCAGCAAAAACATCGCACTGGCCGGGGGCTCCTCCAACAGCTTCAGCAGCTTGTTCTGGGCGGGCTCCTCCTGAGGACCCCCTCCCAGATGCAGGATGTACACGCTGACCTGGGCCTCCTCCGGGGCCCGGTAGGCGTCCCCGGTAAGCCAGTGGACCTGCTCAACAGTAAGGGAGCGGGTCGCCCCGCTCCCTTCCAGCACGCGAATGTCGGGATGTGACCCCGCCTTGGCCCGCACACAGGAGGGGCACTCCCCGCAGGGGGCGTGCTGGGCATTCCGGCAGACCAGAGCCTGGGCCAGGAGCTTGGCCAGGGTGCGCTTGCCGGTGCCGGGCTCTCCCTGCAGCAGCAGGGCATGGGGAAAACGCCCCTCGGCGAAGGCTCTGGAGAGGGCCTCCTTCACAGGGGCGTTGCCCAAAAATCCTGGAAATTCCATCAAACCTTCTCGAAGCGGTCCACGTTCAGCACGAAGATGGTGGATCCGCCCACGGTGACCTCCACCGGGAAGGAGGAGTACATGCCCACCTCCATGGTGGAAGTGCTGGGCACGATCTGGGTGCGGCGGCTGGAATACTTGGCGATGATGCCAATGACCGTATCCACCTTGTCATCGTCCACACCGGAGATGAACGTGGTGTTGCCTGCCATCAAAAAGCCACCGGTGGTGGCCAGCTTTGTCACGGAGAAGCCCTCCCGGGTCAGAGCGGAGGAGACTGCGCCGCTATCATCGTTGCTGACAATTGCAAGGATCAGTTTCATAGAGAGTACCTGCCTTTCCCGGCGCGGCCGGGCACTGACTGCCTGCCCCGCCGAATTCAAAGAGCTGCCAAAGGCAGCCTGTCTGAGGTTATTTTATCATAAGGCCGGGGAAATTACCAGGTTTTTTTCGGAAATTTTCCATGAAATATTTTTGTTTTTGTGCTTTCAGATCCCCCCGCACTTCCCGCCGCAGCAGGAACAGGGCGCACAGATTGGGCAGGGCCATCAAGCCGTTCATGGCGTCCCCCAGCTGGAACACCGCCCCCAGTGGCAGAAAGCACCCCAGCACCGCGGCTCCCCCGGCGGCCAGGGCATAGAGCTCCCGACCCCGACCCCCGGTGAGATAGGCCAGCCCCTCTCTGCCGTAGCAGGACCAGGCGGTGAGGGTGGCCGCAGCGAACAGGGCGGTGGAGAGGCTCACTGCCCTGCCGCCCCAGGGGCCCAAAGCGCTCTCAAAGGCGGCGGTGACCAGGGTGCCCGGATCCCCGGTGACACCGCTGCCCAGGACGCACAGCCCGGTGACGGTGCACATGACGATGGTGTCGGCGAACACCTGGAAGATCCCCAAACAGCCCAGCTCCTCCGGGGAGCGGCCCTGGACGCCGTCATAGGCAAAGGCGGAGCTGCCCAGGCCCGCCTCGTTGGTGAAGACGCCTCGGGACACCCCCACCTGGAGGGCAGTCAGCCCGGCCAGGGTGCCCCCGGCCCCGGCCTTTAGGGAAAAGGCCTCCCGGAACACCGACGCCAGGGCGGCGGGGAGGTTTTGACGGCAATCCCACAGCACCCACACCGCCGCCCCAAAGAAGAGCAGGCTCATCAAGGGCACCAGCCGCTGGGTGATCTTCACCCCAAAGCCCAGGCCTCCTCGGGCGGCGGCCCAGGCCAGCAGCCCCAGCACTGCCGCCGTGGCCCACAGGGGGAGGCCCAAGTCTGTCAGGGCCGTGCCCGCGGCGTTGGTCTGGGCCATGTTGCCCATCCCCAAAGAGCTGAGGCAGCAGCCCAGGGCGTACACTCCCGCCAGGACGCCTCCCCACCGTCCGGCCCGGCGGAGGTACCCCAGTGGGCCGGGGGCCTCCCGGTGGCGGGCAGCCAGGACGTTTTCGGCGTAGACGGTCATCATGCCCAGCAGGGCGGAGACCCACATCCAGAACAGGGCCCCGGGGCCGCCGGCGGCCAGAGCCACCCCCACTCCCACAATGTTTCCCGTGCCCAAGGAACCTGCCAGGGCCGCGGTGAGTGCCTGGAAGGAGGTGATGCCCCCCTTTTCCTCAGGGGGACACAGGGCGGCTCGGAGCCAGCGTCCCAGGCAGCGGAGCTGGTAAAAGCCGGTGGCCCAGGAAAAGTACGCCCCCGCCGCCAGGATCAGCAGCAGCACGTGCCAGCCCCAGAACAGGCGCTGGAGAAAATCCACCATGGTATTCCCCTTTCCTCCCAGGCAAAAAAGCCGCCCGGGACTACTCATCTATAGTCGCCGGGCGGCAAAATCATGCGCCTGTTCCCTTTCTTATTTTAAAATCCCCCAGACGCTGACGGTGTGCAGCACGCTGCCCGCCAGGACGAACAGGTGGAACACCGAGTGCATATAGGGCACCTTTTTCCCCACGCCGTAGAGCACCGCACCCAGGGTGTACAGGATCCCTCCCGCCAGCAGGCACCAGAAGGTCTGGGCCGAGGCGGCGGCGTAAAAGTCCCCCATGGCCAGGACCACCACCCAGCCCATGGCCAGGTAGCAGCCCATGGAGATCCTCTTGAAGCGCTCCACGCTGATGGCGTTGAGCACCACGCCTACCACAGCGGCGGCCCACACCACCCCAAACATGGTCCAGCCCTTCCAGCCCCCCAGACACACCAGGGTAATGGGGGTGTAGGTCCCGGCAATGAGCAGGAAGATGGTGCAGTGGTCCAGGGAGCGGAACACCACCTTGGCCCGGTTCAACCCCAGGCCGTGGTACACGGTGGACACAGTGTACAGCAGCACCATGGTTCCCCCAAACACCGCTGCCGACACCAGGCACAGAGGCGTCCGGCGGCAGGTGAGCAGCAAAAATGCCAGGGCTCCCACGGCGTACAGCGCCGACACTCCGTGGCTGACCGAGGAGAACACCTCCTCCCCCAGAGTGTAGCGGGGCAGCCCCAGCCGCCGCCGCTTTTCCATGCGCAGAGCGCAGCGGGCCTCTCGAGTCATGGCTCCTTCCATGGCGCACCATCCTTTCTTGAAGTGTTAGATCGTCTATGACGTATTTTTAAAAATAGAATTAACTGGTTTTAAAAACTAGATGTAACAATATTATATGCCTACACCCAGAAAAACGCAAGGCCCTTTGCCCTGTTTTTTCAAAACTTTTTCCCCAAAGTCTATTGACTTTCCAAGGGAAAGCTGTTGACTTTTTCCATTTGTCATGATAAAGTGGGAATACCGTCATTGCAGGAGCGCTCGCCGTGATCGCGCTCCGCCGGCCGTGCCTCTGGGGCCGCCGGATATATTGGGCAGAAATGCTGGGGCCTCCCCGGCTTGTTTGTCATGGGTGGACGGGCAGGCCAGGTGTGGCTTGCCCCTTTTTTGTGCCCGCAAATCTCTTCCACTCACGAGGTGTAGTATGGACCAACAGACCATGAAAAAATCATCCATCCTGCGGTTTTTCCCCTTTACCAGGGGATTCCGTGGAAAATTCCTTCTGGCGTTTTTGATGGTGGTCGTGGCCGTGGTGGCAAACTATATGACCCCTCAGGTCATCCGCGTCACCGTGGACTCCGTCATCAACGACAACCCCTTTAACCTCCCCGCCTTTGCGGTGGATTGGATCAACGCCATCGGCGGTCGGGATACCCTGCGCCAGCACATCGCCCTGTGCGCCTTGGTCTCCCTGGCCTTCGCCGTCATCGCTGGACTTTCCAACTATTCCTCCCGGATGTGCCTGGCCCGCGCCTGCGAGGGCACCGTCGCCCGGGTCCGGGATACCCTCTTTGCCCACATCCAGCGCCTCCCCTACGCCTGGCACAACCTGAACCCCACCGGGGACATCATTCAGCGCTGCACCCAGGATGTGGAACTGATCCGCAACTTCGTCAGCGATCAGCTGATGGAAGTGGTGCGCACCGTGCTGCTCATTGTGGTCTCCCTGGCCATGATGTTCTCCCTGAATGTGGAACTCTCCCTGCTGGTCACCTGCTTTGTGCCCGTGCTGATGGTCTCCAACTTGATCTTCTTTATCATCACCGGCAAAAAGTTCCAGGCCGCCGACGAGAGCGAGGGCCGGCTCACCGCCTTCGTCCAGGAAAACCTCACCGGCGTCCGGGTGGTCCGGGCCTTCGGCCGGGAACGCTATGAAATCGACCGCTTTAACGAGAAAAATGAGGAGTTCACCAACTACTGGGTCCGCCTGGGCAAGGTCATGGGCTTCAACTGGGGCTTGGGCGACTTTTTGGCCGGGTTCCAGGTGCTGGTGATCATCGTGGCCGGAATCTTCTTTGTGGAGCGGGGCGCCCTCACCGAAGGGGAGTTTCTGGCCTTCACCGCCTACAACTCCATGCTGGTGTGGCCCTCCCGAAACTTGGGACGGCTGCTGGCTGAGCTGAGCAAAACCTCCATCAGCGCCACAAGACTTTTCGACATCCTGGACGCCAAGGAGGAACAAAACTGCGAACATCCCCAAAAGCCTCCCATGGATGGGGACATCGTCTTTGACCAGGTGAACTTCGGCTACAACCAGAGCGAGGGCGGCGTCCTCCACGACGTGAGCTTCACCATCAAGGCAGGCTCCACCTTCGGCATCTTGGGCGCCACCGGCTCCGGCAAGTCCACCTTGATGTACCTGCTGGACCGGCTCTATGAGCTGCCCAAGGAAAACGGCAAAATCACCATCGGCGGGGTGGACATCCAGGATATCGACCTCTCCTACCTGCGCAAACATATCGGCATCGTCCTCCAGGAACCCTTCCTCTTCTCCAAGAGCTTTAAGGACAGCATCGCCGAGGGTTCCTCCCGCACCGACTTGGAAACCGTCCGCCATTACGCCCGGCTGGCTGTGATCGACGACGCCATCACCGGCTTTGCCCAGGGCTATGACACCCCCATCGGCGAGCGGGGCGTCACCATCTCCGGCGGCCAGAAACAGCGGGTCGCCATTGCCCGGATGCTCATGCAGGATACGCCCATCAAGGTCTTTGACGACTCTCTCTCCGCCGTGGATATGGAAACCGACGCCAAAATCCGGCAGTCCATCCGACAGAACGTGAAGGGTACCACCATCTTGATCGCCCACCGCATCACCACCTTGATGAACGCCGACCAGATCTTGGTGTTGGACCACGGCCGAGTCAGCCAGTTGGGCACTCACCAGGAGTTGATCCATCAGGACGGCATCTATAAGCGGATCTACGATATGCAGGGCGCAGGCGGAGAACCCCAGGAAACATAAAAAGTTTTTCGGGCGCCTTTTTTCAAAAAGGCGCGACCTTCAAACCGGCGTAGCCGAAATAAAACCAGGGACGGACGGCGCGCCTGCCGAAGGCAGTAGCCGCCCGGCCCGGCCTTCCCGCAGGAACACGCCCAAGAACGGCAAGGCCCGACCTTACCCGGCGCAGCCGGAAAAAAGCCAGGGACGGACGGCGCGTCTGCCGAAGGCAGTAGCCGCCCGGCCCGGCCTTCCCGCAGGAACACGCCCAAGAGCGGCAAGGCCCAACCTTTCCCGGCGTAGCCGAAAAAAAACCAGGGACGGACGGCGCGTCTGCCGAAGGCAGTAGCCGCCCGGCCCGACCCTCCCGCAGAACCCCCGCCTAAGAGCGGCAAGGCCCAACCTTAAACCCAGCGAAGCCGAAAAAAACCAGGGACGGACGGCGCGTCTGCCGAAGGCAGTAGCCGCCCGGCCCGACCCTCCCGCAGAACCCCCGCCCAAGAACGGCAAGGCCTAACCTAACCCGGCCAAGCCGGAAAAGAGAGCCGGAGCAGGGCCGCCGGATTTACGTTACGACATGACCGCAACCCAATATGAGGAAATGCCTATGAATATTGACGAAATTGAACTGCAAAACCAACGGGGGCGCTTCGCCTCCCTGAAAACTTGGGGGAAATTGGTCCCCTTCCTGAAACCTTACTCCAAACAGATGGCCGCCGTGCTGATCCTGATGCTCATCGGCGCTGGGTGCGACATCACCTACCCCCTGCTGTCCGGCTACGCTGTGGACGCCTTCGTCACTCCCCGGACCAGTCAGGGCGTCACCGGGTTTGCCGCCCTCTACGCCGCCGTGGTGGTGGCCCAGATGCTCTCCACCATGATCTTCGCCCGCATCGCCCTGAAAGTGGAAATGTACCTGGGACGGGATCTGAAAAAGAAGCTCTTTGTCCACCTGCAGACCCTGTCCTTCTCCTATTACAACACCACTCCCGTGGGCACCATTATGGCTCGGGTCATGAGCGACACCAACAAGATCGGCTCCGTCTTTGCCTGGAGTTTGGTGGACATCTTTTGGAGCGGCGCCTATGTGGTGGGCTCCATGGCTGTGATGCTCTCCATCAACTGGCGGCTGGCTCTGCTGGTCATCGTGGTGGTGCCCATCATCGCCCTGCTGACCCTCTACTTCCAAAAGCGCATCCTGAAGATCAACCGCCAGGCCCGGCGGATCAACGCCGAGATCACCCGCCACTACAACGAGGGCATCTCCGGCGCCAAAACCTCCAAGACGTTGGTTATCGAGGACAAGAACACCGCCGCTTTCCAGGAGGTCACCTCCCGGATGCGGGAAACCACCGTCCGGGCGGTGCTCTTAAACGCTGTCTATGTGCCCATCATCGGCTTCCTCACCGCCCTGGCTCTGGCCTTTGTCATCACCGGCGGCGGCTCCATGGTCCTGGCAGGGTCCATCGGCATCGGCGAGCTGACCATCTTCATGACCTTCGCGCTGGGCATCGCCGACCCGGTCCAGACGCTGGCCCGGACCATCTCCAACTTCATCTCCACCCAGGCCAACATCGAGCGGGTCTCCGCTCTGCTGGAGCTGCAGCCCCAGATCACCGACACTCCGGAGGTCATCGAAAAGTACGGCACCTCCTTTGAGCCCAAGCGGGAAAACTGGGAGCCCATCCAGGGCCACATCACCTTTGACGACATCACCTTTCGCTACCCCGACGGCAACGAGAACGTGCTGGAGCACTTCTCCCTGGACGTGCCCGCCGGGACCACCGTGGCCATTGTGGGAGAGACCGGCGCCGGAAAGTCCACCCTGGTGAACCTGGCCTGCCGGTTCTTCGAGCCCACCGCCGGGCGGATTCTTATTGACGGCAAGGACTACCGGGAGCGCAGCCAGCTGTGGCTCCACAGCAGCATCGGCTATGTGCTGCAGACGCCCCACCTGTTCTCCGGCTCGGTGAAGGAGAACATCCGCTACGGCCGCCTGGACGCCACTGACGAGGAAATCGTGGCGGCAGCCAAGCTGGTCAACGCCCACGACTTCATCACCCACATGGCCCACGGCTACGACAGCGACGTGGGCGAGGGCGGCGGCCAGCTCTCCACGGGAGAGAAGCAGCTGATCTCCTTTGCCCGGGCGGTGCTGGCGGATCCCCGGATCTTTGTGCTGGACGAGGCCACCGCCTCCATCGACACCAAAACCGAGGCCCTGATCCAAGAGGCCATCTCCACCCTGCTCACCGGCCGGACCTCCTTCCTCATCGCCCACCGGCTGTCCACCATCCGCAAGGCGGACCTGATCCTGGTGGTCCGGGCGGGGAAGATCATCGAGCGGGGCACCCATCGGGAGCTGATGGCTCTGGGTGGCTACTACGCCGACCTGTACAACAAGCAATTTGAGACCGAGAGCGCTCAGACTGTGCTGGGGGCTTGAGGGAAAAACGGCAAAAAAGGGTCTGCTGCGTGACGCAGCAGACCCTTTTCCAGTTGTCACAGGTTATACCAGCTCCGCCATCCTCAGCAGCAGCTCCTGGGTGTCCTTCCAGCCCAGACAGGGGTCGGTGATGGATTTGCCGAACACCCGGTCCCCTTCGATGGGCTGGCAGCCCTCCTCCAGGTAGCTCTCGATCATCACGCCCTTCACCAGGCGCTTCAGATCCCCGCTGTGGCGGCGGCTGTGGAGGACCTCGCTGACGATCCGAGGCTGCTGGGCGTACTGCTTGTCGGAGTTGGAGTGGTTGGCGTCCACCACCGCCGCCGGGAAGGACAGCCCTCGCTTCTGGTACAGCTCCCACAGGCGCATCAGGTCCTCATAGTGGTAATTGGGCACGCAGGTGCCGTACTTGTCCACGCCGCCCCGGAGGATGGCATGAGCCAGGGGGTTGCCGGAGGTGGTCACGTCCCAGCCCCGGTACAGGAAGGTGTGGCTGCTCTGAGCCGCCTGGATGGAGTTGAGCATCACAGAGAGGTCCCCGCTGGTGGGGTTCTTCATGCCCACGGGAATATCCATACCGCTGGCAGTCAGCCGGTGCTGCTGATTTTCCACCGACCGGGCGCCCACCGCCTCATAGGAGAGCACGTCGTCCAGGTAACTGCGGTTCTCCGGGTAGAGCATCTCGTCGGCGGAGGTCAGTCCCGTCTCCTCCATGACCCGGGTGTGCAGCCGCCGGATGGCGATGATGCCCCCCAGCAGGTCCGGACCCTTATCCGGGGAGGGCTGGTGGAGCATCCCCTTATACCCGGCGCCGGTGGTCCGGGGCTTATTGGTGTACACCCGGGGGATCAGTAGCAGCCGGTCCGCCACCTGGGGCTGGAGCTCGGCCAGCCGGGTGACATACTCCAGCACGGCGTCCTCCCGGTCGGCGGAACAGGGTCCCACCACCACCAGGAATTTGTCGCTCTTTCCCTCAAACACCTGGCGGATCTCCTGATCCCGCCGGGCCTTCAGCTCCACCAGCTTCTGGGACAGGGGGTACTCCCCTTTCAGCTCCTGGGGGCTGGGCAGCTGGCGATTGTACTTCATGGACATGGCACGTTCCTCCTGTGATTATTCCTTCTCCTGGTTCTGGTCCATCAGCCGCTGGATCCCCTCGTCGGTATAGGACAGCAGCTTGCCGTACTGCCAGGCGATATCCCGGCGGATTTCCGGGGTATAGGTTCCGGCCTCCCGGGCGGCCTGCTTGTCCGCTTTCAGGGCCAAATAGGTATCCAGGGTGCTGTCCTCCTGGTAGAAGATGGCGTTGTACTTATTTTGATTCATGGAGATGGGGAACAGGTCCGTCAGGAAGGGCTCATCCTCCACGTACAGCTTCACCCCGTACTTTTTGCACAGCTCCTCAAAATAGGGCAAATACTCGTCCCGGGCCTCCTTGGTATCGCAGGGATGGGCCAGGGCCAATTTCTTCACCCCCGCCCGGACCATCTCACAAAAGCAGTCCGCGGCTCCCAATTCATAGGAAAAATGGTCAATGTTTCTCATAGTCGTCCTCCTGGCCCAGTGCGCCGGCCTGCTCGTTCTGGGCTGTAGTTTGTCCCTCGCTGCCCGGGTTCGTTTCCCTCTTTTTGGGCACCTGCTGGCCGATCAGGGCCCCCAGCAGCATTCCTATAGAAATAGCCACACCCAGGTCCATGTTCAAAAGGCTGCGAAGCCCTGCACCCAGAACGATCCCCAGGCACATCCCCTCGGTGAGGCAGTTTTCTTTCTCCTGTTTCCGGTTGGACCACAGCAGCGCTACCAGCACCGCAACGGCCAATACGCCAATGACGGCGGTAAAAATCGCATCCATCTCAAGGTTCTCCTATTCGGGCTAAAAAACGTTCCTCTCCGCCAGATGCCACTTCCTGGCCGAGCTGGAGGAACACGGGCCGTTCAGGCGGCTACTGCCTTCGGCAGGCGCGCCGTCTGCCCTCTTTTTCTTTCCGGCTTCGCCGGGTAAGGTCGTGGGGCGCCGCCCCACACCCCGCAGCTTTTGAAAAAGCTGGCAAAACTTTTTCCTTTGCCCTTTACACCACCTGGAAAATATAAAACTTCAGATAGTCCGTCTCCGGCACGTTCCACAGCACGGGGTGGTCGGGACCTTGGGCTCGGGCCTCCACCAGGCGCAGCTCCACCTGGGCGTCGGACGCGGCGCTCTGGAGCATCTTCCGGAACAGGTCGTCCGTCATAAAGTGGGAACAGGAACAGGTGGCCAAGTACCCGCCTCGGGGCAAGGCTTTCATGGCCCGGTAATTGATCTCCTTATACCCCCGCTGGGCGTTTTTCACCGTCTTGCCGGACTTGGTGAAGGCTGGCGGATCCAGGATGATATAGTCGTACTCCCCGGGAGTCAAGTTGGGCAGCAGGTCAAAGACATTGGCCACCTCGTACTCCACGGAGAGGCCGTTCAAGGCGGCGTTCTCCCTGGCCTGGGCGATGGCCGTCTCGGACACGTCCACCGAGTGGACCCGCTTGGCTCCGGCCTTGGCACAGTTGAGCCCAAAGGATCCGGTATGGGTGAAGCAATCCAGCACTGTGCGGCCCGGAGCCAACCGGGCGGCCGCCGCCCGGTTATACCGCTGGTCCAGGAAAAAGCCGGTCTTCTGGCCGTTTTCAAAGTCCACGTTATAGAGGATCCCGTTCTCCGTGATCTGGGTCGTGGTGGACTGGGGCAGGGGCCGGCCCTCCAGGGGGTACCACCCTTTGCCCTGCTCCATGCCCTCCAGCTCCCGGAGCTTCACGTCGTTGCGCTGGTAGATTCCCCGGACGGTCCCCCCGTCCGCCTCGATGGCCTCCACCAGGGCCGGGAAAATCCAATCCTTCCGCAGCTCGGTGCCCAGGCACAAGGTCTGGACCACCAGGATCTCCCCGAACTTGTCCACCGTCAATCCGGGAAACCGGTCCGCCTCCCCGAAGATCACCCGGCAGCTGCCGGTCTCCCCGCCCAGCACCGTCTTCCGGTAATCCCAGGCGTACCGCACCCGCCGGGCAAAGAACTCCCGGTCAAACCGGTCGTTGGCGTTTTGGGAGATCAGCCGCACCCGGATCTTGGAGTGGGAATTGTAATACCCCGTCCCCAGATACCGCCCCTTGGGGCTGCGCACGTCGCAGAGGCACCCGTCCTGGAACTCCCCCTCCTGGGCAGTGATCTCATTGTCAAAGACCCAGGGATGTCCCCCTTGGGCCCGCTTGGTCCCCCGGGCGTCGATGACCACGGCGGGATAGGCTCGTTCTGTTTTCATGGTTTCCCCTTTCTCGCCGGGCGGCCTTGACCCGCCCAGGATAACAGCGATTGGTTCTCGTTTTCAATAGTTTATCATAACACAAGAAGGGGCAAAACACAACGCTGCCCCTTCTCTGCCTATGGAATTGCTATGGAATTGGATTCAGATGCTCACCACGCCCAGGGCGTCCAGCACAGAGGACACCAGGATCAGCACAATGCACACCGGCGCCACATACTTGATCATCACCACGAACAGCTTCTCCCGCTTGAAGGGGGAGGAGCGCTTGACCTCGTTGGTGATGGTTTTGGTCTTGACCACATAGCCTACAAACACGCAGGTGCTGAAGGCCACAATGGGCATCATCACGCTGTTGGTGATGAAGTCGAAGAAGTCCAGCACGGACAGGCCCAAAATGGAGATCCAGCTCAGAGCGCCGTACCCCAGCGAGGAGGGCACGCCCAGAATCAGACAGCCCACCAGCACCAGGCCGCAGGTCTTTTTCCGGCTCCAGTGGAATTTGTCCTGGAAGATGGACACCACCGTTTCCATCAGGGACACGGAGGAAGTCAGGGCCGCAAAGAGCACCAGCAGGAAGAACACCCCGCCGAAGACCAGTCCCAGCGTGCCGGCGTCGGCGAACACCTTGGGCAGGGTGACGAACATCAGGCCCTTGCCCTGGTTCAAAGCGTCCTCGTCCCCGCCGGAGAAGGCGAACACCGCCGGGATGATCATCAGTCCGGCCACAAAGGCCATGCCCGTGTCGAACAGCTCGATCTGCTTGACGGACTTCTCCAGGTCGTCCTCCTTTTTCATATAGGAGCCGTAAGTCACCATGATGCCCATGGCCAGGGACATGGAGTAGAACATCTGCCCCATGGCGGCCAGCACGGTCATGGGGGAGAACCGGCTGAAGTCCGGGGTCAGGTAGTAGGCCACCCCTGCCAAGGCGCCGGGCCTGGTGACGGAGTAGGCCGCCACTCCCACGGACAGCACCGCCAGCACGGGCATCATCACTTTGCTGGCCTTTTCCACGCCCTTCTGCACCCCGAAGAACACGATCAGCGCCGTAATCCCCACATACACCGCCAGCCACAGGATGGGCTCCACCGGCTGGGCGATGTAGTTGGAGAAATAGGTGTCACTGGCAGCGGCCATGCCCTGGCCGGTGAGGTACACCGTCAGGTACTTCATCACCCAGCCGCCGATGACGCAGTAGTAAGGGAAAATAATCATGGGCACCACCGAAGCCAGGTACCCCAAAAAGGCGAACCGCTTGTCCAGCTTCCGGAAGGCCCCCACGGCGCTGAGCTGAGTCTTCCGGCCCAGAGCCACCTCGGCCACCATCAGGGCAAAGCCCAGGCTCACCACCAGCACCAGGTACACCAGCAGGAAGATTCCGCCACCGTACTTGGCCGCCAAATAGGGGAACCGCCAGATGTTCCCCAGGCCCACGGCGGATCCCGCCGCGGCCAGCACAAATCCGATCTTTCCCGAAAACATTCCACGTTTCCGATCCATACCCAATCACCTCAAAAATCCCCAAACTGTCACTGTTCCCCTATTGTGCCACACTTTTCCCAAAAGCACAAGAAGGAAGATGCTAGAAAGCAGGACGATCTTCCTTCTTTCCCGTTCAGCCCCGCCGGGGTGGGAGTTTCTCCCCTTCCTTGAGCAGGTTGCCCTGGATCCTCCGGTAGTAGAGCAAGCCCACGGCGTCGGCCAGCATCCAGCCGATGGGGACGCTCCACCAGATCCCCAGCACCCCCACAGCGGGGATGGCCGACAGGGCATAGGCCAGGGCCACCCGGATCCCCAGAGAGATCACCGTTAGCACCAGGGACATCCCCGGCCGCTGGATGGCCCGGTACAGGCCGTAGAGCAAAAACAGCACCCCGATGCCCCAGTAGAAGGCGCCCTCCACCCGGAGGTACTGGACGCCCACCGCCAGGACCTCCGTCTCCTGGGCCTTGACAAAGAGCAGCAGCAAAGGCTTGGCAAAGACGAACACCAGGGCCGAGACCACCACCGAAAAGACCACCGCGGTGATGGCGGCGCTCTTCATGCCCCGGCGGATGCGGTCCCGGTCCCGGGCGCCGTAGTTCTGGGCGATAAAGGTGGAGAAGGCGTTGCCGAAATCCTGGACGGGCATGTAGGCAAAGGAGTCGATCTTCACCCCAGCGGCAAAGGCGGCCATGACCACGGTGCCGAAGGAGTTCACCAGGCCCTGAACCATGAGGATGCCGAAGTTCATCACCGACTGCTGGACACAGGTCAGCAGGGAGTACCGGGCGATCTCCCCCACCCGGTCCCGGCGCCAGTACACGTCCCGGCGGGCGGGGCGGAGCTGGGGCATCCGGGCCAGGGTGTATGCCAGCAGCCCCACCCCGGAGACCCACTGGGACAGGCTGGTGGCAAAGGCCGCCCCGGCCACCCCCCAGGGGATCCCCACCACGAAGGTCACGTCCAGGAGGATGTTCAGCACCGCGGAGATCCCCAAAAACACCAGGGGAGCCGTGGAGTTGCCCACGGCCCGAAGCAGGCAGGCGAAGTAGTTGTACAAAAAGGTCCCGCCAATGCCGAAGAAGATCACCCACAGGTAGGAGCGCATCAGGGGGTACACGTCGGAGGGCACCTGGAGCAGGGCCATCATGGGATCGATGAGCAGGAACACCCCCAGGTTCAGCACCACCGTGAACCCGGCAATCATCAAAAAGGACAGGGCCAGGCTGTTTTTCAGCCGGGGCAGGTCCCCCTCCCCGAACCGGATGGAGAACACCGCCCCGCTGCCCATGCACATCCCCAGGAGGATGGAGGTCAAAAAGGTCATCAGCGTATAGGAGGACCCCACCGCCGCCAGGGACGCGGCTCCCAGAAACTGCCCCACAATAAAGGTGTCCGCCACATTGTAAAACTGCTGGAGCAGGTTGCCCAGGACCATGGGCAGCGCAAACAACAGCATACTCTTGGCCACAGGGCCCTTGGTCAGATCTCGGTTCATGGGTTCCTCCAAAAAGAATTTTTAATCTTTCGTTTCGCAGGTATTATAGCAAAGCAGATTTCGAAAGTCAATCTACACTTTACTTTTCGACGGATATCCGGTATACTGTCCTTACGAAAGGAAGGTGGATGGCCATGTTTTTGGAAGGCTTGAACCAACTGGACCAACAAATCGTATCCCTGCTCATTGAGAACGCCCGGATCTCCTACTCGGAGATCGGGGAAAAGGTGGGTCTCTCCCGGGTGGCGGTGAGGGCCCGCATCCAGGCGCTGGAGCAGCGGGGTGTCATCGAGGAGTACACCACCATCATCAATCCCCAAAAGCTCAGCGGCGCGATGTCCTGCTACTTCGAGCTGGAGTTCTCCCCCCACCGCTTTCAGGAGGCCATCGCCCTGCTGGAGGCCAACCCCACCGTCACCCAGATCTACCGGGTCACCGGCAGCTGCAGGCTGCATGTCCACGCAGTGGCCGCCTCCAGCCAGGAGATGGAGGACCTGCTCCACAACACCATGGACCAGCTTCCCGGGCTGGAACACTGCTCCTGCCATGTGATCCTCTCCCGCATCAAGGACATCAAGGGCCTGCGTCTGTGACGCCGGTCCTTTTTTCTGCCCTCCCGGCAGGAAGAGCCCGCCCCTCTGCCAAGGGAGCCCCTTGCGTCCCCCGGGGCAAAATGATAGAATAAATTTATTCATAAGGGCGGCGGACCGCCCTTTCATCTCGGGGTGAAATGGAGCGATTTTCTATGGGTGTCTACATTGGCTTTCTCGACAAACAGGGGGACGAACCTCGGATTTTTTTCAACTTCCGGCCCATTGCCCAGGTGGCCGACTCCCAGGTGAAGCTGCTCAGCGACGACGAGCTGGCAACTCTCCTGCCGGACTCCAAACTGGGCAACATCAACCTGCAGTATTCCTGGCATCATGACGACGAGCGCCGAGTTATGGACGCCATGTTCGATCAGAACACCTTGGCGGTGTTTGAATTTCTGCCCCAGGACCTGGAGGACAACGTCAACGCCACCGGCAAGCGGAACCTCACCGGCTACAAAGTCTCCGCCATGGACCGAATCCGGGTGGGAAAGCTCCGGGGGCTGAACTCCTGCGGGGTGTACCGGGCGCTGCGGAGCGGCGAGATCCGGGGGGATTTTGACCAGGACGCTGTGGTGACCCTCAACGCTCCCGGCCTGCTGGTTCAGGAAAAGGTCTTTGTGGAGTGGAATGGCCGCTGGGCCGGTCCCTATGAGGTGAACTACCGGAGGGTGGACTTTGCCTATTACATCAAGCCCCAGATCAAGGAGCACCAGTACACTGTCAGCTCCTACGCCAAGGAGGACGTCTCCCTTTTGGGCAAGACCATCTTTGACGACTATGGCTATGAGTTCATCCGCTGGAACGTTTTGGTCCCCAAGCCCGGCGCCCAACCTCTGCAGACCGACGTGATCACCGACGAGCAGCTTCTGGAAGCCCTCCGGGACAGCGCCCAGGGGGACTTTGCCCAGGGGAACCAGCTGCGGCTGGACGACATTCCCGGCCTGTTAAAGCAGCTGGAGAACTCCCTCCTGGCGGGCGGGGATCTTCAGGAGGAGATCCGACGGCAGCGGCTTCAGCATCTGGAGCGGATCCTCACAGCGGAGGCGGACGTGGACGCCTCCCTGGGCCGGGTGACGGACTACTTCTGCGACCTGCTGGTGAAGCGTCAAGATGATCCCCAAGTGGAGCAGTGGCTGCAGGCTCTGCTGGAAAAGCACCCGGAGCTGATGGACCAGCTCAAGGGATCCCGGGCCCTCACCACCCGGCGGGAACAGGCGGAGCAGGAGCTGGAGGCGCTGCGTCAGCAGCAGGAGGAACTGGAAGAGGAGCTGGCCGCCCGGCGGGAAGAGGCGGACAGCGTGAACCGGGCCGCTGTGGAGGAGAAGAAGGCCCAGCTGCTGGAGATGGACACGGAGTATACCCAGCTACAGGCCAAGCTGGAGGCGGTGAAGAAATCCCTGGGAGTGACCGGGGACCTGACCCAGCTGGCGGCAAAGCAGCGGGAGTTCCGGGAGGATGTGGCCTATCTGGAGGCCCACAAGGAGCATTTGCGCCGGGACACCGGGGCCATGGAGCTGGAATTCCAGCAGATGCTCAGCCGCTTCCACGAGAAGATGGTGGGCCTGACCTTTGACGGCTTCCTGTCCAGCAAGCTGCTTCGAGCCGCGGCCCAGTGGGAGGCGGAGCAGGAGACCGCTCTCCAGGGGGACCTGGTGGAGCGGGTCAACGGGGTGGCGGCAGCGGACCTGGCCCCCCAGGAGCTGGTGGATTACCTGTGCGCCACCGTAGGGGCGCTGCGGCCCTCCTACTCCCCCAACGACATTGTCAATATCGCCATCTGCCTCACCCAGGGGTTCCTCACCGTGTTCTCCGGGGAGCCGGGCTGCGGCAAGACCTCCATCTGCAACATCTTCGGAGAGGTGCTGGGGCTCAACAAACTGGCTCAGCTGGTGGACTGGGGCAGGGAATCCCCCCACCGGGTCAAGCGCTACATCCCCGTCTCCGTGGAGCGGGGCTGGACCACCAAGCGGGACTTCATCGGCTATTACAACCCCCTGTCCAAGTCCTTTGACAAGAGCAACCGCCAGGTCTACGACGCCCTGCGCCAGCTGGACGCCGAAAAGCGCCGGGGCCTGGCCAAGCTGCCCTGCCTGATCCTCTTAGACGAGGCCAACCTCAGCCCCATGGAGTTCTACTGGTCCGACTTCATGAACATCTGCGATGACCAAGGAGAACAGAGTTATGTAAATCTCGGAGAGGACTACCTGTTTGGCATCCCGGAGACGCTGCACTTTATGGCCACCATCAACAACGACCACACCACCGAGACCCTCTCCCCCCGGCTGGTGGACCGGGCGTGGATCATCACCCTGCCCCGGTACAGCGGAGCTCTGGGGCTGGAGCGGCTGCCGGAGGAGCGGATCCAGGTGATCTCCTGGCAGTCCCTGGTGGGGGCCTTCCTCCCCGGGGAGGGCAGCAGCGCCTTCTCCGCCGAGATCCAGCGGATCTACGACGGCCTGCTGGCCAAGCTGCGGGAACAGCGGTTCCTGGTGAGCCCACGCATTGACCGGGCCATAAAGCGCTATTGGGCCGTGGCGTCCCAGCGCTTTGTGCCCGATGAGACCACCCCGGACCCGGAGGTGCTGGCCCTGGATTACGCTGTGGCCCAGCGGCTGCTGCCCAAGATTCAGGGCAGCGGCGAGGCCTTTGAGAAGTGGCTGGGCGAGCTGCGGAACCTGTGCAGCAGCCACGGGCTGGACCTGTCGGCCAGTCTGCTCCAGGACATGGTGGAGCGGGGCAACCGGCAGATGAAGTACTACCAGTTCTTCTCCTAAAGGAGGCCGGCCATGACCAATGCTTCCTTAAAGGTGCTCCCCCAGGGCAAGCCGGAGTTCACCGTGAAGCTGCTGGAGGGGGACTCCGGCCTGCTTCCGGAGGAGCTCTCCTGCCTGCCCCAGGAGGGGGGAGCCATCTGTGCGGACCGGAGCTATGCGTTTCGGCTGCAGCACCCGGCTCTGGAGGACATCCAGGAGGTGCGGGTGTACGTCAACAATGTGTGGGAACCCGGCGTCTACCGGGAGGGGCTGCTCACCTTCCCGGAGGGGAACGCCGTCAGAAAGCTCTTCCTGGACTGCTACGGCTTTGTGACCATCACTCTGCTGCTGACTCTGTCCGACGGCAGCCGCCAGCTCCTCACCACGGAACACCTGCCGGTGCTGGTGCGTCAGGGCCAGCTGAACCAGGCGGTGAAGGCCATGGTGGGTTATGTCTACCACCGTCAGGAGGAGCTGCTGTTCAACGGCGACCCCAAGCCCCAGGATCTGGGGGACTTGAAGGACCGGGGCTACAAGAGCTTGGCGGCCCAGCTTCACCTGGCCCGGGAGATCGCCCAGCTGTACGAGTCCAGCTTCGGCTACTTCAAGGCCAACAGCCGGTTTCGCATTGACAAGGTCCCGGCGGTGGTGGACCTGGAGCGGATCCCCATCGTAACTCCGGCCACTCTGGCCTATGTGGCCACCCACCCCAACCAGCTGCAGCCCGCGGCCGGCAGAGCCGGGGTCCGGGTGGGGAACCGGGTCTACCAGCCTCAGAAGGCATTGTCCACCCAAAACGTCCCCTCCCGGGACATCTACGAAAACCGGGTGGTGCTCAGCTTCCTGCGGCAGATGGTGGACCAGGTGGACCTGCTGCGCAGCCGCTGCCGCCAGCTCCTGGACCGGCTCCCGGGCCAGGAGTCCTACGGGGATGAGTACCTGTACTCCGCCTATTTTCTCTTTGCGGAGACCCGACGCTCCCTGGAATCCGCCGTGGAGCTGCTGGACCAGCTCTACGACAAGTTTACGCAACTGTGGGGCAGCTACCGCCAAGCCCTGCCCATCCCTCTGGATCCCCTGGCGGCCAAGCCCCGGCCCACGGCGGTGTTTCTGTCGGTGCCGGAGTACCATCGGATCTTTCTGATGATCCACCAGTGGATGAACTACGGCATTTACGATCTGGGGAGGGAGAGCTTTTTGCTGTCCTTTGCCAAGCTGTCCTCCCTTTACGAGAGCTACCTGCTCCTCAGGCTCCTGGACTACCTGAAGAACCGGGGCTACACCCTGGACTCGGTCAAGCGGTGTGTCTATCCCATTCCCTCGGACTGGCTGTACCGGAACACCTCCTGGGCCAACACCTTTTCCCTCTCCAACGGGGACAGCCGGCTGACCCTCTACTACCAGCCGGTGATCTTTGACAAGGACAGGAGCTACGTCAACGGCATTGGTCTGTACCGGAACAACTTTCTCCCCGGGGGAGAGGGGGACGGGGAAAGTTTCCACCGGGGCGGCCGGTACTACACCCCGGATTACCTGGTGAAGGCCTCCCGAAACGGGAAGGACCGGTACCTGGTGATGGACGCCAAGTTCAGCGACCTGCGCACTGTCCGAACCCACCACGTGCGGAACCTGGCTTTCAAGTACCTGTTCTCCCTGAGCCCCACCACCCCCCAGGGCTCGGTAAAGGGGATGGCCATTCTCTACGGCAAGTGCCAACCCAGCGACACCGCCCAGAGCGCCTATGACAACCAGCTGCCCGGCACGGCCATCGCCCCCTTTGCGGAGCTGCTCCCCCTGATGGAGACACTTCACTCCCCTGAGGATCAGGACCGGATGCTGGACAACCTCTTTCAAAAGCTGCTGGGATAAAAAACGCCCCCACCCTCTGCCGCGCAGAAGGTGGGGGCACTTTCGTCCCGGATCTTATCGGTAGACAATTCCCCAGGGATTGCTCTTGGTCTCGTCAACCTTTTCGGTGTCATCCCAGGAGCAGTAGGCCTCCGTATACTTGTCCGCAAAGAACACCGGCAGGTATTCCCGGAAATTCGGGGAGAGCTCCATGGTGTCCAGCTCCTCCAGGCTGGCCCAAAACACCGGCCCCTCCTCGGTCTCCTCTATCAGGGTCCCGGTGAAGTCGCTGGTCTTGTAAAAATAGGTGAAGTACTTGTCCTCCGTCCGATTGTTGAACCAGTACATCATCCCGCAGGCAGTGAGATTCTTGATGTCCAGACCGGTCTCTTCCTTCACTTCCCGGACGGCACTGTCATAGATGGTCTCTCCCGGCTCCGCGTGGCCCCCTGGGAAGGTGACCCCACAGTAGCTCTTCACCCGTCTCTGACAGACCACTTTACCCGTGACGGGATCCTGGACCATGACCATATTGGTGATTTCAAGCTCTGGCATTGTCTTCCTCTCCTTTTCTGGTCAGCCGCACCACACACTCGATGTGGCTCGATTGCTCCAGATTGATGTCAGATTTTAGCGGTCGTTCGCGGGAATTTATCAAAGCGTGTTTTTTCCATAAAACACACCGATTTTTACCCTTGTACGTTCTCGGAAACAGGTCAAAGACC
>JBMNVU010000013.1:0-71286 GCA_050946975.1 Acutalibacter sp.
CGCCACCGGGCTCTTGCACCGCAGGGCTGCAGCCGCCAGGGCCATCACCACCCGGTGATCGTTCTTTCCCTGGACCGTTCCCCCTTGAAGCCAGGGGGAGCCTTGGATCACAAAGCCGTCCGCCGTGGCCTCCGCACGGCCTCCCAAGCCGCTGATAGCCTCCGCCATGGCCGCCAGACGGTCGCTCTCCTTGAGACGCAGCCGCTGGGCGTTGACAATTCGCGTCTCCCCTTGACTAAAGGCAGCACAAATCGCCAAGGCCGGCACCATATCCGGAATCTGGGAGGCGTCAATGGTGAGACCCCGCAGCCCTCCAAAGGGCTGTCCGGCCCGGAGGTTGCAGGCGGAGAGCACGTCTCCACGCCAGGAGATCTCCAACCCAAACCGGCGAAACCATTCCACACAGGCCTTATCTCCCTGAAGGGAATTCCGGCTAAGGCCGTGGATTTCCACCGGCGCTCCAGTGGGGGACAGCGCTGCCATACACAGGAAAAACGCCGCTTGGGACCAATCCCCCTCCACACGGCAGTCATGGGGCCGGTAGACCTGGCCCCCGGGAACATGCCAACCCTGAGGGATCTCCTCCACCGTCACACCAAACTCCCGGAGGACGGACAGGGTCAGCTCCACATAGCCCCGGGATTCCAGCGGCGACGTGAGGATGATCTCACTGTCCCCCCGCAGAAGGGGTAGGGCAAACAGCAGCCCCGTGACAAACTGGGAACTGACATCTCCAGGCAGCCGGTAGACTCCGCTTTTCAGGCGGCCGGAAATCTCCAAGGGCAAGCCCCCCTGGGTGCGGAATTCCACCCCGTGGGCGGGGAGCAGCTCCCCATAGATGCCCAAGGGCCGCTGAGGCAGTCTACCTCTCCCCAGAAATCGAGTGGAAGCACCCAAAGCTCCGGCAATGGGAATCATAAACCGCAGGGTGGAACCGGACTCGCCGCAGTCAATCACAGCGTTCTGTCGGCCCAGGCCCGAGGCGTCCAAGGAGAGGAAGCTGGTGTGATCGTCATACTCCGCCCGGGCGCCCAGGGCAGTCACTGCGGCAACAGTGGCCTTGATATCCTCGCTCATGTCCAAGGGGGACAGCCCGCACTCTCCACGGGAGAGGGCCGCGCAGATCACCTGCCGGTGAGCGGCACTTTTGCTGGGGGGAATCTCCAGCCTGCCCCCGGAAAACTGGTTTCCATAGATCGCCTGTGCCATTACGCCTCTCCTTTCAGCAGCGGCTTCAATTCCTCCCGGGTCATGGGACGAATAACCGCCTCTCCAATCTCCGTCAGGAGAATCATCCGCAGCATGCTGCCGTCGCTTTTCTTATCCAAGGCCGTAGCGTCCACAATCTCCTCCCAAGAGCACTCGCTGGAGGTGGGCAGGCCGTATTTCTCCAGGACTCCGCGGATCCGCTCCGCCGTCCCCTGGGGGGTAACCCCCAGCTTCTCCCCCACGCGGCTGGCCAGCACCATGCCGATCCCCACCGCTTCTCCATGAGAGAGGCCTTGAAAGTCGTGGAGCTTCTCCAAGGCGTGGCCAAAAGTGTGGCCAAAGTTCAGGATCATCCGCCGTCCGGTGTCCCGAGTATCCTCCTCCACAAAGGATTTCTTGCTGGCCACGCAACGGGCCAGCAGGTTCTCCAGATCCTCCAGTGCGGTGCCGGCCTCCAAAGCCTGGAACAGGGGCTGGTCGGAAATACAGCCGTATTTCACCACTTCTCCCATGCCGTCCCGGAAAAAGTGTTCCGGCAGCGTTTTCAAAGTGTCCGGGTCAGCGAGGACAGCCTCCGGCTGATGGAACGCTCCCACCAGGTTCTTGCCAAAGGGCAGATCCACACCGGTCTTTCCGCCCACGCTGGCATCCACCTGGGAGAGCAAGGTGGTGGGGACCTGTAGAAAGGCGATCCCACGAAGATAGGTGGCAGCGGCAAATCCGCCCATATCCCCGGTGACGCCGCCGCCCAAAGTGACAATAAAGTCCGTCCGGGTGAATCCCTTCTCCGCCAGGGCTTGGTACATGTCACACACGGTGGAAATCTGCTTGGAGGGCTCCCCTGCCGGGAACACAAAGGAGGACACCACAAATCCCGCCTTCTCCAGGGAGGAACGCACTCGCTCCCCATAAAGGGGAAACACGTTGCTGTCGCTGATGAGCATCGCCTGGGAACCAGGCTTGCGGGTCTTTTGCGCGATCTCCCCCACCCGATCCAGCAGGCCGCTTTCTATATATACACTGTACGGCCGGGCCGTCTCAATATCCAGCTTCATTTCGTACCATCCTTTCCGGGCGTCAGCCCACCTCGGCCTTGATCCGGGCGGCCTGGCGCAGAAGTTCCTGCAGCCGCTCCTGGTCCTCTGCCGCCACTGCGTCTCGGATCCGGGTCAAATTGCCCAGCAGCTCATCCAACTCCTCCACCAAGCTATCCCGATTGTCCAGGAACAAGCGGCTCCACAGCACATCGTTGATGGCCGCCACCCGGGACACATCCCGGTAACTGCCGGCGGAAAATCCCTGGTGCTGCCTGCACCGAGGACTGAGCACATAGGCACAGGCCAGCGCGTGGGGCACTTGAGAGGTGTAGGCAATGTTTCTGTCGTGCTCCTGGGCAGTGACCTTCACCACCCTGCCAAAGCCCATGGCTCTGGCCAGGCCCTCCACCGTCTCCACAGCCCAGGTCTGGGCGGATCCCGGCACCAGAATATAGGAGGCCCCGATAAAGATGCTGGGGTCACTGGCAGCAAAACCGCTCTGCTCCTTCCCTGCCATGGGATGGCCCGCCACAAACTGATAAGGTGCGCAGTACGCGCCGGTCCCATCCCGGGAAAGCTTGTCCATCTCTGCACAGATCTCCCCCTTGATGCCGCAGGCATCGGTGAGAATACAGCCGGGTTTCAGTCGGCTGCCGTACTCCCGGACAAAGGTCAGGATATCCTCCGGGTAGATGGAAAGGTACACCAGGTCCGCCTGTTCCAGGTCCGAGAGAGCAGCCTTTCCGTCAATGGCACCGCAGGAACAGGCGTCCAGCAACACGTCCTGATCCACATCGATCCCCAGAACCCGATGGTCGGTATTCTGCTTGAGGGCCTTGGCGATGGAACCGCCGATCAGCCCCAAGCCCACAATGACAATCTCCATGGCTCAGAAACTCCGCACCAGGTCGGACACCTTGGTGACCTTCTCCGCCAGGGTCTGGAACTGAGCGGGGGTGATGGACTGGGCGCCGTCGCACAGGGCGTGGCTGGGATCGTTGTGAACCTCGATGATCAGTCCGTCAGCACCGATGGCCGCTGCTGCCACAGCCAGAGGCTCAATGAGCCAGTTGATACCGGAAGCGTGGCTGGGATCCACAATCACAGGCAGGTGGGACAGCTTCTTGATCACCGGCACAGCGGAGATGTCCAAGGTGTTGCGGGTGAAGGTCTCGTAAGTACGGATGCCCCGCTCGCAGAGGATCACCTGCTCGTTGCCCTCGGCCATGATGTACTCGGCGCTCATCAGCAGCTCCTCAATGGTGTTGGCCAAGCCCCGCTTCAACAGGATGGGCTTATTCAGCTTGCCCAGCTGCTTGAGCAGCTCAAAGTTCTGCATATTCCGGGCGCCCACCTGGATGATATCCACATCCTCAAACAGGGGCAGATGCTCAATGCTCATGATCTCGGTGACGATGGGCAGACCGGTCTTCTTCTTGGCCTCGGAGAGCAGCTCCAGGCCCTCAGCCTTCATCCCCTGGAAGGAGTAGGGCGAGGTGCGGGGCTTGAAGGCGCCGCCTCGGAGAAATTCGGCTCCGGACTGCTTCACGCTCTCCGCGATGCCGCAGATCTGAGCCTCGCTCTCCACGGAGCAGGGGCCGGCGATCAGGGCCAGGTGACCGTCGCCGATCTTCTGCCCTCCCGGCAGGGTGATCACCGTGTTGTCGGGATGGAACTTCCGGTTGGCCTTCTTATAGGGTTCCTGCACCCGCTTGACGCTCTCCACAAAATCCTGGGCAGCGATATACTCCGCATCAATGGCGGTGGTATCGCCGATCAGACCCAGCACCGTGCTGTGAGTGCCCACCCAGGTGTTTACCTGTACGTCGTAATGGTCTGTGAGCTTCTGAACGAACTCGTCCACAACCTCTTGCTTCTGATGGGGTTTCAATACGATAATCATTTGCGTTTCCCTTTCCTTTCACGAGATCTGCACAAAAAAGGCGGGGCCCTGCGGCTCCGCCTAGTTTCAGCATGCGTTTTTCCGGTCTTACCGGTTTCACCCTCCGGTTGCGCGGGTCCCTTGGAACTTGCCGCACTCCCTTAGCAGCCCATCCCCTTCTGGGAACATGCCGCCTTCATGCTATGAACAAACAAAGCCGTTATTTTCCCACGCGAAAAAAGCCTGGGCCGTAAATCGCAGGCTCAAGCTAAAATAATAGCTAAATCGCTTCGCGCTTTGGAAAATCATACCGTCTCTGTTCCTCCACAGTTAGAATCCTTTGGACATGCATTATGGTACCGCAGGCAGCGAGATTTGTCAAGGCTTTTTTGCTTCAACACCAAAAAGCGGTAAATCAACCGGTCACTGAAACCGCGATGCCACCCGCTTGGCCACCACAATGGCCGGCGCTCCCCCGTCTATGACCACATCCGCCGCGGCACGGTACAGCGGAGCCCGTTTTTCGTACAGCTCCGCGATCACCTTCCGCCGGTCCGGCACCTGAAGCAGCGGCCGGCGCTTGTCGTTTTTCAGCCGCTCCTGCAGGGCTGCCACCGGCACATCCAGAAACAGGATCTTTCCGCCGTATTTGTGAAAGGTGTCCACGTTGTGCTGGGACAGCACCGTACCCCCTCCACTGGCGATGATCATCCCCTTCTGGGATGCCACCTCCTCCACAGCCTGGGCTTCCCTGGCCCGGAACCCCGCTTCCCCCTCCTGTGCAAAGATCTCTGTGACCGTCATGCCGGCCTTCTCCTCAATAAAGTGATCCAAGTCGCAGAATTGGCGGTCCATCAGCTTGGCCACCCGCTTGCCCACGCTGGTCTTTCCACAGCCCATAAACCCGCACAGGATCAGATTCCCTGGGCCTGCCTTGGGCCGGGAGCGCCGCCGGCGCCGTCGTCTGGGGTGGGCCCCTTTTGGCGCCTCTCTCTTTTCGGTGCGTTCTGTCTCGCTCACAGGGAGCCCCCCTTTTCTGTGTCATTCCCTGGGAAAAGCCGGATAAGCTCCTCCTGGGCGTCCCGGCAGAGGACTGCCAAGTCCTCCTGGCGGAAGGCCGTGCCAAACCACAGCTCATGGGCCGCCACCGCCTGGTACACCAGCATCTCCATGCCGCCCACAGCCTTTGCACCAGCCTCCTCCGCCAAACGGAGCAGCTCTGTCTTGGCGGGGTTGTACACCGCGTCAAATACGGCGGCACAGCGGGAGATCACTTCCCCGCTGACGGGGCTCACCCCCACATGGGGGTACATTCCCACGCTGGTGGCGTTGAGCAGCAGGTCCCAGCGGGAGGATTCCCCCTCCAGTTCACCATAGGTGACAGTGCCCACGGAAAACTTCCCATCCCCCAGGTCCCGAGCATACTCCTCCAGCTCCCGGGCCAGAGCCTGGGCCTTAGACAGGCTCCCCTCCCGGCAGGCGATGGTCAGGCGGGATCCCGCCTTCCGGCCCACAGCCTCAAAGGCAATGGCCCGAGCGGCTCCTCCGTTGCCCAGCACCAAAAGCTCTCCTTCCAAGGGGACACCGTGGTTCTCCAAGGCCTTCCGGCAGCCGGGGCCGTCCGTGGTCCAGCCCCGCAGACGGCCTTCCTGCACCTGCACTGTGTTCACGGAGCCAAACCGCCGGGCATTTTCCTCCACCCAGTCCAGATGGGGCAAAATGGCCTCCTTGTGGGGAATGGTGATGTTAAAACAATCCAGCTCCCGCAGAGCGGGCAGCGCGGCGGACAGATCCGGCACATCCAGGACCTGATAGGAGTGGGCTATGCCCTCCAATGCAAACAAACGACGATGGATAAACGGTGACATGGTGTGCCCAATAGGGTGGCCGATCACAGCGGCTTTCAGCGCCTGCATAGAAATCTTCCTTTCCCGGGTTTTTGCAAAATATTTTCAATTCATGGTTGACAAAGCAGAACTTACTCAATACAATGAAGGTGACGGATACGGCCTGGGGCGCAACCGCCAGCCTATGGATTGTATCACACAAGGACGGGGTTTGTCCATATCTTGCATACCCGTGGCCCCCAAACATTTTCAGAACATTTTTTAGGAGGAACGAGAAATGGTGTTAGAAAAAGTCAAGGCGATTCTCAGCGAACAGTTCGACGTCGAGGAGGACTCCATCACGGCTGAAACCACCCTTGCGGATGACCTGGGTGCGGATTCCCTGGACGTTGTGGACCTGCTGATGTCCATCGAGGACGAGTTTGAGGTGGAGATCCCCGACGAGGAAGTGGAAAACATCAAGACCGTCGGCGCTTTGGTGGAGTACATCGAGGGCCACTCCAACGTGTAAAAAAAGCGGCCAATACGGCTCAAAATGACTCTCTTGCCCGGACGGTTTCGTCCGGGTTTTTCTTTGCTTTTTCCTTGCAAAAATGCCGCGGCACATATATAATGATCAAAGTATGAAATCTGCCCGAAAGGATTTGTTTTTTATGGCACAGCAAAAAAAGATGGTGGAGAACATCACCTCCATGGACGAGGATTTCTCCCAGTGGTACACCGATGTGGTGAAAAAGGCCGAGCTCATGGACTACTCCAGCGTCAAAGGCTGCATGGTCATCGAGCCCTATGGCTATGCCCTGTGGGAAAACATGCAGCATGACCTGGATGCCCGCTTCAAAAAGGTGGGCGTGCAGAACGTCTACATGCCCCTGTTCATCCCCGAGAGCCTGCTCCAGAAGGAGAAGGACCACGTGGAAGGCTTTGCCCCTGAGTGCGCCATCGTCACCGAAGGCGGCGGCGAAAAGCTCACCGAGCGGCTCTATGTCCGCCCCACCAGTGAGACCCTCTTCTGCGAGCACTATCACAATATCATCCACTCCTACCGGGATCTTCCCAAGCTGTACAACCAGTGGTGCAGCGTGGTGCGCTGGGAAAAGACCACCCGTCCCTTCCTGCGCTCCTCCGAGTTCCTGTGGCAGGAGGGCCACACCATGCATGAGACTGCCGAGGAAGCTCAGGAGTTCACCCTGACCATGCTGAAGGTCTACGAGGACTTCTACCGTGATACCCTGGCCATCCCCGCCGTGGTGGGCCAAAAGACCGAGAAGGAGAAGTTCGCCGGCGCAGAGGCAACCTACACCATTGAGCCCATGATGCACAACGGCGTGGCCCTGCAGGGCGGCACCAGCCACTACTTTGGCGACGGCTTCACCAAGGCTTTTGACATCACCTTCACCGACCGGGAAAACAAGCTCCAGCATCCCCACCAGACCTCCTGGGGCGTGTCCACCCGTATGATCGGCGCGGTGATCATGGTCCACGGCGACGACAACGGCCTGGTCCTCCCCCCCAAGATCGCCCCCATCCAGGTGGTCATCGTTCCCGTGGCCGCCCACAAGCCCGGCGTCATGGAAAAAGCCAAGGAACTGGCCGCCAAACTTTCCCAGACCTTCCGCGTGAAGCTGGACGACAGCGACAACTCCCCCGGCTGGAAGTTTGCCCAGTACGAGATGCAGGGTGTGCCTCTGCGTCTGGAGATCGGCCCCAAGGATCTGGAGCAGAACCAGTGCGTGCTGGTGCGCCGTGACAACCGGGAAAAGCAGTTTGTCTCCCTGGACAATCTGGAGGAGGCTGTGGAGAAGTCCCTGGCTGCCCTCCACGACGCCATCTACCAGAAGGCTCTGGAAAACCTGAAGCAGAAGACCTTCACCGCCACCACCTACGATCAGTTCCTGGACATCGCCCAGAACCATCCCGGCTTCATCAAAGCCATGTGGTGCGGCGACAGCGCCTGCGAGGACAAGATCAAGGAGGAAACCGGCGGCGTCAAGTCCCGCTGCATCCCCTTTGAGGAGGAGCATCTCTCCGACGTGTGCGTCTGCTGCGGCAAGCCTGCCAAGCACATGGTCTACTGGGGCAAGCAGTATTAATTTCCCAGGAAAACCGAACTTCCCGCTCAATTGGTAAGGGAAAGTTTTCTAAAAGCTGAGGGGAATGGCCCTTTACTTTTGCGAAAACGTGTACTAAAATAAGTACAAATCACCGGGTTATCCCGTGTGAACATAAATGACATATTCCACTTTATAGGAGGAGATCCTACAATGGCAAAATTGAAGATCGGCTTCATTGGCTGCGGCGGCATCGCCAACGGCAAGCACTTCCCCGGCATGGCTCAGCAGAAGGAGTACGTGGACATGGTCGCTTTCTGTGACCTGATCCCCGAGCGCGCTGAGAAGGCTGCCAAAGAGTACGGCACCCCCGATGCCAAGGTTTACACCGACTATCACGAGCTGCTGGCTGACCCCACCATCGACGCCGTGCATGTGCTGACCCCCAACGTGGCCCACTGCGAGATCACTGTGGCTGCTCTGGAAGCCGGCAAGCATGTGCTCTGTGAGAAGCCCATGGCTGCCACTCCCGCTGACGCCCAGAAGATGCTGGACGCTCGGGACCGCACCGGCAAGCTGCTGACCATCGGCTATCAGTACCGTCACTTCCCCTCCAGCCAGGTTGCCAAGGCTGTGGTGGACGACGGCTGGCTGGGTGACGTCTACTACGCTGAGGCCACCTACCTGCGCCGCCGCGGCGTGCCCACTTGGGGCGTGTTCACCGACAAGTCCAAGCAGGGCGGCGGTCCCCTGATCGACATCGGCACTCATGCTCTGGATCTGACCCTGTTCCTGATGAACAACTATGATGTTGATTACGTTGTGGGCACCTCCTTTGAGAAGCTGGGCCAGCTGCTGGATCCTCAGCATCAGGGCCAGGTAAACCATCAGGGCCAGCCCGACAGCTGGAACAACAAGACCTACGATGTGGAGGATTCCGCTGTGGGCCACATCAAGATGAAGAACGGCGCTGTCATCAACCTGCGCGCTGCCTGGGCCATCAACATGGTTCCCGAGACCGGCGCCAACGGTGCTGCTCATGTGATGCTGGCCGGCACCAAGGGCGGTCTGGACACCCTGGATGACGTTGTCCGTCTGAACCACGTTGTGGCAGGCCAGCCCGCTGTGACCACCGTGGGCAACAAGATCCCCTCCTACATCCCCGGTTACAGCCAGGGCCCCGCTCCCATCTCCAAGGAGCATGAGATCTGGGTGAAGGCTCTGCGCGGCGAGGGCGATCTGTTCGTCACCGCTGACCAGGCTTTCGTGGTCACCAAGATTCTGGACGCCATCTATCAGTCCTCCAAGACCGGCAAGCCCGTCTACTTCTAAGCCGCGGCAACAGCCTCTGAGGAAACTGAAATGAACAATGTAAATCTGCAGATCTATTCCTTTGGCTTTGAGTGCGGGCTCTCCTTTTTGGACAAGCTCCGCAAGGCGGCCGAGCTGGGCTTTTCCGGTGTGGAGCTGATCCGCGATTACGATGGAATCCCCGCTGAGGACGTGGTGAAGGTGCTGGAGGAGTCCGGCATTCAGGCTGTGTCCGCCCATGTGGGTATGGATGCCATTGAGCAGGATCTCCCCTACCTGGCCAAGCTGGGTGTGAAGTATGTGGCCTGCCCCGGAACCCCCTTCTGCAACCAGGAGGAGGCCAAAGAGGTGGCGGAAGACCTCAGCCGCCTGGGCAAACTGGCCAAGGAGTACGGCATCACCATTGGCTACCACAATCACACCAGCGAGTTTACCGTGGACAACGGTAAATACCTGATGGATTGGCTGATGGAGTACACCGATCCCGACACGGTGGCCTTTGAAATCGACTGCGGCTGGGCTTCTGCCGCTGGGGTCAACCCGGTGGAGTACATCCAGCAGCACGCGGGCCGCATTGCTGCCATCCACATCAAGGAGAATGGCGATGTGATCGGGCCGGATAAGCCGGAATCCCGTCATCAGCCCTCCCAGCACCCCAAGTTCGAGGTGGATGAAAACGGCAAGCCCATTTTCCCACCGGAGTTCTTGAAGATGATGGAAGAGCGGGACAAGCTCAACGTGCCTCAGGGCACTGGGATTGTGGACTGGAAAGCCGTAAAAGCTGCCGCCGATGCCCAGCGGGACGACGTCCTGTATGTGGTGGAGCGGGAGGCCAGCTACGGCGGCAAGGACCGCATCACCTGCCTGCAAGAGGACATCGACTGGCTGAAGGCCAATCTGTAATTGACAGCTCAAGAGGGCTCTCTGCTTTTGCGGGGAGCCTTTTTTGTATTCTTGTGTAACATTATCCCCTCTCCTGCGACTAATAGGTGTAAGAGAAAGGAGGGAGATCCGTGACGGACCTTGTGAAACGATCGAAAACCGGGGACAAAGAGGCCTTTGCCCTGCTGATGGACCAGCATCGCCAACTGCTTTACAACACCGCGCTTCTGACGCTCCATCAGGAGGATGACGCCCTGGACGCCATCCAGGACACCATATTGGCCTGCTGGGAATCCCTACCCACCTTGCGGAAGGACCGCTACTTTAAAACGTGGCTGGTGAAAATCCTTCTGAACAAATGCAGGGATATCCAACGGAAGCAAAGCCGCTATGCCCTTGTGGAAGAACTTCCAGAGGCCGGCAACGAGCCTGACTGGGACACCTCCATGGATGTGGACGCTGCTTTGAGCCAGTTGAGCAGCCAGGACCAGCTGATTTTGTCCTTGTATTACTACGATGATCTCACTGTCCGACAGATCGCCGATGCGCTCTCCATCTCAGAGGGCGCGGTGCGAGTCAGGCTCACGCGCAGCCGCGACCGCTTTAAGAGACTCTATTTGCAGGAGAAAGGAGAATGTACATGAAGGATCAAGCGTTTATGGAACAGCTTCAGCAGGAGCTCCCCCGGCGGAACCTCTCGGAAAGGGCCACCCAGCGCTTTGAGGATACTTACCGCATGCTGGGGGTACAGCAGGAAGCGCCTGTCCGGAAGCACCACCACAAGGGTCTGTGGGTTACCGCCACCACTGTCTGCCTGTGCTGTGGGCTGATGTTCGGCGTCAATGCGGCCTTCCCCGCTTTCGCGGAGAGTTTGCCGGGGGTGGGGAGGTTCTTTGAGGCGGTAAATGGCTCATTTGCTACCAATAGTGGCAAAGATCTTCCGGTGGGAACCTAT
This sequence comes from Acutalibacter sp., assembly GCA_050946975.1. Lineage (GTDB taxonomy): Bacteria > Bacillota > Clostridia > Oscillospirales > Acutalibacteraceae > Acutalibacter. The sequence goes on from JBMNVU010000013.1 coordinate 11,175, forward strand.
CTGGAAACCTATCCGGTGGTGGAGGATGTCAATACGACTACTACGAGTGGAGAGTACACTCTGGAGGTGCAACAGGCCTTCTGTGATGGTGAACTGCTCACCTTCTCCCTGGATTTGTCCATGCCCGCCCAGGACGCAGAACCCTACAGCTGGATAGTTACTCCCTATGCAGGAACTCAAAAAGAAAATCCTAACAGGGCCGTGGTCACCATCAACGGCACCGACTACACGCCCGATGGGGAATCCGCTCTGTTCGCTCAGGGGGATGGCCACTTTGTGGGCTCTATGGCTTTCCATCTGAACGATCCCGTAGAAAGCGGTCAGGATGTATCCGTCTCCATTTCGTTCCCAGAACTAGATGGGCGTCTGGCGGTTAACCAGGGGGAGAATGGGGAGATCGAATTTCTGCCCCTCTCCACCAATCTTACCACCAGCTTTACTGTGCCGGTAAACACAGAGGAAAACTTTGCCTTTTCTTGCAGCGCCGAGGACAACGGCTTCCAGGTGACAAATGTGGAAGCCAGCCCCATGAAAACAGCTGTCTCTGTCTCCATGCCTCAATTGGGATACATTGACGGTCAAGGCAGCGAAGGAATCCCCGTTCTGTACACCAGCAACGGAGACGAACTGAGCTTCGCTAGCACAGAAAGTATGGAACAGGGTTATGACCCATTCTCTGGAAACTCCCAGGATGCCACCCTTCTCTTTGACGGCGCTCCCCAGGGGACAAACCAGCTGGTTCTCCGGTTCTACCAGGATTACTCAGAGGAGAAGGTTCTGGCGGAGTTCTCCATTGATTTGGCAAACAAGACAGTGACACCCAGCACCACCTACCAAGATGGCGGCATGTTGGACATCAACGGGCCATTCCATTACGATGTGATCAGTGGAGGCCCGACTGAGGGGATTAAATTTACCAATGGCTTGGGTGTGGCAGGGATTAACTATATCCGTTGGGACGACCTGCTGAACTGCACAATTCAAACCCAAGGGGACTACCGGGACATTCACGTTACCTTAACCAATACCGCCGGTGAGAAAGTGGCTTCGGGAGACTCCCAAAATGTGGAGTACTCTCTGGCAACCAACACGTATTTCAGTCCTGCTGATGAGAACACTCCTACCGCCTTCTATCGGATCCAGCTGGTGGGAGAACAGGGGTCTTACCTCCCCGCTCGAGGCGAAACACTGACCGTTTCTGTCACAGACACCGCCACTGGCCAAGAGCTGATTCGTCAGGATGTGGTGATGGATGAAAGCCATACCCAATAAGTCCAAAAGAACAGAAAAGAGAGATGGTCCCCCATCTCTCTTTTTTACTGCGCAATTTTATTTCAGCTTCAGTGCCATGGCCACCCAGCCCTTTTCCTCTCTTCTCTCGATGACCTGGAAGGTATCGGAGATGGCGTCCAGTACGTCCTGCTCCCGGGTGTCGATGATCCCGCTGACAATATAGATGCTGTCGGGATTCAGGAACCGGGGAGCGTCTTTGCTCAGGAGGATGACGATATCCGCCACAATATTGGCAGCCACCACCTGGAACTTGCCGGTGACCTTCTCCGCCAGGTTCCCGCAGATGCCGGTGAAGCGGTCCTCCACCCCGTTGGTCTGGGCGTTCTCCACTGCGGTTTTCACAGCCAAGGGGTCGATATCCACGCCGATGGCGGATTTGGCTCCCAGCAGCAGCGCCGCCACAGACAGGATACCGCTGCCGCAGCCCATATCCAGGAAGTCAATCCCCGGGGTGACATACTTCTCCAAAAGCTCCAGGCAAAGCCGGGTGGTCTCATGGGTCCCGGTGCCAAAGGCAAGGCCCGGCTCCAGATGGAGAACCGTGCGGCCCTGGGCGTCGTACTCGTCCTCCCACAAGGGCCGGATCAGCAGCTTCTCCCCCACGGGAATGGGATGGAAATACTTCTTCCAGTTGTTGATCCAATCCTCCTCCACACAGGAGTCCCGGTCGATCTCATAGGGGATCTTCTCCGCCTGGAAGCGCTCCTCCAGGAAGGACACCGCTTCGGCAGGATTTGCCTCAGGACTGATGTAAATGTGTATGATGGCGTGCTCCCGGTCTTTTTGGAGCAGCTCCTCATCAATCAGGTCAATGTGGGCGATCTCCATGGCCTCCTCTTCTAAATGAGAGTAGTCCTCCATATAGATGCCATAGGGCACCACCATATTGGCGATGGCCCCTGCCACATCTGCCTGGTCCGCCGGCACCTTTATCTTCAATTCCGTCCAATTTTCATTCATGACGATTCCTCGCTTCTCAGATTCTGTGTGTATTATATCCCATCCCTCACTCCTTTGCAACTGGAGGCGCCCATGACAAAAGGTCAATTTCTCATCCAAGGGGCACTGCTCACCGCAGTGTCCCTGTTCCTTCGCATCACCAACATGGGCTACCGCTCCTTCCTTTCCCAGGAAATGGGCTCCGCCGGCATGGGGCTCTATCAGCTGATCTTCTCCATCTTCATGCTCACTGTGACTCTCTCCACCTCGGGCATCAGTCTGGCTGTGACCAGGATGACTACTCGCGCCATTGCCGAGGACAGACGACAGGTGATCCGATCCACAGTTGCCCGCTGTTTCGGATTTTGCCTTTCCATCAGTCTGACCATCGCCACGCTGCTGTTCTTCCTGGCAGAGCCCGCCGCCTCCCTCTTTTTGGGTGACCCTCTGGCCGCCCCCTGTCTGCGAATCCTTGGGGTAGGCCTGCCGTTCATGTCTTTGTGCACCTGCATGAAAGGGTATTTCCTGGCGGTGGATGAGTCCCTTTCCACCGCCTTCTCCGATACCGTAGAGCAAGTGCTTACCATCGGGGTAACGGTATTCCTCTTCTGGCACTTTGCCCCCCAGAGCCTGGAAGCCGCCTGCTTTGCAGCCATGCTGTCCTCCACCCTGGGGGAAGCAGCATCGTTCTTGTGCAGCTGGGCTTCTTACCGTCGAAGCCTCCGACGCAACACTCCTGGCCACAAGGAAAAAGCCCAGGGCGTCCTCCGGGGGCTCTCCCACATTGCCCTCCCCTGCACCTTGAGCTCCGCAGCCAGAAGCGCGCTGAACACCGGGGAAAATCTACTCATCCCCCGGGAACTGCAACGGTTTGGGCTGGGGTACTCCGACGCGCTGTCCCAATACGGGCTGCTCTCCGGCATGGCCATGCCCATGCTGTTTTTCCCCTCCTCCCTGTTGTCCTCCTTTGCCTCGCTGCTGATCCCACGTATCGCCAAGGAACGGGAACTGCACCACCAACGGTCTGTGGCCCACATCACCGGCAAGGCAGTTGGGATGGCTCTGGCCTTTGGCATGTTCTTTGCAGGGGTCTTCCTGGCCTTTGGTGACAGTTGGGGGCAGGCTCTTTACCACAGCGGCGCTGCGGGAACCTATCTACGGGTATTGGCTCCGCTGGCCCCCCTGATCTACCTGGATGTGGTGGTGGACAGCCTGCTGAAGGGACTGGACGAACAATTTAACTCCATGAAGTACAATTTTGCGGACTCCCTGCTTCGGGTAACCCTGGTGCTCTGTTTGCTCCGCTTCTTCGGTATGGAGAGCTATGTGGCCATTCTGTTCTTCAGCACCATCTTCAATGCCGCTCTGAGCCTCCATCGTCTGCTGAAGGTGGCTCAAGTGCGGCTGTCCCTCTGGCGTCACGTAGTCCTGCCCCTGCTGTGTGCCGCCTTCTCGGTGGTATGCGCTTGGACGGCCTTCCGTGGGGTGGAGGACGCCCTCTTGGCCTCCATCGTCGGAACCGCACTTTCCGCCGGAATCTTCGCACCGCTGTACTTTCTGCTTTGCAGAAAGTCCCCAATCAGTCCGTCTTCGGCCAGACAAAAAAAGGCCGGCCCTCACCGGACCGGCACTTACGACTTATAAGCTTTTGCCAGGGCCTTTGCCCGCTCCCGGAACTGCTCCGCCACCTTTTTGGGAGCGGTTAAGCGCAGCTCTGAGCCCATCTCAAACAGCCAGCCAAAAAAAGCAGGATCCACCTGGCCTATCACCTGAACCCGCAAGCGCCCTCCGTTTAGCGGATCCACCCGGGACGGCTGTCCAAACCGTGCCTCTACCTGGGGCAGCAGCTCCCGAGAAAGCTCCATGGTCAGCTTCTCGCCTGCAGGAAGCGTCTCTTCCTCGTCCTCAGGGACTCCTGTGCTCCGGGACAACGCCTCCCACTGGTACTGGCTGCACAGCTTGGCCAACTTCTTGGAAAGCTCCCCCGCTGCCCGTTTGGACAGTCCTGGGGCCGTTTGGACAGCTTCCAGCAGCCGCTGAAGCTCCTTCTCTTCAAAGGGACGCTCCCCTAAAAAGTACTCAAAAGTCCGGCCTTTCCGGGTGCGAATATCCATGCCAAAGCGCCTCAGCGTCTCTAAGTCATCGTATAGGCTCTTCCGCTCAGCAGAGATGCCCTCCGCCTGCAGCGCTTCCATCATTTGAGACAGAGTGACTGCGTGCTGCCCATCGGTCCGTTCCCACAACACCTTGGCCAAATACAAGAGCTTCAATTTCTTCTCAGACACGTTGGGCATGGATGCTTCCCCCTCCCTTACTGCGCAGGAGCCCCGGCACCTGAACTGACCACCACCGTCACCGTGGAGCCATAATCCAGAAGATCCCCCACCTCGTGGTCCTGATACCGGACCACGTAACCGGACTCCACATCTTCGCTGGCCTCATCTACACGTTCCGGCACAAAACCGTTCTCCACCAGGACTTGCTGCAGCTTCTCATAGCTGACACCGTTGAAATCCGGCAGAGCTCGCTGCTCACTGCCCCGGCTGACCGTGATGCTCACTGTGCCATTCTCCGGCAGAGGCTCCCCGGCAAAGGGCACCTGGCTGCTGATACACCCCTCGGCAACGGTGTCGTTGAACTCTTGGGCAGTGACCTTCACCTGGAAGGGATACTCCCCGCTCTCCACCTTCTGGAGCACTTCTTCATAGTTGGCGTTGACCAGATTGGGTACCTCTTCCGCTTGTTCCACAACACTGCTGTCCTGGAACAACTGGGTCAAGTCCCGGAAGGACATTCCCCGCTCCCCCAGCCACAGGGAAGCCACAATTACCAGAGCCACTAAGGTCACCACACCGGAGCCGATCAGCCACACAAAGGGCGGCAATCCACGGCCCTGAGGCACCTTCAGATCCAGGGGAGGAATCCGCCGGATAGCCTCGGTTTGGTCCACCTCCGTGACCAGAGTGGGAGCCGCAGACAACTCCGTCTTAAACCGCTCAAAGCTGGCGGTGCGCTTACTGGGATGCACTTGCAGGGCATTGGCGATGGCCGTCACCGCAAAGGGCGGCAAAGAGTGCAGCACCTCCCGGGAGATCATCAGCCGCTGGTCCTTCAATCGCCGGGGCGCCTCCAAGGGCACCTGGCCCGTGAGGGTGTAGAGCAGCGTGGCGCCAAAGCCATAGACATCACTGGCCTCACCACAGGGCGCCTTGGAGCTGTACTGTTCCAAGGCGGCAAAGCCCAAAGCCAAATCCGGCTCCAGCTCGGTGCCCGCCCGCCGGGCTGCCACAATGGAAAATCCAGTGATCAGCAAGGTGTTGTCCTGAGTAACCCGCAAATTGTCCGGGGACACGCCCAGATGGGAAATTCCCAGGGAATTCATCAATCCCAGGGCGGAAAGGATGGGCTGGAACATCCGATTGGCGGTGTTCCAGGACAGAGACCCGCCCACGTTCTCCACATAGCGCCGCAGGGAAATGGCTGGGACATACTCATACACAGCATAGGCGGTGTAATTCTCCTCAAAGATATCCAGCACGGAGTGAACCACCGTCACCTCCCGCAGGCGGCTGATATTTTTCTGCAGGTCGATAAATTCGTCCAGATACTTGTCAAACACGGTCTCCTGGCCGGACTGGGGCGTAACCGTGCCGTCACTCTGGCTGCGCACCGCCAAAGTACCGGGGAAAAATTCCCGCAGATCCACGGTCTTCTTTGTGGTCAGATCCAACGCCGCATAGGTGAAACCCTCTCCGTTTACGGCCTTCACCCGCCCTACCTCGTATCGGGAGGCAACCACACTATGGCAGCTGAGAGCCTCCGGCGGCTGGGGCCGATCATTGTCCCATCCGCAGACAGGGCATGGCCCGCCGCCGGGCTGCAGCTCGGCAAAACAATTGGCACACAGTTTGCTTTCCATGATTTCCTCCACAGTTCTGACGCCGCCCCGGGACGGGAACACCATCCATTTTTCACGGGCAGAATAAAATCTCGCTGTAATTATACCATAGTGAGTTGGAAATTACAAGAAAATCGCCCAAAACAAAAAGGAACGGTACGGAAAACCGTACCGTTCCTCTCTTCTCCAATGGCTGCGCCGGATAGAAAAGGGGGAAAATCCCTTTCAGCCAATGAATTCTTATGCCTTGCCAACAGAGCCGAACAGCTCCATCTTCTCCTTGACGGTCTCCTTGATGGCTTCGGTGCCAGGAGCCAGCAGCTTCCGGGGATCAAAGCCCTTGCCCTGATGATCCTTGCCCTCTTCGATATACTTGCGGGTGGCAGCAGCAAAGGCCAGCTGGCACTCGGTGTTCACGTTCACCTTGGACACGCCCAGAGTGATGGCCTTCTTCACCATCTCAGCGGGGATGCCGGTGCCGCCGTGGAGCACCAGAGGCATGGTGCCGGTCTTCTCCTGGATCTTGGCCAGCACGTCGAAGTTCAGGCCCTGCCAGTTCTCGGGGTACACGCCATGGATGTTGCCGATGCCGGCAGCCAGCATGGTGACGCCCAGATCAGCGATCATCTTGCACTCATCGGGATCGGCAACCTCGCCGCCGCCGATAACGCCGTCCTCTTCGCCGCCAATGGCGCCCACTTCGGCCTCCACAGAGATCCCCTTCTCAGTGGCGATGCGGATGATCTCCTTGGTCTTCTCGATGTTCTCCTCGATCCCGTAGTGGGAGCCGTCGAACATGACGGAGGAGAAGCCGTCCTCCATAGCCTTCAGAGCGCCTTCATAGGTGCCGTGGTCCAGGTGCAGCGCCACGGGAACGGTGATGTTCAGGGTCTTCAGCATACCCTCCACCATACCGGTCACGGTGTTGAAGCCGCACATATACTTGCCAGCGCCCTCGGACACACCGAGGATCACGGGGGAGTTCAGCTCCTGAGCGGTGAGCAGAATGGCCTTGGTCCACTCCAGGTTGTTGATGTTGAACTGGCCAACAGCGTACTTGCCTGCCTTGGCCTTAGTGAGCATTTCTTTTGCGGAAACTAACATAAAGCGTGCCTCCCAAAATGGAAAGATTTTTGACTTACTTTATTATACTGGACAAGCCGGGAAAAATCAACTCCTCCGGCGGAATTGTTTGCTTTCTCCCCCAATTCTCCCCTGTCTTGACACCGGTGCTCCCCCGTGCTACAGTAGGAAAAAAGTGGGTGACGGAATGGACACATTCCCAAAACGCGTCTACCAGCTTGTCAGCAAACTTCCCTCGGGAAAGGTCTCCACCTATGGGCAGCTGGCTCTGCTGGCAGGCTCGCCCCGGGCCGCGCGGATTGTGGGGGCCGCCTTGCGAAACGCCCCTCCAGGCTTGCCCTGTCACCGGGTGCTGTACCGGGACGGATCTCTTTGCTGCGACCAGGCCTTTGGGGGCAAGGAAGTGCAGCGGGGCCTTCTGGAGAAGGAGGGGATCCCCTTCCTGCCGGACGGCAGAGTGGACCTGAAATGCTGCTTATGGGATCCTACAGAAGAAGACCTGATTTTTTAGAGAGAACATCAATTGCCGGGGAGAACCCGGTCTGTTATACTGGTGACAAGAGAGGAGGGAGCGTAATGTACAAGAACAATGTTGGCTTTTTCTTGATGATCGTGGGAGGCGTTATCGCCATCGCAGGATGCACCTGGGGAGTGCTGGTCCTGTTTGGGAGCGACTTCCGGGAGTGGGTCGTTGCACTCTTTTTCATCCTCTGCAGTCTCTTCCTGGGCGCTGTGCTGCTGGGGATTTCCGAGCTGATCAATCTGGCGGACCAGCAGATTGACACCCAGCTGCGCATTGAGGAGAAGCTGCGCAAACTGCTCCCCCAGGAGGCTGCCGGAGTGCAAGCTGTGGAGTACTGCAACCACTGCGGCACTCAGCTTCCCCCCGGCGGCAAAACCTGCCCCACCTGCCACCATACCAACGAATGAACCCCTGAGAACGGGAAAAAGGAAAGGAACGCCTGGCGCGTTCCTTTTTTGTTTGGATCATTCAAATCAGCTTCACTACCACCAGCTCCGGCGGATTGTTGACCCGCAGGGGAAACAGGCTGTTGCCCAGTCCCCGGCTGACAATCATCTGAGTCTCCCCCATTTGATGGAGGCCATCTTCGTATTCCGGGAGAACGCCCTGGCCCGGCGCATACAAACCGCCCAAGCCAGGCACACGGATCTGCCCGCCATGGGCGTGACCAGCCAGCACCAGGTCTACATCGTACTGAGCGTATAGGGAGAGATACTCGGGACGATGGGCCAGAAGCACCCGGCAGACGTCCTCCCCACCCTCCCCTGCTTTGGGGACAAACTGATCCAGAGCCAATTGCAGATTCCATGCCGCACCATCATACAGGCCATCATCGGGCACCCGGGGGAAGGAGCCGTCATCCAGGCCGATCAGCTCCAGGGGCTGACCGGGAATGGACACGGCTTCATCCTCCAGCACCGTGACACCGGCCTCTTCCATGGCAGCCTTGAGCGTTTGGTACTCCTCAGTCACCCGGGCCTCGTGATTGCCGGTGACGTAATAGACGGGAGCAATCTCCACGGCGTCCTCCATAAACTCGCAAGCCACCGAAAGGTTGGTGAACCGGCTGTCAATGAGGTCCCCTGTCACAGCAATCAAATCCGGCTGGACCTCCTCTAAGACTGCCAACAGTTCCTGATTTTCCGGACCAAACTGAGCGTTGTGCAGGTCGGACACCTGGGCGATGGTAACGCCTCCCTCACCTGGAAGCACATCCAACTCATACCGGGTGACCGTGAGGGCAGTATTTCCCCGCCAAAGCCAAATACCCAGGACAAGAAAGGCCACCAGCAACACTGCTGAAAGCAGCGCTGTTTTTTTCCAATTCCAGGGTGATTTCCAAAATTTCATAGCACCCTCCCAAAGAGTTTTGTTGTGGCATACTGCAGCAAAACCTGGAGAAAATAAAAAAGACGGTAGAGAAAACTCTACCGTCTTGGTCCGAGTGGCGAGACTTGAACTCACGGCCTCTTGACCCCCAGTCAAGCGCGCTACCAACTGCGCCACACCCGGACAACGTGGTTTATTATAAGGGATAAATCAAAAAAAAGCAAGCCCTTTTTTCAATTTTTTCGAAAAAATTTTTTACGGGGATTTTTCTCTCCTTTTACCATGTGATGTTCCAGGTGATGTTCCAGCTTACATCTATGTACCCGCGTCCCGGAGAACGCTCTCCGGGACACCGGATGTCATCTGCGAAGCATCAGCTCGTGAGCCATGCGGCGCAGATCCTCTTCGCTGTGAATCTCGTCCTTGTGCTCTTCAATGGCGGCACGGACCTCCTCCGGCAGACTGGGTTCCAAATCCCGGTCCAACAGCGCATAGGGCAGGCTGTAGGCCCCACTGTAAGGCGTGCCTCCCCAAAAATACGGATACATGCAGATCACCCCCGGAGTTAGCTTGCGCTCTCCGGGGGCGATTACTCATTTCGACTGCTTTCAATTCCTGGGAAGACCGTTCCCTTTATTGTCCAAAGAACTTCTCATGGATGGCTTCCACTGCGCGATCTCCGTCCGCCTTGTTCAGCAGCACGGAAATCTTGATCTCACTGGTGGAGATCATCTGGATGTTCACGCTGCGGGAGAACAGCGCCTCAAACATCTCTGCAGCAACGCCGGGATGGCTCTCCATACCTGCGCCTACAATGGACACCTTGGTCACGTTGTCGTCGGACACAATGTTGGACGCACCCCATCTCTCTGCGTTCTCCTGGAGCAGGGCAATAGCGTCATCCATCTTGTCCTTGTCCACGGTGAAGCTGATATCCTTGGTGCCGTTGCGGCCAATGGACTGCAGAATAATGTCCACGTTGATCCCCTTGGACGCCAGCCGAGAGAAAATCTTAAAGGCCAGACCAGGCTTATCCGGCACCCCGATGATGGAGATGCGGGCAATATTGTCATCCTTCGCCACACCGCTGATGAGCATTTTTTCCACGTTGCTTTCCTCCTTCACGATGGTGCCCTCCCGCCTTGTCAGGCTGGAAAGAACCTCCAATTCAATGTTGTACTTCTTGGCCATTTCCACAGAACGGTTGTGGAGCACTTGGGCTCCCAATGTGGCCAGCTCCAGCATCTCGTCATAGGAGATGGACTTGAGCTTGATGGCCCCGGGAATTTTCCGGGGATCCGCTGTGTACACGCCGTCCACGTCGGTGAAGATCTGGCACAGATCCGCGTGCATGGACGCCGCAATGGCCACCGCACTGGTATCCGAGCCGCCCCGGCCCAGCGTGGTCATATCTCCATACCGGTTCACGCCCTGGAATCCCGTGACCACCACGATCCGCCGGGCATCCAGTTCCTTCTCAATGCGCTGGGTATTCACCCGCTTGATCCGGGCGTTGCCGTAATCCGAAGAGGTGTCAAACCCGGCCTGCCAGCCCAGCAGCGAAACCACCGGATACCCCATACGCTCAATGGCCATAGCCAAAAGCGCCGCGGAAATCTGCTCACCGGCGGAGAGCAGCATATCCATCTCCCGCTTGGAGGGCTTTTCATTGATTTCATCGGCCTTTGCAATCAGGTCGTCGGTGGTGTCCCCCTGCGCAGAGACCACCACCACCACATTGTTGCCCTTCTTATAGGTGGAGGTGACGATATCCGCCACATTGTTGATGCGCTCGGCGTCCTTCACCGAAGTGCCGCCGAACTTCTGTACAATCAGTGCCATACACTTTCTTCCCTTCCTCCCGTCCGGATGGGGACGGGTCATTCCGATATCCCAAGCTTATTCTATGCAGCCCGGTGGATGCCAGGTCACTCGATGACGATCTGCGCACCCTGAGGCGCTGCGGAGAGAATCTCCACTCGCCAGCCGGTGATGCCCTTATCCTCCAGGTGAGTGACACAGCTGCGCCCAAAGGCCTGAGCGTTCTCGCTGTCAATCATGGCGATGATGGTGGGACCGGCGCCGCTGACATAGGTGCCCAAAGATCCCAGCTCATAGCTCATGCGGAACACGTCGTCGTAATGAGCGATGAGCCCAGAGCGGTAGGGCTGGTGGATCCGGTCCTGCACCGCCACCCGCAGGTTCTGCAGGTTCCCAGAAAACAGGGAGGCCGTCATCAGTCCAGAGCGGGACAGGTTGTACACCGCGTCCTCCCGGGAGTAGGTCTTGGGCAGAGCCGCACGCGCTTCCTCCGTCTTCAGCTCAAAGGGCGGGATCATCAGGGCAAACCGGATCTTCTCCGACACGGGCACGCTGACGCTGTACACTCGCTTCCCCTCCATGGCCGAGGCCACCAGGCCTCCGGACAGGGCCGGGCTGGTATTGTCCGGGTGACCCTCGATCTGGGCCGCCAGATTGATCAAATCCGAGTGGGACAGGGGGTTGCCCATAAAGCGGTTGGCCCCCAGAATCCCCGCCACGATACAAGCGGAACTGCTCCCCAGGCCGCGGGCCATGGGGATGTTGTTCTCCTGGATGATCTTCAATCCCGGCAGTTTCTTGCCGCAGATCTCATACAGATGGCTTGCAGCCCAGAAGATCAGGTTGCTCTCGTCTGTGGGAACCTTCACATTGTCCGTGCAGCTGATCTCCAGGGAGTCCGACTCCTCCATCCACACGCGATTGTGCATGGTCAAGGCAATGCCCAGGGAGTCAAATCCGGAACCCAGATTGGCACTGGTGGCCGGCACGTCGATTCGTATCATACTCTCCTCTCCCCTCTCAAAAATCTGCAATGGTGATCCGGTTGGCCAGCTTCAGGCCCCGCTCCTCCAGAGCAGGCACCTTTTCCTCCAGCTGACGCTGGGACAGCTGCTCCACGGTAAAGCCCGTCTCCCCCGGCTCCTCGTCCCGGCGGATCAGCCGCACCGCCTGGGGGAACACCTGCTGAACCAAGTCAAACAGACTGTCGCTGTCCCCTTCCCCTACAACACGGACAAACAGATCCTGGGGAGTATCCTCCCAGGGCTGGACATAGTCGGGCTTGGCGTCCTCCCAATAGAGGATCTTCCGGTCGGACTTCAGGTGTCGGACACAATCGATCACATCCGCCACCACAGCGCTGGCAGTGGGCAGCTTACCCGCTCCCTTGCCGTAGAACACCACGTCTCCCGTGGCGTCCCCTCGAACCAGAATGCCATTGAACACATCGTCCACATTGGCCAGCTGGCTCTCCCGAGAGATGAACATGGGGGCCACCTGGATGTGAACTCTGCCGTTTTCCAGCTTCTTCACCTCGCCGATCAGCTTGATGACGCCGCCCCAGGCACCAGCATAGCCCACATCCTCCTTGGTGATGGAGCGGATGCCCTCGGTGTGGACGCTGTCAGGGTACACATGGGTGCCGTAGGCAAGGGACGCCAGGATGCAGATCTTCCGGCAGGCATCCACGCCGTCCACGTCGGCGGAGGGATCCCGCTCGGCGTAGCCCAGCTGCTGGGCCAACTTCAGCGCGTCGTCAAAGGCCATGTGCTCCCGGATCATCTTCGTCAGGATGAAATTGGTGGTGCCGTTGAGGATGCCGGCAATCTCCGTCATCTCATTGGCTGCCAAGCACTGGCTGATGGGCCGGATAATGGGAATTCCGCCGCCCACGCTGGCCTCGAAGAGGAAGTTCAGGTTGTTCTTCTGGGCCAGGGCCAGGAGTTCCGCTCCCTTTTGCGCCACCAGCTCCTTGTTGGAGGTAACCACGCTTTTGCCGTTCTCCAAGCAGGCCTTGGTGTAGGAGTATGCCGGCTCCAGGCCGCCCATGACTTCCACCACAATCCGAACCTCCGGATCGTTGAGGATCACTTGGAAATCCTTTACAAACCGGTCGCTGTAGGACAGACCCGGGAATTCCCGCAAATCCAGTATGTACTTTACGTGGACCTCTTCCTTGGCCCGCTTTTTGATGCTCTCCTTGTGAGAGAGAAGTACCTCCATCACGCCGGAGCCCACCACGCCATGGCCCATCACCGCGATCTCAGCCATCATTCACCATTCCTTTCCATTTCCGCCCAAGGCGCCGTTTAGTCCACAATGCTCTCGATCTTTATGACTCCCTCCACCCGCTTTAGACTCTCTAAAAGCTGGCCGGGAGTTTGCTCCATCTTGTCAATGCGGGCGGAAACAGAGACAAACGCCCTGCCTTTGACCGGGATGTTTTGGTTGACCGTGAGAATATTGGCCCCCGCCTGGTAAAACACCGTCAGCAGGCTGACCAGCACACCGGGCCGGTCCGTCAGGTTCACCTGCACCGTCAGAATCCCAGAGGATGCCTTTTGGGTGTAGGGAAACACCGCGTCCCGGTATTTATAATAGACACTGCGGGAGATTCCCGCCATGCGCACTGCCTCCGAGGCGGTGGACGCCTCGCCGCTCTTCAGCAGGGCGTTGGCTTTGACCACCTTTTGGTAAACCTCCGGCAGCGCTTTTTCATCAACTACAAGATAAGAATCGCTTTTCATTGTTCACCTACAAAATACGTTTGTACTGTCACAGCGAACAGTTTACCACAGCAGAGCGAAAAAATCAACTGTTCCTGGTAAGAAAAAACTGCCGAAAAGAGCCTGTCCTTTGCGGCAGTTTTTGCATAAATATCCGATTGCAGTTACGCTGCGGGAACCTCTCCGCCGCTTCCACTGGTCCCAGGATCCACAGGAGGTGTGGGAGTGGGCGTGGGAGTGGCGGGGCTCTCCGTGGGTGGAGGAGGAGGCTCCGGCGTGGGATCCTGAGAGGACTCCGAGTTGGAAGACTCCGAATTGGAGGACTCAGAACTGGAGGACTCCGAGTTGGAGGACTCGGACCCACTGCTGACAGGATTCTCCGGGGTCACGTCGGGGGAAGGAGACACATCCGGCGACGGCGACAGAGACACATCCGGCGACGGCGACAAGGACACATCCGGAGACACGCTGGGCGATGCCGACGGAGACGCTGCCGGCCCCAAAATGTGGTCGGATCCGCCGTTGCAGGTGCCGGGCAGGTTGCTGCTGTCGTACCAACCCACAGCGGTATCATAGCAGTTGGTACCGGCGATCTTGCCGCTGCTGCGGCAGAAGGTGTACTGGCGCACATTGTCGCTGAGCACCCACTCCTTGCCGGACCAATCGTAATTGTTGTTCAGGTATTCAATGACAGCCCTCCAGGTGACCTTACAGGTGTTGGAATTGGTCAGCTCCGCAGGCTGCTCATAACCATTCCACAGACCGGCCACACAGAAGTTGGTGCCGCCCACAAAGGTCAGGTCATAGGCATCATCCGTAGTACCTGTTTTGCCGAACAGATCAAGACCTATCCCGGACATGATATTGGAAGCCGTGCCCACGCCGATACCGGAACGATATCCTTCAATGGGCAGGTGCAGCAGTTTGTTCATGACAGTTGCGCTCTCTGTAGACATGACCTGCTCGCCAGTATTATTTCGGTTGTCCAGAATCACGTTGCCGTCATGGTCCTTGATATAGGTGTAGGTGTAGGGCTCGTAGTAGTAGCCGCCGTTGGCGAACATGCAGTAAGCAGCGGTCATCTCCCGAACCGTCACGCCGTAACTCATGCCGCCCAACGCCATGGCAGAAACACTGTGAGAGTCGTCCTCTGTCAAAGTGGTGAAGTGAAGCTTCTCCGTCAGCCACTGGTAGCAGGATTCCGGCGTCAGCTCATTGACCAACCAGGCCACGGGGGCATTCTGGGAGATCATGATGGCATCATCCACGTTCATATGGCCCTGGTATTTTCTGGAGAAGTTCTGGGGCCAATCCGATCCACCACTGGAATACTGGGGCAAGGGTGAATCGTTGAGCACAGAACCATAGGTGATCACATCGTTCTGGATACCCAAGGAATAGGCGCTGAGCGGCTTGAAGGAGGAGCCGGGCTGCCGCTCACTCTGGGTGGCGTGGTTCTGCAGCAGCACGCCCTCCCGCTCGTCACGGCTGCCCACCACGGCGATCACTCGGCCGGTGTAGGGATCCATGACAAAGAGGCCTGCTTGAATATCCTGGTCCTCAGGCATGTTCTCGCCGCTGACAAACATATTTTCCAGATCCTTCTGGATCTGGGGATTCATTGCGCAGTGAATCTCCAAACCGCCGTTGTAGATCTGAGAAGCGGCGGCCTCATAGGAGTAGCCAAAGGTCTCCTCCAAGTCAGAGACGATATCCAGGAACATGGTGTCAATGTACCAGTTCCACAGGTCCACATCCTGCTGCTCCTCTACACTCTCAGTCTCCTGGGACTGGTCGCCGTCAAAGGTCATAGCGTCCAAATCTGCCAGCGCCTGAGTGTACTCCTCCTTGGTGATGGGCACAATCTGGCCCTCCATATCCGGGGAGACCACCAGCTCGTCGTTGCCGTCGCTGTCTACACCGTCCGACAACTGCCACATACGCTCAATGACCGTACGGGCGCGGTTTTTCGCCTCGTCCGGGAACACCAGAGGATTGTACTGGGCAGGGTTCTGGGTGATACCCGCGATCAAAGCACACTCCGCCAGAGAGCAATCCGAGATGCTCTTTCCAAAGTATGCTTGGGCAGCAGCCTCCACGCCTTGGTTCTGGCCGCCGTAGTTGACCTCATTCAGGTAGGCTTCCAGAATCTGCTGCTTTGAGTATGCCTTCTCCATATTCAGGGCCGTAAAAATCTCTCGGACCTTTCGCAGAATGGAAACGGACTTATCGTCGGTGATATTCTTAATCAGCTGCTGGGTCAGGGTGGAACCACCGCCGCTGCCTCCCGAGAACAGCTTGTACACCGCGCCCAGAGTATTCCACCAGTCCACGCCCTTGTGCTCGCAGAAACGGTGGTCCTCAATACAGACCTGAGCCGTCTTCATATAAGCGGGGATGTCGTTGAGGGAAACCCACACCCGGTTCTCATCCCGGAAAATGGTCATATACTCGGTGGAATTGCCCTCCGCGTCGTCCACGTAGACAAAGCTGGAATAGTTCAGGGAAATGGCGTTCAAATCCGGCGGCTCGATATCCCGGAAGCTCAGCAGGAATGTGGCCACGGACAAAAACACCAGCGTGCCTGTGATCACCAGCACCACCAGCACGGTTTTGAAGGCTTTCCAAACCATGCCGCCAATGGTCTTGGCCGTGGCCCCGGCCGTTTGGGAGAGCTCTCCCTCTGTGCGCTGGGATGGCGTATTGATAGAAGTGGTATTGTACTTGTTCAAGTCCTTTTTATCTAACACGGTTTCCTCCTTGAGACGGCAATTGCCTGTTTCTGGCATAAGTTGGGGAAAAACGCCCATACTTCTGCCGAGGTGATTTCTTTGGATGATAAAAAGCCAAAAGACTACAAAAAGCCCACTTTGCTCCTTGTAGCGCTGACAGCGGCTGCCCTGCTGGTCACTCTGTTCTCCCTCTCACTGGGGGGAAGAAACGCGGTGGCCACAGCGGGAAGCCCCGCCCAAAAAGATATGAGTTATTATACCCCAAAGGCAAGCGCAAGTCAAGAAAGTGAGCCATCCTCCCAGCCTTCAGACGAGGGCCCTTACCGGGTGGCGGTGTACCAGGGGAAGATCGGGGTATTCCAGGAGGGTGAGAGCGAACCGTTCCTCACCGCTGATGTGGAAGTCTACCTGCTTCCAAAGGAGGACATCGCCCTGCTCCGCCAAGGGATTCTTGCCGATGATCTGGCTGAGGTTCGCTCCATTTTGGAGGATTATCAGTGACAAAGCAAAGGGGCTGCCGCGTTCCCGCAGCAGCCCCTTGCCCGTGCAAAATTTACTTCATGCTCTTCTCGTAGGACTCGATCATCTTCTTGACCATCTGGCCACCGATGGAGCCGGCCTGACGGGAGGTCAGATCGCCGTTGTAACCCTGCTTCAGCTGAACGCCCACCTCGGAGGCGGACTCCATCTTGAACCGGTTCATAGCTTCCTTAGCTTCGGGCACCATAGTAGAGTTGTTGCTCTTCATGTCTCTGTTCTCCTTCAAAAGAATTTTTCTCGCGTTTGCATTACCTAGTGTGACACCGGGCGCGGCGCTTATGAATGACAATTCTTTCTAATTCCGGAGAATTTGACCGTTTGCTTTAGCTTTGCTTCTCATAATACAGGTTGACGCACAACAGCAACAAAAACAACAGCAGTTCCACTCCACACAGCGTCACGGCCACTGGCAACAAAAACTCCACCTTGCACCGGGCGTACACCCAAAAACACACCACCGACCCCAGGAGCAGTGTCTTATTGAAAATGCTCATTGCCGTCCGGCTGGATTTCATGGCCAGGTACCGGTCCCGCTCGTCCGCCATCCCGGAAATCCGCTCCTCAATGGGCTTGCGGTGAAAGGCGTCGTAAAAGTCCCCCACCGCCCAGACAAACACCACAAACGCCGCTGCCAACAACCGGGCGTCCCTGTCCTTCAGCCAATACACCCCCAGGCACACCAGTCCCAAAAGGGTCATCACGATTGCCACAATCAAACTGTGGAGATTCTTTACTGGCTTCTTCACAAGTCATCTCTCCCCTTTTCCGTAGGTTTCAATTGTTTACTCCTGCTCCTCCCGCTTCAGGTTCTCCGCCAGACAGCACAGCTCCTCCACCGTGACGCCAAAAACCTGGGCCATCCGGTAAGCCAACATCAACGACGGACTGTACTGCCCCTTTTCAATGGAGATAATGGTGCGGGAAGAAACGTGAACCAGGTCCGCCAGCTGCTGCTGGGTCATCCCCGCCTGGGTCCGCAGTTCCCGCACTCTCGTGAGCATCCCGCCACCTCCTCCATTTCTCTCTGTGATGAATCACATGATATGAAGTACACTTCACGTGAAGCTAGCTTCAGTTTACACCCATTCTCCCCTTTTGTCAAGGCAAAAAAGAAGCCATCCTTTCCCGTGGAAAAGGATGACTTCTGTGAAAGTGGTATTGGTCAAAGGGCCAATAAGCGGGCGATATTCTCCATGGTCAGGGAGAGATTTCCCGCCGCATGGTGGCGGCTTTCGGAAAAAGGCTGGGCAGCTCGGTTGATGCTGAACACCGCCGTCAACCCTCTCTCGTAAAGGGGTTCAAACCCCAGGCCAATCTCCCCCACCACGGCAATCACCGGGACGCCGGCCTCCTTTGCCCTGGCGGCCACACCGCACACCACCTTGCCTCGAACACTCTGGGAGTCGATCCGGCCCTCTCCGGTAAACACCAAATCCGCAGACTGAAGCTTCTCTTCAAAATGAAGCGTCTCCAGCACCACGTCGATGCCCATTTTGAGCTTTGCTCCGCAAAAGGCCGCCATGCCAAAGCCCAGGCCTCCCGCGGCCCCTGCCCCAGGCAGCTGGGAGAAGTCCTCCCCCAGGCACCGGGCAGCCACCGCCCCCAGATGGCGCAGGCCCTGATCCAGGCGTTCCACGGCAGCGGTGTCCGCCCCCTTCTGGGGGGCGAAGACATAGGCTGCGCCAGTCTCTCCAAACAGGGGATTGTCGATGTCGCACATGACCGTCAGCTCCAAACCCTGAAGCTTTTCACGGAGCGGTCCACAATCCAGGGCGGCAATTTTCCCCAGCGTTCCCCCCGTGGGCACAAACGGGGAACCATCCTCCCCGGTAAACACCGCTCCCAGCGCCGAGGCCGCTCCAGCACCGCCGTCGTTGGTGCAGCTGCCGCCCAGCCCCAGGATGATTCTTTTGCACCCGGCCGCCTTCGCCGCCAGAATCAGCTCCCCCACCCCAAAGGTGGTGGCGCGCTCCGGATCCAGGCGTCCCTCCGCCAAGGGAAGCCCAGCACAGGCTGCCATTTCGATCACCGCGGTGCCATCGGGAAGAATCCCGTAAAAGCTCTCCACCGGCTCGCCGAAGGGGCCTGTGACAGTCTCCGTCACCCGTCTGCCCCCAGCAGCTGTGAGAAAAGCATCCACGCTGCCCTCACCGCCGTCGGCAACAGGAAGACTGGTAATGGCAGCATCCGGGAAAAAGCAGGCCAGCTGGGCCTCCATCAGCCGGCAGACCTGGCTGGAGGTTAGGGTCCCTTTAAAGGAATCTGGCACCAAAAGGAATTGTTTCATGGGAAAGCTCCTTTCCTAAAACAGGATATCTCCAGAAAAAGCCCCCGCTGGGCGGAGGCTCTTTTCTCGTCACAGTTTCAGCTTCATCCAATTGCCCTTGCGGAAGCGGATGAAGGTGAGCAGAAAACGGACAAACTGATCACAGGCCGTGCCAAGCCATGCGCCCATCAGGCCCAAGCCCACAGGGTAGCACAACAGCCAGCTCATGCCAGGACGAATAAAGGTGACACTGATAAAGGACACCAAAGCAGTGAACCGAGTATCTCCGGCACCACGCAGGCAGCCAAACTGCACCACCTGTTCGATCTGCATAAACAGAACAATACTGAGAATCCGCATGATCATGGCGCCGTAATCCAGAATGACCGGGTCATTGGAGTAGAGCAGGAAAATCTCCTTGCCGAAGAAGAAGTAGACAAAGCCCACCACGCAGGCGCAGAGAAAGCCCAGCCTCTGGCAGACGCTGCCGTAGACCTTCGCCAAATCTTGGCGCTGCCGCCCCAGGCTTTGGCCGATCAAGGTGATGGCTGCCACGGAAAGGCCGTCTCCAAAGGAGAAGGACATGCTCATCATGTTGCTGCCGATCTGGTGAGCTGCCAGCTCGGTGGTGCCCAACCGGGCCACCGTCATGGAGAACAGCAGGAAGCCGATACGCAGGCACACCTGCTCCACCAGAGAGCTGGACCACACATTGCCGATGGAGCCCACGCTCTGTTTCTCCGGGATCCACCCCTTGACCGAGCGCAGATTGATGAAACTGTCCCGGCGAAGCACCGAGGCGATGCTCAGTGCGCAGGCGCACACGGTGCCCAGCACCGTGGCAATGGCCGCTCCCCGGACACCCAACTTGGGGAAGCCAAAATTGCCTCCAATGAGAAGGTAGTTGAAAATCATATTCACCAAATTGGAGATCAAGTTGGTGACCATGGCGATTCGGGTGTTGCCAGCTCCCCGCTGAGCAGCGTTGAGCACCAGGCTCACCGTGTTGAACACCTGGCACCCCATAATGATCCGCAGGTATTCCACTGCATATTCATGGGTATCCGACTGGGATCCCACCAGCCTCACGATCGGGCTGGCAAAGGCTACGAAAACAGCGCTGACAATGGCGGTTAGCCCCAGAGTGATCAGCAGGCACATGCGCACCACGCGGTTGGCGCTTTCCCGGTCTCCGGCACCCTTACGGCGGGCCACAATGGCGGAAACCGCCACGTTTAACGAAAGAAAAAGGGCCAACCCCAGCATCTTGGGCTGGATGGTCAACCCCACAGCGGCAATGGCGAAAGAGCCCATACTGCCCACCATAATGGTGTCCACCATACCCGCCAGGTTGACAAAGAAAGACTCCAGCACCGAGGGCCAGGCCACCGACAGGGTATTTCGGATGATCTCCCTGTCCGCGGGCATCTCCCCCATGTCCATGCCCTTGCAGATCTTCGCCGGATTGATAAATCGCACAGTTCCCCACTCCTCCAGAATAGTTGAAAGCGCAACCATTGTACCACCTTCTGCATAATTTTGCAAGAGATCCCCGGCGAAACTTCCCAAGATCTGTCGAAAACTCCAGGGACTGCCCCAGCACACGGCAATCCTTTCTTTATTAAACCCGCAAACATTCTTTTGTCACGCATGTTACGGAAAAACTGGAGACCGTCCTCCGCGCAAACGCAATCCTCCCTATGCTGTTCCCAAAGGCCAGGGGCTTTTTCCCGCTGATCCGGTCATTTTCTCTTCCTTTCTAAAAAATAAAAACGCAGAGAAATCAGAGATTTCCCTGCGTTTTTTGGAGATCACTCCCCAAACAGATCTTTCAGTTTTCCAAAGAAGCTCTTGCGCTTCTGGTAGTTTTTCTCGTCAGAGGCCTTATCCAGCTCGGTGAGCAGCTCTCTCTGACGCTTGGACAAGTTCTTGGGAACTTCCACAGTGACCTGCACGTACTGGTCTCCCCGAATCCGAGATCCCAATCCCTGGATTCCCTTCCCCTTTAGCCGGAACACGTCCCCGGGCTGAGTGCCCTCGTGGACATGGTAGCTGACCTTGCCGTCCAAAGTGGGAACCTCCACATCCGCGCCCAATGCCGCCTGGGTGAAGGTGATGGGCATCTCACACCAGACATCATTGCCACGGCGCTCAAAGATGGGATGGGGCCGCACAGACACGTAAACATGCAAATCGCCGTTGGGCCCGCCATTGGAGCCTGCGTTGCCTTTGCCGCCCACGTTGAGGATCTGCTCGTCATCAATGCCCGCCGGCACTGTGATCTCAATGCTCTTGTGCCTGCGGACCTTGCCCTTGCCGTCGCAGGTCTTACAGGGGGTCTCGATGATCTTGCCCGTGCCGCCGCAACGGTCGCAGGTCTGAGAGGACTGCACTACGCCAAAGGGCGTCCGCTGACTGATGCGCACCTGTCCTGTGCCGCCGCAGCGGTCACAAGTCTTGGGCTGGGTGCCCTCTGCCGCACCAGTGCCATGGCAATGATCACACGTCTCAATCTGAGAGTACGTGATCGTCTTCTTGCAGCCCTTGGCCGCCTCCTCAAAGGAGATGGCAATATTGGCCTGCACGTCGCTGCCCCTTCGAGGAGCATTGGGGTTGGAACGGCGTCCGCCCCCTCCAAAGCCCCCAAAGAAGCTGTCGAAAATGTCCGTGAAGTCAAAACCGCCCTGGAACGGGCTGCCCCCTCCGGCGCCGCCGCCAAAGTTGGGATCCACCCCTGCGTGACCGAACTGGTCATAGCGGGCGCGCTTCTCCTTGTCCGAGAGCACCTCGTAGGCCTCGTTGACCTCCTTGAATTTCGCTTCCGCGTCCTTGTCCCCCGGGTTTAAGTCCGGGTGGTATTTTTTGGCCAGCTGCCGATACGCCTTTTTGATCTCGTCCTCAGAGGCGCCTTTTGCGACGCCCAGCACTTCATAATAATCCCGTTTATCCGCCAAATTCCATCACTCCCAAGCAGCCAAGGCGGGCCGCTGTTTTCTCAAGCATCCGTATTCGGACCATCACTGCGCACATACCCAAAGACGCGAGGACAGTTCCCTGTCCCCGCATCCGGTATCTATCAAACAAACTCTAGGTTAGTCAACTTCCTTGTAGTCGGCGTCGTACACGTTGCCGTCGCCGCCATTGTTCCCGCCGTTGTTTCCACCGGGGTTGCCGCCCTGGTAAGGAGGCTGCTGACCAGGCTGACCGCCCTGAGGGGCCTGCTGCTGATACAGCTTCTCGCTGGCAGCGTACACTGCCTTCTGCAGCTCATCCATGCCGGCCTTGATCTGATCCACGGTGCCGGTCTTCATGGTCTCACGCAGAGCCGCCACCTTGCTGTTGATCTCGTTCTTATCGGACTCCTGCAGCTTGTCGCCGCTGTCGGAGACCATCTTCTCTGCGCTGTAGCACAGGTTCTCCGCGTTGTTCTTTGTGTCCACTTCCTCGCGGCGCTTCTTGTCCTCCTCGGCAAACTGCTCGGCAGCCTTCACAGCACGATCGATATCCTCCTTGCTCATGTTGGAGCTGGAGCTGATGGTGATATGCTGCTCCTTGCCGGTGCCCAGATCCTTAGCGGACACGTTCACAATGCCGTTGGCGTCGATATCGAAAGTAACTTCGATCTGAGGGATGCCGCGGGGAGCGGGAGCGATGCCGTCCAGCTTGAACAGGCCCAGCTGCTTGTTATCCCGAGCGAACTCACGCTCGCCCTGGAGCACGTTGACCTCCACCTGAGTCTGGCCGTCAGCGGCAGTGGAGAAGATCTGGCTCTTCTTGGTGGGGATGGTGGTGTTGCGGTCGATGATCTTGGTCATGACGCCGCCCATGGTCTCCACGCCCAAGGACAGGGGAGTGACATCCAGCAGCAGCAGGCCCTGGACTTCGCCGCCCAGCACACCAGCCTGAATGGAAGCGCCGATAGCCACGCACTCGTCGGGGTTGATGCCCTTGAAGGGCTCCTTGCCGATGAAGTTCTTCACAGCCTCCTGCACTGCGGGGATACGAGAAGAACCGCCCACCAGCAGAACCTTGCTGATATCGTTGATGGACAGGCCGGAGTCGGACAGAGCCTGACGCACAGGGCCCATGGTCTTCTCCACCAGGTCGGCAGTGAGCTCGTTGAACTTAGCACGGCTCAGGGTCATATCCAGGTGCTTGGGACCGGTGGCGTCGGCGGTGATGAAGGGCAGGTTGATGGCTGCGCTGGTCACGCCGGACAGCTCGATCTTGGCCTTCTCGGCAGCTTCCTTAATACGCTGCATAGCCATCTTATCGCCGCTCAGGTCGATGCCCTGCTCCGCCTTGAAGCTGTTCAGGATCCAGTCCATGATCCGCTGGTCGAAGTCGTCGCCGCCCAGACGGTTGTTACCGGCAGTGGCCAGCACTTCCTGAACGCCGTCGCCCATCTCGATGATGGACACATCAAAGGTGCCGCCGCCCAGGTCGTACACCATGACTTTCTGGTCGTTATCCTTATCCACGCCGTAGGACAGAGCTGCGGCGGTGGGCTCGTTGATGATACGCTTTACATCCAAACCAGCGATCTTGCCAGCATCCTTGGTGGCCTGACGCTGAGCGTCAGTGAAGTAAGCAGGGACAGTGATGACAGCGCTGGTGACAGGCTCGCCCAGGTAAGCCTCAGCGTCAGCCTTCAGCTTCTGGAGGATCATAGCGGAGATCTCCTGGGGAGTGTAGCTCTTGCCGTCAATGGTCACCTTGTAGTTGGAGCCCATCTCACGCTTGATGGAGGAAACGGTCCGCTCAGGGTTGGTGATGGCCTGGCGCTTTGCCACCTGGCCCACCATCCGCTCGCCGGTCTTGGAGAAGGCCACCACAGAGGGAGTGGTGCGGGCGCCTTCCGCGTTGGGAATCACTACGGGCTCGCCGCCCTCAATCACAGCCACACAGGAGTTTGTAGTACCTAAGTCAATGCCAATTGTCTTTGCCATAATAAACTACCTTCCTTTAATCTCTAAAATATCGTGTCAATGCACAGTGTATGTCAATGGTGGTTCTAACGTTTTTAATTTGCCACCTGGACCATGGCGTGGCGGACTACTCGGTCCCCCAGCTTATAGCCCTTTTGGTAAACGGCGGCGATGACGTTCTCACCAAGTGCTTCATCTTCAATGTGAGCCACGGCGTTGTGCAGGTTGGGATCAAAAGCTTCCCCCACCTGGCCCATCTCCGTGATGCCCAGCTTCTCAAAACAGGCTTGGATCTGACTTTCAATCATCTCCACACCTTTGCGCATGTCCTCCGCGGAGGCGTTCTCCTGGCTCAGAGCCCGCTCAATATTGTCGGCAATGGGCAGGATGGCCTGAACCGTATCGGACACCGCGTTGTTGTAGATGGCGTTCTTCTCGTTCTGGGAACGCTTGCGGAAATTGTCGTACTCCGCCAGCACCCGCAGGTGCTGCTGCTTGTGCTCCTCAAACTCCTTTCGCAGCTTCTCCAGCTCCGTTTCCCCCTGAGAGGTCTGCTCTTTGGGTTCCTCCGGCTGCTGGGCCTGGGACGCTTCCGTCTGGGGCTCTTTGGCCTCCGGCGTCTGCTCCGGCTCTTTCTTTTTATCCTTTGCCATGGTTCCCGGCTCCCTTCTGAAATCTATCCAATCGCGGCTACCCGCGTGATGCTCTTTTCTACTGGTCCCGCAGCAGCGTTGTGAGCGTCTTGCCCACCTGCTGGGACACATACTGCAAAATGGCGGTCACCCGAGGGTAATCCATCCGCACCGGCCCCAGCACCGCCAGAGCTCCGGCATCCTGACCCTCCACCAAGTAGCGGCTCACCGCCAAAGAGGTCTTATCCAGCTCCGGCCGCCCCAGCTCCCTGCCAATCCGAATGACCACCTGGCCGGTACGCTGCCGTAGCAGCTCCGCCAAGTCGTCCCTCTGTTCCAGCAGGTCCAGAATATGCCGGACATCTGTCTGCTCCAGCTCCGGGTAGAACAGCAGATTCATCTGTCCTCCCAGCAGCAGGTGCGTACCTATGGTATCCCGGGCCACCTCCAGCAACGCCCGCATGGGCGCGCCCATCAGGACGTACATCTGGCCCAGGGAAACTCCCACACCCTGGAGAAACGCCGGGGTGATATCCGCCACGTTTTTGCCAACCAACTTGCCATTGAACACCCGGAAGAACACCCGCATGATCTCGTTGGTCAAGTCATAGTCGCAACGGAACACCCGGCTTTTCATGGTGCCTGTGGAGCTCATCAGGATCAGCATGGCCGTGCGGCGGCTGGTCTGCACAAACTGCACCGCCCGGACTTGGGCGGAGTCCCCGCTGGGGGTGGACACCACCGCCGCGCAGCGGGTGGTCCCGGCCAGCAGGCGGCAGGCCCGCTCCAGCAGCCCCTCCGGATCGTAGGAACCGGAGAACAGCATCGAGTCAAACGCTCGGGCGCTTTCCTCCTTGAGAGGAGGCACCTTCATCAAGTGGTCCACATACTCCCGGTACCCCTTTTGGGAGGGCACACGACCGGCGGAGGTGTGGGGCTGTTCCAGCAGGCCCAGCTCGATCAGGTCGGCCATTTCGTTGCGGACAGTGGCTGAGGAAACTCCTACCTCTTCCGCCACCGCTTTGCTCCCCACCGGTTCGCCGCTTTTCACGTACCCGGTCACCACAGAGGAGAGGATGCGCTCTTTTCTGGGCGTCAGCTCCAACCCGATCACCTCCGTTCTACGTTTTAGCACTCTTTTGATCCGAGTGCTAATCCATGCTTATAATGTACCACTTAGGTCAGAAAAAGTCAAGAACCTTTTTTGTAAATACTTTATTAAGTGCCAAACCGCCCCACATCCCGGATTTTTTAGCAGCAAAAAAGGGCCTCTGCCACAGGGCAGCGACCCCTTTCGCGTTTTTCTTGAGTGACAGCAACCAGGTTTCCCCTAGAACCATACTGAAACCTCCACCGGGTAGCTTGCGGCCAACTCTCTTCCTACATAAGCGTGCGTTTACGGCTCCTCAATGACAATCCCCAGCGCAGAGAGCAGATTCACCGCCTCCGGCAGGGAAAAACGTGCGCCGGTGATTCGGTTTCCCTCCAGGGAAAAATAGTAATCCACAGCACCGCGGAAATCCGCCTTGGCCATGTTGTTTTGGGCAAAGGTCACTCCGCCCAGCTTACAGCCTCCGAACCGGGCTCCTTCCAGGTTGCAGCCATCAAACACACTGCCGGTCAAATCCGCGCCGGCCAGATCAATCCCCTTCAGGTCCAGACCAAAGAACACGCAATGCCGCAGGGCACAGCCCTGCAGGCTGTCAAAGGGCAGAAAGCCCATCTCCAGCTTGCGCTGATCCATCAAGGATGACCAGTCGATGCCGGACAGGTCGCAGTTTTCAAACTCGCAGGAAAGCATCTGAGTACCCCGCAGCTTGGGCGCGGCAATCCGGCAGGAGACAAACCGGCAGCCAGTAAACAGACAATTGGCCACCTCCTGCTGAGTGAGCCGGCAATTCTCAAACACGCAATCCTCAAACAGACAGCCGGACAAGGACTGCGTCCACTCCAGCTTGGAAAACTCCTCCCCACAGTACTCCTTCACGCTGCCACCTCAAACTTCAAAGTCGCCGTTTTCCAACAGCTCCACAATGGTGTGCAAGGTGTCCGAAGCGTCTAGGTAAGCGTAGTGTCCGCCGTTCCAACGGCCTCGCTGGAGCAGCTTCATGCCAAGGCTCTCCCCCAGCTTGATCTTCTCCTCCATGTCCTGAATCTGGAAGGCCACGTGATGAAAACCCTCCCCGTTTTCGTTCAAAGCCTGCCGCCAAACACTGGGCTCCTCATCCGGCTGGATCAGCTCCAACTGAAGCCCCTCATAATTGAAAAAGGCCTGCTTGCACCGAGCTTTGGTAGGCTCGCCCAAGTACTGCGTATGGGCTTCCTCATACTCCCCGGTACAGGTGATGGGAGGCACCGGGACGCCCAGAAATTTGGCGTATGCCTCCACCGTCTTTTCAATATCGTGGACCAGGTAGCCCAACTGCGTACATCTCTCCGTTCCAAAAAGTGGGGTTCCTTTCATGGATCCTCGACTCCTTCCAAAAGCGATTTCCCCAGCAGCATCTGCCGGGTTTTCTTGGCCCTATTATACCACTCCTTCCGAAAAAGACAATCTCCTCCACCCTCCCTTGACAAAAAGAAAAGGGAAGCGTACACTGGATACATACCAAGAGAATGTATAAAGGGAGGGTTCCGCTTTTGGCGCGAAACAAATACCCGGAAGTCACCGAGGAATTGATCTTGGAAGCAGCCCAGAAGCTTTTTCTGGAGAAGGGCTATGAAAACACCACCATCCAGGACATTGTAAATCAGCTTCACGGTTTGACCAAAGGGGCTGTCTACCATCACTTCAAATCCAAGGAGGAAATTCTGGACAAAGTGACCGACCGGATGTTCTTCCAGAACAACCCCTTTGAGGCTGTGAAGAACCGCACGGATCTAAACGGCTTGGAGAAGTTTCGGGAGGCAATCCGCCTGAACCAGGGGGACCTGGAGCGCACCCAGCTGACCGCCGCCATGGTGCCCATGGAGAAAAACGCCAGACTCCTGCTGGAAATGGTGGAATCCAACTGCCAGATTCTCTCCCCCTACTTTTTGGAGCTGCTGGAAGAGGGAAACCGGGACGGCTCCCTGCACACGGAGTACCCCCAGGAAATCGCCCAGCTGCTGCCCCTGCTCACCAGCCTGTGGATGATGCCTTCGGTCTTCCCTGCCACCAAGGAGGAGCTGAAACGGAAGTTCCGCTTTCTGGAGGACATGCTGGAACGCATGGGCGTGCCCCTGTTCGACGACACCCTGCGAGCCTTGGTGGATGACTTCTTGGCTCAGGTGGATCTGAAATAAAGCTGCCGGTGGGCAGTTTTATTTTATCAAGATACATTCGTTCGGTATGAATGTAAAATACTACTTGCGAGGTGTTCCCTATGAAGACCAAACTCCTCACCCGAAATTTCACCCTGCTGCTTCTGGGGCAAGCCTGCTCCCTGCTGGGCAACCTGACCTTGAAGTTTGCACTCTCCATGTACGTGCTGGAGGTCACCGGATCGGCCGGAATTTTTGCCACTCTGCTGGCCGTCTCCACCGTCCCCACCATTCTCCTCTCCCCACTGGGCGGAATCCTAGCCGACCGGCTGGACCGGCGCATCCTTATGATTTCCCTGGACTTGCTCTCCGGCACCACGGTGCTGCTGGCTGCACTTTTGATGGCTCTGTGTCCCAGCATCCCTGTGATCGCCTGCCTGCTGGTGGTTCTCTCGGTCCTCAGCGCCTTTGAGTCCCCCACCGTGCAAGCCTGCATCCCTCAAATGCTGGCCGGGGACGCTCTGGGCAAGGGAAACGCCGCCGTCAGCCAAATCCAAGCCGTGGCTTCCCTGGTGACTCCCTTCTGCGGAAGTCTGGTCTACGCTGCCCTGGGTCTGGGACCTGTCCTCTGGGCCACCGTGGGATGCTTTTACGTCACAGCCCTTCTGGAATGTTTCCTTCGCCTGCCCAAGGCTCACGCTCCCTCCACTGGCGGCAGTCTGTCGGAAACCCTCCGAGAGGATATTTCCAGCAGCGTTCGGTTTCTTCGGCAGGAGGAGCCCTCCATCCTTAAGCTGCTCCTTCTGGCCGCGGCGGCCAGCTTCTTTGTCTCGGGCACTGCTGTAGTGGGATTCCCCTATCTGGTGCGGACAGTGCTGGGGCTTTCTGCCCAGCTTTACGGGGCAGCGGAAAGCGCCATGGGCGTCGCCGCTGTAGCGGGAAGTCTGCTGGCCGGCGCTCTGGTCTCCCGTGTCAAGCTCCGCTGGATGGCCTGGCTGTTTCTGGGATTTGGCCTTTGCCTGCTTCCCTGCGGGGCGGCCTTTCTCCTTCCCATGGGAGCTCTGGGACGATACGGAGTCCTTCTGGCCATGTTTTGCCTGTGCCAGCTGGGATGCAGCCTGTTTTCCACCTGGGCCATCACCGTGATTCAAAGCCGTACACCGGAACAGCTTATGGGAAAGGTGATGTCCTGCGTTTTCACCCTTTCCATGTGCGCCCAGCCGGTGGGGCAGCTCCTCTACGGCGGACTGTTCGATGGATGCTCCCACACCCCCTGGCTGGTGCTGCTTCCCAGCGGTCTGGCAGTTTGCCTGCTGGGACTGTGGTCTCGGGAAATCTTCCAGAGCATGGAGAAAAGCTGATTTCTAGTGGTGGCTTGGACCAAACTCTCGGAACTTAGAAGGCCTTTTGGAACATGGAAAAAACATAAAAAAAGAGGAGCCGTTACAGCTCCTCCAGGTTCCAACCAAAGTCATTGTGATAGATCATTTGGCGGGTCATGCCGCCGTCAATGCAGATGTTTTCCCCTGTGATAAAACCCGCTTTCTCCGAACAGAGGAACAGTGCCATTTGGGCGATATCCATGGGATTTCCCACTCTCCCCACCGGCTGCTGAGTGGCGTCGGGGCCTTGGTACTCCTGGTACTCCGTATCGATCCAGCCGGGAGAGATGGAGTTGACCCTGGCTTTCTCCCGAAGCGTCACCGCCAGAGCATGGGTCAGTGCTGAAATGCCTCCCTTGGCAGCGGTGTAGCTCTCAGTTTGAGGCTGGCTCATCCTGTCCCGGGAAGAGGAGATATTGATCACCGACGCCCCAGGCGCAAAATAAGGCGCAAACAGCTTGGTGAGATAAAAAGCTGCCGTGACTCCCACCCGAAGAGCGTAGTCAAACTCCTCATAGGTGCAGCTGTCCAGCCCCTTCATCAGCGGCGGAGCATTGTTGATGAGATAATCCACCCGGCCGTACTGGGCGATAACCTTCTGGGCAAAGGTCTCCAGCGCCGCCTTGTCGCCAATATCCCCCACAAACCAGCTGTCCTCCGCCACATCGATCACGCACACCTGTGCCCCTTCTTTTTCAAACTCCTGAGCAATGGCCTTTCCGATGCCGTGAGCCCCGCCGGTCACTACTGCAATTTTTCCTTGAAACATAATGCTTCCTCCCCTGCCGTGTGGCCTTGAACTTCTCTCATAGTTCAGAGCAAGCACCCGAGAGCAAATATCCTTGTCAAAATCTCCCGCTCCTGCCCTTTCTCCCTATTCATTTTATATCCCGCAAAAACACGTGTCAATCACAAAGCGGAAGACCGTCCTTTTCCAAGCTTTCTGGAGTACGCACATCTGCTGACACTTTCCAACAATCACGCTCCCTCTGTCAGCAAGGGCATCAATTGGTTGCGGCAGATCCAGGAACCATTGTACTGCGTGCGCACCTTGGTCTTTGCCCGCAAACTGCGATCTTCTCTCATCAGGTTGACAATGGTCTCCCCATGTTCCTCATAGTAGGCCTGCTCCGAAGGGATATACTTCTCATGGGTGTCATAGCCAAAATTGCGGGCATCCCACCGCATGAAATACGCTCCCAACCGATCCCCCAGCTCCTTCAAAGCGGGTACTGCCTCGTTGAGCACAAGGAAATTCCCACGGCTGGCTGCCTCCAAAACCGTCAGTCCAAACGATTCGGAATACGAGGGGCAAACAAATAGGTTGGACAACCCAAACAATTCAAACACCCCTTGCCGCGGGAATCCCTGATCATACCCCAGGTCGGATGTGAAGAGCAGGTCACCTTTTTCCAAACCGTACTTCATCCCTTCGGTCTCAATGGTTCGCTTGTAAATCTCACTGGGGATATCTGCACTGGGAAAATCGCAGAACACCACCCGGACACACTGCTCCGTTTTCCGCTGGATCGCCCCTGCGAAAGCCGCAACCTTCTCAAACCGTTTGCCTGTGGTGAGACGCCCAGGATAAACCGCCAGGACATCAGCATTCAGCAAATCCAGGCTGTCCGCCACCCGCTGCACATCCTCGCTCAGCAGCTCCAACAAGGGCAGGCTGTTGTACACCACCGCGCATCTCCCCTGAGGTACATCGTATTGCCGGGCCAAAGCCTCGATTCCCGAATGTGTAGGGTAAACAAACCGAGTGTTGGGCATGGGAGTAAACCTGGCCGAAAAGGGTTCTTCGATCACCTTGGGACGGTTTGCCGGCAGCGAGTGCGTAAAAGCCAAAAACCTCACTCCAGGCAAGGAAGGCTGAGCCTTTCGGATCGCCACATTGTGAACCAGGTGCCACCCCTGATACAGGATGTCATGCATGATACACACGTCCACATCCTGGAGATGCCGGACATAGTCTTTGGCTATCCAGTCGGCCTCCTCATAGAATTCCGGATGCACCGAACCTGTGGGAGCGGAATAATCGTGCCAGATTATGGGAGCTCCATTCCGGGTGTTGGTGATCTTGACCCATTCCAGCCGGGGATCCCGAAACACCCCCCACCGCTCCTCGTCCGGACAGGTCTCACTGACCAGGATCTTCAATTCCACTTGGGCTTCCAAAAGCATCTTGATCTGATCCGCCACCACATTCACCAGAGAGTATGTGGTGGACAGCCCGGAAAACATCGTCAAAATTGCCACCTTCATCCCGAACCCCTCACTTTCCTTAAGTAGACGGTGCAGCAGCATGCTGCTGCACCATCTTCAGTTTATTGCGCGCTATCCTCGCAAATGCATCCTTTAAAAGTGGAAATCTTATCGCTGAGAATCATTTCCAAATTGGTGATGCTGCTGACCATGGACTCCACGGATTTGTTTGTCATCAAAACCGTCTCCGGAGTGATCTCTTCAAACGCAAGGATTCTTTGCACCTTTTCCCCCTCGGCATTGAGAATGTGGGACAGGGCCGCCTGCTGCAGCGCAATGGAGGTGAGCAAATCCGTTATGGCTTGCTTGCGAGGCACCGGAGCCTGGGTGGTAGTGGTGGTAGTGCTCGTGGTAGATGTCGTGGTGGTAGTACTGGTAGTACTGGTGGTACTGGTGGTACTGGTGGTACTGGTGGTACTGGTAGTGCTGGTAGTGCTGGTGGTGCTGGTAGTGCTGGTGGTGCTAGTGGTACTGGTAGTGCTGGTGGTACTGGTGGTACTGGTGGTACTGGTAGTGCTGGTGGTACTGGTGGTACTGGTGGTACTGGTAGTGCTGGTGGTACTGGTAGTGCTGGTGGTACTGGTGGTGCTTGACGTGGTCAACATGCAAGCAGTGGCTTCCGGCAAATCTCCCACGAACAGTTCGTTGTGGCTCTCGGCATTTCCCGAATAGCTGTCGAAAATGATATTGCCGTTGATTTGGCTATACGTGGTGTTGGCAGCAGCAAAGGGAGCCAGCACCGAACCATAGATGGCCGTGGTACTGTTGGACCAGGTCAATGCCTGGGGGAAATTCCACAGGATCCGCCGGGCGTTCTCTCTCGTTGCAGCCGAGCCGTTGCGGAAAATTTGATAACTGCCAAACTGGATGGCAGTGCCGGCCACATTGATGAGAACGGTGGAACTCAACGGCGCAATGATATTGATGCCATTCAGCTGGGCCAAAGAGATGCCGGTACCATAGAGGTTTCCACTGTCCAGCGTAAAGATATTCAAGGTATCACTGATGCCGGTCAAGTTCAGCTGATTGAAAACCACCGCCCCGGTTCCATTGGGTGCCAGCGTCCCCCAATAATTGGAAGCGCACTTCAGATACCGTTCGGCTTCCACAAAGTCAATAGGCGTGCCCTGAACCAACAAGCCATTGGGGTTTCCCATGGTGTAACTGATCACCGCGCTGGCGGGATTGACCACCGTGTTGCCGCTGGCGTTAGATCCTCCTGTGACGTTGACGCTGCCATCTATCACAAAAGACGGATCCGTATTGGCAGGGGGCAGCGGAGTAATATTGGCGCCCACACCGTAATTGCTGAGGTCGGCATTGCCGCCCACAGCCACGCGGCCTTCGGCATCCGTATTGCTCATCGTCATGTTGCCAAAGACAAAGACATTGTAGTCGTTGGCTAGTCCAAAATTAAATGCCATAGTTTCATCCTCCTATAGGAAGTCACCGGTTCAACCGGTATTCCAAGTCGGAGCTTGTCATAAATGCTCCATTATAAGGATATGCCAAAGCGTAAAAGGGGTGAAAAAAGAGTGGGGCCCCCCACGGGAAGCCCCACCTGGCACATTCCTTATCCCTGTGTGGTCTCAGTCTGGCACAGACAGCTGTTGAAGCTGGACAGCTTGGACTGGAGGATCATCTCCAGCCGGGACACTGCGTTGACCATGGATTCCACAGATTTGTTGGTGGCCAACAGCATCTCCGGCGTCGCATCGGGAAGCGCTACCATTTTCTGGATTTTTTCACCCTCAGCGTTGAGGATGTGGGACAGAGCGGTCTCTTCCAGCGCCACAGATTGGATGAGATCTGTAATAGCTTGATCTCTTGTGGTGGTGCTGGCCGTAATCACAGGCATACCCATAGTGAGTTATACTCCTTTTGTTTAGATTGAGCCATTGCTCTTGCCATCCTATGCCCACTTAGGTTCAAACGTTCCGGCTCTGGGCCACAAAATGCCTTCCAGAGAAAACCAGGATTGAATTGCGAACTTCACAGCTCAGACTGATTCTCCTAACCGTGCCCAGTAGATTTCACAAAAGCAAAAAAATATCCAGGAACCCTCATAGTTCCTGGACAAAGATTTTCCCAGTTGAGCTGGGATATTTCCATGGAGAAACAGCTTCGACGTTTGCAAGACTCTCAAACGATTCCTCCAAAAGAAAAAAGCAGCGAACCCCAAGGTCCACTGCAGTATGGAGCTGGAAACGTGACTTGAACACGCGACCTGCTGATTACGAATCAGCTGCTCTACCAACTGAGCTATTCCAGCAAATTGATGGCTTAAAACCTGAACCTTTTTCTTTACAGTCAACTGATGGTTCCCCATCGGGCCAGCTGATTTTCTGTATTGGATCAGCTAAAAGATTATACCAAACAATGGCTCGGTTTGTCAACACCAAGTTGCGCAAGCTCCCGCCTTTCTTCTTCACGTCCTCGCCTTCCACCGGTCTGAGGCATCGCCCACTGTTTCTGTTTTCCCTCCCAGAGAAGAAACTCTTTGTTCCAGCTTCATTCTGTGGTATACTATCATTCAGACTTGTGCCATATTCCTGGCACCGGAAGGAATGGGAACCTATGGATTACACTTTGCAGATTGGCCTGTGGAACAGCGTATTTGCCGTTCCCACGGCTTTAGTGGACCGCTATTTAAAACTTGCTGGAAAAGAACAGCTTCAGGTGCTGCTATGGATGCTGCGCCATCCCGGGGAGCCTGCCACTCCCCAGGCTTTGGCGGAAAACCTGGGCACGGATCCGGACACTATCCTGGACGCGTTCGACTATTGGGTTCAGGAGGGGCTGCTCTCCTGCAGAGCCGGGGAACTCTCCCCCGCACCTCAGGCACAATCCACCCAACCCGCGGCGCCCTCTGCGCCTGCGCCCGCTCCTGCCCCGGCAGCTCAGGCTGCACCCCTTCCCTCGAAGAAGCGTGCGGTTAAACCGGACACTCAGCACGTGCTCACCCGCATGCAGGAATCCGAGGAGATCAAATTCCTGCTCCAGGAGGCAGAGATGACTTTCGGCAAGACACTCTCTCCCTCCATGACCTCCACTTTGGTCTCCATGTGCGACGACTACGGGCTGCCGGTAGAGGTGGCTGTGATGATCGTCCACTACGCCAAAAACGCCAACAAGACCACACCCTCTTACATCGACGCAGTAGCCAGGGACTGGGCGGAGAGCGGCATCACCTCGCTCCAGGCGGCAGAGGAAAAGCTCCAGCAGCTGGACCAGCATCGTCTGGCCTGGGATCGGGTGCAGGCAGCCGCCGGAATGGCCCGCCGGGCTCCCTCCAAAAAGGAGGACGAATGTGCCTACCGCTGGGTATACCAGTGGAAATTCACCAAAGAGATGCTCACCGCCGCCTATGAGCGCTGTGTGGACCGGACATCCCGGTTCAACATCAGCTACATAGATAAGGTCCTGGAGGACTGGCACAACAAGGGTATTCAAAATCTGCAGGATCTGGAACAGCGGGAAGCTGGATGGCGGGAGGAACAGGGCCGCACCAAGAGCTATGACACCAGCGATTTGGAAGAACTCAGCCATTTCGATCTGCCGGAGGAGCTGTAACACATGGGATACGGAGCAAAAATCTATCAAGCCGCCTGCCAGGAACTGGAGATCCGCCGCCGGCAGGCAGAGGAAACTGCTCAGGATAACCTGGAGCGTTTCTTTGAAAAATGTCCCCGGGCCCGGGAGATTCGCCGGGAGATGGCCCGCAACGGAGCCAATGCCGCCATTGCGGTGCTCTCCGGGGGAAATGTGCGGGAACAGCTCACCCAGATGAAGGAACAGGGGATGACACTGAAGGCGGAATACGACAAGCTTTTGGCAGAGCACCGGGTGGCGCTGGCAGACGTGACGCCTCAGTATCAATGCCCTCTCTGCAAGGACACAGGCTTTGTGGATGGGCGCATGTGCCAATGCCTCAAAAACCTGCAGCGCCAGATGGCCTTCCAGCGGCTGAGCATGGACGCACCCTTGGAAAACTCCACCTTTGACAACTTCTCTCTGGAGTACTACCGGGAAGATGAGAAGGCCTACCGTCAAATGGAGAAGGTGTTCTCTGCCTGCAAGCGCTATGCCGAAAACTTCCGAGCGGACTCCCCCAGCTTTCTGTTCTGGGGAGGCACTGGGTTGGGAAAGACCCACCTGTCCCTGGCCATTGCCGGGAAAGCTATTGAAAAGGGATTTGGGGTGGTGTATGGATCTGCTCAGAGCTTTGCCGTGGCATTGGAGCGAGAGCGGTTCCTGCGGGAACAGGATATCTCCGAGGATGCCGACGTTCAGTCCCAGTTGACGGACTGTGATCTGCTGATCCTGGACGATCTGGGCACCGAGGCCTCCTCTAACTACGTGAAGTCCGCCTTCTATGATATCATCAACGCCAGGATGATGAAAAACAAGCCCACACTCATCAGCACCAATCTGACCATGAAGGATATGGAAAAGAGGTACTCCCCCCGGTTCACCTCCCGAATCGCGGGATACTACAGCAAGATGCAGTTTTTGGGCAGCGACGTGCGTCTGCAGAAACGCCGCCGGAGAACCTCCGGCTCTTGACAATATACCAGCAATGCAAGAAAAAAGCCTCCCCGCAACTGAGCGGAGAGGCTTTTCTATATTTCCATTCTTCTATTCGCCTTTACTTGGAGGGGGTCTCATCTTCCCCATCCAAGGGAGAGTCCGTCTCTTCCCCCCGGGGAAACCGCTGAGCCAGCCATTTAGACAAGGGGCCGGACAGGAAACAGAACAGCACAAACAGCACCATGACAAGCATCCCCGGCAGCAAAAACGGACTGCCGTTTTCCACTACCACTCCGCTGCCCTTGGAGGACTCTCCGCCGCCGGCTTCCACGGTCCCCGCCGCTGTCTCTTGGGTGTCCAGGGAAGGTTGGAGGGACTCTGTAAAGTTCTCACCTTCACTGGTTGGGGAATCGGTTTGGGCGAGGTCTCCCGCCGACTGAACAGCCGTCCCCTGGGAGCTGCTCCCCGATGCACCGGATGTGGTGGAATTTGACGTAGTTCCTGTGGAAGCGGCGGAGACCTTTTCCCCTCGGTGCACTGTGACCTGATAGACGGTCTTATGCTCCCCATCCTCCGCTGTAACGGTGATGGTAAACGGGGTATCGCTGCCGCCGCTGCCCAGATTCTTCCGGTTGACTCGGTAGGACGCGCCCTCTGTTGGCTGGGCGTCGAAGGTCATGGTGGTGACTTCATAGGGCACGGTGAGTGTATAGGTCAGATGGTCCGAGGAAAAAGCGGGGCTGAGTGTGCCGGAAGCCGGAGTCAAAGACAGCAAGCGGGCATCCGCACTGTACTGGTACTGAGTCTCCTCCTTCTCGCTGCGGTGAACCGTCACCTGATAGACGGTCTTATGCTCCCCATCCTCCGCTGTGACGGTGATGGTAAACAAGGTATCGCTGCCGCCGCTGCCCAGATTCTTCCGGTTCACCCGGTACGTGGCACCCTCCGCCGGTTGAGCATCGAAGGTCATGGTGGTGACTTCATAGGGCACGGTCAGGGTGTACTCCAGGTTTTCTGGATCAAAGGCAGGACTGAGGACACCGGAGGCTGGTTTCAAGGACGTCAGCCAGGATTCGGCCCGGAGCTGGTCCTCCTCCTTCTCCTCCCGATGGACGGTAACCTGGTAAACATGGCGGGTCTCCCCATCCTCCGCTGTGACGGTGATGGTAAACAAGGTATCGCTACCGCCGCTGCCCAGATTCTTCCGGTTCACCCGGTACGTGGCACCCTCTGCCGGCTGAGCATCAAAGGCCATGGTGGTGACCTCATAGGGCACGGTGAGGGAATAGGTCAGCCGGTCCGGATCAAAGGCGGGACTGAGGGTCCCGGTCTCCGGGGTCAGGGACAACAGCCGGGCATCGTCGCTGAGAGGCTCCTGCTCCTCCCGATGGACCGTGACCGAATAG
Organism: Acutalibacter sp.; assembly: GCA_050946975.1. Taxonomy (GTDB): domain Bacteria; phylum Bacillota; class Clostridia; order Oscillospirales; family Acutalibacteraceae; genus Acutalibacter. The sequence goes on from JBMNVU010000013.1 coordinate 48,714, forward strand.
ACATTCTTGGTTTTCCCGTCCTCCGCTGTCACGGTGATTTCAAACAGAGTGTCACTGCCCCCCGCTCCCAGAGTCTTCCGATTTACCCGGCAGGACGCTCCGGAAACCGTTTCCGCGGTGAAGACCACCTCATCCACCTCATAGGGGACTGTCATGGAATAGGCGAACACGTCCGGAGAAAAACCAGGACTTAGGGTACCACTGTCCGGCGCCAAGGACACCAGTCTGGCGTCGTCGCTGGGAGGAGTCAACACTCGAAAGTCCAGGGACACATCCACATCCCCGGCGATGGGAGAAGGCACAGGGCTGGACAGGTCAAACGCGGACACAAAGAAACTGTAGGAGCCCGGCGAGGCCTCTTCCAAAACCCGAAACCGATAGGTAACCGTGGTTTCCGCCATCAAGTAAGGGCCGCCGCGAGAAGCTGTATAGACGCTGGACACGCGACCCGGGTCGGATCGAGTGGTCACCGTTCCCGTCTGAACACTCTCCCCATAAGTGGGACGCAGGTACTCAAAGGCGTCGGGATCGTACTCCACTTGGGTGCGAAAGGCGGCAATTTCTTCCATGCTGCCGTCGTAGGGAAAGGCAACCTCCACCACAGCGCCTGGCTCACCTTCCACCAGGCTTAAGGTGGGCGCAAATCCCGCCGCATCCGCCGTCATCCCCCACAAACACGCAAGGGTTACCCAGAAACAAAGACTTAACCAGCGTTGGCAGGATCTCATGGCGTCCCCTCTTTTCCCACTCGTCTTATCATTTTTTATTATACCATATTTTTCTAAAAAAGCACAAAAATCTACAAATTCCTACAATTCTTTTCTGTCCGTTGAGGGACTACAGAATCCGGTAAAAAAGTTTTGCCTGTTTTTCTCCAGAGGACAGTTGACAGACGCGCTTCCTTCGTTTACCATAAGCAAAGACAGTTTTTGCGGGAGATGGTCATCGTATGGACGAGGAACACAGCATCTTGGAGCTATCCTTTCAAATGGGGGAAACCCTGCTGCGCAGCGGAGCGGAAATTTCCCGTGTGCAGGAAACTATGGAACGGGTAGCACAATCCTACCACGCTGAAAAGTTTAACGTCTATGTGCTCACCAACGGCATCTTCGCCTTGGGCACCGAACAGGGGAAGGAACGTTCTGTGGAATTGCGCCACATCGTCAATACCACCACCCATATGGGTCGGATCTGCGCGGTCAACCAGCTCTCTCGGGAGATCGCCCATGGTGAGCACACGGTGGAGGAAGCCTTTCAGATTCTGGAAAAAATACGGCAAATCCCCTACTCGCCCCTGCCCTTGGCATTTTTCTCCTGCGCAGTGGGCAGTGCCTGCTTCAGTTACCTCTTCGGTGGGGATGGCATGGACGCCCTCTGTGCCTTTTTCTGCGGCCTTTTGCTGGAGCCCTATCTCCACTGGGTGGAAAAACACGGCATGTCCAAGTTCCTCACCAACCTCTCCGCCAGCGCTTTGATGGCCCTGTGCGGCGCCATCCTTTTAAAACTGGGCGTCGGCCACAATATGGACAAGGTCATCATCGGCGCCATCATCCGTCTGGTCCCCGGTATGGCTCTGACCAATGCCATTCGGGATCTCTTTCATGGGGATTACCTCAGCGGCGCCATCCGCATGCTGGATGCCGTCCTGGTGGGCGGCTGCATCGCCATGGGTGTGGGCGGCGTGGTCAAGGTCCTCTCTCTGCTGACGGGAGGTGCGCTGCTGTGATCGACTTTTCTTTGGTTCTCTCCTGGCTGTTCCAGGCCGGGGTTGCCTTTTTGGCCACCATCACCTTCTCCATCATCTTCCACACACCCCGCCGGGAGTGGCTCTGCTGCGGCATCACCGGCGGCTTGGGCTGGCTGGTGTACTTGATCTGCATGAGCGCCAACATGGGCGTGGTGGCCTCTTCCTTTTTTGCCACACTGGCTTTGGCGTGGATCGCCAGGGTCTTCGCCTTTTTCCGCAAGGCTCCTGTGACCGTGTTCCTCATCACTGGAATCTTCCCTCTGGTGCCTGGAGCCGGCATCTACTACACCGGCTATCACGTCTTTATGAGCGACAACGCCCAGGCCCTGGCCAAGGGCATGGAGACTATCAAAATCGCCGTGGCCATCGCCTTGGGCATCGGCATTGTGCTGTCCCTGCCCGCCTTTTTCTTCACCTTCCGACGCTCCGGCAGCAAATCCGGAAAACGGCCCTGAAAGGAGCAAATCATGCCCAGATTTGAAGTGACCATCGGCAAAAACGACGGCGGCCAACGGGTGGACAAGTTTCTCACCAAAAGCTATCCCAACCTGCCCCAATCCATGCTGTACAAAGCCATCCGGAAAAAGGACATCAAACTCAACGGCAAGCGGTGCGAAATTTCCACCAAGCTTCAGGAAGGGGACGTGATCTCCCTGTTCTTGAAGGATGAGTTTCTCCAGAAGGAGGAGCGTCCTGAGGACTTTCTCAAGGCACCCAAAAAGCTCTCCGTGCTCTATGAGGACGACAATCTGATGCTCCTGGACAAGAAGCCCGGACTCATTGTCCATCCCGACGAAAACTACCACTTTGACTCCCTCATCGCCCGGGTGCAGCACTACCTCTACGACAAGGGGGAGTTTGACCCCAAGGCGGAAAACGCCTTTGCTCCGGCCCTGGTCAACCGCATTGACCGGAACACGGGAGGCATTGTCATGGCCGCCAAAAACGCCCAAGCTCTCCGGGTGCTGAACCAAAAGGTCAAGGACCGGGAGATGCACAAATATTACCTCTGTGTAGTCTGCGGCCACCTGGAGGAAAAGGAGGCCACCCTCACCGGGTATCTGGAGAAAAACGAGGCACAAAATAGGGTCTACGTCTCCAAGCGGCCCAAGGAGGGCGCCAAGACCATCCGCACCCGGTACCGGGTTCTGGAGGAGCGCCGGGACTTCTCCCTGCTGGAGGTGGAACTGCTCACCGGACGCACCCACCAGATCCGCGCCCATTTTGCCTCCATCGGCCATCCTCTGGCCGGGGACGGGAAATACGGCAAAAACGCCGTGAACAAGGGCACCGGCTTTCCCTACCAGGCGCTGTACTCCTACAAGCTCCGGTTCGACTTTCAAACGGACGCTGGCCCCCTGCAGTACTTGAATGGCAGGGAATTCACCGCTGGAGAGGTGTGGTTCCTGCCGGAATTCTACGCCATGCCCCAAAAGTCCAGCCGCTGAGACCGGACCCCCTTGCCGGAAATGGGAAAATCGGGTATACTTATTTATCAGTGTCTGACTTAGAATACGTCCCTTGGGGACAGGATATGGAAGTGACTCCATGCGCGTGATCCATCTCATCGGCGGCGGCGATACCGGCGGCGCCAAAACCCATGTGCTTAATTTGCTCAAAGAATTGAACCAGTTTATCGACGCCCGGCTCTTCTGCTTCCGCAAGGGGGATTTCTCAGAGGATGCAGCGAAAATGGGCATCCCCATTGAGGTCATCGAATCCGGCAACCCAATCGTGGGCCTTCGGGAACTGAAAAAGCGCCTGCAAGGCGAACAGGTGGATATCATCCACTGCCATGGTGCCAGAGGCAATTTGATGGGCAACCTCATCAAGAGGTATTTGGGCGCCCCTGTGGTCACCACCGTCCACAGCGACTACCGTCTGGACTACCTGGGCCGCCCTGTGGCCCGGCTCTCCTACGGCACCACCAACATGGTGGCCCTGCGCCGGGTGAACTTCTACATCGGCGTTTCCGATCCCATGACGGACATCCTCATCGAGCGGGGATTCCCGGCGGATAGGATCTACACCATCTACAACGGCATTGACTTCAAGACCCCCATCCACCCTGTGCCCAAGGAGGAATTCCTGAAAAGCGTGGGCATGAAGTGGGAGCCGGAGGATGTGATCGCCGGCATTGCGGTGCGGCTTTCCCCGGTAAAGGATGTGCCCACCCTGCTTCGGGCCATGAAGATCGCCTGCGAGCAGAACCCCCATCTGAAGCTGCTCATCGGCGGCGACGGAGAAGACCGTCAAAAGCTGGAAACCATGACCCAGGAGCTGGGCCTCTCGGACAAGGTCTGCTTTGCCGGGTGGCTGACTGACGTCAACTCCTTTTACCACGCCATTGACATCAACCTGCTCACCTCCATCTCCGAGACCTTCCCCTACTCCCTGACAGAGGGAACCCGGATGCACCGGGCCACCATTGCCTCCCGTGTAGGCGGCGTGCCGGTGCTCATCGACGACGGCGTCAACGGCCTGATCTTTGAACCAGGCAACGCTGAGCAGCTGGCCCAGCACCTGCTGACCCTGGCTGGGGACAAGGAGCTGCGGGATACCTTTGGGGAGCGGATCTATGAAAAGGCCTCTCGGGAGTTTTCCATCGACCGGATGGTGGAACATCAGCTGGAGATCTACGAGAGCATCCTGAAGCGGGACGCCCGGCAGAAATCCCGCAAACGGGACGGCACCATCATCTGCGGCGCCTACGGCCATGGGAACGCCGGGGATGACGCCATTTTGAAATCCATCATCCACTCGGTGCAGCAGCTGGATCCCACCATGCCCATCACCGTGCTGGCCAAAAATACCCAGAGCATCAAAAAGCGGTATCGAGTCAACTCCATCTACACCTTCAACCTGCCCAAGATGTTCGCTGCCATGGGCAAATCCGTGCTGTATATCAACGGCGGCGGCACACTGATCCAAAACGCCACCAGCTGGCGCAGCCTGTGGTACTATCTCTTCACCCTGCGGCTGGCAAAACTGCTGGGCAACAAAGTGGATATGTACGGCTGCGGCATCGGCCCGGTGAACGGGGAGAAAAACATTCGCCTGGTGAAGCGGGTGTTGGACCGCTCCGTGGACACCATCACACTGCGGGAGTCCGACTCCATGGAGGAGTTGAAGAGCTTTGGGGTGCAGAAACCGGAGATCCTGCTGTGCTCCGATCCCGCCCTGGTGCTCCAGCCCTCTCCCGACGTGGATGTGGACGCCTACCTCAAACGCCATGGCATAGAGTCGGGCAAACGGTATCTTTGCTTTATGCTGCGCACCTGGTATGGCTTTGACGCCAAGGCAGCCGCCTTTGCCGCCTGTGCCGACCGTGCCCGTGAACAATATGGATTGGAGCCGGTGTTCCTCTCGCTGAACATCTTCCACGACTCCCTGGCTGCCCAAAAAGTCACCCAGCTGATGAAGACTCCCGCCCTGATCCTGGACGACTGGGCCGAGCCGGAACTGCTCATGGGCGTACTGGGGCGGATGGACGCTGTGGTGTCCATGCGGCTTCATGGACTGATCTTCTCCTCTGTCAGCGGCGTGCCGCTGGTGGGCGTCAGCTACGACCCCAAGATTGGATCCTTCCTGAAATACCTGGACGCCGGCACCTGCATTGACCTGCCCGACGTCACCCCCGAGAACCTCAACGACGCAGTGGACCAGGCTCTGGCCTGCCTTCCCCAGCGGGAGGAGCTAAAAGCAAAAGCCCTCAAGCTCCAGCAGGTGGAGCGTCAAAACATTCAAGCTGTGGCAAGGCTTCTGGGGATTTCCCAACAAGACTGAGCAAAGCCGCTTTCCCCGTGAGCCTCTGAGGCACTCTTGGAATCCGTCCTTCTAACGAGGAGACAGGCCTCACGGTCAAGTAAATACAAAAAGGGATGCTGCAACTCTGCAACATCCCTTTTCTTATGCATGGGGTTCCAGTGTATGGGGTTCCAGCCACTGCACAAAGGCAGTTTTCTCATCGGACCGAAACCCGGCCCGTCGGTAGAAATTCAGGGTGGATTCCTGCTTTCTGCCGGTCATCAGCATCAGCTTATAGCAGTTTTCTTTTTGGGCCAATTCCTTGGCAAACTCCAGGCAGGCGGTGGCCATTCCTCTGCCGCGATAATCGGGATGGGTCACCACATTCTCGATCAACCCATACGGTCGGCCGCTGTGGGTCAGATTCGGAATCAAAAGAAGCGTGCAGGAGGACACCAATCTCCCCTGCTCCTGAGCCACTATGATGTGGTACCCCGGCTCTCTCTGGATGGCCTCCCAGATCCGACGGGCATCTGGCCCGTCCTCCAGCCACTCATCGCTGTGAAGGTGATGGTAAAGCTCCAACAGCTGGGACAGCTCTTCCGGAGCGATACAGCGCACGTTCATCCAGATCCCTACTTTCGATTCTTGGCCACGATGAGGAACCGATGCTCCACCGTGGGCACAAAGCCTTGCTTCTCCACCAAACTCTCAAGCCGGAACAGCACGTTCTGACAGCTGTCCACGGAGAATCCGGGAAACTCCCAAGGTGTGACGCTGGCCTGGAACACCAACGCTCCCACATCCAGAAACCGTCCTTCCAGGTATGCTTGATCGCTGCGCATCACACGGAAACCAGCCTCCCGGAATTTGGGCAGCTCATTCTCCAGATTGAAGCCCACAAAGTTCCCGGAAAAGCCGGGGCACAACTGCCGAGCCAAGGCGAGGTTGTTCTCTCCCCCCACCTGCTGAGTGAGAAAAAAGCCGTTTTTCTTCAGCACCCGGCGGACCTCCGGCAGGTCATAGCTCTCATGCCGGTTGAGGACCAGGTCAAAACTGTCGTCCGCAAAGGGCATGGGTTCCCCCCGTTCGCTGTCGTACTCCCGGACAGTGATCCCCAAGGGTTCCAGCCGTTTCCGGCACAGCTCCACATTGGGCGCCCAGCCCTCGGTCACTGAGGTGAGCTGGTAAGGGTGGCGGAAGGTCAACAGCAGTTCCCCGCCCCCGGTGCCCATGTCCAGCAGGCGCACCCCAGGGCGCAGAAACTCCCGGACACGCTCCCGGTAATCCCAAGGCAGCGGATCCACCTGATAGCGGTGATCCAGGTGGGAGAAGTCCCACCCGGACATTCCCCGCTGCTCCTCCTCACGCCACTGATTTAACAGCGCCTCTTGGTTCATGTGTTCTTATCCACCTGGTGGAAAGTCTTCAAGTTTCCCTGTTTCTGGTGGCGGCGGGCAAGCTCCGCCTCCACTTCCTCAAAGGGAATTCCCTCGTTGACCATCAGCACCGTTAAGTGATACAGCAAGTCGGACAGCTCTCCCACCGTGTCCTCCTTTTTGCCGTTTTTGGCAGCGATGATCACCTCGCTGCACTCCTCGCCGCACTTCTTCAGGATCTTATCCAGACCCTTTTCAAACAGATAACAGGTGTAGGAGCCCTCCGCCTTCTCGTGACGGCGGCTTTCAACAGTCTCGTAAAGCTCGTGCAGAATATCCATGATTATTCCCCCTTGGGAGCATCCTCGCCCCGCAGTTTTTTAAAGAAACAGCTGTGGCTGCCTGTGTGACAGGCAGGTCCCTTCTGCTTGACGCGAATCAAAAGCGTATCATCGTCGCAGTCGGAGAACATGCTGACAATCTGCTGGGTGTGGCCGGAGGTCTCTCCCTTATTCCACAGCTGTTTGCGGCTGCGGCTGTAGAACCAGGTGTACCCCGTCTCCAGTGACCGTCGGAAGGATTCCCGGTTCATATAGGCCAGCATCAGCACCTCCTCGGTATCATCATCCTGGATGATGGCAGGAATCAGATCCGACTTGCGGAAATAAATGTCCAGCTCGTCGTCGGGCACATTTCCGGCTCCACCTTTTCCAGAGATCTTATGGCAAGCGATGATGGCCGCTCGCAGGTCCAGAGCGCCAGTATACAGGGATTTCCCTGCAATGGCACCATACAGCCCCAGGTCGTAGAGGCTGACAATATCCAAAAGGCTGGCCACACCGCCGCTGGCAATGATATGGCAGTGAACCGCCCGGTTCAGCTTGTCCAGCATCACCAGGTTGGGACCATTCATGGTGCCGTCCTGGTGAATGTCCGTGCAGATCAAATACTGCACTCCCAGGGCTTCCATCTCCTTGGCAAACTGGATATAGTCCACCTGGCTCTGCTCCAACCAGCCCTCTGCGGCCACCTTGCCATCCAGAGCGTCAATGCCCACCGCGATATGCTTGCCGTATTTGCTCACGGCCTCCCGCACAAATTCCGGATCCCGCAGTGCGGCCGAACCCAAAATCACTCGACTGACTCCCCGGTCCAGGTAATGCTCCACGGTCTTCATGTCCCGGATGCCGCCGCCCACCTCCACATGGAGGTCGGTTTTCTCCACCACATCAATGATCAACTGGGAGTTGACGGGCTTTCCTTCTTTCGCGCCGTCCAGGTCCACCATGTGGAGCCACCGGGCGCCTTGTTCCTGAAAACGCAGGGCTGTCTCCACTGGATCCGCGGCCACTACCTCCGCGGTGGAATAGTCCCCTCGGAACAGCCGAACACATTTGCCCTCGTGCAGGTCAATGGCTGGCAGTAAGATCATAACGCAAAATCTCCCCTCTACAGCTTGAGGCCCCCGTTCCCCCTGGGAGAACAGAGGCCTCTTTCAATTCAGTATACTACACTTTTCCTCCGCCGTCCATACCTCTCACAAAACGCCTTTGGAAGAGAGCAACAAATCCCCTTCCTCCTGGGCCACCGCATCCCGCAATGCATGAGCAGCTGCCTTAAACATGGCTTCGATCATGTGATGGGAATTTTTCCCGTATTCACACTTAAGATGTAGAGTCACCCCGGCATTGGTGGCAAAGGCCCGGAAAAATTCCTCCGTCATGCAGGTGTCAAAATCCCCCACCCGCTCCTGGGGAAACTCCCCGTCAAACACCAGGAATGGTCTGCCGCTGATGTCCGCCGCCGCAAAGGCCAGGGCCTCATCCATGGGGATAAAAGCATGGCCGAACCGTTTGATCCCCCGTTTGGTGGGCAACGACTCCGCAAAGGCTTTGCCCAAGACGATCCCCGTATCCTCCACTGTGTGGTGGCAGTCCACCTCCCAATCTCCCACAGTTTTGACCTTCAGGCCAAATCCCCCGTGGACCGCAAAGGCATTGAGCATATGGTCGAAAAAGCCCACGCCGGTGGAGACGCTTCTCTCGCCCCCATCCAGGCAGAGCTCAATGGAGACCTCCGTCTCCCCGGTTTTCCGGTGCATGGATGCATATCGTTCCATCAGCTCACTCCTCCACTGCCGGCACTGCGGCGAAATAGTCCGCCAGTTCCTGGAGAACCGCACGGTTTTCCTCCGGCGCGCCGCAGGTGATGCGCACCAATCCTCCAGTATAGCGGATGGCGATTCCCTGCTCCCCCATGTGATGGAACAGGCGCTCCCCATCAGGCAACTTCATTGTGGCAAAATTGGTGGCGCTCTCCAGCAGGATGAACCGGCCGGGGAACTCCTCCAGCAGAGCGCGCAGGCCCTGCATCAACTCCTCCTTAGAGGCCAGGATGGTCTCCAGAGCCTCCTTCATGGCCTGGGGATGCTCCAGCACCAGGGCCCCCAGCTTCTGGGACAGGGAGTTGACATTGTAAGGGGACTTCACCGCTTTCACCGCATCCACCAAGGGTTTCCGCCCCACGGCAAACCCTAGACGCAGGGATGCCATGCCAAAAGCCTTAGAACAGGTCCGCAGGATCAGCAGGTTGTCATAGTCCTCAAACTCCGCCAACAGGCTCTGGTCGGAGAAATCCATGTAGGCTTCATCCAGCACCACCAGGGCATCCACCCCACGGATCAGCCGGCGGATCTCCTCTTTGGGGCAAACCAGTGACGTGGGATTCCCTGGATTGCTGAAGATCAGCAGCTTCACCTGTTCCTCCTGGCAGATCCGGATGGTCTCGTCCACGTCAAGAGTGTAGTCCTCCCTCTTGGGGATGGGCACATGGCGGGCCTCGTGGAGGTAGCCGTTAAAAGCATACATGGAGAAATCAGGTTCCAGGGTGGCAAAGGCATCCCCGTGCTGCAAAAAGCCGGTGAACAACACCGTGATCAACTCATCAGAGCCGTTGCCCGCCGCCACATTTTCCACCGGAACCCCATAATACTGGGCAAAGGCCTGGCACAGTTCCCGGGCAGCAGGGTCCGGGTAGCGGTTGAAGTCCACCTGGGGAACAGCGGCCGCCAGCTCCTCCAGAATGGGCGCCGGCAGAGCCAGAAAGGACTCGTTGGCGTCCAGGTGGATGCGGTACCCTCCCTCCACCGGGTCATAGGGCTTTAAATCCTTGATCTTTTCATTCAGCTGATACATGGGCACCTCCTCAGTCCTCCACCCGCACTCGGATGGAATTGGCGTGGGCGGTGAGCTCCTCAGTCTCCGCCAAGCGAATGATATCCGGGGCGGCCTTTTGAATCTCCGCCTGGGGATAGTAGATGAAGCTGGACTTCTTGATGAAATCATCCACGGACAGGGGCGAGAAAAACCGGGCGGTGCCTCCTGTGGGCAGCACGTGGTTGGGACCGGCAAAGTAGTCCCCCAGAGGCTCCGGGGAGTAATGCCCCATAAACACGGAACCGGCATTGTCCAGACGTCCCACGTAGTCAAAGGGATTGTCCACGCAGATCTCCAAGTGTTCCGGCGCCAGCTCGTTGGCGAAGTCCACGGCCTCCTCCATATTCTCGCAGATGATCACCCCGCCAAACCGGTCCAGGGACTCCTGGATGATCTCCTTGCGGGAGAGGGTCTCCATTTGGCGGTAAACCTCCTGCACGGTCTTTTCTGCAATCTCCCGGCTGGGAGTGATGAGGATAGCGGAAGCCATCCGGTCATGCTCCGCCTGACTCATCAAGTCGGCGGCCAAGTACCGGGGGTTGGCGGACTCATCCGCCACAATGAGGATCTCGCTGGGCCCGGCGATCATGTCGATATCCACCACGCCGTAGAGCTGCTTTTTTGCCGTGGCCACAAAGATATTCCCAGGGCCCACGATCTTGTCCACCTTGGGCACGCTCTCTGTTCCCAGGGCCAGAGCCGCCACCGCTTGGGCGCCGCCCATAAGGAACACCCGGTCTACACCGGCCACATAGGCCGCCGCCAGGATATTGGGGTCAGGCTTACCTGTGCGTCCGGGAGGGGTGGTCATGACGATCTCTCCCACCTCAGCCACCTGGGCAGGAATCACGTTCATCAGCACGGAAGAGGGATATCCTGCCGTACCGCCGGGAACATACACTCCCACCCGATGGAGGCCCCGCACCCGCTGGCCGGTGATGATCCCGTTGGGCATGGGGTCAATGCGGCTCTGCTGCTTCTGCCGCTGATGGAAAGCCCGGATATTGGCGGCCGCCTTCTTCAGGGAAGCGATAAACTGGGGATCGCACTCCGAAACCGCCTGCTCCAGGGCCTCCTTGGACAGTTCCAAGGTCTCCGGGGTCCAGCCGTCAAACTTCTTGGAAAACTCCTTCACTGCCTTGTCCCCGCCTGTGCGGACCGCCTCGATGATGTCCCGTACAGACTGTTCAATCTCCGGTGAAGTCTGTCCCACACGGCTCTTCAGATCCTCCACAAAGGACTGGCACGTCTGCCGGTCCCCCTGCACCACTTTGATCATTTCCCTTCCCCCTTTTGAATCTCCCGCTCCAGGCGGGCGGCCAGGTCCTCGATTTCCCCTTTGCGCAGCTTCAGACTGGCTGCGTTGACAATCAGTCGGGCTGACACCTGATGGATTCGCTCCACCACCTCCAGGCCATTCTCCCGAAGGGTGGCGCCGGTCTCCACAATATCCACGATGCCGTCGGACAGCCCCAGCAGCGGGGCCAGCTCCACAGAGCCCTCGATCTTGATGATCCGCACATCCATGGCCTTGCTTTCAAAGAAGCGGCGGGCCACATTGGGATACTTGGTGGCGATGGTCTTGACTCGGTAACCACCGTAAAAATCCGACCCTTTGGGCGCTGCCAAGGCAAATCCGCACCGGCCAAACCCCAGGTCCAGAATCTCGAAGAAGTGGCTGCCGTTCTCCATGATGGTGTCCTTTCCCACCACACCCATATCACACACGCCGTGCTCCACATAGGTGATCACGTCCGCCGCCTTGGCCAGCACCGCCTGCAGGGAACCGTCCCCCACCGGGAGGATCAGTTTCCGTCCCTTCTCCCGCAGAGCGGAGCAATCCATGCCCGCCTGCTCAAACAACTGCACCGTGGACTTTTCCAAACGTCCTTTTGTCAGAGCAATTCGCAAAGGCTGCATCACTGCTCCCCTCCTTCCAGGTTGATCTCTCTTGTCTGGGCCCCCACCAGGTACACCTGGGGGATTCCCTTCTCCTTGGCATAGCGGAGGGTCTCCTCCTCGCTCTCAAACAGGGAGGTCTCACAGAGAACCCCTTGACTCACCAGGGAATCCGCCAGCTGCTGGCCTTGGATCTCATACCCACTCTCTCCAAACACCAGCGCCTGAGCAGGGGTTTCCTCCAGCGAAGAGGCCTGGAGGTCCGCCACGGCATCCAGATCCAAGGAAAAACCCACGGCGGGCATGGGATCGCCGAACTTTTCACAAAGGCTGTCATACCGGCCACCCATGAGCACGGCATCCCCACGCTGGTGGACGTAGGCGGAAAACACCACGCCGGTGTAGTAATCGTTGCGCTGGACCAGGCCCAGATCCACCATGAGACGGTCTCCCAGCCCCAGCTCCCCTAACGCATGGTAAAGCTGTTTCAAGTAGTCCAGAATTTCCCGGGTGCCCTCATCCTGGAACCACCGGCTGGCCTCTTCCAGGGCCTCTTCCCCGCCAAAGAGCCGGGGAAGCTGGGCCATGGCGCGAGCGGCCGGCAGATCCCCCAAGGGATCCAGCTGTTCGGACAGAGCGGCGTAGTTCTTGGACTCGATGGTGTCCCGCAGAGCCTCCTTGGCCTCCAGGGACAGGGGGAGCTGATCCGCCAGCGACTGGAAGAACTTGGCATGTCCCAACTCCACTCGGAAACCCGGCACACAGTCCGAAAGGGCCGCCACCGCCGCGGAGATCACCTCCAGGTCGGCCCGGATGCCTCCGGCTCCCATGAGCTCAATGCCCATTTGGGCGGACTCGTCATTCCTACCCGACAGGTCCGGCCGGTTGCGGTAGATGGTCTGGCTGTAGAAAAACCGCAGGGGCTTTTCCCGCCCCTGCAGCCGGGAGGCGGCCATCCGGGCGATGGGCAGTGTGGAATCCGGACGGAATACCAACAGTCTGCCGTGATTGTCTGTGCACTTGTACATCTCCTGCTGGGAAATGGCCGAACCCGGCAGATTGAACACATCAAAGTACTCCAGCCCCGGGGTGATGACCTCACGGTAGCCCCGCAGGCTGAACAGGCGGGAGAGCCGCTCCTGGGCCTCCCGGCGGGCACGGCACTCCTCAAAGAGCAGATCCCGGGTGCCCTCCGGGGTAATTTTGCTGTAGGTCCTCATACAAAAAAGTGGCCCGCCCCACAAACCCTCGGGCAGGCCGCCCCCTTTCCACATCATCCTTTTCGCTTTAGTGTGCTACTATGATAATGTAAGAAACCGATTTTGTCAAGCCTTAAAACAGGCTGGTCTGGCTGCTCTCCGGCATTCCGGCAAGAGAACCCGCCTCCCGCAGGGTATCGATGACTGCAGAGGACACTTTTGCGCGAACCTGCAGGTCGTCAATGGAGATGTACTCCCCGCCGGAATTCCGGGCTTCCCGCAGGCTGAAAGCAGCAGACTCGCCCACGCCCGCCAGAGAGGAGAAGGGCAGACGGATCTTGCCGTCCTCCATGACAAACTTCTTTGCCTCGGACCGGTACAGGTCCACCGGCAGGAACTGGATTCCCCGGGCCAGCATCTCGTTGACCACCTGGAGGGAATCGAAGACGTTGGCCTCCTTATCGCTGGCCTCGTTGTTCTTCATCTTGGCGTCCAGCTCCCGCATCTTCTGGACCACAGCCTCTTTCCCCCGCACCGCCGAGACGCCGTCAAAGTCGCCGCTGCGCACGGTAAAGTAGGCCGCGTAGTACTCCAGGGGCCGGTGCACTTTATACCACCCCAGCCGCAGAGCAGCGATCATATACGCTGCAGCATGGGCCTTGGGGAACATGTACTTGATCTTGAAACAGGAGTCAATGTACCACTGGGGCACGTCATGCTCCTTCATGGCCTGGATGTGCTCCTCGGTCAGCAGCTTCTTGGCCTTGCCCTTTCGGACGATCTCCATGATCTTAAAGGCCATCTTGGGCTCTAGGCCCTTGTTCATCAGGTAGGTCATGATGCTGTCTCGAGTACCGATCACCTCGGAAATGGTACAGGTGCCATCGTGGATCAGCTCTTGTGCATTGCCAATCCACACATCGGTGCCGTGGGACAGACCCGAGATCTGCAGCAAGTCCGAAAACGTCTTGGGCTGGGCCTCTTCCAGCATGCCCCGGACAAAGCCTGTGCCCAGCTCCGGCAGGGTCAGAGTGCCCGTCTTGATGCCGCACAGGTCCTCCACCGTGACGCCCAGCGCCGCCGGGGAGGTGAACAGGGACATCACCTGGGGATCACTCATGGGCACCTGCATCACGGGGATCCCAGTGTAATCCTCCAAGTACCGGTACGTGGTGGGCACGATATGACCCAACTCGTCCAGCTTACACACGTTGTCGTGGATGGAGTGGAAGTCGAAGTGGGTGGTGATGTTGTCGTTTTTCTGGTCATTGGCCGGGTGCTGCACTGGGCAGAAATCGTAGACCTCCATCCCCCGAGGGATGACGATCATGCCGCCGGGGTGCTGGCCCGTGGTGCGCTTGATGCCCGAACATCCCGCGGACAGACGCTTGACCTCTGCTCGGGACAGGGTGACACCCTTCTTCTCCATGTACTTGAGCACATAGCCCCGGGCGGTCTTATCCGCCACAGTGCCGATGGTACCGGCCTTGAACACGTTGTCCCGGCCAAACAGCTCTTCTGTGTATCGATGGGACGCGCTCTGCTGCTCATTGGAGAAGTTCAGGTCAATATCGGGCACCTTGTCGCCGTCAAAGCCCAGGAAGGTCTCAAAGGGAATGGTGTGGCCGTCCTGATCCATGTGCGTCCCGCAGACAGGGCAGTCCTTGGGAGGCAGGTCGAAGCCGGAATCAATGGTGCCATCGGTAAAGAACTCGCTGTGCTGGCACTTGGGACAGACATAGTGAGGCGCCAAGGGGTTGACCTCGGAGATACCGGACATGCTGGCCACCAGGGAGGAACCCACCGATCCACGGGAGCCCACCAAATAGCCGTGAGCTTCGGAGTCCGCCACCAGCTTCTGGGCGGTCATGTACAGCACGGAGAAGCCGTGCTTCACAATGGAGTTCAGCTCCTTGTCCAACCGGTCCTTGACAATCTGGGGCAGGGGATCACCATACCGCTTCTTGGCCCGCTCCCAGGTGATGGACACCAGCTGCTCCTCGGCACCCTCGATGTAGGGCGGGAAATTGCCCATGGGCACTGGGCGGATATAATCAATGCTGTCGGCGATCTTATTGGGGTTGGTCACCACCACCTCCTGGGCTTTGTCCTTGCCCAGGTACTCAAACTCTTTGAGCATTTCCGGAGTGGTGCGCAGATAAAGGGGCGCCTGCTGGTCCGCGTCAGCAAATTCCTTGGCGGTCATGATCACCCGGCGGTAATCCGCATCCTTGGGATCCAGGAAGTGGACGTCACAGGTGGCCACCACCGGTTTGCCCAGCTTCTCGCCGATCTTCACCACCGTGCGGTTATACTCCCGCAGCCCCTCTAAATCCGTATCCCCATTGCGCACCATGAACATGTTGTTGCCCAGGGGCTGGATCTCCAGGTAATCGTAATAGGAGGCGATGCGGCACAGGTTGTCGAAGCTCTCCCCTTTGACAATGGCCCGGAACAACTCTCCCGCCTCACAGGCGCTGCCAATGAGCAGACCTTCCCGGTATTTATTGAGCAAACTCTTGGGAATCCGGGGATTCCGGTAAAAGTAGTGGAGGTGGGCCTCGGAGATCAGCCGGTACAGGTTCTTCAGACCCGTATGGTTCTTCACCAGGATGATCATGTGATAGGGACGCAGCTTTTTGGGATCCCCTCCGGCCAGCGCGCCGTTGATCTCATCCACCCGCTGGATTCCGTGATCCTGGACAAGGCGCTCCTTCAGGTTCAGGAAGATCTCTCCCAAAACAGCCGCGTCGTCCTCTGCCCGGTGATGGTGGAAGGGCTTGAGCTTTAAGTACTTGGCCACAGCATCCAGAGTTGCCTTGTTCAGATCCGGCAGCAGGGACCGGGCCATGGTCACCGTATCAATGTAGGTGTTGGAAAAGTGCTTTCCCTGGCGCTCCAGAGAAGCCCGGAGGAATCCGGCATCAAAGGAGGCATTGTGGGCCACCAGCACCGCGTCCTCCCCGCAGAACTCGAAGAACTGGCGAAGCGCCTCGTCCTCCTTGGGAGCTCCCTGGACCATCTCGTTGGTGATGGAGGTCAGCTCCGTGATCTTCGGCGGGATAGGCCGCTCCGGGTCCACAAAGATATCAAACTTGTCGGTGATCTCCCCGTTGTGGACACGCACGGCGCCGATCTCTGTGATTCGATCATTCTGGGCGCTGAGACCGGTGGTCTCCAAGTCAAAGCAGATAAAATCCTCCGAGAGGGCCTGCTGGCTTTCCCCGGAAACCGCGGGAATCAAATCGTTTACAAAGTAGGCCTCTGTGCCGTAGAGCACCTTGAACTCCGGGTCCTCCTTGCGGATCTCCTCGGCGGTGTTCATGGCCTCGGGGAACGCCTGAGCCACACCGTGATCGGTGACAGCCACAGCCTTCTGCCCCCACTGGTGTGCCCGCTTTATCAAAGCGGAGGCGGGCGTCATGCCATCCATATCGGACATGCTAGTGTGCATGTGCAGCTCCACGCGCTTCTCCAGGGCGTCATCCACCACTTTCATCTGATCCACCGTGGCAATGGCCCAGGGACGCATGATATTCTCCCTGGCGAAGTTATCGTAGTTCAGCGCTCCCCGCACCAGGATGCTGGTCCCGGGCTTCAGGCCATCCAACGCCTGACACGCCTGGGCATCCTTCACGTCCTGGATCACAGTGAGGGACACCGCCCCGGTGTAATCGGTGATGTCAATGGAGTAGATCTTCCGGCTCTTATCCCGGGTCTCCCGGGTTTCGGCGGCGAAGATTTCTCCCCACACCACCACGTTACCCAGGTCCACCGACACGTCCCGCAGAGGTGTGGTCTTGCCCTTGGGCACGGATCCCAACACCGGTCTGGCAGTCTCCGGAATGATGGTGGGCAGCAGATGCTCCTCGTCCCGGATGCTCACCTGCCGGCGGCTGGCCTGCTCCTTCAGGGACTCCTCGTACTCCTCCATCTCCCGGACCACGGCCTCCCGCTCCCGGCGGACCTGCTCATTACGGGCCTTTTCCACCAGTGTGCCGCTGTCCGAAGTCACTGTCCGCTTGCCCACAAACTCCACCTGGCAAGAGACAGAAAACCAGCTCTTGATCAGCTCCCGCAGCTTCACGTTGGTATTACGGGCCGCCAGCAGGTCATAGCCCCCATGGGCCAGGTGGACGTAGAACTTTCCATCCCGATATTCCGCCTCTGCCTGGTTGAACGTCCCATTGATGGTGGCATCCTGAGCTTTCAGTGCAGTGGCCAGCATGGGCAGGCAATCCCCGGAGAGCAGTTCCGCCGGGAAGTGGGGCTGCAGCTTTACATCCGTCAGGCCAAAAGCGGGGCCCTTGAGCAGCTTTTCCAGCCGCAGCAGCTCCCCATAGTCAATGATCTGGGAGAATCCCACCACGATCCGCACGGATTTCTCCTTGCGGTTGACCAGCAGCTGCATCAGCTCCCCGTCATAGATCTGCTGGGAAAAGTGCTCCCCATTGATTTCCTTTTGAAAAAAATTCCCCAACGTATTCAAAATACCCGACTCCTCATACGATTTCCACGG
Organism: Acutalibacter sp.; assembly: GCA_050946975.1. Lineage (GTDB taxonomy): Bacteria > Bacillota > Clostridia > Oscillospirales > Acutalibacteraceae > Acutalibacter. Next base: position 66,419 of record JBMNVU010000013.1, read on the forward strand.
ACTCCCCCAAGGTAGGACAAGTCCTCCGGCTCTTTTTGCAGCTTTCTCAATTTATCAAATTCTGACCGCCGCAGTAGGAAAGATCCGCCAAAAAGTGAATTCGACACTGTCCATCCTCCCCCTGACTGAAGCAGGAAACACCTCCTGCCCTGCCTCTCAGCACACAGTGTTCCAGGTCTTCGGGCTCCATCCCCAACCACAGGGAATTCCATATGGTCAATGTGATCCCATGGGAAACACAGACCACCATCTCTTCGGGACGGTCCAAAAGCTCTCGGGAAAAGGGCAGTAGCCGTTCCCACACATCCCGGATGGATTCCGCCCCGGGAAGAATCCGATCATCCACCGTCCTTTGCGGAGCACTATGGTCACGCAGCCACTGCACGGGCTTGCCGCAAGCCTCCCCCAGGTTTTGCTCCCGCAGTTCCTCCCGGTATTCCACCGGAACACTCAGAAGCTCCGCCAAGGGTGCCACCGTCTGCCTGGCCCGCAGCTGAGGGGAACAATAGAGCTTCACACCGCCTGTCAGCTGAGGCGCCAAATTTTGGGCAATTGCCCGCGCCTGACACTTGCCCAGATCCGTCAGCTCCCACTCCGCCCAGGAGCCCACCATCCCGTTGATGTGATGCACCGACTGAGTATGCTGTATAGTGAAGAGTTTCTTCATAACTAGTCCTCCTTACAGCTTGTCCACTTCCTCCAGAAGCGCCTGGAGCAGCTGATCCTCCGGCACCTTGCGGAGAATCTTCCCTTTTTTGAAGAGGAGGCCTTCCCCCTCTCCACCGGCCACGCCCAGGTCCGCTTCCCGGGCCTCCCCGGGACCGTTGACGGCACACCCCATCACGGCCACCGTGACGTCCTTGGGGCAGCCCTGGAGCGCCGCCTCCACCCGATTGGCCAGGCCGATCAAGTCAATGCGGGTACGCCCACAGGTGGGACAGGAGACAAACTTCACCCCATGCTTCAAATCCAACGCTCGAAGGATATCCTCCCCTGCTCGGATCTCCTCCACCGGGTCAGCGGTGAGGGACACCCGGATGGTGTCCCCGATCCCCCGCTGGAGCAGGCTGCCAATGCCAATGGCCGACTTCACCAGTCCCATTCGGGCAGTGCCAGCCTCGGTGACACCCAAGTGGAGGGGATAGGAGCACTGCTGAGCCATGAGCTCGTAAGCCCGGATGGTGCTGTCCACAGAGGACGCCTTCAGGGATATTACGATGTCGTCAAAGTCAAAGCGCTCCAGCAGAGACACATGGTACAAGGCGCTCTCTACCAGGGCTTCCGGGGTGGGGGCACCATACTTTGCCAGGATATGCCGCTCCAAGGATCCGGAATTGACGCCGATGCGAATGGGGATCCCATGGGCACGGCAGGCGTCCGCCACAGCCTTTACCCGGCTGTCCTCCCCAATATTTCCAGGGTTAATACGAATCTTATCGATCCCCGCAGCCACAGACTCCAAGGCCAGCTTGTAGTCAAAGTGGATATCCGCTACCAGCGGGATGCTCACCCGCTCTTTGATGGCGGGAATCAGGGCCAGGGCCTCCTTGTTGGGAATGGCCGCCCGAAGAATCTGGCAGCCCGCCTTCTCCAGCGCCACTGCCTGGGCCACGCTGCCCTCCACATCAGTGGAGGGCACATTCAGCATGGACTGGATCGAAATGGGCGCGCCGCCTCCGATGGGGACATTCCCTGCCATGACCTGCTTTGCTTTTCTGCGCTCCATAAAAAAATCCCCTTTCCCACGGAAAAAGGAGGCCCGGCATTCCGGGCCTCCGGCAATCCTTGTTATCCTTGGACGATGCGGACGATATCATTAAAGGCCACCACGACCATCAACCCGATGATCAGGATAAATCCCACCGCATGGACATAGCCCTCATACTTGGCGGGCACGGGCCTGCGAGTGACGCCTTCCCAGATTAAAAACAGCAGCCTTCCCCCATCCAGTGCGGGCAGGGGTAGCAGATTGACCACTCCCAGGTTCACTGTGAGCATCACCATAATCAGCAGCATATTCAGCACCGCCTGGCCAAAGCTCACCGCCAAACCGGCGCTGGCCGCCTGGCCGATGGCCTGGGCCGTGCCAATGGGACCTGCTACATCGTTGAGCCCAAACCTTCCGGTGAAGAATCCTTTCAAGGTCTCCACCACCATGCGGACCATGGAAAACGTATCCGTAACGGACCGGCGCACCAACCCCAGGAAGGTCACAGCCTCCGGCTCCACATAGAAGTCCAGAGATACCATTTGGCTGCCGTCCTCCATAGTCTGGGAGTGAAGGGAAAACGTGCCCAAATCCACCCGGTTTCCCTCCCGGTCCACCACCATGGATATCTGGTCCGGGTCCGCCAGGGCCAAGGCAAAGTTCAGGTCCCGATCCGTGTAGATGGCATAGCCGTCCACCTCCACGATCCGATCCCCCACCTGGGCACCGGCAGCCTCCAGAGCGGAGTTCTCCGTGAAGCTGGCAATCTGGGTGGTGGCGAACACATCCTGCTGGCCCAGGACAATCATCATCATGATAATGCCCAGGATCATGTTGAACACCGCGCCGGCCGCCACCACCAGGAAACGCTTCCACACTGGCTTCCCGCTGAAAGAGCCCTCCGCGTCGCTCTCCTCATCCTCGCCCTCCATGGCGCAGAAGCCGCCAATGGGCAGCAGCCGCAGAGAGTACTGAGTCACTCCCCGTTGGAACCCAAAAAGCTTGGGCCCCATTCCCAGAGAAAATTCATTGACCCGGATCCCTGAGGCCTTCGCCACCAGGAAATGCCCCAACTCGTGGAAAAAAATGAGGAACCCGAACAGCAGCACCCCAATCACCACCAGCAGCGCTCCCATCAATATCTGCAAAAAACCATCTCCTCTGTTTGGTTTCCGTCACATCCCCGCCGCCAGCCTGCGGGCCTCCCTGTCTACAGCCAGCACATTCTCCAAGGTCACTTCCCCAACGGCTTGGCGATCCATGGCGGATTCCACCAGCTTGGGAATGTCTAAAAAGCCGATCTTCCCCTCCAGGAACAGCGCCACAGCCTGCTCGTTGGCTCCGTTGGCAGCCGCAGGCACCAGCCCGCCCCGCCGCAGTGCCTCACGGCACAGCTCCAGGCAGGGGAAGGCCTCTCCGTCGGGCTGGTGGAAGGTGAGCTGGCCAAGCTCCCAAAGCTTCAGCTCTCCTGCGGGCGAGGGCAGCCGTCGGGGATAGGTCAAAGCGTACTGGATCGGCAGAGCCATATCCGGCACCCCCAACTGAGCAATCACCCCGTGATCCCGATACTGAATCATGGAGTGGACAATGCTCTCCCGATGAATCACCACGTCGATCCGGTCCTCCGGTACGCCAAAAAGCCAGGAGGCCTCAATGACCTCCAGGCCCTTGTTCATCATGGTAGCAGAGTCGATGGTGATTTTTGCGCCCATGTCCCAGTTGGGATGGCGCAAAGCCTGCTCCCGGGTGACATGAGCCAACTCCTCTCGGGTCCGGCCAAAGAACGGGCCTCCCGACGCGGTGAGAATCAGCTTTTCCAGGGCATCCTCCCCCGGGCAGCCCTGCAGGCATTGGAAAATGGCGGAGTGCTCGCTGTCCACGGGCAGGATCTTTACCCCGTGCTGACGTGCCTCTTCCATCACCAGGGCGCCTCCCGCCACCAAGGTCTCCTTATTGGCCAGGGCCACTGTCTTTTCCGCCCGGATAGCCGCCAAAGTGGGCTGCAGTCCCACCATGCCTACCACTGCGTTCAGAACGACGGTGGCATCCTCCCAAGAGGCCGCCTGGCACAGGCCATCCAGTCCGCCAAGGACCGGGATCCCCGTGTCCTTCAGGCTCTCCCGAAGGGATAGAGCAGCAGCCTCGTCATAGACAGCCACAGCTTGAGGATGGAACTTGCGGGCCTGCTCCTCCAGCAGCTTGACGCTGGAGCGGGCGGCCAGGACAACCACCTCCACCTGTTCGCCCTGAGCGCGGAGATTTTCCACCACCTGAAGCGTCTGGGTGCCAATGGACCCAGTGGAGCCCAGCAAAGATAATTTGATCACAGGAAGCCCTCCTATTATTATGCGAGAACCAGGGGAAGAAATCCCACAAGAAGATAGACAAATGGTGCGGTAAAGATCACGCTGTCAAAACGGTCCAAAATGCCGCCGTGTCCAGGGATCACCTGTCCAAAGTCCTTGATGTGGCAGCTGCGCTTGATCAGGGAGAAGCTCAAGTCCCCCAACACCGACAGCACAGAGCCGAAAAAGCCGATGAAAAACAGCACCAGGTAGTTGACGCTCACAGCGCCGCCGTAATACGCCTGGGAGAAGGCCACACCGCACAGCAGCATGATGATCACGTCCACAATGACGCCCCCAATAACGCCCTCTACGGTCTTTTTGGGACTGATGGTGGGGCAGAGCTTGTGCTTGCCCAAAAAAGTGCCCACAAAATACGCCCCGGCATCCGCCACCCAAGCGGAAAGCACGGCAATCAGCACCAGGAACATCCCATGCTCCCCGCCCATGGACCGCAGGGAGACCAACGTCTGCAGAGCACTGGGAATCATCACCACCATGCTGTACAGCACGCCCACCTCCTTGAAGGTGGTCTCCTGATGATAGACGATCATGGCGGAAAACACCAGCAGAGTAAACAGGCAGAACACCAGAAACTCCAAGTCATGGGTGCAGAAGGGCACCACTGCCGCCGCCAGCACCGAAGGCCCGCACAGGAACCACTTGCGTTCCAGGCCCAGTGCCTTCACCAGCTCCAGTACAGAGGTGGCGGAGATCAGTGCCACCACAATGTTCAACGCCAGCGGAAACGAGCTGTTGAACACGATCACTGCTGCAAAAAACAAAACCAGGACAGCCCCGGATAAAATGCGCTG
>JBMNVU010000014.1:0-69967 GCA_050946975.1 Acutalibacter sp.
GGACTGAAAATCCCCGTGTCATTGGTTCGATTCCGATCGGAGGCACCATTTGCGGGAGTAGCTCATCTGGTAGAGCGCCACCTTGCCAAGGTGGAGGTAGCGAGTTCGAGCCTCGTCTTCCGCTCCAGCTTGTGAAAAGACGCTTATTTTTCATAGAAGTAAGCGTCTTTTCTTCAAGATGGTGACATAGCCAAGTGGTAAGGCGTGGGTCTGCAAAACCCTGATTCCCCGGTTCAAATCCGGGTGTCACCTCCAAAAAAAGCTCTGGTTAAAAACCAGAGCTTTTTTCTTTGCTATTTTTACCTGTCGAGGAAAAGGATGCTGTTCTGTTCTCTGAGGAGGAAAAGCCACCATGTTCAAAGAGCGGCCTCCAGGGGGGCTGTTTCTGGGCCTCAGAGAGCCTCTGGACGCGATTAAGTAGGGTTGTAGGGGTAACTTTCCCAAAAAGAATGAGATCACCCGGTGCAGCGGCACAGAGGCGATCTCAAATGGGTTGGATTGGATTCGATTTGTCTTACAAGCTCTCTGCTAGATCCGAGGCGTACCGGACAGAGGCCATGGCGTCCTTGCCGTAGAAGTCCGCACCAATGCTGTCGGCGTACTCCTGGGTGAGCACTGCGCCGCCCACCATCACTTTCACCTGGGGGAGCTCTTTGCGCAGCAGCTCAATAGTCTCTTTCATGTTTACCACTGTGGTGGTCATCAAAGCGCTCAGCCCAACCAGCTGGGCGTTTTCCTTTTTAGCGGTATCCACCACTGTCTTGGGAGGGACATCTTTGCCCAGGTCAATGACGTGGAATCCGTAGTTCTCCAACAGCACCTTGACGATGTTTTTGCCGATGTCGTGGACGTCGCCTTTTACCGTGGCGATTACAATGGTCAGACGGCTCCTCTGGGTGTTTTCCTCGCCTCCCTGCAAATGAGACTTGATGACATCAAAGGCGGCTTTAGCAGCCTCTGCGCTCATTAGCAGCTGGGGTAGGAACAGCGTCTTCTTCTCAAATCGGTCGCCCACCGCATCCAAGGCTGGCACAATCTCCTGGTTGATGAGCTCCAGCCCCGTTCGCGAGGCGATTCCCTTTTCAGCGGCTTGGTGGGCTGCATCCTTTAACCCCTTCTCAATGGCCTCCTGCAGCGTGTATTCCGTCCCAGCAGGTGCTGAGGATACAACACGGGTTGGCTCCTGGCCGTAGGCGTCAATGTAGTCCGTGCAGTTTACATCCCATCCTGCCAGAACACAGAAAGAGCGGTAGGCGCGCATCATCTGGTCGGATTTGGGATTCATGATGGCTGCGTGAAGGCCCCTTTGCAGTGCCATCAGGAAGAATGCAGAGGTGATGTTCTCTCGCTGAGGCAGACCGAAGGAGACGTTGGAAACGCCCAGAGAGGTTTTTACTCCCAGCTCCTTATGGATGCGTTCCAGGGCCTCCAGAGTGACCAGAGCGGCGTCCTGCCCGGCACTGACAGCCATGGTCAGGGGGTCGATGATGATGTCACAGCGGCGAATCCCATAGGTCAGCGCCGTCTGTACAATGCGTCTGGCTGCCAGGAAGCGCCCTTCCGCTGTCTCTGGAATTCCTTCCTCTGTGATGGTCAATCCGATGACCACGCCTCCATACTTTTTCACCAGGGGGAAAATAGCCTTCATGGACGCGGTTTTTGCCGTCACAGAATTGACCAGGGGCTTGCCGTTGTAGAGACGCATGGCTTTCTCCATGGTGACAGGGTCAGAAGTGTCGATCTGCAGGGGGAGAGGGGACACTGCCTGCAGTTCCTGAATGACTTCACACATCAGGGTAGGTTCGTCGATCTCCGGCAGGCCTACGTTGACGTCCAACACGTGGGCACCGGCATCCTGCTGAGCAATGCCCTCTCGAAGCACATAGGGGATGTCATGATCCCGAAGGGCCTGTTTAAACTTTGCCTTGCCCGTGGGATTGATTCGCTCACCGATAATCACTGGCCGACCGCCAAACTCCACACTGCGGATTCCCGAGGTGACAACGGTTCTGGCCGGATTGGGCAGAGGCTGGCAGCGCAGTCCCCTACAGGCTTCGGTCATTGCTTGGATGTGCTGGGGCGTGGTGCCGCAGCATCCGCCCACCACCCAGGCACCACCCCTGGCGATCTCGCCCATCCAGCCGGCAAACTCCTGAGGGCCTACGTCAAAGCAGGTTTTGCCGTCCCGCTCCACAGGGAGGCCTGCATTGGGATTGACCACAATGGGCAATCCGGTAGTTTCCCGAAGTTTGGGCAGCAGAGATGCCATCTGCTCGGGCCCCAGGCCGCAGTTGAACCCAATGGCATCCGCTCCCAGCCCCTCCAGGACGGCCGCTGCCACGGTCAGATCTCCGCCGGTGAGCAGTTTCCCGTCCTGGTCAAATGTCATGGTGACAAACACTGGCAGGTCCGAATTTTCCTTGGCAGCTAAAAGCGCTGCCTTGGCTTCGTAAATGTCTGTCATAGTTTCAATGAGGATGGCTTGGGCTCCTGCCAGAGTACCCACACGAACCATCTCTCCAAAGGCGGAAACAGCGTCTTCAAATGCCAGCTCTCCCAGGGGCTGCAAAAGTTTGCCTGTGGGCCCGATATCCAGAAATACGATACCCTTTCCGCAATCCTCTGCTGCCTGTAAGGCGTTTTCAATACCGGCAGTGACCACTTCTTCCACCGTGTGGCCAGTGCCCTCCAGCTTAAAGCGGTTGGCGCCAAAGGTGTTGGACTTGAGAAAATCTGCTCCTGCCTGCAGGTAAGAGCGGTGGATCTCGATCAGTTCCTCCCGATGGGTCAGGCCCCAAAGTTCCGGCAGTTCTCCGGGCTGCAGTCCTTTTTCCTGGAGGATGGTACCCATGGCCCCGTCAAAGTAGCGGATTTTATCGCCTAATTGACTCAGTACCAGATTCATACACGTTCGCCTTCTTTCCTTCAGATTCCCAGGGAAGGTCCTTTGTGGCCGCTCTTCCTTGGGGAATATTGACGATCAGCTGTCCCCGGTTGCCTTTCGGAAGGGACAGTCCTTTGCCGAACAAGTCATACACTTTCCCACGTGGCACAGGGAAGGATCCGGGGAAAGCCCCACCACTCCCGTAATGGACTTCATGGGAAGCATCAGGTAGTTTTCCGTCAGAGTGATGCCGATCTTTTTGGAAACCTGCAGCGCATCAAACAGGAACCGCTGGCTGGAAAGGGGAAAATCCCCGTAGCCCGGACTGTACCGAGGCCGCAGATAGAGCCCTCGCTGGGAAGCGTACTGTTCCATCCCGGCCTGGGCCAGATCTGCCTGTTCCTCAGTGTAGGCTGCTGCACAAGCTTGCAATACGGGCACCAGGGGCATCTCTGTCAGTTCAAACCGTTTGATGAGGGAATCTACCCCCGGTCCCAGGGTAAAGGCCACCAGAAACGCTTCCTGACACCCTTTTAGGTGAGCGGCAAGGGTTTTGCTGGGCAGGAATGTCCCGCCCAGGGTGACACCGTTCTGCTCCACGGAAAGGGAGAACTGCCCCTCCAGATAACGGGGGGAGGCGGCACGTTGGACTTCCCGTTCTGCCCGGTCAATCATCTCCTCCAACTGGGGAACGCTTGTGGACGCGCCCAAATAGCGCAGAATTTCACGCCTATCCATACCGCTACCTCAGCGCAGGATATGGCTGAGATTTGCCATAATCTTAGCGGCGGTCTGGGGGCGGTTCATGGTGTAGAGGTGAATGTATTTGACCCCATTGGCGATCAAGTCAATGATCTGCTCTGTGGCGTAAGCAATTCCCGCCTGTTCCATGGCCAGAGGATCGTCGGAGAACTTGTCCGCGATGGCCTTGAACCGGGTGGGCAGAATGGTGCCGGAGAGTTCACAGCTGCGCTTGATCTGCCGGGCGTTGATGACGGGCATAATGCCGGGGATGACGGGCACCTGAATGCCCACAGCCAAAACCCGGTACAAGAAGTTGTAGTACACGTTGTTATCGAAAAACATCTGTGTGGTGAGGAAGTCGCAGCCGGCATCCACCTTCTCCTTTAAAAAGGCGATGTCGTCCTCTTTATGTTCGCACTCCACATGGCCTTCGGGGTAGCAGGCGGCGCCGATGCAAAAATCTCCATGGGCCTTGATATCCTGGATCAGCTGGATGGCGTAGGTGTAAGGGCCGGGAACATAGTCCTTGGGCAGGTCACCTCGGAGGGCGAGGATGTTTTCGATTCCACGCTCCTTCATCTCCTGCAGGCGCAGGGAAATCTCCTCTTTTGTGGCGCCGCAGCAGGTGAGGTGGGCCAACGCCGGCAGATGGTGCCTATCCTGAATATAGGAGGCAACCTCCACCGTCTTTTTTGAGGTGCTGCCTCCGGCACCATAAGTCACGCTGATAAAGTCTACGCCCAGAGCCTGAATGGCATCCACCGTTTCAAAAATACCGCTGAAGGAAACATCCTTTTTTGGGGGGAAAATCTCGCAGGAGAAGGTCACTTTGTTGTTGCCTGTGAGCAGATCTTTAATTTTCATGGGGGTCACACCTTTCCCAGATGAATATCTTTTGAATATTAGCTTATTTTACCATGGCCCAGAAAAATTGAAAAGGGAATAGGGGAAAATCTTTGCGCGTATATGTTTCCCGGGAGGGATCAGCGTATGAGACGAAAACTTCTATTTTGGCTGCTTTTCTTTGGCTCACTGGCCATGTTTGGACTCCAGACTTTGCAGGCTTTTGGAGTGGTTGCCTTTCACGCGGACCTCTTTGAAAAACGTCCCACCATTGTGGTGGATGCTGGCCACGGCGGGGAGGATGGCGGTGCCGTAGGAGTGGGGGGAGTGGTGGAAAAAAATGTAAACCTGGCCATTGCGCTGGCCTTGGCAGAGGACTTGAAAGCGGCGAATTTTCCAGTGGTCTTGGTACGGGACGGGGACGTGTCTGTGGGGGATCAGAGTTTGTCCACCATTGCGGAGCGAAAGCGCTCTGACACCTTGAACCGTGTGCGTTTGGTGGAGGAAACCGGGGACTGTATTCTCATCAGCATCCATCAAAACCACTTCTCCCAGAGCCAGTACAGCGGGGCGCAGATGTTCTATTCTCCCAACAATGAGGAGAGTTCCCTGCTGGCGGAGTCCATCCGGCAGAGCGTGGTGAGCAGCCTTCAGCCGGAGAACACTCGTCAAAATAAGGAGGCAGGGGAGGAGATCTACCTGCTGACGCACTGCCAGGTTCCGGCAGTGCTGGTGGAGTGCGGATTTCTCTCCAACCCGGAGGAAGCGGCTTTGCTGGAGCAGGAGAGCTATCAAAAGGACATGGCGGCAGCCATCTACAACGGTTTAATGGCATTTCTGGAAGCCCGTGACCAGCAGGGGGAGAGCAGCCCTCTTTCTTCCCAGGAAAATCTGTGATATAATGATCTCAGAAATCGCGGAAATCAGGAATGGAGAAAAGGTATGGCTGCAAAGAGCAAATTGATCTACCAGTGCCGTGAGTGCGGCTATGAGACAGCCAAGTGGATGGGCAAATGTCCCGGCTGCGGTGAGTGGAACACGTTGGAGGAGACTGTCAAAGAGCCGGAACTGCCTCAGAAAAAAGCGGCTGTAACCGGGCGGCTTTCCCGTCCCACGCCGATCAATGAGATCAGCACACAGGAGGAATCCCGCTATCACACTGGTTTGTCGGAGCTGGATCGCGTGCTGGGCGGGGGAATCGTTAAAGGCTCGCTGATCCTTATCAGCGGAGATCCGGGTATCGGCAAGTCCACCATGCTGCTGCAGATCTGTGAGCACCTGGGACAGTCTCTGCGGATTCTCTATGTCTCCGGCGAGGAGTCTGCACGGCAGATCAAACTGCGGGCGGCACGTCTGGGCGTGCAAAGCCCCAACTTGATGATTCTCACCGAGACGGATGTCCAGTACATCATAGAGGAAATCCGCACCGAGCAGCCGGATTTGGTGATGATCGATTCCATCCAAACCATGAACCACACAGAGCTCAATTCTTCGCCGGGCAGCGTGACGCAGGTGCGGGAGTGCACCAATGCCATGATGCGCTGCGCCAAATCCTTGGATATTCCCATTATTGTAGTGGGTCACGTCAATAAAGACGGAGCCATTGCCGGACCGAAGGTGCTGGAGCACATTGTAGACGCGGTGCTTTTGTTTGAAGGTGACCGGCAGATGACTTACCGCATCCTGCGGGCTGTGAAGAACCGCTACGGATCCACCAATGAGATCGGTGTGTTTGACATGGGGGAGAACGGCTTGCAGCAGGTGGAAAACCCCTCCCAGGCCATGCTTTCCGGCAGACCCAGTGATGTCTCCGGCACCTGTGTCACTGCGGTGATGGAGGGGACACGGCCCATCTTGGCGGAGATCCAGGGTCTGGCAACCACCTCTGGTTATGGGAATCCCCGCCGCATGGCCACAGGCTTTGATTACAACCGCATGGCTCTGATCTTGGCCGTGTTGGAAAAGCGGGCGGGGTACTATTTCTCCAATTTGGATGCCTATATCAACGTGGTGGGCGGCTTGCGTTTGGACGAGCCCTCAGTGGATCTGGCCGTGGCTATGTCCCTAGTGTCCAGTTTGAAGGACACGCCCATCCGAGAGGATACGGTGGTCTTTGGGGAAATTGGCCTGGCAGGGGAGCTGCGCAGTGTCAGTCATGGAGAATTGCGCATTGCAGAAGCGGCACGGCTGGGTTTTACCCGCTGTGTTCTGCCGTACCATGGACTTAAAGCCCTGGGCTCCAGCAGCAAAAAGTTGGGCATTGAGATCATTGGCGCAAAAAATATCCGGGAAGCCTTTGAGGCTGCCACATGAACCGCGTTCTCCGCTATCCCAGACTCCCGGATGGGAAGGTCACCTGGGCTCTGATCTCGGGGGAGTTTCCTTGGCTGAAGGACGCCTTGGCGCCATGGGGAGTCCGGATACTGTTGACAGACTGCGACCCGCGGTTGCCGGAACCTGTTGGATTTCATCCGGATCTGCAGGTGTGTCCTCTTCCTGATAAACGTTTGTTCGTTTTACGCGGAAGTCCCATAGAGTACCAGCTTAAAGAAGCTGGTTTTGCTGTGCAGGAAACCCAGGAACCTCCTGGTGACACCTATCCGGAGGATGTCCGCTGCGGCGGCCTGGTGTGGAATAACTACCTGGTGGGCAACCCCAAGGGACTGGACAGGAACTTGATTTGTTGTGCCCAGGAGATCGGATTGGAAATTCTACCGGTCCGCCAAGGATACACCGCGTGTTCCGTAGCGTTGGTGGACCAGCAGAGCGCCATCACTGCAGACCGAGGATTGTATCGTGCACTGACGGAACAAGGATTCGAAATGCTGTTGATTCAGCCGGGATTCATTCAGCTGCCGGGATACGATACGGGTTTTCTAGGCGGCTGCTGTGGCAAGCTGTCGCCGGACATGCTGGCGTTTACAGGACGGCTGTCCAGTCATCCCGATGGTTTGCAGATTCGACGTTTTTTAGAAGAACGCGGGGTCACTGCTGTGGAGCTGACAGACGGTCCCTTGCTGGATGTAGGCGGTATAGTGCCGCTGTTTGAAAAGCCCCACGCGAGGATCGCGGGAGAGGGGCTTCCAAAAGAAAATACAAAATTATAGAAAATCAATATTTTCTATAATTTAGGGGGGAGAAAAATGCCGGAACCCATTCAAAATGATTTTTCCATGCTGGTACAGGAGTACATTCTGTATCTGCGCAATGTGCGAGGTTTGGGTGAAAAAACAGTTCGGGAATACGGAAAAGATCTGCGCACTTTTTTTCGCTTTTTAAAACGGGATCGCGGGTTGGTTCCTGGAGACATGCCTTTGGAGGAAATCCCAGTAAAAGATGTGGACCTGGAGTTTATCCGATCCATTTCCACTTACGAAGTGTACTCCTTTATGAACTACGTGGTGGACGAGCGCAACAATATGGCGTCCACTCGCCAACGGAAGGCCACCACGCTGCGTTCGTTTTTCCGTTACCTGACCACCCATGAGAAGCTGTTGGAGCGCAATCCCACAGAAAACCTATCCGCGCCGAAAAAGGCCAAGACGCTCCCCCATTTTCTCTCTTTGGATCAGAGTATCGAGCTGCTCAACGCTGTGGAGGGAAAAAACGCGGAGCGGGATCGCTGCATTTTGACGTTGTTTCTCAACTGCGGTATGCGGCTGTCCGAGCTGGTGGGAATCAATGTGTCCGATGTGGTCCGCAATAACAATACACTGCGGATCCTGGGCAAAGGCAATAAGGAGCGCATTGTGTATCTGAATCAGGCCTGCCAAGATGCCATTTCCAGCTATTTGGCTGTACGTCCAAAGGATGGTGTGGTGGACCGAAACGCCCTGTTCCTCAGCAATCGTGGAACGCGGATCAAACCCATCACCGTGGAAGTGATGGTCAAAAAGTACCTGGAAAAAATCGGGCTCAGCGGACCTGGCTACTCGGTGCACAAGCTGCGGCACACGGCAGCCACGCTGATGTATCGCTATGGCAATGTGGATATTCGGGTTCTCCAGGATATCCTGGGCCACGCAAACCTGGGCACTACGGAGATCTACACCCATACTTCCAGTTCCCAAATGGAGCAAGCGATCAACTCCAATCCCCTGGCTAAAATGGCCGAGCAGAAAAGAGGCTCCAAAGCCAGGCCTTCGCAAGAGGACGAATCACAGGATTCCAACCCGCCGGAGGGCTCGGAAAAAGCATAAAAAAACAGCGCCTTTTTAAGGCGCTGTTTTTTTATTTTTATAGGTTACTGCGTGTCATCACGGTAATTTTTCAACTGAGACTTCTTGATCAGGCGTCCGTTGACGTAGACCATTTTGTCTTCATCCTCTTCCTCGTCAGTAGCATCTGCTTCCGGAGGAGCGAAGAAGCGGGACTCCTCGGTGGTCTCTTCTTTGATGGGAGAAGAACCATTCTTTTCCTCTTCCATTTTCTGCTGGTAGGGTTTGATCAGATAGCGCTCCACCACTGGGTACACAGAGAAATTGATGAAGTAACTGACCAAGGCAAACAACAGGAAGATTGCAAACAGCAGCAGAATGAACACCGTCAAGACGGTCATGGGAATGACAGAAAAGATCAGGAAGATCAGCACACCCAAGATGATGGTGACCAGGAGGTTCCGTCCCAAGCCGGCCATGGCCAAAATAAAGGCGTTGCGATAGGCCTGTCCAAACTTTAGATCAAAGGTGACAAACATCACTGGCAGGTAATACTGAGCAAAGACGAAGAAAACCGCCAGCACCATACACAGCCAGAAGGGAATGTAATTGAACCAGCCCCGAGAGGTGGCGTTGTAATAGTACATGATGGCAAAGCTGAGAATTACATAGACCACGTAAACGATGGCGCCGTTGAGGAGGAAATACTTCCAATTGTCGCGGACGTTTTCCCAAAAGTCCGACCATACAAAGGCGTGCTCCTCTCTGGCGAAGTTCCTGGTCACATAGGTGAGGCCAGCGGTAAAGGGAGCCAGCAGAATCAGCGGCAGCGGCGTCACATACAACAGCCAGACGTCAATGGAGATACTCCCATCCCCCACCGGCAGCTGCAGCATAAAGTGGGTGGGAAACAAATACAGAGCTACCATCAGAACAGCAGTCACTAAGAAAGGGATCAAAAAGATCAGGTTGAGCTGTACCAGCTTGCCGAATTTTCGAAAGAGAATTTCGAAAAATCGCACCGGAGCAGCCTTGGGAGGCTCGTCCTTGCTGACACCGGGACCGGGTTTATTATAGTTGCCGAAAATACCGAGGAATGCCAAAAAACCAACTCCATTTCCACAGACCGTACTTTTTATTTATCCCAGTTTCGCCTTGGGATGGCACTCATTATACACCTGTTTTACGTGGCTGTCCAGCAGTTGCACATAGACTTGCGTGGAAGAAATGTCCGCGTGCCCCATCATCGTCTGAATGTCCTTGACAGAGGCGCCGTTTTCCAGCAGGTGCATGGCAAAGGAATGACGCAGTGTGTGAGGGGTGATCTCCTTGGTGATCCCAGCCTCCGTGGCGTATCCCTTGACAATTTTCCAGAATCCCTGCCGGGTGAGCCGGCCACCGTTGAGGTTGACAAACAGCGCGTTCCCGCTTTCCGGACCCACGATCAAGCCCCGCATGCGGTAGATGTAGTCGGACACAGCCACCACAGCCGACGGGTAAACAGGAATGGACCGCACACCCTTGGTGCCCCGGCAGTACAGCACTCCGGAGCGCAGGTTCAAATCTTGGATGTCCAGGTTGATCAGTTCTGAAGCGCGGATTCCTGTGGCGTAGAGCAGCTCCAGCATGGCCTTGTCCCGGCAGCCTTTGGGCTCCGTGATGTCCGGCTGGGCCAGAAGCAGCTCGATCTCTTCCCCGGACAACACCTGGGGAAGTTTTTTTACCGCCTTTTCCAGTTTGATCCCCTTGGCGGGATTGTGATCCACAGCACCCCGGAAAATCAGAAACTTGTAGAAACACCGCACAGAGGCCAGGTTTCTGGAAATGGTGGTGGGAGAACGCTTCAGCTGGTGAAGGTGATCCACATAGGCCTGGATGGTTTGCTCATCTGCCTCTAGGGGATCCACGCCGATGTCCGAGAGAAACTCCAGAAAATACAGCGTATCCCGCAGGTAGGATTCCCTGGTGTTGGCGGAATTGACTTTTTGGTTTGTCAGGTAATCACTGAACAGGGAATAATAATCAGTCGTGCCATTCATGGCCTTGTGCCACCCTCTTTTCTTACAAAAATAACCCATACACCGCCGCGGGGACGCTTCCCGCCAGGGAAACCGCCACGATCAAGGATACAAACATCAGGAAGTCGTGAAAATAGAGTCTCAAATCCAGACTGCCTTCCCGCGAGAAAAAGCTGACTTTCGCAAGGTGCGCGGAAAAGATCAGCGAACGCACCCCAAACAGCAGAAGCAAAACTCCCACTGCTGCGGAGGCCGGTGTATATATCAACGCGGATCGAAGCAATCCCCACGGCTCGTCCCCCAACAGAAAATAGGAGACACCGATTCCCACACAAGCTCCCCGGAAAAAGAGGAACAGCGGCACCGCAAATACCCCAAAGGCGGTGACACCCAGCAGGAACAAAGGGATCAGCCCAATCAGCGCATTGAGCAAGAGAGTGGAAAAACAGGAGAAAAAGCCGGATTCAGGAGACGGGATTCCAGAAAACCGAAGCGGCAGCATCCAGCGTCCCTGAAGCAGCGGAGAAAATACGGCCAGAACAGAGCCCGAGGCAATGCCCAGCAGCAGCGCACAAAGCAGAAAGGCAATCGCCTTTCGATGGGGAAAGAACCGCGCCCAAAAAGAGCGTTCCTCCCTTTTGGCCCCTTTTTCCAGAGGCATCCGATCCAGTGACTTGTTCACGGAACACACTTCCTTTTCGGGATTTGGCCCACACCTGAAGGGTCCTCTGTTATCATCCTTATGAAAAGAAAGTTCCGCCTATTCGCCCGGTCAACTCAAAATGAATACTCACAAAAAGATTATAGGAAACTGAAGTTTTCCTTTTCACGAAACTTGGTAAGATGAAAGTCCATCTATGCAAAAGGCGAAATTATGGGCGGTATTTTTGCTTTTTGGAAAAAGAGAAGAGCTTTTCTTGGCCAATAATCGCAAAATATACGGCGTTTCCCTCGATTCAAAGACAAGATCTTGCGATAGTCAAAAGGCAGCTTTTCTCAGGAACAGCGCAGGTTTTTCCGGATTTCCCTTCACTTTTCCACTGGCTTTTTCACAAGCAGCCAGCGGAAAACCGAAGTTTTTCCCTGTAAGTAAATACTATAGTACAAGTTTCAGAATTTTGCAAGCAAAAATACGAATATTTTCCCAATTTTATTTAAACTTCAGATTTTTATGTATTTTTTATTATGTAAACCAATGCATAAAACCGGCTCGACGTTATGTGAATTCCACAAAATATGGTATGCATAAATAACCATACCCTAGAATCTGTGGATCTTCCCTTGTCTTAAAATTTCACTTTCCGATCCCGGTTTACGCCAAGGATGCCGCCAATACAGCCGCTGAGAAAGATGGCTGCCAGCCTGGCGCCGCCCCCAACGGTGAACTGGGTCCCTGCAGTCATCAGGGATACTCCAGCCACCACAAGCGCGAACAGCAGACCGGTCCCCCCTCCCAGGAGGATTCCCTTTTCTCCCACAAACAGCGCAGAGATAAGGCTTCCTAAAAAGACGCCTGCGCAAACGCTGCCGGTAACCACCACGGTCAGGATCGGACCCATGGGAAGACTTCCCATGGAAGATAGGATGGCAGCAATCACCATCAGCAGTATCCCTGCAGTGACAGCGGCAACGGCTGCTGACAGCAGCATCCCTTTTACCTTTTTCATAAGCACACCTCTCCCCTCTTAGTCTGTTTTACATATATGGGAGAATGCGGCGTTTCAGACCCAGTGAATGCCGGAAAAGCCGGAGGATGGGATAAAAAAAGAGGCCTGCTGAATTGCAGGCCTCAAAATGAACAGAAATATTGTATGCTTGTTTTGTAGCGCCAGCTGGTTGCGGTGAAAATCAGAACTCAGCCACACCAGTGGTACGGGGGAAGGGCAGAACATCACGGATGTTGGAGATACCGGTGAGGTACATCACCAGACGCTCAAAACCAATGCCAAAGCCGGCGTGCTTGTTACCGCCAAAGCGCCGAAGATCCATATACCACCAGTAGTCCTCCTCGTTGAGGCCCAGTTCCCGGATGCGCTGGAGCAGCACGTCATAGCGCTCCTCACGCTGGCTGGCACCCACCAGTTCCCCAATGCCGGGAACCAGCAGATCGGTAGCGGCTACGGTCTTGCCGTCGTCGTTGAGACGCATGTAGAACGCCTTGATCTCCTTGGGATAGTCTGTGACAAACACCGGTTTGCCAAAGTGCTTCTCCGTCAGGAACTTTTCGTGCTCCGTCTGCAGGTCACAGCCCCAGCTGACCTTGTATTCAAACTCGTCGTTGTGGGGCTCCAGGATCTTCACGGCGTCCGTGTAGCTGACCCGCACAAAGTCGGAGTCCGCCACGTGACGCAGGCGCTCGATCAGGCCCTTATCCACAAACTGGTTGCAGAACTCCATGTCCTGGGGGCAGGTCTCCAGCACATAGTTGATCACGTATTTTACGGCGGCCTCGATGACGTCCATGTCGTCGGTCAGGTCAGCAAACGCCATTTCCGGCTCGATCATCCAGAATTCCGCGGCGTGGCGCTGCGTGTAGGAGCGCTCTGCGCGGAAGGTGGGGCCGAAGGTGTACACTTTGCCAAAAGCCATGGCCATGCACTCCGCCTCCAGCTGACCGGAAACTGTCAAAGAGGTGAGCTTCTGGAAAAAGTCATCCTTATAGTTAATGGACCCATCCTCATTCTTGGGGAGGTTTGCCAGGTCCAAGGTGGTCACCTGGAACATCTCCCCCGCCCCCTCGCAGTCGCTGCCGGTGATGATGGGGGTGTGCGCGTAAACAAAACCGTTCTCCTGGAAAAACTTATGGATGCCGAAAGCCGCTGCAGAGCGGACGCGGAAGGCAGCGCTGAACAAGTTGGTGCGGGGCCGCAGATGGGCAATGGTGCGCAGATACTCCACCGTGTGGCGTTTTTTCTGCAGAGGATAGTCAGGGGAAGAAGGACCTTCCACAACGATCTCCGCGGCGTGGATCTCAAAAGGCTGCTTTGCCTCGGGAGTGGCCAGCAAGGTGCCGGTGACCCGCAGGGCAGCGCCCACATTCTGGGAAGCGATCTCCTTGAAGTTGTCGATTTTCCCGTCCTCAAACACCACCTGCACACCCTTGAAGGATGAACCGTCGTTCAAATCGATAAAGCCCAAGGTTTTCGAATCCCGGATGGACCTGGCCCAGCCGCAGACGGTGACGGTTTTCCCGGCATAAGCGGGAAGGTCTTTATAAAACGATGCCACTTCTTCTCTCTTCATATCCTGGCACAGCCGAAAAAGGCTGTTCCCTCCTTTTCTGCGAAATACTTTGCTTTTTATCATACCCCAAGGGGACGAACCTGGCAAGGGGAAAATAGAAAAAAACGCTGAATTCCAACGAATCCAGCGTTTTTATGGCGGAGAGGATGCGACTCGAACGCACAATGCCTTGCGGCACACCACATTTCCAATGTGGCTCCTTACCATTAGAATACCTCTCCGTGTGGCGCTTGATTATTATAACAGGTGGTTCTGGAAAAATCAAGGGGTAATTTCAAAAAATCTGAAAAATTTTTTCGGGGTTCTATTTTCTGGGGAGTTTCCCCTGTAAGATCCCCACCGGCTTTGTTAAAGAAAGGCTTTTGTCGTTAAAACCAGGTAAAAATACCAAATTCTTTTGTTAAATACAGGGAACTGCATTTGAATATCGCCATGTTATTTGCTATAATGAGAGCACAATTGGATCAACAATTTCTCTATAGGAGGGATCCCCCTTGAATAAAAGAAGCACCGCCCGCGCTGCCGCTGTGATCGAGATCGGCTCCAACAATGTGCGGATGCGGGTCTCCCAATGGACCAAGGGCAGTATGACAACATTGGATCGGCTGGAATACCCTGTGGGCCTGGGCCACGACGTGTTCTCCAGCGGTTACATCAGCTTTGACAGTTTGCGGGAGCTTTCCAGCGTGCTGTCCAAGTTCTCAGCCGCTTTGCGCTCATACAATATTGATAAGCCGAAGGTCATCTCCTGCACGGCGCTGCGGGAAGCCAAAAATCGCGCTCTGGTCACGGACCAGCTGAAGGTGCGCAACGGGATGGAAGTGACCGTCCTGGAGGATAGCCAGGAAAAGGCATACATCTATAAAGAAGTGATTGAGCGCCTTGGTGACGCTCAGCTGCAGCTGGGCAACACCATGATCGCCTATGTGGGGTCCGGCAGTATTGGCGTGGCTGTGTATGACGGGCAGAAGGTTGTGTACTCTCAGAACATCTCTATGGGCGCCTTGAAGCTCCATGATGTGCTGCTGCGGCTGCGTCAGGAGGCCGATGACTTCTATCACATCATTGAGGAATACCTGGACACCATCTTTAACCGCATAGCCATCTCCCGGTTCCAGGTGAAGAACCTGATTCTCACCGGTTCCCAGCTGGAGCTGGTCGCCCGGCTCTGCGAGGCGAAAAAAGCCGGTATCCCCTACCAGATCAATACCAAGAAACTGGCCTCTTTGTATCAATCCATCCGTTCCGCCACGCCGGAGAGTATAGCCAACCGGTTTGGCATCACGGAGGAGCGTGCCGCACTGCTCTACACTTCCCTATCCATTTATCATGGGCTTCTGCGGTTTTGTCCCCAGGCGGAGAACGTCATCTCTCCCCCGGTGGATATCTCCGAAGCGGTGCTTCGCTATCAGCTGGTGCCCAAAGCCCAGGAGGGTTTGGAAACCTACTTGCGGGAAAGCGCCATTGCCTGTGCGGAAACCATTGCCAGCAGCTTTGCGTGTAACCTGGATCACTCCGCCCACACCGGGCAGATTGCCTGCCTGATCTTCGACAAGCTGAAGAAGGTTCACGGCCTGGATCCTTCCAAACGGCTGCTGCTGGAGCTGGCATCCATCCTTCACAGCTGCGGAAGCTTTGTCAATGTGCGGCAGCACAACCAGTGTACCTTTGATTTGATTCAGGGTATGGACATTTTCGGACTGCGGCGGCAGGAGGTGCTGGAGACCGCTTTTGTGGCCGGCAGCGTGTCCAACGACCTGACCTCAGAGGAGAACCCTGATTTTGCATGGCTGCCCATTGAAGAGAGAATCGTCATCTCCAAGCTGGCGGCAATTTTCCGTCTGGCCAATGCTTTGGACAAATCCCATCGCCACAAGATTCGGGATTTGAAGCTTCACTTGGAGGACGATCGTGTCCTGTTCCGGGGAAAGGCTTCGGAAAACACCCTGCTGGAGCGTTGGGCTTTTGCGGAATCCGCCCAGTATTTTCAGGATGTGTTCGGGCTTTCTCCCGAACTGGCAATCAAATTTGACATGATATGAGGTGTGTCCCAATGGCAGATAAAAAAATGCCCTATTACAACCGGGAATTGAGCTGGATGGATTTCAACGCCCGTGTGCTGGAGGAAGCCACAAAGAAGGAAAATCCCCTGATGGAGCGGTTGCGCTTTTTGGCCATCACCGGCTCCAATCTGGATGAGTTCTTCATGGTCCGCGTGGCCGGCGTCAAGGATCAGGTCAACTCCGGCTATAAGCAGAAAGGCGCCAGTTTTGATCTGACTCCCCAGCAGCTTCTTCCCTTGCTGGAGGAGAAAACCCACCGCTTCATGGAACGGCAGTATTCCTGCCTCCATCGTTCCATCCTTCCCGCACTGGAGAAACAGGGGATCCGTTTTCTCTCTGTGGAGGAAATGGATGAGGAGCAGAAGCGGTACCTCTCTCAGTACTTTCAAAGAGTGCTGTTCCCGGTGCTCACTCCCCTGGCGGTGGACGGGAGTCGTCCCTTCCCCCTGCTGGCTAACAAGTCCCTGAACATTGCCGTGTGCTTGAAGAGCAAGGAGCACAGCAAGGAGGAAAAGGTCTTTGCCATTGTGCAGGTGCCCGCCATCCTGCCCCGGTTTTTGGAGCTTCCCAGCAAAGAGGGGCGTCAATTCACCCTGCTGGAAGATGTGATCTCCCACAAGTTGGATGAGCTCTTTGAGCTTCACGATATTGTGGCCGCCTGCCCCTTCCGGGTCACCAGAAACTCCGACTTGGAAATTGACGAGGAAGCGGAGGACTTCATGAGCGAGGTGAAGAAGTCCATCAAAAAGCGCAAACGGGGTGCGCCGGTTCGCTTGGAGCTGCTGAACAAGTGCGACGACGACATCAAGGCATTCCTGGTGGAGGAGCTCCACATTAAAAAGGAGGAGATCTATGAGGTGCCCGGGCCCCTGGATTTGACTTTCCTCTCCAAATTTGCCGGAGTCCATGGGTTTGAGTCTCTGTGCTTTGCCCCCATTCGCCCGGTGAACCCTCCTGCGGATTTCTGGGGATATACGGATATCTTTGAGGCTATCCGGGAAAAGGACAGAATGGTCCATCATCCCTACGAGAGCTTTGACGTGGTGGTGCGCTTCATTGAGCAGGCTGCAGAGGACGAGAATGTCCTTGCCATCAAGCAGACGCTCTATCGTGTCTCAGGCAATTCTCCCATTGTGGCTGCTCTGATCAAGGCTGCGGAAAATGGTAAGCAAGTCACCGTGTTGGTGGAGCTGAAGGCGCGCTTTGACGAGGAGAACAATATCAACTGGGCCAATAAGCTGGAAAAGGCCGGATGCCATGTCATTTACGGTCTGCAGGGTCTGAAGACTCACTGCAAGATCGCGTTGGTGGTCCGCCAGGAGGAGGATGGCATCCGCCGCTACCTGCACCTGGGCACGGGCAACTACAATGACTCCACCGCTAAGATCTACACGGATATTGGCCTGTTCACCTGCAACAGCCAGTACGGCGCTGACGCCTCTTCCCTGTTCAATGTGATTACCGGATATTCCCGTCCCCCGGAGTACCGTCACTTTGTGGTGGCACCCCATACCATGCGTCCCTTCTTCTGCAGGATGATCAAAAACGAGACGGAAAACGCCAAGAAGGGCCTTCCCAGCGGCATCACCGCCAAGGTGAACTCCCTGGTGGATCCAGAGATCATCTCTCTGCTGTACGAGGCCTCTCAGGCCGGGGTTGAGGTGAAGCTGGTGGTTCGTGGGATCTGCTGCCTGATTCCCGGCTTGGAGGGGATCAGCGAAAACATTACGGTCATCAGCATCGTGGGCCAGCTTTTGGAGCATAGCCGCATCTTTAAATTCGAAAATGCTGGCAATCCTAAGATTTACATGGGCAGTGCAGACTGGATGCCCCGCAACTTGGATCGCCGCATTGAGTTGGTGTTCCCCATTGAGGACGAGGACTTGAAGCAGCGCGCTTTCAATACCCTGGACATTCTTCTCAGCGACAACACCAACGCCAGAATGATGCTTCCGGACACCAGTTACCAGCACGTCTCCCGTCGGGGAAAGGCGCCCTGCACAGCACAGCTCACCTTCTATCGCATTGCCCAGGAGCGCCTGAAGGCCAAACAAGAGGTGGAGAAGGACAGCCCCCTGATCCCCATCCATTCCGCGGAAGAGGTTGGAAAAGCTTGACACTGTCCAAATCTCTGTTTAAAATAAAACTAACATAGCGGTTTTTGCAACTACTTGCAAAAACCGGCATTTCGGTGGATTTCTTCCAGAGAGGATGGTAAAATTTGAAAAGAGTGGGAATTCTCACCAGCGGCGGCGATTGCCAAGGCTTGAACGCAGCCATTCGCGGCGTTGCCAAAGGGCTTTACAATGAGTTCGGCAAGGACGTGGAAATCTACGGTATCAAGGACGGCTATAAGGGGCTGATCTTTGGAGAGTACAAGAAAATGGAGGAGTCGGATTTTTCCGGTATTCTCACCCTGGGCGGAACTATTCTGGGCACATCCCGGCAGCCGTTTAAGACCATCCGCGTCATCGACGAAAACAGCGTGGACAAGGTCAAGTCCATGAAGGAAAACTACAAGAAGATGAAACTGGACTGCCTGGTGATTCTGGGCGGCAACGGCACTCAAAAGACCGCCAACCTCCTCAGCCAGGAAGGTTTGAATGTGGTTCATCTTCCCAAGACCATTGACAACGATATCTGGGGTACGGATGTGACCTTTGGATTCCACAGCGCTGTGGAGATCGCCACCAATGTCATCGACTGTATTCACACCACTGCCACATCTCACGGCCGGATCTTCATTGTGGAGGTCATGGGCCATAAGGTGGGCTGGCTGACCCTTTCCGCAGGCATTGCAGGCGGCGCGGATGTGATCCTCCTCCCGGAGATCCCCTATGACATTGACAAGATTGCCAAAACTCTGAATAACCGCATTGAAAAGGGCAAGAAGTTCTCCATCCTGGCAGTGGCGGAAGGCGCCATTTCCAAGAAGGAAGCTGCCCTCTCCAAGAAGGAATTCAAAAAGTCCCGGGCCGATTTCCCCCACCCCTCCATTGTGTACCGAATCGCGGAGGAGCTTTCCGAGAAGGTTGACAACGAGATCCGCGTCTGCGTGCCGGGGCACTTCCAGAGAGGCGGCAGCCCTTGTGCCTATGATCGGGTTCTCTGCACTCGATTGGGCGCTACGGCAGCCAGATTCATCAAGGAAAAGACTTTCGGCGTGATGGTCGGCGTTGTCAACGGAGAGTGTGTCCCTGTCCCGCTGAAGGATGTGGCCGGCAAACTTAAGAGCGTCCCCGTGGACTGCGATGAAATCCGCGCCGCAAAACAGATCGGCATCAGCTTTGGTGACTGATCCCACTCCTCAATCATGGATGCGTACCCGGCAGGGCTTATGTCCCGCCGGGTTTCCGCTATTCTATTCCAGAAAGGAAGATGAGAGATGAAGTATTCTGTCAGCATTTACAGCTTTTTCAGTGCCATTCGCGCCGGGGAGTTGACCCCCCTGCAGTGTGTTTCCATCGCCAAGGACCTGGGCTTTGACGCGGTGGAGGCAGTGGACTTTGTGAACTTCAGCGGCACGCCGGAGGAGAAAAAAGCCCAAGCTCTGGAGCTGAAGGAAGCCGCGGATAAGTGCGGTCTGGAGATCTCCTCCCTGGCTGTAGGCGCAGATTTCCTCAACGGCAGCGACGGCGATACTGCCAAGGAGATTCAGCGTATCAAGGAGTGGGTGGACATTGCCGCGCTTTTGGGAGCTCCCCGGATGCGCCACGATATCACCCAGGGGTATGCCAGAAACTCCGGCAACTACCGCAGCTATGAAAGTCTGATCCCCACCCTGGCCGAAGCCGTGCGGGAAGTGGCGGACTATGCCGCCTCCAAGGGTGTTCACACCATGACGGAAAATCACGGCTTCTTCTCTCAGGATTCCCAGCGGGTGGAGAAGTTGTACATGGCCGTGGATCACCCCAATTTTGGGTTGTTGTGCGACCTGGGCAACTTCCTGTGTGCTGACGAGAATCCCGCCGAGGCAGTGACTCGCGTTGCTCCCTACACCTGCTATGTCCATGCCAAGGATTTTGTGGTTAAGAGTTTCTACAGCGAGGACCCCGGTGAAGGAGCTTTCCGCTCCCGGGGTGGGAATTTCCTGCGGGGAACCATCATCGGCCATGGCAATGTGCCCGTCAAGCAGTGTCTGCACCTGCTGAAGGCTGCCGGTTATGATGACACCATCTCCATCGAGTTTGAAGGTATGGAGCCGGCTGTCACCGCGGTGCGCATTGGGCTTGCAAATTTGAAAAAGTATTGGAGTGAAGTTTAAGATGTCCGTAAAAGAAGTTTTTCTCGATCTGGTGTCCTATCCCACTGCTTCGGATGAGACCACCGGAACCACCCCCAGCACCCCCGGCCAGAAAGTCCTGGGCGCTCATATTGTGGAACATATGAAGTCCATCGGCATCACCGATGCCCACATGGATGACATGGGTTACGTCTATGGCACCATTCCCGCCACGGATACCCGCAAAAACACCATTGGCTTTATCGCTCACATGGATACCTATGGCGGAGTCAGCGGAGAGAATATCAAGCCTCAGGTGATTGAAAACTATGATGGTAGCACTATTGCCTTGGGACAGAGCGGTCTCACCCTCTCCCCGGAGGCATTTCCCACTTTGAAGAATCACGTGGGCAAGACCCTCATCACCACCGATGGCACCACTCTGCTGGGCGGAGACGACAAGGCTGGTGTGGCGGAGATCCTTTGCGCTGCTGAGGAAATCCTCAAAGAAGGCAAACCTCACGGCACGGTAAAGATCGGTTTCACCCCGGACGAGGAGATCGGCGAAGGCGCGGATCACTTTGACGTGGAGGGCTTTGGCTGCGATTACGCCTATACAGTGGACGGCGGTACGCTGGGCGGTTTGGATTACGAGAACTTCAATGCGGCTTCTGCAGTTGTGGAGGTGGAGGGAGTTTCCACCCATACCGGCGGCGCTAAGGGAAAGATGGTCAACTCCATGAGTGTGGCCATGGAGTACTGCAGCCTGCTGCCCAAGGATCAGCTGCCCGAGGTCACTGAGGGACGGGAAGGGTTTATCCATTTAGATTCCATCAAGGGCAATGTCTCTCACACAACCATGCAGTTCCTCATTCGAGACCATGATAAGGAGCTTTTCCGTCAAAAAAAGGAGCTCATGGGACAGGCGGCCTCCTATATCAACGTCAAGTACCCCACTCAGCCCTTGACTCTCACTGTAAAGGACACCTATTACAACATGTGCGAAATGATCCTTCCCCGGATGGAGATCATTGAAAACATGAAGCGGGCCATGCTGGAAAACGGTGTGGAGCCCCACACAGAACCTGTCCGAGGCGGCACGGATGGTGCTCGGCTCTCCTTCATGGGTCTCCCCTGCCCCAACATCTGCACCGGCGGTGAAAACGCCCACGGCAAAACCGAGTATGTGGTGCTGGACGACATGGAGACCATTAAGGATATTATCAAGACAGCCGTCTACCTTGTAGATTGACCGCTGGGAAAGGGCATGTTATGTTGAGATTTGGAACCATCGGTTCTGGGTGGATCGTGGACGAATACATCCATGGAGCCAAGGACAGCGGACTTTGGGAGCTGACTGCGGTGTATTCCCGCACAGAGGAACGGGCACAGGCCTTTGCGGAAAAGCATGGTGCCAAGCTTTTCTTCACTGATTTGGAGAAGATGGCCGCCTCGAAAGAAATTGACGCGGTCTATATCGCCAGCCCCAACGCCCTGCACTACTCCCAGAGCAAGCTGTTTCTGGAGCACGGCAAGCACGTGATCTGTGAAAAGCCTCTATGCGGTCAGGCGGACAAAGTCCAGGAGCTGCAGGAAATTGCCAAGGCACATCAGGTGGTGTTCCTGGAGGCCATCATGTTCCTGCACCAGCCCCAAAGGAAGGTGCTGGAGGACTGTGTGGCCAAACTTGGAAAGATCTCACTGGCAAAGTTTGATTTTTGCCAGCGCTCCTCCAAGTTGGACGGATACCTGGACGGGCAGCTTCCCAACATCTTTAATCCGGACCTGGAAGCAGGTGCGCTGATGGATTTGGGCGTCTACTGTGTCTATCCCGCTCTGGCGTTGTTCGGGCAGCCGGAGTCCTTCTCCGTGGATCCGGTGATGCTTCAGAGTGGGGCTGACGGCGCTGGTGTCATTACCATGCGCTACCCTGACAAATTGGTGACGCTGACCTATTCCAAGCTGGGGCAAGCGGGTGCCAACAGTGACATTCAAGGAACGGACGGCACCTTGTCCGTGGAGTCCATCTCCCGGGTTGCCGGACTTTCCCTGTGGCACAAGGACGGTACCGTGGAGCAGCTCTATGGCGGGGATGAAAAGTACACGCTGATGGGATGGGAGGCCAAGGACTTCTTCCGGTTTATTATGGAGCCGGAAGTCTCTGCAAAGGAGTATGCCCGCTGCGGAGAATTGAGCCTGCAGGTGGCCTCTTTCCTGGAACAAGCCCGGAAACAGGCGGGAATCCACTTTCCCAGCGACAATCCCTAACGGCAAATACAGAGAATAACTAGCCATAAAAAACGGTGGAGACAGGAAGTCCCCACCGTTTTTTGATTGTTTTATTCTGCAACAATGTATGGTTCCAATCGGGAGAAGATCTTCTCCCCAATCCCAGAAACTTCCATCAGCTCTTGAATGTCGTAGAATCCGTTGTTCTGCTCCCGGTAGTCGATGATCCGCTGAGCGATGACCGGACCCACACCGGGCAGCTTATCCAGCTCTTCCAAAGTGGCTGTGTTGATGTTGATGCTCTTTTCCACCAACACCTCTTGGGGACCTTCCGGATCTGACTCGATCAACTCGCTTTCCGTCTGGAGCACCGAAGGCAGTGATTCCGGCGTCTGAACAGATACTGCCGAGGAAAGCGGAGTGTCGTCTTCTAAAATCACCTGATAGAAATTGATTGGCTGTGCTGTGTAAAGCACAGCCAGCACCGCAGCGGTAATCGCTGCTGCCATCAAAAGCAGCACCCCGCGGATCTTTGATTCCCGGTCCATTGGGATCACACTTCTTTCAGCTTTTGCAGAAATTCCGTGAAATAGGCAGGCAACGGCGCTTCGAACTCCAGATACTCCCCTGTCCGCGGATGGACAAACCCGATTTTTCCCGCATGAAGGCATTGCCCCTGCAGGGAGGTGATCACCTTTTTCGGACCGTACACAGGATCCCCCGCAACAGGGTGACCAATATAAGCCATGTGTACCCGGATCTGATGGGTGCGTCCTGTCTCCAATCGAAGACGCAGCTGAGTAAATCCTTGAAAACGCTTGACCACCCAGAAATGGGTCACAGCATGACGGGCGGTGGGAGAGTTCAGCAGAACTGCCATCTTTTTCCGGTCCGTGGGGTGACGGCCCAAAGGCGCGTCCACCGTACCGGCATCCTCTCGGAAAGAACCGTATACTATCGCGCTATATTCCCGTGTGAAGGAGTGGGCCTGGATCTGTTCCGCCAGGCGGGTATGGGAAAAATCGTTTTTAGCCACAATCAGCAGACCGCTGGTATCCTTATCAATGCGGTGGACGATTCCAGGCCTGGCAACGCCGTTGATCCCCGACAGGGAATCTCCGCAGTGGTACAGCAGCGCGTTCACCAAAGTGCCTTCCCCATGTCCTGGAGCGGGGTGAACCACCATCCCCTTGGGCTTATTCACTACCAGAAGATCACTGTCCTCGTAGACAATATCCAAGGGGATATCCTCTGGAAGCACCTCCAGAGGACGCACCTCAGGCATCTCCACCAGGATGATATCCCCTGGCTTCAGCTTGGCGCTTTTGGAGAGAACTTTTCCCTGGCAGGTAACCAGACCCTCCTCCAACAAGTTCTGCACGGCAGAGCGGGTCATGTCCTCCAGAGCCTCTGACAAAAGCTTATCCACACGCTGACCAGATTTCTCTACGGGAATCTCCACCAGACGGCTCATTTCTCGCCGGCCTCCGGCTGCGGCTGGGCGTCTTTTTCATGCGTGAAGAAAAGCGCGTGGATGATAAAACATACGGCTCCCACAGTGATGCAGCAATCCGCAAAGTTAAAGATATACCCAAAAAACATGACATGGATATAGTCCACAACAAACCCGTGAAGAAGCCGGTCCACCAAGTTTCCCAATCCCCCCGCGATCAGCAGTGCGGAGGTGGTATAGCTGAAAAAGCTGTGATGCTTATACCAGAACAGCAGCACAATGATCACGGCGCACGCCACCAAGGTCACGGTTACCAGGAACCACATCATATTTCGGAAAAGCCCGAACGCGGCGCCGGTATTCTCCACATAGGCCAGCTCCAGCAGACCGGGGATCACTGTGACAGTGCCCACCGGCTGCAGATAGGCCAAAACAAAGTACTTGATCACTTGATCGATCATCAACAGACCCACCGCCACCGCGATGACGATAAACGGGGTGATCCGAGTTCGCAGATTCTTTTTCACGTTGAAATTGCTCCCCTTTTTCCAGCAGTTCCAGAGAAATGGGCGCAAAGTGAATTCTTTGCGCCCATGCTTGTCTCTCTTTATCGCTTGCGCTTTTTGTTGCTCAAGTCCACATTGTCCCCAAATTCCAAATTGCTGAAGTGGGATGCCTTCTCCCTCTGCAGTGTTTCCGGAATGTCGGAGTAAGCTTTCAAATCAATGCCCACCTGAGAGAGATCGTCATCGTCCGGGCGGTACCCCCGGTCGGGTTCCCGCTGAGTCTGCTCCCTGCTGTAATCCACTCGGTCGTGAAGTGTAGGCGCCTGCTTTGCAGGCGCTTCCACGGTCCGTTTCGCAGGAGCAGGCCGAGCCACTGTCTGTCTGCGGGGCTCCGCCTGTTGTGCAGGCTGAGGCTCCGGAACAGGCTCGGGCTGGGGCACGGGTTTCGGTTCCTCCTTCTGAACAGGAACAGGCGTGGGAACCGGGTCAGGGTCAGCGCTGGGTTTGCTCTCCGGCTGAGACTGAGAAGGAGCCGCTGTTTCAGAGGGTGTATCCTTAAAACGGAAGCTGGGAATATGGTTGATGATCTCCAGATGCTTCTTGTACATCTCCAACAGGGACACCCGGAATGCAGACACCTGGCGTTTGATCTCCTCCAGCTCCGTCTTCTTCTGCTCCACCTGGTCAGCGTACTCACGAGCCGCCTTGGCCGCGTCGTTTCTGGCATTTTCCAGAAGTTTCTTAGCGCTGTCCTCTGCGTCGGCCAGAATGACAGCAGACTTGTCCTTTGCGGACTGAATGGTGCTGTCCGCGCTCTTCTGGGCGTTGAGCAGAACCTGCATCACACTGTTTTCATCTTCCCGGTAGGATTCGATCTTTTGGGCGAGGATTCCCAGCTTCTTCTGGAGCTCCGCATTTTTGGCGTTGAGCTCACCAATCTGACTGTTGAGCTGCTGCACCTGCTGGCCCGCCTGGGCGCTTTGCTGAAGGGCGTCGTCCCGTTCAGCCAGCAGCTGGGTGAAGGACTCCACCACCTCATCGATAAAATTGTCCACGTCCTCCGGCTTATAGCCGTTGAACCCTGCTTTGCCAAAGCTTACCTCGTTGATATCCTTTACGGTCAGCATCGGAAGTGATCCCCCTTATTGATATTTCCTGCATTTCACCACAAGCCGCCCCTTGCTGGTCAAAGGGCCTAGCTGATCTATTGTAAAGCGTCCCTGATGTCTCACCGAGAGCTGGTCCCCTTCCTTCACCTTTTGGGAAACGGAAAGCGCCTCCCTGTGATTCAGGAAAACCAACCCTGCTGTGATCAGTCCAGCCGCCTTTTCCCGGCTGGTGCGGCAGGCAAATCCCACCAAACAGTCCAACCGCTCTGAGGCGATGACGCCGCTCATCTCTTTGAATTCCCTTGCGCCGGGTAAGGGCCCCTCCCAGCTAAGGGAGGTTTTCACACCCACTCGGCCAATCTTTCGAATGTTCTGGAGAAAATAGTCCCCCATTTCCTTGCGGAGGAAGGCGACACACTCCCCCTCCCCCACCAGGATATCCCCGACAACGGACCGTTCCACCCCAAGCGCCATAAACGATCCCAGAAAATCCCTGTGGGATAGGGAATCTCCTTTCCGGAATGTCATGGCAAAGGGCGTGACGGGAAAGTGTTCCTCTCCAGGCTCCAGGTAGTCCGGGAAAAAGCCCAGCATCACCCGTTCCGCGTCGGGATGGCCACCCCAAAAAAGGTGTTCCACCTCTCGCCGGCGGGCCAGAAAATCCTGGCAAAAAGCCGCTTGAGCTTCATCCAAAAAGCCCAGGAAGACAGGGCGTTTGCGCGCGGCCTTCAGAGAGTCTTCCAGCCGGGCGATGAGCAGCTGCTGTTCCTGTGTCATACCTTAAAAATAGACGCCGCTGTTTTCCAGCTCATCCAACACATCGTCGCCGGTTAAATCCACATTATAGGGTGTGATAATAAAGGTGTTGGTGGCGATGCGCTTGATCTTGCCGTTGTTGGCATAGGCCACGCCGCTGAGGAAGTCCACAATGCGGCGGGAGACCTCTTTTTCCGTCTTTTCCAGATTCAGCACCACAGTATGGCGCTTCAACAATTCATCCGCAATGGAGCGGGTCTCTTCACCAAAGGAGATGGGCTTAAACAGCACCACCTGCAGCTGAGCTTTGGCGTTGATGTTCACCACCCGGTTGCTGGAACTGTCGCTGCGAGAGGCAAAATCGGAAAAGGAAAAGGACGAGGAACGGCGAGGCTCGCTGTAATTGCTGCGGCTCTCCTCCGGCTCCTGTTCCTGCTCATCATCGTAGTACTCGTCATCATCGTAATCGTCATCGGACGGATTCCACATCCGGTGAAACTTATCGACCAATCCTGCCATAAGGACGTTACCTCCTAAACGCGCTTGTTACCGCTTGGAATAGTCCCTCTTCCCAAACAGCGAGGAACCAACACGCACCATTGTTGCTCCACAGGCGATGGCCTCTTGAAAATCAGAGGACATCCCCATGGACAAGCAGTCCATACGTACATTATCTAATTTTTTTGCCTTGATGTCAACATAATATTGCCGCACCGCAGAAAAATACCCCTGCAGTTCCGCCTTGTTTTCACAGATAGGCGGGATGGCCATGAGGCCGCTCACCTGGATCCCTGGAAGCTGCCGAACCTGATCTACACACTCCAGCAATTCCTCGGGCAGCACGCCGCCCTTGCTCTCCTCCCGGCCGATATTCACTTCAATGAGCACCTTCATAGAGGTGTTCTCCCGCACACACAGCCGAGAGATTTCCTTTGCCAGCTTTACACTGCCCACAGACTGAATACAGCTGACCTTCCCCATGAGGTACTTCACCTTGTTGGTCTGCAGCTGCCCGATAAATTGAACATCACAGTGCTCCTTGTGGAGGCCGTCGTACTTTTCCAGCAGCTCCTGAACGCGGTTTTCTCCCACACAGGAAAGGCCTCGGTCAATGGCGTGGTTGATCACTTCCAACGGCACTGTTTTGGTGGCTGCCAACAGTGTGATCTCCTCCGGACGCCTTCCGGATGCTTCGGCAGCTTGCGCGATCTCCTCCAAGATCCTGGGGTAGTTCTCGTCAAAGATCTGACAGCGCTCACTCAACGATTTTTCCATCATAGAGATCCGTCCCTTCTACCACAATTTGATCGTATAGCTGGATGGTGGATTTTGTCACCAGCATGGCCTGTTCCTCCGAGCTCAGCTCGGTCTTGCAGATGGCATAGCCGTTGACAGAGTGATCCGTGAAGACCTGCACAAATTCCAGCTGGCCTCCATAGAGCACATACACACCCCGGACATTTTCCTGGACTTTTGTGACTGTGTTGCCGTCCTCATCCGTGGTGGTGTACTCCACATCCTCAAAACGCAGGGCTCTCTCATTGACCAGCACACCGGAATAGGTGGCCACGGTCACCTGTACAGCCTCGTTGCGCACTGAGGCAATTTCAGAATCCATATAAGAGCACTGGAATATCACCGCTGTGTTTCCGGATTCCTCATCGTAATTCTTTGCAACCACAGTGGCGGGAATCTTCTCCGTGCTGGCAAAGGGAATGTCCAGAGATACGTTTTCCACGCCCTCCAGATGGATCATCTCGTCTTCATTGAAGATACAGGCCACATACCAGTTAAAGTCCTGGCAGATCTTTCCCGCGGCACTGCTGTTCGCCGAGGGCTCCTGGCTCAGCAGCTCTTCCACTTGGGACACGGTTAAGTCTTCCACATCATCCACGCTGACGGCATTCTCCAGCCCATCCACCGAACTGATAAAATACCCAGCAGTGGGCGCTTGAATAGTGCCCACCGCGTCCCCTGCCTGGGCCTCCAGAGTGGATCGGCGGCTCTCCAGCTCGCTGACGCGCTGAGCAAAATCACCGGCACTCTCCTCTCCTGTGACCAGCTGACGGCGGGTCAAAGCGTTCAGGAGCTCTTCCTTCCACGTGGTCAGCTGAGAGAAATCATTCTGATTGACACCTTTGACAATGTCCTCCACTGCGGAGTAGATCTGATCCCCAAGCATGGAGGGGTTGGCCACCACATAATCCGACGGTCCGGCAAGTGCTTGGAGATTTTGGATCTCCCGATCCAGCTGTTCAATCTCCCGCTGAGCAGAGGCGTCACTTTCCGAGGAGAACACGTCCGCGATGACGCCCCCTGCAGCCACTCGGGCACCATCTGAAAGGCGATAGCTCAGCACCCCGGAGGTGTTGCCGGGCACCACAGTCTCATTTCGGACGATGAATCCCTGGGACTGGATCACATCGGACACTTCACCGTACATGGCCGTTTCTGTCTGAAGGGCCCTGTGGGTGGCCATGTAAGCCTGGTATCCCACATAGATCAAAACCAGCAGTGCCAGAATCAGGGCACCCGCAGTGCGTATTTTCTTAGTCCCGCTCAAGGGCTTCCCCACCTTTCAGCACGTTCCACTTTTTTAGCAACCGGATGCTCTCCTCTAACAGTTCTTCTCCATTGACGAAATCATCCACATAGAGAAATTCCACCGAATTCTCCCGTTTAAACCAGGTGATCTGCCGCTTGGCATACCTGCGGCTTTCCCGCTTGATGCTCTCCACAGCCTCCTCCAAGGACGTCTCCCCTCGAAAGTAGGGGAACAATTCCTTGTAGCCAATGGCCTGGGCTGCCGTGGGAATCTTTTCTCCTTGACAGCAGCGTTGGTAAAACTGGCGAGCCTCTTCCAGCAGACCTTGTTCCAACATCCGATCCACTCGCAAGTCGATGCGGTGGTAGAGGGTCTCCCGATTCCGAAAGCTCAGACAGAGCATCACATACTGGTAGGGCGACTGGGCACTTTTGGAACGTTCCGCCTGCTGGGAAAAGGGCTCTCCGCACAGCTGGATGTATTCCAGCGCACGCACCACTCGTTTTACATTGTTGGGATGGATCTCCTCAGCGGCTTTGGGATCCAGCTGTTCCAGCCGCTCGTAGAGGGCCTGGGGCCCCATCTGTTCCGCCTCCTGAAAGAGACGTGCCCGCAACGCTTCATCCCTGCCGTTTTCCTCAAAGGAGAAACCTCTCAGCAGGGATCTGGCGTAAAGGCCTGTACCTCCCACCAGAACGGGAATTTTACCCCGGTCATGGATGGACTGGATCTCCTTGCTGGCTGCATCCACGTAGTCAGACACACTGAAGGGTTCCTCCACATCCAGAAAGCCGATGAGATGGTGGGGTGCCGCAGACAATTCCTGGGGCGAAGGCTGGGCGGTGCCGATGGGCAATCCCCGGTAAATCTGCATGGAGTCGCAGGACACAATCTCCCCGTTCAGACGCTGACACAACCGGATGCCCAATTCTGTCTTCCCTGTGGCTGTGGGCCCCACCACTGCCGCTACCGGGATTTTATTCGCACTCATCATCAAGCCCTTCCAAACTGCCGCTCAATATCCTGACGGCGAAGGAGAATGTAGACCGGCCTTCCGTGGGGACAGTAGCGAACGTCCGGATTCTGTTCCAGCTCCTCGGCCAAGGAGACCATCTCCTCCCTCGTCAAGGAATCACCGGCTTTGATAGCCGCCCTGCAGGCCACATTGTGATACACCCAATCCAGATGTTCGGTGGTCATGCGGTTCTTCAAGGCAGCCAAGTACCCGGCGATCTCCATCACGGCTTCAGCAGCGTCCCCGCCATCCAGCAGCAGAGGTGCCGACCGCACCAGGACTGTCCCGGAGCCAAAATCCTCCACCTCAAAACCGGCTTTGGAGAAGTCCTCCAGATGGTTCAGCACGGCAGTGTATTCCTCCTTGTCCAAGGTGACCGTCACCGGCTCCAGAAGGGTCTGGGCCTCGCCGCCGGCGTTTTCCCGCTTGAGCCGCTCATAGAGCAGCCGTTCATGGGCTGCGTGCTTGTCAATGAACATCAGCTCATCCTGACTGTATTGAACAACCAGGTAAGTGCCGAATGCCTCGCCGATGATCCGGGAATGAAACTCCCGCAACGGTGCTTGGGACAGTTCGGAAGAGGGTTCCTCCTCCACCGGCAGGGGCATCTCCAAAAAAGGTTCGGTGGGTTCCTCCAAAGAGACCTCCTGGGGCTGTTGGGGTGGGGGCTGTGGCTGCTTTTCTTTCACCGGAGGAGCCGTAGGAGGCTGCTCGGGCTGGGGTTCCCAATCCAGGATTTTCTCCATGACGGATGGCAGGGTCATGGTGTCCTGCCGCAGAATTCCCACACTGCTGTCATGCAGAACAAAGGGCGATGATTGAAAAGACTGCGGCTGCGGCCGAGAAGTGGAAGCTGCAGGCTTCTTGGGCGCAATCGGCGTGGGCTTTTTGAAAACAGGAGCCTGTTTGGGTGGTTCCATGCGCAGCTGCTCATGCTTTTCCAGGATGGGGGCATAGGGATTAACTTGGGGGCGCTTCAGCTCCATAACTTTGGGTTTATCCCCCGCATGGAGGGCGGACTTTACCCCATGGTACACCGCATCAAAAATAGGTCGCTCATTGACAAACCGCACCTCCATTTTGGCGGGATGGACATTGACATCCACGGCGCCGAAGGCAAGGTGAAGGTGGAGCACGCAGGCGGGAAATTTCCCCACCATAATGGAGCCTTTGTAGGCCTCTTCCAAGGCAGCCATTGCGGTTCGGCTACGGATATACCGGCCGTTGATGAAGAAGTTCTGCATGCTACGGTTGGGCCGGCTGGAAGTTGGGGCGCTGATGAAACCCTCCACCTTCACATGGCCCAGTTCATAGTTCACGGGAATCAGTGCCGACGAAAACTCCCGTCCATACACTGCGTAAATGGTGGAGGACAACTTTCCGTCCCCCGGTGTGTGCAGCTGTTCCTTTCCATCCCGGATGAACCGGAAAGAGATCTCCGGATGGGACAGTGCCAGCTTGTCCAGAATCCCGGCCACCGAGTTTCCTTCGGTGGAGTCCTTTTTCAGGAACTTCATTCGGGCGGGGGTGTTGTAAAACAGATCCCGCACCAAAATGGTGGTGCCCTCCGGACAGCCGGCTTCCTCCAAAGTGGGTTCCTCTGCCCCGCCGCAGGAGTAGCGCACGCCAGCCACAGCACCCGGCACTCGAGTGAGCAGCTCCACGTGTGCCACCGCTGAGATGGAGGCCAGTGCCTCCCCACGGAAGCCCAAGGTGGCAATGAAGTTCAGGTCGTCCTCCTGGTTGACCTTGCTGGTGGCGTGGCGCAGAAACGCAATGGGGACGTCCTCGGGAGCGATTCCGCAGCCGTTGTCCGTCACCCGCATAAAGGTGATGCCACCCCGTCGGATTTCCACTGTGATAATGGTAGCGCCGGCGTCCACAGCGTTTTCCACCAGTTCCTTGATAACGGAAGAAGGGCGGTCCACCACCTCACCAGCGGCGATCAGTTCCGCCACCTGTTTGTCCAGCACTTGAATTTTGGGCATTGTCCCGCCTCCTTTCCAGAATTATTTCAGCATACTGCAAAGCTCGAACAAGGTGTTCATGCACTGGATGGGTGTCAGCGCGTTGACATCCAGGTTGCGGAGCTTCTGCAGCACTTCCCCATCCACAGAATCCATGGTCAACTGGATGGGCTCCTCCAGGCGCTGGGGCGCTGGCCGTTCTGACGGGCCCTCGCTCTCCAGCTCCGCCAGCACTTGCTTAGCCCGGCGGATCACTTTTTCGGGCACACCGGCCAGCTTTGCCACCTGGATGCCAAAGCTGTCGTCCGCTCCACCCCGGACAATCCGCCGCAGGAAGGTGATATCATCTCCCCGCTTCTTGACAGCCACATTAAAGTTCTTCACACCGGGAAGAATCTCCTCCAAGGCTGTGAGCTCATGGTAGTGGGTGGCAAACAGAGTCTTGGCGCCTACAAGCTTCTTGTCGTGGACATACTCCAAAACCGCCCTGGCAATGCTCATGCCATCGAAGGTGGACGTTCCCCGGCCAATTTCATCAAAGATGATCAAGCTGTCTTTGGTGGCGTTTTTCAGGATATCTGCCACCTCGGTCATTTCGATCATAAAGGTGGACTGACCGGCGGACAGGTCGTCGGAGGCTCCCACTCTGGTGAAAATGGCGTCCACAATTCCCACCTCCGCAACAGCGGCGGGCACGAAACAGCCGATCTGCGCCATGATGGTGATGATGGCTGTTTGACGCATGTAGGTGGATTTACCAGCCATATTGGGGCCCGTGATAATGGCCACCCGGTTGTCGTTCATATCCATGTCCACATCGTTGGGGACAAAGGGGGTGTCGTGAAGAAGCGCTTCCACAACGGGATGACGGCTGTCCTTCAGATAGAGCTTGCCACTGAGGTTGATCACCGGACGGGTGTAATCGTTCTTTACGGAGACCACCGCAAAAGAGGCCAACACGTCCAGCACCGCCACGGCCTTGGCCGAACTCTGAACCCGGTTGAGCTGATCTGCCACATGCTGCCGCAGCTCCTCGAAGAGCTTGGACTCCAGGGCAATGGACTTGTCGTGAGCGCCCAGAATGCGGTTCTCCAATTCCTTCAGTTCCTGAGTGATGTAGCGCTCCCCGTTTGTCAGCGTCTGTTTGCGGATGTAATCCTCCGGCACCTGATCCTTGTAGCTGTTGGACACCTCAATGTAGTAGCCGAACACACGGTTATACCCTGTTTTAAGCTTGGGAATTCCCGTGCGTTCCCGCTCTCTGGCCTCCACAGCGGCGATCAGTTCCCGGCCGCCGTTCATGTCCCGCTTGACCTCGTCCAGCTCCTGATTGTACCCCTCTCGGATGATGCCTCCCTCTCGGATGGTAAAGGGCGGATCGTCCACAATGGCGGAGTCGATGAGCTGGGCCAGATCCTCCATGCCATCCATCTCCTCATTGAGCTTTTGGAGCAGAGTGGACTGACAGCCCTCCAGCAAAGCTTTGAGGCCGGGCAGACGCTTCACCGCCGCAGAGAGGGAACGCAGCTCCCGCCCATTGGCAGAGCCGTAAACAATGCGGGTCATAATGCGCTCCAGGTCAAAGATCCCCGTCAATTGTTCCGTGATTTCGTCTAAGAGCTGGGGATTCTCAAAGAGCTCCTCCACCGCGTTCTGCCGCCGGGTGATCCGTGCGGGACTTAAGAGGGGCTGCTCCAGCCAAGTTTTGATCAGGCGCTTGCCCATAGCGGTTTTGGTGCGGTCTAGCACCCACAGCAGGGAGCCCCGTTTTTCCTTGTTGCGCAGCGTCTCGGTCAACTCCAGATTCCGGCGGGCGTTGATGTCCAGTCCCATGATCCCGGCGTCTGTGCCGATGTCCACCTCGTTCATCCGCTCCAAACCGGTGATCTGAGTGCGTGAGAGGTAGTCAAACAGCGCAGACAAGGCCTTCACTGCCAGGGGCTTTCCGGAAAGCTCCAACTGGTCCAGCGTTTTTCCGCCAAACTGATGGCTGACTGCCTGCTGGGCCTCCCCCATGTTTCGGTACAGTGCCTCGTCCTGGCATTCCACAGAGGCGTGGAGCTTTTCCCGGATAAACTCTTCCAGACCAGCTAAGTCCAAAGCCTGGGGATTCATAATGATTTCACTGGGATTGTACCGGGCCAGGCGGTCTTCCAAAATGTGCAGCAGCGTGTCCTCATTGGGGGCCAGAACTTGGTCGGCAGTCAGGTCGCCGGTGGAGATATCGCCAAAGCAGAGGCCCAAGCCGTCATCCTCATAGCAGATGGAGCAGAGGAAATTGTTCTTGGTCTCATCCAGCATGCTGTTTTCCACCACGGTGCCCGGCGTGATCACCCGGATCACATCCCGCTTTACAAGGCCCTTGGTCAGCTTGGGGTCCTCCATCTGCTCACAGATGGCCACCTTATACCCCTTGGCTACCAGCTTGGCGATGTAGCTTTCCGCGCTGTGGAAAGGCACCCCGCACATGGGAGCTCTCTCCTCCAGTCCACAGTCCCTCCCGGTGAGGGTCAGCTCCAGTTCCCGGGAAACTGTCTTGGCATCGTTGAAGAACATTTCGTAAAAATCTCCAAGGCGAAAGAAAAGTATCGTGTTAGGATACTTTTCTTTCATCTGGAAATATTGTTTCATCATCGGGGAGTAATCCGGCATGATCTATGTACCAGCCCTTTCCATTTCCAAGGCGCCTTCCTTTTGGCGCCCAATTCCTTCCGATCAGTGGCAGCCAGCGCAGCTGGAGCAGTTGCCGCCGCAGGAGGCAGCGTCGTAATCGCAGGTCTCCGGATCTTCGCCGTCAGCACACAGGCTGAGGATACCGGTCATGCGCTGCAGCAATGCGTCAAACTCGTTCTTGGCGTCGTTGTAGCGGAGCATATGCTCGTTCTCCATGATCTTCTGGTACACGGCCCGGAACTCCTCGTTGAGGCGCTGCAGAGTCTCGTCGTTGCGCTCCTCCTTCTGAGCCTCGTTGGAAATGGCCATACGCTTCAGGTTAAACTCGCCGATGGCCTCCTGAAGAGCGGCGTCCTCGTCGCTGGCCTGGCGGGCTGCCACCATCGCAATGTAGCGCTCGTCGTTCTGCAGGGCACGGCCCAGTTCTCTTGTCATTTCGATGATATCCATGGTAATTCCTCCATATGAATTGAGTTTTAATTTTTTCGAAAAATTTTAAAAAGCCCAAAGGGCATTTTTCCATGTTACTTGCAATCCCCGCTCACCAGGGGATCCATTCCTTGGCGCCTTGAATCTCCAGCAAGATGTGGCCCATATTTCCATATCCCGCATAGGCACCAGTATCAAAGAAGTTGTGGTCTAAATCCGACCAGTACAACTGGTTTTCGTCGCCGAAAACGGTCAGATCTTTATTCAGTCGTCCCACATAGACCTCCAAGAGGCATTCTGTGACGTAATAGGTCAAATCCATCAGATGGGTCAAGCGAATATCCGCCTTGGTGATCCCGGTCTCCTCCCACAGCTCCCGATATGCGGCGGAGAGGGAATCCTCCCCCGGCTCGATCTTCCCGCCTACAAAATTGGAAAGTCCCAGATAGGGTTCCTTCTTCCTCTTGCACAGCAGAAGGCGATCTCCCGTCTGGTTGAATACCACAATTAGATTGTAGTTTTTCATACCAGCTCTCCCTGGAGCATCCAGCTGCGGGCACTGGTGACTTTCACCTGGGCAAACTGACCGATTAAGCTGTCCTCTCCCGGAAACTCGATGATCACGCTGGAGTTTGTCCTGCCGGAGAGCAGACCCGACTTCTCATTGCGCTCCTCCACCAGCACCCGCTCGGTCGTTCCCACCATCTTCTGGCAGCGCTGGGCTGCCACCTGCTCCTGCACCTGCAAAAGCTCAGAGAACCATTTGGTTTTCTCCTCATGGGAGACGGGGTCGGGCATCTTGGCGGCGCGAGTCCCCTGCCGCGGGGAGTAAATAAAGGTGAACAGCGACGTAAACTCCACTTCCCGAATCAGGGACAGCGTGTCGCAGAACTCCTGATAGGTTTCCCCTGGGAAGCCTACAATCACATCGGAGGTGAAGCTCACATCCGGCATGACGCTTCGGGCATAACGAATCAGCGAGAGGTAC
This sequence comes from Acutalibacter sp., assembly GCA_050946975.1. Taxonomy (GTDB): domain Bacteria; phylum Bacillota; class Clostridia; order Oscillospirales; family Acutalibacteraceae; genus Acutalibacter. Next base: position 35,845 of record JBMNVU010000014.1, read on the forward strand.
TGCTCTCGATTGTAATGGCGGTTCATCTCCTGAAGTACACGGTCATTGCCGGACTGGAACGGCAGGTGAATATAGTGGGGAATGTGCTGGCTGGATGCCATCACGTCGAACAGTTCCTTGGAGGCGTCCTTGGGATGGGAGGTCATAAACCGGATGCGGTAATCTCCCGGGATGGCGTCGATCCGCCGGAGAAGCTCCGCAAAATTCACGTTCTCCTCCAACCCCTTGCCATAAGAGTTGACGTTTTGTCCCAACAAGGTGATCTCCTTGTATCCGTCCTCGATGAGTTCACGGCATTCCTTGACGATCTCGTCGGGGCGACGGCTCTTCTCCCTGCCCCGCACGTAAGGGACAATACAGTAGGAGCAGAAATTATCGCAGCCCAGCATCACGGTTACCCAAGCTCGGGACTTTCCATCTCGCCGGGTGGGAATGCCCTCCAAGACCTCTTCCCCTTCGTGACCACGCAGGAACACCCGCTTGGAGTCGGTAATGGTTGTATAGAGCATCTCTGGCAGGCGGTGGATCACGTGAGTGCCAAAGACAATATTGACAAAGGGAAAGCTTTTCTTAAAGCGCTCCACAACATGTTCCTGCTCCGTCATGCAGCCGCACACGGCAATGATCGTGGAAGGGTGCCGGCGCTTGATGTTCTTCAAGGCGCCCACATTGCCGAACACTCTGTCTTCGGCGTGCTCCCGAACGGCGCAGGTGTTAAACAGGATGAAGTCAGCATCCTCAGGGGCATCCGCAAACTCGAAGCCCATCTGGCTGAGCAGTCCTTTGATCTTTTCGCCGTCAGCAACATTCTGCTGACAGCCGTAGGTGCGCACATAGGCAAGGGGTACGGATCCCCTGGCGCGCACCTTCATGATCTCGGATACATCATCCATATACAGTTTCTGCCGTGAAAGCTCCTCTTGGGCAAGACTGATATCCAAAAGCCACACTCCCTATGGAAAATACAGGCTGTGACCCTCATGACGAGAGGACACAACTTATGGAAAGTATAGCACAATGGCGAAAAAACTGCAAGGAAAACGGAACGGCAGTTTTTTCAAAAAGAAAAACGCCCGGAAAAACCGAGCGTTTTTCAAGTTATGAGTTATGCTTCTGGAGGCAGGGCTAGGAGTGTGATCTCACTGGGCCACAGGTTTCCTCCATGATACCGCAGGAAAAAGCGATAACCCGGCACCCATTGATCCACCACTCGGGCAAGCCTCCAAAGGTCCTCAAAGTTGTGATAGACCGACAGGGCGAGTTTGGGATGATCCTGGCAGATATGCTTCTGACATCCTAAGAGCGCGTCATATTCAGCGCCTTCAATATCCATTTTGATGAATGTGAGTGGTTCTGTGATATCTTCATCCAGCGCAACAATTTCCACCTCATCTTTCCCCTGTTGAGAGAGTTGATTGGCAGATGCATCGCTTTCGTTGGGATCCAGCTTCATTACGCCGTGTTTGGAACCGGCTCCCTTGCGCCGGCACAGCACCCGGGGATATGCTTCCGTATTTTTCTTCAGTGTCTCAAAACTTTTTTGGGTGATTTCATAGGCATAATAGCGCAGGTAGTTCTCACTTCCATAGGCCTTAATATACGAGAGAAAGGTATCCCCGATAAAGGCTCCCACGTCCGCGACCACTTCTTGATCATCGCAATGAACCAAGGATAAATCAAAATAATCGCTGTACGTATGATCGATCACAGACTCCAGGGGAAGAATCTCGAAGTTTCGCCAGCTGCGGATAACCGCATCCAGCACACGCCGGGATTGAGTATCGCCCAAACGGTCAAACAACCAGAAGAAATCCTCTTTATGCTGTGTGAGGGAAACTGCCGCATTGTGCAGCACCTCATTTTTTCCCTTCCCCCACAGCGGAAAACGGTTCCAATAGTCCGTCCATTGATCGGTACCATTTCCCTTTTTAGCAAAATTGGATCGAATCACTTCCTCAAGATTTTCGCCTTCTTCAGGAAAGAGCTCGAAGAAATTTTTCCGAAGTTTCGGATCTTCTTCCATGGGCTCCGGTGCACAAGGTTTTTCGACAGCTGCCTGCTGAGGCGGTTCCAAGAGAGAAGCTACCTTTTGGTAGGCTTCGCTGGCTTTGATAGCCTCCACGGCAGGATGACCTTCCGGATATTGGGCAAGAATTTCTCTCACCTTCTGAGCAAGCTGCAGCAGCTCTTGGCTGGGGGCGGGCTGAGGTTTATGGTGCAGCAAATATTCCACCATGTTCTTCATAGCAGGAGCTGTCTCCAACGCCGCCCGCAGATTTCGCACATACCCCAGTTCATCGCCGGAGTCTCCTGCCTTGCGGGCTTGCCACAGGAACCAGGCATAGCGCTGCATTCCAGGAAGCACGGAGAGATCTTCTCGGTTGAGAATCTCAGGATTGTACACGTTTTCCAAATATGTTTGGGATAGAGAAGCATACAATCCGCAAAGCAGTTCCGCCAGCGGCTCGTCCTCCTGCCATCCATCGCAGCGCAGTGCGGCCATGAGCAAATCCAACTGCCAAGTGAGCTGCCCGGGAGTTTCCACTGGGGGCTGGTGGGAAATCCAATCCCCTACGGTGCGGGCAAACCCTTTTTGCTGCCCCATAAAGGAGGCGAGCTCCGCCAACGTTTCGGAGTTCTGTCCATAAAGTGCCTGAGGTAGCGGGCACCGCAGATCCATGGTGTGAAGATATGCCTGGGGTAACACGTCTTCCCAGTCACGGATCTGCTCCCACAGAGCTGAAGCCAGTGCGGCATTGTCCGCCAAGCAAATCTTGGCGGACACACCCACAGAGGTTCCCTCCAAACCTGCCAGCTGGGGGATCACCTTCTCTGGGTCTTTTATTGCCTCTTGTCGGAAAATCGCCAGCAAGCGTTTGTGCCAAGTTTCCCAGCGCTCTCTCTCTTCCTTATCAGCATCTTCTGGGAGGTCCTGGCCTAGCTGCCAGCATCGCTTCAAGAACTCTTCCGGCCGGGGAAGTTTGTCTCCCGAGGCCAATGTGCTCAACACCAGACCCACCCGGTTTCCCACATTCGTGGTCTCCAGTTTCACCCGGTCCAGAGCTTTCTGTGCCTGATCATAGTGCTCCAGTTTCAGCTGGCAGTGGACCCCAATGCACTGAAGGTTGTCTTTCCAGTTGTCATTGGTGGTGTTGTACTGGGTGTACATGCGGTCGGGAGAGCGCATGTCCTCTTCTTTTTCCACTCGCTCCAGCCCTTTGCTGTTGCGACGCAGATGGGCAAGCGCCGTCTCATAGCGCTCCATGCGATAGCAGGTGACCGCTGCAATGGCTTCTCCATCCACTGCCAACAGCGGGGAATCCGGCCAAAGCTTCTGCCACGCGTCATAGCACTCCAGGACTTTGCTATTCTCTCCCAAAGAAGAGTAGAACATCATAGCATTTTGATAGGATACCGAGCAATAGGGGTTTGCCTTTTCTCTGGGAGCGATAGCCAGAGAACGCTCCACATAGTCCCTCCTCTCGTCCTTGTCATCAGCGGACTGCAGGCAGTGAACCAGCAAGCGGAGGTCCTCCGGTTTCTTTTCCAGCTCCGCACGAAGCAGAGGCATATTTCGGCGACGCTTTTCCTTCATGTGTTCCGGTGTCAAAGACAGGTAGCCGTCATGGTGAAGGATGAGCTTTTGCAGCACAATGGCGTTTCCCTGATGGCCATCTGTATAAAAAAGGGTCTCGTGAATGGGGGACTGATACCGGAGAGTCCCTTCCCGCAGACGGCCCATACGAGCCACAAAAAAGTCACCGTAATTCTTTAGTTCCTTGTCCTGGTAATTTCTCTGGATAGAGGAGACGTAATCAAACTTTTTCTGGTCTTCCGACTTTAAAAAAGTGACCAGTGGCTCAATGTCCTCCAGCCATTCGTCAGCATCCACTGTAAGATACCATTCTCCTTCACAGCGCTCCATGGCCGCATTTCGTGCTGCGGCGAAATCACCGATCCAGGGAAAATCCACCAGCACATCAGCGGATTTCTCCGCCAACTCCCGAGTTCCATCTGTGGAACCGGTGTCGGCAATCACCAGCTGACAAGGAATCGCATCCCGCAGCGGCTTCAGGGAATCTAAACACCGCTGCAAACAGCGAATTTCATCTTTTACGATCATGCCAATGGACAAAAGAGGCTTTGGCATGGGTACACTTCCTTTCACAATCAACGCCTTCCAGAAATTCTGAAAAAGCTATTCTTTTGATATATCGGCCAGGATTCCCCAAAACTTAATCGCTGCTTGTTCCTCTCAGAGAAATGGAATGGTTTTCCAAGCAAAAAAAGATGCAATGCCAGGAAAACGGAACCTAATTCTCCAAAAAATCAATTGATTATCTGTATCATCCTACAATGTTGTGCATGCATCATTTTAAAATGTCACGAATTTAGATCTTTTTTTCCGGGGAAAACTTACAAAATCTCTTGACATTCATAACATTTGAAATTAAACTGGAGGACAGTATACGACTGTTTCCCACCAATCGAATTGAACTGAGGTGCTTTATGAAAAAAAGAAAACGTTTTCCCCTTACCAAATCTGAACTGGCCTTAATGGAGATCCTCTGGGATGCGGATCGTCCTTTGGGAAGACCTGAAATTTTGGAGGCTGCTGTCTCTGAAAAGGGTGAACCCTTGTTTGCAGTCAACTCCTTCCATCTGCTCATCAATGATCTCATTGACAAGGAGTATATTGTCGTGGTAGGCGGTATGGGAAAGGATCACAACTATGCCCGCCGTTATGCCCCCACCGTCACTCGAAATGAGCATTTTGCGCTGCAGATTACCTCTTCCGAGAAGTTTACCCCGGAGGATATCCCTTCCATTGTCTGCTCATTGCTGAAATACTCTCATGTAGACGATGTGGACGGACTTTTGAGCGAAATTGAAAAATTGGTCAAACGACGCAGGAGTAATACACTATGACCGTCACCCCCTACTCCCTGATGTCGGCGGTCATGTGGAGCAGCGTTTTCATTGTGCTGCTCTATTTTTTTCGGAAGAACACCAGCCTGTTGGCCGTGCTGGGGGCTACTCCTCTGCTGCTTTTGGGCTTGGGAACAGGTCTGCGCTGCCTCTTCCCTTTGATGGTGCCCAATTACACTCGTCTAGTCCATCTCAAAGGGGTTTTTGCCGCTCTCTACCGCCAGACGGAAAAATCCCTGGCCCCCTTTCCTGGCACGGTTGGCGGACTGCTGTGCCTGCTTTGGGTGATCAGTATCCTTTTCTTGCTTGCCAAGGAGACTGCTAGATACCTGCGTTTCCGAAGCAAACTGCAGTCCTACGAGTCCCTTCCAGATGAAACCATCACCCAGCTGGCTTTGCAGGCTGCCCAAAAGTTGGGTACCCCTATTCCCCGGCTGGTTCAAACTGTCCGGGTGATGTCCCCCATGATTGTTGGCTTCCGCCATCCCACCATTCTGCTGCCCAATTTCCCCTATACTCAGGAGGAATATCGGTTGATCCTGATCCATGAGCTGGTTCACTGGAAAAACCGGGATTTGTGGGTGAAGTTCTTTGTGGAGATCTATTGCATCTGCTTCTGGTGGAATCCTCTGGTCTATTTCATGCGAAGGGATCTTTCCCGGACTTTGGAGCTGAAATGTGACGCGGAAGTGCTGAAAGACAAAACACCGCAGGAGGCCAAAGCCTACCGGGAAGCTCTTGTAAAGACGCTGGTATTCAGCCAGGGAAAAGTGGGAATTGAATGTCCTCTCCCCTCGGTGGGATTGATTTCTCCCATCAAGCGAGACCTGCTTCAGCGGGTGGACTTGATTCTGCGCAAACGTCAGAAAGGGTTCCTTCAGAAGGCTGCTTTGTGGTGTGCCTCCATGCTGATGGTCCTGCTGTTGGCGTGGTCCTACTCCATTGTGCTGGCACCGGATTACCATCCTCCTATGAAGAATTTCCAAGTCATAAGCGGGGATTCCGCAGAGGAGGAAATCCCGAACTTTGAGGATCCCACCCAAGAGTGACCTTTGGGTTTCCGGCATCCACTGACTGCGGGCAAGAGGCTTTGGGACGGCGGCAGGACTCACACATGGATTTCCAATTTTCATGAGAGCAAAAAAAGGCGTTCCGGAAGTGATTTTCCGGGACGCCTTTTTATGTACGGATTCACCGCAGAGAACTTTTCTTAGCAGAAAGCCCCCTTATGGGATTTCGTTTAGGACAGCTCCACCTTGGTGCCGCCGGCCTGACGGACGGACAGCGTGTAGCAGGAGCCTTCCCCAAAGACCTTTTCAATGCCGGCGCGATACTCGTCCAGCATATCCAGGGGCACAAAGGCCTGGATGGTTCCGGCAAAGCCGCCGCCGTGGACACGCCATGCACCCTTTCCAGCCAAAAGCTTCTCAGAGAGAGCCAGAGCCAGGGTCAAGCCCTGCTCCTGGGGATTCACTACGGCAAACACGTTCTGCAATCTCTGAAGGGAGGATTTGCCGGAGGTGAGGATCATCTCCTTGAAAGCGTCGAAGTCACCTGCCCGCAGAGCCTTGGCCTCTTCCGCGGCGATTTTATCCTCGTCAAAGAAGTGCATGGCCCGCAGCACAGCCCGATCACCAGTCTGCTTGCGGATCTCGCCGATATGTTCATAAAATGCCTTCTCGTCCACGTCACGCAGGAATTCCTTGCCAAAGTACGCAGCCACGCTCTTCATCTCTGCAGGAATGGCAGCGTATTCGCCGGTGAGGTTGGCATGGTTGCCGCCGGTATCCACCACACACAGGGCATAACCGGCCTGGGTGATGTCGAAATCCACCTTCTCAATCACGGGGTTCTCAGGATCCTTGAAGTCAATGGAGGTGAACCCGCCCACGGAGCTTGCCATCTGATCCAGCAGGCCGGAAGGTTTGCCAAAGTAGACATTTTCCGCATACTGGGCGATCTTGGCGGCTGTGACAGGATCGATCTGGCCGTCGTTGTACAGATGGCTGATCACAGTGACAACCAACACTTCAAACGCAGCGGAGCTGGAGAGGCCGGAGCCCTTGAGCACCCGGGTGATGGTGTAGCACTCGAAACCGCCCACCTTATAGCCCAGCTGCACACAGCGAGAGCAGATACCCCGCAGCAGCGCTGCAGAGGTGCCCTCCTCTTCCGCCTTCTGCTCCAGGCTGTCCAGATCCACTTCGTCAACCTTGGTATACTCGGCGGACTTCAGCACAGCCTTGCCGTTGTCGGTCTTGCGGGCATAAGCCGCAATGTCCAGATTGACAGCAGCTGCCAGCACGCGACCGTGGTTGTGGTCGGTGTGATTGCCGCCGATCTCGGAGCGACCGGGAGCGCTGAAGTATTCGCCGCCCTCATCGCTGCCAAACTGCTGGGCAAAGCCCTTGCGAAGCTCCTCGTAGCGGGCGCGCTGGCCCTGGGCTTCCTGTTGATACAGTTCCTCAAATTTGACGATCATAGCAATTGTCCTTTCTATCAGTTATCGCTTTTCAGCATCTGAAGGAGTTCCTCCTCCGTCAGCACGGGGATCTCCAACTGGCGCGCTTTCTCCAGCTTGCTGCCAGCCTCCTCCCCCGCAAGCACATAGCTTGTCTTTTTCGACACGGAAGACGTGACCTTTCCCCCGTGGCTCTCAATGAGCTGTGTGGCCTCTTTCCGGCTCATGGTGGGCAGGGTACCCGTAAGCACAAAGGTGCTGCCCGCCAAGGAAGCGCTTTGAGCCTCTTGCCGTTGCGATGTCATGTTGACACCCAACTCCTTCAGCCGGGCAATCAGCTCTCGGCTGGATTCCTTTTGAAAATAGGCTGCAACCTCTTTGGCCATGATGCCGCCAAAGCCTTCGATCTGGGCCACCTCCTCCTCGGAGGCGTTTTCCAGCTCGTCCATGGTGGAAAATGTCCCGCACAGCACCTGGGCTGCTTTTGCTCCGATGTGAGGGATCCCCAAGGCATACACCAAACGGTACAAATCATTTTCCTTGGAGCGCTGCACCGATGCCACCAGGTTTTCCGCACTCTTTTTGCCAAAACGGTCCAGTTTTTGCAAGCTGTCCGCCTCCAGAGTGTACAGGTCCGCAGGAGAGTGAATCAATCCTGCCTGCAGCAGCTGCTCCAGAATTGCCGGACCCAGACCGTCGATATCCATGGCGTCCCGTGAGGCAAAGTGGATCAGATTCCGCAGCAGCTGGGCCGGACACTGGGGATTGGTGCAGCGGGTAGCTGCCTCCCCCTCCACACGAGTGACCCGCTCCCCGCAGGAGGGGCACACCTCCGGCAGCCGGTAAGGTTCGGAACCCTCCGGCCGAGACAGCACTGCAACCACTTCGGGAATGATCTCCCCTGCCTTCCGCAGCACCACCCGGGCTCCCACCCGGATGTCCTTTTCCGAGATAAAATCCTGATTGTGCAGGGTGGCTCGGCTGACGGTAGTGCCGGCCAAGGTCACCGGCTCAAAGCGGCCCGTAGGAGTCAGCACACCGGTGCGCCCCACGTTTACCTCGATCTCCAAGAGAGTGGTTTCCTTCTCCTCCGGAGGATACTTGAAGGCCTCTGCCCACCGGGGGAACTTGGCAGTACTGCCCAGCTCTTCCCGCTGGGCGAAATCATTGACCTTGACCACGGCACCGTCAATGGGGAAGGAAAACTCCCCCCGCTTGTCCCCAATCTCCCGGATAAAGGATAGGGCCTCTTCCGTGCTGCCGGTGGTGCAAAAAAGCGGCGCCACCGGAAATCCCAGCTCTTTTAACCACTGGAGGGACTGGTCGTGGCGGGACAGCTCCTTGCCCTGCACCTGCTGTACATTGAAGACAAAGATGCTCAGCTCCCTTTGAGCGGTGACCTTGGGGTCCTTTTGGCGCAGGGAGCCGGCGGCTGCATTGCGGGGGTTTTTAAAGGGTTTTTCCTCCAGGAGTTCCTGACGTTCACATAGGCGCTCAAAGCTCTCGTCGGACATGTATACCTCACCCCGCACCTCCAAAAAGGGTACGGGCTCCGTGAGCACTTTGGGAACTTGGCGGATGGTTCGGATGTTTTCGGTCACATCCTCGCCGGTGACCCCATCCCCTCGGGTGGAGCCCCGGACAAACACGCCGTCCCGGTACTCCAACGCCACGGAGAGCCCGTCAAATTTGGGCTCTACCACATACTCCACATCCCCCACAGCCTCCCGCACACGGCGGTCAAAGTCCCGCATTTCGTCCTCAGAAAAGGAGTCGTGCAGGCTCTCCAAGGGCACTTGATGGGTCACAGGGGCAAAGGTGTTGTACACTGGGCCGCCCACTTTCTGGGTGGGAGAATCCGCTGTAACGAGCTCCGGAAACTGGGCTTCCAGTGCCTCCAACTGGTGATACAGCTGGTCGTACTCAAAGTCGCTGATCTCCGGATCGTCCTCTGTATAGTATTTCCTGCTGTGATAGCGTATCTGCTCCCGCAGAGCTTCCAGCTTTTGCTGTGCTTCTTGTTTCTCCATATCTTGCTTGTTTTCCTCTATCCGTTATTCTATGGCGCTGTACAGCGCACCATCGGGCACATCCCCCACCAGGACAGTTTCAGCCAGCACTGTGGAGGTCTCCGTCTCGGACTCCGCCTGAAATCGTTTGGATTGGGAGATGCCCTGAGTCCATATGGTCATCGTCACCCGGTGGCAGCTTTGATTGATGCCAGCGGAGACAAACTCTGTCTGGAAAGACAGGTCCGCCGAACTCTCCACGTACAAGGTCAGCGGCACGGAAAAGCCCTTTCCGTTTAAAAGGGCAATCCCCGTCAGGCTGCCAATGGGCACCTCCACAGTGACAGTGCCGTTGAGGGACTCCTCCAGCTGGGTCAGCATCTGGGTCCGCAGGGTATTTAACGCTGCTGCGTCTGTGTGAACCGCCTCCGGCTCTCCGGCTTCATTGCGCTCCACCACCACATAGCTGCTTCCCTCCGCCAAATTGGCTCCTACCGCTTCATTGACACAGGACAGGGCGTGAGCCCGCATGGCCTCTTGGACCAGATCCTGGGAAACGGCCCCCAGTCCCCATTCGGAAAAGGCTGTTCCTCCCAAAGCCAGGGAGAGCACCAGCGCCAGCAGTCCAGCCCCAAGGCCTTTTTTTCCGGACCGGCTGCCCAGCCGAAGTCTGCGAAGTGTTTTGCCCATAATCTCACCCCCACCCTCCATGCTACGTGACAGAGCATGTTCGGGTGAGGGAAAGACTTAGGAGTGCAGAAGTTTCTGCAGCCGGCGGAGCGTCTCCGCTACGGGCAAGCCCACGATATTTGCGTAGTCCCCTTGGATGGACTGGACCAGCACCACGCCGATTCCTTCAATACCGTAGGAGCCCGCCCGTCCCCGGGATTCCCCCATGGCCACATATTCAGCAATCTCCTCCTCCGTGAGAGGATAAAACGTCACCTGAGTGACCTGATGGAACACCTCTTTTTTTCCGTTCGCCAGCAGACACACACCCGTGATGAGCTCATGGGTGCGACCGGACAGACGGCGCAGGGTGGCTTTGGCATCCTCGTCATCCTTTGGCTTGCCCAAGATCATCCCGTCAATGCTCACCACGGAATCCGCGGCAATGATTGGCTTATCCGGGCGCAGAGCCTGGACGGCTGTCCCCTTGCGGCAGGCTAGCTCTTCCACTGTCTGGGCAGGAGTGTAGTCCGCCGGGACGGTTTCGTCCACACCGGAGACCACCACCTCAAACTCCACTCCAGCATGCTCGAGAAGCATCTTCCTGCTGGGGGACGAGGAGGCCAGAATGATCGGGCAATTAATCCTCAAAGCCATTGGGATTCATCCTTTGCCAGCGCAGGGAGTCGGCGCACATATCATCCAGGGTCTTTTCCGCCTTCCAGCCCAATTCCTCATACGCCTTGGTGCAGTCGGCGTAGCACTCGGGGATATCGCCGGGCCGCCGGGGATCCATCACATAGGGGATCTCTTTGCCGGCCGCTTTGGAGAAGGCTTTGATCATTTCCAGCACAGAGTAGCCTTTGCCGGTGCCCAGGTTGTACACCTTGGCTCCGGTAAAGCCCTTTTCAAACAGGGGGAGGACGGCGGCGTGGCCCTTGGCCAAGTCCACTACGTGAATGTAATCCCGCACACCGGTGCCGTCCGGCGTGGGATAGTCGCTGCCGAACACATGAACCTTCTCCCGCTTGCCCACCACGGTCTGGGTGATGTAGGGCACCAGATTGTTGGGGATGCCGTTGGGATCTTCGCCCAGCTTGCCGCTCTCATGAGCGCCCACAGGGTTGAAGTACCGCAGAAGCACAGGATGGAACTCCTTGTCGGCGTTGGCGCAATCGGTGAGAATGCGCTCGATCATCAGCTTGGTTGCGCCATAAGGGTTGGTGGCGGACAGGGGGAAATCCTCCCGGATGGGCACGGAGGCCGGATCGCCGTACACGGTTGCGGAGGAGCTGAACACAAAATTCCCCACGCCGAACTCCTTCATCACCTTCAGCAGCACCAGGGTGGAGGTGAGGTTGTTGTCATAGTACTTCAAGGGAATGGAGACGGATTCCCCCACGGCCTTCAGACCGGCAAAGTGAATGACGGCGTCAATTTTTTCCTTGGAAAAAATCTCCCGCATTTTTTCCTCATCGCACACATCATACTGATAGAAAGTCACCTTTTTCCCGGCAAGCTCTTCCACGCGGTCCACTGCAACGCGCTTGCTGTTGCACAGATTGTCCGCGATCACCACTTCGTGGCCCTGCTCCAGCAGAATCACAGAGGTGTGGCTGCCGATATATCCAGCACCGCCAGTGACCAAAATCTTCATTCAAAACACTCCTTCCTGTAAGTTGAACGGTTCCCGGGTATTCATACAGCGGGCCGCCTTTGTATGTATTTATTATAAGGGAAAACCGGTGCAAAATACAAGAGTTTCGTAGAAATTGCCCCAAATGAAATAAACTCGGATCTGTCGGTGAATACTAAGAGGCGGCAGTCTGCATGTTTAGGGGGCAAGAAATTCATGTATCAGGACGTATTTCTCTTTTTGGCGGGAAGCTTCGCCTATCCGGTCTTGGAGCTTCTCTGGCGGGGACAGACTCACTCCTCCATGGCTCTGGCAGGAGGAATCTGCCTGTGTTTGATCAATCATGTCTGCTGTGACACCTTGGAAGACAGCAGCATGTTCAGCCGTTGTCTGGCAGGGTCTGGGGTCATCACCGGGGTGGAGCTGGTGATGGGTCTGCTCCTCAACCGGCTGTTGGGATTTGATATCTGGGATTACTCCAATGTTCCTTTGAATCTGCTGGGTCAGGTCTGTCTCCCCTATTCATTTTTGTGGATGGGGCTCTCCCTGCCTGCGATGGCTTTCTGTGAGCTGTTCCGGGAAAGCTCCCTGGAGACACAGGCCAGCCGCAACCTGCGCATGGATGAAAAAGGCCGGAAGCATTGGAATACCCGCACAGAGGATACCACAGAATCCGCCAAAAAAGCAACCGAATAAATGTGCAGAAAAAGACAAGGCACAGGATGATTTCTATCCTGTGCCTTGTCCCTTCTATCAGCGGCAGATTTCGTCGATGCGATCCAGTTCCTCCTGGGTGAAGGGGGCGCTGTTCACCACACCGATATTGTCCAGAATCTGGGACGGACGAGAGGCGCCGATCACCACGCTGGTCACCGCGCCGTCCCGCAGCACCCAGGCGAGAGCCATCTGAGCCAGAGTCTGGCCACGCTGGGCCGCCAAATCATTCAGGGCTCGGATCTGTTCCATGCGCTTTTCCGTCAAATCCTGTTCCTTCAGGAATCGGCCATCCCGGCGGATCCGGCTGTCCTCCGGGATCCCATGTAGGTATTTGTTTGTCAGCATTCCCTGTGCCAGGGGGCTGAATGCGATGATCCCCAGGCCTTCTTCCACCGCAGCGGCCTTCAAGCCGTTGTCCTCGATGGAGCGGTTAAAGATGGAATAATTGTTCTGATTGATCACGAAGGGGCATTTGAGCTCCCGCAGGATAGCCGCAGCCTGCTTCATGGTCTCCCCGTCATAGTTGGAAATACCGGCATACAGGGCCTTGCCGCTCTTGACTGCAGAAGCCAATGCCATCATGGTCTCCTCCAGGGGAGTCTCCGGATCCATGCGGTGGTGATAGAAGATGTCCACATAGTCCAAACCCAGCCGTTTCAAGCTCTGATCCAGGCTGGACAGCAGGTACTTCCGGCTGCCGCCGTCGCCGTAGGGTCCTTCCCACATGTGGTAGCCCGCTTTGGTACTGATGATCAGTTCGTCCCGATAAGCGCTCAGCTCCTCCCGGAGGATTCGGCCTAAGTTGATCTCAGCGCTGCCCGGGAGAGGGCCATAATTGTTTGCCACATCAAAATGTGTGATGCCGTTGTCAAAGGCCGTGAAGCACATCTGCTTCATGGTTTCATAATCGTCCTTTGTGCCAAAATTGTGCCAGCATCCCAGTGAGACCAAGGGCAGCTGCAAGCCGCTTTTTCCGCAGTGGGAATATTTCATCAAGGAATACCGGTTTTCGTTTGCTGTATATGACATAATAACTCCTCCTTATCTGTGCCAAGCACAGATTTCATTTGACATCACCATTGTACAGAGTTTCCCTACAATGGTCAAGAAAAAAGACACTGTACAAAGTACAGTGTCTTTTTTGGCGGAGAAGAAGGGATTTGAACCCTTGCGCCAGTTTCCCGACCTACTCCCTTAGCAGGGGAGCCCCTTCACCACTTGGGTACTTCTCCGGGTGAAGCTCTATAAAAAACTATTTAGCTTGGATAGCGGAATCGACAAGTGGCGGAGAGGAAGAGATTCGAACTCTTGGTCCCTTGCGGGATCACTAGTTTTCAAGACTAGCTCCTTAAACCACTCGGACACCTCTCCACGTCTGATGCTCGTATATGATATCACACCATTCAGAAAAAGTCAACAACTTTTCTTAGATGTTCTTCTTCCCGATGAGTTTCGGGTAATTTGTTGACATTATTAGGAGTAAATGATATTATTTTATATAATACATCTATGTTTCAAGGAGCTGTGAGCACGAATGGCTATGGAATACCGGCAAGCTTCCCCCCAGGATTTAGAATTGGCCTGGGAAAAAAATATAAGGGATAATCCCGATGACAGCCGCTGGCCTGCGTGGCGGGAGCAATATCTGAAGTACAACCAAACAGGCCAAGCGCGCTCCTATGTTGCGGTTTGGAATGGACAGATTGCCGGTGAGGGAACACTGCTCTTCTCCCCTGCCTGCGGCGCCATTGGAGGGAGAACTCAGCTGGCTGACGGGTCCACTGTGGCAAATGTCAACGCACTGCGCATGGATAAGGCCTTTGAGGGTCAGGGACACATGTCACGGTTGGTGCGGCTTATGGAGGAGGACGCTCGACAGTTGGGATACCGCCGCCTGACCATTGGAGTTGAGGCTAAAGAAACCAGAAATCTTGCCATCTACCTTCACTGGGGATATACAAAGTTTGTCCTGGCCCAAGTGGAAGACGGCGAATTGGTGCTGTACTATGAAAAAGAAAGTAAATCTTGCTGAATAAACACACTAAGCGTAAAAACAGCCTGTCCCGGAGGACAGGCTGTTTTCTTGTTTGTTCTTTTAAGAATGAATGACGAGTTGCCGATTCCCTTTAGCAGCAGGTCAAGCCATCTTGGCCAGGAACAATCTCCACGGTGTCTCCAGCGGCCAGATCCAGATTCATCTGACTGCCCTGGCAAGTCAATACGCCCGTATAGGGAATATCTGCGGTGATGCGAGCCTTCTCCAACTTGCCGGCCTTCCAGGACACATCCACAGTCAGGCAGCCCTTGGCACGCAGTCCCTGCATGCTGCCCTCTTCCCAAGAGGAGGGCAGAGCCGGCAGCAGCTTCACGCTGTGGGGCATGCTCTGCAGCAGTGTGGCAGCAATTCCAGCGGTGCCGCCAAAGTTTCCGTCAATCTGGAAGGGCGGATGGTTGTCAAACAGGTTGGGCAGGGTGGACTTCTCCAGGAGCAGGTGAATGTTCTCCCCTGCCTTCTCCCCGTCACCCAGGGCTGCCCAGAAGTTGATGATCCAGGCCCGGCTCCAACCGGTGTGGCCGCCTCCGTGGGACAGCCGGCGCTCCAAAGTCTTCCGAGCAGCTTCCGCCAGTTCCGGCGTTCCATCCGGAGTGATCTGATGACCGGGATACAGCGCATACAGGTGGGAAATGTGGCGATGGCCAACCTCCACCTCTTCGTGCTCCTCCAGCCACTCCTTCAGCGTTCCGTTGGAGTGAATCTCCGGCTGAGGAATATCCTTGAGGATCTCTTTCAGCTGCGCTGCAAACTCCTCGTCACCTCCCAGCACAT
Source organism: Acutalibacter sp. (assembly GCA_050946975.1). Taxonomy (GTDB): domain Bacteria; phylum Bacillota; class Clostridia; order Oscillospirales; family Acutalibacteraceae; genus Acutalibacter. The sequence continues at coordinate 51,093 of JBMNVU010000014.1, forward strand.
CACAAGCACCAATGCAGCCCCGGAACAGTTCTGTGAGGATCTCACTGTCCATGGCACACCCTTCGCACAGGCAGGCCACCTGTCCATTGGGCAGACGGTATTTGTTCTCGGGAGACAGGGTCGGGCTCACTACCCAGCGGCCCTTCTGATCTTTCTGCAGGAAGTCTACAAAGAACAGAGCTGCTTCCTTCATCAAATAAAAGTACTTCTGGAGGAACTCCTTGTCCTGAGTATACTCATACCGCACCCAGATGTGAGTTGCCAGCCAAGCGGCACCCATCATCCAATACGTGGAGGAGAAACAGCTGTCCTGGGGAGCGCAGTCGCCCCAGATATCCGTGTTGTGATGGGCCACAAATCCCCGAGCTCCGTACATCCGCTCAGCCACATCCTTGCCGTGGGGATACATGGTTTCCAACAAGCTGAACAGGGGCAAGTGGCATTCGGAGAGGTTGCAGATCTCCACGGGCCAATAGTTCATCTCCGTGTTGATATTGATGGTGTACTTGCTGTCCCAAATCGGAGCGATCTTGTCGTTCCAGACGCCCTGCAGCGTGGAAGGCAGAGATCCGGGACGGCTGGAAGCAATGGTCAGGTAGCGGCCAAAGGCAAAGTACAGCGCGATAAGTCCCTTGTCCTCCTTGCCCTCCTGAACCCGTGCAAGCCGCTCAACTGTGGGCAGGTTATCCAAGGACTCGTCGGAGCCCAGGCTGAAGTGAACTCTGTCAAAGAGATTGGTGTAGTCTTTTACATGGGCTGCCCAGATCTCCCGCTCAGACATAGCCGCAGCAGCATCCAGCACTCGCCGGCACTCCTGAACCGGATCCTCTACCCGGTAAGTGGTGGCAGCCGTCCAAAGCAGAACAGCCTCGTCAGCGTCTTCCACCACAAGGTATTCGCCCACAACCTTGATGCTTCCTCCCACGGTGGACCCCTGCATCATGGAGCAGAAGCGAATGCCCTCTCCGCCGGTATAGTAGATGGCGTTGTGCTCCTTGTCCTGGTAAGTACCGTCAAAGAAACGGCCACGATGCATCCTGGTCCGGAAACTGATTCCGCCTTTTTCACTGGATGTCAAGCGGATAACCATTACATTCTGAGGCGCGCTGATGTAAGTCTCTCTGGTGAAGCGCACCCCGTGGCTCACATAGGACACGGTGGAAAGGCCAGTCTCTAAATCCAGCTGACGGACATAGTCCTCAGTGGAATCCTGGGCATCAATCCCGCCCAGGCCAAAACGGAGAAAATCCTCCGTATCACCCTCTTGGGCCTTCATGACCAGGTAGATGTCACCCAGAGTCTGATACATCCGCTCAAACTCCGGTGTGCCAGCCATGGAAGTGGTGGCCAGATTGGTGGCGTCATTGAGCCTGCCCTCCCGCAGCAGCTGCCGAATCTTAGGCAGGTTCTCCTTGCAGTCGGGGTTGACCCGGTCCCGGAATCCACCGGACCAGACGCTCTCCTCATTGATCTGAATTCGCTCGGACTTGGGCCCGCCAAACACCATGGCTCCCAATTTGCCGTTGCCCAGCGGTAAGGCGCTGTTCCAGTCCTTCGCCGGCTGTTTGTACCACAAACGCATAAAAAACTCCTCCTTAATATTGTAAAGGCATGATCCCTTACATTACAAATTTAACAGACTTTAACTCAAAAGGCTTCATCTGGAAGGACAACTCCTTCTCCTGACTCTGTGTTCCGATTTCGTGCTCCAACAAGTCGCATTCCGTCCAATACCGGAAGGAAAGTCCCTCTGCGGTGAATTGGACTTTCTGATGCCTGCCTTCCTTTTCGTGGAAGCGAAGGATCAAAGCGCCGCCGTCCTCCGCAACTTTCAAAGCATCCACTGTCACACCGGACAAATCCCCCTGGAAGGGGAACTGAACTGCGGGAGCCTGCTCTGCCACCACGAGGGGGGCATCGTTGATCTCCCAGGACTCCTGGTCCACACCGGCCTCATACCACTCCCCAGTGTGAGGGAAGAAGGAATAGGTGAAACTGTGGTGCCCCTTATCCGCTGTCTGATCAGGGGTATTGGATCCCTTCAGCAGAGTCAGCTGCATGACACCCTCGTGGATGTCGTAGCCGTACTTGCTGTCGCTCATCAAGGCGGCGCCATAACCGGATTCTGACAGATCCGCCCACTTGTGGCCCACTGTCTCAAACTTAGCAAACTCCCAGCTGTTATTTCGGGTGGTGGGCCGCTCCATGCTGCCAAACTGGATATCAAACCGCGCGCGGCTGGACCGCAGGTTGGTAGAAAAAGAGGTCTTCATCACCAGTTCCCGCTGGTTCCAATCCACTTGGATCTTAAAGTCCATCCGCTTGGTGTGGGGATAAAGGACCATCTGCTGCACCAGCTTGGACTGTTTGAAGTTGTATGTAAATTCCACCACGGACCGAATGGAACTGTTCTCCACCACAGCAACAGTGGGCTTGCCAATCCCCCAGCCCTTGCGCTGATGAGAGTACTCCAGCTCCCAGGCATCGTAGGCCCGAGGACGATCCTCATACAGCGTGATCACATTGGCGCGGCTGTCCTCCGGCACCAATTCCCGCTGGGCTGGTTTATCAAAGATACTGGTGATCTGACCGTTCTCATCCCACTTCACGGACAGCAGTGGAGTGTCCAGTCCGACAGGCTGTGCTGTATTCGAGTCCGTCAAAACATTGGCAAATCGCTCCTGCTGGGGCAGGGCCCCCTCTTTCAAGCAGAGGCGGGAAGCACTGAGAGAATCCATTGACACCTGCACCGCTATTCTGCCTTCTGCAGTGGAATTCTGGGGAAGTACCGTGCCGTCTTCCAAGGTGACATAGCTGCCAGTGAGGTTCCCATCCAGCTCCACCACGCTGGTGCGGGGCCAGTTAGCCGTGTTCCAAACTGTAAAGCTCTTTGCCTGTGCAGAAGGCACATCATCCACGTCCAGCGCAGTTTTCATTGCCTGCCGTGTCAGTTCCTCTGCCTGCTGATAGAGCACATGACTGTCTTCATACACCGAAGTGATGGAGGATCCGGGAATGATATCGTGGAACTGCTGGGTCAGCACAATCTTCCACGCCTCTTCCAGCTTTGCCAACGCGTCCTTCATATCCTTACCCTGACGGTAGGCCAGTGCCACAAACATCTCCGCGTTGCGCAGCAGGAACTCCATTCGGCGGTTCATCATCTTATTGTATGCCTGGGAGGTGAGAGTTCCCCGGTGGAACTCCAGGTACAGCTCCCCATCCCACACCGGCACATAGGCGTGACGCTTATTTTCCTCCATGGTCTTGTGGAGCCGGTCGCAGTACTCATCCACCCGGCCCATTTTCAGTCCGGGCATCCCGGGGATTTTCCCCACCCTACGGATATTCTCTAACATATCCCGGTTGGGGCCGCCTCCGCCGTCGCCAAAGCCGATACACCCAAGAACCTCTGTATTCAGGTCCTTGCTGTTGTAGCTATCCCACAAAGAGCAAGTCATTCTGGGACTGGCGGTACCGCCGCTGCAGGTGCCCTCTCCCGTGATCAGATGAGTGACCACCTGGCTTCCATCGATGCCTTTCCAATAGAAAGTGTTGTAAGGCATGGTATTCTGGTCGTTCCAGGCCATTTTGGTGGTGATGAAGGTGTCAATGCCGCACTGCTTCATGATCTGGGGCAGCGCAGAGGAGTAACCGAACACGTCGGGCATCCACAGGCAATTACTTTTGGTGCCAAACTCTTTTTCGAAGAAACGGGTACCGTAGAGGAACTGCCGCACAAAGGATTCTCCCGAGGGCAGATTGCAGTCACACTCCACCCACATGCCGCCATTGGGCTCCCACCGGCCTTCCTTTACCCGGCGCTGAATCATTTTGTAGATCTCCGGGTAATCTTCTTGGATATAGGCGTACTGCTGGGGCGATGTGTGCATGAACAGGTATTCCGGATACCGGTCCATCAGACGGTTCACCGTGGAGAAGGAGCGTGCACACTTCTCCCGGGTGTGGCAGAGTCTCCAGAGCCATGCCGTGTCAATGTGGGTGTGCCCCACCATAGTGACATTTACCTTTTTCTCGTCGCTGCCCAGGTTCTCTTCAATAAACCGAACCGCGTCGCCGCAGGAGCTGCAGAACGCCTCCCTGCCGTCGCCGCTGGTATCCACCAGATTCCAGGCCTCAACCGCTAAATTCAGCACTGCAGGCTTATCCGGGCTTCCCTCCGGTAGGGTTTGAGATGCTTCCAACAGACAGAGCATCCAATAATACAGGCTGTCCACATTCCCATCCAGCTGCGAGATGGAGGCACTGTGAAGGGTATGTTCCACTGCATGGGGCGGATCTCGATCAGTCAAGCCGGACCACAGCCGAAATTCCAGCCGCAGCTTTCGGTCTTTCGGAATCACCAAGGGGGTCTCCTGATGATTCTGATCCACCGCCTGCCAGGGTTGCCCATTGACATAGAGCAAGCTCTCAAATCCGCGGGTGGCGCCTCCATTGGTGGCGCCAAAGTCAAACCTGCCCCACAGGTCCCCGGTAAAGTCCTCAGGCAGTTCCACATCTGCCCGAAGCCAGATCCAACGGTCATAGCCGGACCAACTGTCCCCGATGGACATGGTCTGGGGATAGCTTTCCGGCGGCTGCTGGCCAGGAGTTCCGGAACCTTCTGCCATGACAAAGGCGGGAATGGGCAGCTTTCGGCCCCAGCGGTCCTCCCGGAGGCGCTGGACAGATTTCTCTAAACGCTCGAAATCATAAAAGCGGAATGGCATGATTACCTCCAATCACAAGCTATTTAAACGAATCGTTTTGCATAGTTTGGACTCCGCGGCAAACAAATCTCTCTGAAAACCGGAGTTTGCCCCGCAACGTACGTGAGAATTATACATAGTTTTTCAGGAAATTTCAATAACATTCCAATACAAAACGATAAAAGTTTCTTTGGACGCAATGCCATTCTCCTTCTCAAATGGCACGAAGTGGATAAATTGCACGGTTTTCCAAGGCTCAAAATTGCAGTTAAAATATGTTAATTGCTGTGTTCTTCCCACCACTCTGCTGGGGCCACAATATCATTTTAAAGCTGTAATTCTGTCAAAAAATCGGCCTTGCAGCCGGAAATCCGTGAGAAATCCAGGCGTTTTTCTTGACTTGACTTCTAAAAAAGTGTAACATATTTCCAGTGTTATTTGTCTATTTTTTAGAGATGCGCCCGCAAGCTGGATGAGGGTGCAATCCAGGAAGGAAGGATACAATATGATGAAACGATTTGTTTCACTTTTGTTGGCGGCTGGGCTGTTGACGTCCTGCTGCCTTGCCGCCAATGCGGAGGAACTGCTGGCGGATTCCCAGGATCAGTCCCAGTCAATCTTTCAAGAAGTTGATCCGGAGCCTCAGGAAGATTCCACAACAGTTTCTACTGCAGACACGCTTCCGGCAGAAAGCCCTAAGCTTACCGATTCCCCAGATGGCAACACCCCTGCAGACGGAGACCCTGCTGCAGGAGAAGTGCCTGTTTCTGACGAGGAAACTTCTCCCAGTGAGGATCAGGAATCCCCTACAGACCAAGAGGGGTCTGAAGAAGATTCGGAGGAGACCCCGGACGAGGAGGAAGAACCTGCGGATCCCAGTGTGCCGTTGTTCCCATTGGCCATTGATGACCATACGGCTTACGTTTCCGGTGACACCCAGGACCGAGTCAATCCCGACAAGAACTTGACTCGCGGCGAGGCGGCCAGTTTGGTATACAATCTGCTGGTGTCTCCTGCGGAACCTGTGAGCGGCCGGTTCCAGGATGTGACGGACGGCCAATGGTTCGCCACAGCAGTCAACTCCCTGGCGGCGATGGGGATTGTCTCCGGTTTTGACGAAACCACCTATCAGCCCAGTGCCTCTATCCGGAGGGCGGAATTCGTCTCGATTCTGTCCAAGCTGTTCCCCATGGAGGAAGGCGAGGTCACTTTTACAGATGTACCTGACAGCCACTGGGGATTGGCCGCTATCCAGAACGCTGTGGCCAAAGATTGGGTCAGCGGTTATCCGGATGGGACCTTCCGGCCCAATGCGCCCATCACCCGGGCGGAAGCCTTTGCCCTGATCAACAAAATGCTGGGTCGTTCCGCGGACAAAGATTTGATTGACAACGCTGGGAAGTTCTTTCAGTTTCTGGACTTGCCCATGACCCATTGGGCCTATTACCACATCATGGAGGCCTCCATTCCCCACACCCACACCTATGATGAGGAAGGCAATGAGGTCTGGGGTACCTATACCCGTCCCACAGCAAAGCTGGGATGGGGTCCCCACCTGATCGGCGGGGAACTGTACTATGTTGGCAACAACGGCTATTATGTTCGCAATGCTAAGGTGGGAGTTCTGCAGTTTGACGATATGGGCCGGTATACCACCGGTGACGCTTCCCTGGATGGAAAGCTCACTACCATTACACGTCAGGTGGCGGATCCCAGCGACAGCCAGCTGAACAATCTGCGCCGGATGTACGACTACGTAATCGACCATTACAGTTACCTTGCTTCCACTTATATTGACGAAGGCGCCACCAATTGGGAAAACAGCATTGCCTCCACGATGATTGACCGCAGCCGTGGCAATTGCTACAGTTATGCAGCTCTGTTTACACTGCTGGCCCGAAAGCTTGGCTACCAGGCTACTGCCATGTCCGGCATGGTGACTGTGGACACCTGTCCCACCTGGACTTACGGAGCCTGGGACCGTCACGGCTGGGTGGAAATCCTGATGGGTGATGGCGTCACCTATGTGTGCGATCCTCAGTTGGAGGACGGCCATGCAGCTACCTGGGGCTACAATTGGGATATGTTTATGCGGCCCTATGGGCAGGGGGTTGCCCACTACAGAGTGGCCGGTAAAGTCCTGAGCTGATTTCGCCCCTCCCATCAATTTTTTCCAGAAAGGATGCCTTCCCCATGAAACGCTTTTTTTCCCTGATGATCGCGCTGCTTTTGGCAGCATCTCTGTGTGCCTGCGGCAGCGATGGCAACACCTCCAGCGGTTTGGCCAGTGCCAGTCCCTCCCCCAGTGTTTCTCCCAGCCCCAGCCCTGAGGCGAGTCCCAGTCCGTCCGCCAGCCCCTCTGTAAGCCCCAGCCCTTCTCCGGAGAGCAAGGAGAGCAGCGCTTCCAGCCAGGTTTCTTCCGCCAGCCAGGCGGAAACTCAGGAGCAGGACCATCAGACCGCTAAGGAGGAACCTTCCTCCCAGACGCAAGTGCAGCAGCCTGCTGCGAAACCGGATCCCACTCCCACTCCGGCACCAACCCCTACGCCGGTTCCTACCCCCGCCCCCACACCCACTCCGGCCCCCACACCCACTCCCGCACCGGCTGCCAGTCCCTATGATTACGTAGGATATGACTTGGGCACCTTTGTCAGCATTTTCGGGTCTCCCCTCAGCGCTTCCTACGGACCCAGCTGCAGCGGTCAGGCCGGGGAAGACGGTGTCTTGGTGTACAGTGGCTTCACTGTCTACACCTTCCGCGCGGAAGGCGGAGGCGAAACAGTCACTGCTGTCTATTAACGTCGATTAACCTAAAGGAGTTGGAACAACCGTGGTCTTTAGTTCGGCTGTATTTCTATTCCTCTTTTTGCCCGTTGTGTTCGTGCTCTCCCGCATCGTTCCCGGGATCCGCGGCAAAAACGTACTCCTGCTTTTTGCCAGTTTGCTGTTTTACGCCTTTGGAGAGCCTGTCTATGTGCTTTTGATGGTGGTTTCCATCCTTCTAAACTATGGAGCAGGACGTCTTTTGGGAGCGTCTCCCAAAGGTGCCCGCCCCGGTCGGGACAAGCTGATTTTAGCGGTCACTGTGCTGCTGAACCTAGGCATGCTGGGGGTATTTAAGTATACGGACTTTTTCCTCTCTTCCCTAAACCAGGCCTTTTCCCTGGAAATCCCACTGACAGGTATCGCCCTGCCGGTGGGCATTTCCTTTTTCACCTTTCAAGGCCTCTCCTATGTGATCGATGTCTATCGGCAACGGGATCAGGTTTCCCGCAGCTTGATCAAGCTGGCGCTGTACATCTCCTTCTTCCCTCAGCTGATTGCCGGCCCCATTGTGAAATACCACGATGTGGCCCAGCAGATCGACCATCGTCGCTCCACACCGGAGCTCACCGCGGATGGCATTCGCAGGTTCCTTTTGGGATTGGCCAAAAAGCTGCTCATTGCCAACGCAGTGGGACGAGGTGCGGATCTTGTCTTCTCGGCCCAATCTGGACAGTTGGACATCCGTGTTGCATGGCTGGGCGCCTTGTGCTACACCCTGCAGATTTACTTCGATTTCTCCGGTTACAGCGACATGGCCATTGGGCTGGGGCGGATGTTCGGATTCCGCTTCCTGGAGAACTTCAACTATCCCTACATCAGCTCCTCCATCAAGGAATTCTGGCGGCGGTGGCATATCTCCCTATCCTCCTGGTTCCGGGATTACCTTTACATTCCTCTGGGAGGCAATCGAAAAGGGAAACTCCGCACGGAACTGAATAAGGGCCTGGTGTTTCTCTGCACTGGACTGTGGCACGGCGCCTCCTGGAACTTTGTGCTGTGGGGTCTGTGGCATGGGGCGTTCATTGTTATGGAAGATGTTTTCCCCCAAGGCGGGAAAGTGCGAAAAGCGGTAGGACACGTGCTCACCCCGCTGATTGTGCTGTTGGGATTTGTGCTGTTTCGGGCCGACACTTTGGCGGATGCTGGGACAGTCTACGCACAGATGTTCACCGGATTCGCGTTTACTCCCCAGAGTGATGCTCTCCTGCGCCAGATTTTGACACCCTTGAACATCACAACTATTCTGCTGGGAGTTCTCTTTTCCCTGCCGCTGCTCCCCTGGATCCGCAGCAAAATCGAACGGCCACGCTTGGCCCGTGTGGCAGAACTGTGTTCCTACGCTGGCGTGGGTGCCTTGTTCTGCCTGTGTGTTATGAATTTGGCCAGCAGTGACTTTAACCCATTTATCTACTTCCGATTTTAAGGAAAGGTGGGAACATTTTGGGCAAAAAAGGCTCCATATTCTTCATTGTGCTCTTTGTCTGCATCTGCGCAGTCCCGGGGCTGGGAATGCTGTTTTTCGGAGAGAGCCAAGCTGCTGCCAATGAGGTGCTCTCCCCCAAACCCGTACTGAAAAATCCTGATGGAAGCTGGAATCTGGAGATCATGAGCGACGCAGCGGACTATTTCTCCGACCATTTTGCGCTGCGTCAGGAATTGATCACCGCGGACTCCACTTGGAAAGCAGAACTGTTTCACACCTCCTCCCAAGAGCAGGTGGCTTTGGGGCAGGACGATTGGCTCTTCTATGCAGAAACTTTGGACGACTACACAGGGGCGGATCTGCTGACAGAACGCCAGGCCTTCTCCATCGGACGCTCTTTAAAGCTGGCCCAGGAGTACGTGGAAAGTAAAGGAGGCACGTTCCTGTTCACTGTAGCACCCAATAAGATCTCCCTCTATCCGGAATATGGCCCTCAGCTAACTCGGGGGGAAGTCACTGCCGCCGACCAGGTGCAGCAAGCTCTTGCCTCCCAGGAGGTTCCCTACTCCAATCTCTTTGAGGCGTTTTCCAGTCAGGATGAGGTGTTGTACCACAAACTGGACTCCCACTGGACCTTCAAGGGAGCTGCCTTGGCTCACGATGTGCTTCTGGAAAGCCTGGGGCTCTCTGGAGATGATTTTTCCAAAGCAGGGAGCTATCAGCCCACTCATCAGGGGGACTTGTATGTCATGCTGTATCCCGCCTCTTCCAAGCTGGACAACCAGTGGCAGTTCGACCAGGATCCTCAATTCACCTACGACACTCCCATCCGCGATGTGGATGACCTTCGGATCCAGACCAGCAGTCAAGGAACCACGGGGAACCTGCTCATGTTCCGGGATTCCTTTGGAAACACCCTGCACAGCTTGCTGGCTGAGGATTTTGGCCACGCTCTCTTCTCCAGAGCACAACCCTATGACTTGGGGATGATGGACCAGATCGGTGCCAATTACGTAGTGGTGGAAATCGTGGAGCGCAATCTGCCCTTGCTGGCCCAAACCTCCTTCATTATGCCGGCACCTCAAGTGGAATCTCCGGAAGTCCAAGCAGCGGGAGCCGCTGAGATCTCCTGCCAAGCCTCCGAGTCCCCCACTGTGCCTGGATATCTCACGGTGACCGGTTGGATCAGTCCCTGTGATGTGGATTCTCCCCTATACCTTCAGGTTGGGAACATCACCTACGAAGCCTCTCCGGTGGGCTCGGCGGAGGGCGGGAAGTCTCCCTTTACCGCCTATCTTCCTCAGGGCACAGATTTGTCCGGCGCCAAGCTTCTCTATCGACAAAACGGTGTGTGGAGTGAAATCCCATTGAACGCAGCATAACACAGAGGTCGCCTTTTTAGGCGGCCTTTTTTACACAGCTTGCTCTGTGAAAAGGGCCGTGTTATACTGTGTTTATCGCTGGAAATGGAAGTGAAATAACGTGTCTCACAAACAGGAAAGTCCCCAATGCATTGAGATTCGAGGGGCAAGAGTGCATAATTTGAAAAATGTGGACGTCAATGTTCCCCTGAACCAGATTGTGGGAGTGGCCGGTGTTTCCGGGTCTGGAAAATCCTCCCTGGCGTTGGGAGTGCTCTATGCTGAGGGCTCCCGCCGATACCTGGAAGCCCTCTCCACCTACACTCGCCGGCGAATGACCCAGGCTGCCAAGGCGGAAGTGGATGAGGTTCTCTATGTGCCTGCCGCCTTGGCACTCCATCAGAGACCCGGCGTCCCTGGAATCCGCAGCACCTTTGGCACCGGAACGGAGCTTCTCAACAGTCTGCGCCTGATGTATTCCCGGCTGGCCAGCCATCCCTGCCCCAATGGGCACTATCATCCCCCCACCCTGGCAGTGGCAGCGGAACAAGCCCTCACCTGTCCGGAGTGCGGGGCAGTATTTTACGCCCCCGGCGCGGAAGAGCTGGCCTTTAACTCCCAAGGAGCATGCCCAACCTGCAGCGGGACTGGCATTGTCCGCACAGTGGACCGCTCCACTCTGGTACCGGATGACTCTCTCACCATTGAGGGGGGCGCCGTGGCCTCCTGGAATTCCCTGATGTGGTCGATTATGGTGGATGTCTGCCGGGAAATGGGCGTCCGTACCGATATCCCCTTCCGAGACCTGACGGATCAGGAAAAGGAGATCGTCTTTGACGGGCCTGCAGTAAAAAAGCACATCATGTACCACAACAAGGGAAGCAACCAGGTGGGAGAACTGGACTTCACCTATTTCAACGCGGTGTACACCGTGGAAAACGCTCTGGCAAAGGTCAAGGACGAAAAAGGCATGAAGCGGGTGGAAAAGTTTCTCAAAGAAGACCTCTGCCCCGACTGCCGCGGCACTCGTCTGTCCAAGGCGGCCAGAGCCCCAAAACTTCGCGGCATTGGCCTGGATCAGGCATGCACCATGACGCTGACGGAGCTGACTCACTGGGTGGACGGGGTTCCCGCCTCCCTGCCGGAGGAAATGCGCCCCATGGCCCAGAGCATCTGCCAGTCCTTCCAAACAGTGGCCCAAAGACTGCTGGAATTGGGATTGGGTTACCTCAGCCTAGACAGGGCCTCCTCCACCCTATCCACTGGGGAACGCCAGCGGATGCAGCTGGCCAGAGCTGTCCGCAACCGTACCACCGGCGTGCTCTATGTGCTGGATGAGCCTTCCATCGGCTTGCATCCAGTGAATATTGTGGGACTCACCCGTGTGATGGATGACCTGGTGGAGGACGGCAATTCCGTGCTGTTGGTGGATCACGACACGCAGATTTTGTCTCACGCGGATTGGATCATCGAGATGGGCCCGGAGGCTGGGGCCACCGGCGGGCAAGTTATTGCCCAGGGAACGGTACAGGAGCTGGGAATGAACCCAGTCTCTCAAATCGGTCCTTTCCTGGCCGGGGCACCTCAACCCCCTGTGCGCTGTTCCATCCCCAAAGAGCGGCTTTTTGACCTGGGACGGATCCACCTGTCCACCGGAGCCATCCACACCGTTCATCCCCTGGAGGTGGACATTCCCCAAGGCCGGCTGACTGTAGTGACCGGCGTTTCCGGCTCCGGAAAAACGACGCTGATCCTGGAAAGCCTCCTGCCCGGTTTGGAGGCCGCTATCTCCGGTGCCAAACTTCCCCAGCACGTTGCCGCTGTGGAGGCCCCCGGCATCCAGCGGGTAAAGTTGATCGACGCCACTCCCATCGGAATCAATGTGCGCTCCACGGTAGCCACCTATGCCAACATCCACGACGAACTGCGCAAGGTCTTTGCACGGACACCTGACGCCAAAGCCCAGGGGTACAAAGCCGGTGATTTCTCCTACAATACAGGGAAACTCCGATGCCCCGTGTGCGACGGGACTGGTTCCATCAGCCTGGATGTACAATTCCTTCCCGACGTGGAAATCACCTGCCCGGAGTGCCGAGGCTCCCGCTACGGAAAGGAAGCCGCTCAAATCAAGTATCGCGCAAAGGACGGCTCTCTGGGCTTCTCCCTTCCCCAGCTGATGGCTATGGACATTCACACTGCCCTGGGAGTTTGCAAGGATTTGAAGCTGGTACGTCAGCGGCTTCAGGTTCTGGAAGACTTGGGACTTGGGTATTTAACCCTGGGAGAGGCCACGCCCTCCCTATCCGGAGGAGAGGCACAGCGGCTGAAGCTGGCCAGTGAAATGGGCAGAGGCCAGAGCGACTGTGTCTTTGTTTTCGACGAACCTACCATCGGTCTTCACCCCTTAGATGTTCGGACGTTGCTGAGGGTGTTCCAAACCCTCATTGAGCAGGGCGCCACAGTGATCGTCATCGAGCACGATCTGGATGTAATCCGCAGTGCGGACTACTTGATCGATATGGGACCCGGCGGCGGAAAAGAGGGCGGCCGGGTTGTGGCCTGCGGTACGCCGGACGACATCGCCAACTGTCCGGACAGCGTCACCGGACAATTCCTCAAATAAAAAAGGAAGCCAATCCCTGGGGGAAAGGCTTCCTTCTTTTATTCCTTAAAGTTTATCGTTAAGGATATGAGTTTTTAGAACCAGCGAGCAGTGGTCATCTTGTCCTCAAAGGTGATGGCGCGCTTGAGCACGTCGCAAGCCTTGACCAGACCTTCGTTCTTGCTCATCAGGCTGTCCTCGTGTTCGATGGACAGGACGTAATCGTAGCCCACCAGGCGCAGCTGGCTGACAAAATCTTTCCAGAACAGCTCGTCATGGCCGTAGCCGATGGAGCGGAAAATCCAGGAGCGGTTCAGCTCGTCGCTGTAAGGACGGGCATCCAGGTTGCCATCCACAGGAGAGTTGATGGGATCGATCTTGGTGTCTTTGGCGTGGACATGGAAGATCGCCTCGCCGCCCAGGGCGCGGATGACCTTGATGGGATCCATCCCCTGCCAGATCAGGTGGCTGGGATCCAGGTTGGCGCCGATTTCGGGCCCAACTGCCTCACGAAGCTTCTTCAGGGTGTATGTATTGTACACGCAGAAGCCCTGATGCATTTCCAGAGCAATCTTATTCACACCGTGAGCCTTGGCAAAGGCCACAAAGTTCTTCCAATAAGGAATCAAGACCTCGTTCCACTGCCAATCCAGAACCTCCAGATAATCGTTGGGCCATGCGCACACCACCCAGTTGGGGTTCTTGCTCTCGGGGCAGTCACCGGGGCAGCCGGAGAAGCAGTTGATCTGATGGATCCCCAGCTTTTCCGCCATGAGCACCGCGTCGTGCATATCGTCATCAAACTGCTTGGCAATCTCTTTGTTGGGATGAACCGGATTGCCGTGGCAGCTCAGAGCGCTGATCTCCAAACCGGACTCCTCGATGGTCTTGACAAACTCCTGAAACTTCCCTTCGTCGTGCAGCAGCACGCCGGGATCACAGTGATCCTTCCCAGGATAGCCGCCGCAGCCAATCTCGACCATCTGGGCGCCCAGGGATTTAAAATAGGCAAGAGCCTCCTTCAAAGGGGTCTCCCCGATCACATTGGTGAGCACACCTAATTTCATCATTGAACACTCCTTTACCAAGCGCCGGACACGCTGAATTGCAGGTCCCCGTCACCTGTTAGTTTGTTCTCATTATAGAGAGTTCCCCGAAAAAATGCAATCCCCCCTTTTCAATTTATCCACCCTTGGATTCCTTCTTGTTCCCCAATCCTCTCGGTCCAAGTTCCAGCCCAACGCAAAAAGAGGCGCCCTTAGGGCGCCTCTTTTACTCTCTAAATTATGGGGTGTTATCACCTTGCGTGGCTTTCAAAAGCAGATATTCCATGGAATCCTCCAAGGCCTTCCAGCTGGCGGCCACCACGTCGCCGGACACCCCTACTGTGGTAAAGGTGTCCTCCCCATCCGTGGAAGTGATGAGAACACGCACTCCTGCTGCTGTGGCGCTTTTGCTGTCCAGCACCCGCACCTTGTAGTCCGTCAGTTTGACCTGGGAGAGCACCGGATAAAAGATCTCCAAAGCCTTTCTCAGCGCCTGGTCCAGAGCGTTGACGGGACCGTTTCCCTCTGCCGCCATGAGCTGGATCTCCCCGCCCACCCGGACTTTTACCGTGGCGCTGGCTCCTCTGTCCCGACCATCACTGTAATCGGTATAGATGTGATAGTAAATCAGTTGAAAGAAGGGTGAAAACGGCTTCAGACGCTTCCGAACCAGCAGTTGGAAAGAGGCATCCGCCCCTTCAAACTGATATCCCCGGGATTCCAACTCTTTCAGCTCTTTCAGAAGTTCTCTGGCCTCTTGGGAATCCACCCGCACATGAGGAAACACCTCTTTGATCTTCTCCAGCACTACAGCACGTCCGGACATCTCCGACGCCGGAAATCGCCGGGTATTCCCCACCAGATAGGGATCCACCTGCTCAAAAGAACGGGGGGACTTCAACACACCGGCAGCGTGCATCCCCGCCTTATGGGCAAAGGCATTCTCCCCCACATAGGGCATCCAAGCGGGCAAATCCAAATTGGCGATGGACGCCAGCTCCCGCGCCCGCTGGGTCAAATGCATGATCTCCTCCTGAGGAATACAGGAGATCCCCAGCTTCAGCTGCAGATCCGGGATGATGGTGGAAAGGTTGGCATTGCCGCAACGCTCTCCAAAACCCAACAAAGTCCCTTGAATCTGGGCAGCTCCTGCCTGCACCGCCACAATGGAATTGGCGGTTGCCATGCCGCAGTCCTCGTGAAAGTGAACGGCTACCGGAACATCCAGCTTGCTCACCACTTCCTTCACGATGTGTTCCGCCTCATGGGGGAATACTCCGCCGTTGGTGTCGCACAGGCACACAATATCCGCACCACCCCGAACTGCTGCCCGCAGAGCCTCCCAGGCATAGGATTTGTCATCCTTCCACCCGTCAAAAAAGTGCTCCGCGTCAAAGATCACTTCCCTGCCGTGGGATTTCAAAAAACGGCAGCTCTCCTCAATCATAAGGAGGTTTTCCTCAAAGGTGGTCTCCAGCACGGTGGTCACCTGGAATTTCCAGCACTTGCCAAAGACGGAACAGCAAGGAGTATTCGCCTTTAGAATGGCTTGGAGATTGGCGTCTTCTTCCGGTCGGATGTCCTTCCTTCTGGTGCTGCCAAAGGACACCAGTTTGGCATGGCGCAGCGGGAGCTCCGCCACCCGGTGGAAAAACTCCTCGTCCTTTGGGTTGGAACCGGGATTCCCCGCCTCCACATATTGGATCCCCACCTGGTCCAAAAGCCGTACAGCCTGGAGTTTATCCTCCAAGGAGAACCCAATCCCAGTCCCCTGGGCACCATCCCGCAGAGTGGAATCAAAAATTGTTACAGGGCCCATACTTATCCCTCTTCCGTGGTCTCCGTTCCATCCGCCCCGTCCTGCGTGGTTAGGGGCTCATCGTTCAGCAGGCGCTGAAGCAGCTCATTGGAGTCCTCATAGTAAACCATGGCTTTCTCGCTGCGCTCAATGGAACTGCCCTCCGCAGCGCGGCTGGATATCCGAAGTCTGCCAAACAGCTCCTCCAGAACCTCCTCGTTATAAAGATCGTCCTCCGCTGCCTGGGGTTTAAACTTGGCAAAGGCCGCCACATCTTTCCAGTCAATCATGGCGTTCTCGTAATCGTCCGCGTCCTCCGGCATGGCTGTGCCATCCGTGTACTGGAAGAACCCTACAAATTCGCTCTCCAATGCATTGAACGCGTCGCTGTCATGAAGGTAAAGTATTTCCGTATTGTTGGTGGCGTCCGCCAGAAAACGGATCATCGCTGCCTCCTGGGCAGTGGGATCTGCAGTGCTGCTGCCGGAATAGGCGTAGTTCACCACATCCACAACCACCTGGCCGTCCCCGTTGCGGTCATCCGCATAGGGCGTGATGCACCGCTCCAGCTCCTTAAGGCCGTTTTCCGGCATGTTGTAGGAGGTGAGCAATCCAATGGTGTAATCCGGCTCCACCTTGCTGAGGATGGAATAGGCGAAATAAATCACCATCGCTGACACCAGGATCACCACCACCAGGATGCGCTTGTTGTAATACCACCAATTCTTTCGCTTGTCCTTTGCTGTGACCAGTTTGATCTCGTTTTGGTGGATGGTGTCCTCCCCCGCGTTTAACAGGTATCGTTCTCTTGCCATAACTCTGCTCCTTATAGATTTGATATTGGACGCGGCACGGCTGATTCGCCGCTGGAAAGCACCCTCCGTTAATAAGCCTCCCCCAGGCTGGGCATCCAGGATGCAGCCTCTTCTACGGCTGCCTGAGATGCCGACAGAATCATGTTTTAGTTTAACATAATAAATTGGTGATTTCAACCCTTCCGCCCGGAGATCCCGGGAAAAAGGACGGGATTTATATGCAAAAGATATGAAAGCCCATATGGAATAAGTATTGGACATCCCAAAGCAAGTCCGATACAATGATCTCAGTACCATTCATTTACACAAGGGGGAAAGATCCATGCAATATAAAACACTAGGCAATTCCCAACTGAAAGTCTCCCGCATCTGCATGGGATGTATGGGCTTTGGCGACCCGTCCAACGGACAGCACAGCTGGACCATTGGCGAAGAGGCTTCTCGTCAAATCATCAAACATGGACTGGAGCTGGGGGTAAACTTTTTTGACACGGCCATCAGCTACCAAAATGGAACCAGCGAAGAGTATCTGGGCCGGGCGCTGCGGGATTTCACCCGCCGGGAGGACGTGGTGGTGGCCACCAAGTTCCCTGGGCGTTCCCCTGAGGAGATCGCCGCAGGAGTCTCCGGCCAGCAGCATGTGGCCACTCTGTTGGACAAAAGCCTCCAACATTTGGGGATGGACTATGTGGATCTGTACATCTACCACATGTGGGATTACTCCACGCCTTTGTACGAGATTATGGAAGGGCTTGCCAATGGGGTGAAGGCTGGAAAAATCCGATACGTGGGAATCTCCAACTGCTATGCCTATCAGTTGGCGAAGGCCAACGCTCTGGCGGAAAAAGAGGGCTTTCCGAAATTTGTGTCCATCCAGGGACATTACAACCTGATCTTCCGGGAAGAGGAACGGGAAATGGCCCGGCTCTGCGCCGAAGACAACATCGCCATGACTCCTTACAGCGCCTTAGCCGGTGGACGTCTCTCCAAGCATCCTGGAGAGACCTCCCGGAGGTTGGAACAGGACAGCTACGCCAAGCTGAAATACGACTCCACTTCCCAGCAGGACAGTGTGATCATTCAGCGGGTGGCGGAGCTGGCGGAGAAGCGCGGCGTCACCATGACGGAGATCTCCTTGGCGTGGCTGCTGCAAAAGGTCACAGCGCCTGTGGTGGGAGCGACAAAGCTGCATCACATTGACGGTGCTGTCAAGGCAGTGGACTTGCATCTGACGCCGGAGGAAACCGCCTACCTAGAGGAGCCCTATGTCCCCCACCAGCTGGTGGGAGTCATGGCCCAGAACACGCCAGCCGCGGCTGGCGCAAAACAAGTGTGGACAGTCAAATAAAAGGAGGACACCTGATGTTTGATTTCAGAAAAACCGATCCTGAGTTTGCTGAGCGTTTGGAACACTTTGTCTTTGAAGAGGTGGTTCAGGAACCGGGACAGGAATTGGATCCCGTCACCCGCCATCTAGCCATTTTGGCAACGCTGCTGGGATGTCAAGGCATCGACGCTTTCCGGGAGGAACTTCCGGAGGCTTTAGATGCCGGTGTTTCCCCGGTGATGGCCAAAGAGGTGATCTATCAGGCGGTGGACTATTTGGGCATCGGCAGAGTCCTGCCTTTTCTCCACACCGCCAACCAAATTCTGGAGCACCGTGGGGTGAACCTTCCCTTGGAAGGCCAAGCCACCACCACAATGGAGGATCGTCTGGAAAAAGGGGCGCAAGCCCAAGCAGAGATCTTTGGCCCCCAAATGCTGGAAGCCTGGAAGCAGGGACACATCAACCGCTGGCTGGCAGACAACTGCTTTGGGGACTATTACACCCGAAGCGGGTTGGACCTAGCCCAGAGGGAGATGATCACCTTCTGCTACCTGGCAGCTCAAGGCGGATGTGAGCCTCAGCTGATTGCTCACGCAAAGGGAAATAGGAACCTGGGGAATGACCAAGAATTTCTCATCAGGGTAGTCTCCCAGTGTCTGCCCTACATCGGGTACCCCCGCAGTCTCAATGCCATCACCTGTATTCACAAAGCGGCAGAAAACAATGCCTAAAATAAAAGCAAAAAAACGTAAAAAGCAGCCGGTTTTACCGGCTGCTTTTTACGTTTCTTCCAGGTCGGACAGAGTGACCAGCCGGGTGCAGACTCGCTCCAAAAGGGAATCGCTGTGGGAGACCACCAGAAATCCCAGGTTCCGTGTCTTGGCCTCTTGAAGTAAAAACTCCCAAATCTGAGCTTGGGTCACCAAGTCCAGCATGGCGGAAATTTCATCGCACAGCAGATACCGTGT
>JBMNVU010000015.1:0-63085 GCA_050946975.1 Acutalibacter sp.
GGTCTACGAGAAGCTGATGGAGTACAAAGAGGCCCTGACCCCCTATGTGGCGGACACCACCACCCTGCTGCACAACGCGGTGAAGGAGGGCAAGACCATCCTGCTGGAGGGGCAGCTGGGCTCTCTGAAGGATCCCGACCTGGGCATTTACCCCATGGTCACCTCCTCCTCTCCCTTGGCCGGTTACGGCGCCGTGGGTGCCGGCGGCATCCCGCCCTACGCCATCCAGGAGATCGTCACCGTGGTGAAGGCCTATTCCAGCGCTGTGGGCGCCGGCGAGTTTGTCAGCGAGATCTTCGGCGACGAGGCCGACGAGCTGCGGCGCCGGGGCGGCGACGGCGGCGAGTACGGCGCCACCACCGGACGTCCCCGGAGAATGGGCTGGCTGGACCTGGTGGCGGCCCGGTACGGCTGCATGGTCCAGGGAGCCACTGCGGTGGCCTTCACCGTGCTGGATGCCCTGGGGTACCTGGACGAGATCCCGGTGTGCGTGGGCTATGAGCTGGACGGCAAGCGCATTGACACCTTCCCGCCCACGTCTCAGCTGAAGCGCTGCAAGCCCATCCTGGAGGTCCTGCCCGGGTGGAAGTGCGACATCGGCGGCATCAAGAAGTATGAGGATCTGCCGGAGAACGCCCGCAAGTACGTAGAGTTTGCCGAGAAGGAGATCGGGGTGCCCATCACCATGGTGTCCAACGGTCCCGCTCGGGATGACATCATTTACCGCTAAAAAATTAGCGCCGCTGTCTGCGGACGGCGGCGCATATTTTTCCCCTGGCTTTCCTAAGATAGGGGAGAGGGAACCTCCCCGGGAAAGCGCCATGAAAGGAGTAGACGCATATGTGTGGCATTGTAGGATATATCGGCGATGAGCAGGCGGCCCCCATTCTGTTGAACGGGCTGCAGAAGCTGGAGTACCGGGGGTACGATTCTGCCGGAGTGGCAGTGTACAACGACACGGGGCTCCACGTGGTCAAGTCCAAGGGCCGCTTGAGCGTCCTGGACGGCATCCTTCAGGGGGGCCGGACGCTGCCCGGCACAGTGGGCATTGGCCATACCCGGTGGGCCACCCACGGGGCGCCCAGTGATGTGAACTCCCACCCCCAGGTCAGTGATGGGGGCAAGTTCGCGGTGGTGCACAACGGCATCATCGAGAACTACCTGTACCTGAAGAACCACCTGATCCGCCGGGGTGTGGAGTTTGTCTCGGACACGGACACGGAAGTGGTGGCCCAGATGCTGGAGTACTACTACAAGGGCGACGTGCTGGACGCCATTGCCAAGGTGATCTCCAAAGTGGAGGGCAGCTATGCCCTGGGGATCATCTGTGCGGATTGCCCGGAGAAGCTGTTCGCGGTGCGCAAGGACAGCCCCCTGATCATCGGCGTGGGCAAGGGGGAGAACTACATCGCCTCGGACGTGCCGGCCATCCTGTCCCGGACCCGAGATATTTACCGGCTCAAGGACAAGGAGATTGCAGTCCTGACCCGGGAGAACATCGAGTTTTACAACGGGGACCTGGAACCCATCCAGAAGGAGTCGGAGCGAATTCAGTGGGATATCTCTGCGGCGGAAAAGGGCGGCTATGAGCACTTCATGATGAAGGAGATCTGCGAGCAGCCGGAGGCGCTGCGCAAGACCATCTCCCCCCGGATCCGGGACGGGAAGATCGTCCTGGACGACGTGACCCTGACTCGGGAGCAGATCCAGGATCTGCGCAAGGTGTTCATCGTGGCCTGCGGCACCTCCTATCATGTGGGCGTGGTGGCCAAGTATGCCTTTGAGCGGCTGCTGAAGATCCCCCTGGAGGTGGACGTGGCCTCGGAGTTCCGCTATCGGGAGCCCATCCTGGATGACAAGACCCTGGTGATCATCATCAGCCAGTCCGGTGAGACCGCGGATACTCTGGCTGCCTTGCGCATGGCCAAAGAGCGGGGCTGCCGGATCCTGTCCATTGTCAACGTGGTGGGCAGCACCATCGCCAATGAGTCGGACGATGTGCTGTACACCTGGGCTGGCCCGGAGATCGCCGTGGCCTCCACCAAGGCCTACAGCACCCAGCTGGCGGTGATCTACCTGATTGCCCTGTATATGGCGGACCAGTTAGGCACGGTGCCGCCGGAGGAGATGGCTCAGTATTTGGCGGACCTGCAGCGCCTGCCGGATTTGGCGGAGGCTTGCCTGGCGGATAAGAAGACCATCCAGTACTTTGCCTCCCAGTACTTCAATGCCCACGACATGTACTTTATCGGTCGGAACGTGGACTATGCTGCGTCCCTGGAGGCCAGCCTGAAGCTGAAGGAGATCTCCTACATTCACTCTGAGGCCTACACTGCCGGAGAGCTGAAGCATGGACCCATCTCCCTGATTGAGGACGGCACCCTGGTGATCGCCATTGCCACCTATGAGAAGCTGTTTGATAAGATGATGTCCAATGTCCGGGAGGTCAAGGCCCGGGGAGCCGTGGTGCTGGGGATCACTGTCCGGGGCAGGGAGGACGCCCTGAAGCAGGAGACGGATTACCAGTTCTGCGTGCCCAAGATCACGGATTTCATGCTGCCCAGCCTGAGTATTCTTCCCCTGCAGCTGTTTGCCTATTACGTGGCCAGCATGAAGGGGTGCGATATCGACAAGCCCCGGAACCTGGCAAAGTCTGTCACCGTGGAATAACGAATTTGGGAAAAGCTCGGGAGACCGGGCTTTTCTTTGTGTACCCGGTATCTCCGGGTGGGATGGAATGGTAAAGAACAGGGAAAAATCCTGGAGGGAGGAACCTATGGGGATCATACGCAGGGCCACAATGGAGGATGTTTCCAGATTGGCGGAGATCCTGATTTTTACAAAGCGGATGTGTTACCGGGACATTTTTCACAATGATCGGGTGTCCTTTGGGGAGATGCAGGTGCTTCCGTTGATCCAGGAGTATTGGAAGCACCCGGAGGAGCTGGAGCACATCTGGGTGTATGATGAGGAATTTGTAAAAGGCCTGATTCATGTACAGGACCAAGAGGTGCTGGAACTGTATGTGGACTGGTTTTTCCGAGGCCAGGGCATCGGAGGAAAACTGCTGGAGTACGCGGTGAGCCGGTGGGATGTCAACCGCCTGGTGGTCCTGGAGAAAAACAGGGAGGCCATAGCGTTCTATCAAACTCATGGATTTTCTCTCACAGGGGACCGCCGGTTGGAGCCTGGCACAACGGAGTATGTGGTCACCATGGAGAGACGGGAAAAAGCAGTGCCCGGCCACCCTTGCGGAAACAGCCGGGATATGCTAGAATAACCTCAAATAAGAAAGCGAAAGGGACGGGATGAACATGGCAAATACCGCTCACGAGCGCGTGGTCGTGCTGGACTTTGGCGGCCAGTACGCCCAGCTTATCGCCCGCCGGGTCCGGGACCTGGGGGTCTATTGTGAGATCAAGAATTATAAAACCGATCCGGAGACCCTCCGGGACTGCAAGGGGATTCTTTTCACCGGCGGTCCCAACAGTGTCTACGCCCCGGACGCGCCGCTGTGCTCCAAGGAAGTTTTTTCCTTGGGGATCCCGGTGCTGGGCATCTGCTATGGAGCCCAGGTGATGGCCTACCTGCTGGGAGGGACTGTCTCCTCCAGTGAGGTGCCGGAGTTTGGCAAGACCATGACCCAGTTCAAGGCGGATTCCCCCCTGTTCCAAAACGTGGGGGAGAGCGTCTGCTGGATGAGCCATAACGACTATATCAGCCAGCTTCCGGAGGGCTTTGTAGCCTCTGCCTGGAGTGCCCATTGTCCTGCCGCCGCCATGGAAAACGTGGAGCGGGGGCTGTATGCCACCCAGTTCCATCCGGAGGTGGAGCACACAGAGCAGGGCAATGAGATGTTCCGCAACTTCCTGTACAACATCTGTGGCTGCGCCGGTGACTGGGAGATGAAGTCCTTTGCCCAGGAGACCATCCAGGCCATCAAGGAGAGAGTTGGGGATAAGAAGGTGCTGTGTGGGCTGTCCGGTGGGGTGGATTCCTCGGTGGCGGCCATGCTGGTGCACAAGGCTATCGGCAAGAACTTGACCTGCATCTTTGTGGATCATGGTCTGCTGCGCAAGGATGAAGGGGACATCGTGGAGAAGGTGTTCCAAAAAGAGTTTGACATGAACATTATCCGAGTCAATGTAAAGGATCGGTTCCTGGAGAAGCTCAAGGGAGTCACCGATCCGGAGCGGAAGCGGAAGATCATTGGTGAGGAGTTCATCCGGGTGTTTGAGGCGGAAAGCCAGAAGCTGGGCAAGATGGAGTTTCTGTGCCAGGGCACCATTTACCCGGACGTGGTGGAAAGCGGTACCGGCCAAGCGGCTGTGATCAAGAGCCATCACAATGTGGGTGGATTGCCCAAGGATATTGGATTTGAGGGCCTGGTGGAGCCTCTGCGGGACCTGTTCAAGGACGAAGTCCGGCGAGTGGGCATTGAGCTGGGGATCCCGGAGGATCTGGTGTGGCGGCAGCCCTTCCCGGGTCCGGGCCTGGCTGTGCGGATTATGGGGGAGATCACCGAGGAGAGGGTGAAGCTCCTGCAGGACGCCGATGCCATCTTCCGGGAGGAAGTGGCCAAAGCTGGATTGGATCGCAGCGTGAACCAGTATTTTGCGGTGCTCACTGCCAACCGGAGCGTGGGTGTTATGGGCGATGGCCGCACCTATGGGGTGACAGTTGCTCTCCGTGCCGTGACCACCACCGACTTCATGACGGCGGACTGGGCGCACCTGCCCTATGAGCTGTTGGGCCGCACCTCCAACCGCATCATCAACGAGGTGGAGGGCGTCAACCGCGTGGTGTACGATATCACCAGTAAGCCTCCGGCCACTATTGAGTGGGAATAATCTATCACCGCTTTCTCAGTGGAAGGCTTCCAGGGCCCTCCCTTTCCCCGTGCCTTGAGGCTTGTAATTGGACAAGTGTGCAGGGCGTGTTCAGATTACCGCATACGGAAAATTTCAAAAAATTGCTGGCTGATTCTTCCAATCGGCCAGCTTTTTTTGTTTCAGGGCTTGTATAGAAGAATTTCCTTTTCTATAATAGGCCCAAGAGGACCGGAATAATGGGCCGGTAACCTCAGTTTCTTTTGAGAAGGAGGCACATTTGATGAAATCCCAACTCATCATGAACGATTGGACGTTTGCTCCTGGCCTCACAGACCGGTTTGCTACCCCACAGAAGCAGCCGGTTGACCTGCCCCACGATATGCAGGTGGGACTGGACCAAACGCCGCAAGCCACGCCCGCGTCGGGTTTTTTCCCGGGATGCGCAGGCACCTATGAAAAGTTTCTGGAGATCCCCCAGGAGTGGGAGGGAGAAAAGGTCTTCGCGGCCTTTGACGGCGTCTACATGCAGGCCACGATCTCCCTCAACGGCAGCCGGTTGGAGTCGCACCCCTATGGTTACACCCCCTTTGTGGTGGATCTCACCCGGCGGGTGCGCTTTGGGGAGCGGAACCGTCTGGTGGTGGCGGTGGACAATACCCAGACTCCCAACTGCCGGTGGTACTCCGGCGCTGGCATCTACCGGGATGTGAAGCTGCTCCACGGTCCCCTGTGCCGTATTCAGCACAAGGGGATCTACCTGGTCACCGAGTCCCTGGACAAGGACACTGCCACTATTGCTGCCCAGATCCGGGTGGTCAACGATGGCGCCCTGCCGTTCCACGGCCATGTGGACCTCACCCTCACCGCCCCGGACGGTTCGAAAACCCAGGGGCGCACCTCTGTTTGGGTGGAGCCCGGGGAGGAGGTCCCTGCCAGACTTCGGATGGTGGTGGAAACCCCCCAGCCCTGGAATGTGGATACGCCTGCCCTGTACACCGCTCAGGCGGACCTGACCCCTGTGGAGGGTGCTGATGGGCCGGTGGACAGCGATTCCACCAACTTTGGTATCCGCACGGTGCAGGTGGACGCTGTCCACGGCCTGCGGATCAATGGGGCAACGGTGAAGCTCAAGGGAGGCTGTATCCACCACACCACCAGCCCCTTGGGGGCGGCGGATTTTGACGATCAGACCCGCCGGGTGCTGACCGCTCACAAGGAGGCGGGCTATAACGCCCTGCGTATGGCTCACAACCCGCCCTCGGAGCGGTTCTTGGACCTGTGCGACCAGTATGGACTCCTGGTTCTGGACGAGGCCTTTGATGGCTGGCATGTGGAAAAGACCCCCTATGGCTACCACCAGTATTTTGACCAGTGGTGGGAGAAGGACGTGGAATCCTTTGTGCTGCGGGACCGCAATCACCCCAGCGTGATCCTGTGGTCCGTGGGCAACGAGGTCTTTGAGCGAGCCGGGGCAGGAGACGGCTATCTGGTGGCCCGCCGCCTGGCGGAGAAGGTCCGTTCCCTGGACAGCAGCCGCCCGGTGATGCTGGCCCTGTGCACCTTGTGGAACGGCCTGGATGACAAGGATGCCGCCGAGCTGCAGCGCCGGTCCGCCGGAGCCGCTGCCGGACAGAACGGAGAGTTGGAGTACACCAGTGAGATCTGGGCTAGCCGCACGGAGAGTATTGCCTCGCCTCTGGACGTGGTGGGCTACAACTACATGGAGGACCGCTATCTCTCGGATCACCAGCTTTTCCCCCATCGGGTCATCTGCGGCACCGAATCCTTCCCCATGGCCATTGACCAGGTGTGGGCGTTGGTGGAGCAGTGCCCTTACGTCATCGGGGACTTCACCTGGACCTCTGCCGATTACATCGGGGAGGCGGGAATCGGCGGCGTGGACTATGTGGATCCCAGCACGCCGGAGCCTCCCTATATTGACCACAACAGCCGCATCTATCCCTGGAAGCTGGCCTATGACGCGGATTGGGACATCCTGAACCAGCCCCGTCCTCAGCTGGCCTACCGTCGGATCGTGTGGGGATCGCCGGAGACCTACCTGGCTGTGCGGGATCCGGGGGTGTATGGGAAAAAGGAGCTGATCAGCCGGTGGGCATGGCCCCGGGTGTGGAATAGCTGGACTTATCCTGGCTTCGAGGGCAAGCCCATTCAGATCGACGTGTACTCTCCCGGGGACAGCGTGGAGCTGTTCCTCAATGGGAAATCCCTGGGCGTGGAGAAACCCAGCCGCTTTACCGCCAAGTTTGAGACTATCTACCAGCCCGGCGTCCTGGAGGCTGTCAGCTACCGAAACGGAGAGGAGCTCTCTCGGGATCGGGTGGAGACCGTTGGAAAGCCGGTAAAACTGGTCCTCCGGCCGGAGCAGACCACAGCGGCTGCCGGCGGGCAGTCCCTGTTCTTTGTGATGGCGGAGTTCCAGGATCAGGAGGGACGGCGGGTGCCCGGTGTCTCCCTGCCCCTGGCAGCCTCAGTGGAAGGGGCAGCCAGCCTGCTGAGCTTTGCCTCTGCCAATCCCCTCACCGACGAGAACTATGAAAGCGGCACTATCACCAGCTTTGACGGCAGAGCTATGGCCATTCTCCGCACAGGGAAAACTTCGGGCAAAGCGGTGCTCACAGTCACCTGCCCGGGGTATGAGCCAGCCTGTCAGGAGTTGGAGGTTCGATAAAGGTGTGGGCACAGCCCTGGCAAACCGGAGTCTGCCGCTCCCTGGGAGGAGGGGCCTTTCCGGAGAGGCCGGTGCGCCCACCCCAACCATCATTTTCAGAAGGAGGATTTGCGGCAAATGTGTGAGAATAAACTGCGCATATTGTTCACCGGGGATTCCATCACAGACGTGGAGCGCACCACGTTGGTGAGATCCACCCAGGAGTGGCTCTCCAGGGATCCCAGCGTCACCCGGGAGCGGATGACCCAGGCGGTCAACGGGATTCTGGGCACAGGATACCCGATGCTGGTGGCGTCCCAGCTGGGCGGGGAGGAGCCCGGCCGGTATGAGTTTCTCAACCGGGGTATCTCCGGCAACCGGGTGGTGGATTTGGACGCCAGAGTCAAAGTGGACTGCATCAATTTGAAACCCGACGTGATCAGCATCCTCATCGGTGTTAACGACGTGTGGCACCAGTTGGGGGAGGACCACAACGGCGTGGACGCTCCCAAATTCCGTCGGGTGTACGGCGGGATGCTCCAGGAGATCTACCAGGCGCTGCCCGGAGTGAAGTTCATCCTGTTGGAGCCCTATGTGATCCCGGGCCCTGCCACCCAGAGCCAGTGGGAGGTGTTCCGCCGGGAGGTGGATAAGCGCCGGGAGGTGGTCCATGAGCTGGCCAAGGAGTTCTGGGAGGAGTACGACCTGAACATTCCGGTGATTGCCACTCAGCGTCTGTTTGACGAGGCCTCTGACCGCAGCTGCCCCGCCCATTGGAGCGCCGACGGCGTGCACCCCACTCCGGCGGGCCATTGGCTCATCGCCCAGGAGTGGATCCGCTGCTTCCGGGAGTTGTACTAAACCGGTCCAAGGACCGCCGGGAAGTCTCTTCCAGGGGATCCCAAAGATCCTTCTTTGGTGGATGAAGGCGTCCCGGCTATCGTAGCCCGCTAAAAAGGCCTGCTGCATGGTGCAGCAGGCCTTTTTTACAGTCTGTTCTTGTCGCCCCAGTCGCACATGGCGTCCAGAATGGGGATCAGGGATTTTCCACGCTGAGTCAGACTGTATTCCACCTTGGGAGGAATCTGCGGATACTCTTCTCGATGGATCAGCTGGTCCCGTTCCAGCTCCTTCAGGGTGGAGCTGAGGGTCTTGTAGGAGATCTCCCCAATGTACCGTTTCATCTCGTTGAAACGCACCACGCCAAACTCCATCAGCGTGTAGAGGATCACCATCTTGTACTTTCCATTGATCAGGGACAGGGTGTAGCTGAACCCGGTGTTCCCCAGACATTCGTCAGCAATGCAGCGGCGTTCCATAGTGCTTTCCTCCAGGTAAGTATTGCACTTTTATGTGCGTACTTGTGTTTTGGCATATTCTTGCTATTATTGTAGAGAGGGAGGCGGGAAAAGTCAATCCCACCTCAGGAAAGGAGCGCATTGTTATGAAAGAATTTGAAGTGAAACCCTATTTGTTCCCCATGCCCACCTATATGATTGCCACCTATAACGAGGACGACACGGTGGATGTGATGATGATGGCTTGGGGCGGCATCTGCGCTGAGGACATGGTGGCCCTGAACCTGGAGGCAGATCACAAGACCGTGGCCAATCTCCGGGCCCGTCAGGCCTTCACGCTGTCGGTGCCTGGGGTGGACACCTTGAAGGAGTCGGACTTTTTCGGCATCGCTTCCTCCAATAAGATGGCGGATAAATTTGCCCGCAGCGGGCTCCACGCGGAGAGGAGCCAAAAGGTGGATGCCCCCATTGTCACCGAGTACCCCCTCACCCTGGAGTGCCAGGTGGCGGAGATCCAGGAACAGCCTTACGGCCTGCGGATCCTGGGGAAGATTGTGGGGGTGCTGGCGGACGAGAAAACCCTGGACGAGAAGGGCCGGATCGACGCTGGCAAGCTGAACGCTTTCGCCTTTGACCAGATGCGCAACGGGTATTACGCCATCGGTGAGAAGGTGGGCCAGGCCTGGAATGCCGGCGCCGGCTTGATGAAGGAATAATTCCCTCAGCGTGTACCCCCAGCGTCGGAGCTCCGGAGTGGGGGTGTTTTCGGCAGCACGCTTTCTGGGAGAAATCATCTCCGTTCCCAGGGAGGCAAAAGGGGATCCTTGGAAAAAAACTTGCAAGATGCTGACGGATGGGGTATAATACAGGCACAATGAAATAGCGGGGAGCTTGTATCACAGGCTGAGAGGAAGGTGTGACCTTCGACCCATGAACCTGATTTGGATAATGCCAACGTAGGGAATGCCTGAACAATCGCGTCATCTCGAAGGAAGCTGCCAATGGGTAGCTTCCTTTTTTGTTTGGTTGTTGGTTTCCGCTGGGTCATTGAAAAACAGCCCGAAGTGGTTTCGGGGGAAAGAGGTTGTCATGTTTGGAACTTGTTTGGAAAATGTCCGGAAGACCGCGCCGCTGGTGCACAATATCACCAACTACGTGACGGTAAACGACGTGGCCAATGTGCTGCTGGCCTGCGGGGGAAGCCCCATCATGTCCGACGAGTCGGAGGACGTGGCGGAGATCACCGCAGTCTGCGGGGGACTGAACATCAATATCGGCACTTTGAACAAGCGCAGCATCGAGGGAATGTTCCGCGCCGGGGAGAAGGCCAACCAGCTGGGCCACGTGGTGCTGCTGGACCCGGTGGGCGCGGGAGCCAGCTCCCTGCGGACCAATACCGCTATCTCCCTGATGGAGAAGCTGAAGCTGGACGTGATCCGCGGGAACATTTCGGAGATCAAGACTTTGGCCCTGGGCAGCGGCACCACCAAGGGCGTGGACGCCGATGCCGCAGATACGGTCACTGAGGAAAACCTGGACACCATGGTGGCCTTTGCCAAGGACTTTGCCGCCAAGACCGGGGCTGTGGTGGCCATCACCGGAGCCATTGACCTGGTGGCGGACAGTGAAAAGGCCTATGTCATCCGCAACGGCCGGCCGGAGATGAGCCGGATCACCGGAACGGGATGTCAGCTGTCGGGCCTGGCCACCGCCTATGCTGTGGCGAACCCGGACAATAAGACAGAGGCCGTGGCTGCCGCAGTGAGCGCTATGGGCCTGGCAGGGGAGATCGGCTATGCCAACCTCCAGCCGGGGGAGGGTAATTCCACCTACCGCAACCGGATCATCGACGCCATCTACAACATGGACGGGGAAACCCTGGAAAAAGGAGCCAAGTATGAAGTGCGATAAAAAGGATTTGCTGCTTTACGCGGTGACGGACCGGTCCTGGTTGGGGGAGCGGACACTGTACCAGCAGGTGGAGGAAGCCCTCCAGGGCGGCGCGACTTTCGTGCAGCTGCGGGAGAAGGAGCTGGAGAAGGAGGCCTTCCGGCAGGAGGCGTTGGAGATCAAAGAGCTCTGCCGCCGGTATCATGTGCCCTTCGTCCTGGACGACGATGTGGAGCTGGCCCGGGAGGTGGACGCAGACGGCGTCCATGTGGGGCAGAGCGACATGGAGGCCGGAGATGTGCGGGCGCTGCTGGGAGAGGGCAAGATCCTGGGCGTGTCCGCTCAGACTGTGGAGCAGGCGGTGCTTGCGGAGCAGCGGGGCGCCGACTACTTGGGCGTGGGGGCCGTGTTCCACACGGACTCCAAGGCCGACGCCCAGGCGGTGAGCTATGAGACGCTGAAAGCCATCTGCCAGGCGGTGCACATTCCCGTGATAGCCATTGGCGGTATCGGCAAGAAAAATGTGCTGGAGCTGAAGGGAAGCGGAATCTGTGGGATCGCGGTGATCAGCGCCATCTTTGGGGCGGCCGATATCCGCCAGGCCACCCAGGAGCTGAAGGCGCTCACCGAAGAGATGGTGGCGGGATGATCCGAGGGGCGATCTTTGACCTGGATGGCACGCTGCTGGACTCCATGTCCCTGTGGGATACCATCGGGGAGGATTACCTTCGCTCTCTGGGGAAGGAACATCATGAAGATCTGAAGAAGACCTTCCAGACCTTCACCCTGGACCAGTCCGCCCGCTACTATCAGGACCATTACGGCGTGACCTTGACCGTGGAGCAGATCGTGGCGGGGATCCAGGGGATGATCGAAAGCTACTACCGGGACACCGTGGCCTTAAAGCCTGGGGTGGAGGAGTTCCTCCAGGAGCTGAGCTGCCGCGGGGTCAGAATGTGTGTGGCCACGGTCACCAGTCAGCACTTGGCGGAAGCCGCGCTGAAGCGCCTGGGAGTGGGGGAGTATTTTAGCGGGATTTTCACCTGCCGTCCCGGCCACGGGAAGGAGGAACCCGCCATCTACCGGGAGGCTCTGGAGCACCTGGGCACGGAGAAAGGGGAGACCCTTGTCTTGGAGGACGCCTTTCACGCGCTGCGCACCGCCAAGCTGGACGGCTTTCCCACTGTGGGGGTGTACGACGCCCACGAGGAGCGCCAGACAGAGCTGAAGGAGTGGGCAGACAGCTACATTGCGGACTACAGGAACGCCCAGGAGTTCTGGAGGTACCTGGAGGGAAAATAACGGAAAAAGCGGCAGGCTGGGGGCACCACTTTCTGTCGCTCAAGAAAAGTAATGCGAACAAACCGGAAGGGAGTCAGACCATGAAGACAGCATTATCAATCGCTGGAAGCGATTCCAGCGGAGGCGCCGGCATTCAAGCAGATATCAAGACGATGACGATGAATGGTGTTTACGCCATGAGCGCGGTCACCGCGCTGACGGCTCAAAACACAACCGGCGTACGTGGGATCCTGGAGGTGACTCCGGAGTTTCTAGGTCAGCAGATCGACGCGGTGTTTCAGGACATTGTCCCCGACGCGGTGAAGATCGGCATGGTGTCCTCTGGGCAGCTGATCCAGGTGATCGCTCAGCGGCTGAAAGCCTACGGAGCGAAAAACATTGTGGTGGATCCGGTGATGGTGGCCACCAGCGGCTCCTCCCTGATGAGGACCGACGCTGTGGAGACCCTGACCAAGGAGCTGCTGCCCTTGGCAGCCGTCGTCACGCCCAACATTCCCGAAGGGGAAGTGCTCTCCGGCAGGAGTATCCAAAGCCGGCAGGATATGGAGGAGGCCGCCAAGAGCATCGGTGACAGCTTTGGCTGTTCCGTACTGCTCAAAGGGGGCCACAGCATCAGTGACGCCAACGACCTGCTGTACCAAGGGGGACGCTGCCAGTGGTTTGAGGGCAAGCGGATAGAAAATCCCAATACCCATGGAACAGGGTGCACCCTGTCCAGCGCCATTGCCGCCAACTTGGCCAAGGGTTTTCCCTTGGAGCAGTCAGTTCAGCGGGCAAAGGAGTACATCTCCCAGGCGTTGGCCGCCATGCTGGATTTGGGCAAGGGCTCCGGACCCATGAACCACCTGTTTGACCTGACCGGCCGTTACGCGGAAGCGTGGAATGAATCTGTTTGAAGGGAATGAAAACTTATGAGAACTTACACAACTCAGATGGACGCAGCAAAGCAGGGGATCATCACCCCCGAAATGAAAGCCGTTGCAAAGAAGGAATACCGCACAGAGGAGGAGATCCGGGACCTGGTGGCCAAGGGCCAGGTGGTCATCTGCGCCAACCGGCTACACACCAGCATTGACCCCAATGGCGTGGGCTCCATGCTGCGCACAAAGATCAACGTCAACCTGGGAGTTTCCCGGGACTGCAAGGATTACGACGTGGAGATGCAGAAGGTGATGGCAGCGGTGAATATGGGTGCAGAAGCCATTATGGACCTTTCCTCCCACGGAAACACCCAGCCCTTCCGGCAAAAGCTCACCAGGGAGTGCCCTGCCATGATCGGCACCGTGCCGGTGTATGACAGCGTGATCCATTATCAGCGGGACCTGGCAACCCTGACGGCCAAGGATTTCATCGACGTGGTCCGGCTTCACGCAGAGGACGGGGTGGACTTTGTCACCCTTCACTGCGGGATCACCCGGAAGACCATCGAACAGATCAAGAAGCACAAGCGGAAGATGAACATCGTGTCCCGAGGCGGGTCCTTGGTGTTCGCGTGGATGTGCATGACCGGGGAAGAGAATCCCTTCTATGAGTACTTTGACGAGATCCTGGACATCTGCCGGGAGTACGATGTGACCATCTCCCTGGGAGATGCCTGCCGGCCCGGCTGCCTGGCGGACGGGAGCGACGTCTGCCAGATCGAGGAGCTGGTCCGCTTGGGAGAGCTGACCAAGCGGGCTTGGGAGAAGGATGTGCAGGTGATGGTGGAAGGCCCGGGACATATGCCCATGGACCAGATCGCGGCCAATATGAAGCTGCAGCAGACCATCTGCATGGGAGCGCCGTTCTATGTTTTGGGGCCCATTGTCACCGATATCGCTCCGGGATATGATCACATCACCTCCGCCATTGGCGGGGCCATCGCGGCGGCTTCCGGCGCGGCGTTCCTGTGTTACGTCACCCCGGCGGAGCACCTGGCTCTGCCCAACGTGGAGGATGTGAAGCAGGGGATCATCGCTTCCCGGATTGCGGCCCATGCGGCAGACATCGCCAAGAAGATTCCCCATGCCAGGGACGTGGACGACGCCATGGCAGACGCCCGCAGAACCTTCGACTGGGAAAAGCAGTGGGAGTGCTCCATCGATCCCGAGACAGCCAAGGCCATCCGAGACAGCCGCTCCCCGGAGCAGGAGGACAGCTGCTCTATGTGCGGCAAGTTCTGCGCAGTCCGGAGCATGAATAAGGCCTTAAACGGCGAGTACATCGATATTCTGTAACCGTGTTCCCCGGCCTGACCGGGAGGGGGGCTTCCCTGGAGAGCACCCCGCACTGTGAGGAGTTTCCCGCCGGGAACGGGTCAGGGAAATGCGCTGAAAAGAGGAGCCAACGCCTGTGTTGCTCCCCTGGGTTTTCGGTAGGATCCGGAAAAGCCAGGGGGCACGGCAGGGCGCTTTGGCTCCTTTTTTGCGTCTGTACAGAGAGAAGTGACCGGGACTTTTTTCTTGAATCTCACAAAAAACCTTGCTATAATAGAGTATATTTTAGCAAAGAAAGGAACAGCCTATGGAAAATATTCTCCAAACCGTGAGGGAAAACATTGGGAAGGTGCTGGTGGGAGAGGAGCGGGTCACGGACCTGCTGCTCACCGCTATGATTGCCGGGGGACATGTGCTCATCGAGGATGTCCCCGGTATGGGCAAGACAGTGCTGGCACGCTCTCTGGCCAAGAGCGTGGATGGCGTCTTTGGCCGGGTGCAGTTTACCCCGGACTTGCTGCCCTCCGATGTGACGGGCCTGAATTTTTTTGACAACAAATCCGGGGAATTCCGCTTTTCCCCCGGACCGGTGTTCTGCAATATCCTCTTGGCGGATGAGATCAACCGCGCCACACCCCGGACCCAGTCTGCTCTGCTGGAGTGCATGGCGGAGGGTCAGGTCACGGTGGACGGGGAGACCAGAAAGCTTTCTCCCCCCTTCTTTGTCATTGCCACCCAGAACCCGGTGG
The DNA here is from genome assembly GCA_050946975.1 of Acutalibacter sp. Classification (GTDB taxonomy): domain Bacteria; phylum Bacillota; class Clostridia; order Oscillospirales; family Acutalibacteraceae; genus Acutalibacter. The sequence goes on from JBMNVU010000015.1 coordinate 14,935, forward strand.
AGACCCTGGGCACTTACCCCCTGCCGGAGGCTCAGCTGGACCGGTTCCTGATGCGCATCTCCATGGACACCCCCACCAAGGCGCAGGAGCGCCGGATCCTGGAGCGGTTCCGGGACAGCGAGCCTCTGGAGGAGCTGGGGGCTGTGTGCACCACCGGCCAGATCGTGGAGCTCCAGGCGGCTGCCCGGAAGCTGTACATCCACCCGGTGCTGCTGGACTACATGGTGGATCTGGCCCACGCATCCCGCCAGGCCCGGGGCGTGGAGCTGGGACTGTCCCCCCGAGGCACCTTGGCGTTGATGCGGGCATCCCAAGCCATGGCCCTGGTGGAGGGTCGGGAGTTTGTGACGCCGGAGGACATCAAGGCCGTGGGGGTTCCGGTGATCGCTCACCGGCTGGCGGTCAGCGGGATGGCGGGCTCCTCTCAGGCCCAGAAGGACGCCGCTCAGGAGCTGCTCCAGTCCGTGGCGCTGCCCACCGAAGATTGGTCCAAGTGATATGGCGGCACTGTTGATTCTTCTGCTGCTCCTGGCGCTGTATTTTCTCCAGGGGTTCCTGTATGACCGGCTGTGGGATCGGGGATTGCAGGTGGAGATCTCCTTTCAAGAGGAATACGCTGTGGAGGATGACACTTCCCGGCTGGTGGAGGTGGTCACCAACGATAAGCTGCTGCCCCTGCCCGTGGTGGAGATCGACTTCCACATGGACCGGGGCCTGCGGTTTTCCGACGAGGCCAACACCTCGGTCAGTGACCGCTCTTACCGGCGGGATGTATTTGCCCTGGGGCCGCGGCAGCGCATCACCCGAACGCTGGAGTTCCGATGTGCCCATCGTGGTTACTACCGGATCGATCAGGCGGGTATGGATGTGCGCAGCCTGCTGCTGACCAAGAAATATGTGAGTTCCACTCCGGAGAGCACGGACTTTTACGTATTGCCCCGCCCGGTGGAGACCCAGCGGGTGCAGATTCCCTTTTCCCAGCTGATGGGCAGCGCCTTCAGCCGGAAGAAGGTCTACGACGATCCCTTTGAGTTTGCAGGCCTGCGGGGGTATGTCCGGGGGGATCCCATGAAGTACATCAACTGGAAAGCCACCGCCAGGACGGGTCAGCTGCTGGTAAACCTTCACGAGTCCACCCTGTCCCAGAAGGTGGTCTTGGTGTTGGATATGGAGGGCCTCGGGATCCAGCAGGCGGATGTCCTCAATGAGGAGGCCGTGCGCATTGCCTGTTCCCTGGGGGTTCGGCTGCTCCAGGCCGGGGTGAAGCTCAGCGTCTACTCCAACGGGCTGGATGCCATCACTCAGAAGCCCATGGCACTTCCGGAGCTTTCCGGCCCGGGAAGTGTCCTGTCCCTTCAGAAAGCTCTGGCCTGTGTCCAGGCGCAAAACGGCCTGGAGTCGGTGGTGAGCTTTCTTCCTGGGGCCGCATCTCAGGCGGGTGAAAACGACCTGCTGTGCGTGCTGATCTCCCGGGAGCAGGGGGAGCCTCTGGCCCAGGCCTTTGCCCAGCGGGCGGGCCGGCGGGAGTGGCTGCAAATCACTCCCTACCGCGGGGACGTCCAAGAGATGCCCGGTATGGGCAGCGTTCGGCGGCTGTATTGGGAATCCTGAGGAAAGGCGGTGGAAAAGATGAAGCTGATACGATGGTTTGGCGGCTGGCGGCCGCTGGTACTGCGAGTTATGGGCTGGGTCCATTGCGCCATGATCTTCGCCCTGTTTTACGGCGCGGTGTACCGCGTCATCCAAGGGGACCAAGCCCTGCCCCTGCGGATGTGGTGGGGACTGCTGTACGTGATTCCCATTGCCCTGGCGGATGTGGGCTCGCAGTTGTGCCGGGGGCTGCTTCAGTATCTTCCCTGGAGCTTGGGGTGCTGCCTGATCACTTGGCCCTTGCTGAGCAGCCCTTTTGCAGTCATCCCCGTGGTGTTGGTGTGCTTCTTCCGGGGGAAAAACAGCCTTTCCGAGGATCCCGTGGAATCCCTGATGGATAAGCCCACCCCCGTCCTGACGGCGGCGGCTTTGGCGCCCTTTTTCTACAGCGCGTTGGATGGCAGCCCTCTGCTTCAAAGGCTCAGCCTGATCTGGGCGGCGTTGTATCTGCTGCTGTGCGGCGCTTTCCGGGGCTTCCTGGTCATTGACCGGTACCTGAACCTCAACCGGGGGATGAGCGGTTTGCCGGTGAAGCGGATCCTGCGCACCAGCGGCTTGGCGTTGGTGGGAATGTTGGTGGTGGCCGGAGGGCTGCTGATCCCAGCCCTGGCCATCCAGGACAACTACCTGCGCATTGACCCCAACGCTCCCAGGGGGCAGTCCCAGGTGCGGGTGGAGACGCCGGATCCCGTGATGCACGACTCCATGGACATGACCGCTTTCCGGGAGAGCATGGATGACGGTAAGGATCACACCATGCCGGTCTTTGTCCAGTACCTGCTGTGGGCTGTGGTGGCGGTGATATGCGCTTCCGTGCTGCTGTATCTAATCTATATGGTGATCCGGAATTTTCGAGGCACCTTTGTGGATCACCGGGACGTGGTGCAATTTCTGAGCCGGGATGCCCAGGAACAGGAGGAGGAGCTACCTGCCCAGAGGCAGAAGCGTCCTGCCCTGTGGGATCGTTCCCCCACAGCCCAGGTGCGCCGAAAGTACCGCCGGACGGTGCTCCGCACTGCCAAGGAGCGGCCTCCGCGCTGGGCGGCGCCACAGGAGATTGAGGAGACCGCCGGGCTGTCCGATACCCTGCTGCACAGCCTTTACGAGAAGGCGCGTTACAGCCAGGAAGGCTGCACCGCTCAGGAAAACCGCTCTCTAAAACGCTGAGGATCCCGTGTCCCGGCGGAGGATCAGCGCCAGACGGTGGAGGTCATCTGCCGTGTGGACCAGTTCCTTTTTCTGGTGGAGCTTGATCTGCAGGTCGATGGGCAGGGAGAGAAAGTACTCCCTTGTGCTGGAACTGCTGTCCAGCAGGGCGTGAAGATCGTGATAGGACATAAAAAATCACCTCGTGGTTAGTGTGCCACGAGGTGATTGGTTTATTTACAGCTGCTGCATGGCATCCTTCTGGTTGGCCAGAGCTTTTTCCAACAGGGGGTAGACCCCTTTGGCGCCAGCCAGAATGGGCTGCTTTCTGTCGTAGCGGAAGTCCATCCAGGGGGCGGTGCCAATGACGGCTCCCGCCTCTCGGAGGATCACCGAGCCAGCAGCGTAGTCCCAGGGGGAGAGCTGCAGCTCGAAGAAGCCGTCACATCTGCCGCAGGCCACGCTGCACAGGTCCACTGCCGCAGAGCCGCTGCGCCGCAGATCCCCGCATTGGGAGAACAGCTCCTGCAGTACAGCAAAACTGGGGCCCATCAGCTCCCGGTAATAGGGGGAGGTGCCAAAGGCGATCAGCGCGTTTTCCACCGGAGTTTCCGCCGCGTGGATGGGTTCCCCGTTGCAGAAGGCCCCCTTGCCCTTCACTGCGGAGAACAAGTCCCCACAGGACAAGTCCAGCACCAATCCCAGGATTCCCTCGCCGTCTTCCACCAGTCCTACGGAGATTGCGGAGGGCCGGTACGCCCGGATGAAGTTGGTGGTGCCGTCGATGGGATCAATGACCCAGTTGTAGCCGGGGGCCATGACGTTTTCCTCCTGCTCTTCGGCGAAGAAGTGAGCCTGGGGCAGCAGAGCCGACAGCTTCTCCATGAGGAATTTTTGGGAGGCCACATCGGCCTCGGTGACGAAATTGGCGTGACCTTCCTTGGTGAACACTTTGGGTCTGGGGATGGAGAGCACCAGCGCGGCGGCTTGTCTCATGGCTTCCCCAACGTCCAAAGCCAGTTTTTCCAAATCCATGATATTGGGAACCTTCCTTTCCTGGGGCGAACCCCCGCAGCCATTATAGCACCGGATGGTCCTGGGGCGCAACCAGCTGTTCTCAGATCTTTAAAGGAGGTTTCATGAAAGCCTAAGATCTTGTTCACATCTCATTCAAAGAAGCCTGGTATTCTATACTCACAGCAAAGGGAAAGGGGCGAGCGAGGTCCCTCCGGAGCTTTCTTCATAGATTTTACCTCCCTCTTCGAGCCGTCCGGTGATTCCGGGCGGTTTTTTCGTGGAAGAATGGGAAAAATAAAAAAACTACGATTTTTGTTTTTTTAAATTTTTCCCGCCGATCCTGAATTTATTTGAGAGAAAAGTGTTGACAAAGGACAGAATTGCCGGTATAGTGGTTCTAGAATGTGCTGTAAACTTTTATCAGAAAAGAGGTTATTCCTGTGAACATTGTCGTCATTGGTGCCAACCACGCAGGCACCGCTGCCATCAACACCATTCTGGACAATTACCCGGATGAAAAGGTGATTATCTTCGACCAGAACAACAACATCAGCTTTTTGGGGTGCGGCATGGCCCTGTGGATCGGCCATCAGATCAGCGGCCCCGGCGGGCTGTTCTACGCCTCCCCGGACCAGTTCCAGCAGAAGGGCGCCACCGTCCACCTGGAGACCTCCGTGGAATCCATTGACTTTGCAAAGAAAGTGGTCCACGCTGTGGAAAAAGACGGCACTGCCATCGACCAGCCCTATGACAAGCTGATCCTGGCCACCGGCTCCCTGCCCATCCAGCCCAAGCTTCCCGGCATGGACCTGGACAATGTGCAGTTTGTCAAGCTGTTCCAGGATGCCGAGACCGTGGTGAAGAAGCTGACGGATCCGGACATCAAGGACGTGACTGTGGTTGGCGCCGGCTATATCGGCGTGGAGCTGGCGGAGGCCTTTGTGCGCAACGGCCGGAAGTGCCGGCTCATTGACTGTGCCGAGACCTGCCTTTCCGGCTACTATGACCGGGATTTCTGCGACCGCATGGCAGAGAATCTCTCCTCTCATGGCCTGGAGCTGTGCTTTGGCCAGACGGTCACCGCCATTGAGGGCAAGGACGGCAAGGTCTGCCGTGCCGTCACGGATAAGGGCAGCTATGATACGGATATGGTGGTGTTTGCCATTGGCTTCAAGCCCAACACCGCCCTGGGAGCGGACCATCTGGAGCTGATGCGTGGCGCCTATCATGTGAACCGCTGTCAGTGCACCAGTGACCCGGATGTCTACGCTGTAGGCGACTGCGCCACCATCTACAACAATGCCAAGCGTGCAGACGACTATATTGCGCTGGCCACCAATGCAGTGCGTTCCGGCATCCTGGCGGCCCACAATGCCTGCGGCACCAAGCTGGAGAGCCCCGGTGTCCAGGGGTCCAACGGCATCTCCATCTGGGGGCTGAACCTGTTCTCCACCGGCTTGACTCTCCAGAAGGCCAAGGACTGCGGCTTCAACGCCAAGTCCACGGAGTACACGGACTGGCAGAAGGCCAGCTTCATCGAGTCCGGCAATACCAAGACCACCTGCCGCATTGTCTACGATGCCGACAGCCGGGAGATTTTGGGAGCTCAGCTGATTTCCGATTACGACATCTCCATGGGCCTGCACATGTTCTCCCTGGCCATTCAGGAGCACATCACCATTGATAAGCTGAAGCTGCTGGACATCTTCTTCCTGCCCCACTTCAACCAGCCCTACAACTATATCACCATGGCGGCCCTGGGGGCGGAATGATGATCCTGTAAAGGGATTGAACTTTCTGCTTCTTTGCGGAAGTCCCGTCAAAATTCCTGGGAAATCTCCATGGTGTAAAGTGAAGCGTCTTGTCGAATAGGCATAAAAAATCCCCCGCGTTCCCAATGGGAATGCGGGGGATTTTGCGGTCTCGGGGAAGGGAGTTAGATGATCGCCAGCAGGATGAAGTTCAAGATGAACAGAGCGGTGACCACCCACAGGATGGGATGGACTTCCTTGGCCTTGCCCTTGCAGACCTTGACGATGCAGTAGGTGATGAAGCCTGCTGCGATGCCGTAGGAGATGCTGTAGCACAGAGCCATGAAGATGCCAGCGAAGAAAGCGGGGATGGCTTCGCTCAGGTCATCCCACTGGATCTCCTTGAAGGAGGAGGTCATCATGACGCCTACCAGCACCAGAGCGGGAGCGGTGGCAGCAGAGGGGATGGCGCTGACGAAGGTGGCCAGGAAGGCGCTCAGCGCAAAGCAGATGGCGACGACCACGCTGGTCAGGCCGGTGCGGCCGCCAGCGCCGATGCCGGCGGCGCTTTCCACAAAGGTGGTGGTGTTGGAGGTGCCGAAGATGGCGCCGATGGAGGTGGCGGTGGCGTCAGCGAACAGAGCCTTATCCATCTTGGAGTGGAAGCCAGCCTGGGTCTCCATGGCCTTCTCATCCTCTTCGGAGAAGATGCCAGTACGGCGGCCGGTGCCGATGAAGGTGCCGATGGTGTCGAAGGTATCGGAGATGCTGAAGGCAAAGATGGTGATCAGCACCAGGGGGATCTTAGCGGCGTCGCTGAACAGGGAGGGCAGTCCGGCGCTGGTGAAGATGGCACCGAAGGTGGTGGGCAGCTGCTGGCAAGCCTCGGTGAAGCTGATGGAGCTGCCCAGAGAGGTGACTCCCATGGGGATGCCGATGAGAGCGGTGACCACAATGCCGATGAGGATAGCGCCCTTGACGTTGCAAATCAGCAGCACGATGGTCAGCACCAAGCCGATGATGAACAGCCACAGAGTGGGGTTGTTCAAAATGGCCATGGCGGGCACGCCGGAATCAAAAGCCACGAACTTGACGTTCAAGAAGCCGATGTAAGCCACGAAGATGCCGATACCGCCGCCAATGGCGTTCTGGAGGCTGTGGGGGATGGACTTGATGATGAACTTGCGCAGCTTCGTCACGGTGATGAGGATGTTGATCAAACCGCAGATAAACACCATGGAGAGGGTCTGCTGCCAGGTGAAGCCCAGGCCCAGGCACACGGTGTAGACGAAGAAGGCATTCAGGCCCATACCAGGAGCTTGGGCATAGGGAACGTTTGCCACCAAGCCCATCACCAAAGTGCCGATGATGGAGGCGATGATGGTGGCCAGGAACACGGCGCCCCAGGGCATCAGTTCCTCTTCCAGACCGCCAGCACGGCCGCTGAGGGTGTTGGGGTTGACCACAATGATGTAGGCCATGGCGAAGAACGTGGTCAGACCGGCGATGATCTCTCGGCTGACTGTGGTGCCGTTCTCCTTGAGTTTAAAGAATTTTTCCATTTGCTCACCTTCCTGTTTAAATTACCGCTCAAGCGGCAGGGACGGTCGCCCAGTCGCAGCCAGCCGCTGTCCAAGACCGCACCGACAGGGGAGCTGACGAAAGGACGTCCGCACCGGATGGTTACATGTCGATTATACTGGGGGAAGGGGCGAATGTCAATGAATGTTAAAAAAGTTTGAACAAAGATGGGGAACAATGAGAAATATAGAAAAAACTGGCAGGAGTCCCCGCCAGTTTTCCACAGTCTTTTCCGTGTCGTTGGAAAATATCCCAGAAGCTTCTCACTCTCCCTGTTTTTCCGATTCCCGGTGTGTCTGTTTCCACGCCAGGATCTGCTCCAGACGCTCTGCCGCCCGGCGCTCGCTGCCCTGAGTGGTGGGGCGGTAATACCGCTTTCCCCGGAGAGATTCCGGCAGACACTCCATGGTGGTGAGCTTGTCCTGGGTGTTGTGGGCGTATTCGTAGCCTTCGCCGTAGTGGAGCTCCTTCATCAGCCGGGTGGGAGCGTTGCGGATAATCAGGGGTACCGGCTCCGCCAGCATCTTTTGAGCGTCGGTCTTGGCAGACTCGTAAGCCCGGTACAGGGAGTTGGACTTGGGCGCCAGAGACAGGTACACCACCGCGTGGGTAAGGGTGACGCTGCACTCGGGCATGCCGATAAAGTGGCTGGCCTGATAGGCCGCCGTGGTGATCTCCAGCGCTCGGGAATCGGCCATGCCCACGTCTTCACTGGCAAAACGGATCAGTCGCCGGGCCACATACAGGGGATCCTCCCCGGCCTCCAGCATCCTGGCCAGCCAGTAGACCGCAGCGTCAGGATCGCTGTTGCGCATGGACTTGTGCAGGGCGGAGATGAGATTGTAGTGCTCTTCGCCGTTCTTGTCGTAAAGCAGGCTTTTGCGGTTGGTGCACTGCTCCAGAATATCCTGGGTTACAAAGGTGGTCTCCCGCTCCCGCCGGCCGTTTAGAACCACCATCTCCAGGGTTCCCAGAGCGGTGCGGGCGTCTCCGTTGGCAAAGTTGGCGATGGCTTCCAGCGTTCCCTCCTCCAGCCGGATGTCCTGGCCCCCAAAGCCTCTAGGATCCGTCAGGGCGTTTTCCAGCAGCTTCTGCAAGTCCTGGGGGGACAGGGCCTGAAGCACAAACACCCGGCACCGGGACAGCAGCGCGGAGTTCACCTCAAAGGAGGGATTCTCGGTGGTGGCGCCAATGAGCACAATGCTCCCCTTCTCCACAAAGGGGAGGAAGGCGTCCTGCTGGGCCTTGTTGAAGCGGTGGATCTCATCCACAAAGAGGATAGTCCGCTCTCCCAGAAGCCGGTTCTGTTCCGCCTGGGCCATGACGCCTTTGATCTCCTTGATGCCGCTGGTCACAGCGCTGAAATTGATGAAGTTGGACTTGGTCTTTCCGGCGATGATCCTGGCCAAGGTGGTTTTCCCCACTCCGGGCGGGCCCCAGAAGATCATGGAGGAAACCCGGTCCTCCTCAATGAGCTGACGGAGCACTTTGCCCTCTCCCAACAGGTGTTCCTGTCCCACGAACTCCTCCAGGGTGCGGGGACGCATCCTGGAGGCCAGGGGGATATCCCGGGGGTCCTCCCGGGCAAACAGGGATTGTTGATCCATTCCGTGTCACTCCTCTCTCAGCCTGGGCAGGGCCCAGGTCAGTGCCTTTATCCAGCGGCTGTCTACGGCTTTCCCGTGGCCGCCCCGGTTCCACTCCAGCAGGGTTTCTGCCCCGGAGCTTTTGTAGAGTGCGTATGCCCGGCGGGTGCAGTCTCCCACAGTGCGCAGCAGGGGAGGCCCGCCGTACTCCTCCCGATCCCCCAGGGAGAGGTAAATCTTTTCCTCCGGTCGGGGCGGATGCTGTTCCAGATAGTCCAACCAGCCCGGGTACCACAGGGAGCCGGACAGAGAGCCTGCCAGCCGGAAGAATTCTCCCTGACGCTGAGCCCACAGGGCAAAGAGTCCCCCCAGGGAGTAGCCCAGGATTCCACGCTCCTCCGGACGGGTGCTGGCGCCGAACTCCTTTTCTAAATAAGGGAGGGCCGTCTGGGTGAGAAATGTCAGGTAGTCCCCGGCCTCCCCGAAGAATTCTTCTCCCTCCCGGATACCCGGCGCTGGCCAAGGGGTGAAGTCCCGGTCCCCGTCGGCCCTGGCAAAGAACAGCAGGGTGGGGGGAAGATCTTGAGCATAGGCGGCCAGTTTTTCCTCCAGCCCCCAGCCGCAGAGCACCGCCAGGGGGAAGGGGCCCTCCCCTTGGGGGACAAAACAGGCGCAGAAACGCTCTTCCAAAGAAAAGGTGTGCAGAGTTCCCTTCACAGTTCCTCCCTCCCCATATCTTCCAGCAGGCCGGGGATGGCCTGCCGCTGGTACTCCCTGGGGGACTGCTTCATCCGGCTTCGGAACACCTTGGAGAAGTACGCCGGGTTGGAAAAGCCCACCTGAGAGGCCACCTCTGCCACGGTGTACTCTCCCTCTTGCAGCAGGGGGAGGCTACGGCCGATGCGGTAATCCAAAAGATAGTCAAAGAGGGATTGATTCATCTGCCGCTTGAAAAACCGGCAGCACTCACTTTTGCACAGTCCCACTTGCCTGGCCACGTCCTCCAGGGTGATCTTCTCCCCGTAATTCTCGTGGAGATAGGAGAGGATCACCCGCAGCCGTTCCACTCGTTCCGGGTCGGAGGGCGGACCGCTTTGATCGGCCCGGTGGCGGTATAGGCCACTCCAGATGCCCAGCAGCAGCCGCTGGACCTCCAGCTCGTAGGTCTCCGGCCGGCTTTGGGAGAGTTGGTAGATCTCCTCCAGCATGTCCAGAACCTTGCGCTGCCAGTGTTCCTTTTGGGACAGCTGCAGGGAAGAGGGTTGGCCGCTGGCCAAGGCGTCCACAAATTTGCTGCCCAGGATGCACCCCTCATAGCCTCCCAGAAGCCGGGGATGGAAGGTGAGGGAGACATAGTCGCAGTCCTCGCCGGATTCCAGACGGCTGCCGGAGTGAAGGGCGTCGGAGTTGCAGAAGAGTCCCTCCCCGGCCCGAAGCAGATAGCGGCTGTCGTTGACCCGGTAGTCGATGCCGCCGGAGAGAATCAGAGTCAGTTCCACCTCGTCGTGCCAGTGCCAGGGGAAGGAGCCCGTGCCATAGGAGGAGAGGCGTTTGCGGCTGATATTCACCGGGAAGGCGAAGGTCCCGTGGGATTTGAGTTCCCGTTTGTCCTCATTGACTAAAAGTTCCATAAAAACCTCAATATAAGAAAAGAACAGGCCAATATCCTTGTTGTTTTTTGGCTTACAATCTCATTATAATAATACCAGAGGCAGAAAGCAACCTGCCCGGGAAAAATTTTGCAGGAGGTATGGCAGCATGGCGGTTCTAGTATTGGGCGGGGCCGGATACATCGGCTCCCACACGGCATACGAGCTCATTGACAGCGGCGCGGACGTAGTCATTGCGGACAACCTGGAGACTGGCCACAAAGAGGCGGTTCATCCTAAGGCCCGGTTCTATCAGGGGGACATTCGGGACAGAGCCTTCCTGGACGGGCTTTTCGAAAAGGAGAAGATTGACTGTGTCATTCACTTCGCGGCAAACTCCCTGGTGGGGGAGAGCATGACAAAGCCCCTGAAGTACTACGACAACAACTTGTGCGGGACCAAGGTGCTGCTGGAGTCCATGGTGGCCCACGGCATTGACAAGATCGTGTTCTCTTCCACAGCGGCCACCTACGGCGAGCCGGAGAACATCCCGATTCTGGAGACGGATCCCACCCATCCCACCAACACCTACGGAGAGACCAAGCTCTCCATGGAGCGGATGTTCCACTGGGTGGGCCAGGCCCATGGCCTGCGGTATGTGTCCCTGCGGTACTTCAATGCTTGCGGCGCCCACAAGTCCGGCCAGATCGGTGAGGCCCACAACCCTGAGACCCACCTGATCCCCCTGATTCTCCAGGTGCCCCTGGGCAAGCGGGAGAGCGTGGGCATCTTCGGCACCGACTACGAGACCCGTGACGGTACCTGTGTCCGGGATTACATCCATGTCACCGACCTGGCTCAGGCCCACATCCTGGCTATGGAGTACCTGCAGAAGGGCGGGGAGAGCTCCATCTTCAACCTGGGCAACGGCGTTGGCTTCACGGTGAAGGAAGTCATCGACACCGCCCGGAAGGTGACCGGCCATCCCATCCCCGCAGTGGAGGAGCCTCGCCGGGCCGGAGACCCCGCCCAGCTGGTGGCCTCCAGCGAGAAGGCTAAGACGGTCCTGGGCTGGAAGCCCCAGTACGCCGACTTGGAGACCATCATTGCCAGCGCGTGGAAGTGGCATGAGGGCCATCCCAACGGCTATAGTAAGTAAAAGGCGGAAAACGGAAAAAGTTTTTGGGGCGCCTTTTTTCAAAAAGGCGCGGCCTTAAAAGGTCGGCGCAGCCGAAAAGAGAACCAGGGCCGCAGGCCGCACGCCACCGAAGGCGGATAGTCCCAGGCCCGGCCTGAGAAACAAGTGTTTCCGGTGTTTTCCCCGGTGATGCCGAAAAGGGCACCAGTCCTGGCCCTGTGCCCAACCGGTTTGCGGAGCATGTCCCGCTCCCATCCCAAAGCCCCCGAGCGTTTGCTCGGGGGCTTTTCCTGTAACTTTCTTACGGTTTCCTTGCAGTTTCCGGCAGCGCTTGCAGGGGCCTGGCGGATTTGTTATGATGAAACTGAAAAAAGCGGCAGAGGGAGGAGAATGTCCGTGACCTGGAACGTGTTGAAGTGGATTGCCATCGTCTCCATGCTCATTGACCACACCGCAGCGGTGCTGGTCACTTACAGTCCCCCGGTGATGTTTGGGCTGGGGCTGTATGACATGATGCGCCTGGTGGGCAGGATGGCCTTTCCCATTTTTGCCTACGGCATCGCCCAGGGCTGCGTGTACACCCACAGCTCCAGGCGGTATCTGGGCAGGCTGCTGCTGTTCGCCGTTCTCTCTGAGCTGCCCTATCAGCTGGCCTTGAATCAGCCCATTCCGCCCCACTTTGCCACCTCCAATGTGTTCTTCACCCTGTTTGCCGGGGCGGCCTGCTGTGAGATTGTCAAGCTCTGCAAGAGCAAGGGAAAACGCTGGGCCTGGGCGGCGGTGGTGCCGGTGACGGCCATTGTGCTCCTTTGTGAGATGCGCCACACGGATTATGGCGGTTTTGGGGTACTGTTTGTTCTGATCCCCTACCTGTTCTACGAAAATAAAACCGCCCGGCTGGTAGCGCTGGGATCTGTCACGGCCTTTTTCTATGTGGTGGTGGCCAATTTCTCCGGATTTTCTTCCCCTCTGTGGTGGGTGGGGGATCCGTACCGGCTGGGGTATATGGTGTGCCAGACGGTGTTTGCATTGATCGGCGTGGGGTTGGTGGCGCTGTATAATGGCAAGCCGGGCTCCAAAAAGGGAAAGTGGTTCTTCTACATCTTCTACCCCGCCCATTTGACTCTGCTGTTCGCAGTGGACTGGGCTGTCAGCGGCCCCACGTTTCAAACCTGGTCGCAGTTGATGGGAGGTTAGATCCATGAAAAAGCGTTTTCTCATTCCCACCTGTGTGGTGGGGGGAATGTTGGTGGTCTGTTTGGGTCTCTATGGACTGATGCAGTATTTTGGCTCTCCGCTGATTCCCAGCAGCCTGGAGCGCCGCTATACCCGGGAGGTTTCCGCTCATGAGGAGGAACTGACAGCGTTTGCCAAAACCTGCCTGGATACCCACCAGGTTCCGGCAGACCTGCCTCTGCTCGGACTGGTGAAGGGGGCTGATCTGTGGGGTGTCCCAGGGGAGGAGTTTGTGGAGTTCTCCTGTGACGGCTGGGGCCTGGTGCCCTCCTCCAGCTATTACGGATTTTACTACTCCCCCCAAGGCCCTCGGGCGTTCCAAGGGGTGGAGGTGGAATTGACTCCCCAGGACGGGGGCTATGCCTGGCAGGCGGAGGGGGACAATCACGGCTTTACCCGGGAGATCGGAAACGGATTCTACTACTATGAGGCGCACTTTTAAGACAGATCTCCTAGGATGCAGATGTGAAAAAAGGCCGGGAGTCTGAAACTCCCGGCCTTTTTCCTGCCCCGGCATTACTTTCCCAGGGTGTTTTGCAGCACCGCCGCCACCTCCTGGCGGGTGATGGGGCTCTGGGGACGGAATGTTCCGTCCGTGTCTCCGCTCATGTAGCCTTGGGCCTGGACAAAGTCCACAGCGCCCTGGGCCCAGTTGGAGACCGGTTTCCCGGCCAGTTCCTCCTGGTACCGGTTCATGTAGTCCTTCCATTGATCGTAGGTGAGCATGGGTTCTTTCTCCTCCTCTTCCTCCGGCTGGCCCATGGATTGGACCACTGCCGGATAGTCCTTATAGGCGTAGTTTCCGTCGAAGTTTTTGCCGCCGATCACCAGCTTGTCCGTGTACTGCCAGAGGCCATAGGCCTTTTGGTAGGTGCAGGTGCTGTTCCATTGAGCCACCCACTTGTCGTACCGGTCCAGTTCCGGGCTGCTCAGCTTGGTGGTGAACCAGCTCAGGGACGCGTAGATGCCTGCATAGAGCCCTGCGGCCTCCAGTGTGTCGCAGAAAGTTCGGCTGGTGGCAGTGAGATCTGCCTGGGCGATCTGGGAGTCCTCCACGTCAAACCACACGCCATACAGGGGCTTTTGGCCTCCCAGCAGACGCAGAGCGTGCTGGGCCTCGCTTTTGGCCATGGCGGTGGTTCTGGCGTAGGAGTACAAGTAGGCCCCCCAGGGCATCCCGACGGCCTGGGCCTTTCGGACGTTTTCGGCAAAGCGCTTGTCGTCCTGGTTGGAGTAGTCCGATCCATACCCCAGCCGCAGGATGACAAAGGCCACACCGGCATTTTTGAGAGCGGCGAAGTCCACGTTCCCGTTGTGCTCGGAGATGTCCACGCCTCTCAGTGCCATGAAAATCCCTCCCTTTTTCCATTTGGGTTTCCCCGGAGAGTATCGTAGCTGCTTTCGATGCTGAGGGTGCGCAGGATGCTGATTTTCCCCGGCCCTCTTGACGCGGGGGCTGATCTCCTGTAAACTTTATAAGTACGCCCCAGGAAGGGGCCCTCCGCCCAGAAGGGCGGTATTCCCCCTGGGGGAGTTGCCAAGAGAAATTGAGAAGTTAAAATATTGTGTGGATCTTTTGCAGGAAGCGGATCGGGTGCGCAGCAGCGCGCCGGGTTTGTTTCCTGTTGTCCTATTTAGGAGGGATTCTGTGGAATTGAAGGAGTTTTTCAGGGAGTGCCCCAAAGCGGCCCTGGGATTTTCAGGAGGAGTGGACTCCGCCTATCTGCTGTATGCGGCGGTGGACGCTGGGGCGGATGTCCGGCCCTACTTTGTGAAGACAGCCTTCCAGCCTGCCTTTGAGCTGGAGGATGCCCGCCGTCTATGTGCCCAGTTGGGGGTGGCGCTGACCGTGGTGGAGTTGGATGTGTTGGATGTTCCCCACGTGGGGGAGAACCCGGCGGACCGGTGCTATCACTGCAAGCGGGCGCTGTTTGGAAAGCTGAAGGAGCGGGCCTGGCAGGACGGATATACCCTTCTGCTGGACGGCACCAACGCCTCCGACGACGCCGGGGACCGGCCTGGGATGCGGGCCTTGGGGGAGCTGGAAGTCCGTTCGCCCCTGCGGGAGTGCGGCTTGACCAAAGCCCAGGTGCGGGCCCTGTCAAAGGAAGCGGGACTGTTCACTTGGAACAAGCCCGCCTATGCTTGCCTGGCCACTCGGGTGCCCACTGGAGAGCAGATTACCCAGGAGGACTTGGCCAAGGTGGAGGGGGCAGAGGATGCCATGTTTCGACTGGGTTTTTCCGACCTGCGGGTGCGGCTGTTCCACGGGGCGGCCAGATTGCAGCTGCCGGGAGAGCAGCTGGCAGAGGCCGTCCGGCGTCGGGAGGAGATTCGCGAGGCTTTGGAACCCTGGTTTGTGACGGTGCTGCTGGATCTGAAGGAACGATAAGGACAGAGGCGAAAGGAGTTGACCAAGATGGATCAGCAGGAGATCCGCTCCCTGTTGGAACAGGTGGCGGCTGGAAAGCGCACGGTGGACGAGGCGGTGCTTTCCCTGAAGATGGAGCCCTTCAAGGAGCTGGGCTTTGCCAAGGTGGACAATCACCGAGGACTGCGTCAGGGAGCGGCGGAAGTGATCTATGGCGCTGGGAAGACCCCGGAGCAGATCAGGGATATCGCGTCGTCCATGCGGCAGGACGGGGAAAAAGCGGTGCTGATCACCCGCATGTCCCAAGAGGCGGCCCAGGTGGTGGGGGAGGCCCTGCCGCTGACGTACCATGAAATGGGACGCATTGGCATTGTGGGGGACATGCCCGCTCCCACGGGAAAGGGAACCATCGTGGTGGCCACAGGGGGCACCAGCGATATGCCCGTGGCAGAGGAGGCGGCCCTCACCGCGGAGGTGCTGGGCAATCGAGTCACCCGGCTGTACGATGTGGGCGTTGCGGGACTGCATCGCACCTTGTCCCATCTGGAGGACATCATGAGCGCCCGGGTGATCATTGCCATTGCCGGTATGGAGGGCGCCCTGGCCAGCGTGGTGGGCGGCCTGGCGGATTGCCCGGTGATCGCAGTGCCCACCAGCGTGGGGTACGGGGCAGCTTTTGGGGGCTTGGCAGCGCTGCTGTCCATGCTCAATTCCTGTGCCAGCGGAGTCAGTGTGGTGAACATTGACAACGGATTTGGAGCCGGTTACCTGGCCAGTATGATCAACCATCTGTAAGGGCGCGCACGGAGCTTGCCCGTTGGAAGAGAACCGAGTATTAGGAGACGAACTGAATCATGAAAACACTTTATTTTGAATGTAATATGGGCGCGGCGGGGGATATGCTCACCGCTGCGCTGTTGGAGCTCCATCCAGATCCGGAGGGGTTTGTCCAGCGGATGAATGACCTGCACATCCCGGGGGTGGAGTTCTCCGCCCAGCCCGCTTCGAAATGCGGTATTAACGGCACCCATGTGTCCGTCACCATTCATGGGGAGGAGGAGGAAAGCCAGGACGTGGCTTTCCAGCAGGAATCCCATTTCCACAGCCATGATCACGACCACCTCCATCTGGAGGACCACGATCATCCCCACGATCACGATCACCCTCACGACCATGATCATCCCCACGATCATGACCACCCCCACGACCACGATCACCCCCACGACCATGACCACCCTCACGATCACGATCATCCTCATGACCACAGCCACGGCCATCACCATCACGCGGGGATGGGGGAGATCCGGCACATCCTGTCCCATCTGGAGATTCCCCAAGAGGTGCGGAAGGACGCGGAGCAGGTGTACCAGCTGATCGCCCAGGCGGAGAGCCACGCCCATGGCAGGCCGGTGGAGGAGGTCCACTTCCACGAAGTGGGGGCATTGGACGCGGTCACCGATGTGGTGGCGGTGTGCTGGCTGATTCACGACCTGGCCCCGGAGCGGATCTGTGCGTCTCCCATTCATGTGGGCAGCGGACAGGTGCGGTGTGCCCATGGGATCCTGCCGGTGCCGGCTCCGGCTACGGCCCACATCCTCCAGGGGGTGCCCACCTATGGCGGGGCAATCCAGGGAGAGCTGTGCACGCCCACAGGCGCGGCTCTGCTGAAGCACTTTGTCCAGAGTTTTGGACCGTCCCCGATGATGCGTGTGGAAAAGATCGGCTACGGTATGGGCAAGAAGGATTTTGACTCGGCCAACTGTGTCCGGGCCATGCTGGGCCAGACCCAGGAGAGCGCCGGGACCGTGGCGGAGCTGCGCTGCAACCTGGATGACATGACTCCGGAGGCCATAGGCTTTGTCCAGGAGTGCCTTCGGGATGCCGGTGCCCTGGACGTTTACACCACCGCCGTGTCCATGAAGAAAGACCGTCCCGGGGTGGTGCTGACGGTGCTGTGCCGGGAGGAGGACCGGGAGAAAATGGTCAGCCTGCTGTTTGCCCACACCACCACTCTGGGAGTGCGGGAGAGCCTTTGTGCCCGGTACACACTGGAGCGTTCCCAGCGGACGGTGGAGACCAAGTACGGTCCGGTGCGGGTGAAGACGTCCACTGGCTGGGGAGTCCAGCGGGAGAAGGCGGAGTATGACGACTTGGCCCGGATCGCCCGGGAGCAGAGCCTGACGTTGGAGCAGGTCAAAGAGCTGCTGTAAATTCTTTCAAAGAGAGAGGGCCTTCGGGTCCTCTTTTTTTGTGGAGGCATAAGGGCAAAATTATGTGTTTTTTTGCGAAAATACTGCTAGTAACCGGGAGCGGGCTTCTGCTATAATACTCTCTAGTTTTGACGCAGTGCGCGCCGCGAGGAGGAGACCGTTATGCCCGCCCAACAGACCTATACGGAAAAGCAGTGGCGTCACACCCAGTATGCCAGCTATTTTGGGTACATTACCCAGGCCATTGTGAACAACTTGGCCCCGCTGCTGTTTTTGATTTTCCAGGATGTGTATCAGATCCCCCTGGAGCAGATCACGCTGCTGGTGACGGTGAACTTCTGTTTCCAGCTGTTCATCGACGTGGTGGCTGCCCGTTTTGTGGACAAGATCGGCTATCGCCCCTGCATTGTGGCAGCCCATCTGTTTGCCGCGGCGGGGTTGGTGGGACTGGGAGTGTTCCCCCGGCTGCTCCCGGTGCCCTTCTTCGGGCTGCTGGGTGCGGTGCTGCTTTACGCTGTGGGCGGCGGACTGATTGAGGTATTGGTCAGCCCCATTGTGGAGGCCTGCCCCACCAAAAATAAGGCCTCGGTGATGAGCCTGCTCCACTCCTTTTACTGCTGGGGCAGTGTGGGTGTGATTCTCATCTCCACCCTGTTTCTCCAGGTCTTCGGCAAGGGGAGCTGGACGCTTTTGGCGGTGCTTTGGGCGCTGCTGCCCCTTTGCAACGCCTTTGTGTTTGCCAAGGTGCCCATTGGCCGGCTGACCGAGGAGGGGGAGGGCCTCTCCATGAAAAAGCTCTTTGGCAGCAAGTTGTTCTGGATTTTGGCAGCGCTGATGTTTGCCTCCGGGGCCAGTGAACTCTCCATGAGCCAGTGGGCCTCCGCCTTTGCGGAAAGCGGCTTGGGCGTCACCAAGACGGTGGGAGACTTGGCAGGTCCTTGCTTCTTTGCTGTGCTCATGGGCTGTGCCCGGGTGATCTACGCCAAGTTCGGGGACCGGCTGAATCTGCTGAATGTGGAGATTCTCAGCGCTTTGTTGTGTGTAGTGTCCTACCTGCTGGCGGCGTTGTCTCCGGTGCCTGCCCTGGCGCTGCTGGGCTGCGGGCTGTGTGGATTCTCTGTGGGAGTGATGTGGCCAGGCACCATCAGCGTGGCGGCTCGCCACCTGCCCAAAGGAGGTACGGCAATGTTTGCGCTGTTGGCGTTGTTTGGGGATCTGGGCTGCTCCGGCGGCCCCACGCTGGTGGGGATGGTCTCCGGTGCCATGGGCGGTGCACTGAAAACCGGTCTGCTGGTTGCTGTCCTTTTTCCAGTGCTGCTGATTGTGGCCGCTTTGGTCTGCAAACAGGCCCTTCGGAGACGGGAGACGTCTCGGTGACTTTTTCAGCGGGGCTCCCTGAGCCTCGAAAAATGCGATCATATAGGGGAGCGGCTGGGGAAAGCACAAAAATTAGTTTCTACTAACTTTTTTGACTGAAACCTCTTGACAAATGCTTTCCAGGGCGCTAAACTTAGAGACATTCCGGGGGTTAGAATTACCTAACCCCCATTCAACGGCCACTGTGTTAGTTGGTTCTAACTACTTGCTGAGGAGGGAGTGAGTCATGATGCCATTGGCGATGGCGAAGCCGGGAGAGACCCTGACCATCCGGAAAGTGACAGGCCGGGACGAAGTGCGGCAGCACTTGGCAGAGCTGGGATTTGTGGTGGATGGAGAGGTCACCGTGGTGAGTGAATTGGGCGGCAGTCTGATTCTCCAGGTGAAGGAGAGCCGGATAGCCCTGGACAAAGGGATGGCCAACCGAATCCTGGTGTGAGGCAGCGAGAGTGCGTATTTTCAGAAAGGAGAGGGACCATGAAGACATTGCGAGAGGTGAAGGTAGGGGACACCGTGAAGGTGGTGAAGCTTCACGGAGAGGGAGCCACCAAACGGCGGATCATGGACATGGGCATCACCAAGGGCGTGGAGGTTCACGTGCGGAAGGTGGCGCCTCTGGGGGATCCCATGGAGCTGTCTGTCCGAGGGTATGAGCTTTCTCTGCGGAAGGCGGATGCCGAGATGATCGAGATCAGCTGAACCGCCGTTTTCGGCGGTGGAGTTAGTCTTTTCTAATATGTGGAAGGGAGCAAACACATGGAAATCAAAATCGCGCTGGCGGGCAACCCGAACTGCGGCAAGACCACGCTGTTCAATGTCCTGACCGGGTCCAACCAATATGTGGGCAACTGGCCCGGGGTCACGGTGGAGAAGAAGGAGGGGCGTCTTAAAGGAAATAAAGAGGTGGTGATCCAAGATCTGCCCGGGATTTACTCCCTATCGCCCTACACCCTGGAAGAGGTGGTGGCCAGAAGCTACCTGGTGGGGGAGAAGCCGGACGCCATCCTGAACATTGTGGACGGGACGAATATTGAGCGGAACCTGTACCTGACCACGCAACTGATCGAGTTGGGGATTCCGGTGGTGGTGGCGGTGAATATGATGGACCTGGTGCGCAAGAACGGGGACACTATTGACCGGCAGAAGCTGGGAGAGGCCCTGGGGTGTGAGGTTGTGGAGATGAGCGCCCTGAAGGGGGAGGGCGGCATAGAGGCAGCCCAAAGCTGTGTCCGGGCGGCCCAGGCGGCCCGGGGGAAAGCCCAGAAGGAGCTTCCCCACGTGTTTACCGGCAGTGTGGAGCACGCCATTGCCCACATTGAGGAGTCCATTGGCGGGAAGGTGGATGCCCGGAATTTGCGGTGGTATGCCATCAAGGTGTTTGAGCGGGACGAGAAGGTCCTGGAGGAGCTGCACTTGGATGCGGCGCTGCGAAAGCACCTGGAGGAGCACATCCAGGATTGCGAGAAAGAGCTGGACGACGACGCGGAGAGCATCATCACCAATCAGCGGTACGCCTACATCAACAAGGTAGTGGGCAAGTCGGTGCGCAGGAGAGCGGCACTGCACAGCCTGTCCACCTCGGACAAAATCGACCGGGTGGTCACCAATCGAATCCTGGCCCTGCCGATTTTTGCGGTGGTGATGGTGGCGGTGTACTGGATCGCCATGGGCCCCCTTGGCACCTTCCTGACGGATTGGACCAACGATGTTCTGGGCAGCGCCTGGATGGTGGAAGGGTCTCGGTCACTGCTCACCAGCTGGGGCACTGCGGATTGGCTCACCGGACTGGTGGCCGACGGCATTGTGGCAGGCGTGGGCGCTGTGTTGGGCTTTGTGCCCCAGATGCTGGTGCTGTTTTTGATGCTCTCCATTTTGGAGGATATCGGATATATGGCCCGGGTGGCGTTTATCATGGACCGGATCTTCCGAAAGTTCGGCCTCTCCGGCAAGAGCTTTATCCCCATGCTCATCGGCTCGGGCTGTGGGGTGCCCGGGGTGATGGCCTCCCGCACCATTGAGAGCGAGCGGGATCGCCGCATGACCGTCATGACTACCACCTTTGTGCCCTGCAGCGCCAAGATGCCCATTGTGGGGCTGTTCGCCGGGGCGCTGTTTGGAGGCTCCGGCTGGGTGGCGGTGTCCGCCTACTTTGTGGGCATTGCAGCCATCATTGTCTCCGGTATCATCCTGAAAAAGACCAGGATGTTCGCTGGGGATCCTGCTCCCTTTGTCATGGAGCTGCCCGCCTACCACGTGCCCGCCGCCGGAAATGTCCTGCGGGCCACCTGGGAGCGGGGCTGGTCCTTCATCAAGCGGGCCGGCACCATCATCCTGGCTTCCTCCATCATCCTGTGGTTCCTCCAGGGCTTTGGGTTTGTGGATGGCCAGTTCACCATGGTGGAAGACAACAACTCCTCCATCCTGGCTGCCATTGGCGGGGCTGTCTGTGTCATCTTTGCCCCCCTGGGTTTTGGAGATTGGCAGTCCACGGTGGCGGTGGTCACCGGGCTGATCGCCAAGGAGAACGTGGTGAACACCTTCGGCGTGCTGTTTGGCGTGGGAGCTGAGGCCGCCGAGGACGACCCCAATCTGTGGTCTGCGGTGGCGCTCCACTATACGGCGCTGTCGGCCTATAGCTTTATGATCTTCAACCTCTTGTGCGCTCCCTGCTTTGCGGCCATGGGCGCTATCAAGCGGGAGATGAACAACTGGAAGTGGACTCTGGCGGCCATCGGGTACATGTGCGGGCTGGCCTATGTGGTGTCCTTTGTGGTGTTCCAGATCGGCTCCCTGTTTGTGGGAGGCAGTTTCGGTGTGGGGACGGCCATCGCGATCTTGGCGGTGGCGGGGATCCTCTACCTGCTGGTCCGGCGCAATCGCTACGATGAGGACCATCTGGTCACAGTGAGCGCAGTGAAGGCCTCCGGCAACTGAGCAGAAATCTTCCAATCCTCTGAGAAACAACCTATTGTGTCTATTTATTATAGAAAGGCGGTGGGGAACATGATCCCAACCATTTTGCTAGGCAGCCTGATCGCGGTGATCTTCTTTGCCATTGTGGGCAAGGGGATATACAACCGCAGGCATCACAAATCCGGATGCGGCAGCTGTGGAGGCTGCGGCGGATGCTCGGGAGGGTGCTGCGGGGTCACCGTGACCCGGACCCCTGGTGATTCCAACAGGTAACAACTTATTCTCTCTCTTATAGAAAGCATGCCGGTTCCCCAGAAGGGGAGCCGGCGTGTTTTTTTGGCGGACGCCCCATAGAGGTTGGTTTTGTGGTATACTTAGGCAGAAATGCAAGGAGGGATGGCTGTGGAAAAAGAGGGAACCTCAGGAGAACAGCTTGTGAAGAGAACATGGGGGCTGCGGTACCGGCTGGTGCTGGAAGGCATCTTGGTGGGAGCGGCTTCAGGATTGACGGCGGTGCTGTTCCGCCTGGCGTTGGAGCGGGGAGAGGCGTTTCGCCAGTGGGTGGGGGAGCGGCTTGCCCAAGCGCCCTGGGCCATCCCCTTGTGGATGGTGGCCCTGTTGGCGGCGGCTGCCCTGGTGACTCTCCTGCTGCGGTGGGAGCCCTATATCGGGGGCTCAGGCATCCCCCAGGTGGAGGGAGAACTCCAAGACGCCCTGTCCCAGACCTGGTGGCGGGTGCTGGGGGCAAAGTTTCTGGGAGGGGTGCTCTCCATTGGAGCAGGCTTGTCCCTGGGTAGAGAGGGGCCTTCCGTTCAGCTGGGAGCCATGGCCGGCAAAGGCGTCTCCCAACTGTGCCGCCGGGAGTGCACCGAGGAGAGGATACTGCTCACCTGCGGTGCGGGAGCCGGCCTGGCCGCGGCGTTTAACGCCCCCTTTGCCGGGGTGCTGTTTGCCCTGGAGGAGCTCCATAAAGACTTCTCCACCCAGGTGCTGCTGTCGGTGATGTCCGCGTCCGTCACCGCGGACTTGGTCTCCCGGCTGATCTGTGGACCTTCCCCGGTGTTTGACTTCACCGGAGTGGAGATGCTGCCCCTCTCCCAGTACTGGATGGTGCTGATTCTGGGCCTGGTGCTGGGCGCGGTGGGAGCTTTCTACAATTTCTGCCTGGAGAAATCCCAGCAGCTCTATGCCAAGGTGCCCTGGCAATATCTGCGCACCGTGATCCCCTTCCTGCTGGCGGGGGTGCTGCTTCTGGTCTATCCCCAGGTACTGGGGGGCGGCAGCTCCCTGGTGGGACAGGTGTCCGGAAATATGGCTTTGGAGGCCTTGGTGCTGCTGTTTGTGGTGAAGTTTCTCTTTTCCATGGCCAGCTTCGGGTCCGGTGTGCCCGGGGGAATTTTCCTCCCCTTGCTGGTGTTGGGAGCCTTGGTGGGCGCCTGCTTGAGCCAGGTGTTCCAGTTGATGGGCTTTGGAGTTCCCCAGGAGAACTTTGTCATGCTGGCTATGGCTGGGATGTTTTCCGCCATTGTCCGCGCCCCGGTGACGGGGATTGTCCTCATCAGCGAAATGTGCGGCAGTTTATCCCATTTGCTCACCTTGTCCCTGGTGTCCTTGGCCGCCTATGTGGTGGCGGATTTGCTGGGCTCCCAGCCTGTCTATGAGATGCTTCTGGGCCGGCTGCTCCGCAAAGGGGCCAAAAAGCCCCAAGTTCAGCAGGGCAAGCTGCTGCTGGAGGCCACCATCTGCCATGGGGCGCTGGCTGGAAACCGGTCGGTGAGGGAGCTGGCCCTGCCCGAGGGGATCCTGTTGGTAGCGGTGCGCCGTGGGGAGCGGGAGATCGTCCCCCGGGGAAAAACGGTGCTCAAGGCTGGAGACGTGGTGACGCTGCTCTGCGACCGGGAAAGCGGCCCGGAGGCCCATGCCGCGTTGGAGCGCCTGTGCAAGGATGAATGAGGATTTTCTTTCCAATTCTTTTGGAATGTGCTATGATAGAGAAGTCCTGGCAAAGGGCCGGGACAAAGGAGGAGTTAACCATGAAAGTCAACCAAAGAAGCGCCCCGCAGCGGCAGTTGTGGGCGCAGTTCGACGCCCTGCAGATGGGATCCGGCTGGGACATGGAGGATGTGCAGAAGCCCCAGATCCTGCTGGAGGACGTGTACGGAGACAGCCATCCTGGCAGTGTCCACTTGGCGGGGCTGATGGAGCAGGCCAAGTACGGTGTCCTGGAGACCGGAGGTTTTCCTGCCCAGTACCACACCACGGACATCTGCGACGGCTGTGCCCAGGGCCACGATGGGATGAACTACATTCTGGCCTCTCGAGAGGCCATCTGCGACATGATCGAGGTTCACGGCTCGGTGTACCCTTGGGATGGCATGCTGCTGTCCGCATCCTGTGACAAGTCCATTCCTGCCCAGCTGAAAGCGGCGGCCCGGTTGGATATCCCCACCATCTTCATCCCGGGAGGGAGCATGCGGCCCGGTCCCAATATGACCACCTCTCTGCTGGCAGGGGATATCTCTCTGCGGCAGAAGCGCAAGGACGCCATCTCCGAGCAGGAGATCTGGGATTACAAGCGCACCGGCTGCCCCTCGGTGGGGGCCTGCACATTTCTGGGGACGGCCAGTACCATGCAGTGCATGGCGGAAGCCCTGGGCCTGGCGCTGCCCGGCACCGCGCTGATGCCTGCCACGATGCGGGATATCTTGGCGGGAGCCCGGCGGGCAGGGCGGAGGATTCTCTCCCTGGTCCAAAAGGGGATCACCCCCAGCAAGATCCTCACCCGGGAGGCCTTTGAGAACGCGGTGATTATCCACAGCGCTATCGGCGGTTCCACCAATGCCATGATCCACCTGCCCTCCATTGCCCGGGAGCTGGGGATCACCTTGGAGCCGGAGTTGTTTGACCGGCTGAACCACCAGGTGCCCCATCTGGGCAATATTGATCCCAGTGGCCAGCATTTGACGGAGTCCTTCTGGTTTGCAGGAGGTGTGCCTCTGGTGCAGCTGTATTTGAAGGACATGCTCCACTTGGACGTGATGACCGTCACGGGCAAGACGCTGGGGGAGAACCTGGAGGATCTGGAGCGGGACAATTTCTTTGCCCGGAACCTGGGGTATCTGCACAATTACGGTCTGGAGCGGGACGATGTGATCTTCCCTGTGGAGAAGGCTGTGGAGAAGGGTTCCGTGGCAGTGCTCCGAGGGAACTTGGCCCCTGGCGGCGCGGTGATCAAGTACTCTGCCTGCAGCCAGGAGATGCGGGAGCGCAAGGGTCCGGCTCGGGTGTTCGACCGGGAGGAGGACGCCTACCAGGCCGTGGTGGAGGGCCGAGTGGAGCCGGGAGATATCCTGGTGATCCGGTACGAGGGGCCCAGGGGGTCCGGAATGCCGGAGATGCTCATGACCACCGAGGCCATCGTCTGTGACGAGAAGCTCAACGGCACCGTGTCCCTGGTGACGGACGGCCGGTTCTCGGGAGCCACCCGAGGGGCTGCCATCGGCCACGTGTCCCCGGAGGCTGCCAGTGGAGGCCCCTTGGCTTTTCTGGAGACCGGGGATATCATCGCTTACAGTGTGGAAGGCCGCAGCCTGAACGTGGTGGGAATCCAGGGGAAGGAGCTTCCCCCGGAGGAGGTCCAGAAGGTGTTGGAGGAGCGGGCCAAGCGAGGGATCGTTCCCCGTCCTCCCAGAAAGGGATTGTACAAGCGCTACACCAGTCACGCCCTGTCCGCCATGGAAGGCGCGGGCTATGAGGAGTAAAGGGGAGGGGTCAACGTGAACGCCAAATGGATTACCCCGGCTGTCACGGCCATGGACAGCCAGGGGCATGTGGATATGGAGGCCAATTGCCGCCTGTACGACCAGCTGATCCAGCAGGGAATGGATGGAATTCTGCTGTTGGGCAGCATTGGAGAGTTCTTTGCCATCTCTATGGAGGAGAAACGCCGGCTGATCCGGGAGGCCATTGCCAAAATTGACCATCGGGTCACGGTGTATGTGGGCACTTGTGACATGAATTTTGAGGCCTGTGTGGAGCTGTCCAACTACGCCATCGATCAGGGTGCGGACGGCGCCATGGTGATTTCACCCTACTATTTCAACCTGCCGGACAGTGCCATCCTGAACTTTTACGACACCCTGGCCCAGCGGGTCCACGGGCCGGTGCTGCTGTACAATTTTCCAGACCGCACCGGCTATGACCTGCGGCCGGACCTGGTGGCCCAGTTGGCTCTGCGTCATGAGAACATCATCGGCATCAAGGATACGGTGGCGGCCATGGGCCACACCCGTGGGTTGATCCAGCAGGTGAAGTCCCAGCGGCCGGACTTTTTGATCTTCTCCGGCTTTGACGAGTTTTTCGGCCACAATGTGCTCTCCGGCGGGAACGGCTGCATCGCGGGGCTGTCCAATTTTGCCCCGGAGGTGGCCTCCGGCTACGCCCGCCGGGCCAGGGAGAATGACCTTGCCGGCATGGCGGAGTACCAGCGCAAGGTGGACCGGCTGATGGCCATCTACGATGTGGCCCCTCAGTTTGTGCCGGTGATGAAGAAGGCCATGGAGCTGCGGGGCATGGGGATCGCCCCCTATTGCGCGCCGCCCATGCTCCCCGCCACAGAGGAGGAGACGGAGAAAATCCGCAAGCTCCTGGAGGAGACCGGCCTGCTGGCGTGACGGATATTTCGGGGAAGGACGGAAGCCCACTGGCACGGTCTGACGCAGGGAAATCCTGTTTTGACAGAATTTCAAAAAAGGAAAGACCAAGCGGCCGGGCCTTGACTTTGGCGGGGTTCTGTGCTAAAATGTTTGCGAAAAAATGACAGAAAGGCCATGAAGGAGACAGGCGGAGAAGGCCCAGGCCTCAGAGAGCCGGCGGCAGGTGCGAGCCGGCGCCAAAGCCCCATTCCGCATCCCTCCCGAGCTGCAAGCCCAACGGGCAGGTTCCCACGGGAACCGGGTTTGCCCCAGTAAGCGATGCCGGACCCCCGCCGTTATCGGGGCGCGTATTGTTGGATATGCCGGAATGGGTGGTACAGCGAAGCCAAGCCTTCGTCCCGTGAGCGCGGGACGGAGGCTTTTTGTTTTTCCATTACGGCCATCACCGAGCAGAGAAAGGAAGGCTGGTCAATGAGCATGTATAAGGAAGTCTCCACAAATCTGAACTTTGTGGAGCGTGAGCAGGAGACGGTAAAATTCTGGGAGGACCACCAGATTTTTGAAAAGAGCGTGAAGGAGCGGGAAGGCAGTCCGGAGTATGTCTTCTACGACGGCCCGCCCACCGCCAACGGCAAGCCCCACATCGGCCATCTGCAGACCCGGTCCTTTAAGGACCTGTTCCCCCGGTTCCACACCATGAAGGGCCAGATGGTGCCCCGAAAGGCCGGCTGGGATACCCATGGCCTGCCGGTGGAGCTGGAGGTGGAGAAGCTTCTGCACATCAACGGCAAGGAGCAGATCGAGGCCTACGGCATTGCCCCCTTCATTGAGAAGTGCAAGGAGAGCGTGTGGAAGTACAAGGGCATGTGGGAGGATTTCTCCAAGGACGTGGGCTTCTGGGCAGACATGGAGCATCCCTATGTCACCTATGACAACACCTTCATCGAGTCTGAGTGGTGGGCTTTAAAGCAGATCTGGGAAAAGGGTCTGCTGTACAAGGGGTTCAAGATTGTTCCCTATTGCCCCCGCTGTGGGACCCCCCTGTCCTCTCACGAGGTGGCTCAGGGCTATAAGGACGTGAAGGAGCGCTCCGCCGTGGCCAAGTTCAAGGTCAAGGGCGAGGACGCCTATATCCTGGCATGGACCACCACCCCCTGGACCCTGCCCTCCAACGTGGCATTGTGTGTCAACGCTGGGGAGGATTACGTGAAGGTCAGCTCCAAGGGGGAGACCTACTACCTGGCCGCTGCCCTGTGCGATACCGTCCTGGGCGAGGGCGAGTACACCGTCCTGGAGCAGTACAAGGGCGCCGATCTTGAGGGCCAGGAGTACGAGCCGCTGTACGACTTTGTCCATCCCAAGGAGAAGTGCTGGTATGTGGTCTGTGACGACTATGTCACCCTGACCGACGGTACCGGCGTGGTGCACATTGCCCCTGCCTTTGGTGAGGACGACGCCAAGGTGGGCCGGAAGTACGGTCTTCCCCTGGTGCAGCTGGTGGACGGCAAGGGCCAGATGACCCCCGAGACCAAGTGGGCCGGTGTGTTCTGCAAGGACGCTGACAAGGAGATCCTGAAGGATCTGGACGAGCGGGGCCTGCTGTTCTCCGCGCCCAAGTTTGAGCACAGCTATCCCTTCTGCTGGCGCTGCGACACCCCCTTGATCTACTATGCTCGGGAGTCCTGGTATATCAAGATGACCGACGTAAAGGACGAGCTCATTGCCAACAACAATACCGTCACCTGGCTGCCGGAGAGCATCGGCAAGGGCCGGTTCGGGGATTGGCTGGAGAACGTCCAGGATTGGGCTGTCAGCCGAAACCGCTATTGGGGCACACCCTTGAACATCTGGGAGTGCGAATGCGGACACCGTCACGCCATCGGCAGCATTGCGGAGCTCAAAGAGATGTCCCCCAACTGCCCGGATGACATCGAGCTTCACCGTCCCTATGTGGACCAGGTGACCATCACCTGTCCTCAGTGCGGCAAGCAGATGCACCGTGTGCCGGAAGTGATTGACTGCTGGTTTGACTCCGGTTCCATGCCTTTTGCCCAGCATCACTATCCCTTTGAGAACAAGGAGCTCTTTGAGAGCCAGTTCCCGGCGGACTTCATCTCGGAGGCAGTGGATCAGACCCGGGGCTGGTTCTACAGCCTGCTGGCCATCTCCACGCTGCTGTTCCACAAGTCCCCCTTCAAGAACGTGTTGGTTCAGGGGTTGGTCCAGGATGAGAACGGCCAGAAGATGTCCAAGTCCAAGGGCAACGCGGTGGATCCCATGGAGGCGCTGAAGAAGTTCGGCGCGGATCCTCTGCGCTGGTACTTCTACACCAATTCCGCGCCTTGGCTGCCCAGCCGGTTCCACGAGAAGGCTGTGATTGAGGGCCAGAAGAAGTTCTTCTCCACCCTGTGGAACACCTACTATTTCTTTGTGCTGTACGCCAATATCGGCGAGGGCTTTGACGCTTCCAAGTACAAGCTGGAGGATTGCCGCCTGACGGTGATGGATAAATGGCTGCTCAGCCGGCTGAACACCGCGGTGAAGGGAGTGGACGAGAACCTGACCGCCTACAAGGTGCCTGAGGCCGCCCGAGTTCTCCAGGACTTTGTGGATGAGATGAGCAACTGGTATGTCCGCCGGAGCCGTGAGCGTTTCTGGGCGGAGGCGGAGAGCGATGACCGCACCGCAGCTTTCATGACGCTGTACACTGCTCTGGTGACCACCGCCAAGATGGCGGCTCCCATGGTGCCCTTTGTCAGCGAGGAGATCTACCGGAACCTGGTGTGCTCCGTGGACAGCACCGCGCCGGAGAGCGTCCACCTGTGCCAGTATCCTGCTTATGAGGAGTTCCGCGTGGACAAGAAGCTGGAGGCGGATATGGACGAAGTCCTGCGGGTGGTGACTCTGGGCCGTGCTGCCCGGAATCAGGCCAACCTGAAGAACCGTCAGCCCCTGAAGGTGCTGTATACGGATGCGGATCAGGGCCTTGGAGAGCTGTACCAGGATATCATCAAGCAGGAGCTCAACGTAAAAGAGCTGGAGTTCCTGACGGACATGTCCCAGTTTACCGATTACACCTTCAAGCCCCAGCTGAAGCTGTTGGGCAAGAAGCTGGGCAAGCGGCTGGGTGAGACCCGCACCGTGCTGCAGGAGCTGGACGGCGCCGCTGCCAAGAAGGAGCTGGATACCACTGGTGTGCTGAAGCTGACCCTGTCTGACGGGGAGATTGAGCTGACCGCGGAAGAGCTGCTCATTGACACAGCTCAGAAGGAGGGGTACACCTCCGTGTCCGACCGTGGCCTGACGGTGGTGCTGGATACTGCCCTCACCGACGAGCTGGTGGAAGAGGGCTTTGTCCGCGAGATCGTCAGCAAGCTGCAGAACCTGCGCAAGGAGGCCGGTTTCAACGTCACCGACCACATCCAGGTCTACTGCCAGGGCAGCCAGCGGGTGGCCGAGATCTTCCAGAAGAACCAGGATTCCATCCTTCACGACGTGCTGGGTGTGGGCTGCACCTACGATGCCATGGACGGCTATACCGCCACTCCCGATGTCAACGGCGAGCAGGTCACCTTCGGCGTTAAGAAGCTCTGAGACAGCCCCGCGTTGAAAAAAAGAACCAAGGCACCGTGCCTTTCCTAGGCGCTGCTTTTGAAACGGAAAAGGTCCTGCTGCAAATGCAGCAGGACTTTTTTGCACACGTTCCCGTCTTTTACTCCCCCTCCAGCCGCCCCGCCCTGACCCTGGGGGAGAAGCCCCATCTTCCAGCGTTTCCTGTCACCGGAAACCCCCGTCTCCTCCTCGGGGCGGGGTGGTCCAATTCTATGGGAGTTCCTTAGTGCATGTTATGGCCCAGAGCCACAAAGCAAAAAAGGACGCTGCCTACAGGCAGCGTCCCCAACCAGTGGTGGTAGGTTTAACCAAAGGTGTATTTCTGCTGAGTGTTGTAGGCCTGGTAGGCGCCCTCCATCAGACGGGTGAGGGCCACAGCCTCCTCCAGACCGCTCTGAGTCTCGCCGCCGTCGCAGCAGACGTCAATCCACTGGTCAATGGGCTTGGCGGCAGCAGGGGGAAGCTCTGTCATCTCCACCACGTTGCCCTCAGTCTCGGGGCAGGAGTACTCCAGCTTGTTGTTGTGTACCAGCAGGGAACCCTGGGTGCCGCTCATCTCCATGAGATAGCCGTTTCCTGTGGTAACAAAGCCCGTCTCGGAAACACCAATGGCGCCTCCTGCGAACTCAATGACAGAGACCGCGTTGTCCTCCACAGCCCGGTTGGTGACCTTGGTGAACTGGGAGACGATGCTCTTGGGCTCACCCAGGAACCAGTACAGAGTGTACATGGGATGAGCGCCCAGGTCCATCATGGCGCCGCCGCCGGTCTGGGCGGGGTCGTAGAAGTGGGGAGGCAGCCAGCCCAAAGAGCCGTCGGGCTGGGGAGCCACACTGCCGTTGTGGTAGTTGTGGACCCTGGCGTAGGTGATCTGGCCCAGCTTGCCGCTGTCCACCAGAGCTTTGGCAGCTTGGAGAGTGGGACGGCACTTGTGGGGGAAGGAGATGGCGAATTTCACACCACTGTCCCGGATGATCTGGGCCACTTCTTTAGCGTCCTCCGTAGTCAGAGTGAGAACCTTCTCGGTGAAGATATGTTTGCCGGCCTTGGCGGCGGCAGTGAGAACTTCCTTGTGCTGGTTGGTGGCGGTGGTCACCTGAACGGCGTCAATGGACGGATCGGCCCAGATGGCCTCCAGATCCGGCTGGAAGGGAATTCCCAAAGTCCGGGCCATTTCCTGACCTCGCTGGGAATTGTCGTCCCACAGGCAGACCAGCTCTGCCCGAGGATTCTTCTGGATGGTTTCTGCGTATTCCTGAGTGTGGACGTGCCACGCTCCAACAACTGCGATTTTCATAGGAAGTTCCTCCCGAACAAAAGAATTTGGCTTTACCATAGCACCCTATGGAAGAGAATGCAAGTGACAAATTTTCACGGACCGCACACATGTCACGGCCAGGAGGCGTATCTCACAGATACCGAGCGATCACACTGTCCATCCCAGAGCGCTGCTGCTCCATCTCTTCCACCAGCTTAAACTGATTTCTAGCCCGAACCAGATTGTGCTCCGGGTAGTTGGTGTGGAAGTACACGTCGCCGTTTAAGTAATCCGCCAGGAACCGAATTCCCACCTCATAGGTCATCCAGATGGCACCGTCAGGAAGCGTCTTCAGCTCCAGGGGAGTCAGAGCGCCGCCGGCGGCGGAGAGGAACCCTTCTGCGAAGGCGGCAAACTGATCCAGGGAGAAGTGGACAATGGACAGGTCGGCCTCATCCTCCGCAGCGGTGGAAGCACCGGTGCGGATGGAGTCGCCAAAGTCAAAGGCGGTCAGCCCGGGCATTACCGTGTCCAGGTCAATGACGCACAGCGCTTTGCCGGTGGCGTCGTCGATGAGCACGTTGCTCATCTTGGTGTCGTTGTGGGTGACTCGCAGAGGCAGCTTGCCCTCCTGGAGAAGGTTCATCAGCAGAGCGCAGCCCTGCTCCCGCTGGGTGGCAAACTCCATCTCAGCTCCCACTTGGGAGAGCCGGCCAGCCTTGTCCTGCTGGGCAGCCTCTTTCAGCTGGCGGAACCGGTCCGGGGTGTTGTGAAAATTGGCGATGGTCTCGTGGAGCGTCTCCGCAGGGTAGTCAGCCAGCAGGGACTGAAAGTCGCCGAAGGCCCGGCCTGCTTCCCGGAGCATGGAGGGGCTTTCCGCAGTCAGGTAGGAGGTGGCGTCATCCACGTAGGTCAGGCAGCGCCAGGGCTGGCCGTCCTTGTCCAGATACAGGGTGTCTCCAGAGGTGGTCCGGCAGATGTTCAAGGTTTCCCGCTGGGGATCGCCGCCTCGCTGCAGAATCTTTTCCCGCAGAAAAGAGGTGACGCCGGTGATGTTCTCCATGATGTTTTTGGGGGAGGGGAATACATAGGGATTGATGCGCTGCAGGGTAAATTTCCCTCCGTCCTCCACCAGGAAGGTGTCGTTGATGTGGCCGCCCTGCAGGCGGGTGATTTTGCTCTCCAGGGAGCGGCCAAAGGCCGAGAGGACCTCCGGGGTGACGGTGATGATTTGCTCCATGATCGGTCGTTCCTTTCGTGTTGTTGTGTTTGTAAGTCCTAGAAAAGTTGCCCCAGCGAAAGCCGGGGCGGATATTGCGGTGAATTTAGAAGCGCAGGGAGAGGTGCAGAATCAATTCATCCCCGGCGCTGGAGAGGGAGAGCTTGCCGCTGTAGCGTTCCACAATCTCCCGAGTGTTGTCCAAACCGTCCAGCCCGTCGTCAGGCTGATAGTCTTCCTCAAAGAGCCAGGAAAGCAGGTTGGAAAGGGTTTGGCCTTTCCAGGAAAATCCAGGATTTTCGGGGAGTTTCCCGGTGTAGACAGCTTCCAGTGTGAGAGTTCCCTCACCGGGAGATACTGTAAAGCGAACTCACTTGTCACCTTCTTGAGCAGCGGCTTGAGTGACCGCCTTGGTCAGCACCTCGCTGAAGAGTACGCAAAGCTCCACAGTGGAGAGGGGGACACTGCCGGTGACAGCGTTGCTCTCAAAGGACACGTTGTTCTGAGAGGCGAAAACTGCCTTGGACGCGATGACCGCGTTGAGGTAGGGATTTTCGTGGTAGGTTTGGAACAGCGGGGACAGCGCCGTATTTTTCTTAAACCCTGCGATGTACCGGGGAACCAGGCTTTCGTTTCCGTCCTGGAGCATGACGTTGACCGTCTCCAGAGCATACTCGCCTGCTTTTCTGGCAGCCTTGGCCTCCCGCAGGTCCGCCAAGGTGTCGGAGAAATCGCCTGCCTTTAGGGCCAGGAAGGCGTCCCTGGCCGCATCTCCAGCGGCCTGTTTCTGGAACCTGCCCGCCTGATACACGGAACGCTGCACAAAGATCACTGCCACCAGCAGGACAGCGCAGAGGAAAAGCCTCTGGGCGGGCACGTGGATCCGGAAGAGGAAGTCCGCCCTGCCCACGGCCACGCCGCAGATGGCCAGCTGGACCAAGCACATCACCGCCAAAAAGGCTGAAGGCCCCCGGCCGCGGAACAGCCGGAAGGGGTGATAGAAGCAGAGTCCCAGCAGAGCCGCCAAGGCCACTTGGGCCACCCAGCTGATCACAGCTGCCAGAACTCCAGCAGGGGAGAAGGGCAGCAATCCCAGAACGGTGGGAAGGAAGCTCTCCAGACAGCAGGGAACGGAGAGGGCGATCAGGCCCAGGTAGAGCTTTTGGAGGGGATTGTTCCGGGAGAGGAACAGCGAGGCGGCGAAGAGCACCACCAGCCCAGCAGCCAGACCCCAGGTGGGCCCGACGATCCCTCGAACCACCCACCCGGCGCCCAGGGAGACAAGCCAGGCAGCTGCATAGCCGGAGACCGTGGCCCACAGGCGGAAGCGATCCTCCAGCAGCGTGAGAAAGAGCCCTGCCCCGCAGAGCAATCCAATGGCGAGATCTGTCACAGTAGCATCCCCTTTTCCAAAGGGCCAAAGGCCCCAAAACGCGGCCGAGCCGCCTATTTCTCATAGTATAGCATAAGAGTGGCTGGGAGACAATTTCTTTTTTTGGGGAGGAGGCGGAACCCTGTCGGCGAAGGGGGCGGCGGGGCGAAATCCATTGACAGCACCGCGCTGGTATTGTAAGATAATATCTAGTAGAAAACCCGCCTAGGTGTGCGCAGTGGAAAGGAGCTGGGACCATGAAAAAGCAGTGGATCTTTCGAGGGGCGACGGCTGCCTTGGCGGCTCTTTTCCTGGGAGGCACCCTGGCAGTGGGGGCTTCCAGCGATTGGTACGGGCTGGAGGACCTGCTTGTCCCCCAGGAGGGGGAGTGGCAATACCAGTACACCTCCACCTGGGACCCGGAGGTCAGCCAGGTGGACGGGTTGAAGATCCAGTGGGGCGGCGGGCCGGTGACCGTCACCGCCTCGGATAGTCCTTTGGTCAGGGTCACCGAGTACGCTTCTGCTCCCCTGGAGGAAAGCCAGCAGCTGACCCTGTCCTCTTCCGGCGGCACGCTGGAAGTTGCGTGGGACGGGGGAGTGTTGCCGCTGGGGGGCTTTTTGGGGCCGGAAAAGCGGCTGGATATCCAGGTCCCCCGGGAGATCCTCTCCCAGCTGGAGGAACTCTCCTGCTGGACCCTTACCGGGGATGTGACCTTGGGGCCGCTGGCTGCTGAGGAGCTGGAGGTGACTACCTCTCTGGGCAACATCAATCTCTCCGGGGCCCAGGGGGAAACCGTGCGTCTCAGCGCCGTTTCCGGGGATGTCCTCTTAAATGGAGGCACTGCGGAGGAGCTGTTTGTGGAGACCAACTCCGGTGCTGTGAGTGTCCATTCCATGGAGGCCAAGAAATGCCATATGAAAAGTGTTGCGGGTTCGGTGTTCTATGGAGAGGGCAATGCCCAGGAGCTGACAGTGGAGACGGTCACGGGCCGGGTGACCACCCGCCTGGATCGCTGCCCGGAGTCGGCGGACCTGCGCTCTGTGTCCGGAGATATCTCCTTGGGGCTTCGGGAGGACAGCGGATTTGACGTGGCGTATTCCAGCGTTTCGGGGCACTTTCACTCGGAGTTTGCCGGCACCCAGAGCGAAGGAGGCTTGCGCTATGGCAAGGGTGGAGGAAAGCTGAACCTGACCACCACCTGGGGGAATATGGAACTCTCCCGGGTGACGGGGGTGTATGCCCAGACGGCCTCTTAAACCATAAGGAACACAGTGGAAAGGGGGCGCTGTATGTACGGCGCTATCTTAGGGGATATTGCGGGATCCCGGTTCGAATTCAGCAGACCCCAAAATTTTGATTGGAAGACCACGGACTTTTTTGGGGGCATGAGCACCTACACCGATGACACGGTGCTGACGGTGGCCACTAAATATGCCATCCTCACCGGCACCTCCTATGCCAGGGCGTACTTGAAGTTTGGCAAGCGGTACAACCGGGTGGGGTATGGCACCATGTTTAAAAATTGGCTGAATGCCTCCTCCCAGAAGGGGTACAACAGTTTTGGCAATGGTGCCGCCATGCGGGTCAGTTATATTGGAAGGTATTTCAATACCCTGGAGGAGGTGGAGGAGCAGGCTGTGCTCAGCGCCCTGGTCACCCACAATCATCCGGAGGGGGTCCGGGCGGCCCAGGCCACAGCGGGAGCGGTGTTTCTGGCCAGGACGGGTTCCACCAAAAAGGAGATCGCTCAATATTTCCACAAGAAGTACGGATACGTAACCAGTACCCCCCTGCTGTTTTACCGGCCCTTTGGAAAGTTTGACGACACCGCCATGGGCACCATGCCCCTGGTGATTCGTTGTTTTTTGGAGTCCGAGGATTGGGAGAGCTGTATCCGCAATGTGTTCAGTGTCAAATGCGACACGGATACAGTGGCCTGTATCGCAGGAGGCATCGCGGATGCCTATTATAAGGGTACGGGTTTGGAGGAGGAAGCGCTGCTGAAGCGGTTCCTGATCAAGCCCAACGACCGAGGCGAGTTTGACACGTTCCTGTATGACTGGGCGGTAAAGACGCCGGAGCAGGCCCAGAGGGAGCGCCAGGAGCAATTGGAAAAGGAGAAACGAGAAAAGGAGAAAGGCGGCGTTTTATGATAGTCATCACATACCAGTCCAAGGTAGTGCTGCGGGTACTCAAGGCCAACGAGACCTACTGGGCTAAGCCAAACCTGTCACTGCGGGGGGAGTACGATGCCCTGATTGACATGTTGGGTCTCAAGTGCGAGTGCCCGATTTTTGGAGTGCTCAAAGGCAGAAAGCAGAATACGGGGGGAAAGGTGTCCGGGTCGGTGCGGCTGACGCTGGACGTGCCGGATGAGTACGTTCACCTGACGGAGTACGAAGTGTGGGCGGATTTTCTCTATGCCTACCGGTTTTCCAACCCTAGCAATTACAAATCTCTGCGGGCGGATTGCGAAGAGCTCACCGTCCGCCGGTACAATGAGATCCTGGAGGATCTGCAGACTCAGCGCAAGCCTGCCCAGTATGACACGCCTCAGGTGGTGCTGGAGAAGATCAGTCCCCAGTGGCTGCTGAAGTACCACGTGGTGGGCAAGGGCGAGGGCTTTTTGCGCCGGCTTCTGCACCGGTAAGGGAAGGATCATGCCGGAGGGGAAATGAGAGAACAGGAAAGGATGTGGCCGATATGATGGTGGGAAAGTATATTCTGTCCATAGACCAGGGGACCACCAGTTCCCGGGCGGTGCTGTTTGACTCCTTTGGAGGGGTCGCGGGGATGGGCCAGCGGGAGTTCACCCAGATTTATCCCCAGCCGGGGTACGTGGAGCACGACGCGGTGGAGATCCTGCAGACCACGCTGTACGCCATGCGTCAGGCGGTGGAGAAGGCGGGGGTGCACGCCAGGGATATTGCGGCCATCAGCATCACCAACCAGCGGGAGACCACCGTGGCCTGGGACGCAGTGACGGGGATCCCGGTGTGCAATGCCATTGTGTGGCAGTGCCGGCGGACGGCGCCGGAGTGTGAGCGTCTGAAGCAAAACGGCATGGAGAAGTATATCAAAGATACCACGGGCCTGATCATTGACCCTTACTTCTCCGGCACCAAGATGAAGTGGATTCTGGAGAATGTCCCCGCAGCACGGGAGCTGGCGGATCGGGGCAGGCTTCGGTTTGGCACCATTGATACTTGGTTGGTGTATTCTCTCACCGATGGTGCGTCCTATGTCACCGACGTGACCAACGCCTCCCGGACCATGCTCTTTGATATTCGCCACCTGCGTTGGGACGAGACCTTGATGAAGGAGCTGGGGATCCCCCAGAGTGCCCTGCCCCGGGTGGCGGAGAGCGGGGAGATCGTGGGAGTGTGCAGCGCCGATGTCCTGGGGGAGGAGATTCCCATTGCGGGCATGGCTGGGGACCAGCATGCCGCACTGTTTGGCCAGTGCTGTTTTGAGCAGGGGATGGCCAAGAATACATATGGTACCGGCTGTTTTGTGCTGATGAATACCGGCAGCAAGCCGGTGGCATCCCAGTCCGGCCTGTTGACCACCATAGCTTGGAAGCTCAATGGCCGCACCACCTATGCTCTGGAGGGCAGCGCTTTCAATGCGGGGTCGGCTATTCAGTGGCTCCGGGATGAGCTGGGGCTGATCAAGAACCCCCAGGAGGCAGACCAGTTGGCGGAGACCGTGGAGGACGCTGGAGGGGTCAGTTTTGTCCCGGCCTTTACCGGCCTGGGCGCCCCCTATTGGGACATGTACGCCAGAGGCGCCCTGCTGGGGGTCACCCGGGGTACCACCAGGGCCCACCTGTGCCGGGCGGTCCTGGAAAGCATTGCCCTGGAGAGTGCGGACCTGGTCAAAGCCATGGAGCGGGAATCCGGAGTGCCCATCCGGGAACTGCGGGCTGACGGCGGGGCCTCCCGCAGCCGGTTCCTGATGCAGTACCAGGCGGACATTCTGGGCTCCAAGGTGTGCCGGCCCCAGTGTTTGGAGACCACAGCCCTGGGCTCCGCCATGATGGCGGGCCTGACCGTGGGAGTGTGGGACGACTTGTCGGAGCTCTCTTCCCTGTGGCGGGAGAGCGCGGTGTTTGATCCCAACTATGCCGATGACCTCCGCCAGGCAGATCTCAACCGCTGGCATCGGGCGGTGGAAAGAAGCATGGGCTGGGCCAAGGAAGAGGTGAACCCATGATTTCCATCATTGACTACGGCGCGGGGAACCTGCAAAGCGTGGAGAAGGCCCTGCGGTATCTTGGCTACCAGTGCACAGTTACAGCGGATCCCCAGGCCTTGCTGGCGGGGGAGGGAGCGATCCTCCCGGGAGTGGGATCCTTTGGAGATGCCATGGAGCAGCTGCGCTCCCGGGGGCTGGAGGAGCCCATTCGGCAGTTTGTGGCCAGCGGCAAGCCCTTCTTGGGCATTTGCCTGGGCTTGCAGATTCTTTTTGAGGAGAGTGAGGAGTCTCCTAGCGTGGCAGGCCTGGGGCTGCTCCGTGGGAAGATCCTCCGCCTGCCCAAGGAGAGCGGGCTGAAGATCCCTCATATCGGGTGGAATTCCCTGAAGCTCAAGGCAGAGGAGCCGTTGTTTGCCGGGCTGCCGGAGGAGCCCTATGTCTACTTTGTCCACTCCTACTACTTGAAGGCAGAGGAGGACATTGTGACGGCCACCGCAGAGTATGGAGCGCAGATCCATGCAGCGGTGCGCAAGGGCAACCTGATGGCCTGTCAATTCCACCCGGAGAAGAGCGGTCGAGTGGGCCTGCAGATTCTGCGGAACTTTGCGGCGATGCTGAAAGAGGAGGGCTGAGTATGTACGCCAAGCGGATCATTCCCTGTCTGGACTTGAAGAACGGGCGGGTGGTGAAAGGCACCAATTTTGTGGGTTTGCGTGACGCCGGGGACCCGGTGGAAGCTGCCATTGAGTATGACCGTCAAGGTGCGGACGAGCTGGTGCTGTTGGATATCACCGCCTCCTCGGACGACCGGGATATTATGGCGGACATTGTCACCCGAGTGGCGGAGAGCATCTTCATCCCCTTCACCGTGGGAGGCGGAATCCGCACTGTGGAGGATTTCACCAGGATTCTCCGGGCAGGGGCGGACAAAGTGTCGGTGAATTCCGCGGCGCTGAAGAATCCGGAGCTGATTCGGGAAGCGGCGTATAAATTTGGCAGTCAGTGCGTGGTGGTGGCCATGGATGCCAAACGGCGGCCGGAGGGGGGCTGGACTCTCTACTTGAACGGCGGCCGGGTGGATACGGGCAAGGATGCCGTGGAGTGGGCCCATGAGGTAGAAGCCCTGGGAGCGGGGGAGATCCTGCTGACCAGCATGGACTGTGACGGCACCAAAGCGGGCTATGATCTGGAGCTGACCCGAGCCATTTCCGAGGCAGTGTCCATTCCGGTGATTGCCTCAGGAGGTGCCGGGACCATGGAGCATTTCTACGACGCTTTCACCCAAGGGAAAGCGGACGCGGTGCTGGCTGCCAGTTTGTTTCATTTCCGGGAGATTGCCATTCCGGACCTGAAGGCGTACTTGACCCAGCGGGGAATTCCGGTGCGCCTGGTGTAAGAAATGTTTTGATAAAAAACATTTTAAAAAAATTGGAAAAAGGGATTGACTTTCCTGGAAAACCTGCTATAATAAATACTGCCGTTCGGACAGAGCGGCATTGAGATAGCGGTATTGTGTAAGGGTAGCACAGCAGACTCTGACTCTGTTTGTCTGGGTTCAAATCCTGGTACCGCTGCCAAAGCCTCGGTTTGAGAGAGCCGAGGCTTTTTTACGAGGTGTGGCTCAGTTTGGTAGAGCGCTACGTTCGGGACGTAGAAGTCGCAGGTTCAAATCCTGTCACCTCGACCACAGCACAACCCCCAGAAAATGGCGGACTAGAGCCATTCTCCGGGGGCTTTTCTTTTGCCTTTTTGGCGTTTTGGTCTTTATTTGGTCATTATGGGTATAAAAAACGGGGCTTTCCAGTGGTGGAAGGCCCCTTTTCTTTATGCCTTTTTCAAGAGAATATCGTCCAGCGCTTGGGCGGCTGCCGCCTCTGCGTTCTTGATGGTTTCGGCGTAAATGTTCAGTGTGGTGCTTGTCTGGCTATGTCCCAGCCGTGCCGCCACGGTTCGCACGTCCACGCCGCTGGTAATGAGCAAGCTGGCGTTTGTGTGCCGCAGGGAATGGAGGGTCACTTGGGGCAGTCCTGCCCGTTCCAGAATCTTGTGGAGCCGCTTTCCCGGCATATTGGGCTGCATGGGGGAGCCGTCCAGCCCGGTGAAAAGCCGGGGGTGCTCTGTCCAGTCGCTGGCCCACAGGTCTCCACGCTCCAGCCTTGCCGTGGCCTGTGCCACCTTGTAAGAGCGCAGCAGTTCCACCAGGGCGGGGGAGATTTTTGTGGATCGGGCCGAGCTGGCAGTCTTTGGCGTGTCGGTGTACGTTCCCCGGTCATTGGTATATTGAGAGGTGCGCCGCACGGTGATAACTCCCGCTTCCAGGTCCACGTCCGGCCATTCCAGCCCCAGCAGTTCGCCCCGGCGGTATCCGGTCAAAAGGGCAAGGGTGAAAAAGGTCTTGTCCTCCAGCGGCTCCTGCTCCAGGGCGGCCAGAAATTGCCGGGCCTGTTCATCGTCTAAACAGACAATGTGAGAGGCTGGCTTTTTGGGGGCGGCTGCGGTGCAGGGGTTCCGGTCTATCAGTTCGGACTTTACCGCCCAGCCCATAACGGAGGAACAGAAAGAGTAATAGTTCCAGATCGTTTTGGGAGCCAAGCCGCCTTTGGTGCGCTGGTTTATGCCCGGCTCTGCCAACATGGTGAAAAACTCCCGGAAATGCCGGGGCCGCAGTTTGTCCACCTTGATATGGCCCAAAGCCTGGTAGGTGCGGGCTGTCATGCCCCGGTATTCGTGGTAGGTTTTGGCCTTCAAATGGCTTTTGGCGTACTCTGCAAACCACTTTTCCGCCAGTTTTTCAAAGGTGATATGGGGATCCCCGCCGCCGCTCCTGCAGCGTTCCTCAAAAAGGACGGCAAAGCGGTTCAGCTCCTTTTCCACCTGCTTTTCCGTCATGCCCGGAGCGGGCTTCCAGGTGGTGGAGCGGATTACCTGCTTTCCCTGGCTGTCATATCCCAGGGAACAGCGGATGCGGTAGGTGTCCCCTCGTTTTGTTATGGTTGCCACGGTTGTTCCTCCTTTCCTACATGGTGACGGCAGGCCTGTAAAGGCTGTTCAAATCCTTTATGCCACGCTGTCCTGGTAATTGACGA
Source organism: Acutalibacter sp. (assembly GCA_050946975.1). Classification (GTDB taxonomy): domain Bacteria; phylum Bacillota; class Clostridia; order Oscillospirales; family Acutalibacteraceae; genus Acutalibacter. The sequence goes on from JBMNVU010000015.1 coordinate 55,902, forward strand.
TTGCCACCTCGGAGACCGCTTTCCGCACTGCTTTTACAATGCGTTCCAGCCTGGCGGCCACCTCGTCCGAGTAGGACACTTCCCCGCACTGGCTGCACACCTGGGAGGGGACATTTTTCACGATAATAAAGCAGTTATCCACGTCAATCATGAAATTGGTGGTCGCCTCCTGCAACTCTCCCTTGCACAAAAAGCACTTCATGCCTGATTCTCCTTTCTGGTTGCGAAATCGTCTTCCCATTGGTTGGGATCTGGCCGGTATACGGTGATGATCCACAATTCCCCATCCCCAGCGCCGCACACCACATGGAGAGGCTTCCCCTGGATGTAAAGAATTAAACAACTGGGGTACGGGTAATCTTGCGGGTAATTTTCAATCAATTTTCCGTGTAAGATGGCCGTTTTCACTTCTTCCCTGGAAATGTCCCGCTGTAACATTCGTGTTAGAGCGTGGCGCGTCCAGGTGATTTTCCCCGCCTCACACAGGGAGCGGAGTTCCTGCAATCGTTCTTCCAAGGCTTTGGCCTCCTTTTACTTCTGGTGGAAGCGGTTTACTCTTTCCCAAAATCCTCTTCGTCGTCCTCAGATTCGCTATAGTTTGTGGATGAATCGATATGAAACCGAGGGTTTTCTTCTAATTCGTGGATTCGAAGCATTGCTTCTATTTTGCCCCGGCGGTTGAGAAAACGAAAAGTGTCATCAATGATTTTTTTTATATACTTGTCCGGCAGCCCTTCCATAGCATCTACATATACTTGATCCGCCAGTTCCTGGGCTTTATCCATTTGGTCAAACGATACGTCTTGTATAGCCTCCTCCAAGGCTGTGTGAAGAAGGGTATCCCGGGAGAATTTTTTTCGGAATGTTTCAGAATGGTAGTGCTCGGATTCGGGATTGTTGTATTCATTTTCAAAATATTTTGTCAAATTATCGATATCCATTAAAGCCTCGGTTGCCTGTTTTTCCGGTAAAAGCGAGAAAACGGGTACTTGCAGAGCCTGAGCGACTTTTTCCAACACAGGCGCTGTGACAGCGGTACTGTCCCGCTTGGTGATGGAATATAACGTGTTAAGCGAAACGCCGGACTCCTGGGATAATTGTTTGATGGTCTTTTTTTGCTCTTTCAGAATGGCCTTTATTTTTGATCCGGTACCCACTTGAAACACCTCCTACGTCTTATTTAAGCACAAATTAGCGCACTTTTCAAGAAGTTTCTAGAAAATAGTATTGACTTACACTAATTAGTGCGATATAATTAGTGCATAGAGAACTAATAGTGCGATTGTGAGGTGATACCATGAAGATCAGCAGACAACAGCTAGAGCTTTGCCAAGCTCAGGCGGGAATGAGTGCTTCCCAGCTTTCGGAGGCTTCCGGGGTTTCCCGGCAGCAGATTTCCACCATTAAAGGCCGGGGAAGCTGCAACCCTATTACCGCCGCCAAACTGGCGAAGGGTTTGGGAGTACCGCTGGAAACGATTCTGGAAAAGGAGGCCGAAACATGATTCGGTTAACGGACAAACTGGCAGTGGTTGCGGATACCGAGTGTTACATAGTGGGAGTACCCGTGGAACCAGAGAAGGAAAGCGGAGGAAAGCGGAGCAAGGCCCCGAAAGTGCGCTCCCCGAGATATTACCCTACCTTGGCCCAAGCGGTGCGTGGCGCAGTTTCTACCACCCTTCGCCAGAAAGTGGCCTTGGAGGAGATTACCACCCTGTCAGAGTTTATCCGGCAGGAAAAACAGCTGCAGGAAGAATTTACTAAGAGACTGGAGGACTTAGAAGCATGAGCGAATTTACACAGGTTGCCACCATTCCCAAGACAGCCGCCCGGTGCAAGGCGGAAGGGATTGGGCTGTCCGAGGCCCAGCTGCGGGTGCTGTGCAAGCGTGGGGAATTAAAACACACTAAGATGGGCCACAGCTCCTTGATTTACTGGCCGAACTTGATTGAATTTCTGGAAAATGGTTCCCAAGAGGCCAAGCCTCCAGCGGTGGGAAAGATTCGGAGAATCGAGGAATGAAGGACCACGAACCAACTCAAAAGGCGGTGATCGATTGCAGCTTGAGGAATTTTTGAGCCGGCTCTCCGGGGTAAAGCGCTGCGGCAGCGGCTACTCTGCCCGGTGTCCCGCCCACGACGATAAAACCGCCAGTTTGACGGTTTCCCAAGGGGAGGACGGGAGAATCCTGGTGTGCTGTCAGGCGGGCTGCTCCACCGAGGCGGTGGTCCGGGAGATGGGGCTTTCCATGAGGGACCTGTTCCCCGATGGGGACAAGCCCCGGCCGGAACGAATCAGGCCACGGAACACTCCCCGGGAGGACCGGGGAAACCCGGTGGCCCAGTATGACTACACCGACCCCCAGGGGAACCTCCTGGCCAGGAAAATCCGTTGGGAACGATGGGAAAACGGGGAAAAAAAGAAAACCTTCTCTTGGAGTTATCCAGTGGGGAAAACCTGGAAAAGCGGCCGGAACGGAGTGGCGGTTCCCTACCGGCTGCCGGAGTTGGCCCAGGCCGACACGGTGTTTCTCTGTGAAGGGGAAAAGGACGTGGACAACCTGGCCCGGGTGTTCCGGGAGCAGAGCGTGCCGCCCTCTCTGACGGCCACCTGTTCCCCGGACGGGGCAGGCACCGGCAACAAGTGGAAGGACGAATACACCCCTTATTTCAGGGGGAAAAACGTGTACATTTTGGAGGACAACGACCAGGTGGGCCGGACCTTTGCCCAGTATGAGGCCCAAAAGCTGGCCCCTGTGGCGGCGGAGGTGAAGGTGCTGGACATGGTGGAGCTATGGCCGGACCTGCCGGAGCACGGAGACATTTCCGATGTGCTGGAGCACTTGGAACCGGTTCACGGCAGCGCTCAGCTCCTGATGCTGGCGGAAAGGGCACCCAAATGGGAACCACCTCCCCCGGAAAAAGACCCTTTCCTCTCCAGCTTTCACTCCCTGGCGGACTTCCCCGAGGAGGAGGCCTCCTGGCTGGTGGAGGGCTGGATGCCGGAGGGGCAGATTACCCTGTTGGCGGCGGACGGCGGCACGGGAAAGACCACCCTGTGGTGTGACCTGGTGGCAGCGGTCAGCAGCGGTAGGCCCTGTCTGTTGGACCCGCCGGGCACGGAGAGAACCCCTCAGACAGCGGCCTTTTTCTCCACGGAGGACAGCGTTCGGAAGAAGCTGCGAAAACAGCTGCGGGAGGCCGGGGCCAACCTGGACAAGGTGGTCACCCTGGACCTGTCCGCCGAGAGCGGGGACGCGTTCCGGGAGTTGAAGCTGGGCAGTGAGCGGCTGCGGGAGTTTGTGGCCTATTACCATCCCACCCTGTGCGTGTTCGACCCTATCCAGGGCTTTCTGCCCAAAGGCACCAACATGGGAAACCGCAATGACATGCGGGAATGTATGGCCCCACTGATTGCCTTGGGGGAGGAGTACGGAACCACCTTCCTGATCGTCTGCCACACCAACAAACGGACGGGAGCCTCCGGGCGGAACCGGCTGGCGGACTCCGCCGACCTGTGGGACGTGGCCCGGTCCGTGCTGATGATGGGAACCACCGGGGAGCCGGGACAGCGGTATCTCTCCAACGAGAAGAACAACTACACCACTCTCCAGGAGACACTGCTGCTGTCCTTTGGGGAACATGGAACCCTCACCCGGGAGGGAACCACCTGGAAACGTGACCGGGAGTTCATGCAGGACGTGGTGATGCAAACCAGCGCTCCCAAGCGGGAGGACTGCAAGCAGTTCATTCTGAACAAGCTGGCAGAGGCGGACAACACCCTCCCCGCCAAGGAGTTGGAGCGCCTGGCCAAACAGGCGGGCTACAGTGAGCGGACCCTGCGTCGGGCCAAGGAGGAGCTGAAAGAAAGCAGCGCCATTGTATACAAGAACAACGGGTTCGGGGGACACAAACAGTGGACCGTGACCCGGACGGAGTTCTCCGAACCGGAGCGCTATCTGGTTCCCCCCACCTGACGCACCCGGCAAAGAAAAGGAAGGTGGCCGAATAAGCGAAAAAGCCAGGAAACAAGCGGCCTCAGCTTATTTGACCAGGTGGGCAAATAAAGGGAGTGTTCCCTCTCTTACTGGACCAGGTGGTCAAATAAAGAGAAGCCCCGGAAACACTGAGTTTTTCCCCTTACTTGGCCACGGCCTACTCTCTTCCGGGAGATGGCCTGGAACAGAACCGTGAAAGGAGGTGATTTTGTGGAAACGAAGCCGAAGTTTACCCTGTTGGGTGCCAGTGTGCAGCTCCATGCCCTGGCGTGCCATTGTGAGTGCTTGAGCGACCTGCTGGACATTATCGAGCAGTACCAGCAGACAGGTCCCAGGCTCTCTGTGGAGTTTGGATTCCTGGCCGATGACTTGAAAAAGGTCCAGGAGGACGTGGACGGTGTGCGAGAATCTTTGATCGAACAAGAAATGGACTAGGAGGAATCACGATGAAGCAGACCACAAAAAAAGCGCCCCGGAAAGCGGCAACTTTCCAGAGCGCAGGGGACGAACATATCCAAGACAAGATTACCACAGGGCAGCAGAGAAAGCAAGGGGATTTTCCCGCCGCTGTGGTGCTGGACGATGTGGGAACTCGTTTGGGAATGGCAATCAGCCTTTGCGGGCTTTTGGCGGAGGGGCTGGAGGAAGAAGTCCCCAGCGATTCCAGCCCGGCCCTTGCCCTGGGGAACCGGGTGGAGTACTACACGGATTCCCTGTGGGTGCTCCGAGAGTTCCTGCAGGATCTGCAAAAAGAGGCAAAGGAGGTGCGTTTATGAGCCAAAAGAAAACCAGCCGTGATAAAACCATTCAGGAGGCGCTGCAGCTTGTGGCAATGCTGACCCCGGAACAGAGGGAGGACTATCTTGCCCATCTGCAGGCTGTTGTAAACGGGGAATACACCGGCAGCGAGGCCAGCGGCGAAGTTTCCCAGTAAAAAAGCGCCACAGGGAGTGTGCCTCCCCGGACGCTTTGCGTGGAAATCAAAACCATTGCTATTATGATATCACATAAACCGGGAAACAGTCAACCGGCGGGGGAGGTTCCTTCCCATGTTCTTTGGCAGATTTCCCAAACCGATAAAATTAAGGAGGTTTTCAAAACCATGAGTATGGAAAAGAAACTCGAGGAACTGGCGGAAAAAGCGTTTGCCAGGTATCGACCCACGGCAGAGAAACGTGGAGGCTCCATTACCCCGGCAGCCTTGCCCATGAGCCAGATCTCCAGCGCCTTTGAAGCTTATCGCATAAAGGCACCTGGGAGCCGTCAGCGTCAGGACCTGCCCACCCTGGACGCAGCCCGCACCACCTACACCAAGGCCCATGCCGCCCACGAAAAGAGCAGGGCAGCAGTTCAGCGGATTCTGAGCGAGGCGGCACAACGAGCACGCCGAAGCCAGGAGCAGGCACGGCTGGACCAGCAGGAAGCCCAGACGCAGATTACACAGTTGGAAGGGGAGTTGAACCAGCTGCTGGACCGGGGAGGCAGTGATTCCCAAGGCGCAGAGCTGGAAAACAAGCTCCGGTTTGCCAAGCGGAAAGAGGAACACGCCGCCCAAATTGTGACCGGGAAACCCACCCTAAATCCTGGGGAACTGGCCCAGCTGCGAGAGGCGGTTCAGGAAGAACGAGAAGCGGCAAACCAGTTGGGCCGAGCTGAGCAGGATCTGCAGGACGCCTTGTGTATCCAGCTGGATAGCCTGTTTGCCCAGTGGCCTATCCAAGAGAACTTGTCCATCCACAACGCTTTGCCCAGTTCAGAGCTGTTGCGGAATACATTCCCCCAGGTAAGCCAGTACCTCCCTAGTGAGTACGTCCAGGCTGTTCTGGAAAGCTAATCCTAACCATCCCCAGGAGCGGGCAGTGGTTCTCGTTGAGAGCTGCGGCCCGTTCCTTTTTGGTGGAATGACAATACTTTCTGACTTTGGGCAAGGTTTTGCCTGGTTACGGGTCCTTCCAGGGGCATTTCCCTGAGTGGTTACTGCGAGGCGCAAAAAACCGGAGATTTTGAGCACGAAAAAAGGCCATTTCCGTTTCGTTTGGGAATGGCTTGGGAGGAACTTTGTTGCTTATTGGCCTTTATAGGAAAGCCTCCGGGGTTGTATAGGAACCGGGCCGGAAGAACCACAAAGTCTCAGAAACACTCGATAAACGGCCCCAGAATCGCCCGAGGGCCGTTTTCCCTTATAGAAGAAAAAACCGCTCATACACGCTTACAAAGGCCAAAAGCCACAAGCAAGAACAGAGGGAAAACAAAATGAGAACCGCTTCCAGGTGCATTTACCCTCTGGGCTGGTTTGTCCCAAAACTCCAAGGGTGCCAAGGGGCAAACACGACGAAAAGCGACACATAAAAAAGAACCTTGCAAAATCTGGTTTGCGAGCTGGTAGAGGTGCGCCTGGTTGGTTTCTCCGGAAAAATCCTGTGAAAAGGCCTGCGTGGGCCGGAAATGTGTAAGCGTTGGATACACTGAGAATCGCTGAGCTAAAAAAAGAGGGGCACAAAGCACCCCGGGAATTCGTTTCCATGATACACCGGAAAACGGAGCGAAAAGGGGGAAAATCTGGTCTTTATTTGGTCATTGTTTTTGCGTTTGGTCATTATATACTGGATGAACCGGGAGAACACAAAAAGCGCAAAACCCGCATAATTACTGGGATTTTTTAAGGTTAAAATGGTTGTGAAAAAGGGTGATTGCTGTTTCAAATCCTGTCACCTCGACCATGTTTCAGCGCCTGGATGCGGTTTGCGTCCAGGCGCTTTGTCGTGGGCGGGGAACCCGGCCTTCGCAACCTTGGGCCTTTTTCCGAACCTTTTTTCAGCTTGATGCCGTGTCCATTTTAAGAGAATGGACGCGGTTTTTGTTTTCCGGGGATTGCCAAAATTTCCTCCTGACTCTTGTAGACGGACAAGAACTATATTATAATATGTAGTATGCGATCAAAAAAGGAGGAAGGCATGGATCTCATGCCGAAACAGCTATGAAATACGATTTTACCAGTGTAATTGACCGGCATGGCCATGACGCCATCGCCGTGGATGGCCTGACCGCAGGGGCGAAGCCTCCCAAGGAGGGCTTTGACATCATCCCTATGTGGGTGGCGGATATGAACTTCCCCACCGTGCCCACCATCACCCAGGCCATCGAGAAGCGGGTGGAGCACCCCTTCTTCGGCTATTTTGCTCCCAGTG
>JBMNVU010000016.1:0-58223 GCA_050946975.1 Acutalibacter sp.
GTTACCGCAGAGCGATTACCGTCTCCACCTGTTCGAAGCTACCTAAAGCCGAAAAGTGCCTGAAATCAAGGGCTTTCACGGCTATCTCCCTTTGACCTTTGACATCAATACTACCGTCTCCACATGCTGAGTGTGGGGGAACATGTCCACCGGCTGGATCTTCTCGATCCGGTAATGGTTGGCCTGCAAAATCCCCAGGTCCCGGGACAGGGTCTCCGGGTCACAGGAGATGTACACCACCCGCCGGGGCGCACAGGCCGCCAGGGCCGTCAAAAACTCCCGGCTGGCCCCCGCCCGGGGCGGGTCCATAAACACTACGTCCCAGCGCTCCCCCTGGAGGGCAGCCTCCTCCAGGAACTCCCCTGCGTCGCCGCAGGTGAAGTAGGCGTTCTTCACCCCGTTTTCCTTGGCGTTCTGGATGGCGTCCTTCACCGCGTCGGGGTTCAGCTCCACCCCCAGCACCTGAGCCGCTCCCCGGCTTGCGGCCACCAAGCCAATGGTGCCGATGCCGCAGTAAGCGTCCAAGACTTTCTCCTTCCCTGTGAGCCCGGCAAACTCCATGGCCTTGTTGTACAGGACCTCTGTCTGGAGGGGGTTGATCTGGTAGAAGGACTTGGCCGAAATCCGGAACTTACACCCGCACAGCTGGTCCACAATGTACCCCGGCCCGTAGAGCACCTTCTCCCGGTCCCCCAGGACCATGGAGGTGTACCGGTCATTGACGTTCTGGAGGATGGTGGTGATCTCCGGGTGGAGCCGCAAAAGCTCCGCCACAAAGTGCTTTTTGGCGGTGAACACCGGTGTGCCCGTCACCAGCACCACCATCACCTGGCCGGTGGTGAAGCCCCGCTTCACCAGCACGTGGCGGAGGAAGCCCCGGCCGGTGGTCTCGTCAAAGGCGGTGAGTTTGAAGTCCTTCAGCAGCTTCCGCACTGAGACAATGATCCGGTCGGCAGTCTCGTCCTCGGTCTGGCAGGAGTCGATGGGCACGATTCGGTGGGTGCTGGACTGGTACACCCCGCTGACGATCCGCCCGTGGCGCTTGTCAAAGTGAAAGGCCGCCTGGACCTTGTTCCGGTAGTGGTAGGGGCAGTCCATCCCCAGAATGGGCGAGACCTTCCCGAATTTTCCCAGCAGCTTCTGGCACCGGTCCTGCTTCCAGGCAAGCTGCCGGGGATAGCTGAGGTTCTGCAGCTGGCAGCCTCCGCACTTCCGGTAGACGGGGCAGGGAGTGTGCCCCGCCTCCCCGGCAGCGGGGGCCGGGGCGTTCTTTCGCCCGGCCGCACTGGATGGGGCGGGGTGAGATCCCGCTTTGGCGGCGGGATGTTCCGGGGTCACCGGACGCTCCCGGCGGCTATGTTTCTCTCCGGCCGCACTGGATGAGGCGGGGTGAGATCCCACTTTGGCGGCGGGATGGTCCGGGCGCACCGGGTGCTCCCGGCGGCTATTTTTCTTGCCGTCCGCACTGGATGGGGCGGGCTGGAACCCCTTTTTGGCGGCGGGGCGGTCCGGGTTCACCGGGCTCTCCCGGCGGCTATTTTTCTTGCCGTCCGCTTTGGATGGGGCGGGGTGAGATCCCACTTTGGCGGCGGGATGGTCCGGGCGCACCGGGCTCTCCCGGCGGCTATTTTTCTTGCCGTCCGCACTGGATGCGGCAGGGCGAGATCCCACTTTGACGGCGGGATGGTCCGGGGTCACCGGGCGCTCCCGGCGGCTGGCTTTCCCCTTTGCTGCCTTGGGCTTTCTTTCCATAGTGGAATGGCTCCTTTCTGCACAGACACGAAAAGGCTCGCCGGGAATCCTTGGCGGGCCTTTTCCAATCCTCCAGCCCAAGCGCCCAGAGGCGCCGCAGCCGGCCTTCTTGTTTAGAATTTCCGGAACCTCTGGTAGCGCTGGGCCAGAAGCTCCTCCGGGGACAGAGCCTTCAGCTGGGACAGCGCCCCCTCCAGCTCTTCCTTCAGGTGGGCGTAAGTCAGGGCGAAGTCCTTCTCCTCGGGGATCACCTGCTCCACCACGCCCAGCTCCATCATGTCCTGGGCGGTCAGGCGCAGGCAGTCCGCCGCGTCCTTCACCTTTTTGGAGTCCTTCCACAGGATGCTGGCGCAGCCCTCGGGGGAGATCACCGAGTACACCGCGTTCTCCAAAATCCACACCCGGTCGGACACAGCCAGGGCCAGCGCGCCGCCGCTGCCGCCCTCGCCGATGAGCACGGAGATCACCGGCACCTGTAATCCAGCCATGGTCACCAGATTCTCCGCGATGGCCTGACCCTGGCCCCGCTCCTCGGCGCCCATGCCGCAGAAGGCACCGGAGGTGTCCACAAAGCACACCACCGGGCGGTGGAACTTCTCCGCCTGCTCCATCAGCCGCAGGGCTTTCCGGTAGCCCTCGGGATTGGGAGAGCCGAAGTTCCGCTTGACCCGCTCCCGCATGTCCTTGCCCTTTTCCATGGCGATGACGGTGACCGGCTCCCCACTCAGGGTGGCGATGCCCCCCACGATGGCGGGGTCGTCGGCAAAACGGCGATCCCCGTGGAGCTCGATGAAGTCCTCAAAGATATTCTGAATGTAGCTGAGCCCTGTGGGCCGGTCCTTGGCCCTGGCCAGCAGGACTTTTTCGTAGGCGCCCATTTACGCCGCCCCCTTTCTGTGGAGCTTCAGCAGCTTTGCGATGATCTCCTTCTGCTGGGGACGGGGGACGATCAGGTCCACAAAACCGTGCTCCAGCAGGAACTCCGCCTTTTGGAAGCCCTGAGGCAGCTTTTTGCGGATGGTCTGCTCAATGACCCTGGCCCCGGCAAACCCAATGGTGGCCCCGGGCTCCGCCATGATGATGTCCCCGTCCATGGCAAAGCTGGCGGTGACGCCGCCGGTGGTGGGGTCGGTGAGCACGGTGAGATAGAAGTTCCCCGCATCACTGTGCTTGCGCAGCGCCGCGCTGGTCTTGGCCATCTGCATCAGGGACAGGATACCCTCCTGCATCCGGGCGCCGCCGGACACGGTGAAGCCCACCACCGGCAGGCTGTGCTCGGTGGCGTACTCGAACAGCCGGGTGATCTTCTCGCCCACCACGGTGCCCATGCTGCCCATCATGAAGTTGGGATCCATCAGGAACAGGGCGCACTCCTCCCCGCCCACCTGGGCGGTGCCGCAGATGACCCCTTCCTTCTCCCGGGAGGCCAACTTGGCGTTGCGCAGCTTCTGGTCATATCCGGGGAAGTCCAGCACGTCCCGGCTCTTCAGATCCCCGTCCAGCTCCGAAAAGCTGTCCTCGTCCACCAGGTACCCGATCCGGTCCCGGGGTCCCATCCGAAAATGATACCCGCAGCTTGTGCACACCTGCAGGTTGTCCTGCAGTTCATTCAACGGCAGCTGCACCCCGCAATGGGGGCAGGTGGTGCGGATGCCGGCATCCTCTTCCGGCACAGGCTTGCCGCCCTTTTCCAGCTCGTTCTGCGGCGAGCGGAACAGGCCCATCAAATTCATACCTTGCCATCACCCTTCTGTGTGGTTTCCCGGCGGGTCAATTCCCCGCCTTTTGGAACGTTTTCATAAAGTCCGTGTAGTAATCGCCCTTCTTGAAGCGATCATCCCGGATGATCTCGATCTGATCCTCAATATTGTTCCGCGTGCCGCCAATGACCAGCTCGCTGAGAGCCGCGGTCATCTTGCGGATGGCCTCCTCCCGGGTGGAGGAGTAGACGATCATCTTCCCCAGCATGGAGTCGTAATAGGGGGGGATCTCATACCCCTGGTACAGGAAGGTGTCAAACCGCACCCAGGGGCCGCCCGGCGTGTGGAAAAAGTCCACCTTGCCCGGGCCCATGGCGTTGATCCGGCACTCGATGGCCGCTCCCTGGACGTGGATGTCCTCCTGGGTGAAGTCCAGGGGCACGCCGGCGGCGATGCGGATCTGCCACTTGACGATGTCCACTCCGGTGACCAGCTCGCTGACGGGATGCTCCACCTGCAAGCGGGTGTTCATCTCCATGAAGTAGAAGTTCCGGTCCTTGTCCATCAAGAACTCCACGGTGCCGGCGTTGACATACCCGGAGGCCTTGGCGGCCCGGGCGGCGGTCTCCATGAGCTTCTGGCGGATCTCCGGGCTGACCCCGGGGGAGGGGGACTCCTCGATGAGCTTCTGGTTGTTCCGCTGGATGGAGCACTCCCGCTCCCCCAGGCAGACGATATGCCCCTCCTGGTCGGCCAGCAGCTGCACCTCGATGTGCTTGACCGGGTTCAGGTATTTTTCCATGTACATCCGGCCGTCGCCAAAGGCCTTTTCCGCCTCGTTGGAGGCGGTCTCGAAGGAGCGCTCCATCTCCGACTCCTCCTGGATCAGCCGGATGCCCTTGCCGCCGCCGCCGGCGCTGGCCTTGATCAGCACCGGGTAGCCGATCTTCCTGGCGGCCTCCTTGGCCTCCTGGGCATTCTTGAGGATGTCAGTACCGGGAGTGGTGGGGACGTTGTTCTCCTTCATCAGCCGCCGGGCGGCGTCCTTATCGCCCATATTGGAGATGACCTCCGCAGGGGGGCCGATAAACACCAGGCCATACCGCTTGCACAGGGCGGCGAAGGCGGCGTTTTCCGAGAGGAACCCATACCCGGGATGGATGGCCTGGGCGTGGGTGGCGATGGCGGCGGAGATGATCCGCTCGCCGTTCAAGTAGCTGTCCTCCGCCCGGGCGCCGCCGATGCAGATGGCCTCATCCGCCAAAGCCACATGGAGGGATTCCTGGTCTGCCTGGGAGTAGACGGCCACCGTGGCGATGCCCATCTCCTTGCAGGCCCGGATGATGCGGATGGCGATTTCCCCCCGGTTGGCGATCAAAATTTTCGTGAACACAGGGCAATCATCCTTTCTCGGGTTTCACCAAGGCGAAGGAAAACTCCGCGCTGACGCAGACTTTCCCGTTGACCAGACCCCTGCCCTTGGCAAAGTAGAAGTTCCCCCGCTGGCGGGTGATTTCGCACTCTGTCTCCAAAGTGTCGCCGGGCTTGACCTGGCCCCGGAACTTGACCTTATCCAGGCTGGTGAACATGGGGGTGCAGCCCTCGGCGGCGCCGCTGGCCAGCAGGACGCAGGCGGACTGGGCCATCATCTCGCACTGGATGACGCCGGGCACCACGGGATTCCCGGGGAAATGCCCCTGAAGGAAGTACTCGTCGCCCTTGATATGGCACTTGCCATGGGCCACGCCGTCGATGAGTTCCACCTCATCCACCAGGAGCATGGGCTCCCGATGGGGGAGGATCTTTTTGATTTCTTCTTTATTCACTGGGATTCCCCCTCATATCATTAAGTTGCAAAGGCGAAAGGTCGCAGGGCTGGTGCGCCCTTTTTTGGCTGGGCTCAACTGGGCCGCTCCCGCGGCTACAGCCCTGCGGGCTGGCCCGCCGCGTTCGCTGGCTTTTCTTTCCGGCTCCGCCGGGTTTCAGGTCGCGCCTTTTTGAAAAAAGGCGCCCCAAAAACTTTTTCGGCTGGGCTCAACTGGGCCGCTCCCGCGGCTACAGCCCTGCGGGCTGGCCCGCCCCGCTCGCTGGTACCTTTCCGGCTCCGCCGGTTTTCAGGTCGCGCCTTTTTGAAAAAAGGCGCCCCAAAAACTTTTTCGCCCTTCGCGTTCTTCTTTTTACACGATCCGGAACAGCGGCTGGTTGAACTCCACCACCTGGCCATTGCCCACGCAGATCTCCGCCACGGTGCCGTCCACCTCGGCGGGGATCTCATTCATCAGCTTCATGGCCTCGATGATGCACAGGGTATCCCCTTTCTTCACCTGATCGCCCACCTCTACAAAAGGACGGCTATCCGGGGAGGGAGACGCATAGAACACGCCCACGGTGGGGGACAGCACCAAGGTGCCCTCCTTCTGGGGAGCGGCCTGCTCATGGGCGACGCCCAGGGCTTCCGCGCCGACGGCCACAGGGGCCGCTGCCGGAGCGACGGGGGCGGCGGGAGCTGCGGCGATCACTTCGTGCTTGCGCTCCAGCTTCAGCACGGACTCGCCCTCGGACAGCTCCAGGGCGGTCAGGCCGGTTTCCTGCATCAGCTTTGCCAGGCTCTCAATCGTTTTTACATCCATACTCAAACCCTCCGGAAAGCAAGATAGGCGTTATGTCCGCCAAAGCCCAGAGACGCCGACAGCGCCAAATCGATCTGGGCCTCACGGGCCTGATTGGGCACATAATCCAGGTCGCACTCCGGATCGGGCTCCTGATACCCGATGGTGGGAGGCGCGATGCCCTCCTTCACCGCCAGCACGCTGGCGATGGCCTCCACGGCTCCCGCAGCGCCCAGCATATGGCCGGTCATGGACTTGGTGGAGGACACCATGCACTTGTGGGCGGCCTCGTCGCCCAGGGCCTTCTTGATGGCCTTGGTCTCACAGGCGTCGTTCAAAGGAGTGCTGGTGCCGTGGGCATTGATGTACAGCTTGGAGGGATCCTCGCAGCCGCCGGCCTCTTCCAGGGCCATGGTCAGAGCGGCCGCGCCGCCCAGGCCTTCCGGATGGGGGGCGGTGATGTGGTGGGCGTCGCAGGTGACGCCGTAGCCGCACAGCTCGCCGTAAATCTTGGCGCCCCGGGCCTTGGCGTGCTCATACTCCTCCAGCACCAGAGCGCCGGCGCCCTCGCCCATGACAAAGCCGTTGCGGCGGGCATCGAAGGGCACGCAGGCGGAGGCGGGATCCTCGGTGGTGGAGAGGGCCTTCATGTTGGAGAAGCCCGCCACGCCGATGGGGATGATAGCCGCCTCGGCGCCGCCGGTGAGGACGGCGTCCAGGTAGCCGTGCTTGATGGCACGATAGGCCTCGCCGATGGCGTTGTTGCCGGTGGCGCAGGCGGTGACGATGGGGATGGAAGCCCCCTGGAAATTGTACTTGATGGCGATAAGGCCGCCGGCCATATTGATGATCATGCCGGGGACAAAGAAGGGGGACACCCGGCGGGGTCCCTTCTCCATGAGGACCTTCTGCTCCTCGGCGAAGGTGCTCATGCCGCCGATGCCGGATCCGAAATAGGTGCCGATCCGCTCGGGGGGCAGGGTGTTCTGGATGCCGCTCTCCTCCACAGCCTGGGTGGCTGCGGCCATGGCGTACCAGCAGAACACGTCGTACTTGCGCAGGTCGGATTTCTCCAGGTACTGCAGGGGATCGAAATCCTTCACCTCGCCGGCCACCTTGGCCTTGTAATCGGTGGTGTCAAAGTGGGTGATGGGGCCAATGCCGCACTTGCCGTTTTTGATGCTCTCCCAGAAGGTGGGCACGTCGTTGCCGATGGGGGTGACGCAGCCCAAGCCGGTGATGACTACTCTTCTCATATGGCCAGGCCTCCATCCACGCGAATGGTCTCCCCGGTGATGTAATCGCTCTCAGGGGAGGCCAAAAACAGCGCCACATTGGCCACGTCCTCGGGGGTGCCCATCTTCCGCATGGGCACCTGCATCAGCAGGGGGTTGTCCTCCTTGATGTCCTTGGTCATGGCAGTCTCGATGAACCCGGGAGCGATGCAGTTGCAGCACACGCCTCGGCTGCCCAGCTCCTTGGCCACGCTCTTGCTCATGCCGATGAGGCCGGCCTTGGAGGCGGCGTAGTTCACCTGGCCCACGTTGCCCACCAGCCCCGCGATGGAGCTGATGTTGATGATCTTGCCGTACTTCTTGCGCATGAAGTCCCGGTAGCAGGCGCGGATCATGTGGAAGGCGCCCTTGAGGTTGATGTCCAGCACCATGTCGTAGTCCGCGTCCTTCATGGTGACCATCAGCCCGTCCCGGGTGACCCCGGCGTTGTTCACCAGGATATCCACCTTGCCCAGGTCCTTCTTCACCTTGGCCACGGTGTCCTCCACAGCCTGCTCGTCCCGCACGTCGCACACGTACAGCTCTGCCCGGCGGCCCAGGGCCTCGATCTCAGCTTTGGTCTCCAGAGCCGGCTCCTCCGGCCCCACGTAGATCACGGCCACATCCGCGCCGTTTGCCGCCAGCTTCAGGGCAATGGCCTTTCCCAAGCCCTGGGATGCGCCGGTCACCAGCGCGATCTTTCCTTCCAGCTTCATATGTCTGACCTCCTATCCGCCCCGTTTCTCTGTGGGACGGCTTCCTTATTTGATTTTCTCTATGTCATCCCCGGCTGGCTCCGTTTTCGCCCGCCGGGGCAGAATCCTCACGCCTGGATGGCCTCCAGCGCGGCCTGCAGGCTTTCCCCGTCCTGCACGTTCACCGCCGTTACTCCCTTGGCCGTCTTGCGGATCAGCCCGCACAGGGTCTTGCCCGGGCCGCACTCGATGAAGGTGTCCACTCCCAGCTCCACCAGGCGCTCCACCGTCTCCTGCCACCGCACCGGGTTCTTCACCTGCTGGGTCAGCAGCTCCTTGGCGGAGTCGTCATAGGGCTGGGCGGTGTAATTGGCGTACACCGGCACCCGAGCCGCGGAGAGCTCCATGGGCTCCAGCACCTCTTTCAGGGTCTGGGAGGCGCTCTCCATAAAGGGGGAGTGGAACCCGCCACTGACCGCCAGCATCTTGGCCCGGCCGCCGGCCTCGTCCACCTTCTGGCAGAAGGCCTCGATCTGGGACTTCTCCCCGGCGCACACCAGCTGGCCGGGGCAGTTGTAATTCACGGGCCAGACCTTTTCAAACCCGGCGCACAGCTCTTCCACCTGCTCGTTTTTCAGCTTGAGCACTGCGGCCATGGCTCCGGGATTGGCCTCTCCGGCCTTCTGCATGGCTTCCGCCCGCTTGCACACAAAGGAGAACCCCTGCTCTTCGGTAAACACCCCGGCATAGGTCAGAGCCGCGATCTCCCCCAGGGAGAAGCCTGCCACGTAGTCCGGCTTCACGCCGGCCTCCTCCAGGGCCTTGGCTGCCGCCAGGTCCACGCAGTACAGACAGGGCTGGGTGTTCTTGGTGATGGACAGCTCCTCCGCAGTGCCGGTAAAGCACTGCTCACTGGTGCCGGGACGCAGGGCGTCGGCAGTGTCGAACACTGCCTTGGCGGCGGGGCTTGTCTCACACAGGGACTGGCCCATGCCGCTGTACTGGGCCCCCTGGCCCGCAAAAACAAAGGCTATCTTACCCATTTGCCCGCTCCTTTCAGCACCTCTTCCGCCTGGGTGAACATCTCCTGGATGATCTCCGCGGCGGGCTGCTCCTTATGAATCATGCCGGAAATCTGCCCGGCCAGGAAGTCGCCGGTCTTCTCGTCGCCTTCCACCGCTGCCCGGTACAGGGCGCCCCGGCCCATAGCCTCCAGCTCCTCGTCGGAGATCTGGCTGTACTCGGCCTTGGCATAGTCCTTGGCAAACTGATTCTTGATCTGCCGCACCGGATGGCCCAGCCGCTTGCCGGTGACCATGGTGGCGATGTCGTTGGCCTTCAGGACCTTCTTCTTGTAGTTGGGATGGACGCCGCACTCCTCAGCCACCAGGAACCGGGTGCCCACCTGGACGCCCACAGCCCCCAGCATGAAGGCCGCCGCAACGCCCCGGCCGTCGCCGATGCCGCCGGCTGCCAGCACGGGCAGATCGGTGGCGTCCACCACCTGGGGCACCAGCACCATGGTGGTCAGGTCGCCCACGTGGCCGCCGGACTCGCCGCCCTCGGCGATGATGGCGGCGGCGCCGGCCTTGGTCACCAGTCTTGCCATGGCCACACTGGCCACCACGGGCACCACCTTGATCCCGGCCTCCAGCCACATGGGCATATACCGGGAGGGGTTGCCGGCGCCGGTGGTCACCACGGGCACCTTCTCCTCGGCCACCAGCTTGGCCACTTCTTCCGCGAAGGGGGACATGAGCATGATGTTCACGCCAAAGGGCTTATCGGTGAGGCTGCGGGCCAAATCGATCTGCTTTTTCAGGTACTCGGCATTGGCGTTCATGGCGGAGATGATCCCCAAGCCGCCTCCGTTGGACACGGCCGCGGCCAGCTTGCCGTCGGAGATCCAGGCCATGCCCCCCTGGAAAATGGGGTATTGGATGCCCAGAAGATCGCAGATGGGCGTTTTGATCATTGTGGATCCTTCCTTTCTACTCTGTCGATATATGTGGATGTCGCCGGAAGCCCGGCGGTTCTATCGAAGTTCAAGGTCGTGGAGCGCTGCTCCACACCTCGCCAGCTTTTTGAAAAAAGCTGGACCAAAAACTTTTCGCCTCCCACTGGCAGCCTCCAGCAGAGAGGCTCCCCCGATGCTTGGCGGTTCCGAGGGGTTCTCCGGCGAATGGCAATACTTGGTGCCGCTCAAGGGAACACTTTACCAGCGAACCACACAGGCCGCTGTGGACAGTCCCCCGCCAAAGGCGGTGAGCACCACATAGTCCCCCCGCTGCAGCAGCCCCTGGCGGTTGGCCTCGTCCAGCAGGATGGGCTCGCTGGCGGAAGAGGTGTTGCCGTAGCGGTCAATATTCATCAGGAATTTCTCCGGAGCGATCTCCGGCAGCCGCCGCCGTGCCTCGTTGATGATCCGGTAGTTGGCCTGGTGGGGAATCACGGCCTTCACCTGATCCCCGGTGATCCCGGCCTGCTCCATCACCAGACGCACGTCCCGCACCATGGAGGTGACAGCGAATTTATAAGTCTCCTGACCGGCCATGAAGACGCAGTTCTTCTTCAGCTCGTTCTCATAGAAGGGGGAGTTGTCCCACTTGGTGGGGATGGAGATCACGTTGTCCCCGCCCAGGGTGCTCAGGGTGGAGGACAGGTAATTGTCCCCCTGGCCCAGCACAGCGGCTCCGGCGCCGTCGCCAAAGATGACGCAGGTGCTCCGGTCGGTCCAGTCGATCAGGCCGCTCATCCGCTCGGAGCTGACCACCAGCACCTTCTTCACCAGTCCCCGGGCAAAGTACCCGGCGGCCACGTCCAGGGCAAACAGGAACCCGGGGCAGGCCACGTTCATGTCAAAGCAGGGGCAGTGAGCCCCGATGCGGTTCTGCACCATCCCAGCCAAGCCGGGAGAGATGGTGTCCGCGCTGATGGTGGCGCCGATAATCATATCCAGCTCCTCCGGGCGCACCCCGGCGTTTTCCAAAGCCGCCAGGGCCGCGGCCACGCCCATGTCCGTGTTGCTCTCGGCAGTGCAGACGTGGCGCTCTTTCACGCCCACCCGCTTTGTGATCCACTCGTCGGATGTCTCCACCATTTTGGAGAGGTCGTCGTTGGTGACGATCTTTTCCGGCGCGAAGCTGCCCGTACCCAGAATCTGAAAGCTCATATCACGATCTCCTGTCAAAAATTCTCCATATTTCTGCCGCTTTTCCCCGGTTTCCCGCCGGGATTTCCCGGCGTTTTTCTCCGAGGTGCTTAACCACTTTATTTTATAAGAAAAGGGCCGATTTGTCAATTGATGACCATTCCCCCGCTGACCCCCAGCACCTGCCCGGTGACAAAGGGATGCTCCAACAGAAAGGCGATGGCCTGGGCTGTCTCCTGGGGGGTGCCGATGCGCTCCAAGGGCGTCTCCTCCCGGAGGGCATCCAGATCCTCCGGGGTCAGATCCCCATTCATGGGGGTGTCGATCACCCCCGGCGCCAGGCAGTTCACCCGAATCCCCGAGGGACCCTCCTCCTTGGCCAGGGCCTTGGTCAGGCCGATGACCCCCGCTTTGGCTGCGGAGTACGCCGCCTCACAGGAGGCGCCCACCTGGCCCCACATGGAGCTGACATTGACGATGCTCCCCCGCTTTTTCCGGATCATGGGGGGCAGCGCCCGGCGGCAGCACAAAAACACGCTGGTCAAGTCCGCGTCCAGCACCCCCTGCCAATCCGCCAAGGTCATATCCGTAAACAGTCCCTTCCAGGCCGAACCGGCGTTGTTCACCAGCCCCTCCAGAAAGCCGAAGTCCCCCTCAGCGGCGGCAAACAGCGCCTCCACCTGGGCCTCGTCGGTCAAGTCCGCCCGGTAGGACTTGGCTGTGCCTCCCTGGCGGAGGATCTCCTCCTCCACCTTCCGGGCAGCCTCTTCGTGGCTGCGGTACTGGAGGGCCACCCCCCAGCCCCGGCGGGCCAGCTCCAGGGCGGCGGCCCCGCCGATGCCTCCGGAGGCTCCGGTCACCAACACGGCTCTCATGTCAGGCTCCCCCCTTCCAGCTCCATGTCGCCCTTCTGATAAAAGACGCAGGCCAAGGCTGCCAGGGGCGCGGTCTCCGTCCGGAGGATCCGGGGCCCCAGGGTCAGGACCTTCCCCCCCAGGGACCGGGCCAGCTCTGCCTCTTCCGGAGAGAAGCCCCCCTCCGGCCCCACAAACACAAACAGCCTCTCCCCGGCCTGCCCCAGGGCCGCTTTCAGACTCTCCTCCCCCCGCTCATAGAAGAAGAGAATCTCCCCCTCCCGGGCGGCGGTCTCCAAGGCCTGCTGCAGGGGGACGGGCTCCAGCACCTGGGGGATCACTCCCCGGCCGCTCTGCATGGCGGCCTCCCGGGCGATCTTCTGGAGCCGGGCAGTCTTTTTCCCGGCGGATTTGCCGTCCAGCCGCACCACGCACCGGCTGCTCTCCACCGGCCAGATCTCCCAGGCCCCCAGCTCCACGGACTTCTGGGTGACGGTCTCCAGCTTGTCCCCCTTGGCCAGGCACTGGCACACCGTGACCTTGGTCCGGGGCTCCCCCCGGCTGGGGGCGCTCCCCTCCACCTGGACCAACAGGCCCTCACCGTCGGCGGACACCACGGTGCAGACGTAGTCCGTCCCCCGGCCATCGCACAGGGTCAGAGCCTCCCCGGGCCGCATCCGCAGGGACTTCACGGCGTGACGGCCGTCCTCCCCGCCCAGGAGCACCTGACCCTCCGGGATCTCCTCTACAAAAAATCTGGGCATACCCCGCCCCCCTTTCTTTTACTTGATTCTATCCTGCCCGCTGGGGTTTGTCAACAAACCTCCCCCAGCCCCCCGGGGAACGACCTACTTTTTTGATGATTTTTTTCCAGAACTATGGTATACTGGGGGGAGAAATCACCTTTTGGAGAAAGGAGCGCCCCAGATGAAACCATGTCCCCTGAAAGCCCTGGCCGCCGCGGCCCTGGGCGCTTGGCTGGCTGTGAGCCAGGCGGGCTGCTCCTTTGCCGGGCTGGATCCCAAAAACCTCATGTCCCCGCCCAGGGCCAATCTGGAGCAGCAGGGCATCTACGAGCTGCTTCAGGAGGACCGCCAGGAGCTGACCTTTGTCTATCCCAAACGGGGGGAGTACCGCTCGGCCATCATCATGCGGGACTGGAGCGGGGACGGGGTCAACGACGCCATCGGCTTCATCCTGGACGAGCGGGGCGTGGAGGTGTACTTCCTGGAGAAGAGCCAGGACAGCTGGCGCACGGCGGCCTCCTTCGTGAACACCGCCACCCAGGTGGACATGGTGGTCTTCGGGGACCTGGACGGCAACGGCCAGGAGGATGTGCTCATCGGCTGGGGCAGCGCGTCGGGCTCCACCGGCCGGACGGCCTCGGCAGCGGCCTACCTCTACCGGGACGGCAACGTCATCCAATCGCTGCTGGGCACCTACGGCGAGATGACCCTCACCGACTTTGACGGCGACGGCCAGTGCGAGGTGTTCACCATCGACAAGTACCTGGCCGCCGAGGAGGAGGGCGCGGAATCCTCCCCCGCTCTGGCCCGGGTATACGCCTGGCAGGACGGGGCGCTGAAGGCGCTTTACACGGCCAACGCGGACAACTCCATTGTCAACTACTCCTCCATCCACTTCGGAAAGCTGGAGTGGAACGTCTCCGGGGTGGCGGTGGACGGCGCCAAAGCCGACGGCAGCATGACCACCCAGGTGTTCACCCTGGAGGACGGGCTGCTGAAAAACGGCCCTCCGGGGGTGAACACAGAGGGGTATCAGAATCCCTTCTCCCGGCCCTCCTCGGCGCCATTTTCCAGCCAGGACATCAACGGCGACGGGGTGCTGGAGCTGCCGGTGGTCACCCGGCTGCCGGGCCTGCCTCAGGATGCGGTGCTGGACTCCACCAGTTTTCTGGTGGCGTGGACCCACTACCAGTCCCCCGGGGAGTATGAGACAGCGGTGTCCACCCTGATGAACCTGGGGGAAAGCTACTGGTTCCCCCTGCCCGAGGGCCTGGAGGGGCGGATCTCCGCCTCCAACAGCACGGACTCCCGGACGGTGACTTACACCGAGGTGGTCACCGGGGAGGACGGGGAACAGCGTCTGGGCTCGCCGCTGTTTACCATCCGGGTGTTCACCCGCTCGGCCTGGGACAGCCGAGGGGAGACCGCCGGGTATGAGCAGCTGGCCGTCTATGGGGACCAGGTTTACGGCATCCAGATCCTCACAAAAGATCCGGAATACCTCCAGGAGATCAAGCGGATTCAAAATCAGTTTCACGTCACCCTGGCTTGAGCCGGGGCGCGATACGCCAGGAAAGGGGAAGCATATGCGGAAGATCCTTGTTGCGGAAGACGAACAGAACATCCGGGAGTTTGTAGTCATCAACTTGGAACGGGCGGGCTACCAGACCTTTGAGGCCGAAAACGGCGACCAGGCCCTGGAGCTGTACGCCCGGGAAAAAGGGGACTTTGACGTGGCGGTGCTGGACATCATGATGCCCGGCAGTCACGACGGCCTTGCGGTGTGCAAGGAGCTGAGAAGGCAGAACCCCTCCATCGGCATCATCCTGCTGTCCGCCCGCACCCAGGAGATGGACAAAGTCTCGGGCCTGATGATGGGCGCCGACGACTACGTGACAAAGCCCTTCTCCCCCTCGGAGCTGGTGGCCCGGGTGGACGCCATTTACCGCCGGGTGGCCCTGGCCTCCGACCGGAAGGAGGGCGGCGACGAGCTGCAAAGCGGCGAATTCACCCTGAACCTGCGCAACCGGTCCTTCCGGAAAAACGGCAAGCCCATCGAGCTGACCCAGGTGGAATTTCAAATCATGGAGTACTTTTTCTCCCATCCGGGGGTGGCCCTGAGCCGGGGGGACATTCTCAAGCACGTGTGGGGAGCGGGCTACACCGGCGAGGAGAAAATTGTGGACGTGAACATCCGCCGCCTGCGCATGAAGGTGGAGGAGGAACCCTCCAACCCCAAGCACATTGCCACGGTGTGGGGACTGGGGTACCGGTGGGACGTGTGATTTCCCCGGGAACCGGCCTGTTGGGAGAGAATCCATGAAAGGAGGAGGAGCCATGTTTTCCAAGGGGATCCCCCGCAGATGGATGGTGAACACCGTGGGCGTGGTGCTGGTGATCCTGGTGGTGTTCATCACCACCCTGGCGCTGATGCTCCAGAGCTCCACCTACAACGGCATTGAGCTGGCCCTGGCCGGCCGGGCCGACGAGCTGCTCAGCTGGCTGTCCTCTGATTCGGCCCAGTCCTCCTCCTCGGGCTTTGCCAGCATTGTTCGGGACTACATCGAGGCTTTCCAGGACAAAAACGAGATGGAGATCATGGCCCTGGACCAGGCGGGACAGGTGTTTATCACCTCCACCGGCTTCGAGCCGGAGCGGGATCAGGAGATGCCCGACTACCAGCAGGCCCTGCAGAGCGCCACCGGCGAGGGCCAGTGGGTGGGCCGGCTGAACACCGGGGAAAAGGCCATGGCCATCACCCGGGTGGTCCGGGATGAAAACGGCAGCCTGGTGGGTTCGGTGCGGTACCTGGTCTCCATGGAGCGGGCCGACCGGCAGATCTCCCTGGTGATCTTCATCCTGGTGGTGGTGGGATTTGTGATCCTGCTGCTGCTGGCCCTGAGCGGGGCGTACTTTATCCGGTCCATTCTGGTGCCGGTGCGGCAGCTGAGCCAGAGCGCCCGGCAGATCGCCCGGGGGGACTTTGCGGTGCGCATCGACAAGGTCAAGGACGACGAGATCGGCCAGCTGGTGGACGCCATCAACGACATGGCCGGGGAATTGGGCGCCGCCGAGCAGATGAAAAACGACTTCATCTCCTCGGTGTCCCACGAGCTGCGCACGCCCCTCACCGCCATCAAGGGGTGGGCGGAGACCCTCCAGGAGGGGGCGGATCCGGACACCGCCGAAAAGGGCATGAACGTGATCATCCGGGAGTCGGAGCGGCTGTCCGGCCTGGTGGAGGAGCTGTTGGACTTCTCCCGGCTGCAGAACAACCGGATGCGGCTGATGGTCTCCCGGCTGGACATTCTGGCGGAGCTGGACGAGGCAGTGTTCCTGTTCACCGACCGGGCCCGCACCGAGCACAAGCAGCTCAACTATGAGGAGACCGCCGCTCTGCCCCCGGTCTACGGGGATGTGGACCGGCTGCGCCAGGTGTTTGTGAACATCCTGGACAACGCCTTGAAGTACACCGACACCGGGGGGACCATCACCGTCTCCTCCCGGGAGGACGAGGGCTGGGTGCAGGTCACCGTGGCCGACACCGGCTGCGGCATTCCCGCCGAGCACCTGCCCAATGTGAAAAAGAAATTCTACAAGGCCAACCAGCTGGTCCGAGGCTCCGGCATCGGGCTGGCGGTGGCCGACGAGATTCTCCGGCTCCACGGGGGCACCCTGGAGATCGAGAGCCGGGAGGGCGTGGGCACCAGCGTCACCATCTCCCTGCCCACCGGCGCTCTGCTGGAATCCCAGCCCCAGCTCACCGAAACCCCGGAGCTGCTAAAATTCATCCAAGAAAGGAACTCTTAATGGACACCACAAAGAAGATCACCTCCATCGGCGGCCAGGCCCTGATGGAGGGCATTATGATGGTCGGCCCCAAACGCACCGTGGCCGCCTTCTGCGATGAAAACGGCAACATCTCCACCGAGGAGATCGACGTGCCAAGGCTGACAAAAAAATACCCCATCCTGGGCAAGCCCTTCATCCGGGGCGTCTTCGCCCTGGCGGATTCCTTCCGCATGGGCTACCGGGCGTTGTCCATCTCCGCCGACAAGCTCACCGAGGACGGCCAGGAGGAGGAGCTCTCCGGCTTTGACAAGTGGCTCACCGACCACCTGGGGGAGAAGTTCACCGCCGCTCTCATGGCTGTGGCCTCCGTGCTGGGCGTTGCCCTGGCCATTCTCCTGTTCTTCCTGCTGCCCACAGTGCTGTTTAACCTCCTTCAGTCCGTGGTGCCCGCCAACATCGCCGGCTGGCGCTCCATCTTCGAGGGCGTGCTGCGCATTGCCATCTTCGTGGGCTACGTGGTGGCCATCGGCCAAATTCCCGACATCAAGCGCACCTTCCAATACCACGGCGCCGAGCACAAGACCATCTTCTGCTACGAAAACGACCTGCCCCTCACCGTAGAAAACGTCCGCAAGCAGGGGCGCTTCCACCCCCGCTGCGGCACCAGCTTCCTGCTGCTGATGCTGCTGCTGGGCATTATTGTGGGGTTCTTCATCCCCTTCTCCAACCCCTTCCTGCGCACCTTCACCAAGCTGCTGTGCATCCCGGTGATCATGAACCTGGGCTATGAGCTGCAGAAGGCCTGCGCCCGCCACGATAACCCCTTCACCCGGGCGCTGGTGGCTCCCGGCCTGTGGATGCAGCGGCTCACCGTCAAGGAGCCCGACGACAAGATGATGGAGGCTGCCATCACCGCCATGGAGGCCGTCATCCCCGAAAATGGCGAGGACCTGATCCGTTGACCGGCCGCCAGCTGTACCTCACCGCCCGGCGGCGCCTCACCCAGGCGGGCATCGACTCCCCCGGGGGCGACGCCGCCCTGTTGGCTCAGCGGTTCCTGGGCCTGGACCGAACGGGCCTGGCGGTCCACGGAGAGGAGGATGTCCTCCCCGCCCAGGAGGCGGCCTTCCTCCAGGCGGTGGAGGAGAGGGCCTCCCGGCGGCCTCTCCAGTACATCCTGGGGGAGTGGGAGTTTCTGGGACTTTCCCTCTCTGTGGGAGAGGGCGTCCTCTGCCCCCGGGAGGACACCGCCGTGCTGGTGGAGGAGCTGGCCTCCCGGCTGAAGGAGGTTCCGGCCCCTGTGGGAGTGGACCTGTGCGCCGGCACTGGGGCGGTGGCCCTGGGGCTGCTGACCCGGATCCCCCAGGCCCGGGTCCAGGCGGTGGAGCTGTCGGAACAGGCTCTGCCCTACCTGGAGGAGAACCTCCGGCGCTACGGGCGGGACCAGGTGACCGCCGTCCCCGGGGACGTGCTGTCCCGGGAGTTTGCAGCCGGGTTCGCCCCCGGCAGTCTGGACTTTGTGGCCTCCAACCCCCCCTACATCGAGACAGGGGAGCTGCCCACCCTGCAGCCGGAGGTGCAGCGGGAGCCCTCCCTGGCCCTGGACGGGGGCGGGGACGGCCTGACCTTTTACCGGGCCATCGGAGCGCTGTGGATCCCGGCGCTGAAGCCCGGGGGCGTGGTGGCCGTGGAGATCGGCGAGACCCAAGCCCGGGACGTGGCGGAGATTTTTCAACAGTCCGGGGTGACGGATGTGGAAATCCATCCGGACTGGGCCGGGCTTGACCGAGTGGTCAGCGGCCGGAAAGTTTCTTCGCCGTAAAGCCCCAGCCACCGGCCCAGCTGCTGGAGCGGGCCGCCCGGCGGAAGATCGTATGAAAAAAGGACACCCGAGTGCTCTCGGATGTCCTTTTGTTGTTCCATAAGAAAGGCCGGTTCAAGTGCCTCTGCGCTGGGCGCTGTCCCTTTCGCCGAAGGGGTTTGCGGCTATGCCGGTTTTAAGGCCCCACGACTCTGGTCCAGTCTGCCGGTTCGGGTGCCCTGTGCCAGCGGCACAGGGCACCCACCGAAGCGGAAGCGCAGACCAGTCACTGGACGGTGCCCACCGGGCATCAGCGACCCTTTGAAGAGGCTGGCGAAACTTCTTCGTTACTTATCGTGATGCTCCCGGCGGGGACGGCGGTCACGGTTCCGATCCCGATCGCCGTGTTCACGGCGAGGCGGACGGCTCTCGGAGATGTCGTTCTCCGGCACCGCGCCGTCCAAGTCAATGAGGGCGTCCCGGCGGCTGAGGTTCAGCCGGCCCTTATCGTCGATCTCCAGCACCTTCACCTTGACGATATCACCCACGTTCACCACATCGGTGACCTTATCGGTGTGCTTGATATCCAAGCGGGAGATGTGCACCAGGCCTTCCTTGCCGGGGGCGATCTCCACAAAGGCGCCGAAGTCCATCAGCCGGGTGACACGGCCATTGTAGTAGGAGCCGGGCTCGGGATCGTTGACAATGGTATCCACGATGTCCAGTGCCCGCTGGCACTTCTCCAGATCCAAGCCGGAGATGAACACATGGCCGTCCTCTTCCACGTCCATCTTGACCTCGCACTCGGCGCAGATCTTCTGGATCACCTTGCCGCCGCTGCCGATGACCTCCCGGATCTTGTCCACGGGGATCTGGGTGGACAGCATCTTGGGTGCGTACTTGGACAGCTGAGGCCGCACTTCGGGGATGGCCTTCAGGATGATCTCGTCGATGATATAGTTCCGGGCCTTGTGGGTCTTCTCCAAGGCTTCCTTGACCATAGCGGGGGTCAGGCCCTGGATCTTCAGGTCCATCTGGATGGCGGTGATGCCCTTCTTGGTGCCGCCCACCTTGAAGTCCATGTCGCCGAAGAAGTCCTCAATGCCCTGGATGTCCACCATGGTCATCCAGCGGTCGCCCTCGGTGATCAGGCCGCAGGAGATGCCGGCCACAGGGGCCTTGATGGGCACACCGGCAGCCATCAGGGCCAGGGTGGAGCCGCAGATGGAGGCCTGGGAGGTGGAGCCGTTGGAGGACAGCACCTCGCTCACCAGGCGGATGGTGTAGGGGAACTCGTCCACGCTGGGGATCACAGGCACCAGGGCCCGCTCCGCCAGGGCGCCGTGACCGATCTCACGGCGGCCGGGGCCGCGGCTGGGCTTGGTCTCACCCACAGAGTAGGAGGGGAAATTGTAGTGGTGGATATACCGCTTGGACTCCTCGTCGTCGATGCCGTCCAGCAGCTGGTTGTCCCGGATGGAGCCCAGCGTGGCCACGGTGAGCACCTGGGTCTGGCCACGGGTGAACATGCCGGAGCCGTGTACCCGGGG
Organism: Acutalibacter sp.; assembly: GCA_050946975.1. Lineage (GTDB taxonomy): Bacteria > Bacillota > Clostridia > Oscillospirales > Acutalibacteraceae > Acutalibacter. Next base: position 19,925 of record JBMNVU010000016.1, read on the forward strand.
CAGCAGGTCCACTTCGGCGGCCAGGGGACGCATCTCGTCCATGCCCCGGCCGTCCACACGCTTCTGCTCGTCCAAGAGCCAGCGGCGGACCACATACTTCTGGGTCAGGTACAGGCACTCGTCGATCTTGCCGTCCTGGTCGGGGTACTCCTGGGCAAAGTGCTCGTGGACGTCCTCATAGATGGGCTTCAGGCGCTCATCCCGGACGTTCTTGTCGTCGGTGTCCAGAGCGGCACGGACGGCGTCCTCGGCGTAATCCCGGATGGCCTCAAACATGCCGGGCTCCGGCTTGTTGGAGGGGTAGGAGAACTTCTCCTTGCCGATCTCCCGCTGGATGCCCTTGATGAACTCGATGATCTTCTGGTTGGCCTCGTGACCGGCCAGGATGCCGTTGTACATATCTTCGTCGGAGACCTCGTTGGCGCCGGCCTCGATCATGGCGATGCGCTCATCGGTGGAGGCCACGGTGACGGCCATGTCGCTGATCTTCCGCTGGGCGGCGTTGGGGTTGATGACGAACTCGCCGTCGATCAAGCCCACGCTGACCCCGGAGATGGGGCCATGCCAGGGGATGTCGGAGATGGACAGGGCAATGGAGGTGCCGATGAGGGCGGCGATCTCCGGGGAGTTGTCCTGATCCACCGACATGACGGTGCACACAATGGAGACATCGTTGCGCATGTCCTTGGGGAACAGGGGGCGGATGGGCCGGTCGATCATGCGGCAGGTGAGGGTGGCCTTCTCACTGGGGCGGCCCTCCCGCTTCAGGAAGGAGCCGGGGATCTTGCCCACGGAGTAGAGCTTCTCCTCAAAATCCACAGAGAGGGGGAAGAAATCGATGCCGTCCCGGGGTTTGGCGGAGGCGGTGGCTGCCACGTGGACCACGGTGTCCCCATAGCGAACCAGGCACTCACCGTTTGCCAGCTGAGCCATTTTCCCGGTCTCGATGACCAGGGGGCGGCCGGCAAGCTCAGTTTCGAACACTCTGAAATTCTCGAACATGACAGGTTCCTTTCTCCCCGGCAGCGGGTGCCGAGGCGGTTCTTCAACGGGCGGCCCTGTTTCACAAGGAAACAAGCCGGCCGGAACTTCCGGCTGGTTTGCTTGGTAAACAGTACCGCCCAAAAAGAGCGAAAGGCTGTGCCCGCCGGCCAAAAGGCCCACAGTCACAGCCCGCTGCTTTTCTCTTACTTACGGATGCCCAGCTCGGCAATGATGGCGCGGTAGCGCTCGATGTCGATCTTGGTCAGGTAGTTGAGAAGGTTTCTCCGCTGGCCGACCATCTTCAGCAGGCCCCGGCGGGAGTGATGGTCCTTCTTGTTCTGGCGCAGGTGCTCGGTCAAGTCGTTGATGCGCTTGGTCAGCACAGCGATCTGCACCTCGGGAGAACCGGTGTCGCCCTCATGGCGGGCATACTTCTGAATGATCTCAGTCTTTTCAGTTTTAGTCATGATCCATTTCCACCTTTTCCGCGGCAATGCCGCTTAAAATTCACCCGTTCCACAGGTAGGGGTTGGTGACTCCCTTATCCGAGGGGCGGGCAGCTTAGTTATTTTATCATAGAAGAGGGCCTTTGTAAAGTGGTTTTCGGGAAATATGGCGGAGGAATCCGCCCTGTCACCGCCCTTGCCTGCTGGGCATTTTTCTCAATGGCGGCCTTTAATTCCTCCAAGGAATCAAACTTCCGCTCCGGCCGCAAAAACTCCAGCAGGAACACCCGCACCCGCTTGCCGTACAGGTCTCCGGAGAAGTCGGGCATCCAGGTTTCGGCCAGCACCTTGTCGGAGCCCACGGTGGGTTTGACCCCCACGTTGGTGACCCCGCAGAAGTACTGTCCCCCCACCCGGCACCAGGAGGCGTAGACCCCAAATTTTGGCAGAACAAACCCCTCCGGGATGGCCTGGTTGATGGTGGGGGTACCCAGGCCGGTGCCGATGTGGTTGCCGTGGATCACCTCCAGGGAGAACCCAAAGGGCCTGCCCAGCAGCCGGTTGGCCAGGGGGATGTCCCCCGCCTCCACGGCCCGGCGGATCCTGGTGGAGCTGACCTTTTCCCCGCCGTCGGTGACGGGGGGGACCACATACAGCTGGACATCCTGCTCCCGGCACAGCCGCCGCAGCAGGTCCACATCTCCCCGGGCGCCCCGGCCGAAGCGGAAGTCCTGCCCGCAGCACAGCCGCCGGGCATGGCACCGGTCAAAGAGCACCTGGCGCACGAAGTCCTCGGCCTCCCAGTCCCGGACCTCCTGGAACTCCAGGGAGTACAGCCTTTGAATACCGGTGAACTCCAGGATCCGCTCCTTGTCCCGGCCGGTGAGCACGGCGCAGTTCCCCGAGGGGCTTGTCCGGAAGGTGAACACCGCCGGCTCCCAGACCTGGCCGCCGGTCCCCGGGGCGCAGGCCGCGTGGATCACCGCCATGTGGCCCCGGTGCAGGCCGTCAAAGGCCCCCAGGGCCAGGGAACAGGGGGTGTCCTCCCGCTCCAGCTCCTCCAGCGTATGTACGATTTTCATTGGTTCTCCCCCTGTTCCAAAAAGGACTTCACAAAGCCCAACTCCTGTTTTTCCCGATCCACTCTGCCCAGCCCCAGGAAGGTTCCCTCCGGGGACTTGACCCGGCACAGCCCCTGCTGAGGGGCTTTCCGCACCCGGGCCAGATCCAGGCCTCCGCCGTTTTCAAACCGCCGGGCCTGGGCGGGGCTGACGGTCACCGCGGGGTACTCCCCGAACAGTCCCTCCGTGGGCCGGAGGATCTCCCCCAGCCTTCCCTGAGCGCCCAGGGACTTCAGCTCCTCCAGGGAGAGGGCGTCCTCCTCCGAAAACCCGCAGGCCCGTGTCCGGCGCAGGGCAGTCATGGTGCCGCAGGTACCGGCAGCGCTGGCCAGGTCCTCGATGAGGGTGCGGATATAGGTGCCCTTGGAGCACCGCACCAGCAGAGTGCCCTCCCGGGAGGACGGGTCATAGGAGCGCAGCTCCAGAGCGGAGATGGTCACCGGCCGGGCGGGGCGGTCCACCTCCAGGCCCTGGCGGGCCAGCTCATAGAGGCGCTTGCCTCCCACGGACACCGCCGAATACATGGGCGGCACCTGGAGGATTTCCCCCCGAAACTGGGGCAGGACGGCTTCTAAGGCATCCTGATCCACCAGGTCCGGGCTAGTCTGGACCACCTGGCCGGTGACGTCCCCGGTATCCCGGCGCTCTCCCAGACGGAAGGCCGCCAGGTACTCCTTGTCGGTATCGGGGAGAAAGTTCAGCGCTTTGGCGGCCCTGCCCAACAGGATGGGCAGCACGCCGGTGGCCATGGGGTCCAGGGTGCCGGTATGGCCGATTTTTTTCTCCCGAGTCACGCCCCGGAGCACGGCCACCGCGTCAAAGGAGGTGAACCCCTGTGGTTTATCCAAGATGATGGTGCCGTTCATAGCGTCTCCCTTTTTTGTATTTTTTCCCCGGTTGGGGAGGACTTCCTGCAGAAGGGCCGCTCTCAGGCGGTTCCTGAAGGAGGATCGGGGCCGTGGCCTAGCGCCTTTGGCGCATCCGGCCGGGCCCCTGGAATTCTTACCTGCGCTTTGCGCAGAGTAAGGTCGTGGGACTCTGTCCCACACCCTGCAGCCTTTAAAAAGGCTGGCGAAACTTTTTCGCTGCCTGCTTTGCCGCTCTAGGCTGGCTTTCTGCAGAAGAGCCGGTTCGGTCGTCTACAGCGCGTTGCGCTGGCCCGCCGACCCAACCTTCTGATCTTTTCTGCGCTTCGCGCAGTTTTTAAGGTCGCGCCTTTTTGAAAAAAAGGCGCCCCAAAAACTTTTCGCTTTACAGGCCCTGCTCCTCCACGAAGCTGTAGAAGGCCTTTTCCGCGCTCTCGTCCTTGGCCTGGACAGTGCCCACGCTCTGGCTATAGACCGTATACTCCTCTTCCCCGTCCAACTGGAAGGTCTTATCGCACAGGGACTGGTCATAGGCGCCGATGCCGCAGGTGCCCAGGCCCAAGGCGGTACAGGCCAAGTAGAGGTTCTCGGCGGCGTGGCCCATATCCGCCAGGATCAGCCGATGGGCGAAGATCCCATACCGCCACTCGCTGCGGTAAGGGACGAAGCTCCAATAGAAGACCACATTGGCCTTAGCCGCCCAGGTCTGCCCGCAGAGGGTATCGTCTACCAGATTCAGCAGTTTCTCCTGGTCCTCCATGGGCTGGAGCAGCTCCAACTGATGGGTCATGGGCAGGTAGTGATAGGCGCCGGGAACCAGACCGTCCACCTTGCGCACCAGCAGGTAGGTCTCAAAGGGGTGCCGGGCGCCGCCGCAGGGGGCAGTCCGCAGGGTGGCGTAGCTCTTGCCCCGGATCTCCTTGATCCCCTGGCTGGCCCACAGCAGGAAGGATAGCTGCAGCAAGCTCATCTCCTCCTGGGTATAGACCCGGCTGCTCTTGCGCCGAACCAGCAACTGATACAGGTTGTCCGACAGATTCAGGGATTCGAAATCCCGGGGCAGGTCAATGCGGTTGTCGGTCATGGGATTCTTGACCAAGGGGGGCTGGGGGCGCTTCAAATCCTGGTCGGTTTGGTAATCGCTGCCATCCTCATGGGCGGTGACAGGGGACTTCAGGAAGTCCCTGCCCCGCCGGATATGTTCCTCGATGATCCTCTGGTCCATAACGATGCTCCTTTCTCCCACTATGGGAAAGCAGGGGAAGCTGACTGCTGCCCCTGCCCTGTTTATTTTATTCACACAGGCCCAACTGAGCCAAATACGCTCCGCAGGCCTCTTCCATGATACTGCAAGCCTGGTCCAAAGAGACCTGTCCCAGGGAGCAGCCAGCGGCGCCCTGATGGCCGCCGCCGCCGAACCGGGCACACACAGCCGAGGCGTCCGCCGGAGGATTGGCCCGCACGGAGACCTTCACCTTGCCGTCCTCTTTCTCCTTCAGCGTGACGCCCAACACCACCCCTTGGATTTCCCGGGGCATAGAGGCAATGGCGTCCAGATCGCTCTCGGTGACGCCGGTTTGGCCGAAGATGCTGTAGGGCACCTGGACCACGGCCACCATTCCTCCCCAGGAGAACCGCAGGGAATCCATGGCCAGCCGTTCGGCCTCCACCTGTCCCTTGGACTTGCTCTCAAACATCCGCTGATTGATGTCCCCGGCCGGGGCGCCCAACTCCAGCAGAGCCGCGGCGATCCGATGGGTCCGGGGCGTGACGCTCCGGTAGCGGAAGCATCCGGTATCCGTGGTTAGTCCCGTGTACAGGCAGGCGGCCATCTCCCGGTCCACCTTCACCCCAAGCTCCTGGAGCAGCAGGTAGATCAGCTCCGTGGTGGCGGCGGAATCCGCCTCCACCCAGCGCTCCCCGGCAAAGGGAACGTGGGTGCCGTGATGATCCACGGCCAGCTCCACCCGGCCCGTCAGCTCCGGAGGAGCCTCCTTGCCAAGCAGCTTCTTGTCCGCCACATCCACGGTCATCACGTGGTCCGGCGCAAAGCCCCCCAAGGGCAGCCCCTCAAACAGGTAGGCAAATTTCTCCGGCACCGGATCGGCGCAGTAAAAATCCACCTGCTTGCCCAGGCTCACCAGGCCCCGCAGCAGTGCTGACGCGGAACCCAGTGTGTCCCCGTCGGGGGAGGCGTGACTCATCACCAAAATCCGGTCCCAATCCCGGAGAAGGGCCGCGGCCCCGGCGCAATCCGTCATGATCTCACGCCTCCTCTTCCCCGTGCTGGGAGTCCTCCGGCGTCTCCGGAGTCTCCGGCTCCAGGTCGTGGAGCAGCTGGGAGATGTGGGCGCCGTATTCGATGGAATCCGTCGCCTTGAACAGCAGTTGGGGCACATGGCGCAGGGAGAGTCTCCTGCCCAGCTCGTGCCGCAGGAAACCCGCCGCAGACTTCAGTCCCTGCACAGCGGTTTTGGTGCGCTCCAAGCCCTCCATGGTGCTGACATAAACGGTGCAGTAGGACAGGTCGTTGGTGACCTCCACCCGCACCAGGCTCAACAGGCAATCCTTCACCCGGGGATCCTTGACCTCCCGGAGGATGGCGGACAGTTCCCGATGGATATCCTCGGTAGTCCGACCCAATTTAAAGCTAGGCATGGTGATGCCTCCTTTGCAAAAAACTAAATCTGAAAAAACGCAAAAGTTTTGCTCAAGCTTTTTCAAAAGCTTGCAGAGCGCGAGACAGCGTCTCGCGACCTTACCTGCGCGCAGCGCAGCGAGATAAAAGCAGGGGCAGGCGGCGCGTCTGCCACAGGCAGTAGGCGCCTGCCCCGGACCTTTTTCAGGAACCATCCTCGGTCATGCGTACCCGGTAGCTTCCTAGGGAAAGGCCAGGTTGGCCCTCTACAGTGCTGCGCGCTGGCGCGACGGTCGAACCTACAGCTGGTTTTCTGCGAACCGGCAGGGCCTTGAGGGCTTTGGCCGGTTCCTGCTGGAGGTCCGGGCCTTGCCTACTGCCTTCGGCAGGCGTGGCTGCGGCCCTGCTTCTCTTTTCTGGCTTCGCCGACTGGGCATTAAGAGGCTTGTTCGGTTCCTGCAAGTGGGTCGGGACTGACGGCTACTGCCTTCGGCAGGCGCGCCGCCAGTCCCTGGTTCTGTTTTGCTGCGCTTTGCGCAGTTTTTAAGGTCGCAGCTTTTTGAAAAAAGCTGCTGCAAAAACTTTTTTGTTTCTGCTCTTTTCCGTTACTCCCGGTACTCCTCCATCTCGTAGGCCTCCAGGATATCCCCCTGCTTGATATCGCTGAACCGCTCCAGAGTGATACCGCAATCATAGCCGTCGGCCACTTCCTTCACGTCGTCCTTGAAACGCCGCAGAGAGGCCACCTTATCGTCGGCCACAATGATGCCGTCACGGACCACACGCACCTGAGCGTTCCGGGTGATCTTGCCGCTGATGACGTGGCCGCCGATGACGATGCCCACGTTGGAGATCTTATAGGTCTCCCGGCACTCGGCCTTGCCCAGGGGCACCTCACGGTACTTGGGAGCCAGCATGCCCTTCATGGCGGACTCGATCTCCTCGATGCAGTCGTAGATGATCCGATACAGGCGCATATCCACGCCGTCCCGCTTGGCGTTCTCCTCGGCCACGGGATCGGGGCGGACGTTGAAGCCCACGATGATGGCGTTGGAGGCGTTGGCCAGCATGACGTCGCTCTCGTTGATGGCGCCCACAGCGCCGTGGATGATGTGGACCCGGACCTCGTCGTTGGAGAGCTTCTCCAGGGACTGGCGCACGGCCTCCACAGAGCCCTGGACGTCGGCCTTGACGATGATCTTCAGCTCTTTCATGTCGCCCTCTTTCATCTGCTCGAACAGATTGTCCAGAGTGACCTTGGTCTGGGAGTTGAACTGCTCCTCCTTGCGCTCGGCGATCCGCTGCTCCACCAGCTCACGGGCCAGGCGCTCGTCGGACACGGCGTTGAAGATGTCGCCGCCCACGGGCACGTCGCCCAGGCCGGTGATCTCCACAGGCACAGAGGGGCCGGCGTCCTGGACCTTGCGGCCCTTGTCGTCCATCATGGAGCGGACGCGGCCCACGGTGGTGCCTGCCACGATGGTGTCCCCGGCGTGGAGGGTGCCGTTCTGCACCAGGACAGTGGCCACGGGGCCCATGCCCTTGTCCAGACGGGCCTCAATGACGGTGCCCTTGGCAGCCCGGTCGGGGTTGGCCTTGAGCTCCATCATGTCGGCGGTGAGCAGGATCATCTCCAGCAGGTCGTCGATGCCCTGCTTGGTGTGGGCGGACACGGGGATGCAGGGGGTATCGCCGCCCCACTCCTCGGGAACCAGCTCGTACTCGGTGAGCTGCTCCATGACCCGCTCGGGGTTGGCACCCACCTTATCCATCTTGTTGATGGCCACGATGATGGAAACGCCTGCGGCCTTGGCGTGGTTGATGGCCTCCACGGTCTGGGGCATGATGCCGTCGTCAGCGGCCACCACCAGCACGGCGATATCCGTGACCTGGGCGCCTCTGGCACGCATGGTGGTGAAGGCGGCGTGGCCGGGGGTGTCCAGGAAGGTGATCTCCCGGCCCTGGACGGTGACCCGGTAAGCGCCGATGTGCTGGGTGATGCCGCCGGCCTCGCCCTCGGTGACGTGGGAGTGGCGGATGACGTCCAGGATGGAGGTCTTGCCGTGGTCCACGTGACCCATGACCACCACCACGGGGGCGCGGGGCACCAGGTTGGCCTCGTCGTCCTCGCTGTCGTCGATGATCCGCTCCTCGATGGTGACCACCACTTCCTTCTCCACCTTGGTGTGGAACTCGTCGGCCACCAGCACGGCGGTGTCAAAGTCGATGGTGTCGTTGATGGCGGCAAACACGCCCAGGCCCATCAGCTTCTTGATGACCTCGGTGGCGGGGACCTTCAGCCGCAGGGCGAACTCGCCCACGGTGATCTCGTCGGGCACCTCGATGGTCATGTGCTTGGCCTGGCGCTCCCGGGCGATCCGGTTGAGCCTCTCGGCCTCGGTCTCCCGCTTGCCCCGGCGCTGGCCCCGGCGCTGCTGGTTCCGGTTGGGGAACTTCTGCTTGGTCACCACGTTGTCGGTGCGGGTCTTGACCTTCTGGTCGGCCAGCTGGTCGTATTTCTCATTGTACTTGTCGATGTTCACATTGGAGGAACGGGTATCCACCACACGGCGGGTGGGCTGCTGGCGGGGCTCCTCCACCACGGACTCGGCGGGCTTTGCCGCCGCCTTGGGAGCTGCCTGGGCAGGCTGCTGCTCCTTCTCCCCCCGGGGCGCCTGCTTCTGCTGGGGCGCCTGGGGCTTCTTCTCCCCCTTGGGTCCCTGCTGGGGCGCGTTCTGCCGGGGTGCCTGGGCCTTGGGAGCCTCCTGGGCCTGGGGCTGGGACTGAGACTGGGCAGCGGGCTGCTCTCCCCGCTGGGCAAAGTAGTCGTCCAGGCTCTTCACGCTGTGCTGCTGGGTGAATGCCTCAAACACCACGTCCAGCTCCTCCTCGGTGAGGGCGGTCATATACTTCTTGGGCTCCGGGAAATACTTGGCCAGGGTGTCGATGACGTCCTTGTTGGGGATGTCCAGGTCCTTGGCCACTTCCCGCACTCTGTATTTAATCATCATGGGCATGTTCCTCCTTGTCTTCCGTCGCGGCTCCCGCCAGGCCCCCGATGGCCTTGGCGAACCCCTTGTCTGTCACAGCCAGCACCCCGGCCCGCGCTCCGCAGGCCCGGCCCAGCTCTTCCATACTGCAGGTCAGCCGCACTGTGACTGTCCCCGCTCGGTCCCCCTCATACCGAAGGTTCTTCACCGTCTTTTCTGAAATGTCCCTCGCTGCCAGCAGCAGGTGGGCCTTGCCGCTTCGGGCGGCGCTCACCGCCGCGTCAAAGCCTGGCTCCACCTTCCCGGCCCGCCGGGCCAGCCCCAACAGGGACAACAGCTTATCCATGGCCCTCCCCCTTTCTGTGGGGCAGTGCCTCCGCCGCATCCTCGATGACGATGATGGGCCGGCCCTGCTCATCCACCGGACCCTGGGGCGCCGGAGGCTGCTCCTGGGTCTGCTGCTGGGCCTGGAGTTCCTCCTCCAGCCGGGCGTAAACCTCCTCCGGCAGCTTGCAGCCAAAGGACCTCTCCAGACGGCGGCTCTTTTTGGCCTGCTTCAGGCACTGGGTATCCCGGCACAGGTAGGCCCCCCGCCCGGGCTTTTTCCCCGTCAGGTCCAAACTCACCTGAGGGGGCTGACCCTCCTCCTTCTGGGGGGCCCGCACCAGGCGCACCAGCTCCTTTTTGGGCTTCATCTGTCCGCAGCCCGCGCACTGGCGCATGGGCGTTTTCTTTGGGCGCATCATCGGTCATCCTCCCTTCCTGACGGCGGAGCCTCTCAGGCTTCCTCGCCGTAGAAGCCGCTTTCCGGCTTGATGTCGATCTTCCAGCCGGTGAGCTTGGCGGCCAGACGGGCGTTCTGGCCCTTGTTGCCGATGGCCAGGGACAGCTGATTGTCCGGCACCGTCACACGGCAGGCGCGGGAGCCGTCCTCGGCCACTTCCACGGACAGCACCGTGGCCGGGGACAGAGCCGCCGCGATGAACTTCTGGGGATCCTCGCTGTACTCCACAATGTCGATCTTCTCGCCGCCCAGCTCGTCCACGATCTCCGACACGCGGCTGCCCCGGGCACCGATGCAGGCGCCCACAGCGTCCACGTCGGCGTTGTGACTCATCACCGCCAGCTTGGTGCGGGAGCCGGCCTCCCGGGCCACGGCCTTGATCTCCACGGTGCCGTCGTAGATCTCAGGCACCTCGGTCTCGAACATCCGCTTCACCAGGTCGGGATGGGTGCGGGAGATGATGGCCTTGGGGCCCTTCTCAGTCTCTCGGACGTCGACCACATACACTTTTATGTAGTCGCCCTCCTTCACATTCTCCCCGGCGATCTGCTCATTCTTGGGCAGCACGGCCTCGGCCTTGCCGATCTTCAGGGAAATGGCCCCGGTGCGGGGATCAATCCGCTCCACCAGACCGCTGACCAGCTCCTGATGCTTGGACTGGAACTCCTGCATCATCTGGCCGCGCTCGCTGTCCCGGATGCCCTGACGGATGATGTTCCGGGCGGTCTGGGCCGCCACACGGCCAAACTGCTTGGTGTCCAGCTTCACCCGCACAAACCGGCCGGGAGCCGCGGTGGGATCCACCAGCTTCGCCTTGTCCAGCAGGTATTGGCGGTTGGGATCCTCCACCTCTTCCACGATCTCCTTGCGCAGGTACACATTGAACACACCGGTCTCCCGGTCCACGTCCAGGTCCACGTCCTCGTTGCCATAGCTGTTCTTGCAGGCAGTGGCGATGGCCTTTTTGATCTTATCCAGCATGTAAGCCGCCGGGATGCCCTTTTCCTTCTCCAGCAGATCCAGGGCCATAAACAGCTCCTCGCTGCTCTGCTTTTCCGGTTCCTTCTTCTTTGCCTTTGCCATGGGGATGCCTCGCTCCTTTTCTACTCGTTATGGATTCTCTGCTCACTTATTCCTCGTCAAAATCCTCGTCCACGCTGTGAATGGAGGAACACTCCTTCTTTTCCAGAGTGACGCTGGTGTCCTCGTCCAGCTGCAGCTCCAAAGTGCCGTCCTCCTCGGCCCGGATCAAAATTCCAGTCAGCTCCCTGGAGCCGTCCTCCAGGGGGCGGATCAGCCGGGCGCTGACCGGCCGGCCCACATAGGCCGCAAAGTGCTCCGGCCGGGTGAGCTTGCGGTCGATGCCCGGGGAGGAGACCTCCAGCAGGTACTCCTGGGGGATGGGATCCTCCTTGTCCAGCACAGGGCTGAGGGCGTGGGTCATGTCCACGCAGTCGTCGATGGAGACGCCGCCCTCCTTGTCGATGAACACCCGCAAAAACCAGTCGGCCCCCTCCTTGACAAACTGCACGTCCCACAGGGAGAGACCCAGTTCCTGGGCCAGCGGCTGGCTCAGCTGCCAGACCCGCTGGGCCACATTTCCTTTTTTCTTGGGCAAAGCGCTCATCTGCCCACCCCTTTCCGGCCCGCGGGCCGTGTTTTTTGAAATTCTCATTATAAGCAAACAAAAGAGCGGGTCGCCCCACTCTTTCATCATCCTACCTATACCTTACTGATTATAGCACCGACCCGGCGGAAAAGCAAGGGTTTTTCTCGGTTTTTCCCGGCTTGACACCCTGGGGCGGGCCGGTGGGCTCAGACCTCCAGCTGCCGGGAGAGGAACATGGCCGCCGCCCGGAGGCTGTCGATGGCCTCGGTTCCGGGGCGGGCGGGGGACTTCTCCCCCCGCAGCAGCATCACCGCGCCCATGGGGTCCCCCTCGGAAGTCACGGGGAAGGCGGCCTGGGCCTGGGCCTGGAAGCCCTGGGCCACGGGGACGGTGTCCTCCCCGGAGGGGGCGAACTGCCGCTTGCGCTGGACAATGTCCTCCATCTGGGGGGAGAGCGCCTTATGGAGCAGCTCCCGTTTGGCGGGCCCGGCCAGGGCAATGACCTGTTCGGCGTCGCAGACGGCGGCGGCCTGGCCGGTCAGGGTGACCAGGGCGTCGGCATAGGCCTGGGCCAGGGCGGACATCTCCCCCACGGGGGAGTATTTTTTAAGGATCACCTCGCCGGACACATCGGTGAAGATCTCCATGGGCATACCCTCCCGGATCTTCAGTGTGCGGCGGATTTCCTTGGGGATGACCACCCTTCCCAGGTCGTCAATCCTCCGGACTATTCCTGTGGCTTTCATACCATTCCTCCCAAAATCTGCCGGCTGCCCGTCCTGGGCCGCCGCCGGCTTGTGCTGGTGTGGATAGTATTTGCCAAAGGTTTCTTGTTTATCCGTGAATTGCTTGGCATTTTCCGCCGACAACATCTCATTTTCGATGCATCCACCAATTCAAGCGCTTCGTTGTGCCTTTGCGGTCTGCGTCAAACCCCGGGGAACCACCTGGTTCCGGGCCGCCCCGGCGCCCCTTGCCGCAGCCGCTTTTCCCATCTTCTCACACCAGCCCCAGCAGGCTGGTGACCAAGGGGATGGTCACCATGGACAGCAGGGTGGAGCCCACCAGCAGTTTGGAGGCAAACTGGGGGTTTCTGTCGTACTTTTGGGCCAGCATCACAGTGGTGGTGCCTGCGGGCATGGCGGAGAGCACCACGCTGACGTTCCTGGCCAGGGGGTCCAAGGGAAGGGGCAGGGTCAACAGGAAGACCACCGCCGGGATCAGCAGCAGGCGGTAGAGGCTGAACCGCAGGACGGTGACGTCCACCAGCTCCCTCAGGGGGATCTCCCCCACAATGCTTCCGATGACCACAAAGCACAGCGGAGTGGAACAGCCCCCCAGCAGGTCCAGGGTGGAGGAAACGATCTCCGGCAGCCGGATGCCGGCGGTGTACAGCCCCATGAGGACCAGCCCCAGGAAGATGCTCACAATGCAGGGGTGGGTGAGGATCTTCCGGACGGCCTCTTTTTTCTCCACCCGGGTGTACATGGGCAGCCCGCAGGCCCACATAAAGATCCGCTGGGGCAGCACAAAGATGGAGGCAAGCAGCGTCCCCTGGGGGCCGTAGAGGGCGGTGACCACGGGGATGCCGATGAAGCTGGCGTTGGTGACCATGGTGGAGTATTTGCAGCTGATCTGCTGATCCCCAGGAAGACGGCGGTACAGGAATCGGTTGAGCACCCAGTACAGCAGCTGGATCCCAAAGGCCGCCGTCAACGCCTGAAAGGAGGAGCGGAGGATCTGAGGGGACATATCCATTTGGAAGGAGGACAGAATGGTGCAGGGGAGGATCACGTCGATGATCAAGTCGGTGAGCTGCTCCCGGGTCTTGGGGGCGATCCGGCCCAGTTTTCCCAGGACATACCCCACCGCCAACAGCAAAAACAGCTGGATCTGCAGTGTCACCACAGAAACTCCCCCCTCTGGGATCTATACTATTTCTATTGTAGTGTGATTTTCCACACTTGTAAAGAAAGCCGTGAAAAAAGAGGGGCGGGCTGCCGAATACTGGCAGCCCACCCCAAGGGAAAGACCACTTTCACTTTTTTAGAAATCATCGGAAGATACGGCAGCTTACAGCGGCGCCCTTTGAAGCGCCCTCCGGCAGAGCACTGCCCCGCCTCCGGAAAGCTCTCACACCTTCCGCAGCCGGATGGCCATGTACTCCTTCCCGGGCAGCTCCACCCGGAACTTGCCGGTATGGACGCCCCGGTCCTCCACGGTCATCTCCCAGGTGTCGATGACCTCCACCTGCCAGTTCCCCTCCTTGCGGAAGTCCCGGAAACTGGGGCGGCAGAAACCGTAGTAGTGGATCTCGTACTCGTCCCGGGGGAAGGTGGTGTCCGGCACCGCCAGAACCTCTCCAAACTGTCCGGGAACGTCCCGCAGGCCCGGGCCCGGGGTCTCGCAAAGGATCTGATGAAGGAACCGGATCCGGGCCGGACTCTCCCCGTGAAGCTCCCCGCCGTGGCTCCACCAGAGGATGTCATTTTCCGGATCCACGTAGGTCTCCCCGTGGCCCGCGTAGCCGCCCCGCAGGGATGCCTCCCAGAACCGCCGGGTCAGCTCCTGGCCGGAGATGTTCCCCCAGGCCTGGTCAATGTTGCCCTCATAGGCGATCTCGTCCCACACCACCGGCTTGCCGTACCGGGTGCGGTACTCGCTGGTGTACTCCACATGGCGGTACAGATCCTGTCGCTGCATGGAGCAATGGGTCACCCAGGGGCGGGTATAGTCGTAGAAGGGCACACAGTTGTGCACCGACCGCAGATGGTTATAGGGATCCAGCTCACAGAGCAGGGCAGCATAGTGCTCCCAGTCCTCCAGGGTCTTGGCCTTCATCAAGTCGTACTCGTTGGCCAGGCTCCACCACAGGTTCCGGTAGGCGGAGAACCGGGCAATACAGTACTTCCAGTACAGGTCGTCCTCCTCCCGGCTCATGGCGGAGAAGCCCCACCGGTCATAGGGGTGCATGACGATCAGATCCGCCTCGATGCCCCGCTCCCGCAGCTGGAGGATGGCCCGCTCCACCCGGCGGAAGTGCTCCGGATTAGGACGGGTGAAGTCCCAGCTGTTGCCGGAAAAGTCCGAATCATAGGTGAAATTGTCCTCGTTGAGCCCCGAGGCATCCACCGGGGTGCCCTCGTAGGGGAAGGTCTGGGGATCCTTGAAATTGTGGATGTAGTGCTTGGGGAACACGCAGAAGCGCATCTTGTTGAAGTACCCCTTGTCCAGCTCCTCCAAGGTCTTCTGGATCACCTCATCGGATTGATGGGGCCAGACATAGCAGGTGGTGCCCACGGAATAGTAAGGCGTGCCGTCCTCGTAGGCGAAATGGTGGGTGTTGGCCACCCGCACCGGGCCGTGATTGTTCCCCGCAGCCGGGGTGACGGTGAAGCTGCCGGAGGTGCCGGCCTCCGGGAAGCTGCCCTGGGTGGTGTAGGTGTACTCCCCCTCAAAGGAGGGCATAAACCGCACCTTGTACACCCCGTCTCCGTCGTAGAAGCCGGCGGCGGTGACGGTCTCGTTTTTGCCGGTAAAGGTGCCCTCGATCGTCTGCTGAGTAAAGGGATTGCCCTCCTTGGGGCCGTTTATAGTGATTTCCAATACATCCCAACGCTCCACTTGCATGGGAACTCCTCCTTTATTCTGTTCTGGGCCGGCCCAGCAGAGCGGCTACCGCCTGCCTCCAGCCAGCGCGTTTTTTCTCCCGAAGACTGCCCTCCATGTGGGGCAGGAAATTGCGGCGCTGAACCTTTTGCAGCACTTCTTTGGAGTAGATTCCCGCGGCGATTCCAGCACAGAAGGCGGCTCCCATGGCGGAGAGCTCCTCCCGCTCCGGGGCAGCCACGGGCTTGTTTAGCACGTCGCTTTGAAACTGCATCAAAAAGGTATCCTTGGTGGGGCCGCCGTCCACCCGAAGCTCCTGGACCTTCACCCCGGCTTCCTGTTCCATCAGCTCCAGCACATCGGCGATCTGATAGGCAATGCACTCCTCCGCAGCCCTTACCAGTTCCGCCCTGCCGGTGGTGCGGCTCATGCCATAGAACATGGCTCGAGCCTCGCTGTCCCAATAGGGCGCCCCCAAGCCAGTGAAAGCAGGTACCAGATAGGTGGTGTCACCGGGGTCCGCCTGCTGGGCCACAGGACCCGCCTCCTTGGAGGAGGAGAGCAGCCCCAAGCTGTCCACCACCCACTTAGTCACTGCGCCGGTGTAATTGATGTTCCCCTCCAGCACAAACTGGACTTTGCCATCCATGGCCCAGGCCAAAGAGGTGACCACTCCTTTTTGGGAGAACACCGGTTTTTCCCCAATCTGCATCATCACGCTGGAGCCGGTGCCGTAGGTGGCCTTGACCATGCCTGGGGCCAGACAGCCCTGGCCGAACAGGGCCCCGTGGGAATCCCCCAGCACTCCCCGGATGGGTATGGGATGGGGCAGCAGCCCCTCCAAATCGGTTAGGCCGAAATCTCCATCGCTGAAGCGCACCTGGGGCAGCATAGCCGGGTCCACCCCAAACCAGCTACAAACCTCCGGATCCCAGGATAGGGTGCGGAGGTTGAACAGCTGGGTGCGGGAGGCATTGGAGTAGTCGGTGGCAAAGACCTTTCCTCCAGTGAGTTTGTAAACCAGCCAAGCATCGATGGTCCCGGCGCACAGGGTTTTCCCCGTCAGATCTGGGGTGTTCTCCAGCAGCCAGGCCCACTTGGCCGCCGGGAAGTAGGGGGACAGGTTTAGCCCCGTCCGCTCCTGGATGGCCGCGGCACGGTCCTCCAGCCGGACACAGATCCCGGCAGCCCTGGCGCATTGCCACACCACCGCGTCCGCCACGGGCAAGCCCGTATCCCGGTCCCAGATCAGGGCGGTCTCCCGCTGATTGCTGATACCCAGAGCCCCAATGGATTCCCGGTCCACTTCGGTCTCCTCCAGCAGCAGGCGAACAGCTTCCACCGTGTTTCGGTAAATCTCCATGGGATCGTGGGACACCCAACCCTGGCTGTTGATCTTCTGCTGGTGGGGCAGATCCCGCCGCCCCAGCAGCACGCCCTCTCCGTCAAAAAGCAGCGCTTTGGTGCCCGAGGTGCTTTGGTCTATGGCCAGCACGGTTTTACCGCTCATACCAGGACCTCCCGGGCCGCTTTGGCGATGCCCTGGGCGTCCAGCCCATAGTGGGCAAAGACCTCACCGGACTTGCCCGCAATGGCCGGCTCGTCGGGCAGGGCCAGGTTTTTCACCTTCACCGGGTGGGTTTCCCCCACCACCTGGCTGACCATACTGCCCATGCCGCCGTACAGGCTGTGCTCCTCCACGGTGACGATGGCACGGGTCTCCCGGGCGGCCTTTTCCACCGCCTCCCGGTCCAGGGGCTTGACGCAGTACATGTCCAGCACCCGGGCGGAGATGCCCTCTTTTTCCAAAGCCGACGCCGCATCCAAAGCAGGCTTGACCATCTCCCCGCAGGCGATGAGGGTCACGTCCCTACCCTCTTTCACGGTGAGGGCCTTGTCCATTTGGAAGGTCTCCGGCACGCCGTCGTACACGTCCTCCACGGCGTTGCGGCCCACCCGGATGTAGGCGGGGGCATTGTCCTGCACCAAGACCTCCATCAGAGCTTGGGTCAAAAACCGGTCACTGGGCAGATAGACCCGCATACCGGGAATAGACGCCAAGACCGCGATGTCCTGGGCACTGTGATGGGTCATCCCCAGAGCGCCGTAGCTGATACCCCCGGAGATGCCGATCAACTTCACATTGGTGTGAGAATAGGCCACATCCACCTTCACCTGCTCCATACTGCGGGTGGAGAGGAAGCTGGCGGGAGAGGCGGCAAAGGGCCGCATCCCGCAGCGAGCCATACCCGCCGCTGTGGAGACCAAGCTCTGCTCCGCAATGCCCATCTCCACAAACTGCTGGGGGAACTCCTTGGCAAAGGGCGCCAAGGACGCTGATCCTCGAGAATCGCTGCACAGCACCACCAGATCCGGATCCTTCTTGGCCCGCTCCAGCAGCACCTGACAGATTACCTGTCGGTTGGGAATCGTGTTGCTCATAGACAAGCCGCCTCCTTTTCCAGCAGCTCCTGTTTGGCCGCTTCATATTCCTCCTGGGTGGGCACCTTGTGGTGCCACTCCGCTTTCCCCTCCATAAAGGACACTCCACAGCCCTTCACCGTATCCGCGATGATCACCGTGGGCTTGCCCTGATATGCTTTGGCCTCCGCGAAAGCCCGCTCCAAATCCTCCACGTCGTTGCCCTTGGCGTGGATGGCATGCCAGCCAAAGGCCGCCCAGCGGTCATCCTGGCTGTCCTGGGTCATGACCTCCTCGGTGGTGCCAGAGATCTGCAGACGGTTCCGATCCACCACGGCGCAGAGATTGTCCAGCTGATAGTGGCCGGCGGCCATGGCGCCCTCCCAAACGGAGCCCTCCGCCAGCTCGCCGTCACCCATGACCACATAGACCCGGTAGCTCTTTTCCCTGCGTTTGCCGGCCAGGGCCATCCCTACCCCAACGGACAGCCCGTGACCCAGGGAACCGGAATTCATCTCGATCCCAGCCACCTTATTGTTGGGGTGGCCAATGTACTTTGTCCCAAATTGGGAGAAGCTCAGCAGGTCCTCTTGGGGGAAAAATCCCTTATCACAGAGCACACTGTACAGCGCCTCCACCGAGTGTCCCTTGCTGAGGATAAAGTGGTCGTGGTCCACAGAAGAGAAATTCTCCGGAGTCACATCCATCACCCGGTTATAGAGGACGTTCAAAATATCGCACACGGAGAAATCCCCGCCAATGTGGCCGGTTTTCGCCCGATAGATCATCTCCAAAACCTGACGCCGCAGAGCGCAGGACTTTGCTTGCAATGTCATGGTTCGCCCTCCTCACTCGCCTCGGAGGTAGGCTTTCACCTGCTCCTCGTTGTCATCGTACAGGTCGGGCTGAATGCCCAGATACTTGCAGACTTCGTACAGCACCGGCACAATGTCCTTATGAATACCCACACAATGGTGGATATAGGGTCCTTCTACCAACCTGGCTTCCAACCGTTTCCAGTTTTCCACCTCCACCCACAGGTAGGTACCCATGGTGAAGGGACCGTCAATTCCTTTTGCCGTGCCCATGAGCATGCTGTATTCCCCGTTGTCTCCGTCAAACCGGCACAGGGTCACAAGGCCGTGTTTGGCCTGGGCCGACACCGCTCCCGGATAGTCAAAGGCCAAAGGCATGGTGATGGTGGGCTTTTCCGCCGCGCAGGACAGAGGCCAGGGACCGCAGTGCTGCAGCAGCTCGCCGTTTTCGTTGTCCGGGTGGCGGACAGTCCAGTCCGCGAAGAAGGACCGGGTATGGTTCAAGTCGGCAGCCTCCGCCATGACCGCGGTGATCGCTCCGTGAATGTCGGTTTCGCAGACCACGGGCAGACCTTCCTCGTTGAGCAGGGAGTTGGCGGCACAGGGCATAATCCCCAGCTCTCCCTGCAAGGCGTTCCAGCACTGGATGGCCACAGCGTTGCAGCCGTATTGATCGGCAAGATTCCTCATGGCTACCTTCAGAGCGGCAATATTCTCCAACTGCTCCTCTGTAACGGCGATGTTCATGGCCTCCTTGCAGTAGTCCATAACAGCCTTCACCGCGGTGCCTTCCTCTTTTGCCTGCTTCACCGCGGCGGTGAGCTCCGGCATGGGAATGGGAGACAGCTGGATGTTGAACTTCTCCAGGAGCTCGCCCTCGTTGCACATGGTGGACCAAAAGTCAAAGGGACGGGGGGCAATCTGCAGAATCCTGGTGTGATGGAACACCTTCACCACATTGCACACCGCCAGAAAATCCGTCACGCCCCGCTCAAATTCCGGGTCGGTGAGCCGGCAGTTTGTCATGTAGGTAAAAGGCACTTGGAACCGCCGCAGCACCTTGCCCGTGGCAAACAACCCACACTGGCTGTCCCGCAGCCGAACGCCGTTTTCGTCAGGGCGCTCGTCCCGAGGCCCCCACAGCAGCACCGGGACTCCCAATTCCCGGGCCAGGCGGGCCACCACATACTCCGTGCCAAAATTGCAGTGGGGCACAAACAGGCCGTCCACCTTCTCCCGGCGGAATTTCTCTAAGATGGGGCCGATGTCCTTGTCATCGTAGAGCAGCCCTTCCGGGTTGATGTCGTCAATGTCCACGAAGTCCACTCCCAGCTCCCCAAGCCGATCCCGGGTGAGACCCCGGTATTTAATGGCGTCCGGCGCACTGAAAATGCTCCGCCGTGTAGGCGCGTAGCCCAATTTTACGGTTGTCCCTTTCATGGGGAAATTTCCTCCTTTACTATCAAAACAACTCCATACAGTCCTCTAAAACCCTGAAGTCCTTACCCTTCCTGGTCCAGCAAATTTCTCACGCTGTCCCGCTCAATAAACGAGCTGCGCACCTCCATTTTCACACAGCAGGGCATGTTATCTCGGACCAGTTCCATCAAGCAGCGCACGGCCGCAATGCCCATCCGATAGTTTTCCACCTTTACCGTGGTTAGCGGCGGATTGGAGATCGCGCAGAAGGGCAGATCGTCAAACCCTACCACCGACACATCCTCCGGCACAGAATAGCCATTCTGCTGCAGTGCCCGCATCGCCCCCAGAGCAATCATGTCGTTGTCCGCAAAGAACGCGGTGGGCAGGTCAGGTTCCCTCTGCAAGATGGCACTCATGTCCTGCCACGCGCCCTCCATACTGGGGGTCAGACAGAAGGTGTAATCCGGGTTATACTCCAAATTGTTTTCCATCAAGGTGCGCAGGTAGCCCTCCTCCCGAAAACCGAAGTTCCGGATGGCGTAACTGCCCTTGAGATGGCCGATCTTTTTGTGGCCCTTTTGGATGAGATAGCGCACCGCACGACTGGCCGCATCGATGTTGTCAATAAGCACTGCGGTGAGAGGTAAATTCTCATACCAGTTGTCCAGCATCACCACCGGGGGAACAGCCTCCTCAAAGTGCTTGGCCTCAGAAGGCTCCAGCTCTGTGGCCAAAACCAGCAGCGCGCTGGAAGGATCGCTGCAAAGCTCCCGCAGCTGATCCTCATAGTCTGCACTATCCCTGGTCAGGTTGCAAACCAAGGTATCATAGCCCTGCCTTCTCCCCTCGGCCTCCACACCGCCGATCAGAGAGGAGAAAAAGGGAGAGTCGTTTACAATGGCGCCGCTGGCCCGATAGACCACCAGCTTGACACTGCTGATGCGCAGGTCTGATAGATATCCCGTTTCCCGAGCAACTTTGCGAATTTTCTCGGCGGTCTCCTTGTTGACGCCTTTTTTATTGTTCAGCGCATTGGAGACCGTTGCCTGAGAAAATCCTGTTAGCTCGCTAAGTTTCTTAATATTTATTTTCATGCCGAACCCTTTCCTTTTTCTGGTATATGTGGATAACGATTTCACCGATATTATACAATGGCTCGGCGGTGTGGAGCAAGAAGCAGACGGGATTTTTGTAAATTATTATGATAAAATTTTATGCGATATTTTTGTAGATTTTTTAATTCCCGTAATTCAAGCGCAGTTTGGAGAACATGTCCTCCAAAATAAACCGGGCATTCACATCATCGTAGATACGGATCTGACGCCCCTCACCGGTGAAGTGATAGGCCATTTCCTCATCGATCACCGGAGCCTCCCCCTGATGAGCCAGGAAAGGCTGGGGATTGAGCAGAAGGCCAATGGTGGGAGAATCCCCCAGAGACCAGCACTCCCCACTGGGCCAGGTACGATTATCGGGAAGAGAGGCCGTAAACTCCATCATCTGATCAAAGAGGTACCGGCCCACCTTACCATAGGGGCGGACCTTCTCCTCCAGCTCCGCAAAGGAGACCAGCATTTTGGTGTAAACGTTCACAGGAACCTGCCACAGCTCAATGGGGGACTGAAGCACCACATTGGCCGCTTTGATGTCGTTGCTCAGGTTGAACTCAAACCCACCTTCGGGGTACTTGCCGCCGCCAATCCAGATGACCGTGAGCTTGTCCGCAATGGAGGGATCGTGAAGATAAGCACAGGCCATGTCAGTCAAGGGACCCAGGAAAATGGCGTACAGCGGGCGGTCGTCCTTTTTGTTGGCCTCCTCCACCAGGAGCTGGGCGCCGGGAGAATACTCGTATTCTGTCTCGCTCTTGATCTCCTCCCGGGCGCCGGCGTACACTTTCACCTGATCGGTCAAATCCATCAGATCCAGCAGCTTGACGCACTCATCCACGCTCTCCTGCATGGACTCCGTGGTGCGGCGGGTGCCAAACTGAGCACCAATCAATCCCCGAATGTCAAACTTAGGGGTAAGCAGAGCGTGGACGATGCAAAATTGGTCGTCTGCCTCGTTTTTGGCATCGGTATTGATGATTAGGCGAATCTTCTGACTTTCTTTGACGAGATACTGATACATAGAAACTCCTCCAATTCACTTATTTGATTCCCCGCAACGAAATTAACCTTTGACGCTGCCAAGGGTAATGCCCGAAACAAAGTACTTTTGCAGGAAGGGATACACCGCCAAAATGGGAATGGCGCCAATGACCATCTGGGAGCTTTTTACCGTGCGGACATTCATCTGTGCCAGCCGTGCCTGCTCCTCGGGGGTCATCTTGGAGAAATCAAAGTTGGCGATCACACTGCGCATATAGGTCTGCAGGGGGTACTGTTCTGTCTTCATGTAAATCAAGCCGTCAAACCAGCTGTTCCAATGCTGGACCAGGGTGAACAGCACCACCGTGGCAATGACCGGCACCGAAATGGGCACATACAGCTGCCACAAAATCCGCCAATGACCGGCGCCGTCCACAAAGGCGGCTTCCTCGATCTCCGCGGGGATCTGCCGGAAAAAGCTGAGCA
Organism: Acutalibacter sp.; assembly: GCA_050946975.1. Classification (GTDB taxonomy): domain Bacteria; phylum Bacillota; class Clostridia; order Oscillospirales; family Acutalibacteraceae; genus Acutalibacter. Next base: position 42,209 of record JBMNVU010000016.1, read on the forward strand.
CCAGCAGCATGTTGAACACATTGATGGCGCAGGGCAGCACCAAGGCCCAGATGGTGTTGAGCAGCTTCAGCTGGGTGACCACCAGATAGGTGGGGATCATACCGCCATTGATGAGCATGGTCAAGAAGAAATACCACACATAGATTCCCCGCCCGTGGAACTTGATGCCGGGCTTGGAAAGGGGATAGGCACTCAAAATGGTCAGCAGCATGTTGATAGGCAATCCCAGCACAATGCGCTCGATCGTAACCAACATGGACTGCCAAAAGGCGTCTCGCTCCAGCACATAGATATAGGCTTCCACATTAAATTCCACCGGCAGCAACCGAACCCTGCCGGCCATAACCGCTCCATTGGAGCTGAAGGACAGACAGATGATGTACCAGAAGGGCAGCACACAGATCAAGGCCAAAATACCCAGGATGATGTAGTTAAACACGGAAAAGATTTTCTGGCCCCGGGTGCGGATCTGGTGGATGGACTCATGCTCTGGAGGCCGATTGGAGCTTTTTTTCTTTTTCAACACAGAAACACTCACAGCTTGCCCACCTCCTTAGAACACTTTGTAGTCGAATTTTTTGTAGGCGATCAAATAAGCGGAAGAGATCAGCAGGAAGGACACCACCGATTTCAGCAGGCCCACCGCGGTGGAAGGGCCAAACTTGGCCTGTTCCAAGCCCATGCGGTAAACCATGGTGTCTATGATATCACCGGTCTCATACACCGCCGGGCTGTACAGGTTGAACACCTGGTCAAAACCGGCGTTGAGCAGATTGCCCAGGTTCAGGATGACCATGAGGATGACAATGGTGGACATCCCGGGCAGAGTGACGTGCCAGGTCTGCTGCCAGCGGTTGGCACCGTCAATGGAGGCCGCCTCATACAGGGTCATATCGATGCCGGTGATGGCCGCCAAATACACCACACTGTTGTAGCCGAAGTTGCGCCACACATCCGACACCACCAGCGTCCCCTGGAAGTATTTGTTATCCCCCAGGAAATAGATGGGTTCTCCGCCAAAGGCCTTGACCAGATCGTTGACCAGACCGTCAGTGGGAGAGAGAATATCCACCAGCACACCGCTTAAAATGATCCAAGAGATGAAATAGGGAAAATAGATCATGGTCTGAATGGTGCGCTTTGCCGCCATATTCCGGCACTCATTGAGCAGCAGTGACACCACAATGGGCACAGCGGTACCAATGATGATTTTCAACACGGCGATAATCAGCGTGTTTGCGAACACCCGTCCCGTGTTGGGCAGGGAAAAGACATACTGAAAGTTCTCCAAACCGATCCAAGGATTGTTTCCAAACAGACCCCGGGCAGGGTTAAAATCCTGGAACGCAATGATGATGCCCGCCAAAGGGATATAGTTGAAGACAAACAGCACCACAACCCCTGGGATAATCATCAGGTGAAGGGGGATCTCACGCTGGATCCAGGCGTTCCTTTTCTTCATAGCCTCCCACTCCTTTGCAAATTCCTTTTCAGTTCTCTTAAAAAAGGACAGAGCATCCCCCCGGCACGTCCAGATCAGCCGTGTCAGCTATTGCTTAAAATGCCTGAGGGCCAGACGCGTCCAATTGAGGATGCTCTCCTTCTCTTCTCTATTCCAGGCGGCACCGCCGCCCTATCCGTTTACGCCTATGGATTGGGCTTCTCTGCCCTTAATAGGAGGCGTAAATCTCGTTGACCTCCTGCGTGACAGCTTCGCCGCCGATGCTGTACCACTCCTCCACCATGGCGTCAAAGGTGGAATCCACATCCAGGTTCTCCGTGATGATGGACAGGTATGTGGTGTCAATCAACTCCTGCATGCTGCTCCAGCGGTCCGCCCAGGTCTTGGTGGGAGCGCCGTAATAGCCGTTCCACACCACGATGTCGGGATAGGTCTCGCCCACAAACTCAAAGCAGGAATCCTTGGGTCCAAACATGTACTGGTAAGCAGTCTGGCCGTTCTGGATGTACTCCCAGTAGGTCTTGCCAACGCCGGTGAGCTCGTCCATGTTGTCGTCCTCCATGGCCTGCTTCATCTGCAGATGGGGAGTCAGGTCCACCTCAGCGTCCAGCACGTGGATGGGGGAGGCGCTCCAGCAGCCGCTGTTGCCGGGGCAGGCAAAGAAGTTTTCAAAATCATTGTTCTCGCCGAAGAGCTTCTCCGAGTAGGCGTTGAGCAGATGCACCAGAGCCTCGGGATGCTCAAAATCAGCGTTGACGCACCACACACCGTCAAAGGTGTTGGTGGCGTAGACCTTGGTCTGCTCACCCTCGATGCCGGTGGGCAGGCCGCAGGCCACCCAGTTGGCGGAGTCGTCCATGCTGGATTCGGCGTTCTCCATGTTGAAGCCGTACCAGTGGGGGCCATAGAAGATACCACACTGGTTGTTGGCCACATACTCAAAGGCAGTGGCAATATCCTCAGTGGCAAACTCCTTGTTGACCAGGCCTTCGTTGTACATCTTCTGCAGGAACTCCAGGCCGCCCTTCATCTCAGGCTGCACCTCGGAGAAGCCCAGGGTGCCGTCATCCATGACCTGCCAGTACTTCCGCACGGCAGTGGTGCCGCCATATGCCCAGAAGATACCCTTCATCTCTGCGATGTAGCTTTCATTGAGCATCATGCCGATGTTGTCGGGATAGTGCTCCTTGAAAGCCTTGGTGATCTCATAGACATCCTCCATGGTCTCGGGGCGCTCCAATCCCAGCTCGTCCAGCCAATCCTGACGGACCCAGCAGTGGTTGTAGCCATTGGTGGAGGGCATCTTCACAGGAAGAGCCATCAGCTTCCCATCATAGATCATGGGGTTGTAGATGTCGGTGCCCTCACCCTCAATAATGTTTGCCAAGGTGGGGTTGACATTCTCCTGATAGACGGTGGTCAAGTCGGCGATGGCCCCGGCTTCCGCCAGCTGGCTCAAGGTGGAGAGATCCATTACCAGGAAAATGTCAGGCAGATCCCCTGCCGTCATGGACAGGATCAGCTGCTGGTTGTAGTCGGTACCATTGGGAATGTTGAACTGATACTCTGTGACGATGTTCAGTTCGTCGGAGAAATAGCGGGTCCAGCGGTTATCATCCAAGGGTTCGCCCAGGTCCTCTTCCATGGCGACAATCCCTTCTCCGTTGATATCCTTGTTGTTGCCGAAAGTGATGGTCAGAGGCTCATCGTACTTGAGAAATTCCCCAGCCTCATACTGAAACTCGGAAACGCCGTTTTTAGAAAGCTCAGAGGCATCCGTGGCCACTGTACTGCCGGTGTCCCCCTCTGCTCCAGAGGAGTCGGTCTCCCCCTGGGAGCTCTGCGTAGCTCCTGCGGAAGATGTGCCGGAAGAAGTGCCGGTATTGCCGCCGCAGCCGGTAAAGGCGGTGACCAGCAAAGCGGATGACAGCGCAACCGCAATCACTTTTCGAAACAGCTTATTCATGATATAGGTCCTCCTTTTGATTTAAGTCCTTCCTCGTTTTTTAGAACCGCGGCCTCAAACAGGCCAGGCGGAAAACATCCCTTTGTTGTTCTTCACCTCCTTTTGTGGTTAAACCAATCGCCCCATGCGACCCGCCCTGTGTCGGGAAGTCCCTGGAAAGGAACACTCCTTCCTGATATCCTGTCCTGGTTCCTCACAGCCGGACGGAATATCCCGAGGGCTCTTAAACATTTTCTTTGGATCGCATAAATTTTTATATAAATTTTTCTTGAGAAGAGCATATCATAAAACCTGCATAGTGTCAATGAATTTTTATGAAAAATTTTTAAAAAACCAAGTAAACGTTTGCAGGACAAGAAAAAAAGGACTGCCCCAGTTAACCGCTGAGGCAATCCCAATAGTTGATCTCTTCTTTATTTTTTTACACCCTTTTTAATCCCTGGCTAAGCCAGAAAAGGATGGAGATTTACAGCCCGACTTCTTAAGAGGCTGAACGTTCCAGTTTTTTTTAGTTTTATTTTTATAAATTTTTTATATAACCATAAGTAACAAGAAAGATGTGACGCTGGACAAATCTCCCTGTGGCCCCTCACACCCGACTGGTGAGGAACTCCACCACGGCCTGCTTGACCTCCGGGTCCTCCCCGAAGAGGCCGTTGTTGTTGCACAGCAGCAGGGATTTGACCCCTTTCCTGCTGTAGGCTTCAAACATCCGCACGCTCTGGCCCATGGGCACCTGGATTCCGCACTCAAAGATCCCGTGGACTAGGCACAGCGGCGCGCTGTGTTCCGTCACGTGGGAGATGGGGCTTGCCTGCCAGGCGGCCTCCCGGAGCTGCCGGTACTGGGGATCCTGGTCCCACAGGTGGGCCTTTACGTCGGCCATACCCCGGCCTTCGCCCAGGTACCCCAACAGGCTGGCCAGGGGCGCAAAGGGCCCGTCGGACTGGTTGACCTTCCGAGGCTGGGCGGGCCACACCTGGGCGGAGTCCTCCCCAAAGTGGAAGAAATCCGTGAAGGCGTAGTAGGCCGCCGCCGCTTTCACCCGGCAATCCTGATCCAGGCAGCCGCCGATCTTCCCCTCCTCCTGGGGATCGCCGTTGCAGGCGGCCAGCATGGCAGTCAGGTGACCGCCCATGGACCCGCCGATCAGCCCAAACCGCTGGGGATCCAACCCCAGCTCCTGGCTGTGGGCCTTCAAATAGCGGATGCAGGCCCGGGCGTCCTCCCCGGAGCTGGGCCAGCGGCTGGGCGGGCACAACCGGTAATCAATGGACGCCACCGCGTACCCCCGATCCAGGAACATCTGGGTGTTGGTCTCAAACTGGTGGTGGTTCCCCCCAAACCCGTGGATGTTCACGATGCAGGGCAGATTCTCCCGCTTTCCCTGGGGATAGATCAGGTCCACAAACAGGTCAAAGGTGCTGCGCATCTGGATGTTGGGCTCTCCTTTGACCCCCTTCCCCACAGGGACGGTGGCCACGTACAGGTTCCGCACATCCGCGGGCGGGCAGTTGGCCCAGGGGGTCTCCGGCAGGGGGATCTCCCCGCTCTGGTCCCCAAAGGCGTACCGGTCCGGCAGGGTGGCCGTCCCGGTGAAGGAAAACTCCCCGCCTCGAACCACGGCCGTGGCCTCCAGGCCCCGGGTCGTCACCTCCACGGTGAAGGCGTCGGTCTCGTAGACCATCACCCCGTCCCCCATGGGATAGGCCTGGCGGCAGGGGTACTCCGTGAACCGGCCCTGCCGCTCCCGGTAGACGCACCGGCGGTACACGTACAGCCGCTCCTCCCCGCTCTCAAACACCGTGGCGGTGGGCTTGATCACCGGCAGGGTCAGGGCGGACTCCCTGCCCTCCCCGGTGTACAGGGTGATGGTGGGCATCTGTTGGGGGAAGCCCTGGGGTTGCTGGAATCCCGACCCGCCGCAGGAAATGCTGATTCGGAGGCTGCATCCGGCGGGGATCACCCAAGAGGTGGCCTCCAGGTGGAAGGACAGCTTCGTGGGCTCTGTGGGGGACAGCTCCACCCGGTCCTCCCGGTAGCCCCGGTGATAGGGCAGCCCCAGGGAGGCGTAGATGGCGTTGGGGTGGATCTTGGCGTGAGAGCCCCGGATCATCCCCTCGGTGAGAAAGTGGCTCTCCCCCTGGGGGGTAACCATCTCCAGGGCGGCGATAAAGTTGCCGTCGGTGTGGGTGGAAGTCACCCACAGATCCAGCACAGGTGCGCCGGTGATCTCCAAATCCTTGGGCAGGGGGGCGCTGGTGAAAGTCAGAGATTTCTCGTCCTCCGGGGTCATGTCCCGGGTGATGTGGCGGTTCATCCGGCCCATCTTTTCATAGAGCTGAATGTCCTCCCGCACAGTGTAGTCCAGGCTGCCCGCTGGCACCGGGGACTCCTCCAGGGTGTTTTTCGCCGACAGGTACAGCTTGGGGAAGGTGGTGCCCTCCACGGGGAAATCCGCGGAGCGATGCCACTCCTTGCCCGGGGTGTCCCCCATGGTGTAGTAGGTCACCGGGGGCTCCGACAGGCTGCCGCTGTCCTTGCCCTTGAGCAGGGCGTCGTAAAAGCGCAGGTGCTCCCCTTCCCAATCGTAAGCGCCGTTGGGGAAGTCGGAATCCCGGTGGTAGATGCCGCAGTGGGGCCAGGGGCCCAGCAGCAGCTTGCCGCCCCAGCTCTTCCAGGTGAGGATCTTATTGGTGCAGCCCGGGTCAAACCAAGCCCCGATGCTCCACACCGGGATCCGTCCAAAGCGGACGTCGTCCATCCGCTCCCAGGAGGGGATGTCCAGGTTGGGCCGGTACCCCAGGTAGGGGTGGACGTCGTCCCGGTACATGTTGGGGAGATGCTGGCCCAGGAAGGGCAGGTTGCGCTCATGGCACTTCTGGGCCTCATGGGCCATGGGGTAATCCGGGGCGGGATCCTCGTCCACCGGGTCTCCCAGGGGGACGGGGGGCTGCTCCAGCACCGCCATGGGGTTGGAGCTGTCCCGAGGAGGCTCGGTCACGGTGCCGGGGATGAAGGGCAGGGCGCTGACCCCGTTGGGGAAGTCCTGGTCGTAAAAGTCCATGCTGCAATCGCAGGGGGCGGAGGCGTACAGGTGCTCCGGCTGCTCCAGGAGGGTGATTTCCTGGACCATGCCGTGGTTGGAGCCGCCGTAGGTGCCCACCTTTCCGGTGCACCACTCCTCCTGGGCCAGGGTGTTGATGATGCCCTTCATGTCCCGGCCGTCCCGGGGGCCAAAGAAGCCGTCGTAGATCCCGTAGGAGGCTCCGATGCCCCGGACCTCCACAAAGGCCACGGCGTAACCGGCCTCCAAAAAGCGCTCCACAGCCTCCTTGTCGTCCTCAAACATCCGGCGGCGGGGGCTGTTACCTGCCTTGACCAGCAGGGGGACTTTTTCCTGGGTGTCCGGGCGGTAGAGATCCACCGCCAGCTTGGTGCCGTCGCACCCAGGCATATAGTGGGAAGTTCGGGTGTAATTCATGGGTTTCTCCTTTCTGGGTCGTACATATGGTGAATGGTCTTGGTTCGCCGGGTCATTCTTTGATCTGCGGCAAGCACCTTTTGGGGCAGCTCCTTTCCAGCCAGCGGCGGTCAATACACCGGCTTGCCCCAGGCGGCTACGATCTGCCGCAGGGCGTCCATGTGCTCCTGGGTGGGGATCTCCCCGGGGAAGGCCTCCTCCCCCAGCTGGCGCCGCTTGCCCTCTCCCAGATCGTGGTAGGGCAGCAGCTCCACCCGGGTGCACCCCGGGAGCTCCTGGGCCAGGGCCCCCAGAGCCTCCAGGTTCTCCCGGCTGTCGTTCCAGCCCGGCACCACCGGCGCCCGCAGCCAGATCTCCTTCTCCGGGAACTCCCGGCTCAGCCGCCGCAGGTTCTCCAGGATCCGGCCGTTCTCCTGACCGGTGCACCGGCGGTGCTCCTGGGGCTGGGTGTGCTTGCAGTCGTACAGGAACAGGTCGCAGCAGGGGGCCAGCATCTCCAAGGCCTCCCAGGTGCCAAATCCGCTGGTCTCCACCGCGGTGGTCAGTCCCCGCTCCTTGGCCAGCTGCAGCAGCGCCCGGGCAAACTCCGGCTGGGAGAGCACCTCCCCGCCGGTGAGGGTCATCCCCCCCTCCTCTCCATAGAAGATCCGGTCCTCCTCCACCTCCCGGAGGACCTCCCCGGCGGTGACGGTCTTGCCGGCAAGCTCCCGGGCCTCCACCGGGCAGGCGTTGACACAGGCTCCGCAGCCGGTGCACTTGGCCTCGTCAGTGCGGACCTTCTCACCCTCCAGGGAGATGGCCCCCTGGGGGCAGGCAGCCCCGCAGGCTCCGCAGAAGCTGCACTTTTCCCAATTCCACAGGATCTGGGGCCCCATGCGCTGGGACTCCGGGTTGGCGCACCACCGGCAGCGCAGGGGGCAGCCTTTGAAAAAGACATTGGTCCGGATCCCCGGACCGTCGTGAAGGCAGAAATGCTGCAGATTAAAGATGGTTCCCGTCACCAATTCAAGCGTTCCCACTGGATTCCCTCCGATCCTCGTCCACCCGCAGATGCAGCACCTTCTCCGCGTACTCCAAAAGTTGGCAGGAGAGCAGCAGGCGCTGGCACAGCAGGCCGTCGGAAAGGTCAAGGCTGACCATTTCCCCGATTTTTTTCAGCTTATTCTGCACCGTGTTCCGATGCATGTACAGCGCCGCCGCCGTGCGCTGGATGTTCCCCCCGAACAGCAGGTACTGATACAACACCTGCCGCAGGTTGGTCCCCCGGCGCAGGTCGTACCGGGCCAGGTGCACCAGGGCCGGATGGGCCAGGTAACAGATGTCCTGGTGGCCGTTGCGCTGGACATACTCCTGAACGCAGTAGTCGATGACGATCATCATCTGGTACTGGTCCAGCTGGCAGAGCACGTCCTCCCGGCCCAGCCGCTGCCGCAAACGGAGCATGTGCCGGAGCATCTGGCAGATGGTTCGCAGCATGGAGCAGTCCCGGGTGGCGTTGCCGATCCCCGCCACACAGCCCTGGACCCGCAGACCCTCCTCCATGCCCTCCGGCAGGGGGAAGGTAAACAGCTGCTCCCGGTGCTGCCGCAGCACGGCAATCTCCCGCTCGTCGGGGATCACCAGATCCCCAGGAAACCACTGGGCCGCCTGCCGGGCCAAGCCCTGGGGCAGGGGCCCCTGGTCCCCCCGACGCAACAGCAAAAGCTGAACATAGGTCCCCTCATCCCCGCCGAACAGCCGCTCCCGGATCTCCCCGGGATCCACCACCCGGCGGCCCAGCACCTGCTTCCAGGCGTGCAGGGGGTCCGTCTGGGCGGACTCCAACAGGGTGCTCACCCGGTTGAACAGCGCCCCCAGGGACAGCCGGGAAAACACCGTGCACTCCGGCAGCCGCTCCTGGGGAAGGGTGTAGGCCTGGCCCTCCGGGGCCTCCGCCAGCAGCAGGGCGCTGCCCTCTCGGGCCTCCCAGCCGGGGGCCAGAGCTCTGGCCTGGTCCAGGGTCCCCAGGTACAGCACCCCGGGGCGCAGTTCCTGCTGGCGGTCCAGCAGCCGGAGCTTTTCCACCTCCAGGCTTCCGCCGCCTCGGATAAACACCGCCGCGCCCCCCAGATCCTCCTTCACCAGCTTGACGTCCATGGCCTTTCCTCCCTCTGTGTGATCCCATTGTAATCAAAATTATTTCACAATTCCAGCGGCTTTGCAAGTGTTGTGAACAGCCTCCAAATATTCCCTTCCCCCTTGTGCGGCAGGGACAGACTTTTTCCCGCGCCCTTGCCCGGGTCCCTGTTTTATGATTTGATGGTGCCAGAATCAATCCCTGGGAAGGAAGGTATGTCCATCATGACAGAACGAGTCAAGCGCATGAAAGAAAGCCTGCGGGTCAACAAGTACCCCCTGTGTGTGGAACAGTTCCGCCTGGCGGTGGAATCCCTGGAGGAGACCGCCGGGGAACCCATGCTGCTGCGGCGGTCCAAGCTCCACGCCCATGTGCTGGACAACATCCCCATCTTTATTGAGGAAGGGGATCTGCTGTGCGGGTCCGGGGCCAGCAAGCCCTTCGGCCTGGAGATGCAGTATGAGTACGGCGTGTGGACTCCCGACGAGGTGAAGAGCCTGAAGTCGGAGATCTACACCATCACCCCGGAGGACGAGGCGGAGCTCTACCGCTTAAATCAGCGCTTTGCAGGCAACAGCCTCAACAGCAACCTCATCGAGGCCATGGGCAAATCCCTGGGGGACAGCGACCGGCTATGGCCCTTCATGAAGTCCGGCCTGGTGCTGCCCCCCTGGAAGGACAAAAAGGGCGGCTCCGGCGGCGGCTTTGCCATGAGCGGCTATGGCCTGGGGCCCGGGTTCTCCCTGGTGTGCGTGGAGTACGAGCAGATTCTGCAGAAGGGGGCCAAGGGCATCCTGGAGGAGGCCCGTCGCTGCCTGGAGGAGCTGCGGTACTACGAGATCGACAGCATTGACAAGCGCAACTACTGGGAGGGCGTGATCCTGGTGTTCGAGGCCTGGGTGCGCTTTGCGGGCCGCTACGCCGACCTGGCGGAGAAGATGGCCGGGGAGGAATCGGATCCCCAGCGCAGGGTGGAGCTTTTGGAGATGGCCCGGATCTGCCGGAAGGTGCCCTATGAGCCGGCGGAGACCTTCCGGGAGGCGCTGCAGGCGTTCTGGTTCACCTTCCTGATGGTGTGCCCCTCCCCCACCTCCACGGCGGGGCGGTTTGACCAGTACATGTACCCCTACTACCAGCACGACATTGACGCTGGGCTCATCACCGACGACCAGGTGCTGGAGCTGCTGGAGATCCTGCGGTGCAAGGTGATGAAGATCAACCGGGTGTCGGGCAAGGCCAACCGGGCCAAGAACGCGGGCATGGCCAAGTGGTACAACTGGACCATTGGCGGCCAGAAGGCCGACGGATCCGACGCCACCAACCAGCTGAGCTATCTGCTGCTGGAGGCGGCCAAGGACACCCACCTGCCCCACCACACCATCACCGTGCGGGTGCACAAAAACACCCCGGATCTGCTGCTGGAAAAAGCCCTGGAGGTGGTGCGCACCGGGCTGGGGATGCCGGCCTTTATCGGGGATGACAGCTACATCAAGTTCTTCACCGAGGACAACACCCTGACCCCGGAGCAGGCTCGGAACTACTGCGCCACCGGCTGCGTGGACGGCAACATTCCAGGGATCACCCGGACCCAGGTGGCCTGTTTCTTCATCCTCCCCCACGCCATGGACGTGTGCCTGCACAACGGCTATTGCCGGAATACCCACGAGATGGTGGGTATTCCCACCGGGGATGTGACCAAGATGGAGACCTTTGAAGAGCTGAAACAGGCGGTGTTCACCCAGATCAAGTACCTGATGGGCATGGCCGCGGAGCGGGTCAACGTGGAGCTCATCGCCGAGCGGGAGCTGTTCCCCGACGTGTTCCGCTCCGCCCTGATGCACGACGGCGTGCGCAGCGGCAAGGACATGTTCAACCGCCGCTTTGCCTTTGAGAACGCCGGCCTCATCGGGGCCGTGGGCGGAGTGAATACCGGCGACTCCCTCATGGCCATCAAGAAGCTGGTGTACGATGAGAAGAAGTACACCATGGCCCAGCTGCTGGAGGCCCTGGACGCCGATTGGGAGGGCTTTGAGGAGATGCGGGCGGACTTCCTGGCGGCGCCTAAGTACGGCAACAATATTCCCGAGGTGGACGACTTGGTCAACCAGGTGTACCAGCTCCACAACGAGGCCTGCCGCAGCTATCCCAGCGCCTACGGGGAGACCATCAAGCCCAACGCCATCTCCATCTCCGCCCATCAGCCCGGCGGCGCCCTGACCGGTGCCACTCCCGACGGCCGCAAGGGCGGGGAGATCCTGGCGGATGCGTCCATCTCCCCCAGCCACGGCAAGGACGTCCGAGGCCCCTTGGCCGTGTTCCAAAGCGCCATGCGAATCCAGCAGGACCAGTACCAGGGCACCCTGTTCAATATGAAGTTCCACCCCTCCGTGCTGAAGACCTCGGCGGACCTGAACAAACTGGCGGGCCTGATCCGCACCTACCTGACCCACGGCGGCAAGCACATCCAGTTTAACGTGGTGGACCGGGCCGAGATGCTGGACGCCCAGGTCCACCCCGAGGACCATCCGGAGCTGACCGTCCGGGTGGCCGGGTACAGCGCGTACTTTATCCGCCTGCCCAAGTCCATCCAGGATGAGGTGATCAACCGCACCTCCCAAAAGCTGGGCTGATCTCCCCCAACCGCTGGAATCTGCCCCAACCCGGCGGAGGCTAACCACTTTTCAGCGGCCAGCTGCCATCCAAAGCCAAAACCTTTGAACTAAGTTGCTCCCCGACAGACTTTTGCCGTCTGCCGGGGAGCTTTTTTGACTTTTTCTTTCCATCCCCTCCAAAACCGGCAAAAGAGAGCCTCCCCCCAACAGAGGCCCCAGAGAAGCCGAAGGTGGCCGACCATAGCCCCATCACGCAGTGTAGGCAGCAGCAATAGCAATGTGGACCACCGAAGTGCCTGCTATCACCAGGATTCTCCAGCGGCTGTGCGGAAATCCAGGGGGCAAAATGGGGGGGATAGACTCGGAACCTGGAAGCCGGGAAGCGTGTTCGGGCACTAGGCCGCCGGAGGTACTGCCCAGCTGGGGAGCATAGACAGCACGGCCGCGGGGGGCGGGGCGCAGGCCAGTTCAACCCTCTCCCCCAGGAAAAAAGTGCAAACCCGCCGTTTTTCCTGGGGTTTTGGAGCCGGATTTCCCCTGTGCGAGTTTATAGATAACTTAAACTCACAGGATCATGCCCTGTGAGAATCTAAAATTAAGAAGGTTGAAATCTATGAACAAAAGCAAGTTTCTGAAGAAATCACTTGCGATGCTCCTGGCTCTCATGCTGGTCGTCGCAATGATTCCGCTCAGCGCTGCTGCCGCGGAGTATACTCCCACCGGCTCCATTACGCCGGTTGCCGGGGGTACTTTCTCCTTTACTGGAGATCCCGTAGCAACTAGCGATGGCTGGACAGTGGAGTTCAGCTATACTACAGATACACCTCAGCTGGTAATTCAGCTGGGTGCTACTGGCGAGGATTTCCGTTATCAGAAAGACGGCCAGTGGACGGACGGTACTCCTGGTACTGCCTTTGATCTGGAAATTAAGGACGGCCAGCCCGTGCCCCTGAAGTTTCAGGTGTACAAGACCGGTGATACCTCTAGCTACAGCAAGACCTACACTATTAACTGGTCTGTGGCAGAGGCTTCCAGCGAGATCACTGTGAAGTCCGCCAAGCTGGGTGCAAGCGGCGAATACACCGGTGTTGTGGACAACACTGCCGGCACCATCAAGTTCACCGTGCCTTTTGGATACAGTCCTGCTGGCAATACGGATCTTGAGATTAAAGCCAACGATGGTGTTGATACTAGCGGCGTTACCTCCTTTACTGGCTCCATTGCTACTAACAAACAGAAGGGTGAAGCTCAGATTGTAACCCTTCGCGCACAGAACGGCGAGACCACCAAGGATTACACCATCACTGTGGAAGAAGCCGACGCTCTCACCTCCTTTAAGCTGGGAGATGTGGCCGGTGTGTTTGAGAAGAATGATGATGGCACGGAAAAAGGTATCATTACTGTCACCATGCCCGGCGCCAAGCTGGATGCAGAAGATAATGACAGCCTGAAGCTTGTCCCCACCTTCACCGTGGGCTCCGCTTACGAAAAAGTGGAGGTGCAGACTGATGGTTCTTCCGGTAAGAAACCCATCACTTCTGGCGAGGAGTTTGACTTCAAGTGGCTGCTGGATCCCAGCAATACTGGCAACACGGCTACCATCACTGTCACCAGCGATGCTGGCACTACTCGTGAATACACTCTGAAGCTGGACTATAAGACTAGCACCACCACTATTTCCGGCTTTACCGCTACCGACAGCGCCAGCTTTGACGCTGAAGGCACTGTGAACGGCAAGAAGCTGTCCGCCGTGGTTTCCAAGAACGCAACCAAAGTGGCTAAAGTTACCTTTGAGGTTCCTGTGGGTGCAAAGGTTCAGATCGCAAGTGGTACTGACACTGAAGACGATGATAAGGACGGAAAGGTTTCTATCACTCAGGACCTGAATTTGGACACCGATTATGCTGTGGTCGTCACTTCCGCCGATGGCGAGTATAAGGGCTATTACACCCTGACCCTGACCAAGGCCGAATCCGCTAACACCCAGCCTTCCATCAACGCTGCTAAGCTGACCCTTACCGTTGATAACAAGGATGTCGAATTCGTTGGCTCTATTCCGGCACCACCATCACCTTCTCCGGTGTTCCCTATAGCACCGAAAAGAACGGCATTGAGGCCGATGACTTGACCTTCGCTCTGTCCGCTCAGACCAAGAAGACCGTCTCTCTGGACAGCACCAATGTCTTTGCCGAGAAGGCTGTAAACACAGTAAAGCTGGAATCCGACAGCGGCAATATTGTGACCTACAAGCTGGTGTTCACCAAGGCTTCCGCTAACACCGGCAAGTCCATCTCCGACTTCATTCTGACCGAGGCTGACAACGTGAACCTGGTGGATTATTTCACCACTTACAACGTGACTGCTTCCGGCGATAAGCTGAAGGTCACTCTGCCCCAGAGTCTGATCGACAGTCCCTCCGGCAATATGAATGCTGTGTTCACTCTGTCCGAGGGTGCCAAGCTCTACAGTGTTGCAACCAGCAAAGGCAATGTCACTGCGATTGCTCCTACTGTGGACGATGAGACTGGCGATATCAGCAATGCTACCATTAATATGAGCGACTTTGTTGGAAGCGACAAGTTGCAGTATATGATTGCAGACGAGTACCTCGCCTGCGAAATTGGCTCAACTACTATCTCTCTTGAAACCATTGAGAAGACCGTCAAGTACGCTGGCCACTACACCGTGTACACCGTGGAAGCTACTGGTACTAACCGTACTGGCAGCACCCTGAACACCATCAGCGCCAACGATGGCCTGGTTACTTCCACCAAGAAGGACACCATCATCACTCTGAATGTGCCCGCTTCCTATGTGGCTGATGACGCAGCCAAGGCTACTGATTTCTTCCTGGATTACACCGTCTCCGCCGGCGCTAAGCTGCAGGCCCGTCATAGCACAACTACTGATGTTGATTTGATCAGCGGTGGCGTGAAGAAGTGGGACGACGTAAACAAGAAGGTCGATGCGGACGATCCCAGCGCCTCTAACCCGAACTTCAAGGTTATTGAAAATGGTGGGTCCTATGAGTTACGTATTTATAACGGCACCGATTATAACACCGTAGTTGAGAAGCTGGTAGTAGAGGCTGAGAATGGCTCTGAGACTCCTTACAACTATGTAATCAAGGTAAATGCCGCTGAGACCGGCGCTGAGTTGACTTCTGTAAAGGTCGGCAATTATACCGGCACTATTTCTGGCAAGACCGTTACCGTGGCTCTGCCTTTCGGCACCAACCTGGGTTCTCAGACCCTGACCCTGACTGCTTCCAAGCTGGCTGAAGTTAAGGTGGGTTCCACTCCCTATACTGAGCCCATGACTGTTTCCCTCACCAAGGACCTGACCATCACCGTCAAGTCTGAGGATGAGAAGACCACCAACGTCTACACCCTGAAGGCTACTGTTGCTGAGCAGTTCAGCGATGTGCAGCCCGGCTCCTGGTACTATGACAACGTCATGGCTGCTGTGGATGCAGGTATCGTGTCCGGTCTGGGCAATGGTACCTTCAATCCCACTGGCAACGTAACCCGCCGCGACTTCGCCATCATGGTTGTGAAACTGCTGCTTAACGGTGAGGAGCCTGAAGAGGCTGACACCACTCCCTTCTCCGATGTGACTTCTTCCGACTATGCCGTGGATTACATCGCCTACTGCGCTGAGAACGGTATCATCTCCGGTTCTGACGGCATGTTCCGTCCTGGCGATTATATCACCCGTCAGGAAGCTGCTTCCATCATGAAGAATGCTCTGGAGCTGACCGGTACCACTTCCGAGCTGTTCAACGACGATGCCAAGATCGCCAACTGGGCCAAGGCAAATGTCTACGCCTGCAAGGCTGCTGGTGTCTTCAACGGCGACACGAAGGGTAACTTCAATCCCACTTCTACGCTTACAAGAGCTGAGGCCGCGTCCATCATGGTCAACGCACTGAACAAATAAGGTTTCAACTCTACTTAATTTTATGATTACCCCATAGGCAGGAGGGACAGCGTAAGCTGTCCCTTTTGTCTTTAGTGACAGCTTTCAGTAAAACAAGCGAGACTCTCTGGAAATAATAAGCAAGACACAAAAAGGCTCCCAAGGTTTATACCTGGGGGCCTTTTCCTTTGCAAAACTGAGCTGAATGTGTTTTTCTCAAGCACCGGACCGACTTCGCTCAACTTTTTCAGCGGCATTGGGAGAAAGATGGGTTCTTACACATCTGCTATTTTTAGAATTCCCAAAAACTACTACCCTGCAGGAACGGGAAAAATAGAACAAGGGCGCTGCCAAAAGGCAGCGCCCTCGTCCTATGGGGTAATCATAAAATTAAGTAGAGTTGAAACCTTAGTTATCAACCGCGTTGACCATTGCGGACGCGGCTTCAGCTCTTGTA
>JBMNVU010000017.1:0-58196 GCA_050946975.1 Acutalibacter sp.
AAGGCCCCTTGTAGACTACAAGGTTGATAGGCTGCGTGTGTAAGCACGGTAACGTGTTCAGCTTGGCAGTACTAATAGGCCGAGGGCTTGACCATAGTCCTTCAAGAGATTATGCAGCGCTTCGATTCCTTCTCTTTCAGCTTTATTCAGTTTTCAGGGTACAACATGCACCATTAGCTCAGTTGGTAGAGCACCTGACTCTTAATCAGGGTGTCCCGGGTTCGAGTCCCTGATGGTGCACCATATGGCCCGTTGGTCAAGCGGTTAAGACAGCGGCCTCTCACGCCGTTAACGTGGGTTCGATTCCCGCACGGGTCACCATTGGAATTGCACTTCGGTGCAATTCCTCTATATTCCTCCATAGCTCAGTCGGTAGAGCACGCGGCTGTTAACCGCGGTGTCGTTGGTTCGAGTCCAACTGGGGGAGCCATAGAAGGCTTGTAAACAGTTTTTGTTTACAAGCCTTTTTTGTTATAACGTGATATTTTTTGCGATACCCCTTTTGATTTGTAAGATCAAGCGAAAAAAGTTGACATAGAGGATGGAAGGGGGAGGAGTATGGAGGATATAAAGATTGTGGAATTGTATTGGAGCCGTGACCCCCAGGCCATCGCCCAATCCCAGGAGAAGTATGGGCCTTATTGCTTCTCAGTGGCCCATGGGATCCTGGAGAGCTTGGAGGACTCGGAGGAGTGTGTCAACGACACCTGGGTGGCTGCCTGGAACAGGATGCCTCCCCACCGGCCGGACTTTCTGCGGATGTTCCTGGCTAAAATTACCCGGCGTCTTGCTTTCAACCGGTACAAGGCCGTCTTTGCTCAGAAACGGGGCGGTGGACAAGTGCCTTTGGTGCTGGACGAGCTGGAGGAATGTGTGGCAGGTACTGAAGATGTGGAGGCGGCCTTTGACGCGCAGGAACTGGGCCAGTGTGTCCGACATTTTGTAAATGGTTTACCTCCTCGGGAAGGGGATGTGTTTGTCCGGCGGTATTTCTTTGCCGATCCCATCCGGGAGATCGCCAAGACATATGGGCTGACAGAGAACCATGTTTCGGTGATTCTCAGCCGGGTGCGGAAAAAGCTTCGAGAGTACTTGGAGAAGGAGGGGTTTCTCAATGAGAGGTGAGGATCTGTTTGAGAGCATGGAGCACCTGGACAGCCAGGTGCTAGAGCGCAGTGAGCGTCGGAAGGGAAGGCGATCCCGTCCAGTGTGGATAACTGCGGCAGCAGCGGTTCTGGTGGTGGCGGTAGCCCTGAGCATAACCCTCCAGCCCCATGTGCTTGTGGGGGAAAGCGCCGGATCTGCAACGGGGCAGGCAGCTGCTCTCAAGGTTGCCGTGTACCCAAACATGGCTCCATATCCTGACGAGAGCCAGTATGAGAAGGACACGGACCAGACTTCTCCTTCCCAAGGGGATTCCGAAACGCCTGATCCTAACGAGGGCCAGTATGTGAGCGGGCTGAATCAGACCTTTGATTCTGATGGATATTCCCAAGCATACGATGCCTGGTGTGAATCTCTTCAGGCCCAGAGAAGGGATACGGGATACGCCAAGGGGCTTGAGAACTTTTGGACGAAGACAGTGCCTGTGTTTTTGGACGGAGAATCGGGAGAGAACCGTATCTATTCTCCAGTGAATGTGTACATGGCCCTGGGGATGCTGGCGGAACTCACCGATGGCAGTTCCCGACAACAGGTGCTGGATTTGCTGGGCGCTTCGGATATAGAGGCCCTGCGGAGCCAGGCCAATGACTTGTGGAACGCCAACTATTGGAACGACGGCGCTACCGCGTCGATTTTGGCAAGCTCTCTGTGGCTCCGGGAGGACATTCCCTATGTGGATTCCACTTTGGACACTTTGGCGGACACCTATTACGCCTCCTCCTTCCAAGGGGAGATGGGTTCCCAGGAGCTGAACCAGATGCTGCGGGATTGGATCAACGACCAGACCGGCGGCTTGCTGGCGGACCAGGTAGGAGAGATCGGTCTGGATCCCGACACGGTCCTGGCCCTGGCCACCACTCTGTATTTCCGAGCCAAATGGACCGAGGAATTTTCGGCAGCCGGCAACGTGACCCAGGCCTTTCACGGGCCTGATGGGGACAGGGACGCAGTGTTCATGCGCACCAGTAAGACAAGCAACTATTACTGGGGGGACAACTTTGGAGCGGTAGGACTTTCTTTGGAAAACAGTGGCACCATGTGGTTTCTGCTTCCTGACGAGGGTACCACGCCCGAGGAGCTTTTGGAGGACAGCCAGGCCATGGAGTTTCTGTTTTCGGACAACGGTACCAGCTCCTGGGAAAACAATAAGAGGGTAATCGTTCATCTGTCGGTGCCCAAGTTTGACATCCACTCCCAAACAGATCTGCTGGAAGGTATGGAGACTCTGGGGGTCACGGATGCCCTGAACCCGGAACGGGCTGATTTCTCTCCTACCACCCAGGACGTGGAGACGGTGTATCTGTCTCAGGCACAGCATGGGGTGAGGGTGGCCATTGACGAGGAAGGAGTTACCGCCGCAGCTTACACAGTGATGGCAAAGTGCACCAGCGATATGCCTCCCGAGGAGGAGATGGATTTTGTGCTGGATCGGCCTTTCCTGTTCTGCATCACCAGCCAGGACGGCCTTCCTCTGTTTGTGGGGATCGTCAACCAGCCGTGAAGAGAGGAAGCACTTGGGGCGGATAGAAAATTTTCGCTGTCCGCCCCATATTTTTGGAAAACCCCTTGCTTTTTTGCGAAAAGCAGGGTATAATAATACCTGCTTTTCACACATGCCGGTGTGATGGAATTGGCAGACGTAGTGGACTCAAAATCCACCGGTAGCGATACCGTGCCGGTTCGAGTCCGGCCACCGGCACCAGGCTGACCCTGGGACGCAACTTGCGTCCCAGGGTCAGTTTTTTTATTGAGTTTGCAGCGGATCAATGGTTTTGTGGGGGTGAGACCATGTGGGTTGCTGGGATTTATGCGTAGCTTATTTGCGGCAGCAAGGCTTGCATTTTGCTGCCGCGTTTTTAGGTCGGGATGGGACTCCTTCTGAAATAGGTTCCACTCCCTTCTGCACTCATGTATTCCCAAAACATGCCCGGTGGGATAAAAAGTTCCCAACTGTTTTGCAAAGAATCCAGGAAAACTGAGTGTTATCCGTTTACAGCCCTTTGGGAAGCTGTTACAATGGGGAAAAGGACGAGACATTGGGTCCTGTCCGGTTGCCTCTCCCAAAGGAGGAGAGATTAGGAGGAGTTGTTATGATGAAACATCCAGCAGAAATTCCCGTGTCCCCCAAACCGCTCTATGGGCCCATGACCCTGGAAAAGCGGCGAGCATTGCTGCCCAGAAGGGTGGTGTGCAGCCTGGCGCCAGCCCAGCGGGTGGATGACGCTCTGACCACCGGCAATGGCAGGCAGCGGATCAGCGTTATGGGGGATCCCTATGAAGAGGAGCTCTCCTTCACTCATGAGCTGCTCTTTGAGCCCAAATGGGCTAAAACTCCGGAGCCTCCGGACTTTACCGGGATCCTTCCCCAGCTGCGTCAGCTGCTGCGGGAGGGCAAATTTGAAGAGGCCGGGGAGCTGGCGGATAAAACCCGACTGGAGGATCCCAATTTTGCCCCGTGGCGGGAACAGCAGCAGGCCAGCATCTACCCGGTGGGGTCTCTGCGTAGCCACGATGCTTTCCGGCTTCAGGTGTCCCAACCCCGGGGAGCGGAGACTCGGGAGTATGTGCGCTGGCTGGATATGCTCACCGGCTGTGTCACCGTTCAATGGGAGGATGACCGAGGCACCTATCGTCGGGAGGCCGTCACGGCCTACGATGGGGATGTCCACGTCTTGCGACTGACAACGGATGCTCCCCAGGGAGTGGAAGCGGAGATCCAGCTGGTGGGGCCTTTGGAGTTCAGCAAGGGGAAGGTGTTTTCCTCCATGGTTCGGGGAGGTTTGGAAGCCCCGGAGAAATGCCGAGAACAGCTCACCGCCGCCGGGGATACCCTGACCTTGGAGCTGGCCTATTGCCCGGAGTACGGTCAAAAGGGCTACTGTTCCGTGGTGAAGCTGTCCCAGGATGGCGGCAGAGTGGAGACTCTGGAAAAGGGCTTTCTGGTGCAGGGAGCCCAGAGCGTCACGGTGATAGCCAAGACTCGGAAGTATGAAGAGAACTTCACTTTTGGGCTGGCGGGTGAGCTGGAGGCGGAAGTGAGCGCTTTCCAGCAGAGTTTTGACCAGGTGCTGGAGGGCAACCGGGCCTATCTTGGGGAGCGGATGGAGCGCTCTCAGCTCCAGATGGGGGAGGAGGGGGACTTTGCCCTCTCCGCCGAGGAGCTGCTGCGCCGGACCCACACTCAGCATGTGCTGGATCCCACCATGCTCTCCAAGCTCTACGACATGGGCAGGTTCTACCAGATCACCGACACCGGAGAGATCCCGCCGTTCTGGGGACAGCACAACATCAACACCAACTTGCAGGTCTGCGCCGGGAACAACACCGGACTTTTTGACGAGATGGATGTGTATTTCCGCTATTACGAATCCAAGTTTGAGGATTTCCGCACCAATGCCCGAAAGCTCTACGGAGCCAGAGGACTGTTGGCCAGTGTCCACTGTGATTACGATTCCGGACTGTACTACCACTTTTCCAAGACCTATCCCCACTACGCCTGGACGGGCTGCCTGGGGTGGATTTACAACGAGCTGTGGGGATATTACCTGGTTACCGGAGACCTGGACTTCCTCCGGAACCGGGTGGTACCCGGGCTCAAGGAGATTGCCCTCTTCTTTGAGGATTACGCCAAGGATCGTGACGAGAACGGCCGGTCCATCTTCTACCCCTCCTTCTCCCCGGAGGATCCCACCCCCATCTGGGCTGGGGCGGAACACACCTATCCCACCCGGATCAACTCGGTGATGGATATCATGATCTGCCGCGAGGTGCTGGACAACTTGATGGAGGCCTGCCGGACTTTGGGCATTGAAGAGGAGAACCTTCCACACTGGCAGGCTCAGCGGGACGCTCTGCCCCTTTACCTGCTGGACGAGGAGGGCGGCCTGAAGGAGTGGGCTTGGCCCACCATCCCGGAGAACTTCAACCATCGCCATGTGTCCCACCACTACGACCTGTGGCCGGGCCACTACATCACCTGGGAGGACCAGCCGGAACTGGCCCGGGCCATTCAGATCTCCAACCGCAAGCGCGGCCATCAGGACGACTCCGCCCATGGGATCATCCATCGCACTTTGTCCGCTGCCCGGCTGAAGGACGTGGAGGAGTTGGAGCAGAGCTTGGGCACGTTGATGGCCCACGGGTTTGTCACCAGGGCGCTGTCCACCCGGCATTTCCCCTATTACGCGCCCTTCCCGGATCTGCAGGGAGCCATGCCGGCCATCCTGCTGGAAATGTGTGTATTCTCCCAGCCGGGAGAGGTGGAATTCCTGCCGGCCATGCCCAGTTCCCTTTCCCACGGAGCTCTCCAAGGAGTCTGGCTCTACACCTGGGTCAAGCTCAACACCCTGGTCTGGGAGGAAAGCGGTTTCACAGCGGAGCTGGTGTCCCAGCGGGATCAGGAGCTGACGCTCCGGTTCCGAGGCAGCTGCCGCCGCTTCCAGGTCAACGGGGAGACGGTCTCCTTGAAAGACGGTGCTCTGCAGCGAAGCGTAAAGGCTGGGGAAACCCTGAAAATCCGCTGCGACTACTGATGTGAGTCACAAAAAAGGCCCGCCCCTGGGGTTCCCAAGGGCGGGCTTTTTGCTGTGTAATTTTGCTGGGTTGAAGCTTACAGGCTGGAACCTGCGTAGAAGCCGTCGCGGATGGCTTCGCCGATCTTGCCCAGCTTGTTGCTGTCGCCCACGATGCGGGTCTTGGTGTGGTACTTCGCGTCAATCTTATCCACCAGGGTGCGGTCAGCCTTCATGCCGAAAGCGGCCACAATGGTGTCGGCGGGAAGCTTCTTCTGGGTGCCGTCTTCGCACTCCACAGTGAGGCCGGAAGCGTCCATGGCCACCACCTTGGTGCTGGTCATCAGGGTGACGCCGGACTCAGCCAGCCGGTTGAACAGGGTGATCTGGTTGATGAAGAACACGTCCTTGCCGCACTGGGGCTGCATCTCCACCACGGTGACCTTTTTGCCCATCTCCGAGGCCATCTCCAGGGCGCTGTCCAAGCCGGAAGCGCCGCCGCCGCAGACCACAATGTTGTCGCCCTTCAGGCTGGCAGGATTGCGGTGGAAGTCCATGACGGAGATCACGTTCTCCCCGTCGATGCCGGGAATCTTGGGCATTACAGGCTTGGAACCGCAGCCGATGATGATCTTGTCACAGGCGGCCAGGAGCTCCTCGTCACCGGTGACTTCTGTGTTCAGCCGCACGTCCACGCCCAGCTTCTCCAGCTGGACGCCAAACCACTTGGTGAGCTTTTTGATGTTCTGCTTAAACTGAGCGGTGCACACATCCCCCATGACGCCGCCCAGATGGTCGGCCTTCTCCAGCAGGGTGACGTGATGCCCTTCGATGGCTGCCACACGGGCGGCCTCCATGCCGGAGGGACCGCCGCCGATGACCACCACGTTCTTGGGAGAGTCGGTCTTCTGCAGGGCAAAGCGCACTTCCTCCATGGCCTGGATGTTGACGGCACAGCCCAGCTTGGTGTGGTTGTTCCAGATCCGGCCGATGCAGTACTCGTTGCAGCGCAGGCAGGGACGAATGTCCTCAGGACGGCCTTCCATCAGCTTGTTGGGCAGCTCAGGATCGGCGATCAGGGCGCGGCCCATGTTGGTGCAGTCCACCACGCCGGACCCGATCAGCTCCAGAGCGGAATCGGCGGCCAGAGTGCCTGCGGTGAACAGCGGCACGCTGACAGCTTCCCGAGCGGCCTTGCACACGTAGGACATGCAGGACTCTCCCAGATAGCTGGGCGGGAAGATGTAATCCAAGGTCTCGTAGCAGCCGGCGTCCACGTCAAAGGCATCCACTCCGGCCTCTTCCAGGATCTTCAGAAGCTTCACGCTGTCCTCAATGGTCCGGCCGCCGGGGAAGCGGTGATCCAGAGAGATTCGGAAGATGATGGGCATCTTGTCGCCCACCACGCTCTTCATGGCCTGAACGATCTCCTTGGGGAACCGGGCGCAGTTCTCGGGGCTGCCGCCGTACTCGTCGATACGCTTGTTCCACACAGGGGACATGAACTGGTCAATGAGATAGCCTGCGTGGGCGTGGATCTCGATGGCGTCAAAGCCGGCGTCCCGAGCCAGACCAGCGGCGAACTTGAAGCCCTCCATCATTTGGGCAATCTCCTCTTTGGTGAGGGCGTGGCACTTCAGATTGGGGTCAAACACAGAGGGGGTCTCGGACGAGGAAATGGGCGGGTTGCCCAAAGTGTCCGGGAAGGCGTTCCGGCCGGTGCCGGGGCTGACCTGGCAGACGATCTTGGCGCCGTAGCGGTGGACGCCGTCGCAGACAGAGGTCAAGCTGGGCAGCACGGTATAGGAGTCCAGATAGCCCTCCATGGAGCCCTGAGCCAGCCGCTCGTTGAGCATCTGGCAGCCCAGGAAGATGATTCCCACGCCGCCCTTGGCCCGCTCGATGAAGTAGTCGATCTCCTGGGCATCCTTACGGCCATTGGTGAAGGCGGAGTTGGTTCCCATGGGAGACATGCCGATGCGGTTTTTCACAACCATATTCCCCACACGGAAGGGGGTAAACAGCTTTTCATAACCCATATGTGTGTTCCTCCTGCTCTAGGGTTTGAGATAGTAAATTGCTACCTTTATTATACAGGTACCCGGCTGGCATTTCATTGTGCCGTCCCACAAATGTAGAGGCAAGCTTTTGTGCGTATGCACAAAGGAGAGAAAACCGTTTTCCAGTTCGCTGCCGTGGTGTATAATAGGGAAAAAGCCTTGAAAGAGGAAAGCGGGAAGAGGGCGAAGAAATGGATATGCTGGGGTTTTACCGGGAGATTTTGGATTTGCTGCCCAAGGGGGATTTGCAGAATCTTCTGGAGACAGCGTACCGCTATTTGAACAAGCCCCTGCTGGTGACGGATGTGACCTACCATCTGCTGGGCATCTACCCAAAGCGGGACACCGGGGACGGATACTGGGACTATCTGCTCCATCACGGGCAGTATGGAGCGGAGATCATCTTCCAGCTTTACGAGGACAAGATCATGCAGTCGGCGGATCAGCACCAGCTTCCCTATCTGGTGAACTGGGGCAGGGCGGCCAGGGATATGCCCAAGGTGGTGGGACCCATCCAGGTGGAGGGGCGAACGGAAGGGTATCTCTGTCTGCAGTGGGGCCTTGGGGAGTGTCCGGAGGAGGTCCTGGGGGCGGTGGGAATCCTGCAGAAGGCCTGTGAGGTGCTGTTCCGAGGGCGGCAGATCCGCAGCAGCCTTCACACGGTGGAGCAGAAGGCCTTTGCCGAGGAGCTGCTCAGCGGGAAGATATCCAGCCGGGCCCAGTTGGAACAGTGGCATCGAAATATGGGGTTTTACCCCTCGGGGAACTATATGGTGTTTGTCACCCGCACGGCGGGGGAGGGGGAGAGCACCGTACTTACCAGCCTGTACGGGCAGGTGGAGAAACTGTTTCCCCAGCAGCTGTCCTTTCTGCGGGGGCAGGAGTTGTACCTGCTGCGCTACCATGTGGAGAGTGCTCCGGAGGAGGATGTGAGGGTGGAGACTTTCCAAAAGCTGTTGGGAAGATTTCACTGTGAGTGCGGGGCCAGCGATTCCTTTTCCGATCTGCTGCGCACCCCGGACTATCTGCGTCAGGCCCAGGATGCCCTGCGGCTGGGGCACCTCAGTCAGCGGGAGGAGGTCATCTTCCCCTATCGGGAGTTTGCCCTGTTGGCCACACTCCGCTCCGGGACGGAGGAGCTGCCTCCGGCCAATGCCCTGCATCCGGCGTTGGGGAAGCTGGAGGAGTATGACCGGCAGCACCATACCGAGTTTCTGCGGACGTTGGAAGCCTATATCCGGCATCTGGGGCGCCCGGGTCCCGTGGTGGAGGAACTGCACATCCACCGGAATTCCCTGCCCTACCGCATTGGGAAGATTCAGGAGATCACTGGCTGTTCCCTCTCGGACTTTGAGACGGTGCTTCATCTGGCGGTGAACTTCTATCTCCATTGGCAGCAACCAAAGGGAGGGTGAAAATCCCGTTTTCATCTTGTTGGATTTATGGTATGATACTTTTTTAGATGCTGAGGGATAGCGGACAGGGAGGAGGACTGGCTGTGAAGAGAGCAAAACGATGGCTGGCGGCGGCACTGGTGGCGGCAATGCTGTCGTCCGTTCCGGTGACGGTTGCGGCTTGGGAGAACCCCTTTGTAGATGTCCCTACCGGGGCTTGGTACTACGACGCGGTGGAGTACGTGGCCACCCAGGGGTTGTTTGCAGGCACAGGGGAGGTTACCTTTTCCCCCGACGCCCCTATGACCAGGGCCATGTTTGTCACAGTGCTGGGGAAATTTGCCCAGGTGGATCCTGCAGCCTATCGGGAGCAGACCTTCCAGGATGTGGCGCCGGAGGCTTACTATGGTCCCTATGTGGCCTGGGCCGCCCAAGAGGGCTTGGTCAGCGGCATTGGCAGCGGGAACTTTGCGCCCCACAGCACCATCACCCGGGAGCAGATGGCGGTGATCTTCTTCCACTACGCACAAAGCGTGGGGGCGGACACCGCATTGAATTCCAGCAGCACTGCCAGGTTCCAGGACGCCGGGGAGATCTCGGTGTGGGCCAAGGAGGCCATGGCCTGGGCGGTGAGCCAGGGGGTTCTCAGCGGCAGCGCTGGAAAGTTAAATCCCAAGCAGAACGCCACCAGAGCGCAAACCGCCCAGATCCTGTTTAACTCCCGGGAGCTGCTGACCACCCCCACGGCACCTCCCACTCTGGCAGAGGAGCCCGCCTGGATCCAACAGCTGCAAAAGGAGCTCCAAGGCGGCACCAATACTCTGGCCTCTTTGGAAGTCACCCGGCAAAAAGTCCTGGGCGAGTTGTCCGCTCACACCGGAGACAGTTTTTACTTGGGAACGGCCTACCAGCCAGGGGATTGGCAGTCCCCCAATGGAGATGTGTCCTACAATGGCCGGGCCGGGATGAATTGCGGGGGATTTGTATCCTATGTGCTGCGGCGGTGCGGGCTCAATGCCTCCCAGGCCATGAGCTTAATCCGGCGCAGCTCCACCAACTATTTTGGTTCCGGCAAGGCCTATGACGTGCTGGCCGGAGCGTCCAACTATGAGAACCTGGTGAAAAACGGCGGGCTGCGGGCCTATGTGTACGGTTCAAAATCCAATATGCTGCTGGACGGCAAGCTGGAGAAGGGGGATGTGATCCTGCTTTTGAAGGGTCCCGGTTCCCCGGCCAGTGCGGACAACCATATGGGGATCTTTTGGGGGGATTACCCCAGCGAGGATCTGTTCTGGCACAGCATCGACAAGCCAAAGTCCGGCAATCAAATCAGCGCCATCACGGAGGCGTCCAATACGGCGTACCTTGTCATCAAACTGGACTGACAGGGGCCAAAAGCGAAAGGAGAAACAGAAATGGAGCAGTTGATCAAACTTCTGGCGGAGGAATTCCAGGTAAAGCCGGAGCACGCCTCCGCGGTGGTGGAGCTTTTGGATGAGGGCAACACCGTGCCCTTCATCGCCCGCTACCGGAAGGAGCGTCACGGGGCCATGGACGACCAGACCATCCGGGAGCTGGCGGATAGACTGTCCTATCTGCGAGGGCTGGAGGAGCGCCGGAAGGAGGTGCTGGCCGCCATTGAGGGCCAGGGCAAGCTGACTCCCCAGCTGGAGGCGGCCATCGGCCGGGCAGCGACCTTGGCGGAGGTGGACGACCTGTACCGGCCCTATCGTCCCAAGCGGCGCACCCGAGCAGGGATCGCCCGGGAGAAGGGCCTGGAGCCCTTGGCTCAGCTGCTCCGCAAGGGACGGGATGACGCAGGCCGTCCCTTGCGCCAGTCTCCGGAGGAGCTGGCCCAGAAGTGGGTGGACCCGGAGAAGGGCGTGGAGACCTGGGAAGAGGCGCTGCAGGGAGCAAAAGATATCCTGGCGGAGGACTTTTCCGACGATGCAGCCATCCGCAAGGGGTTGCGGGAGATGCTCCAGCGCAACGGAGCGCTGAAGTCCGTGGGAGTGAAGGAGGAGGACTCGGTCTACCGGCTGTACTACGAGTTTCAGGAGCCCTTAAAGCGGCTGCGGAGCCACCAGGTGTTGGCGGTCAACCGGGGGGAGAAGGAGGGATTTTTGAAGGTGTCCGTCCAGCCAGGGGAGGAAAGCCCCATCCCGCGGATTCTGCGGGGGACGTTGGATAAGGAGCATCCCTATCCCCAGCTGCTGCGGGAGGTGGCGGAGGATGCCTGGAGCCGGCTGCTGTTCCCCTCCCTGGAGCGGGAGATCCGAAACGACCTGACAGAGATGGCAGATGAGCAGGCCATCCACACCTTTGCCTTGAATCTGCGCCCCTTGCTGATGCAGCCGCCGGTGAAGAACCAGGTGGTGTTGGGATTTGACCCGGCTTACCGCACCGGCTGCAAGCTGGCGGTGGTGGACGCCACCGGCAAGGTGTTGGAGACAGGGGTGATCTATCCCACCAAGCCCCACAACAAGGTGGAGGAGGCAAAAAAAGTGCTGCGGCGGCTGTGTGACAAGCACGGGATCACCTGTATCGCCATCGGCAACGGCACCGCCAGCCGGGAGTCGGAGCTCTTTGTGGCAGAGTTCATCAAGGAGTATGGAAAGCATCTGTCCTACATGGTGGTCAGCGAGGCGGGAGCGTCGGTGTACTCGGCGTCCAAACTGGGTGCTGAGGAGTTTCCGGAGTTTGACGTGTCCCTGCGCTCGGCGGTGAGCATCGCCCGGCGGCTGCAGGATCCCTTGGCGGAGCTGGTGAAGATCGACCCCAAGGCCATTGGCGTGGGGCAGTACCAGCACGATATGCCCCAGGCCCGGCTGTCCCAGGCGCTGGACGGAGTAGTGGAGGACTGCGTCAACGGCGTGGGCGTGGACTTGAATACGGCGTCCCCCTCTCTGCTGCGGCGGGTGGCGGGGATCACCCCAGCGGTGGCCAAGAACGTGGTGGCCTATCGGGAGGAGCACGGTGGGTTCCGCACCCGTCGGGAGCTGCTGAAGGTCTCCAAACTGGGTCCCAAGGCCTTTGAACAGTGTGCCGGCTTCCTGCGGGTGATGGAGAGCCAGAACGTCCTGGACCACACCGCCGTCCATCCGGAGTCCTACCAGGCGGCGGAGAAGCTGCTGTCCCTGTGCGGCTATGCGCTGTCCGACGTGGGTAAGTTGGCGGATCTGCCCCGGCGGCTGACAGAGCTGGGGGAGGCCAAGGCGGCCGAGGGCTGCGGGGTGGGTGTCCCCACCCTGCGGGACATTGTCAGTGAGCTGCAAAAGCCCGGGCGGGATCCTCGGGATCAGCTGCCCCCGCCCCTGCTGCGCACCGATGTGATGGATCTCTCCGATCTGAAGCCTGGGATGAAGCTCTCCGGGACGGTGCGCAACGTGGTGGACTTCGGTGCTTTTGTGGACATCGGTGTTCATCAGGACGGTCTGGTCCATGTGTCCCAAATCACGGATCGGTATATCCGCCATCCCTCCGAGGCCTTGGCTGTGGGGGACATTGTGGAGGTGACGGTGCTTTCGGTGGATCCAGAGAAAAAGCGGATCTCTCTGACCATGCGGGAGCAGACTCCTCCCAAGCCGGAGCGGATTTCCCTGGGTAAGGCCACATCCAATAGAAAGTGAGACATGCCCTGGTAAAGAGGGGCATTGACCATAAAAAGAGACGGGCGGAAGAAGTGATTTCCTTTCGCCCGTCTTTTGTATGTGGTGCAGAGGTGGGGAGTGTTTTATGGGCACCTGTGGAGCGCGTCCGCTTCCGTCTGCAGAATGTTCGAAGATAAACAGCGAATCAATGTAGTGTTCAAGCTTTCTCAGGTTCTGTCGCGGGAACAGCGGAGATTTTCTTCATCCACTTCCGGCTCTTCAGGCGGAAGAAGCACCAGACGCATTTGAGAATTTGGTCAATTTTCAGCATGCAGTAGATCCAGAAGGGGGCCCAGTGCCAGACCAGGCCCGCCAGAGCGCCCAGGGGAATGGAGGCCACCCACAGGAAAAGGATGTCCCCAGCCATGAGAAATTTGGTGTCCCCGCCGGCCCGGAGGACGCCTTTGGTGAGGATGGAGTTCATTGCCTGGAAGATGACGATGAAGCTGATGGAGTCCATCAGGGACCAGGCGATGTCCTTGGCCTCCTGGGAAACCTGGTAATAGTTGATGATGGGGCCCCGGATCAGCAGGATGATCACGGCAGCCAGGCAGCCCACCAAGCAGCCCAGGAACAGGAAGGTGTAGCCCTGCTTCTGGGCTTTGTCGTACTCGCCCCGGCCCATGGTGTGACCGGTGAGGATGCCGCTGGCGTTGGAGATTCCCTGGGTCAGGACGGAGCTCAGCTGCTGGACCACCATGGTCACAGAGTTGGCGGCCACAAAGGTGTCGCCGATCCGGCCCATGATCATGGCCACAGAGTTGTTTCCGAAGGCCAGCAGGCCGTCGCTGATCAGCACCGGGATGCTGATGCGCAGGTACTCCGAGGTCAGATCCCGGCAGGGAAGGAGCAGGTGGCGGATCCGATAGGCGATGCGGTCGTCTTTCCAGAAGAAGAAGCCGCAGATAAACAGCAGTTCAAAGACCCGGGCGATGAGAGTGCCCAAAGCGGCGCCGGCAATCTCCATGCGGGGCGCACCCAGATTGCCGAAGATGAAGACCCAGTTGAAAAAAACGTTGATGAAAAAAGCCATGACAGAGCTGGCCAGTGGGATTTTCACCTGGCCCACGCTGCGCAGGATGATGGTGCAGGTGAGGGAGAGGCCCATGCAGTAATAGGTGGGCAGGATCCACCGCAGGTAGGAGACGCCGTAAGCCACCGTGTCGGGATTGGTGGTGTAGATACGCATGATGGCCTGGGGGAAGAGGAGGGTGGCCAGGAAAAAGACCGTGGCGAAGGCCAGAACGATGCGCAGCATAATGGTGACGGCTTTGCGCAGGCTGTCCTTTTCCTGCATGCCCCAGAAGCGGGCGGTCAAGACCGAGGCTCCCATGCCGATGCCCATGCAGAAGATCTGGAAGAGATTGATAAACTGGCTGGCCTGGGAAGAGGCGGAGAGCTGGGCGTCGCCCATGCTGCTGAGCATGATGGTGTCCATCAGGTTGATGCCCACAGTGATCAGCTGCTGGAGGGAGACGGGGATGGCGATTTTCAAAATAGTCTTGTAGAAGTTCTTGTCACCCAAGAACTCCTTGGCTTTGCTTAGCATGACTGGCACGATCCTTTCCGGCAAAAATTGCCCTGCGTGAGAGAACAATTACCCATTTTCCTCCTTGCAGGGGCTTTTTCTTTTATCATAAAGCATGGAGTAGCTCCATAGTCAAGCGGCAAAGAAAAGGACCGCTGCAATCAGCGGTCTACTTCCACGGCGATTTCAATGACATAGTCGGAGTCACTTTGCTCGCTGATGTAGCCCATCAGCTCAGTTTCGTAGGCGTTGCCCCGGATGGTCAGATGCTGCTGGGCAATGTACTCCGCCAGTTTTCGGTAGGACGCGGCAAGATCCCGATAGCTTCCATAGTGCCGAAGGACCGCATAGGTGCCCTTGGGCTGCTTGAGCACCAGTTCACCAATCTGGTCTGTTTGGGGAAGGCCCTCCAGGGAGATGCAAAAGTATTCCTTGTCGTAGCATCCCCGGAGCAGGCGTTCCTTGGAGATGACAGCGCATCGCAGATAGTCCCCTTGCAGCCCCTTCTGCCGGCAGGCCCGCAGAAATTCCCGCACAGCTTTCATCCGCTGCTTTCGATCAGGGAGGATCCCCGGCGGGATGGGAACCACCACATACAGTTTTTCCTCCCGCTGCTGAATGCTGGGCTGCTTTTGCACGGGTTCCATTCCCCGCTCCATCTGGGAAGCGGTGAGTTCCAGCCTGTTGTACAGACTTTCCAGCTGAGCGATCTCCTCCTGCAGGGAGCGGGCCTGCTTTTTCAGCAGATCCAGCATCTCCCGAGCGTTGCGACTTTCCAGGTATCCCTTGATCTCCTTGAGGGGGAGGTGGGAGTCCCGTAGGATCAGGAGCAGGTCAAAGGTGTGAACCTGATCCAGGGAATACACCCGATATCCGTTGTCCGCCACCTGTTCCGGGCTGAACAGGCCGATCTTGTCATAGTAGAGCAGGGTGTCCTTGCTGACGCCGCACAGGTCGGCAAATTCGCTGGCCAGCAGGCCCTCTTGTGTGGATTGCATGGTGGTTCTCCCTTCTGTCTTGGACCCAAAAACTTCCCGATGTCTCCCGCCTGAACGAGGTGTCCCGTGTCACGGGACACAGTGGGTGTTCGTCAATCCGTCCCCTTGCCCAGCAGGATCAGCGGCACCTCCATCTCCTCCGTGAGGGAGGTGTGATGCCCCTTGAATCGGGTGGAGTGAGGAGTGAGCAGGGCCTGTTTGTGGGTGTAGGTGCCCACGGCAATGTAGTCGCCCAACAGAGAGGCCTTATCCCCACGCTGGCCGAAGTATCCCTTTTCCACCAAATCCTGGGCCCGGAACAGGAGAAAATCCTCGCCATACTTGGCCTGAAAGTACGCTTCAAACTCCTGCTTACAGCCCTGCTTCACCAAAAAGGCAGGCGCTCTGGCCTCCAGGAACGGGTAAATCTCCAGCAGTTCCATCAGGGCTTCATCCTCGTAGAGCGGAATGTAGTCTGTGACGTCTACCTGACCGTGGTCTGCGGAAACCACAAACAGGGTGTCCTCCATGGCCTGGTGGAGATCCTTCAGGCCCCGGGAGATCTGCTGGATGACACACTGAGCTTCCGGGCTTGTGACGCCGTGAGTGTGCATGGTGGAATCCGGCTCCGGGTAGTAGGCATACACAAACTGTCTGCCTGGCTGCCGGCAGCAGGCTTGGATGGCGGACAGGAATTCCTCAAAGGTGCGAAAGACGTGGTTCCTCTCCGGATGCTTCACCTGAACGTAGGCGGGAAACACCGTGTGGATCCCCCAGCTGCCGTCTCCCCGATCAAAATAGTAGTCCGCCAGATCCATGGGGGGATCGCTCATGTCCACTGCCTTGCGGGAGGCGGAGTCCCTGCCTAGGAATATATCCACATTCTGGTGGAGCTGAGGAAAATGCATGCTCCAGCCAAACCAGCCGTGCTCCAGGGGCAGCTGGTTGGTCAGCAGGGAGCGGGTGGCGTTGGTGGTGGTGGAGGGAAAGGTGGAGAGCAACGTCTGCCGGAGGTGCTGAAATAGGAAGTCGCCCTCCTCCAGGTTTTGATGAAGAGGATGGATGCCCAGCCCGTCAAAGCAGAGAAAGACCACTTTGGCGTAACCCTTTTCCAGTTCCTTTTCCAGGACGGGCAGGGTGGTATTTTGATTGGGCGCGCCCAAAAGCTCCGCCAGTGTGGCGGAAATGTTCACCACGCTGCGGTGAAAGTCCGGCGTAATCAGTTGGTTCATGGCACACTCCTTTGGTCCAATGGGTCCGTACATATCCGGCAGTCAGTGGCTGTGAGTTTTTCCTGTGACCGGAACTGGAAAAACCAGTGGAGGCCGAGGCGGATTCCGGCGGTAAGGAGGGGAGAGGGGATAGCTGCTCACGGATAACAAGGTTTGAAAATATAAAAATAGAGTAGACAGCAACCTGTCTACTCTATTTGGTGGGAGAGAGTGGATTCGAACCACTGAAGTCGTCGACAACAGATTTACAGTCTGCCCCCTTTGGCCACTCGGGAACTCTCCCATATAAGCCCCATGCCGAACGGATGGGTATGTGAAACGCGCTAGCCTTGTCTGCCAGTGGAGCTGGTGAACGGATTCGAACCCCTGACCTGCTGATTACAAATCAGCTGCTCTACCAACTGAGCTACACCAGCGGATTTTTTAGCGCTCGTTTATTATAGCCGAAGTCAAAGGGAAAGTCAAGGACAAAAAACAGTTTTTTTCAAAAAAATTTTTCCCCCTGATTTCGGCCTTGTTTTGGCGCAAAAAGGGAGGTCGAGCCAGGGTGTGTAAAAACAGAAAAAACCTGTGGACTTTTCCGTATAGTATGTTACAATAGTCTTGAACTATATTTTTGGGGAAAAGGAGTGTTGTGCGATGAAAAAGCTCGTTTGTTTGCTCTTGGCGCTGTGCCTGGCTGCGGTCAGCTTTGCTGGCTGCGGCGACAAATCCAAGGAGGGGGACGAGAGTTCCAGCAGTCAGGTGGGGCAGCCGGCAACGGTCTCTCCCAGCCCGTCTCCGGTACCCCAGACCGCGAAAGCCGTGCGTGTGACGGCGGATTCCGGGCTGAATGTGCGGGCACAGCCCTCCACGGACAGTGAGATTTTGGATCTGGCGGAAAACGGAGAGCGTCTGGCTCTGTTGACGGAGGATCCCCAAAACGGCTGGTATCAGGTTCAGTACAATGGACAGACAGCCTATGTTTCTGCGGAATTTGCCGAGGTGATCGAGGTGACCGTGGACGAGTATAATCAGCTGAGAAACGGCACGGATGGTTCCTCGGAGAGTTCCAGTTCCGAGAGCTCCAGTTCGGAGTCCTCCGAGAGCAGTACCAGTTCCGCTTCCCAGGCGGGGGAGAGTTCCTCCAGCAGTGAGAGCTCCACCACATCCACCAATTCTGCAAACGACGAGGACGGCGAATAACGCCGTTCTCTTTTCCTACCGGCCTTTTTTGGGGACCTGTGAGGAACGCCCCAGGCTGGTGGAAATCCTAAGCCCTGTGCGGATGCAGTATTTTCGGAAAGAGAGGACAGGACCGTCATGAATATAATGATCGTTGGCGGCGGGCTTTTGGGCCGCAAAACAGCGGAGATGCTGGACGAACTGGGCCACGACGTGGTGCTCATTGATGCCAGCCAGGAGAACCTGGCCCAGCTGAGCCCGGATTTCAGCGGTGTGACAGCGGTGGGGTTTCCCATGGATATCACAAGCCTGCGAACCGCGGGAATCGAGGGGTGCGATGCTGTGGCAGTCACCACTCCGGACGACAACCTGAATATCACCGTGGGCCAGATTGCCAAGAACTTCTTCGGCATCCCCAAGGTGATTGTCAGAATCTCCGATCCCTATCGAGAGAATATTTTCGAGCGTTTTGGCCTGCAGACCGTCTGTCCCACCAATATGGCGGGGGATAAGCTGGTCACTGCCCTGACCACCCCCTGGCAGAGCCGGCACGTCACCTTTGGCACCACCACCATCTCCCTGGAGGTGATCCCGGTGGAGCGGCGCTATTTTGGCGGTTCCACAGCCATTGTGGACCTGCGTCCCGGGGATGGGCTGTTCGGTGTCATCAAAGACGACGGGCGGTTCCTTTTAAAGGAGCAGTATGGAGAGATCCTTCTGGAGAATGGGGACTTCCTGGTGTGCAGCAGGAAGATCGACTAAGGGGGAGCTACTATGAGAATGGTAATCGTAGGCGGCGGCAAGGTGGGCTGGAACTTGGCCCGCATTATGCTGGAGCGGCGTCACACGGTGAGCCTGATCGAGCGGGACCGCCAGAGGTGCGAGAAACTGGCGGATGATCTGGACGCGGCTATTTTCCGCGGGGACGGCACCAACGTGGCTGTTTTGGAGGCCGCGGGGACCAAGGGCGCCGATGTGTTCATGACCGTCACTGGCAGTGATCAGGACAACCTGGTGGCCTGTCAGGTGGCCAGGGACCACTTCCATGCGAAAAAGGTGATCTCCCGGGTCAACGATCCCCGCAATATTGAGACCTTCCGGGTGCTGGGCATTGAAAACACCGTCAGCAGCACGGACATCCTCACCAAGATGATCGAGCAGGAGGCGGACCTGGCCCACATGCATCTGATCGCCACGCTGAACCAGGGGAAAGCGGGAATCTGTTCCATGACATTGCCCTCCAATACGGCACTGGATGGAGCGGCGCTCAAAGACATTGACTTGCCGGGAGGTACCCTGGTGATTTCCCTGATCCGGCGAGGCGTGCTGACCATCCCCAACGGCTCCACAATCCTCCAGGCAGGGGATGAACTGGTGGCCGTCAGCGAGGAGAAGAGTCAAAAGGCGTTGATGCGGGCACTGTCGGAAGTGACCAGGGGAGAAAAAAGATAAGAAAAATTTCAAAAATAATAACAGTTACTACTTTACAAAATAAAAAAGATGTGCTATACTGTTGTCACAGGCAAGGGAGAAGGGATTCTCCCCCTGGAATTGGCACAGGAAGGAACGATCCGAATTTTGGAGAAACGCGAGAATTTCAGCAGAAAGCGGATGGCAATCCTGAATACGCTGCAGGAGACCACAGTTCACCCCACGGCGGACTGGGTATATGCCAAGCTGAAACCCCGCTACCCCAATTTGAGTCTGGGCACGGTTTACCGGAACCTGAAGAAGTTCTGTGAAACGGGCAAGGCGATCAGTGTGGGGGTGATCAACGGGCAGGAGCACTTTGATGCTCGTGTGGAGCCGCACGCTCACTTTGTATGCAAGCAATGCGGAGCGGTGCTGGATATCCCCCGGGAGATCTTCCAGGAAGCGGAATTTGCGGAGCTTTCAGCGAAATGCCACATGAGGGTGGAGGGCGTCAAAGTCCTCTTCGAGGGTATTTGTCCCACCTGCGATAACAAGATGATCCAGTAAAACGCTGGGCGGCGCAGGGAAAACACAGTTTGACAGTTCTATCATTCATTGCTCAATCATAAAAACGAAATCTAAAAAAATGGAGGTAACACACCATGAAAAAGTTTGTTTGCACTGTTTGCGGTTATGTTTACGAGGGCGAGGCTGCCCCTGAGAAGTGTCCTGTTTGCGGCGCTCCCGCCGAGAAGTTTGTGGAGCAGACCGGTGAGCTGACCTGGGCCGCTGAGCATGTTGTGGGCGTTGCCAAGGGCGTTGACGAGGAGATCCTGCAGGGTCTGCGTGAGAACTTCCAGGGCGAGTGCACCGAGGTTGGCATGTATCTGGCCATGTCCCGTGTGGCATACCGGGAAGGCTACCCCGAGATCGGCGATTACTGGTACAAGGCTGGCCTGGAAGAGGCTGAGCATGCCGCTAAGTTTGCCGAGCTGCTGGGCGAGGTTGTGACCGACTCCACCAAGAAGAACCTGGAGATGCGTGTGGAGGCCGAGAACGGCGCTACCGCTGGCAAGACCGAGCTGGCTAAGAAGGCTAAGGCTCTGAACCTGGATGCTATCCATGACACCGTACATGAAATGGCCCGCGACGAGGCCCGCCATGGCAAGGCTTTCGCTGGCCTGCTGAAGCGCTACTTCGGCGAGTAATTCCCATCGACTACAGCTTTATAAAGGGTTTTGAGAGGGGACAGAGAGATCTGTCCTCTCTTTTTTTGCCCCTTTGGGTGTTCGTTTGGTGTCCCATGGAGAAAACAGTGCCTTGGAATAGGGAGAACGGCGTCCTGTTCGTTTGATGTCCCTTTAGATCTTGGCGGTGAGATTCTTTCGCGCACCTTTCCTTGGTGAAAAGCCGCACAAATCGCACAAATTCAGAAAAACAAACCCCCGACCCCTCTTTGTACAGAGGTGAGTCGGGGGATGGCGGTTCACTTTCGGTAGATGGCTTCCATAGCCGGCCGTTTGGACACGTTCTCGTACAGGGTGGTGAAGTTGGCCACTTCGCTGAAGGTGCCGATCAGAGGGGCTTGCGCCAGCGGTGTCCCCTTCAGCAGAGCCTGGACCTCCTGGGCGATCCTGTCCGCCCAGATCACCTGGATGTCCCGGCCAAAGTAGGATTGGATCTCCTCCGACACCGGCGGCGTGATGGAGAGGCTGTTGTGCAGCCGGGCCATCTGCTGCTGGGCCAAGACGATCTGCTCCTCTCGCTGCGCGATGGAGGGGGCCTTCAGCGCCCGAGAGATTGCCTCCCCGATCTCCGGGGGAAGGGGGAGTTGCTGGAACGCTGTCCCGAACCATTTGCTATAGGGGGCGTATTGACGGCAGTACAGAAATCCCAGCCGCATCAGCCGCTCTGCTATGCGGGCGCACACCAGGATGGAACCGGTGTCGTCTCCCACCGAGGCGCAGCGCTTGACAAAGGCTTGTTCCTCCGCAATCAGGGACCAGTTGGAGGCGATCAGATAGAGCCACACGCTGCGGGGATAGTACCGCAGCGGCTCTAGGCGCTTCTTCAGGTTCAGGCCGTCCACGTAAAACTCCGCCTTGGACAAGGCCAGCAGCCGGTTTTCTGACAGGGAGAGCCACTGCAGGTCCGAGAGGGAGTCAAAGCTGGAGGCTCCCAGGTAAAAGCCCAGGTATTCCTCGGGGGTGTAGAGAAACACCAGAGGATCCACTTTTCCTTCCTTGGAGGGCTCAGCGTGGCGGATTCCGTTGTCATTGGGGTCCGGTGGGGAAAAGTTCACCGAATACCCGCGATAGAATGGGGGAAACTCCGCGGAAAAGGCCTCCAGGATCCGGGGTTTCCAGGCAAGATCCTCTTCCCGGAGGAACAGGTAAAAACGGGGCCCCCACATGTGATCGGTGGAGACGGCGTCGTCGTACCCCAGCACATCGGACCCGTACCCCAAAAGCCCCGCCGTGTAGACAAGCCCCGGGAAGTCCCGGTCCAGGATGGGCTTGGCGATCTGGTGGAAAAAGCCGCGGCATAACTCTCTGCCCTTGATGAATTCCGGCATGGTGACACACTCCCTCCGGTGGTGTTTTCTACACTATAGCAGATTTTTCCCCGGTGGGGTAGGGAAAAGATAAAAAAATCCCAGTGGGTGTCTCCCACTGGGATGTGAAGTATCACAGTTGAAAATCTTCGGGACGGTATTGGGACGTCCGAAGAGAGGGCGCGGGTTTGGGATCCCTGCGCAGAGGATCGTACTGATAGTACTTTTTACAGCAGGCAGGTTCCCCCTGGGGAGTCTGCTTTCGGGCGCAGATGACTTCCCCGTCCGCACCGCTGTTATTCTGACAGTAAGCGCAGCTGGGCGTGATGCTCTCTCCGAACAGCGCGTGCTTTTTCTTTTTCCGGAACCATCCCATCCTGATGTGCCCTCACTTTCCTGAACTCTGACAGCATTATAGCACAGGGCATCCTAAGGCGCAAGGGCGTCAGGAGCGGTTCTTGCTCACCGCCAGCAGGAAAGCCAGACACATCAGCAGCAGAGAGAGGCCTCCTGCCGCAGTGGAGGCGGTGATCCCATACTCCAGAGGGGCACCGGAGACCGCCCACACTTGCTGGGCGGGCAGGGGCAGTAGGTGTTTCAGCAGCAGGAAGATCCCTGCAGACAACAGTCCGTGAAGGAGCCTCCCTAGGAAAAACTTGGGCTTTGCCAGGGGGAATTCCGGGAAGAAGGAAAACACCTGCAGATGGACGCACAGACCTCCAAAGGCCAGCCCAAAGGCGTACAGCCCAGCACCGGCGCCGGTGGCGGCAGCGGTTCCCGTGCCTCCAGTGACCTCGATGAGAAAGGCGAGACAAGCAGCCGCCTCCCCCAGGGAAAACAACCCGGTGGAGGTCAGCAGAGACGCCAATTGCAGGAACAGCCCGCTGCCCTGAAGAATGGCAGTAAAGCCCGCAAACAGGAGGATGCATCCGCACATGGTGGCCGTAGCGGAGGAGGCGTCCCCTACAGAGCGCACCAAAGGGGAAGTGCTGCTGGAAGCCGGGAGGAAGGTCCGCTCTTGGGGCAGGGGCTTGCCAATGCTGGAGAGGATCCCCAGCAGCAGACCGGAGAGCGTCACTGCGCCAAAGAGCAGCCATCCCAGGGCCACACTGCCCAGCAGCCCGCAGCCCAGAAAAGTCACCACAAAGGCAGCTCCCGGGGCCACGCAGAAGGTCATCATGCGCCCGGCCTGTGCCTTGGTGATCCGGCCCTCCTGGAGCAGCAGGGAGACCCCTCGAGCACCTGCCGGATACCCTCCCAGAAAGCTGAGGAGAATGACAGCACCGCAGGTTTCCGGCAGGCGGAACAGATGGCGAGTCATCGGGGCGAGGAGCTTTCCCAGCACATCCCCGGCGCCGGAACGCACACCGTAGCTGGCAAGCACCATAAAGGGAAACAGGGACGGCACTAGGGATCCCAGGCAGTACCCCACGCTTTGCAGCAGGCCGTCTCGGACCTGGGCGGGATAGAGCAGCAGGCCGGCTCCAAAAGCGGCAAAAGCCATGGCCGCCAGAATCAACTTGGTGTCAGAGAAATGTTTGCTGGATGTGGCCGTCACAGGACCGCCCTCCTTTCGGGTCTTCTTCCAATGGGTATGAGCGGGGCGGGTGATACATTCCCTGCAGGAGCCATATAAATGGGGAAGAAAGGGGGCGGGGCCGTGGGGGATCGGGAGGCCAATGGCCTGTTTGTGGAGCTGTCCGGGAATCGCCGGGCAGTGGTCCAGGGATGCGACGGCATATTGGATTACGGTGAGGAGCTGACGTCCTTCCGTTCGGGAAGGCTGACCCTGCGCCTGGAGGGCCGGGGATTGCGGCTTTTGCGGTTGACGGAGAGCTCGGCGGTGGTGGAGGGCACCATCCGTCGGGTGGTGTACGACCTTGGAGAGCAGGGGGAGGAATGAACGTGGTGAATTGGCTGATCCACTATCTCACCGGCTGGGTGGAGTTTGAGATCCGGGGGGGCGGGGCGCGATTCCTCAACGCGGCGGCCAAAAGCGGCGTGGAGTTTTGGGGGTTTACCCGGCAGGGGGATCGGATGGTGGTCCGGGGCAGACCCTGGGAGTATAAGCGCCTTCGACCACTGTTCCGGCGGTGCGGGGCCCATCCCCACATCCTCCGGAGAAAAGGAGTCCCGTTTCTCATGGCCCGGGCCTGGAAGAGAAAAGGGCTGGTTTTGGGCGCGGTGTGCGGGGTGGGGATCTACCTGTTCCTCAGCGGGTTCTGCTGGGGGGTCACCGTGACAGGGACGGAGACACTGACTCACCGCCAGGTGCTGGAGGCCGCGGCAAACTGCGGAGTCCGCATGGGGGTGCGGATGAGCTCCTTTGATCCCAAAGAGGCGGCCCTGTCCCTGCAGAACCAGCTTCCCCAGGCCACCTGGCTGTCGGTGAACACAGATGGCTGCTTTGTGGAGGTGGCTCTGAGAGAGGTGCTCTCGGCGCCGGAAGTGGTGGATGAACAGGAGTGGTCCAATATGGTGGCCTCCCGAGCGGGGACGGTGATCTCCATCAACGCGGAGCGGGGCAGGCCCGAGGTAGAGGTGGGGGAAACCGTGGAGCCGGGGCAGCTGCTCATTGCCGGACTGTACCAGCAGGAGGTGGATCCCTGGTCCCCACCGCCGGAAAAGCCCTATCAGGTGCTGGGGGCGGCCCGAGGCAGTGTTCGGGCCCTGACCTATCGGGAATTCTCTGTGGAAGTCCCTCAGGAGCGGACAGTTCTGGTGCCCGGTGAGACCCACACCCAGCGGACTCTGGAGGTGTTCGGATTTCGGCTCCCCCTGGGGCTGTACTCTGCTCAGGAGGGGGAGTGCCGCACTTGGAAGAGTACCACTGCCTGGAGCCCCCTAGGGCGGGCGCTGCCCCTGGTCTGGGAGAGTACGGTGATCCAACCTTTGCGGGAGGAGAAGGTGCTCCTGGAGGAGGCGGATTGGAAGGAAGCGGCTCTTTTGGAACTTCGCCGCCAGCAGCGGGAGGAACTTCCCGCCGGAAGCTGCGTGGTGAAGGAGGATCTGAGCTACCAGATGGAGGACGGAGTGTGCCGGTTAAAAGCTGTCTGCCGTTGTGAGGAAGAAATTGGTGAGGTGCGCAAGATTTCGTTTGAATAGTATAAGGATGGTAATAAATTTTGGTGAGTATTCATAGAGTTTTCCCTTGAAGTTTGTCGGGAGCCTGTGGTATAATAGCAAACGTAAGCTCCTGGCAGGGGAAGGTCATCCCCCGGAGCTGGAGAAATATTTGCGAAAGACGCGGGACGGGATGTCCCTGCTTTTCATAGAAGAAATCGCAGAAACAGGAGAATTTGTTTGGAACAGAAGATCAATCTTGACAGACTTGGTCAGGCGGAGGCGCTCTTTGGCAGCTTTGACGAGAACGTCCGGCTGATCGAAAAGGAGTTCGGCGTCACCCTGGTGGTGCGGGACTCGGAGCTGAAAATCACCGGGGAGGACCCGGAGGCTGTGGACAAGGCTTCCCGCACGGTGCAGAGTTTGATGACCCTCATCGGCAGCGGGGAAACCCTCACGGAGCAGAATGTGCGCTACTGTATCCGTATGGTGGGGGAGGACAGCGAGGATAAGGTGGCCCGCCTGGCCGGAGATGTGGTGTGCATCACCAGCAAAGGCAAGCCTATCAAGCCCAAAACCGTGGGCCAGCGCACCTATTGCGAAAACATCAAGGAGAATACCATCACCATAGGCGTGGGTCCTGCCGGCACGGGCAAGACATACTTGGCAGTGGCCATGGCGGTCAACGCTTTCCGGGCCCAGCAGGTGAACCGGATCATCCTCACCCGGCCGGCGGTGGAAGCAGGGGAGAAGCTGGGCTTTCTGCCCGGGGACCTGCAGCAGAAGGTGGATCCCTATCTGCGGCCCCTGTACGACGCCCTGTTTGATATGCTGGGGGCGGAGACCTACCAGCGCTTTGTGGAGCGGGGAAATATCGAGGTGGCGCCCTTGGCCTATATGCGGGGCCGCACCTTGGACGACAGCTTCATCATTTTGGATGAGGCCCAGAACACCACGGGTGAGCAGATGAAGATGTTCCTGACCCGGTTGGGGTTCAACTCGAAAATGGTCATTACGGGAGATGTGACGCAGATCGACCTGCCGGAGGGAAAGCGTTCCGGCTTAAAGGAGGCTGTGCGCATCTTGAAGGGTGTGGAGGATATCGCCATCTTCCGATTTACGGAGAAGGACGTGGTGCGCCACAAGCTGGTGCAGGATATCATCCGGGCCTATGAGCGGGCTGGACGGGCCGCAAAATAAGAAGTCAAAAAAGCGAGACATCCGAAATAAGGGTATGGAAAAGATCGGGTGGATTTTATCGGGAGATCCCACAGAAAGGAACGGTGCAGAGAATGGAAAAAATCAGAGTGATCATTTCGAATCAGCAAAAGGCAGTGAAGATCCCCACAGGAATTCGTATGCTTATTCGCCGCTGCTGTCATGCGGTGCTGCAGTTGGAGGGCTTTGAGGGCTCTGCGGAGATCAGCGTGTCCTTTGTGGATAACGATCAGATTCAGGAGATGAACCGGCAATACCGGAATATTGACGCTCCCACGGATGTGCTGTCCTTCCCCATGGGGGAAAACGGGGAGTATGATGTCAACCATGAGACTGGCGCCAAGATCCTGGGTGACATTGTGATTTCGGTGCCCAAGGCTATGGAGCAGGCCAAGACCTATGGCCACAGCTTTGAGCGGGAGATGGGCTTTTTGACCGCTCACTCCATGCTGCACCTGCTGGGGTACGATCACGAGGCCGGCGGCCTTGCCAGGGTGCGCATGCGGGAGAAGGAGGAGCAGGTGATGCGGGAGCTGGGCCTGCCCGCCAGTGCCAGTTATGCCACCACTCCCCGTGAGTAATCAAAGCCCCAGAAAAAAGCGGCGGCTGTGGCACAGCTTTGCCGACGCCTTTCGCGGGATTGGCGCGGGGATCCGCACGGAGCGCAATATGCGCATCCATGTGACAGCCTGCGTCTTTGTGCTGTATTTTGCCGCGCAGCTTTCTCTGAGCCGCGGAGAGATGGCCTGTCTGCTGCTGGCCATCGGCATGGTGATGGCGGCGGAGCTGCTGAATACCGCGGTGGAGAAGCTGTGTGATTTCAACCAGAAAAACCGGAACCGGTATATCCGTGTCATCAAGGATATGGCGGCAGGCGGAGTGCTGGTGGCCGCTGTGGCGGCACTGCTGGTGGGGGTGGTGATCCTCTTCCGGCCGGAGCTGTGGAGGCTGCTGTGGGACATTGTCACCAGCCCGATCCGGTTGGGTCTGCTGTGCCTGGCGGTTGCGGTGGCTGGCGGATTCGTCTTTCTGGGACCTGCGTGGGTGTGGGAGTCCCTTGACAGGTTCCACCATGGGAAATAAAATAAGTAGAGAAAATGAGGGGAGGCGCCGCGGAGTACCGTGGGGCCCCCTTGTGTTGCATGGAAAGGAATGTGCTTATGGAAACGATGCCCCAGGAACGTTCCGCATTTATCGCTATTGTGGGCAGGCCCAACGTGGGCAAGTCCTCGGTGCTCAATCGGCTCATCGGGCAGAAAATCGCCATTGTGTCCAGAAAGCCCCAGACCACCCGCACTCGGATCATGGGAGTGCTGACCCAGGGGGAGGACCAACTGGTGTTTTTGGACACGCCCGGCCTGATCAAGCCCAAGACCTCCTTGGGGGATTACATGGTGAAGTCCGTCACTAGCGCTGTGGAGGGCGTGGATGCCTGCCTGCTGGTGACAGAGGCCGGTGCGCCGGTGTCCAAAGCGGACCAAGAGCTGATCCGGCGGTTCCAGTCGGGGAAGATTCCGGCGGTGTTGGCTATCAACAAGACGGATCTGCTGGAGGATAAGAGCCCCATTATGGAGCAGATCGCGGAGTATTCCCAGCTGTATGATTTCCAGGCGGTGGTGCCTGTCTCTGCCAAGGATGGGGGCGGCATGGAGGACTTGCTGGACGAGCTGA
Organism: Acutalibacter sp.; assembly: GCA_050946975.1. Lineage (GTDB taxonomy): Bacteria > Bacillota > Clostridia > Oscillospirales > Acutalibacteraceae > Acutalibacter. The sequence continues at coordinate 27,600 of JBMNVU010000017.1, forward strand.
AGAAACTCTGCATGCCCGGCGGCCACCTGTTCCCGGAGGACACCCTCACAGACCAGCCGGAGCGGGTGATCGCCTCGGAGATTGTCCGTGAAAAGGTGCTGCGGCTGCTGGATAAAGAGGTTCCCCATGGGGTGGCGGCTGTCACCGAGCGGATGAAGGACCGGGACGGCATTCTGGATCTGGATGTTACCCTTTACTGCGAGAAGCCCGGTCACAAGGGCATCCTGATCGGCAAGGGCGGAGCGATGCTCAAAAAGATCGGAACCGTGGCCCGGCAGGATTTGGAGCGATTTTTTGACTGCAAGGTGAATTTGCAGTTGTGGGTCAAGGTGAAGGAGGACTGGCGGCAGCGTCCGGAGACGCTGCAGAGCCTGGGATACTCCCAGAAAGACCTGGAACTGTGAGGCTTTTTGCATAGGTACTAGCACAAAGGCCGCGGGATTTCTGCCGGAACCTGTCGAAGGAACAAATCTTTTCCTGTCATAGCGGAGGAAGAACCGCAAATACTCTTTTGTAGAAGGAGGGCGCAAGCTCTTTGGAAAGGGGGAGTTTTTGTGGACGTGAAACAGGCATGGGAGTGTTTTGCCCGATCGGGGAAGGTGGAGGACTATATTCAGTATGCTGCGGCAAAGCGCCGTTTTGAGAACAGTGTAGGAGAGGTGCAGGGTGCAGGAGATAACCCAGGGATTGATCATCAAGGAGCAGACGGTGGGCGAGAGCGACCGTCTGGTGACGGTGCTCACCAAGGATGAAGGGGTGATCCGGGCCTTTGCCCGCCGGGCGAAAAACCTGAAGGACGCCAAGCACGCGGGCACCGGCCTGCTGTGCTATTCCAAGCTGAAAATCTCCAAGGGGAAGACCGCCTATACCATCAACGAGGCCTTCCCCATCGAGGTTTTCTTTGAACTGCGCCAGGATGTGACCGCTTTGGCGTTGGCGCAGTACTTTTGCCAGCTGGCTGCAGAGCTGGTCCCCGAAGGGGTGGAGGCGGAGGTGTACCTGCGCCTGGTGCTCAACGCCCTGCACTTTTTGTGCAAGGGCACCCGTCCCCAGGGGATGCTGAAAGCGGTGGTGGAGATGCGCATGCTTTCCGAGGCCGGGTTCATGCCCAATGTGGCTTATTGTGCGGCCTGCGGTACTTACGGTCCTGAGCGGATGTACTTTAAGATCAACCGGGGGGAGCTCTACTGCAAAAACTGCTATGTGGACAACGGGGATCCTTGTGCGCCCCTGTCCCCGGCAGCGCTGACGGCTATGCGGCACATAGTGTACTCCGACTTTGAGAAGATTTTTTCCTTCTCCCTGACGCCGGGGGCTGAGCAGGAGCTTGCCGCTGCTTCAGAGGCGTATACGCTGCATATCCTCCAGAAGCGGCCCAGAACCCTGGACTTTTACTACAGCCTGCTGTAAAGGCAAAACCTTCCGAAAGGATTTGGAAAAAATCCCCAAATTGCTGGAATTATTAAATGGAAGAAAGCAATATAGCTTTACATGATTCGCGAGAAATCAACAGGATTTTTATCAGCGTGAGGAAACATAGATGGACAAACATTACCGAGCGTTAGAGCTTGACAAAGTATTGGAGATGGTGGCACAGGAGTGCTCCAGCGGGGACGGCGCTCAGCTGGCCCGGGAGCTGACGCCAGTCCACACTGCCGCGGAAGCCCAGTGGCTGCTGCAGGAGACCGACGCGGCTTTTGTGGCCATGGCGAAATTCGGTGCCCCCTCCTTCTACGGCATGAAAAATGTGACCAACCCTCTGCGGAGGGCCCAGGCGGGAGGCGGCCTGGGGCTGCGGGAGCTGCTGGACATCGGCGGTACGCTGCGGACCATCCGGGGCTTGACCCAGTGGTGGGGCAAAAGCGAGAATGTCCGCACAGCCCTCACCGGCAGGTTTGAGGTGCTGGCCCCCAACAAGTATCTGGAGGAAAAGATCTTTGCCTGTATCGTCAATGAGGAAGAGGTTGCGGATAACGCCTCTCCGGCCCTGGCCAACATCCGGCGAAAGATCCGCGCAGCCTCCCAGCGGGTGCGGGAGCAGCTGGACAAGCTGATCCGCTCCCCGGGCCACCAGAAGCACCTTCAGGAGAGCATCGTCACCCAGCGAGGCGGACGGTATGTGGTGCCGGTGAAGGCAGAGTTTCGCGGAGAAGTGCCGGGCCTGGTCCACGACACCTCCTCCAGTGGAGCCACGGTGTTTATTGAGCCCATGAGCGTGGTGGAGCTGAACAACGAGATTCGGGTCCTTCGCTCCGACGAGCAGGACGAGATTTCCCGGATCCTCCTGGAATTGTCCGGAGAGGCGGGATCCTTTGCCGACTCCATCATTGATAGCTACAAGTACGCGGTGGAGCTGGATCTGATCTTTGCCAAGGCACAGGTGGCCTATAAGATGAAAGCTGTGGTGCCCCAGGTGGGGGAGGATGGAAAGATCGTGCTCCACGCCGCCCGGCATCCGCTGATTGACAAAAACAAGGTGGTGCCCACGGATATCACTCTGGGGGTGAATTTTGACACCTTGATCATCACCGGCCCCAACACCGGCGGCAAGACCGTGGCCCTGAAGACCATTGGCCTGCTGACGCTGATGGCCATGTGCGGCCTGATGCTCCCGGTGGGAGAGGGCAGCCGGGTGTCGGTGTTCCGGCACATCCTGGCGGACATCGGGGACGAACAGAGCATTGAGCAGTCCCTGTCCACCTTCTCCTCCCACATGGTGAATATCATCAAGATTTTTGAGGTGGCGGACAACAGCAGCCTGATTCTTTTGGACGAGCTGGGCGCCGGCACGGATCCGGTGGAAGGCGCCGCCCTGGCAGAGGCCATTATCCAGGAACTCCGAGGCAGGGGTGTCCGATTGGCTTGCACCACCCACTATGCGGAGCTGAAGGCCTACGCCATCCAGACCACCGGAGTGGAGAACGGCAGCTGTGAGTTTGACGTGGCCACGCTGCGGCCCACTTACCGGCTGCTCATTGGCGTGCCGGGCAAATCCAATGCCTTTGCCATTTCCCAGCGCCTGGGCATGAGCCAGCGGATTGTGGACCGGGCTCGGGAGCTGGTCAGCCAGGAGAGCAACGCCTTCGAGCAGGTGGTGGGCCGTCTGGAGGAGGACCGCCGCCGGATGGAGGATGAGTTCCAGCGGCTGCGGGAGTCTGCGGAGAAAGCCCAGCAAAATGCCCAGGAGGCCCAGCGGCTCAAGGAGGAGGCCGAGGCTCAGGCCAAGAAAGAGGTGGAGCGGGCCCGGCAGGAGGCGTCCCTGATTGTGCAGAAGACCCGGCAGCGGGCGGACGCTTTGGTAAACGAGCTGGAGGAGCTGCGCCGGCAGAAAAACAAGGCGCTGTCCGCGGAGCAAAAGGCCCGGCTGCGTTCCGGCATGAAGGAGCTGGAGGGCGCGGCGGACCCGGTGCACCGCCGTCAGGACGACAATTACAAGTTGCCCCGGCCGCTGCAGGTGGGGGATGACGTGTTGATCTACGACATTGACAAGGACGCCACGGTGCTGGAGCTGCCGAAGGATGGGACCGTGCTGGTTCAGGCGGGGATCATCAAGACCCGGGTGCCCTTGGAGAATCTCCGGCTGATGAGCAAGCGTCAGATGAAAAAGAAGAACCCCGGCCGCACGGTGACGAAGAACGTGTCCACGCCGGAGGGCGCCACCAGCCTGGACCTGCGGGGACAGACGGTGGAGGAGGCCCTGATGGAAGTGGACAGCTTCCTGGACCGGGCGTCGCGGATGCACGTGAGTCAGGTGACCATCATCCACGGCAAGGGTACGGGAGCCTTGCGGGCAGCGGTGCAGCAGCATCTGCGGCGGTGTTCCCAGGTGAAGAGCTTCCGTCTTGGCACCTATGGCGAGGGGGAGAGCGGCGTCACCATCGCGGAGCTGAAATAAGTGCCCACAGTAGCGCCCCGGATTATTTCCAAATTGTAAAGAAACCAGGACCGCCCTTGCAACAAGGGCGGTTTTGTATTACAATAAATTTTAGTTTGTTTCACAGAGGAACAAATTGTCCGTCGAGGTGGTTTTGTGAAAGAGGACAAGGGGGTACCGGTTTCCACAGGGCACATCGCTCTTGTGAAAAAAACTCTCCATCCGGTCCGATTTTGCGGGACGGGGAAAGCCTCCTGACAGGAACGTCAGATCCCGCCGCCCTGTGATGGTTCCCCGGCGGCCAACAAGCTGTAAGGAGGAGATCCCATGGATGGCAACACCACCGTCAAATACCTGCAAACCTATCTGGAGCAGAAGGATTACAGCTTTCAGCTGCTTCGGGATCTGCCGGAGGGAGCGGACCGGGAGGGGCCGTTGGCCCGTGCCCGGCAGCACTGCTTTCTCAAGCTGGTGGAAGAGGTGGGGGAGGTGTCCCGGGCGATTTTTGATGAAAAACTACGTCAGCCCGGTCAGCCCATCAAGGGGACCCTGGACGAGGAGCTGTGGGACGTGATGTACTATGCGCTCTGTCTGGCTGATCTCTACGGCATTGATATGGAGGAGGCCATCCGGGATAAGGAGGCCTTCAACAACCAGCGGTTCCACGATCAGCACCCCTTTGAGACGGGCCGCTGAAACCTTCCGGGGATTCCCCACTAGCCCCGGGATAAATTTGATCTGCGCTTGCTCACAGCCATTGGCTGTTTGCTTATAACGAAAGGAAGTAACGTATCACTATGGCAATGAAAGAATTTCAGGCAGAATCCAAACGGTTGTTGGACTTGATGATCAACTCCATCTACACCCACAAGGAGATCTTTCTCCGGGAGCTGATCTCCAACGCCAGCGACGCCATTGACAAGCTCTATTACCGCACCCTGGAGGACGGTGCCACCGGCCTTTCCCGGGAGGACTTTTTCATCCGGCTGGATGTGGATAAGGACGGCCGTACGGTGTCCATCACCGATAACGGCATTGGCATGACCCAGGAGGAGCTGGATAACAACCTGGGCGTCATTGCCCGCAGCGGTTCCCTGCAGTTCAAGCAGGAGGCCGAGAAGAAGGAAGACGTGGACATCATCGGCCAGTTTGGTGTGGGATTCTACTCTGCGTTTATGGTCAGCGACAAGGTCACCGTGGACACCAAGGCTTTCGGTTCCGACGAGGCCTGGCATTGGGAGTCCGAGGGCCTGGCTGGGTATGAGATCACTCCCGGCTCCAAGGCGGAGCGGGGCACCACCATCACTCTGCACTTGAAGGCTGACACGGAGGACGAGAATTACAGCGAATTCCTGGATCAGTTCCGAATCCAGCAGCTGGTGAAGAAGTATTCCGATTACATCCGCTACCCCATCCAGATGGAGGTGACCCACACCCATGTGAAGGAAGGCACCGGAGTGGACGGTAAGGATCCCGAGTATGAGACCCATACCGAGGTGGAGACCCTCAACAGCATGACGCCCATCTGGAAGAAGTCCAAGTCGGAGGTCACCGATGAGGAGATGAACGCCTTTTACAAGGAGAAGTTCTACGATTGGCAGGATCCGCTGAAGGTGATCCGCACCTCCACCGAAGGCGCGGCTACCTATACGGCGCTGCTGTTCATCCCCAAGTCCGCGCCCATGGATTACTACACCCGGGAGTATGAGAAGGGATTGCAGCTCTATGCCAGCGGCGTGCTGATCATGGAGAAATGCGGCGATTTGCTGCCGGATTGCTTCAGCTTTGTCAAAGGACTGGTGGATTCCCAGGACCTGTCCCTGAATATTTCCCGTGAAATGCTGCAGCATGACCGTCAGTTGAAGTTGATCGCTGGGCGTCTGGAGAAGAAGATCGCCTCGGAGCTGCAAACCATGCTGAACAACGACCGGGAGAAGTATGAGGAGTTCTGGAAGAGCTTTGGGCTGCAGCTGAAGTACGGCATGTACGACGCATACGGCGCGAAAAAGGACGAATTGAAGGATCTGGTGATGTTCACCTCTTCCGCGGAGAAGAAGCTGGTTACCTTGAAGGAGTACGTCTCCCGGATGAAGCCGGAGCAGAAGTACATCTACTACGGCTGTGGCGAGACGGCAGAGCGGGTGCTGGGGCTGCCCCAGGCGGAGGCTCTGGCGGAAAAGGGCTATGAGATGCTGTGCCTGACGGACAACGTGGACGAGTTTGCCCTGCGGATGCTGATGAAATATGACGACAAGGAGTTCCGGAACATCTCCTCGGACGATCTGGAGTTGGAGACCGAGGAGGAGAAGCAGAAGACTAAGGAACTCTCTGAAGAGAACAAGGATGTGCTCCAGTACATGAAGGAAGCGCTGGGGGACAAGGTGACGGATGTGCGGGTTTCCGGCAAATTGAAGAGCCATCCCGTGTGCATCACCACGGATGGTATGATCACCACAGAGATGGAGAAGGTGCTCAATTCCATGCCTGCCCGGGAGAAGATCAAAGCCCAGCGGGTGCTGGAGGTCAACGGGGAGCATCCCATCTTCCAAAAGCTGTGCAGCCTGTACCGGGAGGATCCGGAGAGGCTGAAGCTTTACGCCGAGGTCCTCTACGACCAGGCTCTGCTGATCGAGGGAATCGCGCTGGAGGATCCCTCTGATTTCTCTCAGAAGCTGTGCCAGTTGCTGTAACGACCTACCTAATTTATCGAAAAGGAGGCGGATCTCAATGAACTACGGCGATCCTCCCAGATTCCAGGGCGGCCCGGAAGGAGCCCCCCAGCCCCATGTCCCGGGTTCTCCTCAGGCTGCTCCCCATGCGGTCCCGCCCACGGCGCCCCAGGGGTATGCCCAGGCAGTGCCGCCCACGGCACCTCAGGGGTATGCCCAGGCAGTGCCGCCCACGGCGCCCCAGGGGTATGCCCAGACAGTGCCGCCCACGGCGCCCCAGGGGTATGCCCAGGCAGTGCCGCCCACGGCGCCCCAGGGGTATGTCCAGGCGGTCCCGCCCACGGCGCCTCAGGGGTATGCCCAGGCAGCGCCGCCTACGGTGCCCCAGGGGTATCCCCAGGCAGCGCCGCCCACGGCGCTCCAGGGATATGCCCAGGCAGTGCCGCCAACGACACCCCAGGGATATGCCCAGGCAGTGCCGCCCACGGCGCCCCAGGGGTATGCCCAGACAGTGCCGCCGACAGCGCCCCAGGGATATGCCCAGGCGGTCCCACCGGCGGCGCCCCAGGGGTATGCCCAGACAGTGCCGCCAACGGCACCCCAGGGGTATGCCCAGGCAGTCCCGCCCACAGTACCCCAGGGGTATCCTCAAGTGCCTCCGCCAGGCGGCCAATGGATGTGGGTGCCGTCCCTGGGAGCTGGAGCTCCCTCCATGGGGTGGGGAAATGTTCCCATGTACACCCCGCCTGTTTCGGCGGATCCCCGCAGGAAAGGCGCCTCCCAGACCATGAACCGAATGAGCATTTTGGCCCTGTGTCAGACGCTACTTTCCTTTGTGTGGACGGTTCCACTGACTCTGCTGCTGACCATGCTGGGCGTGAATGTGGCGGTCAATCAGCTGGGGTATCAGTGGCTGTCCGGTGTGCTGGTATTGCTCTCCACGGCGCTGCCCTTTGTGGCTTATCTAATCTTCCGTCGGGAGGATCCTTCCAACTACTTTAAATTTGAAAAAGTGGGCTTCTCCACCAGCCTGCTCTGTGTTTTGGCGGGTCTGGGTGTGATCCTTCTGGGGAATTACCCGGCCATGGCGGTGCGGAATTTCTTCGGCATCTTCGGCTACCAATCCCCGGACACCGCCCTGGGCGGTGAGGAATCCCTGCTGGCAATTCTGGTGGAGGTGTTTGTCACTGCGCTGCTGGTGCCCGTCATGGAGGAACTGGTGTTCCGCGGGGTGGTGTTGTCATCACTGCGGCGGTATGGTATTGGGTTTTCTATTGTGGGGTCCGCGTTGATCTTCGGCCTGGCCCACATGGATCCCTCCAGCGTGGTGTTTGCCACCATTGCTGGGCTGGTGTTTGGATTCCTCTATGCCAAAACCAACAACCTGTGGCTGACGATTTTGATCCATGCCCTGAACAACCTGATCGCCACTGTGGGCAGCCATACGGATTACCTGTTCGGCAATCTGGCCGGTGGGGTGGATGCCGCCATCATGCTTCTGCCCATTGCGGTGGGGATCTTGGCGCTGATCCTCTTGGTGCTGACAAAGCGGGAGTTGTTCTTTGCTCCCCGCTTCAACCGGTGGGATGGCCCGTTCTATCCCTTGAACGCCCGGGAAAGCGCCGCTGCCATTGTCCGGGCTCCCATGTTCTGGGTGGGACCGGTGGGGGTTACGGTGCTGTACACCTTGGGATCCATTTTCCTGCGATGATGCTTCCGTTGGCGTTTATACCGGAAAAGCAGTGGATGCTCCGGGCACTGGAGCTAGCCCATGAAGCTGCAAGGGCTGGAGAGGTCCCTGTGGGTGCGGTGGTTGTGAAGGACGGCCGGATCCTTGGGGAGGGCCGAAACCGCCGGGAGGCGGCCCACACGGCTCTGGGCCACGCGGAGCTCGAGGCCATTCACAATGCTTGCCAAACCTTGGGTACCTGGCGGCTCACCGGGTGTACGCTCTACGTCACCTTGGAGCCCTGCCCCATGTGTACAGGAGCCATCATCAACGCCCATGTGGACCGGGTGGTCTATGGCGCTGACGATGACCGGGCGGGCTGCTGTGGAACGGCGATGGATCTGTTTGCCCTGCCTTACAGTCATCGTCCGGAGATTTACCGAGGATTTTATGAGGCCGAGGCCAAGGCTCTGCTGCGGGAATTCTTTCAAAAGCTGCGAAAAGAAACAGGGGAGAGAGCGTAAAAGCTCTCTCCCTTTTTAAGTGCGGATGGAAAAAGGGAGAGCTCCATGCTCTCCCTTTCGACGTATTACCCGTGTTTTAATTCTCTTTCCGCCATGCGACGTTCCTTGCGGATCCGGGTGCGCTCCTGGGCAGCCTCCCATTCCCGCTGTTCTTCCTCAGTGGTGAGCACCAGTCGGGGCACTTCCACGGGATGCTCGTTTTCGTCCAGAGCCACCATCACCAGATAGGCCACATTGATCAGCCGCTTTTTCCCGGACAGCTCCTCCACATAGGTACGCACACACACCTCCATGGAGGTCCTGCCGGTGTAGGTGACGTATCCGCACAATACAATGGTCTCATTGCCGTAAGCCGGTCCCTCAAATCGCAGATTGTCCACTGCGGCCGTGGTCACGTTTCGGTTGGAGTGCCGCCGGGCCACCACGCCGGCAACCACATCGATCCATTCCATCAGCCGGCCGCCAAACAACCGCTTGTATCCGTTGAGGCTTGACTGGGACAAGATTTGCACCTGTTCGGTGTAGGAGTCCCGCACATATTTTTCCATAGGCCTCTCCTTTCCACATGAAATCGCAGTTCTTTCCTGTATTATACCCCATGGCCGTGCAGGATTCAACTGGTGCATCCTGCAAGAACCAAAAGAGAGGGCCGGTTTCCCGACCCTCTCTGGTGGCACCCGCCGAAAGTTCCGGCGGAATTCTTACATTTTTTTGCTGTACAGAGGTTTGCACAGCTTGAACACAGCGTCATACACGGAACGCTTTTGGATAAGACCTACCCTCCACAGATGGGGGAACCTCTCGTTGCGCAGCTTATGCGGCACGGCTCAGGGAGAACCATCCGCAGATGGTTAGCAGGTGGCGCCGCCCTTCAGGTGCTTCTGAGCCGCCAGGTTTTCGGTCTTGCGGGCCAGCAGGTCGTCGGAGAGCAGCTGCTCCTGGACATTCTCAAAGCCCAGACGGTCCACAGTGTCGGCAAAGCGCTCGCCGGTGTTGCCCTGCTCCCGGAAGAGCAGGATGGCCTTCTCCACCACATTCAGGACCTCGTCCTTGTCGGTGAAGACCTTCTCCAGATAGCGGCCCTTGGCCACCCGCTTGCCCCAGCGTCCGCCAATGTAGACGCGGTAGCCGCCGGTGAAGCCTTCCAGAGCGCCGAAGGGGCACTTGCCCACGCAGCGACCGCAGTGGTTGCAGGCGTTGTCGTCGATGGTGACCTTGCCGTCCTTCACAACAGGCACGTTGATGGGGCAGGCGTTGACCACCTGGCACACCTTGCAGCCGCGGCACTTCTCCAGGTCGATCATGGGAACCTTCTGACCGATGATACCCAGGTCGTTCAGGTCGGGCTTGACGCAGTTGTTGGGGCAGCCGCCCACGGCGATCTTGAACTTGTGGGGCAGCTTCACGTTGCTGTAGCCGTGGAAGAACCGCTCGTGAATCTCCTCGCTGAGGGCGAAGGTGTCGATGAGGCCGTACTGGCAGGTGGTACCCTTACAAGAGACCACAGGCCGCACCTTGGAACCGGTGCCGCCGGTCTCCAGGCCGCTCTGAGCCAGGAGCTCCCGCAGGGGCTCGATGTTGTCAAAGGGCACGTGCTGGATTTCAATGGTCAGACGGGTGGTCATGGCCACCTGGCCGTTGCCAAAGCGCTCCGCGGCCTCGGTGATGGCACGCATCTCGTCAGCAGTGATCTTGCCGTTGCGGGTGATCACGCGGCAGTTGAAGCAGTCAGGGGTGTTCTTGTCCCACAGGAAGCCCAGTGCCTTGACCCGGGTGACCTCCTCGGGGGAGACGGAAGCGCCGGGGGCCTTGACCCGCACCACGTTGAAGGAGGTGGCGCCTTCCAGCACCAGGGTGTTGGTGTAACCGTAGAACTTCAGCCGGTTCTGCAGGAAATAGGCGCGCTTGCCGCGGCCGCACACCAGCAGCAGCTTGGCGTCCTTATCAATGCCCTCCAGAGGTCCGTTGACCTTGGACAGATCCACAAACTTGGCGCCGCGGATGGTGGGCTGAGGATTCACGTCGATGACGGTGTAGTCCTTGGCCTCGCCAGCAGCGTACTGGGCGGGAGTCATGCTGTCCATGATACCGGCCAGCTTGTTCTCCAAGACGTACACAGCCTGGACAAAGGGATGGATAGCGGTGGAGAAGGGGGGTGCATAGGCGAAGTCCAGATTCTCAAAGTCCTCCAGCTTCAGGCTCATGGAGATGCCCAGCACAGCGATGTCCACCATCTTGTCCACAGCGCCGGGGCCCAGCACCTGGATGCCCAGCAGCTGATGGGTATCCTTGTCCGCGATGAGCTTGGTGGCAAAGAATCCGGCTCCGGGATAGTAGTGAGCTTTGTCGTCGGTGATGGCCAGCACGGTCTCCACGTTGTAGCCAGCTTCCTTGGCAGCGGCCTCGGTGAGACCGGTGCGGCCGGCGTTCAGGTCGGGGAGCTTCACCACGCCGGTGCCCAGCACGCCGGGATATTTCTTTCCAGCGCCGTTGAGATCCTGGGCCAGGGTGCGGCCCTCCAGGTTGGCAGAGGAGCCCATGGGGGACCACTGGTCCTTGCCGGTAAGGCGGTTCTTCACCATGGCGCAGTCGCCGGCGGAGTAGATGTCCGCCACATTGGTGGCCAGGCTTTCGTCCACCAGGATGGTCCCCTTGACCATCTCAATGCCGGTGTCTGCCAGGAAACCAGTGTTGGGGCGGATGCCAGCAGACAGCACCACCGTGCCGCAGGGCAGCAGACCGGCGTCAGTCTGGACGCCTTCCACCTTGCCGCTGCCCACAATGGCAGTGGCCTTGGCGCCGGTGAGCACCCGGATGCCCTTCTGGGTCAGATGGCGCTTTACATAGTCTGCCATTTCCGGATCCAGGACGTTGGCCAAAATCTGGGGAGCCAGCTCCACCACCGTGACAGAGATGCCCCGGTCGTAGAGGTTTTCCGCCAGCTCCAGGCCAATGAAGCCGCCGCCGATGACAACGGCCTTCTTCACCTGGTTCTCAGTGAGGTAGTCCCGCATGGAGGTGGCATCGTCCGGGGAGCGCATGGGGAACACGCCTGCCAGATCCACGCCGGGAACGGGAGGCTTCACGGCGGAAGCGCCAGTGGCGATGATCAGCTTGTCGTAGGGATAGATCTCCTCCTGGCCGTTTTCCAGGTTCTTCACAGTGACCTTCTTGGCCACGGGATCCACATGGGTGGCCTCCCGCAGGGTGCGCACCTCAACACCGGTGAGGCCTTGATACTTTTGAGGGGTGTTCACGATCAGCTCCGCCCTGTCCTCGATGGAGCCGCCCACATAGTAGGGCAGGCCGCATCCGGCGTAGGAGATGTCCGCGCTTTTGGTGATGACAAGGACCTCATCGCCGCGGTTCTCCCGCTTACATTTGGCAGCGGCCTTCGTTCCGGCAGCAACGCCGCCGATGACCAGAATTTTCATGTGTACATTCCTTTCCTTTCCGCCGTTGGCGAAAGCGTGGTTCCTTCGGGCACCGCTTCCAGCGGGACTCCGGCAGTGGATGAGGCAAAGGCCTCAAACGTGTCCATCAGGAGTTCGCAGGGATTCCAGCAGGTGTCCCGGTGTTTTCTGGGTCTGGCCAAACACATTATTCCACTCAACCAGTCCACTCAAGCTTATCTTACCCCGGTTTTGCATGGAAGTCAATAAGAATGATTCCCATTATGTGAGGTGTGTGAGTCAGATTGGAACACATTGGAAAGGGAATAAAAGGGGATGGGAGAGGACATCCTAAGTCTGAACGGATTTTCGCAAGAAAAGGGGGATCACAATGATCGAGGAAGATACTATAAAGCTGCTGCGGGAGTGCAACGCAGGGATCAAAATGGGGGTGAGCTCCATAGATGAGGTGCTGCCCAAGGTGCAAAGCAGCAGCCTGCGGGGCTCTCTGGAGAAGTGCCGTTCCGCCCATGGCAAGCTGGGGGACGAGACTCACGCCATGCTGGCCCGGTACGGGGATGAGGGGAAGGAGCCCAATCCCTTGGCCAAGGGCATGTCCTGGATGAAGACCAACGTGATGCTGGCCATGGAGGAGAGCGACAAGCGGGTGGCGGATCTGATCACAGACGGGTGCAATATGGGGGTCAAATCTCTGAACCGGTACTTGAACCAGTATGAGGCGGCGGAGGAGCACGCCAAGGATATTGCCAAACGGCTGATTGGTCTGGAGGAAGACCTTGCCCAGGAGATGCAGCCCTATCTGTAAACAAGGGGCTGGACTCAGGCATAGCCGAGGAGTCAAGGGCGTATACTGGAGCGAGAGGAACCGGAAAGGATGGGTGTTATGATCAAGTTGAAGCCGCTGGTTGTCAGCCTGTTCATCAGCCTGGGAGTGGGAGGGCTCTCCGCCCTGCTGACCAGGGGATCCATGGAGCAGTATGGGATGCTGAAGCAGCCGCCCCTGTCACCGCCGGGCTGGGTGTTTCCGGTGGTGTGGACAGTGCTCTTCGCACTGATGGGCATTGCGGCGTACCTTGTCTGGATGAGAGACAGCGCCGGGCGGAGCAGCGCACTGACCCTGTACGCCGCTCAGCTGATCTTCAACTTCTTTTGGACGCTGATCTTTTTCAACCTGGGGAACTACGGCCTGGCGTTTTTCTGGCTGGTGATCCTGTGGGTGCTGATTCTGCTGTGTACCCTGCGTTTTTTCAAGGAGGACAGAAGAGCCGGCTGGATGATGGTGCCCTACCTGGTGTGGGTGACCTTTGCAGGGTACCTGAACGCCGGGGTGTGGCTGCTCAATAGATGACTGAAAACAGGGCAGGCATAGGACGCGCCGGAGAAAAGAGGTTCCAAACTTGCCACTCCATGAAAAAGAGGCTGTTGCAAAATCGCAACAGCCTCTTTTCTATTTAGGAGGGCCGCCGTTGAGGCAGCCGTTTTTCCAGTTGATCCAACGCCTTGCGCAGGGGATGATACAAGATCAGCGCCAGTAAGAAATTCCCCACTGCGTGGCCAAAATCAAAGGGCAGTCCGCTGATGATCCAGGCGATCACCATGGAAAGTCCCCCCACTGGTAAGTAGACCAGGGAGCACAACGTCCCAAACGCCAGCCCATACAGCCCCGAGAGGATGGCCCACTGCCAGGAGTGCTTCATCCACCGGAACAGCCACGCCAGCAGAGCCAACAGCGGCCAGATGTACAGGTACATAAACCACCAGGTGCCAAAGCCGTAGAGCACGCCCTCCAGCAGGAGAAAGACCCCCAGGGCACCCAGCACCCGCCGCCGAAATACCACTGTGAACAGGATGGTCCACAGGCTCACCAACTCCACATTGGGCAGAAAGGCCAGCGCCTCTTTGGAGACCACCATCACCGTGCCCATCATGGCCATGAGGCACAGGTCGGTGAGACGGCTTTTCATCAGTAGCCTACAGTGAACGTCAGCTCATAGGTGTCGCCAGTGGCGATCTCGGTGGTGTCCACGCCGGTGGTGCACATCTCGCCGCCCTTGGTCAGGCACCACCACTCCTGGTTGGCGTCGTCCACGGTTTCGCCGTCCACGGTGGTGACAAACAGCCCATAAGAGCTCTCCTCGCCGGAGATCAGGCCCTCAGCCTCCAGAGCCTCGCCCAGAGTGGCAGCCTCGGTGGAGATGGGGAACTCCTTCTCGCTGCCGTCCCCATGGACCACCTTCAGGGTGATTTCCTTCACCTGGGCGTCTTCCGCGCCCTCGGCCGCGGAGCTGTCCTCAGCGGTGCGGGGTTCGGGCTTCAGCTGGGAAACCGTGCTGCTGGTTTCGTCCTCAGAGGCGGAGCTGGTCAGCTGGCTGCTCTCCTCCTGAACGGTGGAGCTGGAGGACTGGCTCTCCTGGGAAGAGGAGGAACCGGTGTCGCTGCTGGAGCAGGCTGCCAGAGTGGTCAGGGCCAGGGCCAAGCACAGCAGAAGCGCCGCGCCCCGGCGGAACAGAGAATTGTGTTTCATGTTACTTTACCTCATTTCTAAAAAAATTAGATTTGAGGGACGGCGCCCACCATTCCAGGTCCTGGCGCAAGCCATGGAATCGTGTGGGCAGGAAAATGCGGCCGGGGATTTTCCGGCCATTCCTGTACCATCTGTCAAGAACCCGTGACTCAGGTACGGCCTATCCGGGCAAGTCTTTCGGCTTAGGTGTCCAGCAGAGCGGTCCGTCTTCCCGGGCAGTGGCCCAGTGACATGGTGGAGCGCTCCTTCACCATCACGGCGACGGGTTCGCCGGGGATTCTCACCCCGTTCCTATGTTCGGCCGCGGAAAAAGCCCGCGGGCACCCGGAGTCCCAACGGGCCTTATCATACCTGATTGCAGGGCGTTTGTCAATTTCCTTCGAGTTTTCCGAGCCTGGATCAGAACAGAATTTTTCCAGCCGACGCGATGAGAAAGCACAGCAGCAGTCCCACAGCGGTGGGCATCACTGCGGAAAAGAGCGTCCACTTCCAACTGCCGGTCTCTTTCCAGATGGTCCAGCAGGTGGTGGAGCAGGGCAAGTGGAACATGGAAAACACCATAACGCACAGGGCAGTCACCCAAGTCCACCCGTTTTGGGGCAGCAGTGTCCACAACTGGGACAGATCCCCAGCCTGGGCCAAACTGCCCTGGGATAGGTAGCCCATCAGCGCCAGGGGAAGCACCAGCTCGTTGGCGGGCAGCGCCAGCACAAAGGCCAGCAGGATGATGCCGTCCATGCCGAAAAGCCTGGCGAAGGGGTCCAAAAATCCGGCGCAGTGCGCCAGCAGGGTGTCCCCACCCATAGAAGCGTTGCCCAGGCACCAGATCACCACTCCCGCCGGAGCCGCCACCGCAGCGGCCCTCCCCAGGACGTGAAGCGTCCGGTCCAGCAGGGAGCGCACCAGCACCCGCCCTACTTGGGGCAGCCGGTAGGGGGGGAGCTCCAGGGCAAAGGAGGAGGACATCCCCCGAAGCAACGTCTTGGAGAGCAGCCGGGAGACCCCCAGAGTCATCCCAAAGGAGAGCGCCAGCAACCCGGCCAGAAAAATCACACTTCCGCCGGTGCCGGCCCCGGCAAAGAAGGCCGCGGTCAAGGCGGTGAGCAAAGGAAGCCGCCCGTTGCAGGGAGTGAGGGCGTTGGTGGTGATGGCGATAAGCCGCTCTTTGGGGGAGCCGATAATCCGGCAGCCGGTCACACCGGCGGCGTTGCACCCCAGCCCCATGGAGATGGTCAGCGCCTGTTTGCCGCAGGCCCCGCAGCCCTGAAAGCACCGGTCCAGATTGTAGGCAATTCGCGGTAAGTACCCCAGGTCCTCCAGCAGCGTGAACAGTGGAAAGAAAATTGCCATGGGAGGCAGCATCACCGCCACCACCCAGGCCAGGGTGGTGTATGCCCCGTCCAGAAACATCCCCGTGAGCCAGTCAGGGGCGTTGGCCAAGGCAAACAGCTCCCGCAGCCGATCCCCCAGCCATGAGAATCCCGTGCTCAGCCATTGGGAGGGCAAGTTGGCCCCCGCCAAGGTCAGCCACAGAAGAAAGACCAGCAGCAGGGCCATCACCGGGAAAGCGGTGTACTTACCAGTGAAAAGGCGGTCCAGTTTCCGGTCCAAAGAGCTGTAGCCCCGGTCCAGTCCCATGGCACACTGCCGTGCCAGCTGGTCCGCCCGCTGGGCGATGGCCCCGGCAATGGCCTCCCCAAAGGCTGTGGGGGAGCGGTGCTGCCATTCCTCTTCCAGCAGAGCTGCCGCCTGGGGGGAGGGGGGCTCCTGCCAGCCCTCCAGCAGCCGCAGGGCCATCCACCGGGGGTTGGCTTCCTCTTTCAGCAGGGGCGCCAGCCGGTCGGCGGCTGTTTCCACCTCCTGGGGATAGCGCACCGGACTTGCCCCAGGGGAAGGGGGTTGGGCCGCCATTTTAGCGGCGGCATCCATCAGCTGGGAGAGGCCTTTCCCGGACCGGGCGGAGCATCCCACCACCGGAACGCCCAGCAGTTGGGAGAGCCGGTCAAGATCCACTCGGATTCCCTTGCGCCGGGCTTCGTCCAGCAGATTGACGCATACCACGGTCTTTTTTGTGATCTCCAGTGCCTGCACCGCCAGGATCAGCCCCCGCTGCAGACAGGTGGCGTCGCAGACCACGATGATGCAGTCCCCTTTGCCGGAGAGCAGAAACTCTCCGGCAGCCCGCTCTTCCCCTGCTTGGGAGAGCAGGGACACGCACCCTGGCAGGTCGATCATCCCGTAGACGGTGCCCTCATACTCCCAGCGTCCCTGGGCGGCGGCGACAGTTTTTCCAGCCCAGTTTCCCGTGTGTTGACGCAGTCCGGTGAAGGCGTTGAATACGGTGCTTTTTCCCACATTGGGCGTGCCCGCCAGAGCAATGGTTCTGGATGGTTCCCCTGTTCCCACGGTATCACGCTCCTCTCGAAAGGTGGAGAACTTGAATCTCTCCGGCATCGCTGCTGCGCAGGGCAATGACGGTCCCCCTTACCCGGTAGGCGCAGGGGTCTCCCAAGGGGCTCTGCCCCAGACATTCCACTCTGGCTCCCGGGACAAATCCCAGATCCTGAAGCCGGCGGCGCAAAGCGCCCCGGGCGGAAAGTTCCCGTACTATGGCAACGCCGCCGGGGGAAAGCCCGGCGGCGCTTGACGATGTTGTCATGTCCATCCCTCCTGGCAAACGGGTGAACCCGTTTACGCCATGCTATGCCCTGGGATGGAATTGTGTGAGCAGCCAAAACTCCGCCAGCAGCAGAGCCAGCATCCCCACATTGTACAGGGTGAATTGGAGAAAATAGCGTTTCCGCTTTTCCGGGTACTCCTTGGCCAGTTGCTTGTAGGAGATCAGGCTGGCCATGGAGGCGATGAGGGTTCCCAGGCCGCCCAGGTTGGTGCCGATGAGCAGGCCGTTCCAATCCTGGGTGAAGCCCGAGAGCAGCAGGGCGGCAGGGACGTTGCTGATGACCTGGCTTGCCAGCACGGATACAGGAACCACATGACCCTCCAAAGCGGAGATCAAAAAGCCCTGGAAGCTGGGAATGGCGGAGAGATTTCCGATAAACACAAAGAAGGCCACAAAGGTCCCCAGCAGGGAGTAGTCCACTTTGGCAAGGAGTTTCCGGTTGGCGATGAGCAGAAACACCAAGACGATCCCGGCGATGACCAAATCCGGAAGCAAGTTGAAGATCCCCAGCAGACACAGGAGGAAGCCGCCCGCGTACCAGGTCAGATGCACCCGGCTGCCCAGCTGGGCTTTCACATCCAGGGGAGGGATGGGCTGAGCCTTGGGCAGCAGCGCCATCCCGGCCAAACAGAGGGCGGAGAGGAGCACATAGGGGAGCATCACCCCGCAGAGCTCCCAAAAGGACATGCCGGAGCGGGAATAGAGGTACAGGTTCTGCGGATTTCCCATGGGGGTGAACATGCTGCCCAGATTGGCCCCCAGAGTCTGAAGCACAATGAGGAAGATCGCCCGGGACTCCTGCTGGGCCAGCCGGAGCACGGCGATGGCAAAGGGAACGAAGGTGATCAGGGACACGTCATTGGTGATGACCATGCTGCAGAAGAAGGGCAGAAAGACCAGCACGGCCATCATGGCCCGGGTGGTGCCGGTGCGCCGCAGCAGGGCGCTGCCCAGGTATTCGAAGACGCCTTCCTGCTGAAAGCCCTTCATCACCGCCATCAGGGAGAAGAGCAGAGCCAGGGTGTTCCAGTCGATGTAGGAGAGATAAGCAGGGCTGGGCGGAACGAAACAGGCGGAGATCAGTGCCAGTACAATCGCCGCGCAGAGGACTACCTCACTTTTTACAAAGGCCCAGCCTTTTTGAGCAACACGTTGGATCACTGAGCCTGCCCCGCTTTCCCCAGAGAGACCAGTTTCCGGACCAGGTCGGCCAGCAGCTTGTCCCGCTCAATGTAGGTGACATACTTGGTGGGATGCCGGGAGCTATCGAAACTGTAGTGGAAGTCGTATTGGAAGATGGGGCTGGGCTGGATCCGGTCCATCATGAACTCCTCCCCCAACAGCCATCCAACGGCGGTGACGTCCCAGATGGGGCGGGACCAGCAGGGGCCGGCGCCCCAGTGCTCCTGGGATTCCTCCACCAGCTTTACCAGGTAGTCGCACAGGGGATTTTTCCCCAGAAGGTACTCCCGCAGCTCCGGATCGCTGACCCGAAACGCAGACACCACTCCCTGGCAGGGCAGCTGCACAATCGCCGCGCCGCTGTCAAAAAGCACCCGGTCCGCAGCCACGTCCTGAGCAGCGTTAAACTCCCGGTTGTCCGGCCAGTCCAGGCTGTGGCCCCCCAGCCACACAATCACCACCCGGTCCACAATGGCGGGTTCCAGCAGCAGGGCGGAGGCAATGTTGGTGGGGGATCCGATGGCCACCACATACAGGGGATGCTCCGAAGTGTAGCCCATGGCCCGCCGTGCCAAATCCTCCGCCGCTGGAGAATGAACAGGAGTATGCTCGTCGGGAAGGTACTCTTGGGAGCCACGGTAGACGGATTTCTTCAGTTGGGGGAATCCGGCCAGGTCCAGCAGCTTCTGGATTTCCTCAAAGCTTTTTTCCATGCCGTCGGCAGGGCCGGTGGAGTTTTCATTGAAAAAGGGCGCGGCGTACAGCGCTTGGATCCGCAGCTGGTCCTGGGAGGCCAGAAGGTAGGATAGGGCAAACTGGTCGTCCACCTCGTTGTAAGTGTCGGTGTCCAGCACCACGTCCACGGGACCGCAGGGGCGCTCCAAGCGCCGGAGCAGGCCCGAATAATCAGTAGTTTCCATAGTGTCAGCAGCTCCTCTCAGCAGTTTCACTGGGTAGATTGTAGCACACCGGGTCGCCGCTGTCCATACACCGGGAAAAACGGCGAAAAAAAGCCGGACGTCACAAAACGTCCGGCTCGGTTGGTGCTCAGTTGCAAAGAAAATCCCGGATGACTTAGAACAACACCTGGGCGCTGTCCTCCTTGGAGACAAAGGGCCCGGGGATCACAGTGGCGCCGCGATGGCCGCCGAAGTAGTCCCGGTCAAAGGTGATGGGGGTGCCGTCGGGGTTCTCAAAGTACTCCTCCGGCTCAAAGGCCTTGCCCAGAACCTCGGTGTCCACCGGTGCGCTGGTAAAGCCTTGGATCAGGTCGTACACGTTGGTGGAGAGCACAGGCTTGCCGTCCTTGATTTCCAGCTCCACCTGAACAGGGCTGGTGCTGTCCACCAGGCTGTCCTTCTCATGCTCCCAAGCCTTGGCGCCGCCCAGGTACACGTTGCCCTGGCTCCAAACGGGAAGGTGGGAATCGTGGGCAGGAGCCAGCTTGGCCATGTTGGGGGTGTCGGTGTCCATGTCAAACTGGGCAATCCACTGGTCGTAGGTGGGGTAGCCGTTCCACACGTGGGTGCCCACTTCCCGGTTCTCCTCGTCGTGGCCGTCATCGCTGTCGTGGGGGGTGATCACAGGATCTGCAGGCCACTTCTGGACAAAGATGTTGTTGTAGAACCGGTCATCTCCGTGAAGGAAGGTCATAAAGCCCATGACCTCTGTGCGATGGGGAATGTGGTAGGGAGTGTATCGGGGCGCCGTGCCGCCTCCCACACAGGTGAGAGCGCCGCAGATCAAATTGTGAACCATGGCAACGCCCTGAGTGGCAAAGCGGAGTGTGGCGTTGGAGAGCAGGATGTTGTTGTCAATGAGGGTGGGGCCGTGGCTCACTTCCACAAAGATGTCCTGGCTCATCATGCCGCCCTTGAGGGGCTGGGCGAAGTCCGGGCGCTGGTTGTCGTGGAACAGATTCTGGGTGATGCGGGTGCCCTGAGCCTCCCAGTCGCACCAGATGCCCATGGTGCAGTGATGGATGTAGTTGCGGCGGTAGGTGACATCAATGGCGGCATGCATTTTGATGCCGGCAATTTCAGCTCCGCCCAGCTCCATCATATTGTTGATGTGATGGATGTGGTTGTCCTCGATGATGGAGAACACGCCGCCCATACGGCCGATGATGCCGCCCTGCTCGCAGTTGTGGATGTTGCACCGCCGCACGATGTGACTGCCCACCTTCTCCTTGAGCCAGCCGTGGTACTGACCGCGGCAGACGGCGTCCCGCTCCATCTGGGTAGGGGACTTGACATGCTTTGTGGTGAAGTAGTGGTCGTTGTCCGGGTCATAGTACTTGCCCAGGGAGATGCCGGCGCACTTGGAATTGGAGATCTCACAGTCCTCGATGATCCAACCCTTGGACCAGTGGGGACCGATCATGCCGTCCTGGTAGGCGGCGGGAGGCGCCCAGGTGGTGGCTGCCTTGGTGACCACGAACCCGCTGACGGTGATGTACCCCACACCGGTCTTGGAGGGCAGGAAGCACTCCCGGCGGACGTTGATCTCCACGTTCTCCTCATTGGGGTTCTTGCCTTGGAAGTTGCCGTAAATCACGGTGTATTCCCCATCCTGCTGAGAGTACCACTTATAGATGGAAGCCTCCGGCTCCCAGGAGCAGGGATACACCTCACCTTTGATGCACTCCTCCAGCGTGTTGGCCTCATACATGGCCTTGTCGTTCAGATAGACACAGCCGGTGTGCTTGGATTTCCCGGCAAAATACCAGTCGCCATAGACGAAGGTGGTGTAGGGATTGTAGACGCCAAACAGGGTATTGGGCACCCGGGCGGACCAAACATTGCCCTCATAGGGCTCCCAGGACTTGACCACTTCGCCGCCGGTGATCACAGCGCCCAAAGGCTCCGTACTGCGGTAGGTGATCCGAGCGTCCTCGGTGCCGGCGTTTTTGGGATCCACGTACTCCCGGTAGACACCGGGGGCAACCAGGACCTCGTCACCAGGCTGGGCAATGTTTGCCGCGTCCTGGATGTGCTTGAACGGCCGCTGTTCGGAACCGTTGCCATCCCGGTAAGCGCTGGCGGAAACATAGATTTTCATAGGAAAACTCCTCCATTTCGTAACGTGTTTCCAATGACATGGAAACGTTTCACGTTTATGATAGTATGATGTGCTGGGGATGTCAAGGAGAAAGAAGAAAAACAGCTTGTGGGATGGAGCGGTGGATGGTATAATCAGGACAGATGGCGGCTGGACAGCAGCCGCGGAAAGGAGAGGAGCTATGGTACGGTTTGGCATTCTGGGGGCGGGGAATATTGCCCACAAATTCGCCAAGGCAGCGGCGGAGGTGGAGGATGCCCAGGTGGTGGCAGTGGCCAGCAAAAGCCTGGAGCGAGCGGCTTCCTTTGCCAAGGAGGAGCACATTCCCAACCACTTCGGCAGCTATGAGGAGATGCTTGCCCGCAAGGATATCACTGCGGTGTACATCGCCACCACCATGAACTTCCATTATGAGAACATTTTGCAGTGCCTGCGGGCAGGCAAGCACGTGTTGTGCGAAAAGTGCATGGTGCTCAACACCGCCCAAGCCAAGGAGGTTTTTGCCTTGGCCAAGGAGCGGGGACTGTTTGTAATGGAGTGCATGTGGGTAAGGTTTCTGCCAAAAATTGCAAAGGCGAGAGAATGGGTGAATTCCGGGGCCATCGGCAAGGTAAAGCTGGCTCAGGGAAATCTGGGATTCCGCGCGCCGCTGGATCCCAACTCCCGCATGTACAATCCCGACTTGGGAGGCGGCGCCATGTATGACCTGGGTGTGTATGTCATCGAGGTGCTGAGCAGCTTTGCGCAGATGCCTCTGTCCCAGGTGCAGTCCACTGTAATCCGGGCCAGCACCGGGGTGGACGAGACGGTGAATTTTAACCTGCGCTACGGAGATTTTCTCCTCAATGGACAGGTGTCCATGGCAGCGGCATTGCCTGAGGATGGATTCCTCTTTGGGGAGGAGGGTTACATCGCTTTTCCCAAACTCCACATTGGCGATAAAGTGCAACTCTATGGCAAAGACGGTCAGGTGCTGGCTGAATTTGTCCAGGAGGAACGCAATGGCTTTGTCTACCAGCTGGAAGAGGCAGTGGCCTGTATTCAGTCGGGCCGGTTGGAAAGCCCCACAGCTCCCCACGCCATGACGCTGGAGTGTTGTGATGTGTTTGATCAAGTGCTAGGTGTGTAAAGCAGTATAACTTTCCATAAAATCAAAAGAGAGCCGGGCATTTGCCCAGCTCTCTTTTTTATTTCAGTTCATCATCTGTTCCAGGACGCTGCGCGGAATCCTCCGGAACACCATGGCGTCCCTGCATTGAGGAAGGTTGGAGCGCTCACACAGAATGCCGATATCACCACCCGGCAGCTCCGTGAGGCAGGAATAGGCAAATTCCTCCTCTGGCGTGGTTAGGTCCAGCTGCCCTTCCCAGTGGACGGAATGACCCTCCAGCACGCCCAGAAACAGGACGCCATGGGTGCGATGTGGCCCCACCGCGGCGGACAGAAGAACCATAGGCCTCTTTAAATTCCCCTTATTCCCTTGACTTATGACAAGCACAGACACTTGACACCCAGAACCGCCTGTCAAGGAGAGTAGCTTGTCGAGTTCTGGCGGTTGCCAGGTGACGCCGCCGTCCAAGCTGAGGGACCGCGCCACATAGCCGCTGGTGGTGCGGGAGAAGGCAAGGAGTCCGCCGTCGGGGCAGGGAAGAAATTGTGTCTCGCTCATGCTGGGGATTTCAGGTGATCTGGGGACAAAAGCTCCTGCCTGCCAGGAGGAGCCATGGTCGTCGCTGTAAATGGCCAGAAACCGCTGTTCTCCCGTGGAGGCGTCCAGGGTATAGGCGGGGAAAAGGAGTCTTCCACGATGTGTCCCCCTGGAGAGAGACACACCACGTCCTGGACAGACCCCAAAAAAGCTCAGGCTGTCCTCCTTGACCTGGGGATTCAGCTCCACCGGCGGTGACCAAGTTTTTCCCCCATCGTCGGAGGAGAGGAGAAATAGATAGGACGTAGCCAGGGGATGGAAAGGTGCATGGTGGCAGAACAGGTGCACGGGCACTGATTTTCCCACCGGAAGTCCAAAGGGGCGGCCATACCAGAACACAAGTTTTCGTTGGGGGGCCAGGAGGGGACGGCCAGCTTTTTGAAGCTCCCACCGGCGGTTGACAGCGTAGGCTGTTTTTCCCTGGGGGCCCCAGATGGTTCCGTGGGGATCTATGTGATAGGAAAACTTGCGGGTTCCCCGTTTTCGAAGCATCAGGCAGCGCTGGCCATGGATTGTCCCATACCCGCTTCCGGTTTGGGTGCAAAAAGCACCAGCACCGGGAGGAAATGCGTCCACCAGAAGGAAAAGCTTTCCTGTGACGGGATCTTCCAGTAGGCAGGGATCGATAACAGAGGCGCATTGCCGCAGCGGCGGGCTGCCCTTGGAGCGAAGTGTTCGGAAGGCAAGTTCCCAATCCTGGAATGCCCAGGCCAGGGTGGGTTCCTGCCAATTTTTGCCGCCGTCCTCGCTGCATGCCACAGCGGTGGCAATCTGGTTGGGGGAGTCCGCGCTGCCTCCAAACCGGGCGTCCGCCGCCGCAATGACTTGCCCCTGGCGGGTGGTCAACAGTGCGGGGATCCGGTAGTATCCGCAGCCAATGGCGGACTGGGAGGAAAAGGGTTTTGTCCCCGGAACAGGGGCGTTGGGAGGGCGTTTTGTCCTGGGTGTGACGAAAAAGCCCAGAGCACCTGCCACGGCGATTCCGGCAAAGAGAAAACCAATCATAGTGGGCCTCCTTGAGCGCCAAGTTGGATGGGCAAAACGGTTTCTTTTGTGGGTTACAGGGTGACCCCGGTCTTGTGGAAGGCGATTTCCCGTTGGGTTTCGCTTTTGCACCGGTAGATCCCGCTGGCGGCGTCCACTACGAGACGGTAAAGGGCGTCTGCGTCACCGGGGTAGGCGTCAAAGTCAATCCACCGGGACTTGCGTTGGGCCAGAGGGGTGTTGGTGGCGATCTTCATGGTGGGGACAAAGGTGGCAAAAGGAGTTCCTCGACCTGTGGTAAACAGCACCAGCTGGCACCCCGCTGCTCCAAGAGCGGTGGAGGAGATCAGGTCGTTGCCGGGGCCTTCCAACGCAGTGAGACCGGTTTTTGCCACCCGGCCTCCATAGGGCAGCACATCCACAATGGGGGAGGAGCCTCCCTTTTTCACACAGCCCAAGGACTTCTCCTCCAAAGTGGTGATGCCCCCCGCCTTGTTGCCAGGGCTGGGATTTTCGTAGACGGGGAAGCCGTTGTCCGTGTAGTACCGCTTAAACCGGAGAATCAGGTCCCGATAGGCTTCAAAGACCCGCTGATCCCGGCAGCGGTTCATCAGCAGCTGTTCCGCGCCAAACATTTCCGGCACTTCGGTGAGGACGGCGCTGCCTCCAGAGGCGATGATCCTGTCCGTCACCTGGCCCACCAGGGGGTTGGCCGTCAGGCCTGAGTACCCGTCCGAGCCGCCGCATTTGAGTCCCACACACAGCTGGGAGAGGGGAACCGGCTGCCGTTTCAAGTCTTTGGCGTGGCTGGCAAACTCCCGCAGCCGGTCCATTCCGGCGGCCAGTTCGTCCTCCGCCTCTTGGCAGTTCAGGTAGGCCACTCCCTCCTGACGCAGGGGGGACAAGGTGTCCCGGATGCCCTGGAGAGAGTTGTTTTCGCATCCAAGGCCCACAATCAGCACACAGGAGGCGTTGGGGTTCAGCGCGATGGAGCACAGCAGCTCCCGGATATTTTCCCCATCCTGTCCCAGCTGGGAGCAGCCAAACTGATGGGTCAGGGCGAAGATGCCATCGATGCTGCCTCTCACCAGGTCTTGGGCCTGGCGTTCCAGCTCCTGACAGATGGGGTTTACGCAGCCCACGGTGGGCAGAATGTAGATCTCATTGCGGATACCCGCCCTGCCCCAGCTCCGGGGATACCCCAGGAAGTAGCCTCCATCCTGGGGAGGGAGGGAGCAATCCTCGTAGTGATAGTGGTAGGAAGCGTCCTCGTCCAAGTGGGAGCGCAGGTTGTGGGTGTGCACCCACTCTCCCGGCTGAATGTCCCGGGTGGCCCGGCCAATGATCTCCCCATATTTGATGACAAACTCCCCCTTCTGGATGGGCACCAGGGCAAACTTGTGCCCGGCGGGGATGGTGTCGCTGCCGTCCAGAGAGACGGCCACATTGTCCTTGGGGTGGATTTTTCGTGTGATCATAGGAGGGTGCCGCCTCCTTCCAGAACCGCCAGATGGGCTTCCACCTGGGGCAGGAATTGTTCGTAGGCGGTGAGGTCCTCTCCCCAGATGGAAGCGTCCTTCAGGAAGGATTCCACTGTGCCGCCCTGCTGGAAGTAGGTGAGGTACCGCTCCTCATCCTGAATGGGGATCTCCCGGCCGGGGAGCTGCGCCCGATAGCCCTCGTCCCCCCGCCGGGTGCAGCGGTAGAGCTGGACCAGGTAGGCAAAGCCTTTGGTGAGGTTTTCGGGAATCCGCCCGTGGCGCTTATAGTAGTCCTGGAAGGAGGGCAGATCCCTGGCCCGCCACTTGGAGATGGAGTTGAGCAGGATGGAGGTGAGCTGGTGGTTCAGGTAGGGGTTCTCAAACCGATCCAGAACGCTGGCAGCAAACTCCTTGGTTGCATCCACATCCTGGGATACAAAGGGGACGATTTCCCGGTCCAGAGTGTCTAGGAGGAAGGCACGGAGTCGGGCGTCTCCCATACACCCGTCCACCGTGGATTGCCCCTCCCACAGACCGGCCGGGGCCAGGTTGGTGTGGCTGCCGTTTAAAACCCGCACCTTCCGCCGTTTGTAGTAGCTGATGTCGGGAGCGAGAACCACGTCGATGTGGTGGTGTCCTTCCGGCAGATATTGGGCCACAGGGCCTTTTTTCTCCACCACCCACAGGCCGAAGGGCTCACCCACTGCCATTAGAGCGTCCTCCTCACCGATGAGCTGGGTCAGGTGGCTGCGGGTCTCGGGATCTCTGGGGTATCCGGAGACAATCCGATCCACCAAGGTGGAGCAGAAATGGTTTTCCTCTTCCACCCAGCGGGTGAACTCCTGGGGCAGATGCCACAGGGCGATGTACTGTTCCACGCAGCGCTTCAGCTCTCCAGCGTTGTTGTCGATGAGCTCCACCGGCAGCAGGCACACACCGGGCTGCCCAGCTTGCCACCGCTTCAGCAGAAGCTTTGTCAGCTTGCCAGGAAAGGCCATGGTCTCAAATTGATCCCATTGGTCCTCCGGGTGAAAGCAGATTCCCGCCTCGGTGGTGTTGGAGACAATCAGCTTCAGGTCCGGATCCACCGCCAGGGCGTCATAGGCCTCTGGCTCCAGGAATGGGTCCACCACCCGGTCCAGGGAGCGGATCTCCCGGACCTCCTCCACAGGTTTTCCGCCTTGAGAACCCCGCAGGATGATGTGGTACCGGCATCCCTGCCGCCGGAAGGCCTCCAGATTCTCGTGGGGGATGGCTGTGACAGCGGTGACACGGTAAGTGCCCCCTTCCCGGTTCAGCTGGTCGAAATAGGCGTCCACAAAAGTTCGCAGGAAATTACCCTGCCCGTACTGCAATACTTTGATCATATGCAACAATTCCTCCCAAAAATCCCAAATGGATATACGCTCATTATAGCTGTTTTTCCATGGGAAAAGCAAGGCCAAAGGCTGTATTGGATGAAAAAATCCCAGGGAGGGGCTCCCTGGGATTTTTTCTGCTTCTCTATCTCGTAAATAGCACATGGGAAAAAAGAAGGGACTCAGGCCGTGGTCAGCTCCTCCATCTGCTCCACCAAGGAGGCGAACAGCTTCAAAGCGTTCTCCACAGGGGCGGGCGAGGCCATGTCCACACCGGCGTCTTGGAGCAGGGACACAGGGTCCTTGGAGCAGCCGCTGGAGAGGAAATTCAGGTAGTCCTTCACCGCAGGAGCACCCTCCTTGAGGATCCGCTGGGACAGCGCGATGGCTGCAGAGAACCCGGTGGCGTACTGGTACACGTAGAAGTTCCGATAGAAGTGAGGGATGCGGGCCCACTCCAGGGCGATCTGCGGGTCGGGGCAGATGGCATCCCCGTAGTAATCCCGGTTCAGCTGAGCGTACTTTTCGCACAAGCTGTCCGCCGTGAGGGGCTGCCCCTGCTGGACCTGCTGGCTGCACCACAGCTCAAATTCCGCAAAGAGCGTCTGGCGGTACAGGGTGGTGCGGAACTGCTCCAGGAAGTAGTTGATCAGGTAGGCCTGGCGCTTGGCGTCCTGGGTTTGGCCCAGCAGGTACTGCATCAGGATGGACTCGTTGCAGGTGGAGGCCACCTCCGCCACAAAAATCCGGTAGTTTGCGTAGGTGACGGATTGGTGTTTGCCCGAGAGGTAGGAGTGCAGGGCATGGCCCATCTCGTGGACCAGGGTGAACACGTCACCCAAGGTGTCAGCGTAGTTCAGCAGCACAAAGGGGTGATGGCCGTAGATGCCGGAGGAGTAAGCACCGGAGCGTTTGCCCTGGTTCTCATACACGTCAATCCACCGGTTGGAGAAGCCCTCCCGGAGCATGTCCAGGTAGTCTTCCCCCAGAGGGGCCAGAGCTTTCAAGGCGATCTCCTTGGCCTCCTGGAAGGGGACGTGCTCGTCCTGGTCCGGCACCAGGGGCGTGTAGATGTCATAAAAGTGGAGCTCATCCACACCCAGCAGCTGTTTGCGAAGGCGCATATACCGGTGCATGGCGGGGAATCCCTGATGGACGGCCTGGATCAGGTTATGGTAGATCTCCACGGGGATCTCGTTGGCGGAGAGGGCGGCGTGGAGAGGAGAGGGGTAGTGGCGGGCGTCGGAGAAGAACTGCAGCTGCTTCATCTGGGCCTCCAGAATGGAGGCGAAGGTGTTGCGGAACTGGCCGTAGGCGCCGTAAAAGTTCTCAAAGGCGCAGCGCCGCAGCTGCCGGTCCGGGGACTGCTCCAGGGGGATGAAAGCCCCTTGGGACAGGGGGTGCGCGTTCCCCTGGCTGTCCACCGCGTCGGGGAAGGGGAGATCCGCGTCGCCCAGCAGGCCGTAGATGGTTTCCGGGGATTGGCCCAGCTTCCCGGCAGAGGCCAGCAGAGCTTCCTCACTTTGGGAGAGGGTGTGCTCCTTCTGCCGGCGCAGCCGGGTAAGGGCTAGACGGTAGTGGTCCAGTCCCGGCTCCTCCTGGTAGAAGCGCTCCATGTCCTCATCGCTGATCTCCAGAATTTCCGGCACGGCAAAGGAGACTGCCTCGTCGGCCTGGATCAGCAAGTTCATCATGACGCCGCTCATTTTCTGGGCATTGGAGTCCCGCGTATCCTGATCTTTTTTGTACATGGCATAGCAGGCGAAGGGATCCGCCAGCAATTCAAACTCGTCCTGCAGCTTCAGAAAGGCCAGCAGCTGCTGAGCACTTTTGCCCAGAGTGCCCCGGCAGGACTTCAGCTTTTCCACCATAGCCTGAATCTGGGGGATCTGAGCTTCCCAGTCCTTATCGGTGGCATAGAGGTCCGTGGTTGCCCAAGTGTATTGGGGATCCACCTGGCTGCGAAGAGGGATTTTTCGTTCCGTCATATGCAAACAAACTCCTTTCCGTGTTTCAGACTGGGGGACCGTTTATCCCCCAGTCAGAAGTCTTTCCTTAATAGTATCGGTTTGAAGAGGAGATTTCAAGACGCTGGGGAAGATTCCGGCTTTTTTTCAGGAGGACTGGGGGAAAACCACCCGGAAAACACCTGGACTTGCACTGGCCACCATGGTACAATAGTCCTGGTAAAGTGAGAAAGCGGACTGCTGGCAAGTTCTGTGCCGGTCAGTTGGCGTCTTCCGTGAGAGCGCCGGACTGAGGGCCGCCAAGGGCCTTCGGATGAAAGGGGAGCATGTGGGATGGAGGATGCGTGGATTCTGCTGCGGCAGTTGGTGGTCATGTTTCTGTATGTGGGAGTGGGGTGGTGTCTGTCCCGCTTCCGCCTGGTGACCAGGGAAAACAGCTCTGCGTTGACGAACCTGTTGCTGTATGTCATCCTGCCCTGTGTCATTGTCAAGTCCTTTTTGCGGGAGCCCACGGCGGAGTCCACCGGGCTGCTGCTTTGGTCGCTGCTGTTGGCGGTGATCGCTTTGGGGTTGGCTATGGGGGTCAGTGCCCTGGTGTTCCGCCGGGATCCCATGGGGAATTTCGGCAGTTCCTTTTCCAATGCCGGTTTTATGGGGATCCCTTTGATTACGGCTGTGCTGGGAGAGGGTGCGGTGTTCTACATCGCAGGGTTTGTGGCGCTGCTGAATATCCTCCAGTGGACCTACGGCCAGGCGATCCTGGGGGACGCCAAGGCGGGAAAGCCCTTGGGAGTGGTGAAGAATCCCTTGGTGATCGCCTTTTTGCTGGGGCTGGTGCTGTACTTTTTGCCGGTGTCCCTGCCGGAGATCCTTACGGATGCGGTGGGAACGGTGGCTGCCTGCAATGCTCCAGTGGCCATGGTGATCCTGGGGGTGTTGTTGGGGAACAGCACCCCGGCTCAGATATTTTTGTCCCGCCAGGCCTGGCTGGTGAGCTTGACTCGGCTGTTGGTGATCCCGCTGCTGACAGCGGTTCTGCTGAAGGTGTTCCCCGTTGTGCCCCAGGAGCTGAAAGCGGCTGTCCTGATGGCGGCGGCAGCGCCGGTGGGGTCCAACTTGGCGGTGTATGTCCAGCGTCAGGGAGGGGATTCCCAGGCAGCGGCGGGGATCGTCTGCCTGTCCACCATATTGTCCATTGTCACCATGCCCCTGGTTCAGATGATTCTGTGACAGGGGAGCTTGGAGAAAAGAGGAGGTTCTTTATAATGAAGGAAACCCAGATGAGTGTCCAGGAGCAGGCAGCTGCCCTGATGGAGAAGATGGCCCAGGAAACCCGGGAGCGGACTGTGGAGAGTTACCGCAGGCTGAATAAATTTATCCAGCCCGGGAAGGTGCTGATGGTGGGGTCCAGCCTGATGGAACAGTTCCCCATTAACGAGCTGTTGTTGGATGAGGGCCGGACCTATACGGTGTACAACCGGGGAATCGGGGGATACACCACCAA
>JBMNVU010000018.1:0-52500 GCA_050946975.1 Acutalibacter sp.
TACCCCATAGGACGAGGGCGCTGCCTTTTGGCAGCGCCCTTGTTCTATTTTCCCCTAGGAAGTGGGATTGTTTTACCTTTTTAGAGGTGAATTTAAAACTCCACTCACCAGCATGGCAAGAATTTCAGAGCACATCCAAAATTAAGTTAAACACGGTATGCAAAAAAGGATCTCAGTTATACTTGAGATCCTTTTCGTTTTGTGGGAATGCATATTTTGTTATCTGTATTCTGCCGCTGGTTTTTAGGAGCTTTGGAACTTCCTAAATAAAAAGGCAGCCAAGTAACCTACGTGGGCGACTTTTGGAGAATCGTTATACTGATTAGCCGTCTATTTTTTCCAAGACTGTACTATTTGTGCCATACAAACTCTGTCCACAAAAAGACAAAAGGGACAGCTTGCGCTGTCCCTCCTGCCTATGGGGTAATCATAAAATTAAGTAGAGTTGAAACCTTATTTATCGATTGCGTTGACCATAGCAGACGCGGCCTCAGCTCTTGTAAACGAATCATTGGGACGGAAGGTACCTGCGGTATCGCCGTTCATCAGGCCAGCAGCCTTAGCAGCGTACACATAGTCCTTTGCCCAGCTGGCGATCTTAGCGTCATCGGTGAACACGGTATCCGTGGTGCCGGTAGCGCCAAAGGCCTTGGCCAGCATGATAGCCACTTCCTGACGGGTGATGTTAGCGTTGGGGTTGAAGTTGCCTTCGGAATCGCCAACAGTGATCTTCTGATCATACAGGTACTTGATGGACACTACGCCGTAATCGTTATCAGCCACATCCGGGAAGGGAGACACAGCCTCGCCGTCGTTGCTCTGGCCCATGGCCTGAGCCAGCATGATGGCAAAGTCGCGGCGGGTGATCTTGCCATAGGGATCGAAGATGCCGTTGCCCTTGCCCTTGGCAATGCCCAGCTCCACAGCGCGCATCACGTTGTCGTAGAACCAGTCATCAGGCTGCACGTCAGTGAACTGGTCAGCGACGGTCACAGTCACGGTGTAATCCATGGTCTTCTTGCCGTCCTCAGAGGTGACGATCAGGTTGACGGGATTGGTAAAGTTCACAGTGGTCTTGCCGCTGATAAGCTCAACGCCGTTCTTCACCTCAACTTTAGCGCCAGAAGAAGCGGTAAAGGTGGGGATCAGACCCTTCAGATCAGTACCAAAGGGCACAGTAACAGAGATCTTGCGATCGCTGCTAATGGAGCCAGTGGAGTTGCCAATCTTGAAGGAAGAAATGACAGCTTCGGTGTTGGGATCAGCCCAAGTCAGCTTGAACTGATAGGTCTGCTTGGAAGTGCCATCCTCAGCCAGAACAGTCACTTTATTATCAGTTAAAAGAGTGTAAGCTTCACCAGAAGAGGTAGTTGTGGTAGAAGTGTACACATTA
Source organism: Acutalibacter sp. (assembly GCA_050946975.1). Classification (GTDB taxonomy): domain Bacteria; phylum Bacillota; class Clostridia; order Oscillospirales; family Acutalibacteraceae; genus Acutalibacter. Next base: position 1,394 of record JBMNVU010000018.1, read on the forward strand.
ACAGTGTGGTCCGCGTTGCGGACAAACAGGATCTTCTGGTTGGTCTGGCCAAATGCATCCGCATAGCCATCGCCATCGATGTCGCCATCGGAGTAGAAGCGATCAGTAGTGGCACCAACAATGGTCAGGGTAGCATAGGGGTTCACGGTCTCATAAGTGAGGAACGTACCCTTTGTAGTGTCCGTGCTGGCACTAGCGGTCAGGCTCCAAGGCAGAGTGCCCTGGATCAGCTCCACTTCAGCACCGGTGTTGCCGATAGAGAGATTGGTATTCTTCACGGAAACAGTCTTCAAATCCTGAATAGTAGAAGCTGCCTGGGGATCTTCCACAACATTGTAGATGGTGCTCTTTGTCAGGTTGCTGACCAGAATGTCAGCATCACTGGTGTAAGAAACATTCAGCTTACGAGCCTCATCTTCGGGAAGAACCACGATGCACAGGTTGCCTTCAACGTTGTAGGAAGCATCAGCACCGAAATCAGTTGCTTCAACACTGGTGCCAGCAAAAGTGCTCTTGTTGTTGGGAAGTGCTGCAAGCTGGTTCATGTCGGTAAACTTCAGTCCAGAATTTGTATATGTAGCCAGGTAAGCTACACCGCCATTGTTGGTGGCAAATTCAGTGACAATATTGTAATTACCAGAAGTGCTCAGGCTGTAAGGAGCGCGCAGGGTAATAGTACCCACGTTATTCTCCACCAGACCGCTATCTTTAATTTCAGCCTTGATGGTGTTCGCGGTGTTGACGCGGGCAGTGACCTTATCATTCGCTTGGCCGGTAGGATCAGTATTCTGAGCGGAGAAAGACAGGGACTTCAGGGTATTGCCAGTCTTGGGCTCTTCCAGATTGATAACCACGGTGTACTCGGTATACACGGTGTTATCATTCTTGTTCACAGCCTTGATAGTGCCTTTGTTGGTATTTTCCGTTGTAGACAGAGAGGTAATGGTAGAAATGGACAGGCTGGTGGCAGTAGTAGTGCCATTCACAACAGGAGTGGTGCCGCTTACAACATTAGCGCTTGCATTGGGAGTGGCATAAACCTTCCAGCCAGAAGCGTTGATAGTCATGTAAGGAACGGTGAAGGTGATGGTATGATCCTTGATGGTGCCCTTGTACTCGGTATCACCATTCTTCAGGGACATGGCAGTGAGATAAGCCTCGTCCTTGTTATCATCGATGGAAGCGGAGATGGTGTACTGAGAAGTAGTGCCATTCTCAGCCTGCACAGTGATGATCTTGGAAGTGGTCAGGTCCAGGGTACCGACAGTAGTGTTAACAGAGCCTGCATACCACACAGTTTTACCGGCAACAGTCTGATAAGAAGAATCAGCCTTCACAAAACCGGAAACAGCCTTAACAGAAGGATCGGTGTACAGCAGGACCTGAACAGCGCTCAGAGTGGTAGAAGTGTTGTCAGCCTTTTTGGCAGGCAGCACAGCAGAGATCTTGTTGCCCTCGATGGTGGCGATCTCGCCATCCAGCTGAACGTAAGAGATAGTGGTGTCGCTGCTCTTCTCAAACTGAACCTTCAAAGTGTAGGTCTGGACATCGTCATAACCAGCGCAGCTGACCTTGACGGTCCAACCAGCGTTGACCAGAGCATTACTAGAGTTCACGGTGCCATCGTTAGCGCTGTCAAGCAGCTTATCCAGATCGATCACATCGCTAGACTTACAATCAGCGCCATTGATATCGATGGTGGGAGAGTTGCCATACACGGTGAAGGTGAGGGGCAGACGAACATGGTCTTCCACATAGCCCAGCTCGTCGCGAGCAGCAGCCACGGGCATGGTCACGGTAACCAGGTCGGGAGTACCGTCAGAGTTGCTGTCGGTGATCACACCTTCGTAGTCGCCCAGGTTCAGAGACAGCAGGCCGTCGATTTCTTTAACATAAACAGTGTAAACAACAACGTTATTTGTGGACTGGGATTTGATCTGGAAGTTCTGCTTGTCAGCGGTCACAGTGATCAAGGAAGAAGTCTTGCCAGCATCAGCAACAGTAGCGCTACTGGTGGATTCAACTGTAGCCTTATCCTTGGTGTACACAGTGAAGTTAGCTCCACCCGCAACAGCATAGCCACGGGGGACTTCCAGGGTAACAGTGCGAGCAGCGTTGTTAACGTCAGCCTTGTAAACGCCGTTGCCAGCCTCGACCTTGTCGATGTCAGCAGTAACACCGGTATCTTTGCGGGTCAGTTCAACGGTGTACTCTTTCTGAGCGGTCTTATCAGCAGAGATAACACGCAGCTTCAGAGTAACAACATCGCCAGACTCGGTAGCCCAAGTATTGAAAGTGATAGTGGTGTTGTCGCTAGCAGTGGCACTGGACTTCAATGCTTGGCCGGCGGAAGCAGTATCCTTGTAGACTTCCAAGGTAGCATTGCCTTCCGGAGTGCTCAAGGCCAGGCCATCTGCACGGAGATCCACACTCGTAGCAGTCCGCGAAATGTCCGCCTTGAATGTGGTCCCATCCGATTCAATTGCTACATCCATGTTATCGATGTAGAGTCTCGTCAGATTGGGCAGCGCTCCCGCAGCAGCAGCGCTGAGCGGAATCATTGCGACGACCAGCATGAGAGCCAGGAGCATCGCAAGTGATTTCTTCAGAAACTTGCTTTTGTTCATAGATTTCAACCTTCTTAATTTTAGATTCTCACAGGGCATGATCCTGTGAGTTTAAGTTATCTATAAACTGCAATTTGCCCGGCGCGAATTCCCCTTCTGTCCTGGCTGACTTCCCTTATTTCCTGGGAAATCGTTGAGTTTTCTCAACTTTTTTTCAACGGTCCTCCCGTTTTTCCCCCTCCTCAGGGCCCTCAAACGCTCCCGCTTCCAGGGGAGAGTCCATTGGAATTTCGTCCAGGTCTTCCTCCTCCGGCAGCCGCGTGTTCAGCAGCACATCCGCGATGCAATCGCTGATCCGGCTCTCCGCTTGGCGCATGACGTGGCTGTAAATGCTGGTGGTGGTGGACACGCTGGAATGCCCCAGCCGATGGCTGATACTCACGCTGTCCACCCCATGGAAAAACAACATACTGGTCATGGTGTGGCGGAAGGCGTGAGGGTTCAGGTGGGGGAGATTGTGCCGCTTTTCAAATCGCCCCAGCCAATTCCCCAACTGGCTGGGATTCATTCGGCCGCCCCGCTCCCCGGGAAACACATAGGGCGACTCCTCCCACTTTTCCCCCAGCTCTTCCCGAAGGGCCTCCTGCCACAGAAAATACTCCCGCAGCAGGCACATAGTCTCCTCCGGCAGCTTGATGGTCCGCACCGAGTCCCGAGTCTTGGGCGTTCCCTCGTACACCCCACGGTCCCCGGCATACAACAGCGTACAGTCGATGTGGATCTGCCCGTTCTCCCAATCCACATGGTCCCACTTCAATCCCAACAGCTCCCCCCGCCGGCAGCCCGACACCAACAGCAAATGCACCGCGGTCCGCCACTTGATGGGCTCCGCCTGGAGCGCCGCTAGGATCCGCGACACCTCCTCCATCTGGAAATAGTTGGGATCGTGGCTCTCCCACTTGGGCGGACTGGCTCGGTGGGCCGGATTCAGCGGAATTCGCATCTCCCGCTCCGCCTGGCTGAGCACAATGGAGATCACCAAGTGACAGTTCATGATCGTCCGGCCGCTGAGGCATTTTTCCTCGTGAACTGTGGAAAACAACAGGGAATAGGGCAGTTCCAGCGCCTCTGCGATCCGCCGGGCTGTGGCCGGCTTCACCGATTTTCCCTCCCGCAGCCGGTCCAAGCTGATCCTCCGTCCATCCTTCCCCGGGACGCAAGGACCCAGCTCCCGGGATTCCACCACCTGCCACAAAGCCGGCCGGGGATATGCCTTTTCGTTGTCCTCCCGGGCCTCCGGCAGGGACAGCTGCTGGTAGACGTAGTTCAAGTGCTGGGGCCGAATCTCTCCCAGCTTTAAATGACCTAAAAAGGGCAGCACCCGCTTTAAACTTTGGCGGTAATGGATCAGAGTCAGGTGCTTTAACCCTGTGCGTTCCTTCAATTCCAACACGTATTGGGCGTACTGTGCAAAAGTCTGCCGCCCATCCGACAAGTACCCCTCCCGACACTGCTTCTCAAATACTGCAGCCTGTTTCTCCGCTTCTTTCCGAGCTCGTTTCTCACTCCATCCTTCCGGTACGTGCCATGTCATGGTGTATGGCGTCAACTGTTTTCCCGTGCGGGGATCCCTCCCTTTGTACACCCGTATGCTGTACGATACCACCTCTCCACTCTTGTTTTTTCGACTTTGCAAATACGCCATTCCTTTCTCCTTCCCGCGGCCTTTTTTACCGCTTTTCTTCCAAGAATAGGGGTTTCTGGGTGGCCTGTCAAACGCCTTTTTTTCGTTCAACATTTTTTCAACCATTGGGGAAAACCTTGTGGAAAATCTGTGGAGAGAAATTCGCCGATTTTCAAAAAAGAAAAGACCCCGAAAGGGGCCAGGTTGCGAAACCCTTGAAAAGACCGGAAAATTGCGGCCAAAACCCGGAAGCGCTGAGAAAAGCGCAAAAAAAACGGGTTTCCAGCCATCTGGAGCCGCTTCCATGACCAAAGATCCCTTGGGAAGCACAGAAAACGCTGGAAACCCAATTTTTCCGCCGCCTTATAACGACGCCATTTTTACACTGGAGAAGACAACAAAAAGCGGGTAAGGACCCAAGAGCGCCAGGAGAGCACACACCCGCCCAAACCGCCCCTAACTCTGTAGGAGGCCATCAGAGATAGGGAGGTGGCCAACGGAGGCGGGAGAGTGGTTGACGGGGGCGAGAGTGAGGTGCACACAAGTGGGAAGGATAACGGCTGCAAGCGGGGAGGGGCCCAAGAGCACCAGGAGGGCACACCTGCCAAAACCTCCCCTTCACTCTGTAGGAGGCCAACTGGCGCGAGAGCGGCAAAGGGGGCAGGGAAGAGCAAAGAGGCGTCCTCTTCACATCATGGGGGCTAACAGAGTCCAACAGAAGCGCGAAAAAGGCAAAGAAAAAGCCCCTCTTTGGGGCGGCCTGAAAAGGGAACCGCTCAAAGAGGGGCTTTATATCAAGGGTTACTGGCACAGAAATGCGGTCTGGAGCGTCTCCTCCGGAATGGCCAGGGACGGCAGCGCCTCCAGGGTGGTCTGGTTCACCGTCAGCTGGTCCCCGGTGAGGGTCACCACCGGCAGATCCTGCACCGTGCGGCCGCCCATCAGCTCCACCGTCATGTCCGCGGCCTGGGAGCCCAGCTCCCGGGTGGGGGCGCTGTAGCTGGCCAGGGCTCCCGCCTGAGCCATGGCAGGGTCCCCGGTGTACCAGGGCACTTTGGCGTCCTTGGCGGCCTGGGCCGCTGCCGCCGCCGACGGCGCCACCGTATTGTCCGCCGGCGTCAGCACCGCGTCCGCTCCCTGGGCGCACAGGTCCTTCATGGCCTGCTCCACGCCCTCCTGAGAGGACACCGTCTGCTCCACCACCTCCAGGCCTTGGTCGGCGGCATAAGTCTTGGCCTCCTCCGCACCGGCCTTGGAGCCGGGATCCGCAGGATCGTACAGCAACCCCAAGGTGGTCAGCTCACTGTCCGCCTGCCGGGCCAGGTCCACCAGGGACTGGACTGCCGTGGGGGACACCACTCCGGTGGCCAGGACGTCCTGATCTGCCAGCCCCAGGTCGCTCTCCTGGGTCACCCCGGCAAAAACCACCGTCACGTCGGTCCCCGCTGCCGCTTCCACCGCCGCTTGGGCCGCCGGGGTGGAGATGGCCACGATCATATCCACGCCGTCCTCCACAAAGTCCTGGCAGATCTGCGCCGCGGCCTCCTGGTCGCCCTGGGCGTTCTGGTAGTCGATCACCACCTGGTCCTCGCCGCAGCCCCACTCATCCAGGCGGCCCATATAGGCTTCCCGCAGGGTGTTCAGCGTGGTGTGGTCCTTGAACTGCACCAGGCCGATCTGGTAGGGATCCGCCTCCACTTGGCTCACTTCCGGCGTGGCGCTGGGCGTGGGCTCCGGCGTCTCCTCCGCCGCGCACCCCGCGGCCCCCGCCGCCAACAACAGGCTCATCAGCAGCCCCATCAGTTTCTTCACCTTGCATCCCTCTTTCCGCCTGGTTTTTTATGTGAGAAAAAGCCCCCGCCCGCCCCGTTCACTGAGGCTGCGGAGGCTCTTCCGTTTTTCCTCTTGCGCTACTTTACATTAAAGCACATCCCCTAGCCTTTGTCAAGGGAGGCTCAATCCTCTTCAATGGGCTGGTTCTGGTACACGGGCTCCACCTTTTCCAGCACGCTCTGCAGCTCAGTGCGGCGCACCATGCCGCTGTACTGGCCATTGAGCAGCGCTGCGTACCGCTCGTCCTGACCCTCCACCGGGCAATACACAATCTCGTCCGGATCGCTACCGTCAAAGTACTGGTAGGTCACGGACATCACCGGTGCGCTTTCGTCATAGGTCACGGTATCCACGGACAGCACCGCCTGGCTCAGCAGCAGCTGGTACAGATCCTGATAGATCTCGTACTCCACCGATTCCCCGTCGCCGTTGGTTACCACCAGGTCATAGCTGGGCTCGTCTTCGGTGGACTTCTCCTCGTTAAGGACCTTCTCCACGTCAAAGCGGTAGTCCTTGCCGTTCATGGTGATGGTCATGGAGCTGACATCGTTGATATTGGGCAGCCACACATAGCTCATGCGCAGATCCAGCAGAGTGGCATCCGCCCAGGAGGTCACCGTGTCATTGGCCACCACGAAGATCACATCCAGGTCGTCGGCGATGAGATACCGGTTACCGTCGCTGTTGACGTCGCTCACCGCCAGGGTGTGCTCTTCGCCGTTCATGTCAAACTGCACCTGGGCATAGGGCTCGCTGAGGCCGTACTTCTCCAGGTTCTCCTGGGTGCGGCCGGTGGCGGCCACGGAGTCCGCCGTCAGGCTCTTCAGGGCCGTGACGATCTCCGTCAAGGTGTTGGTGCCGGACTCCGCCCGCATGGGGGAGGTCACCATGTAGCCGCTGACCTTGCTGGTGTCGGACTCGATGGTGATGGGCTGCTCCAGATGGCTGCCGCTGAGGGTCATGGTGTAGATCACATCCGACAGAGTGGTGGTGGAGGAGGAACCCTCACTGTCCACGGTCTCCTCGGTGCGGTCCGGCACAGAGTAAATTTCGGTGTTGATAAAGTCCAGGGGAGTCCCCAGCAGAACCTCGGAGAAGGAACCCACATAGACCTTGCCGCCCACCAGCAGGTAACGGCCCACGGATTCCCCGGCCTCGTTGCCCACGGTGAACTGGTCGCTGGTGCCGTCGGTGTACTGGATGGTCACCTGGGCCACGCCCTGGCCGGAGAGGCCGAACTGATCCAGGTTGTCCTGCTCGCCCAGCTCCTTGGAGGCGCTGAGCAGCACGGTGGTATTCACCGCGGCGGTGACCGAAGCGGTGTCCACATCAAAGCCCTGGTAGCCGTCCACGGTAAACCGCAGGGAAGTGCTGGAGGAACTGGAGTCGTCCTCCTCCTGGGAGGTGGTGGAGTTGTCCACAGGGATGATGACAAAGCTGCCCTCGGTGTTGGTCACAGAGAAGGTGCTGACCTCTTCGGACTCCCGGCTGATGAGGGAAATGGCGTCCACAGAGGCGGTGCTGGAGGAGGAGGTCTCCTCAGGCTCCGGCTGGGTGAGCAGCAGGGCGGCCGCCCCGCCGCCAATCACCACCAGCACTGCCAGCATGATGATCAGATAGCGGATATTCTTTTTCATGCCTTACAGGTGCCTCCTCTTCAGGAAGATCACCAGGCCTGCCACCAGGATCACCACCGGGATGCCGGCGATGAACACAATGCCCCAGAAGTCCATGGTGCTGCGGGTGGCGGTGATGTCCAGCTGATTGGTCTGGACCCGCTGGGTGACCACGCTGACAGAGCTGCCGCTGTTGCCGGTGAGGTTCAGCAGGGCATCCCGGACGTAGCTGGCATCGGAGAAGGCGTTGCTCATAAAGGTATCCAGGAACACGTTGGAGGAGCCGAACACCAGCAGGCTCCGGGTGATGGAGGACCCATCCACCTGGACATACTTGCTGGACAGGGTGGCCACGGTCTGGGAGCTGGTGGCCCGATCCTCATCCTCGGTGTTGGCGTTCTCCTCGGTGAGGACATAGGCGGAATCACTGGTGGTCCACAGGGGATAGGTGGTCACGCTGTTGTTGGCCTCAAAGAGCAGCTCCAGGGGAGAGCTGTAGTAGGACACCAGACGGTCGTAGGTGTTGTTCTGGAGGAACTCCTCGTTGGCATCCACCAGCACGGCGGTGACGTCGGCAATGGCCATCTGGTTGGTGTCGGTTTCCGCCACCACGCCCTCCTGGACCTTCACGCCCCACTCCTCCAGGAACGCGGAGAAGTTGGGCATCTCGCCCTGGGTGGGATAGGTGGTGGTCAGCACGGTGAGAGGCTCGCTGTCCGTGGTGTTGTTCAGATAGGCGCGGATTTTATCCAGCTCATCGGTGGAGTAATCCGTGGTGGGAGTGGGAAGCATCAGCACCTGGGTGCCCTCGGGGATGTCCTGGGTCAGCAGGTCCACTTCCTCAATCTCAAAGTTCTGGTTCTCCATCATGTCGATGAAGCTGGCCATGTTGCTGGTGTTCAGCAGCTCGTCGTGGCCGGTGGCAATGGCAAAGATGGGCACGTTGTCCATGTTCACCACTTCCAGAGCCCCTGCCAGGGCGCTGTCCACCATGGAGTAGGTGTTGGTTTCCCCGGTGGTCTGATCCTGCTCAATGGAGAACAGGTCGGTCACGGTGAGCACCCGGTAACGGGCCTCGGTCTTCACCAGCACCTTGCCGGTGGTCAAGTTGTCCTCGGAGTACTGGCTGACAAACTCCGGGTTGGAGTCCGGGTCCACAAACTGCACCTTGATGTTGGAGTTTGCCTCCGCCAGACGGCGGGCCAGGTTGGCCACCTGGCTGTACTCCAGGCCATAGCTGGTGTAAATCTGGTTCTGGTCATAGGCCTCTTCGGTGCCGATGAGATAGATGTCGGTCTTCTGCTCCACACCCTTGGCCACCTCCAGGGCGTCCTCGGACAGAGTGTTCAGGCCCTGGGCGGTCATGTCGATATCCAGGGAGGGGAACCGGTCGGTCAGGGCGGTGGCCACCACGTTCAAGGCCACCACAATGGCGATAAACACCACGGTCAGCAGGGTTGCCATGCCGCCCCGCTTGAATTTATTGGAGCGGAAGGGGTTCTTCCACTTCTTGGGGGCCTTCTGGGGGGCCCCGGCGTTCTGTGTCTGAGTGTTGACTTCGGTCTGTTTGGTTTCCATAATCTGCGGCCCTCCTTCTTAGCTCCAGCGGCGGCTTTCCACCTTGCGCGCGGTGAGGAAGATGAACACAGCTGCCACGCTGACAAAGAAGAACACGCTGGAAATGCTGAACATGCCCTGAGTAAAGGTGCTGTAGCGGTCGTTAAAGGACAGCCACTGGATGACGGTGCTGATGAACTGGTTGGACACGGCGTTGGCCAGGGAGTCCAGGTACATGAGCACCACGGAGATGACAAAGGTGCCGATGGCGGCGATGATCTGGCTGACGGTCAAGCTGGAGATGAACACGCCGATGGAGATCATGGCAGCGCCGTAGAGCAGAGCGCCGATGTAATTGCCGATGATCTCGCCCCAGGAGGGGGTGGAGAAGGTGCTCATGACCAGGGCGGGGAGGATGCCTCCCAGGGTGGTGGCGATGAAGTACACAAAGCAGCAGGCAAAGAACTTGCCCAGCACAATGGAGGTCACGCCCACCGGGGCTGTCAGCAGTGCCTGGTCGGTTTTATTCTTCTGGTCGTCGGTCATGCTGCGCATGGTGATGATGGGGATGATCATCATGCTGAAGGTGAACATGTAGTAATACACATAGGAGATGTAGCTGGAGGAGCTGGTGAGCATGGCCTGGTAATAGTAGAAGCCGTACAACGCCGTCAGCGCCGCCACGAATACATAGCCCACAGGGGAGCTGAAATAAGAGCGCACCTCGCGCTTGAAGATGGCCTTCACTGGGCATCCCCTCCTTTCTCAGATTCGGATTCGGTCTGGGCGGGAGCTTCCGCCGCTTCCTGGGCGGCTCCGTCCAGGTCCAAGTCCTTGGGATCCAGATGCTGGCTGTCGTCGTCCTCCTCGGGACGCTGCACCAGGGAGGCGTCGCTGCTGGTCAGCTGCAGGAACAGATCCTCCAGGGTCAGGTCGGTGTTCTTCAGCGCCAGCATGGGCCAGCCCTTCCGGGCCATCAGCGCGAACACGTCCCGCCGGATGTCGTTGTCCGGGGTGGACTCCACGCTCAGCTCGAACACGCCCTTCTCCTTTTCGCCCAGGGAGTAGGCGTCCACCACGCCGGGCACGGTCTGCAGGGCGTGGACCATCTCTTTCTCCGGGCCCTCCGCCCGCAGGATCAGACGGTGATCCGGGGACAGGTCGTGGGCCAGGGTGTCCGTGGCGCCGTCGGCCACAATCCGCCCGTTGTTGATCACCAGGATCCGCTCGCACACTGCCTGTACCTCGGGCAGGATGTGGGAGCTGAGGATCACGGTGTGGTTCTTGCCCAGATTCTTGATCAGGGTGCGGATCTCAATGATCTGCTTGGGGTCCAGGCCCACGGTGGGCTCGTCCAGAATCAGCACCGGGGGGTTGCCGATGAGCGCCTGGGCAATGCCCACACGCTGCTTGTAGCCCTTGGACAGGTTGCCGATCAAGCGGTTGTACACGTTCTCAATGCGCACCAGCTGGCAGATCTCCTTCAGGTGCTGCTCCCGGGGGAGCTTGGCCTTCTTCAGGTCATACATGAAGTTCAGGTACTCCTTCACCGTCATGTCCATGTACAGGGGCGGCTGTTCCGGCAGGTAGCCGATCTGCTTTTTTACCTCGTTGGGTTCCTCCAGGGTGTTCTTGCCCGACACCAACACCTCGCCGGAGGTGGCGGAGAGATACCCTGTGATGATGTTCATGGTTGTGGATTTGCCCGCGCCGTTGGGTCCCAGGAACCCGACGATGGTGCCCTCCTCGATTTTAAAGCTCACGCGATCCAGCGCCAGGTTCTGGCCGTAGCGCTTGGTGAGGTTCTTGACCTCTATCATGTCCGTGATTCCTCCTGTTTCCGTCTTTTCACCGTCCGCCCTGCATGCTGGGTCCCGGCGTCATTAACTTTACCATAGTACCGCAAATCGGCCCTTTTTGCAAGGGTTTTCCACTTTGCCACCACAGTTTTCCTTATTTTAGCCCAGTTTTGTGAATTCTGCGTGAAGCCAGCGTGAAGTCCCGCCGTCCAGCGTCAACTCCCCCTTGACCTTCCCCCTGTCCAAAGGCTACAATAGAACCAGCACGATTTACCACATTGATTCGAGAAAGGAAGGGAACCCTTATGGCAGAGATCCGGCCCTTTCGGGCACTGCGGTACGACTTGGAACAAGCGGGAACCATCGGCGAGCTGACCTGCCCGCCCTACGACATCATCAGCGAGGCCCAGCGGCAGGAATACCTCTCCCGCAACGGCCACAACATCATCCGCCTGGAGCTCCCCCGGGAGGGGGAGGACCCCTATGCCCAGGCCTCAGACACCCTGGCCCAGTGGCGGCAGGAGGGCATCCTCCGCTTTGACATGGACCCTGGCATGTACCTGTATGAGGAGGAGTTCCTCTCCCAGGTGGACGGGGGAGAGCGGCGCAGCGTGCTGGGGCTGGTGTGCCTGGTGCGGCTTTGCGACTTCTCCCAGGGGGTGGTGCTCCCCCACGAGGAGACCCTGTCCAAGGCCAAGGAGGACCGGTTCCGGCTGATGACAGCCACCCGGTGCAATTTCAGCTCCATCTACTCCCTGTACCGCGACGAGACCGGCGCCACCCGGCAGCGGATGCTCCATTTAAAGGAGACCTGCGCCCCCCGGTACGACTTCTCCGACGGCCTGGTGACCCACCGGCTGTGGGTGATCAACGACCCGGAGGCCTTGGACGCCCTGCGGGAGGACTTTGCCGGCCGGAAGCTGTACATTGCCGACGGCCATCACCGGTACGAAACGGCTCTGCGGTACCGGGACACCCTCCGGGAGCAGGGGACCTACCTGCCCGGAGCGGACTACGTGATGATGACCCTGACGGACATGGAGGACCCGGGGCTGACGGTGTTCCCCACCCACCGGCTGGTCCGGGGGCTGGAGCACTTTGACCCCGCCGCTTTGAAGCAGGCCTGCCAGGAGGACTTCACCCTGGAGGAGCTGCCCTCCCGCCAGGAGAGCCAGGCCGCCCTGGACGAAGCTTACCAGGAGGGCGAGCACGCCTTTGCAATGTTTGACGGGACCTCCTGGACGGTGCTGACCCTGAAGAACCCGGCAGTGATGGAGCGACTGCTGCCGGGGACCAGTCCGGCCTACCGGGAGCTGGACGTGTCCATTCTCCACAGCCTGGTGCTGGAGCGGCTGCTGGGCATCGACAAGGAGAACATGGCAAACCAGAAGAACCTGACCTACACCCGGTCCGCTCAGGAGGCGCAGGAGTCGGTGGAGAAGGGGGAGAGCCAGTGCTGCTTCCTCTTGAACCCCACCCGAGTGGAGGAGATCGGCCAGGTGGCCCAAAACGGGGAGAAGATGCCTCAGAAGTCCACCTATTTCTATCCCAAGCTGATCACCGGCCTGGTGATGAACTCCCTGGAGGAGTGAGACACCTGGGCGGGATTTGCCCCATACCAACATCAACAACAGCAATTTAGGAGGGATCCTCATGAACGAAAAGACACTCAAGGACACCACGGTGTTTGACGGCCACCTGATCCGGGTCCACGTGGACGACGTGGAGCTGGACAACGGTATGGTGGCCAAACGGGAGATCGTCAGCCACCCGGGCGGGGTGTGCGTGGCGGTGCTCACCGGGGAAAACGAGCTGCTCTTTGTCAAGCAGTTCCGCTGCCCCTACAAGGAGGTGCTCCTGGAACTGCCCGCAGGCAAGCTGGAGCCGGGGGAGGACCCCTTTGAGGCCATGAAGCGGGAGCAGATGGAGGAGACCGGCACCACGGGGAAGAACTACGTCTCCCTGGGGAACCTGTACCCCACCCCAGGCTACTGCGGGGAGATCATCCGCCTGTGGGCCTGCCGGGTGGATAAGGAGACCGGAGAGCTGGATCTGGATCCGGACGAGTTCCTCCAGACTCTGCGGATTCCCCTTGACAAAGCAGTGGAAATGGTCTTAAATAATGAGATCCCCGACAGCAAAACTCAGGTGGGGATCTTAAAGACGGCCGCTCTGGTGGAAAAGGGCCTGCTCTGATCCGCCGGGCCGTCAGAAAGGAGAGCACAATGAAACTCTTAGGAAAACTTTTGGCAGTGGGTCTGTGCGCCGCCCTGCTGACGGCCTCCGCAGGGTGCTCGTTCCTCACTGCTCAGGAGGAAAGTTCCTCCACCGTCACTTCCAGCACCGCGGAAGCCACGGCAACGCCCACTCCCACACCAACCCCGACACCCACTCCCACTCCTACGCCCAGTCCGTCTCCCACTCCGGAGGTGTCTCCGGATCCCTCGGTGACGCCGGCGGGGGACTTTGAGGAGATCTTCGAGAGCAACCCCATCGACCGGCAGATGAAGGACGACCTGTCCTATGCGTCCTCCAACGCCTCCATCCAGGAGGCCTACGACAACGCCGCCCATCGGTGGAAGCAGCTCATTGACAACGCCTACGCCGATGGCGAGGAAGCCTTCACCGGCGACCAGCTGACCACCTTCCAGGAGGAGCAGAAGACCTGGGAGGACGGCTTGGACGCCGCAGTGGAGAAGATCCGCTCGGACAATACGGATTCCCTGGCAGCGGCCCAGCAGGTGGTGGAGTACTACCGCGACCGGGCCAAGAACCTGTGCCAGCAGGTCTACCAGGCCACCGCCAAAATGCCGGAGTTCCCCTCTGTGGATACGGAACCTCTGGGGTAAGGAGCTGAACTGACATGTTTGTAACCGCCGCCGAGAGCTTTGAGTTCTTCATGGAGGACCTGCTGGACGTGCTGGTCACCAACGCCATCCACCTGTTTGAGCTGGTGGGCGTGATCGTGCTGATCATAGCCGGCGTCCGGGGCGTGGTGAACTATGTCCGCCACGACCCCATGGTCCGCTTAAACCTGGCCAAGGGCATGGCCCTGTGCCTGGAGTTTAAGCTGGGCAGTGAGATCCTCCGTACGGTGATCGTCCGGGATCTCAGCGAGATCGCCATTGTGGGAGCTATTATCGCCCTGCGGGCGGCACTGACCTTCCTGCTCCATTGGGAGATCAAAAATGAGGAGGCCGAAGCCGAGGCCCACTTGAATCAGGAGTTCCGGGAGAAAAAAGCCCAACGGATGGCGGAAAAGCTGGAAAAAAAACAGCCTTAAAAGTTTTTGGGGCGCTGCGTCCCAGTGGGACACGTTCAGCGCCGACCAAGCTGGTAAGCGAGACCGCCTTTTTTCAAAAAGGCGCGACCTGAAATCCCTGAAACTGCGCAACGCGCAGTAAAAAAAGCCAGGGGCCAGGCCGCGCCTGCCGCAGGCAGTAGGCCACAGCCCCGGACCTTACGCAGGCACCTAGCCAAAGACCGGAACACCTGCCCCATCCCCAAAGAGAAATCGTTTCCTGAACCTGCCAAGTGTGGACCCCACGTTCACTGCCTGGCAGGTTTTTTCTTTGCATGAGGACAGCACCCGTCTGAACAATGCTCACATTCCTGCGGGGAGTGACTCTCCGAACAACACATATAGTAATCACATTCTTCACAGCAGCACTCCAGCAGTCGGCCTTGACCGTCTTTATGGGATCCGTTTCCTGGACAGCGCCTCCCCCCATTTCCTGGAATCAGTTCGATCCCTGTTATATCTGTAATCATTCCCCCACCTCTAAAGAATCTGATGTTTTCATTATATAATGCATTAATCTATATGTAAAGAGAGAACCTACGATATGATCTCATCATGACATCATAGAATGGGAAGGTATCGTATGGTTACATTAGATGTGTTGCAGCTGCTGGAAAAACGGGGAAAGACCAAATATTGGCTGTATAAGCAGCTGGGCATGAGCTACCAGAACTTCAGCCGGATGGTGAATAACCAAACCAAGTCCATCCGGTATGAAAATATCGAGGTGCTGTGCCAGCTGTTGGAGTGTACACCCAATGAGCTGTTTCGCTTTACCGAAAATAAGTGACTAGAGCGAAAGTCGAAAAAGTTTTTCGGGCGCCTTTTTTCAAAAAGGCGCGACCTTAAAATGCCCTGAAACTGCGCAACGCGCAGTAAAAAAAGCCAGGGGCCAGGCCGCGCCTGCCGCAGGCAGTAGGCCACAGCCCCGGACCTTACGCAGGAGCCTAGTCAAGGGAAGGGAGGGCACGGCCCTACGGCAGCTCCCTCCAAAGGCTAGAACGCCCGCACCTCCCGCACCAAAGCAAAAAGGACACCCGAGTTTCTCGCTCGGATGTCCTTTTTCTATACTCTTAGTAGAGCCGGGGCTGCGGCCTACAGCGCTTCGCGCTGGCGCGGCCTGGCCCCTAGATTTCCTTCCGGCTGCGCCGTTTTTTAAGGTCCCGCCTTTTTGAAAAAAGGCGGCCGAAAAACTTTTAAGTTTCGTCCTCTTCCGTCACGTCCTCTTCGGTCTCTTCGATCTCTTCGGGCTCATCCGGAGTGTCAGAGCCCTCTTCGGCGGTGCCGTCGTCCTCGATGTCCACCTGGTCCACCTCGTCCTCCTCATGAGGCACGCGGGCCAGGGTAACCACCTTGCTGCCTTCCGCCAGCTTCATCACCCGGACGCCCTTACTGGGCCGTGCGCACACCCGGATGGAGCTGGCAGCGATGCGGATAATGACGCCGTCCTCGGAGATGAGGATCACGTCGTCGTCCATATCCACCACCTTGATGGCGGCCACGTCCCCGAACTTATCGGTGTGGTAGTTGAGTAAGCCCTTGCCGCCACGCTTCTGGATCCGGTAGTTCTCCTGCTCGGAGAGCCGTCCGAAGCCGGTCTCGGTGACGGTGAGCACCAAGCCGCCCTCCCGCAGGATGGACATGCCCACGATCCGGTCGCCGGGGGCCAGCTTCATCACCCGGACGCCCCGGGCGGTACGGCCCATCTCCCGGATATCCGTCTCGTGGAACCGGATGGCCATGCCCTTCTTGGTGGCGACGATCAAGTCGTCATTGCCGCTGGTGACCCGCACCCAGCTGAGCTCGTCGCCCTCGGCCAGATCCAGGGCGATGAGGCCGCCCTTTCTGGCGGTGTTGAAGGCCGACAGCCGGGTCCGCTTGATGACGCCGTTCTTGGTGACCATCACCAGGTACTTGTCCTCGTCAAAGTCCGTCACCCGGATCATGGAGCTGATGCCCTCGTCTCCCTGGAGGGGCAGCAGGTTCTTGATGTTCATGCCCCGGCTGGTGCGGGAGCCCTCCGGCACCTCGTAGCACTTGAGCTTATACACCCTGCCCCGGGTGGAGAAGAACATCACATAGTCGTGGCTGCCGGTGACAAAGATCTCCGTGGCCACGTCCTCATCCCGGCGGTTCATGCCGTTGACTCCACGACCGCCACGCTTCTGCTGGTGGTAGTCGTCGGTCTTCTGGCGCTTCACATAGCCGAAATTGGTCATGGTCAGGACGCACTCCTCCTGGGGAATCAGGTCCTCAATGTCCACCTCGCCGCTGATGGAGGCGATCTCGGTGCGGCGCTCGTCGGAGAACTTCCGCTTGACCTCCAATGCCTCGTCCTTGACGATGGCACGCCGCCGGCCCTCGCTGGCCAGGATATCCAGGAAGTCGGCGATCTTCTCTTTGAGAGCCGCCAGCTCCTCCTCCACCTTTTCCCGCTCCAGGCCGGTGAGCTGGCCCAGACGCATCTGCACAATGGCCTGAGCCTGAGGATCGTCCAGGCCGAAGCGCTCCATCAGGGCGGCCTTGCCTTCGGGGATGGACTTGGAATTGCGCAGGATCTTGATGACCTCGTCGATGAAGTCCAGGGCAATCATCAAGCCCTCCAGGATGTGGGCCCGGTCCTGGGCCTTCTTCAGGTCATACTGGGTCCGGCGGGTGACCACTTCCAGCTGGAACTTGATGTACTCCTCCAGGATCTGCCGCAGGTTCAAAAGCCGGGGCTCGCCGTTTACAATGGCGATCATGATGACGCCGAAGGTCTTCTGCAGCTGGGTGAAGGTGAACAGCTTATTCAGCACGATCTGGGGGGAGGCGTCCCGCTTCACGTCAATGACGATGTGCATGCCGTTGCGGTCGGAGTGGTCGTCGATATTGGAGATGCCGTCGATGCGCTTCTCCTTCACCAGATCTGCAATATTCTCAATGAGCTTTGCCTTGTTGACGGTGTAGGGCAGCTCGGTGACGATAATCTTGGAGCGGCCGGTCTTCTCGTTCTCCTGGATCTCGGTGCGGGCCCGCAGGGCCAGATGGCCCCGTCCGGTGGCGTAGGCCGCCCGGATGCCGCTTCTGCCCATGATGATGCCGCCAGTGGGGAAGTCGGGCCCCTTGATGTGCTCCATCAGGTCCTCCAGGGTGGCGTCGGGATTGTCAATGAGGCAGCACATGCCGTCGATGACCTCGCCCATGTTGTGGGGCGGGATATTGGTGGCCATGCCCACGGCGATGCCCATGGAGCCATTGACCAGGATATTGGGGAAGTGGCTGGGCAGGACGGTGGGCTCCTTGAGACGGTCATCGTAGTTGGAGGTCATGTCCACGGTATCCTTGTCGATATCCTGGAGCATCTCCACGGAGAGCTTGGTCATGCGGGCCTCGGTGTAACGGTAGGCAGCAGGGGGGTCGCCGTCCACGGAACCGAAGTTGCCGTGGCCGTCCACCAGCATATACCGCATGGAGAAGTCCTGGGCCAGACGCACCAGGGCGTCATACACAGAGGCGTCGCCGTGGGGATGGTACCGGCCCAGCACGGTGCCCACGGTGTCGGCGCACTTGCGGTAGGGTTTTTCCGGCCACAGAGTGTTCTCATACATGGTGTAGAGGATCCGCCGGTGAACGGGCTTCAAGCCGTCCCGCACGTCGGGCAGGGCGCGGTCCACCAACACGGACACCGAGTAGTCCAGGAAGGACTGCTCCATCTCTTTTGTCAGGTTGACGTTGATGATCCGTCCGCCGCCCTGGCCGTCATCCTTGTTGATCTGGGTAATCTCTTGATCCATGAATACAACTGCCTTTCCTGCCCCCCTGGGGCACAGATTCCGGTTATCTTGTTCTCATACGCTTCGGGGCCTTACCTGCCCCGGATTCACTCCTCCTGGCCGCCCAGCAGCAAGCTCAGGACCCAGCCCCGGTTTTCCTGGGGAATGGCCCGCACCGGGAGGATCAGCAGCCCATCCTGTGGGGAAACCCCTGTCAGCAGCTTGCCGTCCTTCTCCTTGCCCACCACCCGGAAGGTCACCGAGCCGTCATCCAGGGGGAAAAGTTCCTCCCCGGCCTGGGTGGTGGCCCAAAGCTTGGTGCGGGTCATGCGGATGTGCACGTCCCGCAGGTTGGTTTTGGCCCGGCGCTTCATCTCCAGGTGGGGCACCAGGGTCAGCGCCCCCAACAGGATCAGGCAGATCACCGCCATGGCCAAATCGAATGTTCCCCGCTGCACCAGGTAGGAGCCCAGGAAGAACAGGAAAAACACCACCAGCAGGACGGTTTCCACCACCGCCCGCTTTCCGGTGAGCCCTTTATACACACCCGACAGCCGCAGGCCCCGATAGGCCTCCTCCTCGGTGAGGGTGTAGGAAAATTGAAGGGATGACATCAAATCCCATCCTTTGCAAACAATGTGTCGTCAGACGAGGCCCAATGCCTCAGGTTTTCCACAGGAATTTCTGTTCCTGTGGAATGTTTGAGCGGTTTTCCAGGGATCCCGTGGTTCGCCGGAAACAGTTTTCCGGGGATTCCAGTTGTGGGGAACAGCGAAAACCCGCCCCACAGAAACCAGCCATGGGGAAGTCCGGTCCCGCCCTTCTCAGCAGGCACTCCATGGAAAATTCCAGTCCCCCGTCTACAGGACGGGAGGCTCTCCGACTTCCAAGGGGTGCTCTGGGAAGGATCCGCCTCCCGCAGGAACCAGCCATAGAGAATTTCAGTTCCGCGTCAGCAAGATGGAAGGCTCTCCGACTCCCAAGGGTTACCCTCGGAAGGAACCGCCCCTCGCGGGAACCCGCCATAGAGGTCCCGCCTCCTGCAGGAACCGGCCATAGAGAATTCCGGTTCCGCACAGGGGAATGGAGGTTTTTCAAACCTCCAAGAAATTCCTTTGGTAAACTTCTGCTCCGCGGAAGTTTACACGTCCCAATTGGCCTCCTTGGCCCGCTTCATGATGAACTCCCGGCGGGGCTCCACCTTGTCGCCCATGAGCACGGTGAACACCTCATCGGCCTCGATGGCGTCCTCCACCTCCACCCGGCGCATGGTCCGGGTCTCGGGATTCATGGTGGTCTCCCACAGCTGCTCGGAGTCCATCTCGCCCAGGCCCTTATACCGCTGGATCTCGTAGCCGCTGACCAGATCCGCCATGATCTGGTCCCGCTGGGTGTCGGAGAAGGCGTAATAGTGGCGCTTGCCCTTGGTGATCCGGAACAGGGGAGGCTGGGCCAGGTACACGTGACCCTCCTCCACCAGGGGACGCATAAATCGGAAGAAGAAGGTCAGCAGCAGGGTGCGGATGTGGGAGCCGTCCACATCGGCATCGGCCATGATGATGATCTTCCCGTACCGCAGCTTGCTTAGGTCGAAGTCCTCCCCGATGCCGGTGCCCAGGGCCATGACCACGGGCATCAGCTTCTCGTTGGAGTACACCTTGTCCAGCCTTGCCTTTTCCACGTTGAGCATCTTGCCCCACAGGGGGAGGATGGCCTGGAACTTCCGGTCCCGGCCGCCCTTGGCGGAGCCTCCTGCGGAGTCGCCCTCCACGATGTAGATCTCGGTTTCCTCCACGTTGCGGCTTTGGCAGTCGGCCAGCTTGCCGGGCAGGGTGGTGGATTCCAGAGCCGTCTTCCGACGGGCCAGGTCCCGGGCCTTCCGGGCCGCCTCCCGGGCCCGGGAGGCCGACAGCGCCTTGTCAAAGATGGTCCGGGCTGTGGCGGGGTTCTCCTCCAGGTAGGTCATCATCTTGTCGTAGACCATGGAGCTCACCAGGGAGCTGATCTCCGTATTGCCCAGCTTGGCCTTGGTCTGGCCCTCAAACTGGGCCTCCTTCAGCTTCACGCTGATGACACAGGTCAGACCCTCCCGGACGTCCTCGCCGGAGAGGTTTTTGTCGCTGTCCTTCAGGATATTGTACTTGCGGGCATAATCGTTCATCACCCGGGTCAGGCTCCGTTTGAAGCCGTCCTCGTGGGTGCCGCCGTCGGTGGTGTGAATGTTGTTGGCAAAGCTCAGGATCTGCTCCTGGTAGGAGTCGGTATACTGCATGGCCACCTCGGCGGTGGAGTTCTGATCCTGGGCCACCGCGGTAAAGTGGATCACGTCCGGGTGGATCACGTCCTTATTGGCGTTGATGAACTCCACAAAGGAACGGATGCCCCCCTCGTAACAGAAGTTGTTGTCATAGGGGATCTCCCGATCCTGCTCGCTCTCCGGCCGGTCCTGGGCAGGACGCTGGTCGATGAGCTGAATGTGCACCCCGGCGTTTAAGAAAGCCTGTTCCCGCAGCCGCTTCTGGAGCACGTCGTACTCATAGACCGTGGTCTCCTTGAAGATCTCCGGGTCGGCCTGGAACCGCACCGTGGTGCCCCGCTCCCGGCCGTCCGGGGCAGGACCCCGGTCCTGGAGATCGCACACCGCCTTGCCCCGCTCAAACCGCTGGAAATACAGGCGGCCCTCAGAGACCACCTCCACCTCCAGCCAGGTGGACAGGGCGTTAACCACCGAGGCGCCCACACCGTGGAGGCCTCCGGAGACCTTATAGCTGCCGCCGCCGAACTTGCCGCCAGCGTGGAGGATGGTAAACACCACGGTGACGGCGGGGAGCCCGGTTTTATGCTGGACGCCCACGGGGATGCCGCGGCCGTTGTCCACCACGCAGACAATGTTGCCGGGGAGCAGGGATACGGTGATTTTATCGCAGAAGCCGGCCAGGGCCTCGTCAATGGAGTTGTCCACGATCTCATAGACCAGGTGGTGCAGCCCCCGGGGCCCGGTGGAGCCGATATACATGCCGGGACGCTTGCGGACAGCCTCCAGCCCTTCCAGGACCTGAATTTGGTCGCCGTCGTAGGCTTTTTCGGACTTGGTCATATCCGTCATTTCATTGATTTCCAAACAAGAACCCTCCTATTTCGGGAAACGGCCGCCCACAAGAAAAACCGGGCTCGCGCCCGGCCTTTTGGGGCTTTTCTCAACTTTTGGAAGCTTTTTTTCCTATTTATTAGTATAGCAGATTTTCCACCGGTTGTAAACAGACAATCGTGGAAAACACCAGGGAAAAACAAGGGCAAACGCCTCAAAACCCGCCCGGTGAAAAAACCCGGAAGGCCTGCTGGGACCTTCCGGGAACAAGGGCTGTCAATCTTTGGAATCCTCCTGATGGAGCTCCTTCAAGCGCCGCTCCACATAGGCGGGATCGTCGTACTTTTTGAAGAAATCGTCGGTGAGATCCGGGATCTCCACGCTGCTCACCACATGGGACACCCGCCGGGGCGCGGCCAGGGAGGGATTGCTGGAGGGCCGCACTTGACGGGGCGTCTCCACCCTGGGGGTTTCCCGGGCAGGGGAGGGCCGCTCCTGAGGCACGGTGGTCCAGGCAGGGGGCTCCTGAGCAGCAGGGCGCTGGGTCCGCTGGGGAGCGGGCTGGGACTGGGGAACCTGTTCCGCCATAGGTGCTACCCGGGACTGGACCTGGCCCCCCTGAGGCTCCCTTCTGGGGGCGGCAGCTCCCTGAGCGGCGGTGCGCTGGGCAGCCTGACGCCGCTGAGCCGCGGGGGAGGCCGCTTCCCGCCGAGGCAGGGACCCGGTGGGGGATTGGGCAGCCGGCCGGCGCTGGACACCCTGAGCCGCTGGCCGGGGATGGGACCCGGTGCCCGCCTGGGGCATCACTGCCGTAGCCTGAGAGACCGGCCGGCGCTGAGCGCCCTGGGCAGCAGGCCGGGGATGGGATCCAGTGCCGCCCTGGGGCATCACCGCCGTGGGCTGGGCGGCGGAGGTCACCCGCCGGGGAGCGGGGGACTGGACGGGCGGCAGAGTGCCGGTGCGGTGACCGGCGGAAGCCTGGGTGTTGGGGAGGTAATCCCCCTCATCCACGTAGACCTGACCGGTGGGGCTGACGTTTTTCCCCCGGCCCCGCCCCTTTTTGGAGGACTCCTCTCGGGAGACCCGCTTGATCACAGGTTTTTCCAAATAGACCAGGAAGAGGCTGATCAAGAAGAACACCACAAAGGGCAGCAGCACCTGGAAGCAGGTGTTCAGTCCGATGTCATCCAGGACAAACTTGTGGAAGAAGTACACCGCGCCCCCGGAGAAGATGGCCAGCAGAGCCAGCACGTAGACCAGGGGGGAGAGGAAGATATTGGAGATGCCGCCGCAGCGGGGGCATTGATACTCGCCCTGGCGCTTGAGGGACCAGGTGCGGATAAGATTGACCCTTTTCTTGCAATAGGGGCATCTGGGTACTCCGAAATACTGCATAGCAAACCAGCCTTTCCCGATAGACAGATTACGATTCCGCAGCCAGGGCGCCGCCGCCGGAAGCCCGGCGCAGCAGCGTGGCGGTGGAGATTTGGGAGATGTAAACGGTCTCCCGGCCGTTCTGGGCGCAGACCACAAAGGATCTGGGCAGTTCCATGGACACGTTGACCACCCGGCCTTCCCGCTGGGCCCTGGAGAGGAACTCCTTGGTGTGGCGGGAGACAGTGGAGTTATCCAGATCGAACACCCCCACAATATCCCTCATGTTCACAATGATATCTTGTCCCAAATGCAGGTACATCATGTTCTCCTTCTGAGCCGGCTTTTTTAAGGGGACTCCTCTTCCGGCTTTTCCTCCGTGGGGGCGGCGGCGTCTTGGAAGGATGTTTCCTCCGGCCCAGCCGCTTTCCCCACCTCCTCCGGGAAGACGCGGCCCGCCTCCACCCGGAAGCGCTTGCCCGTCTCCTGGAGGCTGACCGTCTCCGGGCTGCAGCAGGTGACGAACACTTGCCGGCCGTGAAGGTGGTTCAGCAGGTAATCCTGACGGCTTTGATCCAATTCGCTCATCACGTCGTCCAGCAGGACGATGGGGGTCTCCCCGGAGAGCTGGGACAGGGTCTGGGCCTCGGCCAGCTTCATGGCCAGCACCGCGCTGCGCTGCTGCCCCTGGGAGCCATACCGCCTGGCCGACAGCCCCGAGAGGGTGATGTCCAGGTCATCCTTATGCGGGCCCACAGTGGTGGCTCCCCGGCGGATGTCCTGATCCGCGGTGCGGGTCAGCTCCTGGAGGAACCGCTCCTCCCACTGGGGGGTGGTCATGCCGGGCTCCAGCCCGGGGGAGGGGGCGTAGGTCAACACCAGTTCCTCCCGGCCCCGGGAGATGCCCTCATACACCTGTGTGGCCAGGGGGCCCATCTTCTCCACAAAGCTTCTCCGCTCCGCCATGATCACCGCCCCCAACCGGGCAAGCCTGGCATCCCAGACCTCCAGCAGATCCCGCTGGGCAGGGGACTGGAAGATCTCCTTGAGCAGGGCGTTGCGCTGGGCCAGGGCCCGGGCGTACTGATGGTAGGCACCGGGATAACCGGGACGCAGCTGGCACAGGGCGCCGTCCAAAAAGGACCGGCGGCGGATGGGCCCTTCCTTCACCAGCAGCAGGTGATCTGGGGAGAAGATCACTGCCCGGACTTTGCCGATCAACGCGGAGCCGGTGGGCTTATTCACCCCGTTGATCACCGAGGTGCGCCGGCCCTTTTCCAAATGGAGCTGGGCCTTTTGAGGGCGGCCCTCGGTGAAAAAGTCCAGCGCCAAGGCGGCCCGGGGCTGATTCTCCCCGGTGGCGGGGTCCAAACGGGGCAGCTCCAAGTCCTTGGCTCCCCGAAAGGAGTGGCCTCCGGTGAACAGCCACAATGCCTCCAGGAGGTTGGTCTTACCCTGGGCGTTGGCGCCGTAGATCACATTGACCCCGGGACAGGGAAACACCTCCCCATCCTCCAGGTTCCGGAAGCCCTGGGTGGCCAGGCGGGTGACAATCATGGGAACTCAGCCCTCTGCCCGGGTGACCTGAAAGCTTCTGTCACCCAGCCGGACCTGATCCCCGGGGTAGAGTTTCTTTCCACGCTGGGAACAGACCTCTCCGTTTACCAACACCTGTCCCTGCTGAATCAGCAGTTTCCCCTGGCCGCCGGTATCCACCAGGCCGGTGAGCTTTAACAGGGAGTCCAACCGGATGAACTCCGTGGTGATTGCAATCTCTTCCATAACTTGATCCTCACTCGCTCTTCAGACGGACGGGCAGCACCAGGAACAGGAAGCTGTCCCCTTCCTTGGGCACGATCTTCATGGGGCTCAAGGGGCCGCCCAGCTGGGCTTTCACCTCGTCGCACTCGGTGTTGCGCAGGGCGTCCAGCAGATACCGGTTGTTAAAGCCGATCTCCACGCTCTGGCCGGTCATCTCCACCGGCAGCTCATCCCGGGTCCGGGTGCCGGCAGTGGTGCAGCTGAGTTTGACCAGGTTGTCGTCAAACAGGCAGCGCACCGGGCTCTTCAGCCGGTCGGTGATCAGCAGGGATACACGGCCCACGCTGTCCAGGGCCATCCGGGTATTCATGATCACCTCGGTCTGGCTGTCGCTGGGAATGGCTGCCTTATAATTTAAGAACTCGCCCTCCAGCAGGCTGGAGATCACGGTGTAATTGTCAATGGTGAACAGGATGTGCCGCTTTCCGGGGCAGATATCCACCGGCTCGTCGTTATCTTTGATCAGCTTCAGCAGCTCGGACAAGGTCTTCCCGGGCACCACAAAGGAAATGTCCTCGTCAAACTGGATGGGCTCGGTGCGCTTTGCCAGCCGGTAGCCGTCCACGCTGACCACATCCAGGATCCCCTGCTCAATATTAAAGAGGCTTCCCTGATGAATGGGCTTGGCATCGCTTTCAGCAATGGCAAACATGGTCTGGCGGATCATGCTCTTCAGGACGTTTCCGGGCATGGTCAGCTTGGTGTAGTCGGTGACCTTAGGCAGCTCCGGGAACTCCTGGGCGGGAATTCCGGGCATCTGGGTCACATAGGCGCCGCTGGACATCTCCGCCATGTCCTTGTCGTCCACCACCACGGTGAGGGTCTCCGCAGGGCTGTGCCGGACGATGTCGGAGAATTTTTTGGCGTCCAGGACGGTTTTGCCCGGCTCCCGCACGGAGGCAGGCACCACGGTGGTGATGGACATTTCCAGGTCATAGGCGGTCAGGCGCAGGCCCTGGTCCCCTGCCTGGATCAAAATGCCTTCCAGGGCAGGGATGGAGGTCTTGCCGGACACCACTCTTTGGATGTTGCCCACTGCTTCGGTGATATCGGTTTTATTGACGGAAAATTCCATAGAGGTCTCCTTTCTCAGAAAGTGGGGGGAGAGCGGAAAACTCGCCTTTTACTCCCTTTCTTTCCTTCTATTTCTTTCTTTTGATTTAGACGTAGTAATAGGGGCTGTGGATTTGTGGAAAAAGTTGCCGAGCCCGCTTTCCCGCTGATTTTTTCCACAGAAAGTTTTTCTTTCCACAATGTGGAGGAACGGTGGAAGCGGTGTAAAGAGTTTTCCACATTCCACAGGGTGTGAATTTCTGTGGAGGGAATGTGAAGGAAAAGTGGAAAACTTTTCGGCCAAAAAAAAGAAGCGCCAGGGCGTTTACCGGATCTTTTCAATGAACTGGACGCCCTCAAACGCAGAGAGAGTTTCGATGATCTGGGTGTGGGGGGAGTGCTGTCCCGTGCGCACCCGGAAGATGGCGCTGACCCCTTTTCCCTTGGGGGTGTCGGTCTTGTTCAGCTGGACGTCATCAATAGTGAACTCCTGTTCCCGAAGTGTCCGAATGAACTTGCCCAAGCTTTTGGAGCTGTCAAATTCGGCGATAAAGGTCATGTCCGGGGAGGTCTCCACCACCCGCCGCTCCAGCCGCTGCATGATGGTCATGCCCAGGTAGATCAGAACGGTGCAGAACACGGCCCCCCAATAAAACCCGATTCCCACCGCCAGGCCGATGCAGGCCGAAGCCCACAGGCAGGCGGCGGTGGTCAGGCCCTTGACCTGGATCTTTCGGGTGACCAGGATGGTGCCGGCACCCAAAAAGCCGATGCCGCTGATCACCTGGGCCCCCAGCCGGGCGGGATCCCCGGTGTGAAAGCGGGCGTAGATATACTGCCCGGTAAGGGTGACCAGGGAGGAGGCAACGCACACGGTAATATAGGTGCGGAACCCCGCGGGCTGTCCTTTTTTGCCCCGCTCGATTCCCAACATTCCCCCCAGTCCCATGGCCAGGACCAGGCGGAACAGAATGGTCACCACATTTAATTCCTGCAGATAGGCGCTGACACTGTCCAGCACTTGCGGCAATGCGATCAATCCCCCTTGGCGGGACTTACCGGTCCCGAATATTCTTGATGATGTCGTCCACCATGGCCTTGGTGTGCGGATCCTTTTTCATATCCTTTTCCACTTCCCGCACGGCGTACACCACCGTGGAGTGGTCCCGGCCGCCAAAGGTCTCGCCGATCTCCACCATGGACATCTGGGTGATCTCCCGGACGATGTACATGGACACCTGCCGGGCCTTGGAGATGTTGGCGTTGCGCTTTTTGGAGCGGATGTCCTCCGGGGTGATGCCCCCATAGGTCCGGGCCACCTCCTCGATGATCTTGTCCACGGTCACCGGAGTGGGCTGAGAGTTGTTGATGATGTCGCTGATGGCCGCCTGGGCGGTGGCCACGTTGATGGGCTTGCCCTCCAACAGATGGTATGCCCGCAGCTTCTTCACCGTGCCCTCCAGCTGGCGGATGTTGCTCTTTAATTTGTTGGCGATGTACTCGCACACCGTCTCCGGGATCTCAAAGTGCAGGCTCTCCGCCTTCCGGGCAATGATGGCCACCCGGGTCTCGAACTCCGGAGGCTGCACGTCCGCCAGCAGTCCCCACTCAAACCGGGTCTTCAGCCGGTCCTCCAGGATGGCAATGTCCCGGGGCGGCCGGTCAGAGGTGAGCACAATCTGCTTCTTGGCGTCGTACAGCGTATTAAAGGTATGGAAAAACTCCTCCTCGGTGGAGGCCTTTCCCGCGATAAACTGAATGTCGTCCATCAGGAACAGGTCCGCCTTGCGGTACTTCTCCCGGAAGGCAGGCGTGGTGCCCTGGCCGATGGCGGTGATGATCTCGTTGGTGAAGTCCTCACTTTTTACATAGATCACCGACCGGTCCGGGAAGTTCTTTTGAAACTCCTTGGCCACGGCGTTCAAAAGGTGAGTTTTTCCCAGTCCCGAGCTGCCGTAGATGAACAGCGGATTGTACAGCAGGGCGGGCTTGGCCGCCACCGCCTGACAGGCCGCGTGGGCAAACCGGTTGGAAGGCCCCACCACGAAGGTGTCGAAGTTCAGCTCGTAGTCCCCCTGTTCAAAGGGGTCGGGCTCAGCGGCTTTTTGCGGTTTCTGCTCCAGCTCCTCATGGACGCAGATCCGAAAGCTGATCCCTCCGCCGAACACACTGTCAAAGGCCTCTTTCAACAGATCGTTGTAGCAGCGCAGAAGCGTCTGCTTGTGAAACTCGTTAGGCGCCTCGATGATGGCGGTCGCCTGTTCAAAATCCAGGCTGACCGGCTTGATGCGGCTGAACCAGGTGTTGTAAGCCACCTCTGTAATGTTTGATTTGCAGTATTGGCAGATAAGCTCCCAAGCCTGATCGAATGAATCCAAATTGATTCCCCTCCAACTAAACGCAATCTTTCCCGGGGTTTGCCGGCCCCAATCCCTTTTTTCCCCGTCTTTTCCACAGCTCTGTGAAAAAGAACGATACTCAGTTGAAAGTATACCATAGTTCCCGCTGCTTTTCAAATTTTTTTCCCCCTCTGTTTTTGGACGAAAGACGTCCGGTTTTGGCACAAGACCTTGAGAAGTCCTTCCATCCTTTCCCCCAAATCTGCGATTTGTTGTCCTGCAGAGGACAACTTTTCCCCAAAAAAATGAAAAAAAATCTTTTTGAGGCGAAAAATCCCGGAAAAATGGGTGTTGACAGGTGCGCCGGGTGTAAGGTATAATGAATTCTCGCAAGGGAAGAACCTCGAAAGGAGGGTTTTTGTATGCTGAGAACGTATCAGCCCAAGAAGCTCCACAGAAAGAAGGAGCATGGGTTCCGGAAGAGAATGTCTGACAGGAACGGTCGCAAGGTACTTGCACGCCGCAGGGCAAAAGGCAGAGCGCGTCTTACCTATTGATGACGCTTCAAAGGTCACCTTAGCGGTGGCCTTTCTTGTTATGCCCGCCATTTCGCAAGAGAGGCGTGAGCTTTGTCAATGGAAAACTTTGTGCCACTGTGCCGGAACAACGACTTCCGGCGGATCTACGCCCGGGGCAAGAGCTATGTCACCCCGGTGGTGGTGGTGTATGTGCAGAAAAACCGCAGCCGGGAGCTGCGCCTGGGGATCACCACCTCCAAGAAGATCGGCAACGCCGTGCAGCGCAACCGCTCCCGGAGAGTGATCCGGGAAGCTTTCCGGCAGCTGTGCCCCCGGATTCGCCGGGGGTATGACCTGGTGCTGGTGGCTCGGGGCAGGACTCCTTATGTCAAAAGCACCCAGGTGCTTCGCCACCTGGAAAAGGAGCTCTCCGCCGCCGGGCTGCTGGAGCCGGAAGCTCCCCAGCGGGAGGATTTGGCGTGAAGGCGGTGCTTTTGTGGCTGATCCGGTTTTACCGGTCGGCCATCTCCCCCAGAAAACCCGGCATGTGCAAGTATATCCCCACCTGCTCCCAGTACGGTCTGGAGGCCATCGAGCGGTTTGGGGCGCTCAAAGGGGGAGCGCTGACTGTGTGGCGCATTCTGCGCTGCAACCCCTGGAGCCGGGGCGGTTACGACCCGGTGCCCGAAAAAAAGTGCAAGGAAAGAAACTCCAAGCGCCCTTAGTATGTCATCTGTGCCGGCGACTGCTGCCGGAGGCCGTTTCACTGCCGGGCGCCGGCAGGGCCTTTTGGGCGTGGAGTTTTTCGCGCATCCGGATCCCTCTGTCCCACGGGGCGCGGGAGAGGGCGCATTGGATTCATTTTGCTATGCTGCATGGCAAAATCATGGCTAAAAGAGGAGCGTAACATTTCTTATGATGGTAGTTTTCAATTTCTTCGGCAGCATCTTGGGCTATCTGCTGTGGTTTCTATACAACATCTTCCACAACTACGGCGTGGCCATCATCTTCTTTACCATTATCATCAAAGCAGTTCTGTTTCCCTTTTCCGTCAAGTCCCAGCGGAGCATGGCCGGCCAGTCCAAGCTCTCGGAAAAGCAGAAAGAGTTGCAAAAGCGCTACGGCGACAACAAGCAGAAGTACAATGAGGAGCTGATGAAGCTCTACGAGAAGGAGGGCGTCAACCCCAGCTCCGGGTGTCTCACCACCCTGCTGCCCTTGCCCATCATGCTGGGCATTTACTACTCGGTGATTATGCCCCTCTCCAACACCCTGCACATCGCCTCCGATCGGATCGATCAGGCCAAGGACTTCATTGAGCGCATCCCCGGGATGGTCAGCTCCGCCGGGTCCGGCGGGTTCTACGCCGAGATGGATATCATCCGCAATTTCGACGCTCTCAAAGAGCATTTGACCATGTTCACTCAGGCCGATATGGACAAGATCGAGTCCTTCACCAAGGGCTTCCACTTTTTGGGTCTGGACCTGCTGTCCACTCCCCAGGGTTCCAGCTTTCTCAGCTTCCTGTGGGTGATCCCCGCCCTGTCTTTGGTGACCAGCTTCGGCTATAACTTCTATATGAGCCACGTGCAGAAGAATACCATGAACCAGGCTCAGCCCGGCTGCATGAAGGCCATGATGTATGTGTTTCCCCTGATCAGCGTCTATTGGGCGTGGATCATGCCCACCGCTGTGGGCCTGTACTGGGTGATTTCCTCTGTGACCAGCTTTGGTCAGAGCTTCCTCACCAACAAGTACTTCAGCGTCAACCACATGATTGCCCGGTCCGAGGCCCAGCGGGCCGTGACCCTGGAGCTGGCGGAGGCCAAGATCCAGCCCCTGCCCGAGCACGCCCAGCGGGAGATCGCTGAGCGGCTGGCGGCGGCTCCCCAGCAGCAGAAGCAGGAGAAGGCCCAAAAGCAGAAGCAGGGCCCAAAGAAGAAGAAGTCCTCCGGCGGGGGGAACTCCAGCGACTACGTGGGCACCAAAAAGTGAACCGAAAGGAAGGGTAACTGATGATCAGAGAAGCCATTGCCAAGGGCGATACCGTGGAGCAGGCTTTTGCCAGCGCTTGCCAGGAATTGGGCGTGGACACCACGGAAGCGGAATTTGAAATTTTGGAAATGCCCCAGAAGAAGACCTTCGGTTTATTTGGCGGCGCCCCTGCCCGGGTGCGGGCTTACATTGAGGTTCCGGATCCCGAGCCGGAGACCCCGGCGGCTCCTGTGGTTCCGGCGGCAGCTACTGACGGCAAGGGTCCCGCGGAGCAGGCTGCGGACTACCTGAAGAGCGTCCTGGATGCCATGGGCCTCAAGGACGTGGAGGTGGAGATCCGCCCGGTGGATGCCGGCGCGGAGCTGGTGCTCTCCGGAGACGACATCGGGTTTATCATCGGCCATCGGGGAGAGACCCTGGACGCTCTCCAGTATCTGGGCTCTCTGGTGGCAAACCATGTGGACGGCAGCTACTTCCGCATCACTCTGGATGTGGGCAACTACCGGGAGAAGCGCAAGGAGACCTTGGAGGCCCTGGGCCGGAAGATGGCAGCTCGGGCGGTAAAGACTGGCCGGAACGCTTCCCTGGAGCCCATGAACCCCTACGAGCGGCGGATCATCCACACGGCGGTGCAGACCGTCCCCGGCGCCAAGAGCTGGAGCGAGGGCGTGGATCAGGGCCGTCACGTGGTGGTGGGTCCGGAAGGCGGGGAGCGTCCACAGCCCAAGCGCTATGACCGGCGAGGCAGGAACGATCGCGGCCGCGGCGGCCGTGGGAACTACGGCGGCGACAAGAACCGCCGTCCCCGCAACGACCATTCCCGGCCCAACCCGGCTCCCAGAGCCGAGGGTCCCAAGAAGGACGATCCCGATACCCCCATCTACGGGCGCATCGAAAAGAAATAAGCACACAATGGGGCGGCCGTTTGGCGGCCCCATTTTTTCAATGTATCCGCAATTTTATGGAAAAGAGGGAGCCTATGGAAAAGACCATTGCCGCCATCTCCACCGCTCCGGCGCCGGGAGGCATCGGGATTGTGCGGATTTCCGGCCGGGATGCCCTGGCTGTGGGGGACCGGGTGTTCCGGGGGATCCGAGGCCGGACCCTGGAGGAGATGAAGGGCTATACCGCTCAGCTGGGGGAGGCCTTGGATCCGAACGGCCAGCGGCTGGATCAGGTGGTGGCCCTGGTGTATCGGGCCCCCAAGAGCTACACCGGGGAGGACGTGGTGGAGCTCTCCTGCCACGGGGGACTGTACGTCACCCGGCGGCTGCTCCAGGCGGTGCTGGACGCAGGAGCCTCTCCCGCCGGACCGGGGGAGTTTACCCGACGTGCCTTCCTCAACGGCAAGGTGGACTTGGCCCAGGCTGAGGCGGTGATGAGCGTCATCTCCGCCAGCGGGGACCAGGCCTTGAAGGCTGCCCAGGCCGGAAGTACCGGGGCACTGTCCCGACGGATCCGGGGGATCCGGGACGGCCTCTATGAGCAGGCAGCCCACCTGGCGGCTTGGGCGGATTTCCCCGAGGAGGATGTCCCCGCCGTGGAAGAGGAGCAGCTGCTGGAGGCTATCCGCCAGGGGGAGAAGGAGCTCTCCGCCCTGCTGGACAGCTTCGAGCGGGGCCGGGCCTTCCGGGAGGGGCTGGCCACGGTGATTGCAGGCCGGCCCAACGCCGGAAAGTCCACCCTGATGAATCTGCTCTCCGGATGCCAGCGGTCCATTGTCACCCAGTACGCCGGCACCACCCGGGACGTGGTGGAGGAGACCGTGATGCTGGGGGGCGTGCCTCTGCGGCTGGCGGATACCGCCGGACTGCGGGACACCGACGACCCGGTGGAGAGCATCGGCGTGGAGGTCACCCGGGAGCGGCTGCGGACAGCCCAGCTGGTCCTGGCGGTGTTTGACTCCTCCCAAACCTTGGAGAAGGAGGACTTCTCCCTGATGGAGGCGCTGCAGAATGTGCCCTCCATTGCCGTGGTCAATAAAACGGACCTCCCTCCCGCCGTAGACCTGGAAGCCATCCAAAGCCGGTTTGAGCACGTGGTGTTTCTGTCTGCAGCCACTGGGGAGGGATTGGAGAGCCTGGAGAAAGAACTGTCCGAAATTCTGGACACTAAAGACTTTCACCCCCAGGAGGGCGTCCTGTTCACCCAGCGCCAGCGAACCGACGCTCAAACTGCCCTCCATAGCTTGGAGGAGGCGGAGTCCGCTATGCTGGCAGGTATGACCTTGGACGCCGTTACCGTCTGCGTGGAAGATGCCCTCAGTGCCTTGGCAGCCTTGACCGGGGAGCACGTCAGCGAGGAGATCGTGGACCGGGTGTTTGACCAGTTCTGTGTGGGTAAATAAGGGAAAACCGCGTAGCGGCGAAAAAGTTTTTGCAGCAGCTTTTTTCAAAAAGCTGCGACCTTAACGCCCTTAACCGGCGTAGCCGAAAAGAAAGAAGGTCCGGGCGGCGCGCCAGCGCGAAGCGCTGTAGACGCCCGGACCGGCCCTGGAGCAGAAGCCGGCCCAGAGCGAAACACAAAAGTTTCGCCGGCCTTTTCAAAGGCCGCAGAGCGCGAGACAGCGTCTCGCGACCTTAACGCCCTTAACCGGCGCAGCCGAAAAGAAAGAAGGTCCGGGCGGCACGCCAGCGCGAAGCGCTGTAGACGCCCGGACCGGCCCTCTTGCACGCTCTGCCCCAGAGGGGAGAAGCACCCTTTTCCGCGTCCTGCCTGGTTGGTCAGTTTCCGGCTTTGTCTGGTTTCTTCAGCTGGCCCGCTCCCGTGGCTACAGCCCGTTGGGCTGGCGTGCCCCGCTCGCTGCTTTTTGTTTGCAAAGCTTTGCTTTGCTTGGAAGGTCGCGCCTTTTTGAAAAAAGGCGCCCGAAAAACTTTTTTGTTCCCGTTGCCTTTGGCTACGCGAAGTAGGCCCGGGTCTGCGGCCTACTGCCTTCGGCAGGCGCGGCCTTGCCCCTCGTTTTTTTCTTTGCAAAGCTTCGCTTTGCTTAGAAGGTCGTGAGGCGCTGCCTCACGCTCCGCAGCCTTTGAAAAGGCTGGCGAAACTTTTTCGTTTTTATCCTGTTTTAAGGAGGTTCCTCCATGACTTACAACGCCGCTTCCTATGATATTGCTGTGATCGGTGCCGGTCACGCCGGTATTGAGGCTGCTCTTGCCGCTGCACGTCTTGGCTGCTCCACGGTGGTCTTTACCATCAATCTGGACGCTGTGGGCAACTGCCCCTGTAATCCCAGCATTGGCGGCACGGCCAAGGGTCATCTTGTCCGGGAGATCGATGCTCTCGGTGGGGAGATGGGCCGCGCTGCCGACGACTGCACCATTCAGAGCCGGATGCTCAATCTGGGCAAGGGGCCTGCGGTTCACTCGCTGCGGGCGCAGATCGACCGCAACGCCTACTCCCGCCGGATGAAACACACCCTGGAGACCACCCCTAATCTGCTGCTCCGTCAGGCGGAGATAGTCTCCATCGCCCGGGATGGGGAGGACTGGCTGCTGACCTCCCGGCTGGAGGCGGTGTACCGGGTGAAGGCGGTGGTCATAGCCACGGGCACCTTCCTGGGGGGGAAGGTCTTTGTGGGGGACGTGTCCTACGAGAGCGGCCCGGACGGCATGTTCCCGGCGGCGTTTCTGCCGGATTCTCTCCGGGAGCTGGGGATTTCCCTGCGCCGGTTTAAGACCGGCACTCCTGCCCGGGTGCTGAAATCCTCCATCGACTTCACCAACCTGGAGGTGCAGCATGGGGACGAGCCGGTGGTGCCCTTCTCCTACGACACGGAGGTGCCTCCGGAGAACAAGGCGGTGTGCCACGTCAGCTGGACCAACGACGCCACCAAGGAGGTGATCCTGGAGAACATCCACCGCTCTCCCTTGTACGGCGGCAAGATCGAGGGCATCGGCCCCCGGTACTGCCCCAGCATTGAGGACAAGGTGGTGCGGTTCCCGGACAAGCCCCGGCACCAGCTGTTCATCGAGCCCTGCGGCTTGGAGACGGAGGAGATGTACCTCCAAGGCATGAGCTCCTCTCTGCCGGAGGATGTGCAGGTGGCGTTTTACCACACCATCCCCGGGCTGGAGCATGTGGAGATCATGCGCACGGCCTACGCCATTGAGTATGACTGCTGTGATCCCTTGCAGCTTTCCGCCACTCTGGAGTTCCGGGACTGGCCGGGGCTGTATGGAGCGGGGCAGTTCAACGGCAGTTCCGGCTATGAGGAGGCCGCTGCCCAGGGCTTTGTGGCCGGAGTCAACGCGGCCCTGAAGGTCCAGGGCAAGGAGCCCTTTGTGCTGGACCGTGCCAGCTCCTACATTGGGACGCTGATTGACGACTTGATCACCAAGGGCGTCAACGACCCCTACCGGATGATGACCTCCCGGTCGGAGTACCGGCTGGTGCTGCGCCAGGACAACGCGGACCAGCGGCTGACGCCCATGGGCCGCCAGCTGGGGCTGATCTCCGATAGCCGGTGGGAGAAGTTCCAGCAGAAGGAGGCCCAGATGGCGGCGGAGCTGAAGCGGGTGCAGTCCACCACCCTGGCCCCCTCTCAGGAGCTCAATGACATACTGGTTTCACGTGGAACATCTCCCATCTCCACTGGGGTGAAGCTGTCCGAGCTGCTGAAGCGCCCCCAGATCACCTATGGGGATCTGACACCGGTGGATCCCAGCCGTCCGGTGTTCCCGGCGGCGGTGTTTGAGAACGTGGAGATCCAGCTGAAGTACGAGGGGTACATCAAGCGGCAGCTGGCGGATATTGAGGAGGCCCGGCGGCTTGAGCGGAAGCGTCTGCCTCGGGATGTGGATTACGGCCAAGTAAAGGGGCTGCGGCTGGAGGCCATGGAGAAGCTGAACAAGGTTCGGCCGGAGAACATTGGCCAGGCGGGGCGGATCTCCGGGGTGAGCCCGGCGGACATCTCCGTGCTGCTGATTTGGCTGGCCTCCCAGGAGCGGGGCCGGGAAGGAGAGACGGTATGACGGATATCAGAGAGATGCTCACCCAGGGGGCGAAATCCATGGGCTGGAAGGTGACCCCGGCCCAGGCGGACCAGTTCCAGCGGTACATGGAGCTGCTGCTGGACTGGAACGAGAAGATCAACCTCACCTCCATCACAGAGCCGGAGCAGGTGGTGGAGAAGCACTTTTTGGACAGCATGACTCTGCTGGACTGGAAGGGGCTCAAGCAGGGGGCCAAGGTGATCGACGTGGGCACGGGAGCGGGCTTCCCGGGGATTCCCCTGAAGATTCTCCGGCCGGACATCGAGCTGACCCTGCTGGACGGCACTCAGAAGCGGCTGACGTTTTTGGGAGAGGTGTGCCGGGAGCTGAAGCTTCAGGCTCACTTGGTCCACAAGCGGGCGGAGGAGGCCGGCCGGGACAAGACCATGCGGGAGCGGTTTGACTTGGCCACTGCCCGGGCGGTAGCGGCGCTGCCCACCTTGGCGGAGTACTGTATGCCCCTGGTGAAGATGAAGGGCTTTTTCATCGCCATGAAGGGACCCGGTGCCCAGCAGGAGCTGGAGGAGGCGGAGAACGCCCTGGAGGTCCTGGGCAGCGGGGAGCCGGAGGTGCTGTCCCGGACGCTGCCCGGGGGAGAGGAGCGGAACCTGATTCTCTGCCGGAAGCTCCGCTTCACACCCAGGGAGTACCCTCGCCACGGGGGAACCATTGCCAAGCATCCGTTGTAAGGCAGAACACCCAGGAACAGTGAACAATCGGATCAAATAGGAGGAGAGACCCATGGAACTGAAAATGCGAAAAGCCCAAGAGGCGGATCTAGACGGCCTGGATCAGGTGATGCTGGTGATCAGCGACGCGGCCGGAGACCGGGAGACCGTAAAAAAACTGCTGAAAAAGATCGACGCCGACCCTCAGAAGTACCTGCTGGTGGCGGAGGACGTGGAGACGGGAACCATCTGCGGCAGCCTGTTCGGTGTGGTGTTTGAGGACATCTGCGATACTTGTCGGCCCATTCTGCTGGTGGAGAACGTGGCGGTTTTGGAGAGCTACCAGGGCAAGGGAGTAGGCCGAGCCATGTTCCAGGAGATTGAGCGCTGGGGCAAGGAGGAGTGGGACTGCCACTATGAGATTCTGGTGTCCGGGATGAACCGGACGGGCGCCCACAAGTTCTATCAAGCGCTTGGGTTTATCGAGGCCAAGGGATTCAAGAAATACCTATAAAAAAAGAGACCTGCGACACCGTTCAACAAATGCCGTGGCTCCCCCGTGATAGAATGAATCACGAAAGGGAGGCACGGCACATGTTTTTTAAGGACAAGCGCAAGCTGGCGATGCTGCCGGTGGATCGGATCCAGCCCAACCCATCCCAGCCTCGGAAGACCTTTGACCGGGACGAGCTGGAGGCGCTGGCCCAGAGCATCCGGGAGAACGGGCTGCTGCAGCCGGTGACCGTGCGCAAGGAGGGCGGGAGTTACCTGCTCATCGCGGGGGAGCGTCGTTTGCGGGCGTGCAAGCTGGCGGGGCTTAAAGAAGTTCCAGCCATTGTGACGGACTGCGCCCCGGAGGACAGTGCAGTGCTGGCCCTTTTGGAGAATCTTCAGCGGAAGGACTTGCAGATGTTCGAGCAGGCCAACGCGCTGGTGAACCTGCTGCGTCAGTGGCAGATCACTCAGGAGGAGGCGGCCAAGCGTCTGGGGCTGAGTCAATCCTACTTGGCCAACAAGCTGCGGCTGTTGAAGCTGACTCCGGAGGAGCAGCAGGAAGTTCTGGACTACAAACTGACAGAGCGTCACGCCCGGGCTCTGCTTCGCATAGACGATGTGACTCTGCGGCAGAAGGTGCTGCGTCAAGCGGGGGAGCGTCACTTAAACGTCAGTCAGACGGAGGAGCTGGTGGAGGCGGTACTTGCCCCCCGGCGGGAGGCGGCCCGGCCCAAGCGCCGGTTCATTGCCAAAGACATCCGGCTGTTTATCAATACCATCGATCATGCGGTGGACGCCATGAAGACCGCTGGGATCCCGGCTCAGGCGGAGAAGAAGGAGACGGAGGATTACATCGAGTGCACCGTCCGGATCCCCAAACGAAACAGAGTACAAGTTTAACCCATTCCCTTATTCATTTCCCACAGGAGAGGCGGCAAGGCGCAAGCTTTGCTGCCTCTTACTTTTCTGAATAGAAAAGTAAGCAAAAGATTTTTTGGGACCGCGTAGTCGTTCGCTGCGCTCTCTCGCGTTTGGGGTGGGTAAGGTTTCTGACGCGGCGAGGGCTTTATGGAAGAGGGCAGTTCCCTCCGTTCTTTTTTTGTTTTTTCGGCCGCGTTAGTTGTTTGCTTTTTTCGCCGCGTAGTCGTTCGCTGCGCTCTCTCGCGTTTGGGGTGGGTAAGGTTTCCAACGCGGCGCGGGCTTTTTGGGGGAGGACAGTTCCCTCTGTTCTTTTTTTGTTTTCTGGGCCGCGTTAGTTGTTTGCTTTTTTCGTCGCGTAGTCGTTCGCTCTTTTTTGCCGCGTAGTCGTTCGCTGCGCTCTCTCGTGTTTGGGGTGGGTAAGGTTTCCGACGCGGCGCGGGCTTTTGGGGAGGACAGTTCCCTCCGTTCTTTTTTTGTTTTTTCGGCCGCGTAGTCGTTCGCATTTTTTCGTCGCGTTGTCGTTCGCTGTGCTCTCTCGCGTTTGGGGTGGGTAAGGTTTCTGACGCGGCGGGGGCTTATTGGGGGGAGGGCAATTCCCTCCGTTCTCTTCGTGACGTTATCATTCGCAATGCTCTCTCGCGTTTGGGGTGGGCAAATGCTCTGACGCGGCGGGGGGGGGTTATGGAAAAGGGCAGTTTCTACCATTCTTCTGTGACCCCGTTGGCTGGTGGGGGAGGGGAATACTGGAGAGAGAGTGGCGTCCATAAGGCTGGAATCCTTTACACCTCCCCCCATGTTCCACGTGAAACACCTCACCGGTTTTCTTCCAGCGCAGGCAAAGATTGTTCCACGTGAAACTTCCTTTAGTGCTTCCCAGGCCGCTGAACAGGGAAACCCCTTGACGGCAGGAGAGTACTGGGGGGATAAAGCCGGCAATATCAGCCAAACAAAAGAGAAACCCCATATGCATCCCAGTGTGTAGGGAAGAGAAGAGAAGAGAAGAGAGAAACCGCACTTTTCCCGGAGAACCCTTTCCTTTTTATGCTGAGTGTGATACAATACAACATGAACGCATTTTATGGAGGGGTGAGCAGTTTGGGTAAGATTATCGCGGTGGCCAACCAAAAGGGCGGCGTGGGCAAGACGACCACGGCAGTGAACCTGGCGGCGGCGCTGGGCGATAGGGGCAAGCGAGTGCTGTTGGCGGACACGGATCCCCAGGGCAACTCCACCTCCGGGGTGGGGGTGGACCGGCGGCAGTGCAAGGTCAGCGCCTACGAGGTGATGATCGGCGGGGCTAAGGCGCAGGATGCTCTGGTGAAGACAGAGTTCAAGAACCTGACGCTGCTGCCCTCCCACATGGACCTGGCGGCCGCAGAGATCGAGCTTGCCGCGGTGGAGAACCGGGAATCGGTGCTCAAGAACGCCCTGTCCCCCATTCGGGGGGATTACGATTTTATTTTCATCGACTGCCCGCCCTCTCTGGGGCTGATCACCACCAACGCATTGACAGCGGCGGACACCATTCTGATTCCCATCCAGTGCGAGTACTACGCCCTGGAAGGTCTGTCCCAGCTGATGAACACCGTGCGTCGGGTGAAGCGCCAGTACAACGACTTGCTGGATATTGAGGGTGTACTGTTGACCATGTACGATGGCCGGTTGAACCTGACCCAGCAGGTGGTGGAGGAAGTGAAGAAGTACTTCCCCCGGAAGGTGTTCAAGACCGTGATTCCCCGGACGGTGCGTCTGTCGGAGGCGCCGGGCTTTGGACAGCCGGTGCTGTACTATGACAGAGTTTCACGTGGAACGCAGGCCTATGGGGACCTGGCCAAAGAGCTATTGAAGAACAACCGGTAAAGGGGGACATGCCATTGAAGAAACGAGGATTGGGCAAGGGCCTGGACGCCATCTTTGCCGAGAATACAGCGGAGAGTACGGAAGGCGCGGTCAGTGTGCGGATTGGGGACATCGACCCCAACCGGGACCAGCCCCGGAAGGAGTTTGACAGCGAGGCGTTGTCGGAGCTGGCGGATTCCATCTCTCAGCACGGGGTGCTGCAGCCGCTGCTGCTGCGTCCCATGCCCACCGGGGGATACCGGATCGTAGCAGGAGAGCGCCGTTGGCGAGCGGCTCGGATGGCGGGTCTGACCGAGGTGCCCGCAGTGATCCGGGAGATGACCGATGCCGAGGAGATGCTCTTCGCCCTGATCGAGAACCTGCAGCGGGAGGACTTGACTCCCCTGGAAGAGGCCCGGGGATATCGGACGTTGATCGAGACCCAGGACTTTACCCAGGAAGAGGTGAGCCAGGCGGTGGGTAAAAGCCGCCCCGCAGTGACCAACGCCCTGCGGCTGCTGAATCTGCCGGAAGATATCCAGCAGATGCTGGAGGACGGGGAGATCACCGCAGGCCACGCCCGCACATTGTTGAGCTTTAAAAACCCCGAGGATATGCGCCTGGGAGCAAAGAAGGCCAAAGAGGGCGCATCGGTCCGGGAGCTGGAAGCCTTGGCTAAGCGGCTGAATGAGGCCGCCGCCCAGGCCCCTGCCAAAGTCAGCCGGAAGAATCAGTATTTTGAGGAAGCCCAGTTGGCGGTGGGGGAATACTTGAACCGTAAGGTGAAGGTGGCAGGTACCAAGAAAAAAGGTACCTTGCAGATCGAGTTTTACGGGGAAGAGGATTTGCAGAATCTGCTCCATGACTTGCACATGAATTGATAAAAAGAAAAAACCAAAAAGTTTTTGGGGCGCCTTTTTACAAAAAGGCGCGACCTTAAACCCGGCGCAGCCGAAAGAAAGAGTAGGAAACAGGGCGCGGCGACACGAAGTGTCGTAGCCCAGTTTCCGGCCCTCAAAGGAGAGCCACCCCAGAGCCAAACGAAAAAGTTTCGCCGGCCTTTTCAAAGGCCGCAGGGGATTGGGGGCAGCGCCCCCAAGGTCTTAACCGGCGCAGCCGAAAAAGAGTAGGAAACAGGGCGCGGCGACACGAAGTGTCGTAGCCCGGTTTCCGGCCCCCAAAGGAGAGCCACCCCAGAGCCAAACGAAAAAGTTTCGCCGGCCTTTTCAAAGGCCGCAGGGGATTGGGGGCAGCGCCCCCAAGGTCTTAACCGGCGCAGCCGAAAGAAAGAGTAGGGCGCCCGGCGCGCCTGCCGAAGGCAGTAGCCGGAAGCCCGGCCCTCAAAGGAGAGCCAGAAAATAGAATCGGAATCCCACGGCGTTGTCCGTAGCCCGGTTTTTGAATCTTCTTGTTTTTGGGAGGTTTCCAGGTGTGGGGCCGGTTGGGACGTCTACAGCGCTTCGCGCTGGCGCGCCGTCCCAACCTACAGCTTTTTGCCAAAGCTTCGCTTTGGTTTTCAGGGCTTTAAAGTTCGCAGCTTTTTGAAAAAAGCTGCTGCAAAAACTTTTGCGTTTACTAACCAATACAAACCTGCCCCCACTGGGGCTGAGGAGGATACTATCATGTTGGATATCAAGCTGATCCGCTCCAATCCGGAGCTGGTAAAGGAAAACATCAAAAAGAAGTTCCAGGACCAGAAACTCCCCCTGGTGGACGAGGTCTTGGAGCTGGACGCTCAGTTCCGCGCCTCTAAGGGCCGGGGCGATGAGCTTCGCCAGCAGCGCAATACCATCAGCAAGGAGATCGGCAAGCTGATGAGCCAGGGCAAAAAGGACGAGGCCATGGAGGTCAAAAAGCAGGTCCAGGCCATCGCCGGTGAGCTGGAGGAGATGGAGCGCAAGGAGGCCGAAATGACCGCCGAGATCCACAAGCGTATGCTGGTGATCCCCAACATCATCGACGACTCCGTGCCCATCGGCAAGGACGACAGCGAAAACGTGGAAGTCCAGCGTTTCGGTGAGCCCAAGGTTCCCGACTTCGAGGTGCCCTATCACACCGAGATCATGGAGCGCTTCGGCGGCATCGATCTGGACAGCGCCCGGAAAACCAGCGGCAACGGCTTCTATTACCTGATGGGCGACATCGCCCGGCTCCAGTCCGCTGTGATCTCCTACGCCCGGGATTTCATGATCGACAAGGGCTTCACCTACTGCATCCCGCCCTTTATGATCCACGGCAACGTGGTGGAGGGCGTTATGTCTCAGACTGATATGGATGCCATGATGTACAAGATCGAGGGAGAGGACCTGTACCTGATCGGCACCAGTGAGCACTCCATGATCGGCAAGTTCATCGACAACATCCTGCCTGAGAGCTCCCTGCCTCAGACCCTGACCAGCTATTCTCCCTGCTTCCGGAAGGAGAAGGGCGCCCACGGCATTGAGGAGCGGGGCGTCTACCGGATCCATCAGTTTGAAAAGCAGGAGATGATCGTGGTCTGCAAGCCCGAGGACTCCATGGCTTGGTACGACAAGATGTGGAACTACTCCGTGGAGCTGTTCCGCAGCCTGGACATCCCCGTCCGCCAGCTGGAGTGCTGCTCCGGCGATTTGGCCGACCTGAAGGTCAAGTCCTGCGACATCGAGGCTTGGTCCCCCCGGCAGAAGAAGTACTTCGAGGTGTGCTCCTGCTCCAACATGGGCGACGCCCAGGCCCGCCGTCTGAAGATCCGGGTCAAGGGAGAGGATGGGGAAAACTACCTGCCTCACACCCTGAACAACACTGTGGTGGCTCCGCCCCGGATGCTCATCGCCTTCCTGGAGAACAACCTCCAGGCCGACGGCTCCGTGCGGATCCCCGAGGCTCTGCGGCCCTACATGGGTGGCAAGGACGCCATCCGGTAAGCGAGTTTTTCACAAGCACTCAAAAAGGACTGCTGCACAGTGCAGCAGTCCTTTTTTTCATGCCAGCTCCCGGGAAGGGCGTGGGCCCAGGGAGAAAGGCTTTCATCCGCGAGAAAAGTTTTCCGTAATTATCGCCGTGACTGTGGAAAAGTCTTTTCGGCGGCCACGTCTTTTTCCGGATCTGCCGTGGCTGGGCTGTGGAAATCTTCACAGGAGTTGCCCCTGGAGGTGTGCCGGGAAATTTAGACTGACAAAAGTTTTCCCCATTCAGTGGAGAAAATGTGGAAAACTAGGCAGCCTTTTCCTGGGGCTTCCGCTGAGTCAGAAGGAACAGCCCCACACTGAGGAAGTACAGCACCGACACAAACAGGTAGAAGGGCTTGGCGCCGATGGCGTCAAAGATCACGCCGCCGCCCAGGTTCCCCAGAATCCCCGCCACGGAGGACACTGCGGAGAAGAAAGCCTGGGCGCTGGCCTTCAAGTGGGCGGGGGCCAGCTCGTAAAGGTAGTTTAAGGAGGAGCCAATGCACAGCCCGTTGCCCAATCCGAAGAAAGTGGTGCACAGGATAATGGACAGCAGGGAGTTGGCAAAAAGTCCCAGGAATACGCACTCCACCGCCATAAACAGGGCGGAGGCCATGACCAGCAGACCCAGGGGAAACTTCCGGCGCAGGCGGACCATCAGCAGCAGGAAGGGGATCTCCAGCAGGGCCCGGTAGGAGAGGACCACCACGTAGCGGTCCGAGGGAACTCCGGCGCTCTGGATGAAGTAGGGCAGGAAGGAGGCCTCACAGTTGTTGGCGATGTAGAAGAGAAATCCAAAGATCAAAAAGCTGACATAGGCCTTGTTGCGGAACAGCTCCGAGGGATCCAGTTTTTCCTTTTTGGAGCTGCTGGCGGGCCGGGCGTTGGGCTCCCTGGCCAGGATGGTCAGGATCACCACCGGAATCATCAGCACACCGGAGAGCAGGAAGGTGGAGGGCA
This sequence comes from Acutalibacter sp., assembly GCA_050946975.1. Classification (GTDB taxonomy): domain Bacteria; phylum Bacillota; class Clostridia; order Oscillospirales; family Acutalibacteraceae; genus Acutalibacter. Next base: position 44,495 of record JBMNVU010000018.1, read on the forward strand.
CCCCCACAAAGGGCAGCAGGGCGGAGATCACCAGGCCGCCGATGGTGAACAGCAGGGAGCTGGCGCTGCGGAGCAGGCCGTAATTCAGGCGCAGCTCGTTGGAGTTGCGCACCAGGATGTTCTCCGCATAGGTGGACATGGAGCCTCGGAAGAAGTAAACCACGGGAATCCAAATCAGCAGCAGAATGGTGGAGGAGGGCAGCCCGGTGGGGACCAGGGGGATGGTGGCAAAGAGCACGGCGCCTCCCACCAGGACGGTGATGAGGACCTTTCTTAGGGAGCCGATCTTGTCGCTGATCATGCCCCAGAAGGCCAGGGAGGCGATGGAGACGCCGGAGGTCAGGGCGTTGAGCAGGCCCAGCTGGGAGGCGGAGAAGCCCACCTGCTGGAGATAGACGGTCTGGTAGGAGCTGAAGGACCAGGCAAACCAAAAGAGGCTGTTGACACCGGTGAGGATCAAAGCTTGTTTGCCGCTGTCGGTGAGACGTGAGAGAACACGTGGCATAGGGAACCTCATTTCCAATAAATAATAATGACAGGATAGAATGGAAAAACCCTGAAAAAACAGGGACAGAACCTCTGAAAAAATACAAGATACAAAATAGAGCAAAACAGGGGAGTTGTCAATGGGTTTGGACAAAATAAAAAGAGGCGACCGGCGTGCGAAAAACCTTGCAAAAAGGGGAGGCCGATGGTATAATATTCACTTAATAGATGTGGAAAAAATTTGCGGAGAAAGAGAGTGTGGTTTCATGGAGTACAAAGAGAAGTTCCTGAAGGAAGGCCTCACCTATGACGACGTGCTGCTGATTCCGGCGGAGTCCAACGTCCTGCCCAACGAGGTGGATTTCTCCACCAACTTGACCAAGAGCATCCGGCTGAACACCCCCATCATGACCGCGGCTATGGACACGGTCACCGAGGCGGATATGGCCATTGCCATTGCCCGTGAGGGAGGTATCGGCATCATCCACAAGAACATGTCCATCGAGCGCCAGGCCGATCAGGTGGATCGGGTGAAGCGGTCGGAGAACGGCGTCATTGTCAATCCCTTCTACCTGGCTCCGGACAACCTGGTCCGGGAGGCGGAGGAGATCATGGGCCGCTTCAAGATCTCCGGTGTGCCCATCTGCCAGGACGGGGTTCTGGTGGGCATCATCACCAACCGTGACATGCGCTTCATGGAGGGCAGCGATTTCGACCAGCCCATCAAGAACGTGATGACCAAGGACAACCTGGTCACCGCGCCTGTGGGCACCACTCTCAAGGACGCCCAGGAGATCCTGCGGCGCCACCGCATTGAAAAGCTCCCCATCGTGGACGACCACATGCGCCTGAAGGGGCTCATCACCATCAAGGATATCGAGAAGGCTGTGCAGTACCCCAACTCCGCCCGAGACAACGGCGGACGGCTGCTGTGCGGCGCTGCCATCGGCGCCACCGCCGACGTGCTGGACCGGGTGGCCGCTCTGGTGGAAGCCCAGGTGGACGCCGTGGTGCTGGACTCCGCTCACGGCCACAACAGCGGCGTTTTGAACGCCGTCACCAAGGTGAAGAAGGCGTACCCCAACCTGCAGGTCATCGCAGGCAACGTGGCCACCGCCGAGGGCACCAAGGCCCTTATCGAGGCCGGCGCGGACTGCGTCAAGGTGGGCATTGGCCCCGGCTCCATCTGCACCACCCGTGTGGTGGCTGGCATCGGCGTGCCCCAGATCACCGCAGTCTTTGACGCTGCTCAGGAGGCCGCCAAGTACGGCATCCCGATCATTGCCGACGGCGGCATCAAGTACAGCGGCGACATCGTCAAGGCTCTGGCTGCTGGCGCCAATGTGGTCATGCTGGGCTCCATGGTGGCCGGCTGCAAGGAGGCCCCCGGCGAGTATGAGCTGTACCAGGGCCGTCAGTTCAAGGTGTACCGCGGCATGGGCAGCCTGGGCGCCATGGGCAAGGGCAGCAGCGACCGGTACTTCCAGGCCAACAACAAGAAGTACGTCCCCGAGGGCGTGGAAGGCCGCGTGCCTTACAAGGGGCCCCTGGCGGATACCATCTATCAGATGGTGGGCGGCCTGCGGGCTGGCATGGGCTACACCGGCTGCGCCAACATCCAGGAACTCCATGACAAGGCCCAGTTTGTCCGGATCACCGGCGCCGGCCTGAAGGAGAGCCATCCCCACGACATCCAGATCACCAAGGAGGCCCCCAACTACTCCTTCCACGCCAACTGAGGCGGGTAAAAAAAATTTGGGGATCCCCGGCGAAACCTCTTGACAAACCGGAGATCATCGGCTATAATTAATAGCGCTTCATCCGCATAAGGTGGAGCGCTTATATGGCGGTATAGCTCAGTTGGCTAGAGCATTCGGTTCATACCCGAAGTGTCACTGGTTCAAGTCCAGTTACCGCTACCAATCGGCCCGGTGGTCAAGCGGTTAAGACACCGCCCTTTCACGGCGGTAACACGAGTTCGATTCTCGTCCGGGTCACCAAGAACGCCGGACCCGCAAGTGGGTCCGGCGTTTGCCGATTTTCAAACAATTTTTGATTCTTTAGAAATGTTGGAGGGAAGACCCCCATGATGAAAAAACTTCTGGCCTTGGGCCTGAGCTTGACCCTGGTCCTGAGCCTTGGAGCCTGTGCCGCCACCGGCGAGCAGCTGCCGGCCCTGGTGTTGGAGAGCGCTTCCGCCCCGGAGAGCAGCACTGGCAGCGGCGTGGAAAGCGGTGCCGAGAGCGGTACGGAAAGCGGCGCCGAGAGCCAGATCCAGGTGGAAGAGGTGTCCGACAAGGACTATGAGGACAGCCTGGACGGCCTGCGGCAGTACCTGGTGGACAGCAAGGCCGTGGCGGGGGACGCCACGGAGATGGCCTATGAGACCATTGGCGCTGTGGAAGGCTACCGGTACCGGTTCACGCTGGAGCGGAGCACGGTGCAGGTGGAGGTGTACGAGTACGACCTGGAGAACCTCAGCGACGAGGCCACGGCGGTGCTGGACAGTGTCAAGGAGAAGGGGACGTTCTCCATGCTGAACAAAGAGGTTTCCGCGGTACTCAGTGACAGCGGCAAATATATGATGATCTACACAGACGCCAGCAAGGATCAGCTGAACACCCAGCAGAAGGAGCGGGTGGAGGAGCTGTTCCAGAGCTTCAAGGCGTAAAGAGAGCGCAGAAGGGCGGGCCCAAAAGGGCCCGCCTTTTTTTGTGGGAGGGCAGGGGTGTAATTTTGAAAAACTATTGATTTTGTTCATTTGCAGCAGTAAAATATCCTTGGATTCCTATGATTATAACAAGTGGGAGGATTGAGAACAATGGATCAAAACGCGCAGTTTGTGCGGCAGGCCCAGGTGGAGCGCACCTTGAAGGCCTTGGCGAAGAATCGGATTCCCGCGGTGTATGTGCCCACCTGTGAAGACGCGGTGGAGGCAGTTCGGGAGATGCTGCAGCCCGGTGATACCGTGAGCTGTGGAGGCTCCATGACCTTGGCGGAGTGCGGGGTGATGGACCTGCTCAAAAGCGGCCAGTACCAGTTTTTGGACCGGACGGCGGGGGATCCCCAGGAGATCTACCGCAAGACCTTTTCCGCGGACGCCTTTTTGATGAGCGCCAACGCCATCACTGAGGATGGAGAGCTGTACAACGTGGACGGCAACGGCAACCGGGTGGCGGCGCTGATTTTTGGCCCGAAGCGGGTGATCGTGGTGGCCGGGGTCAACAAGATCGTCCGGAACCTGGACGAGGCCATTTCCCGGGTGAAGTGCATGGCCGCCCCGGCCAACGGGGTCCGGCTGGAGACCCGCACCCCCTGTTCCCGGCTGGGCAAGTGCCCCGGCGCCGAGGGGGGCATGACCGCCGGATGCGCGTCGGAAAAGCGGATGTGCTGCCAGTATGTGGTCACCGGGTACCAGCGGGAGGATCGGATCCGCGTGGTGCTGGTGGGGGAAACACTGGGCTATTGACCTGACAGAGACAATCTCAGACAACGGGCCGGAAGGCCCTGCACGTAAAATTTCAAGCGGGGCCGTTCCGGCCCGGAGCGCCCCCGCCGTGTTAAGGAAGTGTAAAATCCGCTTTGAATCTATTGTCAAAACTGAAGGGGCGGGGAGGCTCCTTCGAAATCGATATGACTCACGGCCCGCTGTTGGGAAAGATCATCCGGTTTGCCATTCCTTTGGCCATCTCCGGCATCCTGCAGCTGCTGTTTAACGCCGCGGACATCATTGTGGTGGGCCGGTTCTCCGGCAGCCAGGCTCTGGCAGCCGTGGGCTCCACCAGCGCCTTGATCAACTTGATCGTCAACCTGTTCATCGGCCTCTCTGTGGGCACCAACGTGCTGGTGGCCCAGTACTACGGCGCCGGGGATCAGAAGGCCCTCTCCGACACGGTTCACACCTCTGTGCTTGCAAGCCTGCTTTTCGGCTTTGTGGTGCTGATCATCGGCATCACTCTGGCCGTGCCCATGCTGGGCTTGATGGGCACCCCTGAGGAGGTCCTGGACAGCGCCAGCCTGTACATGCGCATTTACTTCCTGGGAATGCCCGCCTCCATGCTCTACAACTTCGGCGCGGCCATCCTCCGGGCGGTGGGGGACACCCAGCGGCCCCTGTATTTCCTGTTTGTGTCCGGCGTGGTCAACGTGATCCTGAACCTGTTCTTCGTCATCGGACTTCACCTGGACGTGGCAGGTGTGGCCATCGCCACCGTGATCTCCCAGTGCATCTCTGCCGGGCTGGTGCTGCTGTGCTTGGTGAAGGCCCACACCGTCTATCAGGTGGACCTGAAGCACCTGCGCATCAAGCCCGATAAGCTGTGGGGCATGACCAAGATCGGTCTGCCCGCCGGCATCCAGGGGTGCTCCTTCTCCATCTCCAACGTGCTGATCCAAAGCTCCATCAACTCCTTTGGAGCTGTGGCTATGGCCGGAAACACCGCCGCCTCCAACATCGAGGGCTTTGTCTCCACCGCTATGGACGCCTTCTCCCAGGCCGCTTTGAGCTTCACCGGCCAGAACGTGGGCGCCGGACAGCTGAAGCGGGTGAACAAGATCCTGCCCCTGTGCCTGGCCCTGGTCACCGCCACCGGCCTGGTGCTGGGTATCGGCGCCTATCTGCTGGGGCCCCAGCTGCTGGGCATCTACTCCACGGAGGCCGATGTGATCCAGTTCGGCATGATCCGTATGGCTGTGGTGTGCGTGCTGGAGTGCATCGGCGGCTGGATGGGCGTCATGGTGGGCACCCTCCGGGGCATGGGCTACTCCTTTGTCCCCATGGCCATCACCATCGGCTTTGTGTGCGGCTTCCGGGTGATCTGGCTGTTCACCGTTTTCGCCGCCTGGCCCACTCTGGACGTGCTCTACGCCTCCTATCCCATCACCTGGGGGCTGGCAGCCTTCTTTGACGGGGTCTGCTTCTTCATTGTGCGCAGGCACCTGGCCAAAAAGAAAAACCTCTCCCTCCAGGGAGAGTCCTGATCCCACCAGACTATCACCATACATAGGAGGATTGAGAGCTTTGAAACTCCCCTTTCGCCCCGGCGTCCGCCGGAGCTCCTTCGAGATCGACATGACAAACGGACCCCTGGTCAGCAAGATCATCCGGTTTGCCATCCCCCTGGCCCTCTCCGGCATCCTGCAGCTGCTGTTCAACGCCGCCGATATCGTGGTGGCCGGGCGCTTTGCCGGCAGCCAGGCACTGGCCGCTGTGGGTTCCACCAGTGCTTTGATCAACTTGATTGTCAACCTGTTTATCGGCCTTTCCATCGGCGTCAACGTGCTGGTGGCCCGTTATTACGGCGGAGGCAACCGCAAAGACCTCTATGAGACCGTCCACACCGCCGTGCTGGTCAGCATGATCAGCGGCGTGGTGCTGATCTTCATCGGCATCGGCCTGTCCCAGCCCCTGCTGGATTTGATGGGCACCCCGGACGATGTGATCAACCAGGCGGTGCTGTACATGCGCATTTACTTTGTGGGCATGCCTGTGATGATGCTCTATAACTTCGGCGCGGCCATTCTCCGGGCGGTGGGGGACACCCAGCGTCCTCTGTACTTCCTGCTGCTGGCCGGTGTGGTCAACGTGTTCCTCAATCTGTTCTTCGTCATCGTCCTGCACATGGGCGTGGCAGGCGTGGCCACCGCCACCGTGATCTCCCAGTGCATCTCCGCCGGGTTGGTGCTGTTCTGCCTGGTGAAAAGCGACACCGTCTATCGTGTCAGCCTGAAAGAGCTGAAAATCTATAAGGAAAAGCTGATCCAGATGGTGAAGATCGGCGTCCCCGCAGGCATCCAGGGCGCCACCTTCTCCGTCTCCAACGTGCTGCTGCAGAGCTCCATCAACTCCTTTGGCTCCATCGCCATGGCGGGCTCCACCGCAGGCAGCAACATCGAGGGCTTCGTCTGGACCGCCATGGACGCCTTCACCCAGTCCACCCTGAGCTTCACCGGCCAGAACTACGGCGCTAAGAAATTCCACCGGATCACTAAGGTGGTGTGGTATAACTTGGCCCTGGTGACTTTGGTGGGACTGGTGCTGGGCATCGGCGCCTATTTGGCCGGCCCCTGGCTGCTGCAGATCTACTCCACCGATCCGGAGGTCATCTCCTACGGCCTGGAGCGGATGCTTTTGGTCTGCGCGCCCTATGCCATCTGCGGTATCATGAACGTCATGGTGGGCGCCATGCGGGGTCTGGGATCCTCTCTGACGCCTATGATGGCCTCCATCTTTGGCGTGTGCGTCCTGCGAGTGGTGTGGATCTACACCATTTTCCCCCTGGACCGCACCTTCTTTATGCTGTTCCTGTCCTACCCGGTGACCTGGTTGGCCACGGGGCTCATTGAAGTGGTCTGTTTCTACTTTATTCGAAAGCGTGCCATTGCCCGTGCCGGCGGCATGGCTGCCGATGCGGATTGAGAAAAAAAGGCTGTCGCAGAAAGCGGCAGCCTTTTTTGCGTCTGGGAGGATATCTCCGTCTCCAAGGGAATCCTATCTAGGAATCCTTCTCTATTAAGAGGACATCCTAGAGAAAGCTATCTTATTAAAAGAAAAAGCGGAGCACAGATTCCTCCACTGTGGGAGAGAGCAGCCCCTTCGGAAGCCTGGAGCGCCTCAGAAGGGGCTGCCGCTGCTGAGCATCAAATAAACCATAATATTAACCAAAGCCACCACCAGGATCTTCCAGAGGGTAAGCAGCCCCTGTTTTAAGCATTTGTGTTCCATGTCCAAGCCCCCTTTGTCCCATATATAAGAAGAAGCCCACGCTGTTATGCGATTACTTTCCCCGAGGGGGAAGAGAACCATACCTGGCAAAGGCCACAGGAGTAGTAGAATCCTGGCAGGATTGGCACAAGATGGGGGAAAAGGAAAGAATCTGGAAAAACTTGAAAAAACCTGTTGACATTTGCTTCCAGGAGTGCTATAATACCTAAGCACTCGAGAGAGGGCACGAAAAAACGAAGCTGACTGGAAAGCCGCGGAAGCGAGCGAATGTAGAAAGTCGAAAAACTTCGAAAAAAGTGCTTGACAAACGAGAGTGCTCATGGTAAAATACTTGAGCGCTCGAGAGAGAATCTCGAAAGTTTGAATCGAATCAGGTGGTCGGGCCTAGCGGTTAACGAACCGGTTCGAAAAAAACTTGAAAAAAGTGCTTGACAAACTGAAGCGAATGTGGTAAGATAGTCAAGCGCTCGAGAGAGAGGCCGACAGGCTGAACGAAATCTTGAGTGTAAGGACCTTGAAAATTAAACAACGAGACGAAAGAAGGACCCGTGATTTCTGAGAGTTTAACTCAAGGAATTACAGGAAACGGAACCTAAAAAATCCGTAAATGAAAGCTAAGCTTTCGAAATGAGCTTCAAAGGCTCTAAGATTGATTTAAAGCTCGAAAGGGTTTTAGATACCATATTTTAGAGAGTTTGATCCTGGCTCAGGACGAACGCTGGCGGCGTGCCTAACACATGCAAGTCGAACGGAGATAAGCGCTGATGATTTAGCTTGCTAGAGATTCTTGCTTATC
>JBMNVU010000019.1:0-46630 GCA_050946975.1 Acutalibacter sp.
AAGCTGTCGTGCTTCTCCGCGGTGATGCCGTTTAGGGGCTGGAACCAGTGGGTGTAATGGGTGGCACCCTTTTCCACGGCCCAATCCTTCATGGCGTTAGCCACGGCATTGGCCACATTTAAGTCGAGGTCCTTGCCCTCGTCGATGGTTTTGCGCAGGGACTTGTACACGTCCTTGGGCAGCCGCTCCTGCATGACGTCGTCGTTGAACACCGAGCTGCCAAAGAGCTCGGGGATGCTTTTGCGGGATTCCGAACAGGTCATAGCCATACCACACTTTCCTGAAGATTGCGCAAGAAACGGCAGAAAAAAGCCGCCGCTGCGCTGCTAACACGAAAGGCGCTGAGGGGGTACCCTTCAGCGCCTTTGCTGTTCTGCCAACATTTTATACCTGTCATACAGGATTTGTCAATAGCTTTTTCCCCCGCCCCTGCCTTTCTCCAGGGTGAACAGTTCGCTCCCCGATCACTTCTGTACTTTTTATGGATTTTTACAGAAGAGGCTGAATTTGTGAAGGAAGGGCTCTTTGAAAATGCAAAAACAGATTGACATCTCTCTTCTTTCGTATTATAATCCAAAACAACGGACAAAGGCGTCCGGCGGACTCGGGAGCAGTGTGCTTTCTGAGAATGCCGGGCGCTTTTTGCATATTCTCCAGAGAAAATGCAGGAATGGGCTGAATGGGATGCATTTTCTCCGGCCAGACATTGTAAAAGAGGAAAGGTGTGTGTCAAGATGATGGGAGCCGACCGGGAATGTAAGGAGGGATCCGTATGAAACGGGTGTATGTGGAAGAGCAGTGGTGCTTGGGGTGCCACCTGTGCGAGTATAACTGCGCCTTTGCCAACTCCGGCATGGACAACATGGCCAAGGCCCTGAAAAACCAGGAGATTCACCCCCGCATCCACATTGAGGATGGGGACGGCATCCATTTTGCCGTGTCCTGCCGTCACTGTGAAGACGCCGTCTGCATGAAGAGCTGTATCGCCGGGGCCATCTCCAAAAAGGATGGCGTGGTGTGTATCGATAAGAACAAGTGCGTGGGCTGCTACACCTGTGTGCTGGTGTGCCCCTACGGCGCCCTGCGGCCTTCCCCGGAGGGCCCCATGGAAAAGTGCGAGCTGTGTCTGAACAACTCCTGTGGGGAGCCGGCCTGCGTCACAGGCTGCCCCAACCGGGCCATCACCTTTGAGGAAAAGGAGGGGGACTAAATGGATTATGTGATTCTTGGAAACTCCGCGGCGGCGGTGGGCTGTATGGAAGGCATCCGCTCGGTGGATCCGGAGGGAAAAATCACCGTCATTGCCAGCGAGAAGTATCACACCTACTCCCGTCCGCTGATCTCCTACCTCCTGGAGGGCAAGACCGATCTGGACCGGATGAAGTACCGCCCCGATTCCTATTATAAGGATATGGGTGTGGAGACTCGGCTGGGAGAAAAGGCCGTGGCCATAAAGCCTCAGGAGCACAAGGTGGTTCTGGAGGACGGCCAGGAGGTCTCCTACGACAAACTGTTGGTGGCCACAGGGTCCACTCCCTTTGTGCCTCCCATGGAGGGCCTGGAGACGGTGAAGGAGAAATTCACCTTCCTGTCCCTGGATGACGCCAAGGGGCTGGAGGCCACTCTGACCCCGGACACTCGGGTGTTCATCGTGGGAGCCGGTCTGATCGGTTTGAAGTGCGCCGAGGGCATCGCTCATCGAGTGAAGTCCGTGGAGATCGCGGACCTGGCTTCCCAGGTGCTGCCCAGTATTCTGGATCAGGAGGGCGCCGCCCGCGTTCAGAGTTACCTGGAGGAGCAGGGGCTGACCTTCTACTTGGGAGATACTGCCCAGAAGTTTGAGGGCAACACCGCCCACCTGAAGAGTGGCCGGAAGGTGGAATTTGACGTGCTGGTGCTGGCGGTGGGTGTGCGGCCCAACGTCTCCCTGGTGAAGGACGCCGGGGGCCAGGTCAATCGGGGCATCGTGGCCGACGATTGCGGCCGCACCTCTCTGCCCGATGTGTACGCTGCCGGGGACTGCTGTGAGAGCCATGACATCACCAGCGGGGAACACCGGGTGCTGGCCTTGCTGCCCAACGCCTATTTCCAGGGGGAGTGCGCGGGCAAGAGCATGGCGGGGGAGGACTCCCCCTTCACCAAGGCGGTGCCTATGAACGCTATCGGCTTTTTCGGGCTGCACCTGATCACTGCGGGAAGCTACCGCGGGGAAAAACTGGTGGCCCAGGACGAGAAGAATTACAAGGCCTTCTTTGTGGAGGATGGCCTGCTGAAGGGATATATTTTAGTGGGGGATTGTCTGGAAAACGCGGGAGTCTACACCTCGTTGATCCGGGACCAGGTGTCCTTGGATACGGTGGACTTTGACCTTCTGCGGGAGCGTCCCCAGTTTATGGCATTCTCGGTGGCCAAGCGCCGGGAGATGTTCGGACGGTAAAGAAAGGTGGGTAACGGAATGCAAGCTCAACAGACAGGGTTCTCCATCGGCCAGCGGTACATCGGTGCCGGTGCCGGGGAGGGCTTTTACTCCATAGATCAGGTGCCGGGCAATGCTCTGGGCGCCTATTTGGACGGCGCCACCATCGAGGCCTTCTGCAACGCGCAGGACGCCACCGGTGACACCATGAACGACGGGGAAATCATCATCCACGGCTCCAGCGGAGACGCCACTGGCTACGCCATGCGGGGCGGCTCCATCTACATTCAGCGGGATGCAGGGTATCGCTGCGGCATCCACATGAAGGAGTACCAGGAGAAGATCCCCCGGATCATTATCGGCGGCCGCTGCGGCAGCTTTTTGGGAGAGTACCAGGCCGGCGGCACCATTCTGGTGCTGGGGATCGGCTGGGAGGATCGCTGCCCGGTGGGGAACTTCTGCGGCACCGGTATGCACGGCGGGCGGATCTTCCTGCGGACTACCCATCTTCCCGCGGACTTGCCGGCTCAGGTGGTGGTTTCCGACGCCACCGAGGAGGATTTGACGGCCATCCGTCCTTTGATCGAAAAGTTCTGCCAGCACTTCGGCGGGGAAAAGGACAGCCTGCTGTCCTCCCACTACTATGTGCTCAGGCCCAACACCAAGAACCCCTACAAGCAGCTCTACGTCAACAACTGAACAAGCAGGGAGGGCAGCGAGATTCGCTGCCCTCCCTTTTTTAGAAGATGGATTTTTGTTTTTCGGTTGGTCCCAGAACCTCCCAGCCTGAAGGAAAAATTTAGAAAACCCAGGCGTTGCCGGTCTCCTCTTCGTCGTCCGTGTCCACCGGAGCGGGCTGGGGCTTGGGAGCGGGCTTGTACTGCTGCACCAGGGGCAGCAGCTGGTCGTGGAGATTGACCTTGGCCTGGCACTGGTCGTCAAAGACCATGGTCACCAGCTTGCCCTCGGAGCAGGGATCCCACTGGGGCAGGCCCTCGGTGTTGGGGTTGCCGGTGCGGGCAAAGTTCACAAAGGCTCCGGACATGACTCGGTCCAGCATGTCCCCGTTCTTCTGATGGCAGATGGGCACCATCTCCCCGTTGTGGAAGAAGTAGGGAATGTCGGAACAGTGCCAGGCGGCTCGGCCGCCGTCATAGTCGAACACCTTGTTGAACAGGTAGTTGTAGACGGGGGCACTGGCCTCCTTGGCCTTCTTGTTCACATAGTCTACCGTGCCCGGCAGGAAGGCGGTGTCCAGGTCCACGGCGTAGGATTCGTTCATGCCGGGATAGGCGGCGCGGAAGGCCTCCAGGATCTTCTCCCCGCCTTCTTCGCCATAGTAATCCTTCACCATGGCTTCCCGCTGGGCCGGGGTCAGGCTTTCCCGATCCCCGCCGTCCTGGAAGGAGGCAAACTCTGAAAACACGCTGCCCACCATGGTGGGGATCTTCAGAGAGGCGGCACTGAAGTCCCCCTCCAGGGGATCGCAGGTGTAGTAGCTGTTGGGCTTGGGGACCCAGCCTACCCGGTAGCCCTTGGACTCCAGGGTTTTGGCGGCCTTGTTCACAGCCCAGATGAATTGGGGCACGGGGACTTTTTCCAGCTTTTCCACCTGGGATTCCGGGATGTTCAGATTGCCCAGGATCTCCAGGACCAGGTCCTTGGGAGGGCAGGAGGAGGACAGCAGGGGGCCGGTGATGACGCCGGACATGACGATCATCCGCTGGAACAGGCCTTCGGCTTCAGAAATCTGGCCCAGCACAGTGACCTTCCCACCGCCGCCGGACTGGCCGAAGATGGTGACGTTGTCCGGGTCGCCGCCAAAGCAGGCGATGTTGTCCCGGACCCAGCGCAGGGCCTCCACCAGGTCGGCCATGCCCACGTTGACGGAGTTCCAGTACTTGTCGCCGAAGTCAGACAGGTCCAGATAGCCAAAGGCGTTGAGGCGGTGGTTTACGGTGATCACCACCACGTCGTCGTCCTTGGCCAAGTTGAAGCCGTCATAGCACACCTGCTCGATGCCGGACCCGGAGGCGTACCCACCCCCGTGGATCCAGAACAGCACCGGGCGCTTGGCGGCAGGGTCGCAGCTCTTGGTCCAGAGGTTCAAATACTGGCAGTGCTCGGAGGAGGGCCAGAACCGGTGGGGGATCATCACCTCGCCGGTGGGCATGGGCTCATCCAGCACCGGGCAGTTCATGCCGTAGCTGCCGGCGTCCTTGACACCCTCCCAGGGAGCCACAGGCTCGGGCATCTGGAAGCGCTTGGCTTTGGCATAGCGGATGCCGTAAAAGTGATCCACCCCGTCAAAGCGGAACCCCCGCAGCTTGCCCTTGGGGGTCTCCACAATGGGGGATTGCTTGTTCATGACAAATTCTTTCATAAGATCGAACGCCTCCCGCAATTGAATTTTATGAATTTCGCTTTTTATTGTACAACACTTTTCCTCCCGGTTCAACGGGTTCCCGTTGGCGGCAGAGAAAACCGGTCCGCTTCGGGCGGACCGGCGGGTGTTTCTCACTGAGCGTTAAGCTGATAGGTGCAGCCCTTCTCCACGGGGAAGGAGAAGCCGTACTCCGTCTTTTGGGTGGGGACGGACTGACCGTTGCAGGTGACCTCCAGGGGCTGGCCGAAGACCTCCAGGGTGCCGGTCTCACCGGCAGTGATAGTGGCCTGGGTGAGGCGGCCGTCCTTCCAGGCGATGTCCACGGTGTAGTTGCCCCGGGCCTTCATGCCCCGGACACAGCCCTCTTTCCAAGCAGGGGGCAGGGCGGGCAGCAGGTGGAGCATCCCCAGGTGGCTTTGGAGCAGCGCCTCTGCCATGCCAGCCAGGACGCCCAGGTTTCCGTCGATCTGGAACACACCCTCCGCGTTGAAGAAGTTCTTCTTGGCGGACTGGGCCAGCATGGTGCGGATAAAGAACTCGGTCTTGACGGGATCCAGCAGCCGGGCATACTGGCAGATGTACCAAGCAGCGGGCCAGCCGTTGTGGCCGGCGCCGTTCTCCACCCGGATGTCCAAGGAGCGGCCCACAGCTTTCCACAGGTCGGGGGTATCCTTCCAGTTGATCTCATCCCCGGGGTAGGCGCCCCACAGGTGGGAGATGTGGCCCATGCCGGGGGTCAGCTCGGGGACCTCCTCCCGCCACTCCAGCAGTTGGCCGTTGGAGCCGATCTTGTTCTCCGGCAGTTTTTGGGCGCACCGGCGGAAGTCCTCGGCCAGGGGTTCCTCCAGACCCAGAATCTCCACGCTTTGGAGGCAGGCGTCAAACAGCGCCCGAAGGATCTGGTTGTCCATGGCAGGGCCGGCGCAGACCGGAGTGTCAAAGCCGTCAGGCAGGATGTACCGGTTCTCCGGGGAGACGGTGGGGCAGGTGACCAGGTGGCCGGTGCCGTCGTCAATGAGGTAGTCCACAAAGAACAGGGCGTACTCCCGCATCACGGGATACCATTTCCGCAGGAACTCCTTGTCCTGGGTGAACTGGTAGTGATCCCACAGGTGCAGAGCCGTCCAGGCGCCGCCGGTGGGCCAGATGGTGGCCGCCATGTAGGCGTCCTGGGGTGCGCAGTCGCCGTAGAGGTCCGTGTTGTGGTGGCACACCGAACCCCGGCAGCCGTACATCACCTGAGCGGTTTCCTTGCCCCGTTGGCACATCTTCTCCAGCAGGTCCCAAAGGGGGCCGGTCTCCTGGGAGAGGGCCGTCTCTTCGGCGGGCCAGTAGTTCATCTGCAGATTGATGTTGATGGTGTACTTGCTGTCCCAGGAGGGGGTGAAGTCCTGGTTCCAGATGCCCTGGAGGTTCAGTGCGGCGGATCCCACCCGGCTGCCCGACAGGATCAAGTAACGCCCAAAGGTGAAGTACAGCGCCGCCAGAGCGGGATCCTCTCCGCCCTTCCGGAAGGCGGCCATCCGGTCCTCCAGCAATGCGTCGGGTTCCGGGCCCAGGTCCAGGGTGCAGGCCCGCATCTTGGGTTCGAAATCGGCAATGTGCTCCGCCAGCAGCGCTTCGAAGCCCCGCTGGGCGGCCTTATCCACCAAGTTCAGCACCTGGGCCTTGGGGTCCGCCTCCCGATTGGTGGTGGAGCCTGCCACGTAGATGCACACCTCTGTGGCGCCTCGAACCAACAGCTGGGTGGTGGGGTCCAACAGCTGACCGTCGCAGACCACCTTGGCCGCGCCGGCGTAGCCCACCCCGGCGGTGCTGCCGGAGATGACAATGGTGTCCCCGCCGGTGGTGCGGTTTTCCTGGAGGAGCACCGCGCCCCAGCCGCCGCCCCGGACTACCTTGCCGGGCCGGCGGTCGTCGGGAGATTTGGCGTCGGAGTACTTCACCCGGTCCATCTGGATGTCCAGATCCAGTGCGCCGGGCTTGTCGGCCCGCAGCCGCAGGCAGATCACCTGAGCCGGGAAGCTGGCGAACATCTCACGGGTGTAGTGGACGCCGCCCTGGCTGTAAGCCACGGTGTACACGCCCCGCATCAGGTCCAGGGAGCCCTTGTAGCTGTCCATCTCCAGGCTCTGGGGCGTCCAGCCGGAGACAAAGGGCGTGTGGATTCCTGTGGCGATGTCCAACTCGCCCAGGGGTTCATAGTGGGGCTGGGAGTAGGATGCTCCAAACATGTACTGGGCGATGAGCTCCTCGGCTTCCCGCACCTTCCCCTGAAGGATCAGCTGCCGGATCTGGGGGAGCTTCTCCAGAGCGGAAGGATTGTTCCGCTCCACGGGGCCGCTGCTCCACAGGGTGTCCTCGTTGAGCTGGATCCGCTCGATGCCCGTGTGGCCGTAGGCCATGGCGCCCAGCCGGCCATTGCCCAGGGGGATGGCCTCCGCCCAGGTTTCGGCGGGGGAGGCATACTCCATTTTCCATTCTTGTTTTGCCATAATTCACAACTCCTCTGTGATGGTATGACCCGGTGTAAAAACGAATCCTTTCACGCCGGGACGTTCCTGCTTCGCGCTTCAGGGCTTTGGCGGTCCCCTGAAACGGGATTCCTTTTGAATCGGTTACAGTGTAGCATAATTGGTGGGTCAAAACAAGAGTTTTTGCGGAATCTCTCCAAGTTTTGACTGGGGAAATCCTTGGCTGAAAAGTCCCGGCTGCGGGGAAATATTGGTTGATCAAAGCTCAAAGCTGGAGTATAATAGATTTAAAATTGAAACGGTTCGGTTTTACCGGGCCGTGGGAGGAGTGTTCCACCATGAGAAAGCAAGCATTCAACCCCTATCTGCCCTCCTGGGAGTACATCCCCGACGGCGAGCCCTATGTCTTTGACGGCAGAGTGTATGTGTACGGCTCTCACGACCGCTTTAACGGTCACGCATACTGCCTCAACGATTACGTCACCTGGTCCGCTCCGGTGGACGATCTCAGTGACTGGCGGTATGAAGGGGTGATCTACGAAAAGACCCAGGATCCCTACAACAAGGATGGCAGCATGTGCCTGTATGCCCCGGACATGACCAAGGGCCCCGATGGCCGGTACTATCTGTACTATGTGCTGGACCACAAGAGCGTGGTCTCCGTGGCGGTGTGTGATTCTCCTGCCGGGAAGTTCCAGTTCTACGGGTATGTCCACTATCCCGACGGCACGCTGCTGGGAGAGAAGGAGGGGGACGAGCCCCAGTTCGACCCCGGTGTTCTCACCGAGGGGGATCGCACCTACCTGTACACCGGCTTCTGTTTTGCCCGGGACAAGAGCCGTCACGGCCCCATGTGCACCGTGTTGGGTCCGGACATGGTGACCATTGAAGAGGCGCCGGTGTTCATCGCCCCCAGCCAGCCCTACAGCCAGGGCAGCGGCTTTGAGGGCCACGAGTTCTTTGAGGCCCCTTCCATCCGGAAGAACGGCGACACCTATTACTTCATCTATTCCTCGGTGGTGTTCCACGAGCTGTGCTACGCCACCAGCAAGTCCCCCACAGAGGGCTTCCGCTATGGCGGGGTGATCATCTCCAACAACGATCTGGGCATTGACAGCTATAAGCCCGGGGACAAACCCATGTACTACGGCGGCAACAACCACGGCAGCATGGTGCAGATTGGGGAGAAGTGGTACATCTTCTATCATCGCCAGACCAACGGCACCAGCTTCAGCCGCCAGGCTATGGCGCAGGAGCTGACCATTCTGCCGGACGGCTCCATCCCTCAGGTGGAGATGACCTCCTGCGGCCTCAACGGCGGACCCCTGGAGGGCCGGGGCACCTACCCCGCCCACATCGCCTGCAACCTGTTCTGCAATACGGAGTCCACCTACACCGGCGGCATTGCCGGGAACCTGTTCTGGGTGGATCCTCACTGTCCTCGGATCACCCAGGACGGACGGGACGGGGACGAGGAACCCAGCTACATCATGAACCTGATGGATTCCGCCACAGCAGGTTTCAAGTACTTCAATTTCCAGGGGGTCACCAAGGTGACCATCCGGGTGCGGGGGTACTGCAACGGTGTGTTCCAGGTGAAAACCGCTTGGGACGGCCCGGTGCTGGGAGAGATCCCGGTGCGCTTCACCAACGTGTGGCAGGACTACACGGCCGACATCGCCCTGCCCGACGGGGTGCACCCGCTGTACTTCACCTACAGCGGCCCCGGCGCAGGAGCGCTGCTCTCCTTTACCCTGGAGTGAGCCGGCTCAGCTGAGAAAAGAGCATAAAAAAGGGGGCGTCCCGCGGGACGTCCCCTTTTTTGTGGTGTTTGCGGCGCTGGGGATTACTCCTTCACAACGCCCTTCTTCAGGATCACATTGGCGTACAGAGCACGCTCGCCGGTGACCACGGCGGCATAGCACTTGGCACCCTTCTCGTAGAAGGTGTACTTGTTGATGGCCTCTTCCCGCAGGCCCTGATCCTCGTACTTCTTGCCGATCTCCCGGTAGGTGTCCCAGATCTCCGGCACATAGGGGTCATCGGGCAGCACCGCCATAAAGGTGGTGGGGTGCTCCACGTAGCTGTCCAGGGGCATCAGGGAGAGGATGGCCTCCATCAGCTCTGGGATGCCGTGGCCGTCGCAGCGGACCACCTTGTCCGGCTGGCCCAGACGGGGATAGTTGGCGTCGGTGAGCAGCAGCTCGTCGCCGTGGCCCATCTCGGCCAGAATCTTCAACAGTTCGGGGGGCAAAATGGCGGGAATTCCTTTCAGCATGACAATCTCCTCCTAAAAATGGTTTTCTTAAGATATGTGATTATTTGGACTGCGTGGGATATTGGAAATCCAGGCCCGCACCGGCCTCCAGCTCCGGCAGCAGGTTTTCGGTGATGTTCTCATAGCCGGCCAGGTATCCCTGGGCGGTGAAGATGATGGGGACCATCTGGTCCTCCTCGGGGACTTGGTACTTGTCGAAAAATGCCTGGAGAATGTCCCCGTTAGAGCCGGATCGGGTGTTGATCGTCACCATCTGGAGAGGGTACTCCTTGCCGTCCACCGTCACGGTTTCCGGCAGGTCGTTGAGGAAATCCTCCTCGGTCTGGATGCACTCCTCACAGGTCAGGCGGTGAAAGTAGACAATGGTGGCGCTGCCCTTTTCCAGAGGGTAGTCCTCCAGCTGCTGAGCCAGAGTCTCCTTCTTCAAGGGGTCGTACACCCCACGGTGATAGACGAACAGATCCTCTCCCGCTGTGAGGTAAGCCTCCCGCAGGGAACTCTCAATGGAGTCGGTGCCCAGGTAGACCTTCCCGTTGCAGGTCATGATGGGGAAGGTCAAGGTGTGGATGATCTCCTCGGTGTAGCCCAGGCCCTCCAGGGTCTTGTTCATCTTTTCCTCGGCGGAATCCTGAAACACGTTGTAGGCCTGCAGATCATAAGGGTACAGGTCCTTTACGTCGGCCAGCTCCTCGTTGAAAAAGTCGTAAAAGTCGTTGATCTGGTCGTGACAGGCGCCGCAGGGCTCATTGTAGAAGAAATTGATCTCCACGCTCTCCGGCGCGGGTTCCTCTTCCTCCTGCTGAGTCTGGGTGCAGCCGCTCAGGGCGGCCGTCAGAAGCAGAAGGGTCATAAGCAGGGAAAGCAATCGGTTCCTCATGGTGTTCTCCTTAGAAGTCAGAGGCGGTTACGGTGAGAGGCTGATCCTGGGCCAGAGTGACCTCCTTGGAGGTGCCCTGGTACCGGAGGGTGAAGCTCTTCTCTCCGGGAAGGGTTCTGGTGAGGGTGGCCTTGGTCAGCTTGCCCTCCTGGAAGTCCAGATCCACGGTGACGCCGCCCCGGGCCCGCAAGCCCCGGATGGAGCCGGTGCCCATGGCCTTGGGTACGGCGGGCAGCAGGTCGATGGTGCCGTTCCAGCTTTGGAGGAACAGCTCCGCGATACCCGCGCAGGCGCCGTAGTTGGAGTCGATCTGGAAGGGCGGATGGCCGCCAAACATGTTGGGGTAGGAGCCGCCGCCGGATAGGGCGTACTGGGGCAGACTGCCGTCAATGGGCCGCAGCTGTTTTTTCAGCACCTGGTAGGCGTGCTCTCCGTCGTGGAGGTGTGCCCACAGGCTGATGCGCCATGCCAGGGCCCAGCCGGTGCTCTCGTCGCCCCGCAGCTCCAGGGTGCGGCGGCAGGCGTTGGCCAGGTCGGGAGTGTCGTCCACGGAGATCAGATGTCCGGGGTACAGGGGATACAGGTGGGAGGTGTGGCGATGCTCCGGCTCGGCCTCGGGGAGCTCCTCGTTCCACTCCAGCAGCTCGCCCCGGGAGCCGATCTTGAAGGGAGGCAGCTTCTCCAAGGCGGCCTGGGCTTCAGCCTTCAGGTCGGGATCCGTGTCCAGGACCTCACAGCAGGACACCAGGTTTTCCAGAGTCTCCCGAATGATGGCCATGGTCATGGTGGTGGTCTCTGCCACAGCGCAGCGCTTTCCGTCCAGGAGGAAATTGTTCTCCGGGGAGGTGGAGGGGGAGAAGGTCAGCTGACCCTGGCCGTTGTCGGTGAGCACGTCCAGGAAGAACCGCCCCGCATCCCGAATGATGGGGTACCCGGTCTCCTGGAGGAACTCCTTGTCCTCGGTGAACAGGTAGTGGTCATAGGCGTGGGCGGACATCCAGCCGGCGGACATGGGCCAGAAGGCGTACACGGCGGAACCAGGGGTGTGGATGCCCACAGGGTTGGACAGGCCCCAGATATCGGTGTTGTGGTGGGAGACAAAGCCCCGGGCACCGTAGTGGGTCAGTGCGGTGTGAGCGCCGGTGACCCGGAGGGTGTCATGGAGGAAGCTGAGCAGAGGCTGATGGAGTTCCGGCAGAGAGGCGGTCTCCACAGGCCAGTAGTTCATCTCGGTGTTGATGTTGATGGTGAAGTTGGAGCTCCACGCTGCCCGCAGGTGCTTGTTCCAGATGCCCTGGAGGTTGGTGGGCTGGGTGCCCGGACGGGAACCGGAGATGATCAGGTACCGGCCGTACTGATAGAGCAGAGCGTACCGCTGGGGATCCACTTCCTCGTTCCAGCGGGCCAGCCGCTGGATGGTGGGGACATCGTCCTCATCGGGGCCCAGGTTCATGGACACCCGGTTGAAGTAGGGCTGGTAGTCCGCCACGTGGCGGGCCTTCAGGGTGTCGAAGTCCTTGGTGAGAGCCTGGTCCATATCCTTCTGGCACAGCTCCAGATAGGGCTTGCCGTCCAGGTAAGGCTGGCGGAAGGGTCCGTTGAAGCTGGTCTGAGCGGTGACCAGCAGGGTGACGCTGTCCGCTCCGGTGACCTGGAGGGTGTCCTCCCAGGGATTCACCTGGCCGCCCTGGGTCTGGAGGTCCAGCATGGCGCAGAAGCGCATACCCTTCTTCTTGGGGTCCTCCTCATAGACAATGGGTTGAGGGGTGTTGCCCTGGTAGGAGGGGTCCACCTGAGAGGGGGCTACGCCGTCCAGGATCAGACGGCTGTCCTTGATGGTGGCACCTGCCCGCAGACGGCAGTCGAAGCTGGCGGTCAGGCTGACGGAAGCGGGTTTATCCGCGGAGATCCGCAGGACGATCACCTGGTCAGGGGCGGAGACAAAGGCCTCCCGGGTGTAGGTAACCCCGCCCACGGTGTAGGTCAGGCGGGAGATGGCGTCTTCCAGGCACAGGCTGCGGCGGTAGTTAGTCACCTCACCCTGGGGCTGGTTCATCTCCACCCGGAGATCTGCCAGAGGCAGATAGCTTTGGGTGAAGTCGCTGAGGAAGTTCTCCTCGATGAGCTTCTGAGCTTCGGCGTATTTTTTCTGCCGAGCCAGCTCCCGCGCCTGGCGGTAGATTTTATCGGCACCGGGGATGTCGGCGCACTTGGGATAGCCGGACCACAGGGAATCCTCGTTGAGGGAGAGGGTCTCCCGCTGGACTCCCGACCAGACCATGGCGCCCAGCCGGCCGTTGCCCAAAGGCAGGGCCTCCTCCCAGTAGCTGGCGGGCTCTTGATACCACAGTTGCAGCATAGGTTACACTCCTTTGTTACGGTTTTATAAAAGAGAATGGACCGGCCTCCCAGAGGCAGGCCCACTTTTTACCCCAAATCAATTATACAGGATTCGGAAACAGCTGCAAGAGAAATGTTCACCCGATTGCTGTGTCGGAAACGGGCATTGCCTTAACTTTCCCCATCAGGCTTCTCTTGCGGTTTCCATTTTAATGTTGCCGGTAAATATCTTACTCGGCAGCCTCGGAGGACTCCACTGCGGACTCCTCAGCAGAGACTTCGGAAGCGATCTCGGAATCGACTTCGCTCTCGGTAGCGGAAGCATCCTCAGCAGCAGTCTCCTGAGAGCCGCCGTCACCGGTGTCCACTTCGCCAACGCCCTCGTTGCTCACAACGCGGCCAGCGGTCTTGTAGATCTCCAGGTAACGGTCGATGTTGTAGCCGTCCAGCTCGGACAGGTAGGTCTCCCAAGCGGCGTCATCGTTGGGGTCGCGGTCGCCCATGATGAACTGCACGGTGGCGCTGCGGATGTAGGAGTTCAGGTTGGTCTGGATGTCGGCGTACTCGTTGGCCATATCGGGATCGATAAACACGGAGTACTGCAGGTTCCACTCAGGCAGGTAGTTCAGCAGGTCGATGGTGTCCAGAGAGATGCGCTGCTCGTAGTTGGCGGCCTCATAAACTGCATCGCCTTCCACGTAGGGCAGCATGGAGGAACGGAACTCGGACAGGTCGGCCTGGGGACCCATGGCCATGGTGTTGGGAGTGACTTCGGCAGCATTGGTGTCGTCGTCGATGGTGTTGATCACGTACTTGGCCTCGCCGCCAAACACGTTCTTGGCACCGTCCTCAGCGTAATCCCACTTCAGGCCCTCGGGACCGTAAGTGCGGCGCATGTTCCAGTAATCGTCGTAGAAGTAGTGGTCGACCATACGGAAGACAGCCTCGGGATTCTCGCATGCGTCAGTGATGGCGCCGTGGAAGCCCTGGATCTGGCCTTCGCCGGAGTTCTGGCTCTGCTGACGGACACCGTCGGGGCCTTCCATAACGGGAACGATCTGGTAGTTCTTAGCCTCTTCCACGTTGGTGTTGTCAAGACCCATGCCAACATGGTCAGCGCAGTACATACCAACAATGTAGGGCTCCAGACGGATGGTCTGAGCGAACTGATCACTGTCGTTGGTGAAGGAAGTGGGATCGATCAGGCCGTTGGCGTACAGGTCGTTCAGGTAGATCAGACCATTGCGGTAAGCGTCGGTGGTGACGGAAACCTCGATGTTCTCGCCATCGGGAGTGTACAGCCAGAAGTCAGGCTTCACGGTCTGGAAGGAGTTGCCGATGATGCCGTACTCCAGCATCAGGTTGGCGTCAGTGCCGCCCAGCAGGCCGATCTCATCAGCCTCGCCGTTGCCGTTGGGATCCTGAGTGACGAAAGCAGTCAGGACTTCCTTCAGCTCATCGGTGTTGGTGGGCATCTCCAGATTCAGAGCGTCCAGCCAATCCTGGCGGATGTAGAACTTGGGATAAGCCAAGCAGTGATAGCACTCGGAGAAACGGGGGAAGCCGTAGATGTGGCCATCGGTAGCGGTGATGGCGTCGGCAAAGTCAGGATGCTCCTCCAGGATGCGGCCCATGTTTTCGCTATAGGGCTCAATGTACTCGTCGATGGGGGCCAGAACCTGCTCCTGCACACCGTACTGCATGATGTCGGTGAAGGTCAGGATGGAGGTCCAGTCCAGCAGGAACAGCTCCGGATAATCACCGGAAGCCAACCGCAGGTTTCTCTGGGTGACGGAGTCAGCGCTGGCAACAGCGGTGACTTCCATGCGAACGCCGGATTCCTCGGCGATCTCGTTGACCAGGCCGTTGTTTGCCCAGTCGATGTCGGTGCCGCCCTCAACCCAGGTGTCCACCGTGATTTCGTCGTTGACAATGGGCAGGCCCGTAGCGTTAAAGTTTTCGGGAGCGTTTGCGGTTACATCGGTCTCGGCGCCGGAGTCGGTGCCGCCAGTGCTGGTATCGCCGCCGGTGGAGCTATCGCCGCCGCCGGAGCAGGCAACCAGAGAGGTGGCCATGCACAGAGCGAGGAACATGGCTAAGATCTTTCTTTTCATGATTTTACCTCCTATAGATAGGATTATATTTGGAACACGTCAGCCCCGTGGGGATGCGGAGCTGCATGCAGCCAACAAATGTGAAACAGGCGATGGGATCAGCCCTTGACGGCGCCCACCATGATGCCCTTGATGAAGTACTTCTGCACCGCAGGGTACAGCAGCATCAGCGGCACGGTACCAACCACCATACTGGAGTACTGCAGCAGGTACTGGGTCTTCTGGCGCTCCAGCTGCTGGGTGACGTCCATGGTGCCAGCGTTCTGGTCGTTGAGGAGGATGTCACGCAGGATCAGCTGCAGGGGGTACTTGGTGTTGGTGCTCAGGTAGATCATCTCGTTGAAGTAGGAGTTCCAGTGGCCCACGGCGTACAGCAGCACGTTGACGGCCAGAATGGGAACGGACAGCGGAACCACCATCTTAACCAGGAACTGGAAATCGTTGCAGCCGTCAATGCTGGCGCTCTCGTAGATTTCCATGGGGATGGAGCTCTGGAAGTATGTACGGGTGATGATCAGGTTCCACACGGAGATGGCCGTGGGGAGCAGGAATGCCCACATGGTGTCCAGCAGGTGCAGGTCCCGAACCAGCAAGTAGGTGGGGATCATACCGCCGTTGAACAGCATGGTGAATGCGAAGAGCATCATCACCGGGTTGCGGGCGGCCAGGTCCTTTCGAGAAAGGGGATAGGCTGCCAGCACGGTCAGCACCAGGTTGATGATGGTGCCCACCACAGTGTAGACGATGGAGTTCCAGAAGCTCAAGGGGAGCAGATCGTGGTCAAATACCATCTTATAACCGCGCAGGTTGAACTCTACAGGCCACAGGAACACCTTTGCGGAAAGCAGGGCGTCCGGGGAGGAGAACGAGGCGGCCAGCACGAAGATCAGAGGAATGACGATGGCGATCAGAGCGATGGCACAGAACGCATACACAATCACCATGAACAGGTGGTCCGTGCCTCTGGTATACAATTTAATCTTAGATTTCGCAGCAATTTCTTTTGCCATAGTATTTCTTCCCTCCTTACCTTACCACAAGCTGGTCTCGCCGACCTTCTTGGCAAAGACGTTTGCCAAGGCGATGAGCACCAGGTTGACTACGGAGTTGAATAAGCCCACGGCAGCCGAATAGGAGTATTGGAATCCTGCGATGCCTCGTTTGTACACGAAGGTGGAAATCACTTCGGAGACCTCGGTGTTGACGGGGTTCTGCATCAGGAACACTTTCTCATAGCCCAAGCTCATGACGCTGCCCACAGCCAGGATCAGCTGGATGACGATGGTGGGCATGATAGCGGGCAGGTCCACGTGCCACACACGGGCGAAGCGGCCGGCGCCGTCCATCAGGGAGGCCTCCACCTGAGAGGAGTCCACGTTGGCCAGAGCGGCGATGTAAATCACGGCGCTGTAGCCCATGCCCTGCCATACACCGGACCACACATACATGGTGCGGAAGAGATCGGGGTTGCCCATGAAGTCGGTCTGAGCGCCGCCGAACAGGGTGATGATGTTGTTGATCAAGCCGGTACGGGGGGAGAAGATGTTCTTCATGGTGCCCACCAGAACCACAGTGGAGATGAAGTAGGGCAGGTAGGTGACCATCTGGACCACCTTTTTATAGGCCTTGCTCTTCAGCTCGTTGACGGCCAATGCCAGGATGATCGGCATGGGGAAGGTGACCACCAGGTTGTACAGGCTCAAAACTAAGGTGTTGCGCAGCAGTTTGACAAAGTCGGGGGTTTTGAAGAAGTTGATAAAGTGTTGAAAACCAACCCACTCGCTGCCCCAAATACCGCCTCGGATGGAATAATCCTTAAAAGCGATAATGACGCCGCCCATGGGGATGTAGGCAAAGATGATGAGGTATGCAAGGGGCAGGATCAGCATGACGTACAGCTGCCAGTGCCGCCTCAACTCATTTGCCACAAAGGCCCCTGGACTGATGGATTTCTTTTTCGCTGTTGCAGACGACTTCATGAAATCATCCCTCCAAATGTGATTTTCCCAGGGAGTGCTCCTCCCAAAACACAGCGGTTTTAAGCAAGATACGGGTACACTCGCGGGGAGTGGATCCACCGTCCGGCGCGTGGGGGGCGTTGGACAGTACCTCGGAACCGTCAACGGCCGCCTCAGAGCCGTCACGCGTTGAACAGTTTTGGATCTACTTGGCAAAACCGCCAAAAACAAAACGTTGTGTTTACTAAAGAATATCATCCAAGGGCAATTTTGTCAATAATTCAAAACCATTTTTTTTATTTTATCTATTTTAACGGAAGGAAAATTGAGATTTCTCCTCTGTTCGGCTTGACAGTGATTTTTTGCCATGTTATCCTAGTCGAAACGAGTGAAACGTTTAGCAGGAATCTTTGCCGATTTTCTGCGCTTCCGGCATGGATTCGGGAAACTTGGAACCCCCAGTTAGGGGAAAATGGCGGAAAATGTGTGCGTTTCAAAGGGGTTTTTGGGAGGCTTTTTCGCTTTACAGCAGCATTGCTTTGTGGCAAAATTGTGGGAAAGTGTGGACACGGGCCAAAGGGGCCCTGACCGGATAGAAGCATATCTATTAATAAAGGAGGAGTAGTTGTGGAGTTGTGCGCGGAAGTGAAATTGATGGGCGATGCATACCCGGGCGGGTTTGCCTGCGGCATGAGTCTGGGACGCAGCGGCACCATCGGGGGATTTTCCAAAGTTTCGGAGGAGCCGGAAGCCATTCGCTATGAGGATCCCAGAGGATTGGCTCTGGTGGTTCACCGTCAGCAGGACGGGGAGGCCCAGCGGGTGTGGACCGAGTTTCAAAACAACAGCGGGGAGGAGGTCACTCTGGAGATGCTGGCCTCCTTCGCCCTGGCGGAGGTGAAGGCGGATGCCGTGTACCGGATGCAGTCCTTCTGGAGCGCTGAGGGTAAGCTTCGGCGGGAGACCATCTGCGACCTGCATCTGGAGCCCTCCTGGAACCGGTGTTCCACCCGTGTGGAGCGCTTTGGGAATCTGGGGAGTATGCCGGTGCGCAAGTACTTCCCCTTCCTGGCTCTGGAGGACAGTGAAACCGGCCAGGTTACGGCGATACAATTATATGTGGGTGCTTCCTGGCAGATGGAGATCTCCGTAAAAGAGAGTGACTTGCTCACCGTCACCGGCGGTCTGCCGGATCGGGAGGTGGGCCATTGGACCAGGAAAGTGGCCCCCGGGGAGAGTTTTTCCGCACCCCCGGCGGTGATCGCCCAAGGTGAGAACCTGTATCAGGCCTGCGCCCGGCTGACAGCAGCTCAGCACCCGGCCATTTCCCCGGTGGATGACCACATGGGGATTGTTTTCAACGAGTACTGCACCACTTGGGGAAATCCCACCCTGGAGAACCTGAAGCAGATTGCGGACAGGCTGGAGGGCAAGGGGGTCCAGTTCCTGGTGATCGACTGCGGCTGGTACGGCCAGGGGGACGCCTGGCCCCAGAGCGTGGGGGATTGGGATGTAAACCCGGAGCGCTTGCCTGGGGGCCTGAAAGAGGCGGCGGACTACATCCGCTCCAAGGGCATGATTCCCGGCCTGTGGTTTGAGATGGAATCCGTGGGACCCACCAGCAGTCATTATGAGGATGCCGAACACCTGGTGAAGCGGGACGGCGTGCCCCTCACCGTGGGAGCCCGGCGGTTCTGGGATATGGAGGACCCCTGGGTGGTGGACTACCTGAGCGAGAAGGTCATCGGCCAGCTGAAGGCCGGAGGCTTCGGGTACCTCAAAGTGGACTACAACGAGACCATGGGCCTGGGCGTGGACGGCGGCGACAGCCTGGGAGATGGGCTCCAGCGGAAGGTGGAGGCAAGCCGGAGGTTCTTCCAGAAGATCCGAGAGGAGGTCCCGGGGATCGTAATTGAGAACTGCTCCAGCGGCGGCCACCGGCTGACCCCGGCCTTTATGGAACTGGTGAGCCAGGCCAGCTTCTCCGACGCCCACGAAACCACGGCCATTCCCCTGATCGCTGCCAATCTCCACCGGGTGATCCGGCCGGAGCAGAGCCAGATCTGGGCAGTGATGCGGGTGACGGACGACGACGCTCGGCTGCACTATTCTCTGGCGGCCACCATGCTGGGCAGGATGTGTCTCAGCGGGGACATCCACAACCTGTCGGATCATCAGTGGCAGGTAGTGGAGGAGGCCATAGCCTTCTACCGCAGGGCAGCGGAGATCATTCGGGACGGCGTCACCGTGCTGCATCAGGTGAACACTCCGGGATACAACGCGCCCCAGGGAGAGCAGTTGGTGCTCCGTGAGCTGGGGGATCGAGGACTGGCGGTGTACCACCGGTTTGAGAATTCCAAAGATGGGATGCCCCCGCTGCCGGCGGGCTGCCGGATTTTGGAGAGCTTCGGCTCGGCGGATCGGGATTTCAGCGCTCAGGCTTGGCTGTACCAGCGGGCTTGACCTGTGATTCGAGGAGGAGTTTGTATGGGTCGTGAACAGATACTGTGGAATAAGGGGTGGAAGTTTTCTCACGGAGACTATCCCCAGGCGGCAGCGGCGGATTTTGACGACAGCGCCTGGTCCGATGTGTGCCTGCCCCATTCCTTTGGCATCCCCTACTTTATGGAGGGGGAATTCTACGTGGGCTACGGCTGCTACCGGAAGACGCTGACCCTTCCCCAGGCTTGGCAGGGCCGGCGGGTGGAGCTGGAGTTCCAAGCCGCGTTCCAGGCGGCGGAAGTGTACGTTAACGGGGAATTGGCCGGCAGTCACAAGGGAGGCTATACGCCCTTCCTGGTGGACCTCACCGGACTGCTTCGGCCGGGAGACAACCAGATCTTTGTCCGGGTGAACAACCTGTGGGATCCCCGGCTGGCCCCCCGTGGCGGTGAGCACGTGTTTAACGGCGGCATCTACCGGGATGTGAGCCTGCTGGTGACCCAGCCGGTGCGTCCGGCTTGGGAGGGCATCTGGGTGACCACGCCGGAGGTGTCCCAGGAGCGGGCCTTGGTGCGGGTCCAGACTGAGGTGGAGAATCTGGAGGCCGGTGAGCGGGAGTTCCGCTTGACCTCCATTGTCCGGTACCAGGGCCAGGAGGTGGGCCGTATGGAGGCCCAGAGCGCTGCTGCCCCTGGGGTGGATACCGTCACCCAGGAGCTGGAGCTGAAGGATCCCCAGTTGTGGAGCCCGGAATCCCCGGCGCTGTACACCCTGGAGACGCTGTTGGAGGTCCC
Organism: Acutalibacter sp.; assembly: GCA_050946975.1. Lineage (GTDB taxonomy): Bacteria > Bacillota > Clostridia > Oscillospirales > Acutalibacteraceae > Acutalibacter. The sequence continues at coordinate 20,080 of JBMNVU010000019.1, forward strand.
CGGTCAGGAGCCGGACCGCCAGGAGACAGAGTTCGGTGTGAGGTGATTTTCCTTTACAGCCAAAGAGGGCTTTTTCCTCAACGGCCAGCACTACGACATCCATGGAGCCAATGTCCATCAAGACCATGCCGGCTGGTCCGACGCCGTGACTCATACGGGCATCCAGCGGGATATCCGTATGATCAAGGAGTGCGGCATGAACTTTATCCGGGGCTCCCACTATCCCCATCACACCTACTTTGCCCAGGAGTGTGACCGCCAGGGCGTGCTGTTCTGGTCGGAGAACTGCTGCTGGGGCACGGGAGGCCCCAAGCAGGAGGGCTATTGGACTGCCAGTTTTTACCCGGTTCACCAGGAGGACGAGGCCGAGTTCGAGGAGAGCTGTTTCCGCTCTCTGACGGAGATGATCCGGGCCAACCGGAACCATCCCAGCATCATCGTGTGGAGCATGTGCAATGAGCCCTTCTTCACCGACGGCACCACCTTCGGCAAGATGAGGGACCTGCTCCGCCGCCTGGTGGAGGCCTCCCATCAGCTGGATCCCACCAGGCCCGCGGCCATTGGGGGCGCCCAGCGGGGCGGCATTGACGTGATCGGAGATATAGCCGGGTATAACGGGGATGGCGCTGCCATCTATCACGATCCCGGGTATCCCAACTTTGTCTCGGAGTACGGCAGCACCGTGGCCGATCGTCCCGGGCCTGACGGTCCTCGATACACCGACGGGGTGGAAATTCCCCACCCCTGGCGCTCGGGGAAATCCCTGTGGTGCGCCTTCCATCACGGCAGTATTTTGTACGACATGGGCCACATGGGCATGATCGACTACTATCGCCTGCCGTTGGACACCTGGTACTGGTACCGGGAGCACCTCCGGGGAATTCCACCCCTGGAGCACGCAGTGGAGGGCACCGCTGTGAAGCTGTCCCTCACCGGGGATCGGGACACCCTCACCGACGACGGCACCCAAGATGTCCACCTGGTGGTTGCCCTGCTGGGAGAGGATGGCCGGCGGGTGCTGTCCCCGGAGAAGGTGACGCTCCAGGTGGTCAGCGGGGGAGGCCTGTTCCCCACTGGAAAGACCTATGAGATGAGCCGGGAAGCCGGAAGCCTGCTGGATGGCCTGGGGGCCATCGAACTGCGGGCCCAGTATCCTGGGGACACGGTGATCCGCGCCCAGGCGCCGGGGGTTGCCCCGGCGGAGCTGACCCTGCACGTCACCGGGGAGGAGCCCTGGGACGGCAGGGAGCTGGTGCCCATGATGCCGCCGCCCTCCAAGGTGGGGGCACCCAAGCGGATTGGCCTGGACGAGATCGCCGTGTACCGGCCTGTCTTCTGCAGCAGTGAGTCCCCGGAGCACCTGGCCAAGAGCGTCACCGATGGGGAGGGTTCCACCAGCTGGCTGCCCGGGTCCCAGGAGAGCGGCCAGTGGGTGATGGTGGACCTGGAGGGCTCCAAGGATTTTGCGGAGATCCACCTCAGCTTCACCCAGATGGTCCAGGAGGAGTTTATCGTCTCCCTGTCCGACGATCGGGAGCACTTCCGCCAGATCTTTTCCTCGGGCGCTCGGCCCGAGACCACGGACTTTGTCCTCAGCGGCTTGGGAGAGCGGGCTCGGTTTATCCGGCTGAGCTTCCCAGGCAAGGCGTATCCGGTGCGGGCCATCGGTATCTACGTGTGACATACTTAATTTATGGGGTAATAAAAAGGGGCTGTTGCGCAATGCAACAGCCCCTTTCGGTTGGCTGAATCAAGTGAGACAGGTCACAGCCCTGACGGCAGCGGCATCTGCTCTGGAGGAGCGCAGAAATCTTCCCCGCGCACTCTTCCTTTTTCCCCTTGGGCCCTTCTGGGGAGTTCCCCGCCGGCGGTCACTTGTCCCGGGGACCTTGAACCGATCCACCCTCCCGCAGAGAGGCGGACAGAGTGACGGTCATAGGTGTGGTGGAGGGGTCGTCGGACAGGCGCTCCAGCATCAGCCGGGCGGCCTGCATGCCGATCTGCTCCATGGGCTGGCTGACAATGGTCAGCTGAGGCCGGAACACACGGGACAGGTCCATGATGTTGTCAAAGCCCACAATGGACAGTTCCTCCGGAATCTGCACCCCGTGCTTGTTCAGGGCGATGAGACTGCCCAGGGTCATTTCGTAGTTGGTCACAAATACGGCGGTCATGTCCTGAGCGTCCTTGAGCAGCCGGCGCACCTGGCGATATCCGCCTTCCACGCTGAGACTGCCCCGGGCGATAAAACGGGGATCCACGGGAACGCCGTACTCCTCCAAGGCCTCTTTGTATCCCCGCAGACGCATCTCGGCGGTGTAGAACTCTTGGGGGCCCACCACAATGCCGATTTTCCGGTGGCCGGCATCCAGCAGGCGGCGCACCGCCATCCGGGCAGCTCCCCGGTTGTCGATGAGCACGCAGCTGACCTTGCCGCTGAGCGCCTCCAGAGGACGGTCCAGCAGCAGGATGGGGATCTCCCGCTCCAAAGCGGGGAGCAGGTGGCTGCTCTCAATGCCCAAAGGGATGTTGATGATGCCGTCCACCTGTTTTTTCAGCAGGAACTGAACGCATTGAGCCTCCTGTTCCAGGCTGTTCTGGCAGTCGCACAGGATGATGCTGTAGCCGTTTTCCTGGAGCACCCGCTCGATGACGGATACAATCTTCATGTTGAACAGATCCGCAAGCTGGGGCAGCACAACGCCCACTGTGCGGCTTTTTTTGGACTTCAATCCCCGAGCGTATTCGTTGACGTGGTAATCCAATTTTTTGACAGCGGCTTCGATTGCCACGCGGTTTTTCTCCCGCAAATTGCCTCCGTTGAGGTATTTTGAGATGGTTGCAAGGCTCAAACCGGTCTCCCGGGCAATGTCCTTGATGGTCGCGGCCATATGGGGCCTCCTTTTGCATGGTGTATTATCAGATAGGGCCAATTTTAAAGGCGGAACGTTTTGTCTACTGTCAAGATAGCACAGAATCTTTCCTGTGTCAATCGAAAAAATGAAGAAAAGCGCTTGACAAAAGTATGCGTCTGTGGTAGTCTTTATTTAAAAGTAAAACGTTTTGCTTTTCTTATTATGAAAGGCTTCCAAAAGCATGGTTGCTTTCAGCGAAAAGCGGGAAGAACGTTTCGTATAACAATCCAGAGGAGTGAGCGATATGCCATTGACAACAACAACTGCAATGCTTCGCAAGGCCCAGGAGCAGGGCTTTGCCGTGGGCGCTTTCAACGTGGAGAATATGGAAATGGCCCAGGCCATCATCAGCGCCGCGGAGGAGCTGCGGGCGCCGGTCATTCTGCAGACCACCCCTTCCACCGTGCGGTACGCCGGCACGGATCTCTACGCCGCCATGGTGGCAACCCTGGCCAAGGAGGCCACGGTTCCGGTTGCCATGCACCTGGACCACGGCGACAGCTTTGAGCTGTGTGCCAAGGCACTGCGTTCCGGCTACACCAGCGTGATGATTGACGGCAGCAAGCTGCCCCTGGAGGAGAACATCGCCCTGACCAAGAAGGTCGCCGAGATGTGCAACGCCGTAGGCGTGCCGGTGGAGGGCGAAATTGGCCGTGTGGGCGGCAAGGAGGACGATCTGGAGTCCGACGGCGGCTACACCATTCCCGAGGAGGCTGTCCAATTTGAAAAGGAGAGCGGCCTGTTCAGCATGGCCGTGGGCGTGGGCACTGCGCACGGATTCTATAAGGAGAAGCCCCAGCTCAACAAGGACCTGATTGTCACTCTGAAGGGGATGCTCACTGCTCCCATGGTGCTCCACGGCGCTTCCGGCCTGTCCGATCAGGATGTGAAGGACTGCATCAGCCGGGGCATCTGCAAGGTGAACTTTGCCACGGAGCTTCGGGCCGCCTACAGTGAGGGCGTCCGGGCCGTGTTTGGATCCAATCCCCAGGTGTTCGACCCCAAGGCCTACGGCAAGGAGGCCCGTCAGCGGGTGAAGGAATTGGTCATGGAGCGGATGCGCGTCTGCGGCTGTGACGGAAAGGCGTAACGGTATGGAGAACATACTGATTGGAATTGACGTGGGAACCTCCGCCTGCAAAGCGGCTGCCTTTGATCTGGACGGCAATGTGCTGGCTCAGGCAGCGGCCAGTTACACGGTGGAGTATCCCCATCCCGGATGGGCCCAGCAGGACCCGGAGGTCTGGTGGAAGGCGGTGTGCGCCGCCATCCGCCACGTGCTGGAGGCGGGGGCCATTCCCCCGGAGGCCGTGGCCGGTGTGGGCATCGACGGCCAGAGCTGGAGCGCCATCCCCATTGACAAGGACGGCAAGGTGCTGTGCCCCACACCCATCTGGATGGACACCAGAGCGGAGTTCCTCTGCCGGAAGACGGAAGCCCAGGTGGGCGCAGAGAAGCTCTTCGCCTGCAGCGGCAACCCGCTGTCCCCCTCCTACACACTGCCCAAGGTGCTGTGGTATAAGGAGGAGCTGCCCCAGGTTTATGAGAAGGCGGATAAGATCCTCCAGTCCAACGGGTACATCGCCTACAAGCTCACTGGGGCCATCACCCAGGACAAGAGCCAAGGCTATGGCTGGGCTTGCTACAATGTGGCCAAAAACCAGTGGGATCTGGACCTGTGCAAGGAGCTGGGGCTGCGGACCAGCCTGCTGCCGGAGATTGTCTCCTGCAGCCAGATCGTAGGGGGAGTTACAGAGGAGGCTGCCCAGCTGACGGGCTTGGCCCCGGGCACTCCTGTGGCCGCCGGCGGACTGGACGCCGCCTGCGGCACCCTGGGCGCCGGTGTGATCCATCCCGGCGAGACGCAGGAGCAGGGAGGGCAGGCCGGCGGCATGAGCATCTGTGTGGATGAGGCCAAGGCCGATCCCCGGCTGATTCTCTCCGCCCACGTGGTGGAAGGCCTGTGGCTGCTCCAGGGTGGCACAGTGGGGGGCGGCGGCGCCCTCAACTGGTTTGAGCGGGAGTTCGGCGCTGCGGAACGCCAGCTGGCCAAGGAGCACAGCACCGGTTCCTTCCAGGAGCTGGATAAGGCCGCCGCGAAGGTGGCTCCCGGCAGCGAGGGTCTGGTGTTCCTGCCCTACATGGCGGGAGAGCGCAGCCCCTTGTGGGATGCCGCCGCCAAGGGTGTCTACTACGGAATCGACTTCTCCAAGACCCGGGCCCATTTTGCCCGGGCCTGCATGGAAGGCGTGGCCTACTCCCTGCGGCACAACTTGGAAGTGGCCCAGGGAGTGGGGGCACCGGTGGGGACGCTCCGATCCATGGGAGGCGCGGCCAACAGCCGGGTGTGGACCCAGCTGAAGGCGGACATCACCGGGAAGACCATTCAGGTGCCCGCGTCCGACGCCGCCACGTCTCTGGGCGCGGCGATTCTGGCCGGTGTAGGCGTGGGAGCCTACAGCAGCTTTGACGACGCCGTGACCCGCACAGTGCGGGTGACCCGGGAGCACGTTCCCAACCCGGTCAATGAAGAGGTATATGATAAGGGCTACCGGCTGTACCGGCAGCTGTATGAAGATTTGAAAGATACGATGCATAAGGAGGCAATATGAAATGAAAGCAGCAGTTCTGCATGCCAACGAGGACATCCGCTATGAGGAGTTCCCCACTCCGGAGACCTTGCCCGGCACGGTGAAGGTGAAGGTGCGGGCCACGGGTATCTGCGGCAGCGACGTGCCCCGGGTGCTTCACAACGGGGCTCACTTCTACCCGGTGGTGCTGGGCCACGAGTTCTCCGGCGACGTGGTGGAGGTAGGCGAAGGCGTCACCTCTGTAAAGGTGGGGGACACCGTCTCCGGCGCGCCTCTGCTTCCCTGCATGAAGTGCGACGATTGCCAGCAGGGCAACTTCTCCCTGTGCAAGCATTACAGCTTTATCGGCAGCCGCCAGCAGGGCAGCTTTGCCGAGTATGTGGTCATTCCCGAGCAGAACGCCATCAAGTATGACCCCTCCATCCCCTATGAGCAGGCGGCCATGTTTGAGCCCTCCACCGTGGCCCTTCACGGTGTGATGTGCAACAACTACCAGGGCGGCGGCTATGTGGCCATTCTGGGCTGCGGCACCATCGGCATCTTCACCCTGCAGTGGGCAAAGATCTTCGGCAGCAAGAAGATCGTGGCCTTTGACATCGACGAGGGCCGTCTGGCCCTGGCCAAGCGCATGGGCGCCGACGAGGTGGTCAACACCAAGGACGCCGACTTCCTGGAGAAGGCCAGCGCCATCACCGGCGGCCACGGCTACGACTACGTGTTTGAGGCGGCGGGCAATCCTGCCACCATGCACATCGGCTTCCAGGTGGCAGCCAACAAGGCCCATGTGTGCTTTATCGGCACTCCTCACAACGATATGACCTTCACCCCTGCCCAGTGGGAGCTGATGAACCGCAAGGAGTTCCTGCTCACCGGCAGCTGGATGAGTTACTCCGCTCCCTTCCCGGGCAAGGAGTGGACGCTGACCGCTCACTATTTTGCCACCGGTCAGCTGAAGTTTGACCCGGAGTTCCTGTATAAGAAGTATCCCATGTCCCAGGCTGCCGAGGCCTTTAACGAGTTCCATCATCCCGAGCAGGTCCACGGCAAGATTATGCTCATCAACGAGTGAGGCGGTAAGCTATGATTTTGACAGTCACACTGAACGCCTCTATTGATAAGCTCTACCTGGTCAAGAGCCTGACCCCTTACGGCGTCACCCGTGTGCAGGAGGTGGTCAACACCGCCGGCGGCAAGGGCATGAACGTCTCCCGGGTGGCGGCTCTTGCTGGGGAGCAGGTGACGGCCATGGGGTTTGCGGGGGGCTACAATGGTCAGCTGTTCCAAAGCTTGATCAACACCCCCGGCATCCGTCCGGCCTTCACCGCCACTGGCAGCGAGACCCGCTGCTGCATCAACGTCCGGGATGAGGAGACTGCCAGCTCCACCGAGTTTTTGGAGCCGGGCAATCCCGTCACCCAGGAGGAGATCGACCGGTTCCTGGAGGATTTCCGTCGGGAGCTGGACCAGGCCAAGGTGGTGGCCATCTCCGGCAGCATGCCCAAGGGCCTGCCCGGGGACTTTTACGCCACCCTCACCCGCATCGCCAAGGAGGCGGGAAAAACCGTGATCGTGGATTCCAGCGGCAACTCCCTGAAGGAGGCGCTGCCCGGCTGTCCCGATCTGGTCAAGCCCAACGCCGAGGAGCTGCAGCAGCTCACCGGCGCGGACACCAGCTCTGTGGAGAGCTGCGTCAAGGCCGCTCGGACTCTGCAGGCCCAGGGCGCCGGAACTGTGGCGGTGTCCCTGGGGAAGGACGGCGTGCTGGTGGTCTCTCCCGATGGAGTGTACCAGGGCAAGCCCCCCAAGATCCAGGTGGTGAACACCGTGGGCTGCGGCGACAGCATGGTGGCGGGCTTTTCCGTGGGCTTCTCCCGTGGGGAGAGCTTGGAGGAGACCATCCGGTTCGCGGTGGCCATCTCCGCCGCCAACGCCTTGACCAAAGAGACCGGCTGCTTTGCCCAGAAGGACCTGGAGGATTTGCTGCCCCGGGTCACGGTGGAGAAGCTGGCACTGTAACAGGGATCTATCTACCTTAAGTAGAAAAGATACATAAAACATACATAGAAAGAAGGATTGTGAAATGGCATGGATCGACCCCAACAAGGTCCCCAAGAGGACGCTGGCCAATGGTGAGCAGATCCCCTGCATTGGCATGGGCACCTTTGGTTCCGACCGCTTCACCGCGGAGCAGATCTCCAACGCTGTGGCCGGCGCCATCCGCTGCGGCTACCGGTTGTTTGACTGCGCTTCCGTCTACGGCAATGAGGACCAGATCGGCCAGGTGTTTGCCGACGCTTTCAAAGAGGGCGTTGTCAAGCGCGAGGAGCTGTTCATTGCATCCAAGGTGTGGAACGATATGCACTGGCAGGGCGATGTGCTGCTGAGCCTGGCAAAGACCTTGAAAGACCTGCAGATGGACTACCTGGACGCTTACTTTGTCCACTGGCCCTTCCCCAACTATCATGCACCCGGGTGCGACGGTGATTCTCGGAATCCCGACTCCAAGCCCTTCAAGGTGGAGGACTTCATGATCACCTGGCGTCAGATGGAGCGGCTGCACGACATGGGCCTGGTGAAGAACCTGGGCATGTCCAGCATGACCATTCCCAAGCTGGAGGCAGTGCTGCCTCTGTGCCGGATTAAGCCCACCCTCATTGAGATGGAGCTGCATCCCGGCTTCCAGCAGCCCGAGCTGTACGATTACGTGGTGGCCCACGGCATTCAGCCCATCGGCTTCTGCCCCATCGGCAGCCCCACCCGTCCGGATCGTGACACCACCCCCGACGACGTGGCCGATATTCAGATGGAGGAAGTGGTCTCCATCGCCAAGGCTCACAACGTCCATCCCGCTGTGATCTGCCTGAAGTGGGCTGTCCAGCGCGGCCAGATTCCGATTCCCTTCTCCATTCATGAGAACGAGTATGTCAGCAACCTGCAGTCCACTGTGGAGGATCCCCTCACCGACGAGGAGATGGAGACCCTGCGCAAGGCTGACAAGAACTGCCGCCTGATCAAGGGCCAGGTGTTCCTGTGGCCGGGCGCCACCAGCTGGCACGACCTGTGGGATGAGGACGGCACCATCACTCAGTAATTTCCTATTTTTCTTTCCTACGCTTAATGAACAAGGGGCTGTTGCAATTTGCAACAGCCCCTTGTTCTTTTGGCAAAGAGAGGAAAGCACAAAATTCCTTTCGCTGCCATCCGCGAAAGGATCCCGGTATTTTTCTGTTCGCATGGGGCCGCTTTTCGGCCCCGCCTCGCCGGCCATTTTCCAGCTGCCCTGGAGCGCGCCTTTCTTTTTTCGGTATCCTCTCCTCACGGGGTGGGAGAGGGGGTTGGCTCCAGGAGGCTCTGAACGGCCTCCTCGGAAGCTTGGTATTCCCCGGTGGCGGAGGAAGCTTTCTGCTCACGGACCGCAGCTTCTTCCTGGGTGTCGGGGGTGCTCTCTGTGGAAGCTTTGTCGGCAGAGCTGGTGCCGTACTGGGACTCCTCCAGATGGGTGCCCAGCACCTCATCCAGCCCCTGGTAGTATGCTTGGACCACATCCTCCACCAACACTTCGTCGGTGTCCTGGTCCACCAGGGAGAAATGGATGTCGTCGGGGTTCAGAATGTGGCCTTCTGGAATGTTCTCAATCCGGAAGATCATGACCTGATAGGGCCCGTGGCCGGTGGGATCCGGATCAATCAGTGTCTGCTGATAGTAGGAGTACGTCACTTCATGGTAGAAGCTTTGATCCCCGTCCATGGCGTTGAATTCCGCCTCGTCCACAGAGGAATAGGTGTCCCAAAGTTCATCCCCCATGTAGCACCAGAGACTCACCGGCCGGTCGGGGCGATAGGACAGGTCCTTGGTGTACAGGGGAATCTGCAAATAATCGCTGCCGAACTCCTCCGGTTGGCCACAGATGTAACCGTTGACCGCAGAGGGTGTACGGTCCAGGGAGGCGCTCTGGGCCTGGTCCAGCTTCTGCCGGCCCTGGGTCAGGTAGTTCTGACTGGAGTACACCGTGCCCCGCTTCAGGTCGATGGTAAACTCCGCTGTCACCCGGTTGGATACCGGGATGCCGCTGTTATAATCCGTCATGGTTGTGGGGTATTCGTACAGAGTGAGGATCAGTTGGGTGGTGTCCTCTGGAGGCGGGTCAAAGGTGAACGCCCCCTGTTGCTGGCCGGAGTCGGAGATATCGGAGGTGATGGGCTCTATGATTCCATTCAGGGGGAAGTAGTTGGACTCCAGCTGTTGGCCATCCTGGGTGGTGAGCACGGGGTAACTACCCAGAGCCAGCTGAGTGTTGTTGATCAGATCGTTTACAGGCACCAGCAGAGTGGATTCCAGAGTTCCAAAATAGGGGATGGTCTGTTGGGTGATCACGGCGGAGGGGGTGACTACCACCCGGCTCAAGATCACGCCGTTGTCCTCTACCGATTCCTCGCTGATAAGGGTGTTCTGCAGATCGGCATAGCATTCAAAAATGACGGAGAACTCGCAGGGAAACTCCAGCACCGAACCGTCCTCTTCTTGGAGGCCATACAGGATGGGAGCATCCAGCATGATGGAGAGAGCCTCCCCGTGGGACACCTCCTGGGGCAGCAGGTAGGTCCAAGTGGCGGTGAAAGTGGCGGAATCCTGGCTCTGCGCGTCCAGCCTGGTAAAGCGCAAATTGTCCTCAGCGTTCAGAGGTTCTGCCTCCTGGTCATTTACCATCAGGACGCTGGTGTTGTTGGAGAGATCCATGGGGTAGGAACAGGGGGACAGCTGGTAGCATTGGACCATAGAGGGATCCCACACCTGCAGCTGCAGGTCCAAGGTCAGGTACACGCCGTCGCTGCTGGCGTTCACCACGGAGAACATGGCGGAATTGTCCGCAGCGATCACATCCACCTGTGAAAACTCCGGAACATCGGGCAGCTGTTCCGATTCCACCTCGCTGGCATCCCAGCGCTCCGGGGAGGGGGTGGGCTGAGGCTCTTTTTCGGTTTCCTCGTGGTGGTTGAGCTGCTGGAAGATCTGGCCCACACCGGGCATGCTCTCCATCAGGCTGGGAGCGGCCAGGTCCAGACCGTAGGCCCCTGCTGCCAGCAGCACCAGGCAGGCGGCACAGGCGGCAAAGCCCCTCATCACCCGCTGGGGAAGGGGACGGCTCTTGACGGGCAGCTCGTCGGGAAGGCTGTCCAGGGCGCTCTGCACCGCCTGGAAGTAGGACTCCGGCGGACGTTCCACCTGGTACTCCCGTTCCAGCTGCTTTTTCAGCTGTTTATCCCGCCGCAGGTTATTTTCTGGCATGCCGCGCCACCACCTTTCCTGACTCCCGTCCTTCGTAAGCTTCTCGGAATTTCTTTCGCCCATGGGAGAGCCGCTGCTTTACCGCGCCCTCGCTGATGCCCAGCATCCCGGCAATGTCCTTGATGGGCAGGCCGTTGAGGTAGTAGAGGGTCATGGCCAGCCGGTCGTTCTCTCCCAGGTCGTTTAACGCCTGCTGCACATCCAGAGAGGTCTCCCGCTCCTCTGTGACCCCCTCCTCCGGAAGAATCTCCAAGGGCACCAGGCCCTTCTGCTGCCGCAGCAGGTCATAGCAGCAATTTATCAGTATCCGCGTCAGCCAAGTTTTGAAGTACTTTGGCTGCCGCAGGTCGCTTAATTTGTAAAAGGCCTTGCAGATGGCCTCCTGTACCGCATCCTCTACATCCTCTTCCCGGTGGAGAATGGCCTTGGCCGCCCGGTACAGGGCCAGCTGATTCTCTTCAATCAAGGAGACAAAAGCGGCTTTGTCCCCTCGCTGGGCCTTGCGCACCAATCGCTCCACAGCATCCTCCTTCTCCCTTGGGGGGCCCATACCCCCAGTCTCTCGTTTTCAATAATAAGACGGCTCACCCTGCAAAAAGGTGAGCCGCCTGCAACATTTTTTTGGCGGATCATTTTCCCAGCTTCCAATACGCCACCTGCATCCCACAGGCAGCGCACCAGATCACGGTGCACAGGATGTTCAGCCCTGTCAGCCACAGGGGAGAGCCGTTCACTCCATGGAGCACCGAAACCACTGCCCACACCACCGCGGCAATGCCGCAGAGCACAGCTGCCAACAGACGCATTTTGGAACCCTTCATGGAGACCCTTGCTTTCCAGTTAGTATGGCTCAAAACACAGGTTCAAATCCACGCTGCCGGAAATTCCCGGCACAGTTGCGCTGGCGGAGTACTGCCAGATCCGGAAATCATAGTACAGGCTGGGGGCGGGCTGGTACTCAGCGTACCACAGCGGGTAGTCCTTCAGCGCCTCCAGGTCAAAGGTGTAATAGGCCATGTGCTTGTTAGTGTAGACACAGGGGTTGTAGCCGTTTTTTTCAATCTCCTGGCAGAAGGCCTTGGCCATGGCGGAGATCACTTCCCCGTCCATGTCGTAGGCCCGCAGATCCTCGGCAGGCAGTGTCTCACTGGGGATGGGGGTCTCCCAGTCGAACACCACCGGGTAATCCAGAGCCCGGCCATCCAGGGCGTCCAGGACGTACTGGGCCTCCTCCTTGGCCTCCTTCTGAGTGATGGCCTGGGAGAAAAAGTACACCCCCACCTTCAGCCCGGCAGCGGTGGCGCCTTGGTAGTTCTGCTCAAAGGTGGCGTCCAGATTCAAACCACCCTCGGTCATGCCTCGGTAGCCGATGCGCAAAATGGCAAACTCCACCCCGGCGTCCTTCACCTGCTGCCAGTCGATCTGCCCCTGGTGCTCGGAGACGTCCACTCCTTGAACGGCGCCCTCATAACAGGTGAAGCTGCCCTCCTGGGTGAACTTGGTGGTGTCGTATTGATTTGTTGGAATGTCAAATTTGGGGATCAGCCGCTCCCCTTCATAGAGGTCGGTGACCATCAGCTGATTGTCCGGGATCTGGCTGCCGTCCTGGCTGGAGGTGTCCCTGCCGCCCAGCAGGGAGATGACCACCACAATCACCACAACCAGAAGCGCCACTGCCACACTTGTCAAAAGCAGGACCGGATTCAGCCGGAGCCCGCTGCTATGTCTTCCTGCCATACTGCCTCCTGATGGAAAAAATAGAGGCCCGCCAGCCAGCGGGCCCGGGTTACGGTTTACGATTTGGTCGAAGGGTAATTCTTAAAGGAGAGGGTGATGGGCACGCTGCTGTCGATGCCGGAAACCGTCCCCTCCTGGGTGTACTGCCACATGCCGAAATCATAGTAGAAGCTGGGGCGCTCTCTGGCCTCGGCGTACCACAGGTCAAACTTGGTCAGCTGGGAGAGATCCAGATTGTCATAGGCCATGGACTTGGTGGCGTAATAGCAGGAATTGTATCCCGCCATTTCCACCTTGTTGCAGAAGGTGGAGATAAACCCGGTGACCTGGTCGCCGTTGCAGGCAATGGTCCGGGAGGATTGATCCTGCGTGCCGTCGTCGTTGGTGTCGTACTCCCAGAAGAAGGCGATGGGCCAGGTGACGTTGTAGCCCCGGATCTGCTCCAGCACAAAGGAGGCTTCCGCGTCGGCCTCCTCGTTGGTGACAGCCTTGGAGTAGAAGTACACCCCCACGGGGATACCGGCGTCGGTGGCGCCGGTGATGTTCTCCTGGAACTTGCTGTCCAGGACAATGCTGCCGTTTTCGTTGCCCCGGTAGCCCACCCGGATCATGGCGAAGTCCACACCGCTCTCGGCCACCTGGGCCCAGTCGATGTCGCCCATCTTGTAGTTGACGTTGATGCCCACATAGGAGTCACCGCCCTCATAGACGATGGTGCCGTTGGCGCCGGATTTGAAATCCTGGAGTTTGTAGGTGCAGGTGGGGATGTCGTAATAGGGGATGGTCATACGGCCATCGTTGAGATCGCTGACGGTGAGGGTGCCATCGCCGTTATTTTCAATCAGTTCCACGGAGCTTTCCCGAGGCCCTCGGGCCAGAATCACCGCGGAGACGGCCACAATGATGACCACCAGTACCAGGGTCGCCGCCAGAAAGAGATTGCGCTTTTTGATGAGATCCATAAGACAAGATCCCTCCTTTTTCAAGATCAATGAAAAGAAAGCCCTTGGCGGGCGGATGAGGCTCTGTAAAAGAGGACGTTTTGTCACATTATACACGAAAATCGTCGAAATGGCAACTGGGAACAGGTGTTTCCTGCCATTCCCAGGGGAGAAAATAGTGGATTTTACAACAATTTTCTTTGACAATCCTCTTGTGTAAGAATATAATATAAGATCGAGAAAAGGACTACGCAGGGAGGAATTTCCATGGATGTTCCACAGCGGCAGGAAGAACGGGATCTGCCCCAGAATTTTACCAGAGAATTGGGCAGGGCGGTGACGTATCTTCACAGGAGCCGCAGCCGGTATATGACGGATCGTCTGAAAGATTACGGTTTTTCCGGAGCCATGTACCTGATTCTCCTGCACATTGAGCACCATCCCGGGGCCACCCAGGACAGCATCGCCAATCACATGTTCATCGACAAGTGCAATGTGGCCCGGCGCACCAAGAAGCTGGAGGATCTGGGCTACCTGTACCGGGAGACGGACCGCAACGACCGCCGTCAGAACAACCTGTTCCTCACGGAGAAAGGCCGGGAGCTGGTGCCCATCATCCGCAAGAACTTGGGCCAGTGGGGCAAGGGCATCACCGCTGGGTTGACGGATCAAGAATGTGTCACCTTGATTGCTCTGCTCACCAAGATGACCGGTCAGGATAAGAAATAAAGCGAAAAAGAGGCTGCCGCATTTGCGGCAGCCTCTTTCTGTATATATTGTATTTATCCCATTTATTTGACTGTTTTTTTCCCAGGATCTCTTTTTCAGCCACCAGCCAGAGCGCCCTTCCGGCGTGCTGCGGGGCTTGCCCGGCGCCGGGCCTTGTGTCTTACAACAGCACTGGTCCCAGGGCCAGCCAAAGCCGGCGGGAGAGGGGCAGCTGCGTTTGCAGCAGAGCGGTCATGCGGTCCAGCTCCTTTTGGAAGGCCTCCAGCTCCTGGGGAGTGAGGGTGTGCTGACTGAATCGGGCTTTCAAAGCCAGGGATTCCAGCTGCTCGGGAGGTGTCTCCTCCCAGCCGGGCAGGAAGTGTTCCGCTGCCCGGTACAGCTCCAGGATCTCTTTGTACAGCAGCAGGGCGGCTTGATTGGGAGCTTCCTGGGCCAGACGGTGGGCTCGCAGCCGAAGCACCACCTGTCGCCGGAGGAGGAACACTCCGGCAGCCAGGAGCAGCCCCCCCAGAGTGCACCCGACGGTCACCCATTCCCAGGGGAAGGAGTGTTCCTCCTGGGAGACGGTCCCTCCAGGAGCCGGGGCGGCAGATGACTCCGGCACCTGGCTGGGAGAGGGAGAGGCTTCTTGGTCCGGGGCGGGCGTGGGAGACGGGCTGGGAGAGGGCGTGGGGGAGGGTGTTGCCGTGGCGGTCTGGGTTTCCATGGGACGGGCGTCCTCTGTGGCGGCGGGAGCGTCGGGTCCGGCAGGAGTGACCTCCACTGGAGTCCAACCGTTGCCGCTGAGGTAAATCTCCACCCAAGCGTGAGCGTTGTAATCCGGCACTTCCACCCAGCCTTCCTCTCCGGAGGGCACAGCGTAGCCCTCGGCGTACCGGGCGGGGATGCCCATGGCCCGCAGCAGGGCTACTGCCGCAGTGGCAAAGTGAACACAGTACCCCTGGCGGCTCTCCAAAAGGAAGTACTCCACAAAGTCCCTTCCCTCCGGGAGGGCCGGCGGGGAGAGGGTGTAGGTGCAGGTGGCGGCCAGAGTGTTGGCCACCTGCTGAGCCAGTTGAGTGGGGGAGTAATTCAGGGAATTCCCCTCCAGAGCTTGCCCTGAGCCGTGGATCTGGTGGTCTGCCAGGTATTGGTCCAGAGTGGCTTTCAAGTCCTGGGGCAGCTGCGTGTAGTGCTCATAGACAAACTGGGTGTAGGCCTCTGTGGTTTTGGAGAGCTCCTGCTGCTCTGAGGTCAGGTATTGCCGCAGGTCTTCGGGGATGGTCCACAAATTCAAGTCTCCGGACAGGGAGCGAAACAGCTCTTCTACAATTCCGTCAATCCCCGGAATATCCGCGTGGTTGATATAGTCGGCAAAGGTTGCCCCTTGACTGGCGGCATACCCCTGGATGATGGCGGGCTGTACCCGGGAGGGGTAGTTTTCGGCCTGGTAATAGGAGTCCGCCAGTCCCCAGGCGTCCAGTGCATAGCGGGAGGTGCCGCTGAAAAATTGGTTGGACCTTAAAAAGCCATCCTCCACATAGGCCATCTGGGAGGTGTCCACGCTGTTTCCCATCAAGCCGTAGGGGACGTAGATACAGCGGGGATTGGCACCCACGTTCTCCACCTCCAGGTGGTAGCTGGTGTTCAGCTCCTGCCAGAAGACGGTGCGCAGCCGGTCCGTCAGCAGCTGGGGCTTTTCCCCCTGGAGCAGTTTGGAGAGCTCCTCCCAATCTTGACCGGACAGGCGTTCCCAGCTGGTGCCGGTGTAGACGCTGCCCACAAAGCTTTTCAGGTAATCCTTGTGCTGGTTGGAGGAGAGGTTGCCCGTGTTGACATCCGTCTCCCACTGATAGCGGACCCGGAGCATGGTTTTGCCGGTGTAGCTGCGGGAGCCCAGAGAGTTGAGGTTGACGCGGCTGTTGCCGCTGCCCACGCCCCCCTGCAGGGCGGCGTCCAGCCCGAAGCCGTTGCGGAAGCCCTCCTGAATATCGGTGGCCACTTGGGGACGTTGGTAGGTGGAGTAGGGCACCAGCCAGGAGACCACGGCCATGCTGAGAACGCCGGCGCAGACAAACAACAGGAGCATGGCAGGCCGGGCCAATCCGCTGCCGGAGGCATAGAATCTGCCCCGATCTTCCACCAGCCGGTGACGTTTGCCAAAGGAGGGGGAAAACAGCAGCAGTACCGCCCAAAACAGCAGCAGCAGAGCCAGCCACGGAGTGGGAGGAACCAGGGAGATGACCAGGGGAACGGCCACAAAAAAGCCGGAGAGGCAGAAGGCGCCCAAACTGCTTTTGCGCCCCACCAGCAGCCATCCCAAAAAGAACAGAAAGGGAAAGATCAGCAGGCAGCAGAACCAGGTGCATTGGGTGCGAATTTCCTGGGAGGTCAGACCCTGCTGGACCTCCAGATAGGGAAGAGGCACCCCCAGTTTGTCCTCGTAGGCGGCCAGTACCAGGTTGAGGGTCTGAGCGCAGCCCTGGAGCACTTGTTCAAAGAACCTCCACACCAGGATCACCCACAGCATCAACCCCAGCAGAGTGGGGATCCATAGGGGCTTTTTCCCCAGGAACAGTCCCAGGGTAAAGAGCAGGCTGACCGCTCCTGCCAGAATCACCGGCAGGGGAGCCAGGGGGACTTGGAAGGTCCCGAAAAAGCAGCCCAGTGCCCCGGCGCTCCCCAGCAGAAGAAGCACCCCATAGAACAGACATTGGGAGAGCAGTTTGGGCTCCGCAAACAGGATGCGGGGCCGGTCCAGCAGAGGGGAACTGGGAATCCCCTCTTTTTTGGAATTTGGCAAATGGGGCACCTCCTTTTTACAGAGTTACAGCGTCAGCCCGTTGAGACGCTGGGGGAGGAGGCCAGGTTCCAAAAGAATCCGGCTTACTCCGGCGGGCAAAGGCTCCTCCCCGGCGGGGGAGGGTTGAAGCACCGTCAGCTGGGCGCTGGGAAAGCGGTCCTCCAGCAGGGAGAGGGAACCCGTTTGGGGACTGCAGCACAGGTACAGCACGTGGGACACCCCGGTGGGCAGTGCCTCTGCGTTCTCCAGGGACAAGGGCTTTTGGCTGCCCCCGGCCAACAGGCTCTGCCACAGGGGGAGCAAGTCCTCCGGCTGAGCAATCTCCCGCAGCTGAAGCTGGCCGGAGTCCGGGTCCGTCCAGGCGGCCCGATGGGCGTGTTCCCCCTGGGAGAGCGCGTTGGACAGGCTGGCAAAGGCATCCAGAAGCAAGTCCGCCTGAAGACCGTCACCGTTGAGATCCAGCAGGAACAGCAGGTGGTCCGACAGGGGCTGGCCCAGCTCCTTGACCAGGGTCCGTCCCAGCTTTTGGGAGAGCTTCCAGTGGATCCGGGAAAGCCGGTCTCCCTCCCGCCAGTCCCGCAGGGCAAAGAGCTCTGTGGGGTCATCCCCGGGCTTCTTTTGGGAGTACCGTTCCCCCTCGCTGTCGGGGATCAGGCTCTCCCGGACTTCCAGCTCAAGGGGGTGGACGGTGGGCCAGAAGATGGCGGACAGTTCCTTGGGCTTTCCCACGGGCAGGGAGAACAGCCCCAGGTAGTCGCAGACCCGCAGCGCCCCCAGGCGGCACCGCACCACCCCGCAGGTCCGAGAGGTGAGCTGGTGCTGGAACACCTGGCGTCGGGGTCCCGCTGTAAAGGTAAAGCTCTCCCGCTGGCGCTGGCCGGTGAAGGTGTTCTCCACCGTCAGCCTGGCCCGGGCCCGGCCGCTGGAGAGTGGGGTGGTGTTCCAAACCGCCAGCTGCAGGGGCACGGAAGTCCCCTTTCTGGCGCAGTTGGAACCGGGGTTTGCCGAGGCGTTAGGTCCCTCCTGGCGGCTGGTGGTCAGAGTGGCCCGCAGCCCCAGCATCCCCGGCAGGGACAGCAGCAGCGAAACCACCGGCAGCACCAGGGACAGCACAAACACGTACAGGGAGAGGTATCCGTTGAAACACACGAAAAACGTGCCGGTGCCCAGCAGCACCAGCAGGTAGCACAGCCGGTTTTTCCACATGGGAAAGCCTCCTTTCCCTACACCACCTTGGGCTGGGGCACGGAGTCCAGCACCTCGGTGAGCAGGGTGTGGGCGTCCTTCCCGCTGAGGCGGGCCTGGGGATCCGGAACCACTCGGTGCTCTAGCACGTTGTAGTACAGCAGACGCACGTCGGCGGGGATGACATAGTCCCGGCCCGCCAGCCAGGCAGAGGCACGGCTGGCCCGCACCAGGGCGCCTCCTGCCCGGGGGCTGGCCCCCAGCCGCAGCAGGGGGTGCTCCCGGGTGGCGGCGGAGAGGGAGGCCACATAGCGGTACAGGTCATCGGACACGTGAACCGCCGCTGTCTCCTGCTGCATCTGCAGCACCTCCTCCAGGGAGGTGATCTGGCGCAGGGAGTCCACCGGGCGGCTGCCCTCGGTTTGCTTGAGGATCTCCACCTCTTGCTCCAGGGTGGGGTAGCCGATGGACAGCCGCATCATGAACCGGTCCAGCTGGGATTCTGGCAGCAGCTGGGTTCCGGCGGAGCCCACCGGGTTCTGGGTGGCGATGACGGTGAAGGGCTGGGGCAGGGGACGGCTGACGTTGTCCACCGTGACCTGGCCCTCTTCCATGGCCTCCAGCAGGGCGCTCTGGGTTTTGGCGCTGGTGCGGTTGATCTCATCGGCCAGGAACAGGTTGCACAGCACTGCCCCTGGGCGGTAGGTGAAGTCCCCGGTGTTGTTGTCCCAGACAGAGAATCCCACCACGTCGGCGGGCATCACCTCCGGGGTAAACTGCACCCGGTTGTAGGCAAGGCCCATGGTTTTGGAAAAGGCCAGAGCCAGAGTGGTTTTTCCCACACCGGGGTTGTCCTCCAGCAGGATGTGGCCTCTGGCCAGGATGGCCATCAGAGCCTTGCAGATGACCGTATCTTTGCCCACAATGGCTCGGCGCACTTCGCTGACTACGGCCAGGGCTTTGTTCTGCAGCATGTTGGTTCCTCCTCACACTTCTATAGGGAAAGCGCCGGCGCCGGAGTGGGCCGGGCGGATCTTACGGAAGATACGCTGTTATTATACTATCATTCGGGGGAATGGACAAGAAATTCTCCGGATTTTAGAAATGAAGCCGAAAAAATGCCCGGAAATGGCCCCCAGAGGGGTGGAAAACTGGGGAATGGTGTCGGAAGATTTTTTGGAAAAGAGGTTGACAAAGCGCAGGTTGGATGATATAGTGAACTTGTATTCTGATAGCACCAAAGATGGACTCACAGCCTGTGTAAGTCATTTGCCGTCTGCGTCTGAATGACTTCCACAAGCTGTGAGTTTTTTGTAAAGCCGGTGCCCCGGCGCTGCTAGCATGATACGATCTTACTCTCTTTAGGAGGTGCCGAATTATGAACGGTACAGTCAAATGGTTTAACGCGGAAAAAGGCTATGGCTTCATTTCTAACGACGAGGGCGGCGACGACGTGTTTGTGCATTTCTCCGCCATCGTTGCGGACGGCTTCAAGACTCTGGAAGAGGGCCAGAAGGTCACCTTCGAGACCGAGCCCGATCCCAAGAACAGCTCCAAGCTGCGCGCTGTGAACGTCCAGAAGATCTGAGTTCTTTTGGAAAAATGGAGGGTGCCCCGTGGGGCGCTCTCTTTTTTTGAAAAAAAGCCTTGACAAATTCGTCACCATTCGTTATAATAATCGAGCGCTGAGACGTTAAGCGCTGTGTGCGGGAGTAGCTCATCTGGTAGAGCGCCACCTTGCCAAGGTGGAGGTAGCGAGTTCGAGCCTCGTCTTCCGCTCCAAAGTTTGAAAACGGTACGCATTTTGCGTGCCGTTTTTCTTTTTGCTTTTTTATGCTATACTGGTTGCAGAGACTGTCAGCAAGGGATCAGGGCAGAGGAGGATCACAGTATGGCATTGGAAATTCCCGCGTACAACCTATTTATGATGTGTCAGCAGCCAAGAAGAGAAGCCTTTTGCCAGATGCCTTCGGGGTATTTCCTGCGCAAATGCCGCAGGGAGGAAGTGGAGACTTGGATTGCCCTCAACAGCCAGGAAATCTCCCAGCGTCCCTTCCTGTGGGAATATTACCGGAGGGTATACGGGAAAGCGGAAGAGGTGTTTTTCCAAAAGTGCACTTTTGTCTGTGATGAAAACGACCGTCCTGTGGGGACTTGTTTTCTCTGGAAGGCCTATGGGAAGATCACCACGCTTCATTGGCTGAAGGTTTTGCCCCAGCTGGAGGGGTTGGGATTGGGGAGAGGGCTGTTGTCCCATGTGTTGGGAGAGGCTGCCCAGGAGGAGTATCCCATCTATCTCCACACCCATCCCGGCTGTTTCCGAGCGGTCCATCTGTACCAGGAGTTTGGATTCCAACTGCTGGAGGGGCCGGCGGTGGGGAACCGTTCCAACGATCTGAAGGAAAGTCTTCCTTATTTGCGGGAAGCCATGCCCGCGCCGTATTTCCAAAAGCTGCAGGTCCGCGAGACTCCCCAGGAGCTGTTAGAGGCTGCGGCCGGTTTGCCTGAGGAGTTTTAGGCGTACAGGATGGAAATGGATGGAAAAATTCCCCAAAAATAACAAAAAATCAATTGTAGGCAGAACTTCTTTGTGCTATGATGGGGCAAGTAACGGGGAAAAAATCCCGGGCACAACGACAAAGGAGGAAGCAGCCATGAAAGTAAGCAGGGAAGTGCCTGCAAATGCATATCAGGCAGGGGAAGGATTTTTGCCCGCCTATCAAAAACTGGTGCGGGAGGTGGTGATCCCCTATCAGTACCGGGTGCTGGATGACCAGCAGGAGGGTGTGGAGAAAAGCCACGCCCTGGAAAATCTTCGTCTGGCGGCCAAGAAGCTCCGGGGGGAGGAGATCACCGAGGGCTTTTATGGCATGGTGTTCCAGGACAGCGACGTGGCCAAGTGGCTGGAGGCGGCGTCCTATGTCCTGGGTCAGGTGGAGGACCCGGAGCTGGAGCAGGAGGTGGACCAGGTCATCGCCCTGCTGGGAGAGGCTCAGCAGGAGGATGGCTACCTGAACTCCTATTTCACGGTGAAGGCGCCGGACAAGAAGTGGACCAACCTTCAGGAGGCCCATGAGCTCTACTGCGCAGGGCACCTGATGGAGGCCGCCTGCGCCCACTATGAGGCCACCGGCAAGGACAGCCTGCTGAAGATCCTGGAGAAAACCGCCGACTGCATCTACGAGCAGTTTATGAAGGTCAATCCCCGGGGCTGCCCCGGCCACCCCGAGGTGGAGCTGGCGCTGCTGCGTCTGGCCCGGGCCAGCGGAAACCCCAAGTACCGGGAGCTGGCGGAGCACTTTTTGGATGTCCGTGGTCAGGCGCCCAACTACTTCCAGGAGGAGAAGAAGGAGCGGGGCTGGACCCTGTGGGGGAACATCAATGAGGCGGTGGACACCGATTACATGCAGGCCACCCTGCCGGTCCGGGAACAGAAGGACGCGGTGGGCCATGCCGTGCGGGCGGTGTACCTGTACACAGCCATGGCGGACGCTGCCGGCGAGGACGGGGACGAGAGCCTGAAGGCCGCCTGCCGCACGCTGTGGGAGAGCATCACTCAGCGGCGGATGTACCTCACCGGAGGGATCGGTTCCACGACACTGGGCGAGGCCTTCACTGTGGATTATGACCTGCCCAATGACACGGTATACGCCGAGACCTGCGCTTCCATTGGACTGATTTTCTTTGCCCGGCGGATGCTCCAGCTGGAGGCCAGAGGGGAGTATGGGGACGTGATGGAGCGGGCCCTGTACAACACGGTCCTGGCGGGTATGGAGCTTACCGGGAAGCGGTTCTTCTACTGCAACCCCTTGGAGGTGGTCCCGGGAATCTCCGGAAAGGCCGCCACTCAGAAGCACGTGGATCCCCAGCGGCCCGGCTGGTACGCCTGCGCCTGCTGCCCGCCCAACGTGGCCCGGCTCCTGTCCTCCATCGGCAGCTATGCCTATGGGGAAGGGGATCACAGCCTGTACGTCCATCTGTATTTGGGCGGCACCGTGAAGAGTTCCCAGGGGTATTCGCTCTCCTGCCGGACGGACTATCCCCATCAGGGGACGGTGGACTTCACCTTCCATGGACACGGGGAGACCACTCTGATCTTCCGGATGCCCGGCTGGAGCCAGCACACCACCCTCACCGTCAACGGGGAGCTCCAGGACTTGGCGGCGCTGACCCGGGATGGCTACGCCTATCTCACCCGGACCTATCAGGAGGGGGATGCCATCCAGCTCACCTTTGACATGACGCCTTTCAAGGTCTACGCCAGCAGCCGGATCCCGGCGGACACGGGGAAGGCCGCCGTGCAGCGGGGACCCCTGGTCTACTGCGCCGAGGGTGTGGACAACGACGGCGACGTGTTGTCCCTCTCCTTTGCGGAGGAGGGCATCCTCCGGGAGGAGCCCCAGTCCCAGGAGCTGGGCGGTATCGTGCCCTTGACGGCGGAGGGGTGGCGGGCTCACCCTGCTTCGTCCCTTTACACCCGGGAGCGCCCCCAGCGGGAACCCGCGGATATTCACCTGGTGCCCTACTACGCCTGGGGCAATCGGGGGCTCAACCAGATGCGCGTCTGGCTGCCGGAGACCTGAACCACTTTTTCACAAGAGGAGGAGAGTTTGTTGAAAAACCAAGTGCTTTTGCCGGAGTCCGGCTATTATAAGGCCAATCTTCACTGCCACACCACTCTATCCGATGGCCATCTGACCCCGGAGCAGACCAAGGCCGAGTACATGGCCCAGGGGTATTCCATTGTGGCTTTCACCGATCATCGGAAGTATGTCCATCACACCGAGCTAGATGATGAGAATTTCCTGTCCTTGGCGGCGCTGGAGGTGGACCTGACCCAACCCCGGGAGCCGGGGAAGGACTGGCCCGTGCTCAAGTGCTACCATCTGAACCTGGTGGACACGGATCCCGGGGAGAACAGGGAGCAGAAGCAGGGGAACCTGCTGCCGGAGTTCCCCTACGATGATCTGGAGAGCCTGAACCAGTACATTGCCAAGATGAGCCGGATGGGCTTTCTGGTGACCTACAATCACCCCTATTGGTCCCTGCAGGATTGGCGGGATTACAGCGGGCTGAAGGGTCTGTTTGCCATGGAAATCTACAACCACGGCTGTGAGCATGACGGACTGTACGGCTTTAACCCCCAGGTGTACGACGAGATGCTCCGCACGGGGCAGCGTCTGTACGCCCTGGCCACCGACGACAACCATGACACGGTCCCCATCGGCCAGCCCTTAAACGACTCCTTTGGCGGTTTTGTGCAGATCGCCGCGGAGAAGCTGACCTACCCCGCAGTTATTGAGGCCCTGCGGAAGGGGCGGTTCTACTGGTCCCAGGGGCCGGAGCTCAAGGGCGTGTCCATTGAGGATGGCGTGCTCCGGGTGAAGACCTCCCCCGTGGAGAAGATCTTTGTCACCTTGGAGGGACGGGATTCCTACAAGGCTGTGGTGGCTCCCGGGGAGTCTCTGACAGAGGCTGCTTTCCCCCTGACGGGGAAGGAGGGCTGGTTCCGCATCCAGGTCCGGGACAGTCGGGGACTGTTTGCCGGCACCAACGCCTACTTTGTGGATCAGCTGTGAGGGCACCGGGAATAGGGCTTTCCAAACTTCCGGGCCAAATTGCACCATAGTTATTCATATAGTATAGAAAAAGGACGTCCAGGCAGCTGCCTGAGCGTCCTTTTTTGCTGGTTTGGGCTGTCGGCTTTCCGATGCCCCAGGGGGCGGGGAAAGTTCTCTGAAGGTGGGAAGAAAACGTTCCTTTCTGAAGGCCCCTTTTTACAGTCGCCTGGGAGAAACGCCGGGTTACTTCAGACCGTCTTCCACCCGATGGTCCCGGAAGTAGAATTCCCGATCCCGCTCACCGATGGGCCGGACCACCCGGCAGGGAGTGCCCATGGCCACTACGTTGGCGGGAATGTCCCGGGTGACCACGCTGCCAGCACCAATCACCGTGTTTTTGCCGATGGTCACCCCGGGCAGAACAATCACACCCGCGCCGATCCAGACGTTTTCCTCAATGTGGATGGGGAAGTTGTACTGATACACCTGGCGCCGCAGCTCCGGCTCAATGGGGTGGCCGGCGGTGCAGAGGGTGACGTTGGGTCCGAACATCACGTTGTTCCCCACGTAAATGTGGGTGTCGTCCACCAAGGTCAAGCTGAAGTTGGCGTAAACGTTGTTGCCCAGGTGGGTGTGACTGCCCCAGTTGGCGTGCAGGGGCGGCTCGATATAGCAGCCCTCGCCCATGTCCCCAAAGATCTGGCGGAGCAGCGCTTGCCGCCACTCTCCATCGGTGGGGCGGGTGTTGTTGTAGTCGAACACCAGCTCGTTGAGCTCCCGCTGGCGGGCCTGCAGAGCTTCGTCGGCGCAGTCGTAAAGCTTGCCGCCCAGCATCCGTTCTTCCAGTGTCATGATGAAACTTCCTCCTCCAGCATCTGGGCAAACAGTGTGTTGGCCCAGGCAAACCAGGGCCGGGTGAACTGGGTGGGATCGTCGGCGTCAAAGCCCTCGTGCATGTAGTTAGTCCCGGCGTGAGTTCGGGCCAGCATCCTCAGACAGGCGCGTTTTTCCGCCGGGTCCGTGCTGGTGAGGATCTGCATCACCAGGCCAATGTGCCAGATGTAGCGCCCCGGCGTATGGGGACTGCCCACGCCTTTGGCCGCCAGTCCCTCGTAGTAATAGGGGTTGTCCGTGGAGAGCACAAACCTCCGGGTGTTTTGATAGATGGGATCCTCAGCGGGCTTATACCCCAGGTAGGGAATGGACAGCAGGCTGGGAGAGTTGGCGTCGTCCATCAGGTTGTAATTGCCAAATCCATCGGTCTCATAGGCGTAGATCTTTCCGTACTTGGGGTGGTCGTAGATGCCGTAGGTCTCGATGCCGTCCCGGATCTCCTCCCCCAGGATTTTGCACCGATCCACCAGAGCCGGATCCCCGTAGTCCCCAGCCAGCAGCAGCTCCACTGCCTTGTCCATGGCCACCGCTGCCATCATGTTGGAGGGGATCAGGTAGCCGAATTTGCAGGCGTCGTCCGAGGGGCGAAATCCCGACCAGGTCATGCCGGTGGTGTTCACCGGCCGGCCTTTGGCAAAGGGCAGAGTGTCGCTTTTGGGACAGTGCTCCCGAACAAACCAGTAGGAAGACCGGTCGTGGCGCTGCTCGGTGAGGAACGTCTGGACGATGGTCTGCACCATCATCCGGAACTCCTCGGTGAAGATGGACCGGTCCCCGGTGGCCTCAAAGTACTGGTGAGCCAGGTACAGCGGCGCGCACAGGGAATCCACCTCGTACTTCCGCTCCCAGATCCACTTGCTCTGGAAGTTGGTGTGGTCGTGCTCGCTGTACCCCGCCTTGGGTTCGCTGTTGAAGGCGTTGGAGTAGGGGTCCAGGTTCACATAGAAGGTGTACTTCTTCAGGACGCTCCGGAGGATCTCCTGCAAATCAGGATCCTCCTTGGCGTATTTCACGTAGGGCCTTAGCTGGGCGGCGCTGTCCCGCAGCCACATGGCGGGGATGTCCCCGGTGATGACAAAATAGCTGCCATCCTCCAGCTGGGTCACGGTGGTCTCTATGGTGTTTAAAAAGCACTGCTTGGCCAGGGGCGCCAGCTCCGGGTATTTTTCGGCGGTGTTCCGCTCCAGTTCGTCGGCCTTTTGCAGTAAGATTTTTGGAATCATAACGGCTCCTCCTCCGCGGCGTATTTCCCCCAGGGGGATCTTCCCCTGTATTGTAGCACAGAGCCGGGAAAAAGGACAAGCAGCTCTTTACGGGGCAGCCACCTCCACGCAGTAGTCCTTTGTCCCGCAGTGGGAGCAGGTGAGCTTTCTGGTTTTTGGGGTGTGTTTCGAGAAGAGAAATTCTTTGAGCTTCGGTCGGAAACGAGTGCCGCAGGCGGGGCAGAGGTACTCCGTGTTTTGGTAGTAGTATCGAGTGAGAAGGGCGCTGATCAAGGCTGCCAGGGCAAGGCACCCCACAAAGGGCAGCCAGATTCCCTTGACGATCCAAAGGACCAGCCCAGCGGCCTGGACCAGATCTGCCAGGATCCCCCAGGCAATCATGACGCCATGGATTTTCCGCAATTTTCTCTTGTTTTTCATAAGCTGTTCCATGTCGGAGACGGAATTGACCGGGATCTTTTCCGCGCTTTTCAGGTTTTCCTCCAGAGCACGGATGGACTTCAGCCGCTGCTGCCGTTGCTGGATGTCCTCCTCCAGTTCTTTGGCCTGTTGCTCCAAAAGAAGCTCCAGCACTTTGTCGGAGTTGGGGCTTTCCAAGATGCCCTTGATGGCGTCCAGGGAAAGCCCCATGGTTTTCCACAGGCAGATCCGCTGGAGTTTGCCCAGGTCCTCCTGGGAGTACAGCCGCCGTCCCCCCTCGCTGAGCT
>JBMNVU010000020.1:0-46404 GCA_050946975.1 Acutalibacter sp.
CGCTGCGCTGCTAACACGAAAGGCGCTGAGGGGGTACCCTTCAGCGCCTTTGCTGTTCTGCCAACATTTTATACCTGTCATACAGGATTTGTCAATAGCTTTTTCCCCTGCCCCCGCCTTTCTCCAGGGTGAACAGTTCGCTCCCCGATCACTTCTGTACTTTTTATGGATTTTTACTGGTGGGGAACTGCCTTGACAAAGCACCCCATCTGCCCTATAATTTATTTGTAATAACACGACGGACGACGGTGTCCGGTCCCTGGAACAGAGGGGGTGGCTCCCTCATCCGGCGGGCCGGATTTTTTTGTGCCCGGCGGGATACATCAAGTTTTGCGCCGGGGAGCAGGGCGGTTTGTGAAAATGGGAGAATTGAAAAATCCTCTTGCTTGTTTTCCGCCGATCGGGTATGATATACTATTGATAACTGCAGACCGGGGATTCTCGGTGGCTCTCCTGGGGAAAGGGGGCCGCGGGAGCGGGGTGTCTGTTATATTATAAGAGAAAGGGTTGAGCGTATGGGGAAAACAGGGTATCTTGTGCTGGAAAACGGCAGAATCTTCCAGGGAGAACGTTTTGGCGCCGACGGTGAGATGACTGCCGAAGTGGTGTTCACCACCGGCATGACGGGTTATTTGGAAACGTTGACAGATCGCAGCTATTGGGGGCAGATGGTCGTACAGACCTTCCCCCTTATTGGCAATTACGGCGTTATTCCCGCCGACTTTGAAAGCGACGTCATTGGTCCCTGCGCCTATATCGTAAAACATTGGTGCCAAGCTCCCTCCAACTTCCGTTCCGAGGGCAGCCTTGACACCTTTTTTAAAGAGCGGGGCGTCATCGGGCTGTCGGGCATCGACACCCGCACCCTGACCAAGATCATCCGGGAGACCGGCGTGATGAACGGCAAGATCACCAGCGACCCCTCCACAGTGGATTTTGAGGAGCTGAAGGCCTACCGGGTCACTGGAGCTGTGAAGGCTTCCTCCACCCCGGAGCGCTATGTGGTGCGCCCGGAGGGGGACGTGAAAAAGAAGATCGCCCTGCTGGACTTTGGCCTGAAGAAGAACATCTATCGGGAGCTGGTGAAGCGCGGCGCGGAAGTCACCGTGTGCCCCTGCACCACCACGGCTCAGGAGATCCAGGAGCTGGGCGTGGACGGCATCATGCTGTCTAACGGCCCCGGCGATCCTGCCGAGAACACCGAGATCATCGCAAACCTCAAGGAGATCTGCAAGCTGGGGATCCCCCTGTTCGGCATCTGCCTGGGGCATCAGCTGCTGGCCCTGGCCCATGGCTTTGAGACCGAGAAGCTGAAGTACGGCCATCGCGGCGCCAACCAGCCTGTGAAGAACCTGGAGACCGGCCGGGTGTACATCTCCAGCCAGAACCACGGTTACGCGGTGGTCAGCTCCAGCATTGACGAGAGCAAGGCCAAGGAGCTGTTTGTCAACGTCAACGACAACACCTGCGAAGGCATCCGCTACCTGGACTGCCCCGCCTTTTCCGTGCAGTTCCACCCCGAAGCCTGCGGCGGTCCTCTGGACACCCAGGCGCTGTTCGATGAGTTTTTCACCATGATGAAGGAGGGGAACTAATATGCCACTGAATAAGGATATTAAAAAGGTATTGGTCATCGGTTCCGGCCCCATTGTGATTGGCCAGGCCGCGGAATTTGACTACGCCGGCACCCAGGCCTGCCGCGCTCTGCGGGACGACGGCATTGAGATCGTGCTGGTCAACTCCAACCCCGCCACCATCATGACCGACAACGCCATGGCGGACAAGATCTACATTGAGCCCCTGACCCTGACCACCGTCAAGCGGATCATTGAAAAGGAAAAGCCCGACAGCATCCTGTCCGGCTTCGGCGGCCAGACAGGCTTGACCCTGTCCATGCAGCTGGCCAAGGAGGGCTTCCTGGCAAAGCACAATGTGCGGCTGCTGGGTGCTTCCCCCGAGACCATCGACAAGGCCGAGGACCGTCAGATGTTCAAGGACACCATGGAGAAGATCGGCCAGCCCTGCATCCCCTCCAAGGTGGTGACCACCGTGGAGGATGCCGAGGCCTTCGCTTTGGAGATCGGCTATCCCGTCATCATCCGTCCCGCCTTCACCCTGGGCGGCAGCGGCGGCGGCATTGTCAACAACCAGGAGGAGCTGCGGGAGACCGCTGCCAACGGCCTGGCTCTGTCCCCCATCACCCAGATCCTGGTGGAAAAGTCCATCGCCGGGTGGAAGGAAATCGAGTTCGAAGTTATGCGTGACAGCAAGGGCAACACCATCACCGTGTGCTCCATGGAGAACCTGGACCCGGTGGGCGTGCACACCGGCGACTCCATCGTCATTGCCCCCACGGTCACCCTTTCCGATAAAGAGTATCAGATGCTCCGCTCTGCCGCGCTGAAGATCATCGACGAGCTGGGCGTGGAAGGCGGCTGCAACTGCCAGTTTGCCCTGCATCCCACCTCCTTTGAGTACGCCGTCATCGAGGTCAACCCCCGTGTGTCCCGTTCCTCCGCCCTGGCCTCCAAGGCCACCGGCTATCCCATCGCCAAGGTGGCCACCAAGATCGCCATCGGCTACACTCTGGACGAGATCAAGAACGCGGTCACCGGCAAGACCTACGCCGCCTTCGAGCCCGCTCTGGACTACGTGGCGGTGAAGTTCCCCAAGTGGCCCTTTGACAAGTTTGTTTACGCCAAGCGGGACCTGGGCACCCAGATGAAGGCCACCGGCGAGGTCATGTCCATTGCCGACACCTTTGAGATGGCCCTGATGAAGGCTGTCCGTGGCGCGGAGATCTCCCTGGACACCCTGAACCTGCCCAAGTTTGCCACTGAGACCGACGAGAACCTGTGGCACATCGCGGTTCACGCCACCGACGAGCGGCTGTTTGCTGTGTACGAACTGTTGAAGCGGGGCGTCACTGTGGAGAAGATGCATGAGGAGACCATGATCGACTGCTGGTTCCTCTCCAAGCTGATGAACCTCTTAAACTACGAGCGGGAGCTGGCAAAGGGCCAGCTCACCGAAGAGCTGTACACCCAGGGCAAACAGCTGGGGTATCCCGATTCCACCATTGCCCGGCTGTCCGGCTGCGAAGTGAAGTTTGAGCGCAAGCCCACCTTCAAGATGGTGGACACCTGCGCCGGCGAGTTTGCCGCCCACACCCCCTATTTCTATGCCACCTACGACACCGAGGCCTCCGGCGGCGAGGATGAGGCTCTGGAGTTTATCGGCGAGGATCGGGACAAGCCCACCGTGATCGTGCTGGGTTCCGGCCCCATCCGGATCGGCCAGGGCATCGAGTTCGACTACGCCAGCGTCCATTGCGTCATGTCCCTGCAGCAGCTGGGCTATGAGGTGGTCATCATCAACAACAACCCGGAGACCGTGTCCACTGACTTCGACACCGGCGACCGGCTGTACTTTGAGCCCCTGTCCCCCGAGGACGTGCTGGACATCATCAAGATTGAAAAGCCCATTGGCGTTGTGGTGGCCTTCGGCGGCCAGACAGCCATCAAGCTCACCAAGACCCTGGCGGCCAACAACATCCCCATCCTGGGTTCCTCCGCCGACACCATTGACATGGCCGAGGACCGGGAGCGGTTTGACGAGCTGCTGGAGCGTTCCGGCATCAAGCGTCCCAAGGGCCACACCATCATGACCACCGAGGAGGCCCTGAGCGCCGCTCAGGATCTGGGGTATCCCGTGCTGATGCGCCCCTCCTACGTGCTGGGCGGTCAGAACATGATCATCGCCTACTGCGACGAGGACATCCAGGAGTACATGGCCATCATCCTCTCCCACAAGCAGGACAACCCGGTGCTCATCGACAAGTACCTGTCCGGCATGGAGATTGAAGTGGACGCCATCTGCGACGGGGAGAACATTCTGATCCCCGGCATCATGGAGCACGTGGAGCGCACGGGTATCCACTCCGGCGACAGTATCGCCGTGTACCCGGCTTCCGACATTGACGACGACATGAGCGCCAAGATCGTGGCCACCACCGAGACCCTCTGCCGGGAGCTCAACGCCCTGGGCCTGATCAACCTCCAGTACATCATCATGGACGGGGAGATCTACGTCATCGAGGTCAACCCCCGCGCCTCCCGTACGGTGCCCTACATCAGCAAGGTCACCGGCGTGCCCATGTGCGACCTGGCCACCAAGGTGAGCCTGGGCTACAAGCTCACCGACCTGGGCTTTGGCACCGGGCTGTATAAGCCCTCTCCCTACGTGGCGGTGAAGGTGCCGGTGTTCTCCTTTGAGAAGCTCACCGACGTGGACACCCACCTGGGACCGGAGATGAAGTCCACCGGCGAGGTGCTGGGCATTGGCAACAACCTGGAGGAAGCCCTCTACAAGGGCCTGATCGCCTCCGGCCACAAGATGACCAAGGGCGGCGGCGTGTTCATCACCGTCCGGGATCAGGATAAGCCCGAGATCGGCGAGATCGCCAAGAAGTTCGCCCGCATGGGCTTTGAACTCTACGCCACCACCGGCACCGCCATGGTGCTGGCCAAGGTGGGCCTGTCCGTGAAGATCGTGGATAAGATCCACGAGAGCTCTGTGAACACCATCACTCTGCTGGAGAGCGGCAAGGTCAACTACGTCATCTCCACCTCCGCCAAGGGCCGCAACCCCGCTCGGGACAGCGTGAAGATCCGCCGGAAGGCAAGCCTGTTGGGCATCCCCTGCCTGACGGCTCTGGATACCGCCAACGCTCTGGCCGACTCCCTGATGAGCCGGTACACTCCCGAGAACACGGAGATCATCGACATCAACAATCTGAAGAAGAGCAAGCAGAAGCTGAAGTTCACCAAAATGTCCGCCTGCTCCAACGACTATATCTATATCAATCTCTTCGACAAGGAGAACTCCGTCTCCTCCCCCGAGTTCCTGTCCATCTTCCTGTCCGACCGGCACAACGGCGTGGGCGGCGACGGCGTGATCCTGATCTGCCCCTCTGACGTGGCGGACGCGGAAATGCGCATGTTCAACCTGGACGGCAGCGAGGGCATGATGTGCGGCAACGGCATCCGCTGCGTGGCCAAGTACCTGTTCGACAATGGCATTGCCAAGGGCGAAAAGGTGGGCGAAGGCCGGTACGTGATGCACATCGACACCAAGTCCGGTGTGAAGGAGTGCACCGTCATCACCAAGAATGGCCTGGTGTCCAAGGTCACTGTGGACATGGGCAGAGCGGAGCTCTCTCCCGAGAAGATCCCCGTCCGGCTGGAGGGGGACCAGGTGGTCAACAAGCCCATCTCCATCGGGGGCAACGTGTACCGGATCACCTGCTGCTCCATGGGCAACCCCCACTGCACCGTGTTTGTGCCCTCTGTGGACAAACTGGATCTGGAGGATCTGGGGCCCAAGTTTGAGCACGATCCCATGTTCCCGGAGCGGGTCAACGTGGGCTTTGTGGAGGTCATCGACAAGCACACCCTGAAGGCTCGGATCTGGGAGCGGGGCAGCGGCGAGACCATGGCCTGCGGCACGGGCACCTGCGCCGCGGTGGTGGCTGCCACTCTCAACGGCTACTGTGAGAAGGGCAAAGATATCCGCGTGATCCTCAAGGGCGGCGAGCTGAAGATCAACTACACCGATGAGCGGGTTCTGATGACCGGCAAGGCTGAGAAGGTCTACGACGGCGTGGTGGAAGTATAAGCCGCTGTCGGAAGGCACATTTTTGAAAATAGAGTTTCCGGAAAGGACTTTCCCCTGGAAAGTCCTTTGTGGATTTTTGAAAACAACGGCAAGAAAGGGGACGGCAATGGCTGAGAAAACACTGCGCTTTACAAAAATGCACGGATGCGGCAACGATTACGTCTACATCAACTGCTTTGAGGAGCAGGTGGAGGACCCTGAAGCGTTGGCCATCAAACTTTCGGACCGGCACAAAGGCATTGGCGGGGACGGGGTGATCCTGATCTGCCCGTCAGAGGTGGCAGACGCCAAAATGCGCATGTTCAACCTGGACGGCAGCGAGGGCAAGATGTGCGGCAACGGGATCCGGTGCGTGGCCAAATACGTGTACGACCACGGCATCGCCCACAAGAAGGAGCTGAAGATCGAGACCCTCAGCGGCATCAAGACCTGCCTGATCCATGAGGAGAACGGCGAGGCTCAGACCGTCACCGTGGACATGGGGGACGCCATCCTGGTGCCGTCTGAGATCCCGGTGAACCTGCCCGGGGACCGGGTGGTCAACCAGAACGTGGAGGTGGCCGGGGGAATTTACGAGATCACCTGCGTCAGCATGGGCAATCCCCACTGCGTCATCTTCTGCGGGGATCCGGACGATTTGGAGCTGGAGGAGATCGGGCCGCTGTTTGAGCATGACCCGCTGTTCCCCCAGGGGGTCAATACCGAGTTCATCCAGGTGGTGGACAGCCACACTCTGAAGATGCGTGTGTGGGAACGGGGCAGCGGCGAGACCATGGCCTGCGGCACCGGAGCCTGCGCCAGCGCAGTGGCGGCCATCCTCTGCGGCCATTGCCCGGCGGACGGGGAGATCACCGTGCGGCTGCGCGGCGGAGACCTGACCATCCGGGTGGAGGGCAGCCGGGTCTGGATGACCGGCGAGGCTGTTGCCGTGTTTGAGGGCGTTGTAAAGATTTGACAGGAGGTAGATGAAGTTGGCCAAGTATATATTTGTCACCGGAGGCGTGGTCTCCGGATTGGGAAAGGGGATCACCGCGGCGTCTCTGGGCCGCCTCCTGAAAGCTCGGGGGCTGAAGGTGGCCGCCCAGAAGCTGGACCCCTATATCAACGTGGACCCGGGCACCATGAGCCCTTACCAGCACGGTGAGGTGTACGTCACCGAGGACGGTCTGGAGACGGACCTGGACCTGGGCCATTACGAGCGGTTTATCGACGAGAACCTGAACAAGTTCTCCAACCTGACCACCGGCAAGGTGTACTGGAACGTGCTCAACAAGGAGCGCCGGGGCGAGTACCTGGGAGAGACCATCCAGGTGATCCCCCACATCACCTCCGAGATCAAGAACTTTATTTACAGCGTGGGCCAGAAGTCCAACGCGGATATCGTCATCACCGAGATCGGCGGCACTGCCGGCGACATTGAGAGCCAGCCCTTCCTGGAGGCCATCCGCCAGGTGAGCCAGGAGGTGGGCAAGGAGAACAGCCTGTTCATCCACGTGACCCTGGTGCCCTACCTGAAGAGCTCCGGCGAGCACAAGTCCAAGCCCACCCAGCACTCGGTCAAGGAGCTGCAGTCCATGGGCATCAAGCCGGACATTATCGTTCTGCGCACCGACGAGCCCATCACCGACCAGAGCATCTTCCACAAGATCGCCCTGTTCTGCAACGTGCAGCCCGACTGCGTCATTGAGAACCTGACCATCCCCGTGCTGTACGAGGCCCCCATCATGCTGGAGAAGAACCACTTCTCCGACATTGTCTGCCGGGAGCTGTGCCTGGAGACTCCCGAGCCGGATATGTCCGAGTGGCTGGGAATGGTGGAGAAGATCCGCAACCGGAAGAAGCTGGTGCGCATCGCCCTGGTGGGAAAGTACGTGAAGCTCCACGACGCCTACCTGTCCGTGATGGAGGCCCTGCGCCACGCTGGTTACGATTACAGCGCCCGGGTGGAGATCGACTGGGTGGATTCCGAAACCCTCACCGAGGAAAACATCGCCGCCCGGCTGGGCAACATCGACGGGATCATCATCCCCGGCGGGTTTGGCAGCCGGGGCATTGAGGGCATGATCCTGGCGGCCAAGTACGCCCGGGAGAACAACGTGCCTTACCTGGGCATCTGCCTGGGCATGCAGATCGCCGTCATCGAGTTCTGCCGGAACGTGTGCGGCATCAAGGACGCCAACTCCGGTGAGTTTGACGAGTACGGCCTGAACAAGGTCATCGACTTCATGCCCGACCAGAATAAGAATATCAACAAGGGCGGCACCCTGCGTCTGGGCAGCTATCCCTGCAAGATCAAGCCCGGCACCAAGATGATGGAGTGCTACGGCAAAGAGCTGATCCAGGAGCGTCACCGCCACCGCTACGAGTTCAACAACGACTACCGGGAGACTGTGGAGAACGCCGGCATGGTGGTCAGCGGCACCTCTCCCGACGGCCGGATTGTGGAGACTGTGGAGATCCCCCAGAACACCTTCTTTGTAGCGGGGCAGTTCCACCCCGAGTTCAAATCCCGCCCCAACCGCGCCCATCCCCTGTTCAAGGGCTTTATCAGCGCGGCGGTGGAGTACCGGGAGAATCGGGAAAAGTGAGAATCCGCCTGGAGATCCAGGGGGGAATGACGAGAGATTACTTTTAGAAAGGATCGGAGCGCTATGAAATTAAACGGCAATTTCCAGAATCTGGAGCAGAGCTACCTGTTTGTGACCATTGCCAAGAAGGTGGCTGCCTACACCCAGGAGCATCCGGACAACAAGATCATCCGGATGGGCATCGGCGACGTGACCATGCCTTTGGCTCCCGTGGTCATCGACGCCATGCACAAGGCGGTGGAGGAAGAGGCTCACAAGGAGACCTTCCACGGCTATTCCCCGGACAGCAACGGCTATGAGTTCCTGCGGCAGTCCATCGCCCTGTACTACAAGAGCTTCGGGGTGAACCTGGACGCCTCCGAGATCTTTGTGGGCGACGGCGCCAAGAGCGACGTGGGCAACATTGTGGACCTGTTTGATGTGGACAACACGGTGCTGATCCCCGACCCGGTGTACCCGGTGTACGTGGACACCAACATCATCTCCGGCCGGAAGATCGAGTATATCGACGCCAACGAGGAAAACGGCTTCCTGCCCATGCCCAACGAGAACCAGAAGGTGGACATCATCTATATCTGCTCCCCCAACAACCCCACCGGCGCAGTGTACAACCGGGAGCAGCTGAAGGCTTGGGTGGACTACGCTCTGGACCAGAAGGCAGTGCTGCTGTTTGACGCTGCCTATAAGAACTTCATCACCCAGCCCAACCTGCCTCACAGCATTTACGAGATTCCCGGTGCGGAGAAGTGCGCCATTGAGTTCTGCTCCTTCTCCAAGACCGCTGGTTTCACCGGCGTGCGCTGCGGCTATACCGTGGTGCCCCATGCGCTGGTGGTGGATGGCGTGCAGGTTTCCAAGCTGTGGGAGCGGCGTCAGGGGTGCAAGTTCAACGGCGTCAGCTATATCACCCAGCGTGGTGCCGCGGCAGTGTACACCAAAGACGGGTATAAGCAGGTGATGGATACCATCGCCTACTACCAGAGAAACGCCCAGGTGATGATGGATGCCTTCCGGAAGATGGGCATCTGGTTCACCGGCGGCACCAATTCCCCCTATATCTGGATGAAGTGCCCTGACGGTATGAGCTCCTGGGAGTACTTTGATTACCTGCTGCACAACGCGGAGATCGTGGGCACTCCCGGCGAGGGCTTTGGCAAAAACGGCGAGGGCTATTTCCGCCTGACCGCCTTTGGCGACGCGGAGAAGACCAAGGAAGCCATGGAGCGGATGCAGAAGCTGCAGAAGTAATTCACTGGCAAAACGAGGAGGAGTTTTGTATGTTGGAAGCGTTGAAAGAGCAGGTCTACCGGGCCAATATGATGCTGCCTGAGCATCACCTGGTGACCTTCACATGGGGCAACGTCAGCGGCATTGACCGGGAGTCCGGCATCATGGCCATCAAGCCCAGCGGGGTGGAGTACGAGAAGCTCTCCCCGGAGGACATGGTTTTGGTGGACATCCACACCGGCAAGAAGGTGGAGGGCAAGTGGAATCCCTCTTCCGATACAGACACCCACTGCGAGCTGTACCGCTCCTTTGAGAACATCGGAGGTGTGGTCCACACCCACAGCCGCTGGGCCACCATCTTCAGCCAGATGGGACGGGGGGTCCCGGCTCTGGGCACCACCCACGGGGACTACTTCTACGGGGAGATCCCCTGCACCCGGAAGATGACCCCCGAGGAGATCGCCGGGGAGTACGAGCTGGAGACCGGCAAGGTGATTGTGGAGACCTTCCAGGGCAAGAGCCCCGACGACATCCCCGGGGTGCTGGTTCACAGCCACGGCCCCTTCACCTGGGGCACCGACGCCGCCAACGCCGTCCACAACGCGGTGGTGTTGGAGGAAGTGGCCTTCATGGCCTGGCATTCCCTGATGCTGGAGCCCACCCTGCCCTCCATGCAGCAGAAGCTGCTGGATAAGCACTACTTGCGCAAGCACGGAGCCAACGCCTATTACGGCCAGGGAACTGTAAAATAAAAGCGCCAAAACGCGCTGTCAAGGGGCTGTCGCGGAAAGCGGCAGCCCCTTTTCTTGTAGCTGGGACTGCCCGGGGCTTTGGAGGATCCGGGCCTTGGGGGGAGTCTGCCGGAGAGCCCTTTTTAAGGGGCAGCGCGTTGAGCCGCAATCTTTTGGGAGGATTTGACATGACGTACTATCGTGACCAGAACATCACCGTCCGGCCCATGGTGGAGTCGGACTGTGAGGCGTTTACCCAGGGCTTTGCTGCCCAGGGGTGGAACAAACCCTTGGAGCAGTTCCAAAGGTATCTGCAAGAGCAGCAGGAGGGGGTCCGGAAGGTCTTGGTGGGCACCTGGCAGGGGGAAACCGCCGGGTATACCACGCTGCTGCCCCAAGCCACAGCCGGACCCTTTGCCGGCAAGGGCTGGCCGGAGGTTTCGGACTTTAACGTGCTGCAGAAGTTCCAGCGTCGGGGAATCGGCAACAAGATCTTTGACGTGGCGGAGGACCTGGCCCGGCCCCAGGGCACCATCTGCCTGGGAGTGGGGCTGTACGACGGCTACGGCACCGCCCAGCGGATGTACGTCAAGCGGGGCTATGTGTTTGACGGTTCGGGGCTGTGGTATCAGGAGCATCCCCAGGAGCCGGGGGGACCCTGCCTGGCGGACGACGACCTGATTCTCTACCTGTCCAAGCCCCTGGAGAGCCGGGAGTTCCGACTCCTGGAGGAAAAGGAGCTGACTCCGGCGCTGTTCCGGTACTTCGACCGGTTCCAGGTGGTGGAGAAGTGCTGGCGCAGGGAGGAGGGCCAATGGGTGATCCGGGAGGTCCCCTTCACCGAGCGCTGGAGCCAGGAGGATTACCAGGAGCTTTGCCGCTGCTTGGAGGGCTCCCTGAACGGCGGCGGCCGGGTGTGGGGCTGCTTTGTGGACGGGAAGCTCAAGGGCTTTGCCTCAGTGGAGGGAGAGCTGGCTGGATCCCGGAGGCAGTATGCGGACCTGACCAGCATCCACGTATCCGCGGATGAACGGGGCAAGGGCCTGGGGCGGAAGCTGTTCCAGCTGGCGGAGGAATTCGCCCGCCAGCTGGGGGCAGAGGCGCTGTACATCTCAGGCCACTCCTCGGTGGAGACCCAGGCTTTCTACCAGGCCATGGGTTGTGTAGACGCCCGGGAGACTTTGGCTCGGCATGTGGAAAAGGAGCCCTGGGACCGCCAGCTGGAGCGGCCGCTGGAAACGGAAGAATAATTGAGTCCGGGAACGCAGCCCGGGCATAAGAGAACGCAGAGAAAGCCACGCTTTCTCTGCGTTCTCGGCGTATTGCGGGAATTCATGGCGCAATGCGCTCTTCGGCGTTGGGACTACTCTCTGACCTCATCCCGGCCGCGGAAGATGAGGGTGATGCACCACAGGGCTGCGATGCCCACCAGGGTGTAGATGATCCTGGAGAGGATGGCGGCTTGCCCGCCGAAGATCCAGGCCACCAGGTCAAAGCGGAAGATACCCACCAGCCCCCAGTTGATGCCGCCAATGACGACCAGGGCCAGCGCGATCCTGTCTAAAATGCTCATGTGTGACTTACCCCTTTTGCGTAGATTTCCCGGCATCCTGGCCGGGTTGGGTCCCGGAGGTAGTGTGCGCTGCTTTGGCGGATTTATGCGCGGGGTCCTCCTTCTCCGTTTTGGAGAACAGCTCCCGCAGCCCCACCACCAGCAGAAACACCCCAAATGCCCGGCGCAGCAGCTCCACCTCCAGCTGGGACGCCACCAGGGACGCTGCCACACAGGCGGGCACCCCGGCCAAGGCGCTCCACAGGGCGGCGGGTTTGTCCACCAGTCCCCGGCGGAAATGCCCCCACAACGCCGGCAGAGCGCAGGCCGCAAAGTACACCAGATTCACCCCGCCGGCCTGGAGCTGTCCCATGCCCTGGACCATGGTCAGCCACAGCAGAAGCAGCGTGCCCCCGCCCACGCCGAAGCCGGAGAGCACTCCCGCCGCCGCCCCGGCCAGGGCGGAAATCAGCCAGTTCACAGCGCCAGCGCCGCCCGGACCCCGCCGTAGAGGATCAGCAGAGCAAAGGCCCGGCGCAGCCAGGTCAGCGGGACTTTTTGAAAGACGCGGCCGGAGAGAATTCCTCCTAGGAACCCGCCTGCCAGATAGGGCCAGGCGGAGGAGAGCTCCAGACCGCCCCGCAGCCAGTACACCACTGCCGACACCAGGGATAGGGGAAGAATCACCGCCACCGACGTGGCAAAAGCCTTCCGCTGGGGAAGCCTTGTCCAGTGGGTGAACAGGGGCACCAAAAACAGCCCGCCTCCCGAGCCGAACAGCCCGTTGGCCAGACCTGCTAAAGCCCCGGTGACGGCGTATTTCCAGTTTTTGCCTTGATTGGTTGTCTCCGTCACGGGCATTCCTCCCTTTCAGGAAAAGTTTTTCCACCACTGCTGTCATTTATGCGGAAAAACCGGCGCATTTTTCCGGCGCAGCCGCCCCATACTGAAAAGAAAAGGGGGCGTTTTTATGAAAAAAAAGGCGCGAATGATGCTGGTGTTTCTGGCCCTGCTGATGGGAGTGGCCTGCGTGTCCTTGGGGAGGGCCTCCCAGGGAGCGGAGTACGTGGCCGCCGCCGGGGCCCAGAGCCTGTACCAGCTGGACGTGGCCAAATCCCGGGGGACCATCTACGACTGCAACCTGTCGCCGCTGACCGGGGCCGGGACTCAGTTTGTGGCGGCGGTGGCACCCACCATCCAGGCCATTGGCGCCTTGGAGAAGGCCACCGGCGGCCAGTACCGGGACCAGTTGGCCACGGCCCTGGAGAACGGAAAGCCTTTTCAGCTGGTGCTGGACGAGCCGGTGGTGGACCCTCAGATCGACCTGTTCCTGGTGCCCAAGCGGTATGAGGAGGATCAGTTGGCCCCCCATATCATCGGCTATCTGGACAGCCTGGGAGGCGGCGCTGCCGGAGTGGAGCTGGCCATGGACGACGCCCTGCGCCAGTACGAGGGGGAGGCCACGGTCACCTACCGGGTGGACGCCCTGGGACGGGCCATTGCCGGGGACGAGCGTCAGGTGACCAGCACCCTTTCCCGCTCCCAGGGAGGGGTGGCTCTGACCCTGGACAGCGCCATCCAGACCTTGGCGGAGGAGGCTGCCGCCGGTCTGGGGAAAGGGGCGGTGGTGGTGACAGAGGTGCCGGACTGCCAGATCCGGGCGGTGGCCAGCGTGCCGGACTTTTCCCCTCTGGATTTGGGGGAGGCCACGGAAAGTGAGGATTCCCCCCTGGTGAACCGGGCTTTCTCCGCCTACGCTCCCGGGTCGGTGTTCAAGCTGGTCACTGCCGCCGCTCTGCTGGAGGAGGGGCTGGGGAATACCACCTTCACTTGCGTGGGCTCCCTCAACGCTGGGGGCATGCAGTTTCACTGCATCGACAACACCGCCCACGGGGAGCTGGATCTAAACGGCGCCATCGCCAAATCCTGCAACTGCTATTTCATCAACGCCGCCCGGGTTCTGGGGGGACAGAAGGTGCTGACCATGGCCTATAACCTGGGGTTCGGCTCTGCCCAGGAGTTTGGACGGGGGCTGTGGACATCCGCTGGGGAGCTGCCCGCTCTCCAGGACCTGCAGAACACCCGGGCCCTGGCCAACTTTTCCTTTGGCCAGGGGGAGCTGACCGTCACGCCCCTGCAGGTCTGCTCCATGCTCAATACCATTGCCGCAGATGGGATCTCCACGTCCCCCCAGCTGATTTTGGGCTTGGTGGATGAGGGCCGGGAGCTGACGGAACAGACCCCCTCCACAGCCCAGTCCATCCGGGTGATGAGCGTGTCCACTGCCCGAAAGCTCCAAGAGGCCATGCTCCAGACTGCCCAGGAGGGCACGGGGCGGGCCGCCGCGCCGGAGGGGGTCCAAGTGGCCATCAAGACCGGCACCGCCCAAACCGGCGTCTACGACGGGGAGGAGGAGCTGCTGCACTTCTGGTATTGCGGCATCGTCTGGGAGGGGGATTCCCCCCGGTGGTGCGTGACCGTGCTCAAAGAGTCCACCCCTGACGGCCAGGAGGACGCGGCCCAGGCCTTCCGCCAGGTGGTCCAGGGCTTGGCGGAGCTGGGGGAATAAAGGCTCCCAAAGGGCCGCAGAACCTGGGTTTTCCCTTGACAGAAGGGGAGAGGGCGGCTATAATAAAGGCACAGGTTTTATAAGAAGAGCTGTGCGGAGAAGATGCTGTTTTTCCCCCTTGCAGAGAGCGTCCGGCTGGTGAAAGGGCGCAGGCGAGAGAACAGGCAGGCCGCTCCGGATAGGCACAGGCCGCGAAGAGCGGCGCGGTGTTCCCCCGTTATCGGGAAGCAAGCGGTTTGCGCCGGGTTTGTCGGGCGCAGGCAATTTGGGTGGTACCACGGGCTTTTCCGTCCCATTTGGGGTGGAGAAGCCCTATTTTGTTGGAGGTATGCTGTGAAAGAGATTTTGCGCACCCGGCGGCTTGTGCTGCGGGAGATGACGGAGCAGGATATCCCCGACCTGGAGGAAATGATGCTGGACCCGGAGGTAACTTACGCCTACCCCCACGTTTTTACCAAGGAGGATGTGCGGAATCGGCTGGCCCGGCAGCAGGAACGCTACCGCCGGGATGGCTTTGGCCTGTGGGCAGTGGTGCTGCGCTCCACCGGGGAGATGGTGGGCCAGGCGGGCCTCACCTGGCAGGACTGCGAAGGACAGCCAGTCTTGGAGGTGGGCTACCTGCTGAAGAAGCGCCACTGGCACAAAGGCTATGCCAGCGAGGCTGCCCAGGCCTGCCGGGATTACGCTTTCCGTGTGCTGGGGGCGGAGAAGGTGAGCTCCATCATCAAGACGGACAACTTAACCTCCATCCAGGTGGCAAAGCGCAACGGCATGACCCGGGAGAAGGAGTTTATCGCCCACTATTACGACGTGCCTGTCCCCCATTATCTCTATACGGTTTGGAAGGATGACATCATGGATACGACATATTGCATCGAGCAAGTGAAGGCGCTGTGCGCCATCGACAGCCCCTCGGGCTTTACCGACCGGGCTGCGGATTACCTGATGGAGGAGCTCTCCCGGCTGGGGTACGCCCCGGAGAAGACCCGCAAGGGCGGGGTCCGGGTGTGCCTGGGCGGCGAAGGCCGCGGCCTGCTGCTGATGGCTCACGTGGACACCTTGGGCGCTGTGGTCCAGACGGTCAAGGGCAACGGGCGGCTGGTGCTGTCCCCCATCGGGGGCTTGCGGGCGGAAAACTGCGAGACGGAGAACTGCCGGGTGTACACCCGGTTTGACGGGATCTACAGCGGCTGTTTGCAGATCGTCAACGCCTCCACCCACGTCAACGACGACTATGCCGGGGCCAAGCGGACCTTCTCCCAGATGGAGGTGGTCCTGGACGAGAACGTCAAGTCCGCCGAGGACACCAGAGCCCTGGGCATCTGCGAGGGGGACATGGTGTGCTTTGACCCCCGCACCACCGTGACGGAGTCCGGCTACATTAAGAGCCGGTTCCTGGATGACAAGCTCAGCGCGGCCATGCTGCTGGCTTACGCCAAGGAGCTGAAGGACCGGGGTGTGACCCCCAGCCGGAAGATCTACCTCCACTTCACCGTGTATGAGGAGGTGGGCCATGGCGCCGCGGCATCCGTGCCGGAGGACGTGGAAGAGCTGATCAGCGTGGATATGGGCTGTGTGGGCGAGGGGCTCCAGTGCACGGAGCGGGAGGTCTCCATCTGTGCCAAGGATTCCGGCGGGCCCTACGACTATGCCGTGACCACCGGCTTGGTGGAGGCCGCCAAGGCCGCCGGGGCCTCCTACGCGGTGGATGTGTACCCCCACTACGGCAGCGACGCCGAGGCCGCTCTGCGGGCAGGGTACGACGTCCGCCACGGATTGATCGGCGCGGGGGTGTACGCTTCCCACGGCTACGAGCGCTCCCATGTGGAGGGTGTGGAAAACACCCTGAAGCTTTTGTGGCAGTACACCACTCCGTGACCGGCCAGCTGATAAGAAACCGAATAGACAGAAATCAAAGCAAGTGACGGGGATATCCCCGAATTTGAAATAGAGAGGGTAAAAAGAAAATGCAGTGGACAGGGTTAAACGAACTGAGAGAAAAATATCTGGAGTTTTTTGAATCCAAAGAGCATCTGCGGCTGCCCAGCTTTTCGCTGATCCCCCAGGGGGACAACAGCCTGCTGCTGATCAACTCCGGCATGGCGCCCATGAAGAAGTACTTCACCGGTGAGGTCACTCCTCCCCGCCGCCGGGTGACCACCTGCCAGAAGTGCATCCGCACCGGCGACATTGAGAACGTGGGCTACACCGACCGCCACGGCACCTATTTTGAGATGCTGGGCAACTTCTCCTTTGGGGATTACTTCAAGCGGGAGGCCATCTCCTTTGCCTGGGAGTTCTTCACCAAGGTGCTGGAGATGCCCAAGGAGAAGCTGTACATCTCCGTGTACGAGAACGACGACGAGGCCTGGGACATCTGGACCAAGGAGATCGGCGTGGAAGAGAGCCACATGAAGCGCCTGGGCAAAGAGGACAACTTCTGGGAGCACGGCTCCGGCCCCTGCGGCCCCTGCTCGGAGATCTACTTCGACCGCGGGGAGAAGCACGGCTGCGGCAAGCCCACCTGCGGCGTGGGCTGTGACTGCGACCGGTTTGTGGAAGTCTGGAACCTGGTGTTCTCCCAGTTCAACAACGACGGCCAGGGCAACTACACCGACCTGGTCCAGAAGAACATCGATACCGGCATGGGTCTGGAGCGTCTGGCCTGCGTCATGCAGGACGTGGACAACTTGTTCCTGGTGGACACCGTGCAGAATATCATGAAGAAGATCTGCCAGATCGCCGGGGTCCAGTACGGCGAGGATCCCAAGAAGGACGTGTCCCTGCGAGTGATCACCGACCATATCCGCTCCACCGTGTTCATGATCGGCGACGGCGTGCTGCCCAGCAACGAGGGCCGGGGCTATGTGCTCCGCCGTCTGCTGCGCCGGGCTTCCCGTCACGGCAAGCTCCTGGGAATCCAGGGAGCGTTTCTGAAGGACGTGGTGGACACCGTCAT
Source organism: Acutalibacter sp. (assembly GCA_050946975.1). GTDB lineage: Bacteria > Bacillota > Clostridia > Oscillospirales > Acutalibacteraceae > Acutalibacter. The sequence goes on from JBMNVU010000020.1 coordinate 17,303, forward strand.
CCAGGAGAACCAGAGCGCCTATCCCGAGCTGGTGGAAAAGCGGGAAACCATCCAGAAGATTGTGGCCTTTGAAGAGGAGAGCTTCTCCAAGACCATCGACCAAGGCCTGTCCCTGCTCAACGCCCTGATCGACAAGGCGGACTCCAAGGTGTTCTCCGGCGAGCACGCCTTTACCTTGAACGACACTTACGGCTTCCCCCTGGACCTGACCAAGGAAATCCTGGCAGAGCGGGGCATGGAAGTGGACGAGGACCGGTTCCGTCAGCTGATGCAGGAGCAGCGTGAGCGCGCCCGCAACGCCCGGAAGGACGCTGGCGCCGACGCCTGGAAGGGCGAGAACACCGCTGCTGCCGGCCTGGCAGAGACGGAGTTCACCGGCTATGAGACCATGGAGGATCACGGCAAGGTGATCGCCATCATCCAGGGCGGCCAGCGGGTGGAATCCGCGCCGGAGGGCGCGGAGGTGTCCGTGGTGCTGGACCGCACCCCCTTCTACGGGGAAGGCGGCGGCCAGGTGGGCGACAACGGCGTGCTGGAGGCTGAGGGTGTCCTGGTGGACGTCATTGACACCACCAAGCATGAGGGTGTGTTCCTCCATCGGGCAGTGGTCAGCGAAGGCACCCTGAACGTGGGAGACGCCCTCACCGCCAAGGTGGACGCCTTCCGGCGCAGCGCCATCATGCGCAACCACACCGCGGCTCACCTGCTTCAGGCGGCTCTGCGGAAGGTGCTGGGCAGCCATGTGGAGCAGGCCGGCCAGCTGGTCAACGAGCACCACGTGCGGTTTGACTTCACCCATTTCTCCGCTCTGACTCCCGAGGAGTTGGCTCAGGTGGAGCTGTTGGTCAACCAGGAGATTCTCAAGGCCGTTCCCGTCTCCATGGTGGAGATGCCCATTGAGGAGGCTCGCAAGAGCGGTGCTATGGCCCTGTTCGGTGAGAAGTACGGGGACGTGGTGCGGGTGGTCTCCGTCACCGACGGTTTCTCCAAGGAGTTCTGCGGCGGCACCCACATGGATAACACCGCCCGGCTGGGCCTGTTCAAGATCGTGTCCGAGTCCTCCGTGGCCTCCGGTGTCCGCCGGATTGAAGGCGTCACCGGTACCGGCGTGCTGGAGATGCTGGGCGCTCAGGCCTCTACCCTGCGGGAGACTGCTCAGGCCATGAAGGTGGCCAATCCCATGGACCTGCCCATGCACGCCCGGCAGCTGGTGGCTGAGGCCAAGGAGAAGGATAAGACCATCGATTCCCTCAACGCCAAGCTGGCCCAGAACCGTCTGGAGGGCGTGTTCCAGAATGCTCAGGACGTGGAGGGCGTAAAAGTGGTGTACGCCCTGCTTTCCGGCACGGGTTCCGACGCCCTGCGTGCCCTGTGCGACAAGGCCAAGGAGCGTCCTGAGGCCATTGTGGCAGTGTTTGCCGGTGTCAGCGACGGCAAGGCCACCCTGGCTGCGGTGTGCAGCAAGCCCGCCCAGGAGAAGGGCCTGAAGGCCGGTGTCCTGGTGAAGGAAGTGGCTCAGCTGTGCGGCGGCAACGGCGGCGGCCGTCCCGATTTTGCCATGGCTGGCGCCAAGGACCAGTCCAAGCTGGATGACGCTCTGGCTGCTGTGCCGGAGCTGGTGAAGAAGCAGATCGGCTGAGTTCAGCTGGTTTCCCATAGCAATCACACAGATCAAATCTGGAAAGGAGCATACCCATGAACGATTGCATTTTCTGCAAGATCGCCCAGAAGCAGATCCCCTCGAAGATCGCCTATGAGGACGATTCGGTCATTGCCTTTTACGATCAAGACCCTCAGGCGCCGGTTCATGTGCTGGTGATCCCCAAGGAGCACATTGCCTCCGCCATGGAGATCACCCCGGAAAACAGCGTCCTGGTGACCAAGGTGTGGGAGGCCATTCCCAAGATCGCCAAGGATCTGGGTCTGGACAACGGTTTCCGCGTGGTGAACAACTGCGGCAAGGACGGCATGCAGACGGTTCAGCATCTTCACTTCCACCTGCTCGGAAAGCGGAAGATGGGTTGGCCGCCCTTCCCGCCCACGGCGGAGTAAGTACCGCGAAAGGGGAGCGGCGGTGCGAACGCCTTCCTTGCAGTCCCGGCAGGCGCCGGGACTGCGCCTGAGGGACCGCACCTTGACCACCCCACCAAGCTGCCCATTGGGCGGCAGAATCCCCCAGGACACTGTGTGTCAGAAGGGGAGCAAGCAAAGTCGCGACGAAACACGGGAGGAATGGATTATGGGAGAAGTCTATAAGATCAACATTGCAGGTTGTGATCGGGAGCTGCCCATCTGCCCCATCGATGACCACATGGATATTGCAGGCTTTGTGATGTTCAGCGACGTGGAGATCACGGAGCGGACGGCCAAAGCCCTGATGGAGAAGTGCCCGGAGCACGACGTGATCGTCACCGCCGAGAGCAAGGGAATCCCCCTGGCTTACGAGATGGCGCGGATCGGCTGCCGGAACTACGTGGTGGCCCGCAAGGGCGTGAAGGCCTACATGGAGGACCCCATCCATGTGGAGGTGAAGTCCATCACCACGGATCACGTTCAGAAGCTGTACCTGTCCAAGGCGGACTGTGAGAACCTGAAGGGCAAGCGGATCCTGATTGTGGACGACGTGATCTCCACCGGCGAGTCCCTGGCTGCCATGGAGGAGCTGCTGCACACCATCGGCGGCCAGGTGGTGGGTAAGGCCTGCGTCCTGGCAGAGGGCGACGCCAAGGACCGCACCGACATCATCTATCTGGAGCCCCTGCCCCTGTTCTTCAAGTAAGACGGTGGTCAGACCCTTTGCCCTGATGGGCTTTTCCGCCTATGGCGCCCTGGTGCTGTGCGCCGCTGTGGGGCCCGGGAATTCCTGGGTCCTGGCGCTGCTGTGCCTGGGAGCGGCCTGCGGGATTGCCCTGTTCCGGCTGGGGATGGGCTTTGTGGCGAACATGCCAAAGAGAAAAGAGCTTTCGGAGAGGGTTCCGAAGGCTCTTTCTGTTTTGCGGAGACTGTTCTGGGGAGCACTGGCCTTGACCGTAGCGGGGCTGGTCTGTGGACGGTGCGCCCTGGCCTGGGAGAAAGCCGCCCCTTTCCAGGAGCTGGAAGGGCGGGAGTTTCAAGTCCGGGCCCAGCTGCTGGACTACCCGGAGGAGCGCTACCACCGGTATTACTACAAGCTGCGGGTGGAGGCTATGGGCGGGGAAGAGGAATCCCTCTCTGCCACACAGCCCTTTACCCTGCGGCTTTCCGCGTCCATGCCCATTGCGGCCCAACCCTACGACTGGGTGGAGTGCGCCGTGACCTTCTCCGCCTTTGACACCGGCGGCCTGTACTCCACACTGAATTCCCGGCTCTCCGACGGGATCCAGGCGGGCGGCTACCTGTCCCAGTTTGAAGGGGTCCAGGTGGAGGAAAACCCCGTCCTGTCCCCCGGTGAGATGGTGGCCAGGTTTCGGGCTTCGGTGGGCCGCTCCCTGGACCGCATACTCCCCCGCCGGGAGTCCGGGTTCCTGCAGGCCCTGATCCTGGGGGACGGCTCCGGCATCTCCGAGGAGGACATGGCCAATTTCCGCTCTTTGGGCGTGTCCCATCTCCTGGTGGTGTCCGGCATGCACATGACCGTGCTGGCTGGGTTTCTGCAGCTGTTTCTCCGGCGGCTTCCGGTTCGCAAGTCTGTGGCCAACCTGTTCACTGCCCTGGCGCTGCTGGTATACCTGATTCTCTCCGGGTTCCAGCCCTCCGCCAGCCGGGGCGCGGCCATGTACGGAGTGCTGCTTTTGGCGGACTCCACCGGTCGCCGCAGCGATGGCCTCAACTCCCTGGGGTTGGCCGTGTTGGTGGTGTGCCTGTTTCACCCCTTTGCCGGCGGGGACTTGGGATTTGCCCTCTCTGTCACGGCCACCTTGGGTATCGTCCTGATGTATCGCCCCTTGGACGCCCTCTTTTCCAGATGGCTCTGGAGACCGGTGGCGGTATCCTTGGCGGCAACTGTCTCCGCCCTTTTGGGAACCTTCCCCGTGCAGCTGGCGGTATTCGGAGGATTTCCGCTGCTGCTGCCTTTGGCCAATTTCCTCATGGTGATCCCCGGCACTGCTCTGCTGTATGTGGCCTTCTTGGGGGCGTTCCTGGTGCCGCTCCCCGCTGCTGCGCCGGTGGCAAAGTTGTTTCTTTTGGCAGCGGGCTGGCTGGTCCGGGTCCTCCTTTGGATCAGCCAAACATTGGCTCAGGTCAAGGGAGCTTTTCTGCCTGTGCGCACGCCGGGGGCTCTGCTGCTGTTGGCTGGGCTGCTGGCCGTTCTGGTTGCGGCCCTTCTCAATGGGGACCGCTTGGTCCGCCGGGTGACGGCCTGCTGTGGGGCTGTTTTGGCAGTGGGAGTGATACTTCTGTCCTGGGGTGTGGGGGATCCCTCCGCTGTGTTGGTGGCCCCTGCCACGGAGGGGGAGTCCTGCGTGGTGCTGATCCAGTCCGGTAAAGCGGCGGTGCTGTCCCTGGGCGGGTACCGCACCAGCGCTGTCAGCGAGGTGCTCCAGCGCTACAATGTCCGGGAGGTGACCACGGTCTGCCTGCCGGTCTCCACCCAGGAGGGACGTGAGGCCGCCGTGCAGGTTCTGGAGGAGTACGGCGGCAGCCTGACGCTCCCGGAGGGCAGCTACGTGGGGCGGGATCTGGAGCTGGCCCTGGACGGGGAAGAGGTCCGGTTCCTGGAGGCCGGGGAGCGCTTTCAGCCCCTGTCCCAAGTCACCGCCCAAGTGCTGCCCCAGTGGGAGGGGTTCCAGCTGGAGATCTACGGGGTGGAAGTGATGGTGGAGTGGGCCTCCTCCCAGGGTGAGAGCTGCCAGGTGCTGTTCACCAACCAGCTGGGGACGGAGGTAAATTCTCCGTTGTCTGTTTTGCAGACCGATGCTATAATAGGGAAAAACGGCCTGCCGGCCCGGGAGGGTCTGGCGGTGCCGGTGGAGGGCGGCAGCCTGGCGGTGGAGATCTCTGCCCAGGGTACCCTGTCCCTCCGCAGGGAGGACTGAAACGGGAGGATCGCGCAGATGCCCACTGTCAACGAAAATACCCTGAAAAAGATGATAACCTCTGGGGAGGTCCCTGGGCTGTACGTGATTGCCGGGGAGGAGAAGTACCTGGTGAGCCGTCTTGCCAAGCAGCTGATCAAGCGGGCGGCGGGGGAGGCGTTCCCCCAGTTCAACGACCAGGCCTTTACCGATGATTCCTCCTTGGACAACATCGCCGACGCTGCCCAGGCCCTGCCTTTTTTTGCCGAGCGCAAATGCGTGTCCGTGGCGGACTTTGACGTGGAGGGCAAATCCTCCTCGGACCTGGAGAAGCTCTACGAGTTGTGGGAGCTGTGCCCGGAGACCACCACTCTGGTGTTCTGGTATCCCACCCTGGATTTTGACGGGAAGCGCTCCTCCAAGTGGAGAAAATTCCTGAGCCAGGCGGAGGCCCGGGGCACGGTGACCCTGTGCATCCGGCGGACCCAGGCGGACCTGCAGCGGTACCTGGCCCAGGAGGCCGGCCGCAACGGCTGCACCATGGAGCGGCCTGCCCAGCGGAAGCTGCTGGAGTACACGGGGCCGGACATGACGGCGCTGCACAGCGAGATGGAAAAGCTCTGCGCCTACGCTCTGGGCAGTGGGGAGACCGAGGTCACAGCGGAGATGGTGGAGGAGCTGGCGGCCAAATCCGCGGAGACCACCGCCTTTCTCATGGCGGGGGCGCTGGTGGCCGGTCGGTACGACGAAGCTTACCGGCTGTTGGACCTGCTGTTTTACCAGCGGGAGGATCCCGTTTCCATTGCCGGGGCGCTGAGCGCCTCCTACCTGGACATGGTTCGGGTCCGGGCTGCCCTGGAAAACGGGGGGACCTTTGCCAATGCCGCTCAGTACGGGGATTACAAAAACAAGCAGTTTGTCCTGGAGCGGGCCCAGCGGAATGTGCGGGGAGTGTCTCAGCAGGTGCTTCGGGAGAGCATCCATCTACTGGTGGAGGCGGACCTGGCGCTGAAGAGTTCCCGCCTGGACCAGCGCCTGGTGCTGGATGAGCTGATCGCAAAGCTCCTGTTGGCTGCCCGGGGGGATCGGTCGTGATCCGGGTGCGGGAGGCCATCGTGGTGGAGGGCCGTTATGACAAGATTAAGCTTTCTTCGCTGGTGGATGGTGTTATCATAGAGACAAACGGCTTTGGGATCTTCAAGGATCGGGAGAAGCTGGCCTATCTCCGGGCGCTGGCGGCCAAGCGGGGACTGATCGTCCTCACCGACAGCGACGGGGCGGGGTTCCTCATCCGCAGCAAGCTGTCCTCGTCCATCCCGCCCCAGCAGCTCAAACACGCCTATATCCCGGATATCCTGGGCAAGGAGCGCCGGAAGGCCGCCCCTTCCAAGGAGGGCAAGCTGGGGGTGGAGGGGATGGAACTCTCCGTCCTGCGTCAGGCGTTGGAGCGGGCGGGGGCCACGGTGGAGGATGCCCCTCCTCCTGAGGAGAGGCCCGCGCCGCTGACCAAGGCGGACCTGCTGGAGTGGGGGCTCACCGGGGCCCCGGACAGCGCCGCCCGGCGGAAAGCCCTGCAGAAGCGGCTGGGTCTGCCGGAGAGGCTCTCCACCAACGGATTGCTGCAGGCGCTCAATGCCCTGTACGACCGGGAGGGGGTTCTGGCCGCCATCAAAAAGGAGGATGCGTGAGATGAGTCGTGCAAAGGAGGCTGTGCAGGCTGCCCGGTTTCTGGCCAAGGGCAAGTGGTACCTGGCCCAGGACGTGGATCATTTTTTGGAGGAGCTCACCGTGCGCCTGGAGGAGGACGGCCGGGAGCAGGAGGAGTTGAATAGCCGGGTGAACTCCCTCCAGGAGGAGTGCCAGCGGTTGGAGAAGGAGGCATCCCAGCTGCGACAGGAGCTGGCGGAGCGAAAGGCTGTGCCGGCTGCCGCGATGCCGGCTTCCCCGGCGGAGAGCCGTCGGGGAAGGTGCTGGGAGCTGGAGGAGGAGCGGGACGAGCTGATCCAGGACATCAAGGCGCTGCTGCATTTTCGGGAGGAGTTCCGCCAGGCGGTGCAGCAGGACGTGGAGGGGATCTTGGGCCAGCTGGATGAGTTGTCCTCTCAGAAGCTGTTGTAGGAGGGGCAAGGCAGGTGGAGTGGAAAACAGACCGGCTGCTGATCCGCCGAGCGCGCCTGGAGGATTGGAAGGCCTACTGCCGGATGCGCAACAGCGAATACGTGATGAAGTACAATGTGATGGAGGTCCAGCCCCAGGAGAAGCTGTGGGAGCAGGTGGCGGAAGACGTGGGGTCGGACCGGGCATTCTACCTGGAGGATCGGGCTTCCGGAAAGTTGGTGGGCGCGGTTTGGCTGGACCGGGACAGCCTGCGGTACGGGGTGGAGTCGGCCACACTGGAGTACTTTCTGGGCAGGGAGTATGCTGGACAGGGCCTCATGACAGAGGCTTTGGAGGCGATTCTCCGTCACGCCTTTGACAGCCTGAAGCTGGAGGTGGTCTCTGCCCGGGTGTTTGCGGGAAACGCGGGCTCTCAGCGGGTGCTGGAAAAGCTGGGTTTTGTGAAGGAGGGCGTGCTGCGCCGGGCCATCCGCGGATACGGAGGGGTGGTCCACAACGATATGCTGTTTTCCCTGCTGCGGGAGGAATGGAAGCAGCGTCAGGGATGAGGGCACAGAGATGGGGGATGGATTGCCATGGAAACGGATCAGAGACGGATTGACCAGTTTTTGGACCTGTACAAACAGCTGGAGGATGCCCTGGAGGACAAATACCGGAACGCCCGGCGGCACTACTCCAGCGTGGTGTTTGAGTTTATCAAGGATACCGACAGCGAGCCGGTTCGGGATAAGCTGGAGGTCTGCCGGGAGATTCGCAACCTGCTGACTCACAGCGCCAACCTGGGGGGCGAGCCCATTGTGGAGCCCTCCCAGCCCGTGGTGGAGGCCATGACAGAGGTACTGGAGTTTGTCCGGAGGCCGCCTTTGGCTCTGGAGTACGCCACCAAAGGGGACCAGGTGATGAAGGCCCACATGCATCAAAAGGTGCTGCGGCTGATGGAGGTCATGGACAAAAACGGCTATTCCCACATCCCCGTCATGGAAAACGGCCAGTTCCGAGGGGTGTTCAGCGTAGGCGTGGTGTTCCAGTACATACTGCGCACCGGGGGCCGGAGCATCCAGCCGGACACCACGGTGGCGGATCTGGGCAGTCACCTGGATGTGGCCGCCCACATGGAGAATTACCAGTTCGTCCCCAAGGACGCCACCTACCTTTCCGTGCGCCGGATCTTCGAGCGGGTCCGGGGGAAGAATAAACGGGTGAGCGTGGTGTTCATCACGGAGCACGGTAAGCCTGGGGAGCCCCTCCTTGGGATGCTGACCCCCTGGGATGTGCTCCACTGAGTTCTGGGTCCGGCGGATGCTGCTGTAGGACCGGCAGCGGCCCCCGATTTCATGGGATGCACAACCGGACTCGAGGAACAAAGCCTGGGAGAGTCTGGCTGCCCAAAGGCCTGGGAGCACTTCTGGACGGGGGACTTGGGAGCTGTGGGTTTTCAAGGAAGTCCGGTGAGGAGGTGTGCCTTTCCCGAGTCAGTCTCCAGCGGGACAGGGGAGAAAATCCCGGGTCTCTCAGGGAAGGGCCTCTTCGGGAAAGCCTTCCCTGGCGAAGAGCCTGGGCCAGAAATACTCCCTCCGCCAACCAGCACATAGTGAAGATCGGAAAGCGCGCCCTTGGTTCAAAAAAGACTGCTGCCTGTTTGGCAGCAGTCTTTTTGATTAAGAGAGCCCTTTGCGCTGACGGTACTCCCGCCAGACGTTTTCGAACCAACCGTCGGTCTTGGGAAGGGGCCGCACCTCTACAAACCGGGAGGTGACTTGAGCGCCCTCCAGTCGGGTTTCCACCCAGTCCTCCCGGTGGGAGCCGTTTCCCCGGCGGAACCGGAAGGGCAGGCCGGGGAGGGATTCTCCCTGAGGATCCGTGATCAATGCGGAGCCTCGGCTGCCGCAGTTCTCTCCGGTAAGGGACATGGCGGAGAGCATGGCCCGCTGGGTCAGGAGCATCTCCCGGTTTTTTAGCGCCGCCGGGAACTGCTCCGGGCCTCGGACAGCGGTAGCCTCCCAAAATCTTGCCAGGACCCCGGCGGCCTTCCGATCCAGCTCTGCCATCTCCGGCAGAGACCGGATGTGCCCCGCCCAGAGGCTCATCCCCTGTTGAAAGCGGCGCCGCTGTTCCCCCAGAGGGGTGCCCCCCTCCAGAAGCTGCCCCAGTTGGCCCAGCAGCTCTTCCGCCGCCTGTTGGCCGGAGGGGGTCAGTTCCTCCGGTGGGGTGTGCTCAGGGCAGGTGTCGCAGATGTGTTCCGCCGCCCGCTGAGAGCCCACCTGGGTGGAGTTCAGCGCGCTGCCCCCCGGCCGGGAGACCCCAAAGGTCCCCGCAGCCTCCCCGGCGCAGTAGAGCCCTGGCAGGGTGGTCTGCCAGTTCAAGTCCACCGCCAGTCCGCCGTTGCAGTGCTGGGCGCAGACTGCCACCTCCAGGGACTCTTGGCGCAGGTCGATACCGTGAGCGCGGTACAGCTCCACCGCTCCCGGATTCATGTGGCTCAGCCGCTGGATAGGTGTTGTTTGGTTGGCCCCGGAGCGCTCCAGATAGTCCCGGGCCTCCGGCGGCAGGGCGGAGACTTCCCCCATCCCCCGGGGATTTTGGCGAAAGTCCAGAAAAACACGGTTGTCCTGGCAGGTCTCCTGGTAGACGCACAAGTCCACCAGCGAGGATCCCGACAGCTTGTCCGTGTCAAAGGGCCATTGATACCCCTTTTGAAAGGCGTATTCCAGAGGCTCCTGTTCGGGCAGGTATTCCGGCAGAAACTCCCTCTCCCGGCCTTGAGAATCCTGGGCAAGGTATCGGGGCAGGACCTGCTGGTAGGTGCCGGAGACATTCCAGCGGAACTTCACCGAGGCCAGCCCGTACTGCCACTCCTGGAGGTTGCAGGCGGCAGCCCCTGCCTCCAGCGCCAGGCCCGTGGAGCCGGTTTGACTGGGAGGATACACCGTGCGGCTGTAAGCAATGGCAGGACCGCCTGTGGCCAGGATCACCTGGCTGCAGAGGAATAGGCACAGTCCCCAATCCTCCTGGGAAAGACGGTTTCGATCCAGAGCCAGCAGCCCCCGGACATGTCCCTCCTCCACCACCAGGCGCACGGCTTGGAACCCGTCAAAGACCGGCACGCCTTTGGCCTTGACCGAGGCCTCCAGCTTTTCGGTCATCACCTTGGAGGTCAGGGGCCCGCAGGAGGTGGCCCGCTGCCGGGGATCGTGGTCCGTCCGGTAGCCCACGTACTCCCCGTACTGGTTGGTGGGGAAGGGGACTCCCAGGTTCACCAGCTTCATAAAGGACCGCACAGACCCGGCTGCTTCCGCCAGGGCAGTGTCCCCGTTGACGCTCCCCCCTGCAAACAGATCCTGGGCCATCTGGTAAATGCTGTCGGCGGAGTCCCCACACAGGGAGAGCTTGTAGTAAGTCTGCTTGTCACTGCCGGTGTTCCGGGAGGTGCCCATGTCCATTCCCTCGGTGAGCAGGGCCACGGAGTGCCGCCCCAGGTCCCAGAGAGTGTCGGCGGCGTTGAAGCCTGCGCATCCGGAGCCCACCACCAGGGTGTCGAAGCTGTACAGAGCCAGAGGCTGGCCGTGGAGGGAAAGAAGTTTCATCTCACAGCCTCCGCAGGTGGAAGCCGCCGTCGGCGTTGAGCACAGTGCCTGTGCCGAAGTCCAGCAGTCCGGAACAGGCTGCCAGGACGCAGTCGGCCACGTCCTCGGGGCGGCCAAAGCGGCGGATGGGAGTGACTCCCTGAGCGATGAGCTTCTCGTATTTCTCGTGGACCGGAGCAGTCATGTCCGTGGCGATGATCCCCGGCCGCACCTCAAACACGGGAATGCCGTAGGCGGCCAGCTCGTCGGCAAAGAGCTGGGTGACCATGGAGATCCCCGCCTTGGAGATGCAGTACTCTCCCCGACTGGTGGAGGAGGTGTAGGCCGAGATGGAGGAGATGTTCACAATCCTGGGACAGTAGTCCTCCAGGTGTTTCTGCTGCAGGGCGATCATCCGGTTGGCGGCGCCTTGGCACAGGAAGAAAGTCCCCTCACAGTTGACCTTCATCAGCCGCTCAAAGCTCTCGGTGGTGGTCTCCAGAATGTTCAGCCGCTGCTTGCAGGCCACCCCGGCGTTGTTGACCAGCACATCCAGCCGGCCAAAGCGCTCCAGGGCGCCGTCCAGCAGGGCGTCCCGGTCCTGGGGGGAGGAGATGTCGCACCGGGTGTAATAGGCCTCTCCCAGGGTATTCAGTTCTTCCAGCAGGGAGGTCACCTCTTCCTCTGGGGTGGTGGCGCACAGCAGGACGGCATAGTCCTCCTTCAGCAGGACCTTGGCAATGGCCAGGCCAATGCCTCTTCTGGCTCCGGTGACAATGGCAGTCTTTTTCATGGAAATCGCTCCTTTCTCAGGCTTTGGCGGTGGCTTCTCGGTAGAGCTGGGTGTAGACGGGATCCCGCACCACGCACCCAGCCATGGAATTCAGCCGCATCAGCTGGCTGCACTTGCCGCAGGTGATGCAGCACTGCTTGGGATCCAGCCCCGGTCCCAGCAGGTCTTTGGCAAAGGTGGGATAGGCGAAGGCCATCCGTCCGAACCCGGCCACCTGGAACCAGCCCTGTTCCACAGCGGCGGCGGCCAGCTGTCCGGCAAACTGCCTGGGGTAGCTGAGTCCGGAGCCGATCACCGTCAAGCTGGGATAGGCCTGCTGGATGGTTTTGACGCACTGGAACATCCTGCCCAAGCCGATGAGGGGGGATTCCGGCAGGGGATAGGGCTGAACCTCTGCAGGGCGGTTGACATGGGGATTTACATAGGGGTTGCCGATGGTCACATCCAGCAGCGGCAGGCCCAGCTCCTGATGGAGGACCCCAATGAGCTTTAACGGCTCGGTGAGATCCGGCTCCAGACCGCCCTCCGGCGACACGCCGAAGCCGTAGGGATAGGGGAAGCCGTCGTAGACGTTGAGCCGGCTGGTGATGAGGAAGTCCCCGGTGACGGCAGCCTTTGCCGCGGCCACGCTCTCCCGGAGGAACCGAGTGCGGTTCTCAAAGCTTCCGCCGAAGTCACCGGGCCGCTCATAGGCCGAGAGCAGCTCACTGCCCAGATACCGGTGACAGGATTTCAGATCCACCCCGTCAAATCCGGCCCGCTGAGCCAGCCGGGCGGCCTCCCCCATGCGTTCCACCAGCCGGTGGAGGTACTGGTCGGAGACGATCCGGTCCGCCGGGATGGGGTTGTCCTTTTCAAAGATGGGGTTGTTGTAGGCGATCAGTGGTGCCGGGACGCCCTGGGGCTTGCTGTACCGGCCGGAGTGAGTGGCCTGCATCAGAATCACCGGGGCAAAGCCGTTCTCCTTTAAGGAGAGTTCCCGGATCCTGTCGTTCATGGCGCGGAAGGCGTCCAGGTTCTCCTCCCGGATCCACAGCTGCCGGGGGTTAGCCCGGGCCTCCTCCCAGACGGCGGTGGCCTCCGCCCACACCAGACCTGCGCCGCTTTTGGCGAATTTGTCGTAGCGCCGCAGGGTCAGCTCCCCAGGCTTGCCGTCGGCAGTGCCGTCACAGCCCTCCATGGGCTGGATGGCAATCCGGTTGGGCAGGGTGAGGGATCCCACTTGCAGGGGCTGTCCCAAGACGGAGACGTCCCCTCCCACGGGCAGGGAGACCCCCTCTTTGGCGGCGGACTCCACCAGTTCTTCCAGGCTTTTGTACGAAAACATCCCGGCTCCTCCTTTGCAATACTCTCAAAAATGAATGTTCTCAAAATTTCTTCCGGCGGACTTGCTTTCCGTTGCCTTCATGATAGAATAGAACCACAGGAAAAACCAGAGCTTCCCTTGAGAAAAACTATGCGGAATTTGCTTTTTTAAAAAACACCCTTTTTCAGGAAAGCAAATTTCGCATGACAGCCGCCAAAAAAAGGCGATACAATTCCCATGGATTTCCGCTATACTTGGGTCAGATCGCCCAGAAAACTGATGAAAAAGGGAGTGGTCTTCATGAGATTTGCCATTGGAATTTGTTCGGTCACCTTCCGGCAGAAAAGCTTGGAGGAGATCGTGGACTTGGCTGCCCAAGGAGGGCTGGATTGTATCGAGTGGGGCGGGGACGTGCATGTCCCTCCCGGGGAGGAGGAGACCGCCCGCCGGGCTGCCGCTCTCACCCGGGACCGGGGGCTGAAGGTCAGCTCCTACGGTTCCTACTATCGTGGGGAGGGGGACTTCTCCCCAGTGGTGCAAAGCGCCCTGGCCCTGGAAGCGCCGGTGATCCGGGTGTGGGCGGGCACAAAGCCCTGGGAGGAGTGTTCTCCCCAGGAGCGCCAGCGTCTGGGGGAGAGTTTCCGCCGGGCGGGGGAGCAGGCTGGGAAAGCCGGTCTGCGATTGGCCTTTGAGTATCACCGGGGCACTGCCACCCAGACTCTGGAGGGTGCAAAAGCACTGCTGGAGCTGGTGGACCTGCCCAATGTGACATGCTATTGGCAGCCCAATCCGGACATCTCCTTGGAGGAGCGGCTCAGAGAGATCCAAGGCCTGCGGCCCTGGCTGTCCCATGTACACGTCTTTGCCTGGACGGGGGCCAATGTCCGCCATCCCCTGGCAGAGGGAGAGCGGGAGTGGACCCAGTACCTTGCCGGGATCCAAGAGGCGCCGGGGGATCGGAGTCTGCTGTTGGAATTTGTTCGGGATGACAGCCAGGAGGCTTTTTTGGAGGACGCCGCCGTGCTCCGCCGTTGGGCGGAGACCTTGGAGTAAAGGAGGAGCATCATGAAAGAGATTGCCGCATACATCAACCAAAGCGCGGAGAACAAGCTGTCCATTGCCTATGACGGGCCCACCCGGGAGAGGCTTTCCGCCCAGCTGGACTTCCTGCCGGGAGTTCTGCTGCCGGAGGATCTGGAGGCCCGGCGGGAGGAGCTGAAATCCGTGTCCTACCTGTTTTCCACCTGGGGAGTGCCGGCACTTAGCAAGGAGGAGATCCGGGAGTATTTCCCCAGCCTGAAAGCCCTGTTTTACGCCGCAGGCTCGGTGCAGCAGTTTGCCCGACCCTACCTGGAGGCGGGGGTAAAGGTGTTCAGCGCCTGGGCGGCCAACGCCGTGCCGGTGGCGGAGTTCACCGTGGCCCAGATCATCCTGGCAGGGAAGGGGTATTTCCAGGGGATGCGCCTTCAGGAGCGGGGAGGCCGGGCTGCCTTTGACCGGTACAGCAATTCTTTCCCCTGCAATTACGGAGTGAAGGTGGGCGTGCTGGGCGCAGGGATGATCGGCTCCCTGGTGCTGAAGATGCTCCAGGCTTACGACCTGGAGACCTTGGCCTATGATCCTTTTGCCAGTGATGAGAAGCTGGCGTCCCTGGGGGCAAAGCGGGCCAGCCTGGAGGAGATCTTCTCCCAGTGCCAGACGGTGACCAATCACATTGCGAACCTGCCCACCACTCAGGGAATGCTCACCTATGAACACTTTTCCCGGATGGGCAGCAACGCCACGTTTATCAATACCGGCCGGGGAGCCCAGGTGGTGGAGGCGGACCTGATCCGCGCCCTGGAGGAGGAGCCCGGCCGGACGGCCCTGTTGGACGTCACCTGGCCGGAGCCGCCGGAGGAGGGAAGTCCCCTGTGGACACTGCCCAATGTGTTCCTCAGTCCCCATATTGCTGGAAGCATGCACAATGAGGTGGCCCGTATGGGGTTGTACATGGCTCAGGAGTATGAGTCCCTGGCCCAAGGCAAGCCCTGCCGTTACCAGGTGACCGCCCAGATGCTGGAGACCATGGCGTGAGCGGGCGTTCCCTGATCACCCAGATGCGCTTTAACCAGGAGGGACAACCTCTCCACAGCCACTTCCACCTGGCCAGTGAGCTGGTGTTTGTCCTGGAGGGCGCGGCGGAATTCACCATCGGGGATCGGAGCTACCCGGCGGAAGCGGGATCTCTGGTGTTTATCAGCGGGTATGAGGAGCACCAGGTTCAGGTGCTCCGGGAACCCTACCGGCGGTACTTTCTCATGGTCCAGGCCCCGGAGCTGGAGTCTGCTCTGGGGGATCCAGTGCTGACCGGAGTGTTCCGGGACCGGCCAGCAGGGTTCTGCCACTGCGTGTCCCTGAGCGAGGCCTCGCCGGAGCCGGAGCGGCTTTTTGCCCGGCTTCTGCGGGAGTGGGACAGCCCTGCCCCCTACAGTGCCGCCATGGTCAATACGCTGCTGGAACAGGTGCTGATTCTGGCCTACCGGGCGTGCCCAGGGAACTTCACCCCACTGGATGCCGGCGCTGCCGGACGGGTCCGGGATATCCAGCGGTATATTGAGGCCAATTTCCGCCAGGACCTGCGGATTTCGGATCTGGCCTCCCGGTTCTATATGAACCACTGTTACATGACCCATCTGTTTAAAAAGCAGGTGGGCTGCAGCCCCAAGCAGTACCTGCTGCTTACCCGGCTCTCCTACGCCAAAGAGCTGTTGGAGACCACGTCCCTGCCGGTGTCGGAGATCTCCAGCCAGAGCGGCTTTGGGGACGTAAACAATTTTATCCGGGCTTTTCGGGAGAATTGCAGCGTGCCGCCCACCCAGTACCGCCGAGAGTTTCATCCCTCCGGCGATTCCCCAGAGGGGGGAGCTTTGGAGAGCAGGACCTTCCCGGTCAGCCCCTCGGTGAATAGGCCCCTCAAGGGCCGCTCTTCGGAGGGGGGCCTCGAGAAGGCTGAGCACTCTTGACAAAGGGACCCCAGTGGGTTCCCTCTAAGGCCCCCTTCCTGGGGTCGGAAAAAGTGGGGCGTGCCGCCCAATGGGGGAAGCTCTGTTTCAGCGTGCCGCAGTACCCAGAGCATAGGGCAATGTCCAGAAAGCGAAAAACCCTCCCAGGGTTTCCCGGGAGGGTTTTTATTCTGCAGTAAAGTAATGAGCTATCTGGATTGTCCAAGGGATTCCAGGCCGCGTCAGACTCCTTACAGGAACTGGGCCGGATCCACACGAGTGCCGTTCTGGTAGACTTCAAAGTGAAGGTGTGCCCCGAAGGCGTTGCCGGTTTCCCCTTCATATCCCAGAACAGTGCCGGCGGTGACGTACTGCCCCGTGGAAACGGCCACGGAGCTCATATGGGCGTACCGAGTGCTGTAGGTGCCGTTGTGGTAGACCAGCACATAGTACCCCCAGGAATACCCCCAGCTGTCCGTGGAGTTGGCCTCAATCACCTGGCCGTCCGCAGCGGCCACAATGGGGGTCCCCCAGGGTCCGGCAATGTCCATTCCCTTGTGGCCGGGGTATCCGTTCCAGCCCGCGGATACATAACTCACGCCGGGCAGAGGCCAGGTCAGGTGGAATCCGGAGGAGCTCCCACCGCCGGAGGAGGTGTAGGAGCTGCTTCCTTCGGAGGAAGAGGTGCTGGAACTGCTTCCGTTGTCAGAGTGGGAAGAAGAGCCGTCCTCTCCGGAGCTGCTGGAGGAGTCTTGTTCTGAAGAGGAGGTGCCCTGGGATAGGGAAGCTTCCTGTTCTGCCTTCTTTTTGGACTCCTCCGCTTGACGCTGAGCTTCGATGGCCTGCTGGATTCGGGCCTCGCCTTTGGCAAGCTCCTCCTGGTTGATCTTCATTTGATCCTCCGTGGCATAGAGCTGTCCTTGAATCTCCCCCAAAGCGGCCCGGTTCTCCTCATAGAGGGCGTCCAGTTCGCTCTGCTTTTGCTCCAGTGTGACTTGAAGCTGAGCCACCTCTTCCTTTTGCGCTTGGACCTTGTCCCGATCGGCCTGAGTGGATTCCATGTATGCTTCCAGCTTGTCGATCAGTTCTTGGTCATGGGAGGTCATGGCTTCCAGCATGGTCATCCGAGTGGAGAAGTCCGACAGGCTGGTGGAATCCAGCAGAATCTGCAGGGTGCTCACATCCCCCGCTGTGTAAAGCGCTACCAAGCGCACCTTGAAGGAGTCGATGGTGTCCTGGACCTCCGCCTGAGAGGCATCCAACTTCATGGTGAGTTCCTGGATGCTGTCGTTCAAGTCGCTGATGTTCTGGCGAGTGGTAAGGATCTGCTCCTGGACCACATCGATTTGCTGCTGCAGTGTGTCCTGGTACTGTTCCTTTTGGGCCTCGTTTTCCCGGAGAGTGTCCAGCTGGGATTGCAGCTCTTGATTTTCCGCCTCCAGCTGGTTCTGCTGAGCTTGAATCTCCTCCAGAGTTTCCGCGGAGACGGACAGGGGCGTCATGGCAATGCACCAGGCGGTCAGCAGAGCACAGCTCAGACGCTTGAAGGTTCGTTTCATGGAAGTCAACCTCCCTTTTCAACATTCTCATGCCCCATTGGGGAAAAAGTGTAAGCTTGGGAATATTCCGCAACAAGTATTAGACGCCCATGGGGGAGGGTTGGTAAGATAGTTTGCAACTATTTTTTGCCACGATTTCCGAAACATTCTTTCCAGTGTTTCCCCGGGAGGCCCCTTTTCTCCTGGAAGGAAACAAGAAGCTGTGGTTTGGGAGTGGGGAACATGCTGCTGAGAATGGCCAAAGTCCTGGAGACGAGGGCTAGGATTTCTTGCGGATTCGGCCAGACGGCGGGATGCCATGGGCCAGGTGCGGAGAGAATACGAGGGGCAAACTCATGTGCTGCAAAAGGCAAGGTGAATTCCACGAGGGGGTTGGAGAGCTCCTCGTTGAGAGGGTGGTAACCGGGGAAAAGTGGGATATACTAGAAGGGGGCGGGTAAGAGCAGTGCCAATCTCGCAGCGGGGAGAGGGGCAGTGCGCTTAAATGAGTTGGTTTTATAAAATGGATGACCCAGTGAAAAATGGGCAAAAAGAAAGCGCACTTCATAAATGAAGTGCGCTTCTTAGCCAGTCCTGTGCTGGTGGAGCGGGTGAAGGGAATCGAACCCTCGTATTCAGCTTGGGAAGCTGATGTTCTACCATTGAACTACACCCGCAGATTGAAAGCTTTTTTATTATACCCTGGGGTGGTGAAAAAGTCAATGATGGATTTCAAAAAAAATCCCCTCCCAGGTTGGAGAAGGGAAAAGTGAACAAAATTCACATTACACTGATATTTTTGTAGAACCGCTGGCTTTTTTCTCGAAACTATATTATAATACAAACTGCGCTTTGAGAAACCAGAGTTTTTCCCTGGAAAAAGGTGAGAAAAGCGATGTGGTTTGAAAAAGTGTGCCGTGTGATAGGCTGTTCGCAGACGAACGGATAAGCAGGAGAGTGTTCATGGCGAATCATTTCAAGGGGACCAATGACTTTTTGGCGGAACGGCTGCGGCAGGCCCGCCTTCAGGCAGGGTATTCCCAGCAGAATGTCGCCGATGCCTTGAATGTAAACCGAGCCACTTACACCTATTACGAGACCGGCAAGACCTCGCCGGATCCGGTGACCTTGGGGAAGATTGCCAGGATCTGTGGGGCGCCCATTGATTTCTTTTATCCCGACGAGGATGAGGATGAGCCGTTGTTCCTGACGGACCGGGAGCGGTGTCCGAAGAAGCCTCTTCCCAATCCGGAACGCATTGGCGAGTTGAGCGCTGAGGAAAAGAAGCTCATTGCCGTACTACGGGCCAATCAGCGGGTATCCGTGGATGAGATGGTGGATTATATTCAGAACATGATGGAGTACCGCCAAAAGAATTGAACGGATTTTTTGTCTTCGACAAAATCCCCTTTGTTTCGCAGAAATGTGGCGGTATGATAGTAACGTTCCCCAAAAAACATATCTATGCGCACGTAGCTCAGCTGGATAGAGTGACAGACTCCGACGGTTCAGGCCGATTCAGTTGAGACATCCTGAAAAAGCCAGTGTTTATCGGGCTTTGCGGGATCGGCAGAGAGAAAAAATCCTGCCGTTGACTACTGTTTGACTACTATTTTTCAAAAGGTTGACTACCGCCTCTGCGGTTCTCATATATATTTGCGCTCGTAGCTCAGCTGGATAGAGTGACAGACTCCGACTCTGTAGGCCGCTGGTTCGAATCCAGTCGGGCGCACCAAGCCCTCCAAGGTTTTCCTTGGAGGGTTTTCTTTTACACAAGGATGTGATATATTGAAAAAAACCGCCTCCGAGGTGAGAAGATTTTGAATCTGCAGAGACAAATTGCATTAATTATGATATGCTGGGCTTTAGCACTTTTCTACATTCGATGGATAATTTCAGGTATCATCGCGTATCAATTGAATAATAGTGCTTTAAAAAAGCGGCAAAAAGGGATTACTTTCAAGGAAAGGCTTCTTTACAGCAGATATTGCGAAGAAGTTCCCAAAGTCTTCTTGTACTTGTACTTTCTCATTATGATTGGTCATCCATTAGTTCTATTTGTCTGCTTAATTCTTCGTGTTCTGGGACCATACGATGGGATTGGAGGGATTCTCGCTAAAGGAGTAGCTGGTTTTGATTTGGGATGGTTATTGCTATATATTTTAGCTTTTTGGGTCGGACGTGGTTCAGGTCCCCACTACTCTCGCTGGATCAAAAAGAAACGGGGTATGCCGCCGAAGAGGAAAAAGTAATAAGCAGACTTCCCAAGGAGATAGCCAGTGTTCATACAGGGGTCCCATTGCTTTGGAGATTCCCGCAAATATCAGCTGGCTTTTCAAGCAATATGAGCGGATGATTCCTGTATATGTGCTATAATGAATCAAACAAAATTCCCCATGGGAGGCTGTGGCAGATGGTTAAGGCGATCAAAAAGGAGTTTATCGTCATCGGTAAAGAAGGCAGTACAGCGGATGGAGAAGGCTTCATCCAGAAATTGTGGCAGGATGCCAATGGCCATTTCAGTGAAATAGCCCATCTGGCAAAGAAAGACGCAAATGGAAATCTTGTGGGGATTTGGGGCGCAATGTCAGATAGTTCCCGATCCTTTCAGCCATGGGAGGACGGCTTTCAAAAAGGCTTGTATCTGGCAGGAGTGGAGTGTGTTGATCAAGCGGAAGCCCCCGACGGATGGACTAAGTGGACCATACCAGCTTATGAGTATCTGGTGGTGGAAAACCATAGCGGAGCATTTGCCAAGACCATCGGACAAATGGAGGAGCAGAGAATTCCTCTAGCTGGGGCCGTTCAGGAATACACCGACCCAGCCACGGGAAAGGACTATCTGTATGTTCCCATCAGGAACATGGGGGAAGCGGCCTTTTCCAGGTCAAAGGGGCAGGGTGAATCCAAAGGCAACTCCTTGGAGCAGGTTTCGAGCAAAGCAGGTTCCGCCGTGTAGATCAAGGATGCTTTTGACGATGGCCAGGCCCAATCCGCTTCCCTCCTCTGTCCGGGTGTCCTCCGCCCGGTAAAAGGGATCCCACACTTGGCGTAAGACCTCGGGGGACAGGGGAGGACTCTCGTTTTCCAGGGTGAAGGTGACCTTTCGCTCTCCCCGCTCCAGCTTTACCCGGATCCATCCGCCCTGGGGGGTGTACTTCACCGCATTGGTGACGAAATTCTCCAGCACCTGGGCCATCCGGCCCTCATCCGCTGTGATGACCACCTCCTCTTGGGTGGAAAATTCCACTTGCAGCTGTTTTGTCTCGATGGTGCGCTCCAGCTTTTCCAATGCGCCTTGAGTCAGGGCCAACAGGGGAACCTGGTCCCGGGACAGCTTTACCCTGCCCGCTTCCAAACGGGATAGGTCCAGCATCTCCAGCACCATCCGGTCGGACCGCTCTGCTTCGGACAGGATCATCTCCACATAGTGATCCCGTTTGTCTTCGGCAATGTGCTCCCGCAGTCCCTCCGCATAGCCGTGAATCACTGCCAGAGGCGTCTTCAGCTGATGGGTCAGGTGGGAGATCATCTGACGCCGGTTTTCTTCCGCTGTTCGGGCATAGTCCAGGGCGGTGTTCAGCCGGGCAAGTTCGTTCTTGTCCCGGTGGAGCTGGTCCTGAGTGACCTCATACTGCTGGGTCAACTGGGCTGCTTCCCGCCACAGCAAGCGGTCCCAGCCCCAATCGGGCAGGTGGGCCCAGCCTGCGGCCATGCCCCGGTTGATCTCCGCCAGGGGGCGGAGCAGGTGGCGTTTGATGCTGCGCCGGATCAGCAGAACCCCCGCCAAAGCCGCCAATCCGGTGGCCAGGTAGATCTTCCAGAGGAACCCCATGGCGATCTTTAAGGGGCTGGCCTGCACCGCCGCAATGAGGGTGAAGTCCGGCTGGGGATACGGCTCTTCTAACTTGTATGGATCATACCCAGTGAGGTCAATGTATTTCTCGGCGCTGAGCACCACCATGTTCCACAGGCTCTCTTCGTCGCTGGCGGAGGAAAAGTCGGCGGTGCCCTTTGAGGCATCGGGGATCCGGCTCAGCAGCAAGTCTATCAGGCTGGGATAGCTTCCCTCCCAGTAATTTACCTTCCCTCCCTGCTGATATCTCATCATGGTGGGCTGGGTGGCGTAGATGGTGACCAGCTCCGCGCCTGGATCCGCCTGGTCGGTGTGGTCAAAAAGCGGCTGCCACTCCACATAGCCCAGGCTGTCCAGCAGACCGTAGGTGTGGGGAGGGGTCTGCACCTCTGTGGCGACGGCAGAGGACTGACCCCCGGCGGAGGTGGAGTTTTGGGCCGCGTTGGGGGAGGGAGTCTCTGAGGGCGGAGAGCTCTGCGTCTGGGCCATCCACTCCGCCACTCCCTTGGAGTAAGCCTCCGAGGTCAGGATGTCCAGGGCATAGGGCTCGAACCGGGCACCGTCGAACAGGCCGGTCAGGCGCAGGGCTGTCAGGTCAAACAGATCCCCTCGGCTGGTATAGCTGGTGCGGAACAGCTGGTACCGCTCATCTGTGGAGTCGCTCAGGTCCAGCCAGGCATAGCCCTCCCGAAGGACGTCCTCTCCGGACAGCCAGGCCTCCTGGGAGAAGTACTGGAAGGAGAGAAAGTCCCCGCTTTGGTGGAGAACCTTCCCTTGGGAGTCCACAAAGGCCAGGGCGATCTTGCATTCCACCAAAGAAGTGTCGTAGATGCTCCAGGAGGAACCGTTTTTCTGGTAGAGATGGGGGACATCCACCGTGACGGAGCCATGCTCCAGGGACTCCAGCATGGCGTGGTCCAAAAAGCCCGGAGTCTTCTTGAGCTGTTGGAGGTTCTCCCCGTTGTCCCGGGCATAATACTCGTCCAGGTAGCCAAGTTTCCCGGCGTCCTGGGCAAGGCTGCTTCCTTCCTCCACCACCTCCCGATGGACGTACTGGGCCGTTCCCAAAGTGAGCAATCCCATGCCCAGCAGCCAGAGGACCAGGGTCAGCGCCCCCAGCCGCAGGGTGATGGCTGTGATGGAGCGGATGCGCTTCTTCTTCATCTTCAACCCTCCCAACGATACCCGGCTTTGATCACCGTTTTAATGCAGCCGGCAAAGTCCCCCAGTTTCTCCCGCAGCCGTTTGATGTGAGTGTCCACTGCCCGGGATTCCCCCTCATAATCGTAGCCCCAGCATTTCACCAGCAGCTGCTCCCGGGAAAGCACCAGCCCGCGATTTTCCATCAAGCACCGGAGAAGGGCAAATTCCTTGGGAGTCAGGAGGATTTCCCGCTTGCCGGCAAACACCCGGTGGGTGGAGAGCTCCAGGGACACTCCGCCGGACTCCAGCCGGTCACCGGTGAGCACCTTTCGCTGGTTCCGCTTGATCAGGGCCATGGTCTTGGCGTAGAGCACGGACAGGGAAAAAGGCTTTGTCACATAGTCGTCCGCTCCCAACTCATAGCCCAGCAGTTTGTCCTCCTCGTCGGACAGGGCGGTGAGAAAGACAATGGGCACGTCGTTGTTCCGGCGGACGGCCCGGCAAACCGACAATCCGTCCAGGCCCGGCATCATGATGTCCAGCAGGACGGCGTCAAACGCTCCCTCTTCCAGCATGGCCAGAGCTTGGACTCCGTTGGAGGCCTCAAAGGGCTGGTCTCCTTTGCTGGCATAATAGTCGCAAAGCACTTCCCGCAGTTTGGCTTCATCCTCCACAATCAGGATCCTGTTGTTCACAAACCATCTCCCCCTTCCCCTTTAGCTTGCCACAGAGATTTGTACTCTCTGTGTCGCGGAAAAGATCACACATTTTTCAACCACAGTATAGCACAGACCGGGTTTTTGGTGGGGGAGGCGGGGGAAAAAGAGAGAAAAAGTTTTGAATGCCGAAAACAGCCAAAATGAAAGATTTTATTTTAAAAATTTCATTTTTACACAGAACAAACGTTAAAATGTTGGCACAATTCTTATCAAATGACAGAAATAAAATAAATCCTGCATTTTCGGTTGACAAACCAAGAAATCGTGCTACAATGGGGACAACCCAAACGAAAGCGAAAGCAAAGGCGCTTTGGTCTCAAAGACGAGATCAAGGCGCCTTTCTCTATTTGCTGGTTTTTGTGGGAATAATCCGGAGGTGACTACTCATGAAAAGAACAGGTATGGCAATTCTTTTGGCACTTTGTCTGGGGGCGGCGTCCCTGCTGACCGGCTGCAGCGGCGGAGGGGACAGCTCCTCGGCCAGCAGCCAAAGCGGATCCAGCAGCCAGAGCGGCTCCAGCAGTTCCGCCGAAACCACCACGGTTTCCATCGGCATTGGCAATGGGACCTCCCCCTTCTGCTATGTGGATGAGGATGAGAACATCGCCGGATACGATTATGAGGTGCTCAAGGCGGTGGGGGAGCAGCTGTCGGACAAGTACACCTTTGAGTTTAAGGCGGACGATTTCAGCAACTTGCTGATTGGCCTGGATACCGGAACTTATGACATTGCGGTGAACCACTTTGGCTACACTGCGGAGCGGGCGGAGAACTACCTGTACGCCAACGAGGCGGACTTCTTCACCGGACCCTTCCGCATTGGGTATGCCAAGGGCCGCACGGACATCAGTGATTTTGACTCTCTGGAAGGCAAGACGGTGGTGACCACGGCGGGTTCCATGGCGGAGACGCTGATCCTCAACTACAAGGAGGAGCATCCGGATCTGAACCTGAAAGTGGAGTACGCCGAGGGCCAGGAAGTGATCCACTCCGGACTGGTCAACGGGCTGTATGACGCCTATGTGGCATCGGAGTACGATATGAACCGCTTCTCCTCCCAGTATGACGACTTTTTGGAGTACAGCGATTACCAGGTGCCCAACGCCTCTGAGGCCAACAACGGCACGTTCTTTGTGTACAGCAAGGGGGAGGAGCAGCTGCGGGACGACATCGACGCTGCCATTGTCACCCTGCGGGAGGACGGAACCTTGAAGGAGATCAGCGAGTCCATTCTGGGCGGCGACTACACGGAGCCCACGGAGTAAAGGCTTCCTACTCAGTGGAAGAGCGACACTGGAGGGCGGGGATGAGAACCCGCCCTCCTCAAGGAAAAGGAGGGTGACACATGATTTCTTGGGAATTGGTGGCAACGTATTTTCCGAAGATCCTGGCAAAATTTCCGGTCACATTGGAGATTGTCTTGGCTTCCTTTGTGATAGGAGTCCTGCTGGGGACCATTCTGGCCATGATCCAGATCAAAAAGGTGCCGGTGCTGCGGCAGATCGCCACGGTGTACATTTCGTACGTTCGCTGCACGCCCGTCATCTGTCAGATGTTCGTCATCTACTTCGGCATCCCCGCGGTAGTGAGCACGTTGGGCGGAAGTACTGCAGGTGTGGACAATATCCTCTACGTGATCATCGCCTACAGCATCAATATGGGCGGCTTTTTGGGGGAGACTATCCGGTCCGCCATTCAGTCCGTCCCCGCCGCCCAGACTGAGGCTGGCTGGACTGTGGGGTTGACCGGATCCCAGACCATGCTCCACATTGTGGCGCCCCAGGCATTGCGGGTGGCCATGCCCATGCTGGGCACCACCTTCATCAGCCTGTTCCAGGCAACTGCCCTGGCCTACATGGTGGGGGTGCTGGATATGGTGGGCAAGGCCCAGTCCCTGGGGGCTATTTCCGGCCACACGCTGGAGGGCTATGTCTGCTGCGCAGCAGTCTTTGCCCTGTTGAGCCTGGTGCTGGAGCGGGTCTTCGGCATGATCAACCGCAAGCTGGACTTTGGCAGGAGCGCCAAGGCTTCCCTGCCCAAGCCGCCGAAGCTCTTCGCCTTCCGGCTCAAGGGCGAGGCTGAGGAAAGGAGGGAATTGGCATGATCGATCTGGGTTACTTTTTAATCTGTCTCAAGGCGGCCATCTCCTACATCCCCCAGAACCTGCTGATGTCCGCCAGCACCTTGGTGATCTGCACGGTGCTGGGCACGGGCATTGCCCTGGTCCGCGTCTTCCGGGTGCCGGTGGCCAAGCAGATTCTGGACGTGGTCATGGCCCTGTGCAAGGCCTTTCCCGCCAACCTGGTGCTGCTCATTGTCTATCTGCTCATCACCGGGAACTTTACGGCGATCATGACTTTTCTCCATTTGAACATCTCCATCCAGGATTTGAACATGACCGCCGTGGCCATCACAGCTCTGGTGATCTGCCACCTGTCCGGCATCTCCGAGGTGATCCGCGGCGGCCTGATGGCGGTGGAAAAGGCCCAGTATGAGGCCGGGTACGCGGTGGGGCTCACCGGGCTGCAGACCTTTTTCCACATCATTGTCCCCCAGGTGGTGCGGTATGTGGTGCCGCCCTTGACCAACTCCATCCTGGGCCTGCTGAAGTCCACGGCTCTGGTCAGCGTCATCGGCGTGGTGGACATTATGAACGGCGCGCTCATTGCCGCCACCCAGTCCTACAGCTACCTGGAGGCCTACATCGCGGCGGCGCTGGTCTTCTGGGTGCTGGGGTGGATCTTGGAGCGGCTGAGCAAGCTGGCGGAGCGCCACTTCGGCAAAAGCGTAAAGGCTCTGGCATCATAAGAAAAAAGGAGGTTGCATTCCCATGGCTGTTATGACGGTTTCCAATGTAAAAAAAGTGTTCGGCGAAAACGTGATCCTGCGGGGCATCGACATGACCGTGGAAAAGGGCGACGTGATTGTGATCCTGGGGCCCTCCGGTTCCGGAAAGACCACGTTCCTGCGGTGTCTGAATCTGTTGGAAAAGCCCAACGAGGGACAAATGACTCTGGCGGGCAAGGAGTACGACCTGCCCCACGCCGGCAAGAAGGAGCGGCTGGAGATCCGGCGAAACACCTCCTTTGTGTTTCAGAATTACAACCTGTTTGCCAACAAGACCGTGCTGCAGAACGTGACTCTGGGTCTAACTCTGGGGCGGAAGGTGAAAAAGGAGGAGGCCGACGAGATCGGCATGGACCTGCTCAAGCGGGTGGGTCTGGAGGGGAAAGAGCGGTACTATCCCTCCCAGCTTTCCGGCGGCATGCAGCAGCGGGTGGGGATCGCCAGAGCCATGGCGGTGAACCCGGAGGTGATCCTCTTTGACGAGCCCACCTCCGCCCTGGACCCGGAGCTGATCGGGGACGTGCTCAACGTGATGAAGCAGTTTGCCCGGGAGGGGGCCACCATGATCGTGGTCACCCATGAGATGGGCTTTGCCCGGGAGGTGGCCAACCACGTGATCTTCATGGCGGATGGAGTCATAGTGGAGCAGGGGCCGCCGGAGCAGATTTTTGACCATCCCCAGGAGGAGCGCACCAAGACGTTCCTCAAGAGGATTCTCAAGGCGGACCAGGCCCGGGAGGAGATCCTGGAAGCCCGGGAAGAGCTGGAAGAGTTGGATCAGTTGGACGAGAAAGAAGCGTGAGGAGGCGGTGTCAATGAAGAAGTTTTGTGTGTCCATCTCCCGGCAGTTTGGCAGTTTGGGACGGCCGGTGGCCAAGCGGATGGCGGAGAAATTGGACATCCCGTTTTACGATCGGGACATTGTGGAGATGGCGGCGGAAAAGCAGGATCTGTCCCTCCACGAGGCCAGCAAGATTGAGGAGACGGCCTCCAAATTTGCCTTTATGAAGTTTCCCCTGGGGTTGGGAACCACGGAGGCTCAGGATAAGCTGTTCCAGACCGAGGCAAAGATCATCCGGGAGGTGGCGGAGCGGGAGAGCTGCGTGATAGTGGGCCGGTGCTCCGACAGTATTCTGGAGGACTTTCCCAATCACTTGAGCATCTTTGTCTACGCCCCCTACGAGGATCGGATTGTCAACTGTGTCAACGACCTGGGCATGGATCCCAGACAGGCCAAAAAGATGATTGCAGATGTGGACAAGGCCCGGGACGCCTACCACATGCGCTATGTGAAGTACCTGCCCAACGATATGAACCACATTGATCTGATGGTGAACTCGGCCATGTTCGGCGTGGAGGGCACGGCGGAGTTCCTGGCGGACCTGGTGCGCAAGAAGTACGGGGAGTGAGCGGGTCCTGGAGTCCCGGAAAAACAGCGACGGAAAGGAAAGGGATGGGCAACATGAAAACGCTGATCAAACAGGTGAATGTATTTGACGGAGTCAGCAGCCAGCTGCAAGAGGGAAAGAGCATTGTCATCGAGGACAACCTGGTCAAGGAGATCCTCTCCGGCCAGGTCAGCGAGGAACATTTTGACACAGTGATCGACGGAGGCGGCCGAACCGCCATGCCGGGCATGGTGGACGCCCATGTGCACCTGGGGGCGTTTTTCCCGGCTACCAGCGAGTTGGACTTTGCGGTGGCCAGTTCCGCGGCCATTGCCGGGAAGATCCTGATGCAAGGGTTCACCACAGTCCGAGACGCGGGCGGTGTGGTACAGGGCTTGAAAAAGGCTTTTGACCAGAACCTGCTGCCCGGGCCCCGGATTTTCCCCAGCAACTCCTTTATCTCCCAGACCTGCGGTCATGGGGACGACGATCTGGCCCACAGCCGCCGGGAGATCCAGTATCAGATGCTGACCAGCAGTGTTTTGGCCGACGGTGTGGATCAGATGATCCGGGCAGTGCGGGAGCAGTTCTATAAGGGAGCCTCCCAGATCAAGATCATGGCCGGAGGCGGCTGCTCCTCCCAGCACGATCCCATCCCCACGGTGCAGTTCACCGAAGCGGAGATGCGGGCAGCCGTAGAGGTTGCCGGGGACTACGGCACCTATGTCATGGCCCATCTGTATACGGCCCCCTCCATGATGCGGGCGGCCAAGGCGGGAGTGCGCAGCTTTGAGCACGCCCACATGATGGATGAGGAGGCCGCTCGAGTCATTCAGGCTCAGGGGATCTTTGTGGCCCCCATGCCCCAGTTCAACAAGGTGGTGGAGGGCATCCCCACCCGGGTCTCCAAGAAAGGGGAGCTGGTGAGAAAGCATGAGGCCATCGCCACAGATCTGATCAATAAGTATGGGCTCACCATTCTGTTTGGCACGGACCTGATGATCCACGACCCCGCCATGACGCCTCAGGAGAGCGTGGACCTGACCTATTACGAAAAGCGGTTTGGCACCATGAGCGGGCTGCGGGCGGCCACGGGAAACTACTATGAAATCAGCAAGCTGACCACCTATCAAAACCCTTATCCGGAAGGGAAGGTCGGCGTGTTGGAGCCGGGCTCCTACGCAGACGTGCTGGTGGTGGACGGGGATCCCACCCAGCGGCTTTCCATCCTGTCCGATACAGACAATATCCGGGTAATCATGAAAGACGGTGTCCTCTACAAGGACACTCTGTGACAACCAATTGAGAAAAGGGGGCGGGCGCATGACGCCACAGCAAGAAACATACGATTTTACCAGTGTAATTGACCGGTCCGGAAAGGACGCCATCGCGGTGGATTTGAACGGGGGATTTGGTCCTCGTCCGCCCAAGGAGGGCTTTGACATCATCCCTATGTGGGTGGCGGATATGAACTTCCCCACCGTGCCCACCATCACCCAGGCCATCGAGAAGCGGGTGGAGCACCCCTTCTTCGGCTATTTTGCTCCCAGTGATGCGTACTTCAATGCCATCATCAATTGGCAGAAGGAGCGCAACGGCGTGGAGGGCCTGACCAAGGAGTGCATCGGCTATGAGAACGGCGTGTTGGGCGGCGTTGTCAGCGCCCTGAATGTGCTGTGCTCCCGCGGGGACAACGTGCTGCTCCACTCTCCCACCTACGTGGGCTTCACTGGCTGCCTGACCAACAACGGCTATCACATTGTCCACAGCCCCCTGAAGCAGGATGAGAACGGCGTCTGGCGGATGGACTTTGAGGACATGGAGAAGAAAATCGTAGAGAATAAGATCCATGC
>JBMNVU010000021.1:0-37077 GCA_050946975.1 Acutalibacter sp.
GCAAGCGTACTCCCGCTGCCGCTATCAAGATCGCTTGCGATCTGATCGACGAGGGCATGAAGACCGAGCAGGAAGCTCTGCTGATGCTGGATCCCAAGCAGCTGGACGCTCTGCTGCATCCCCAGTTCGATCCCACCGCTCTGAAGTCCGCCAAGCCCGTTGCCAGCGCTCTGGCTGCTTCCCCCGGCGCCGCCTGCGGCAAGATCGTCTTCACCGCTGAGGACGCTGTGGAGCAGGGCAAGGCTGGTGAGAAGGTGGTCCTGGTTCGTCTGGAGACCTCTCCCGAGGATATCGAGGGCATGCAGTACGCTCAGGGCATCCTGACCGTGCGCGGCGGCATGACCAGCCACGCTGCTGTTGTGGCTCGTGGCATGGGCACCTGCTGTGTCTCCGGCTGCGGCGAGATCAAGATGGACGAGGAGAACAAGAAGTTCACTCTGGCCGGCCGTGAGTACCACGAGGGCGATTACATCTCCCTGGACGGCACCACCGGCAACATCTACGGCGAGGCTCTGCCCACCGTTCCCGCTTCCACCGAGGGCGGTTACTTTGGCCGCATCATGGAGCTGTCTGACAAGTACCGTCAGATGGAGGTCCGCACCAACGCTGATACTCCTCGCGACGCCAAGCAGGCTGTGGCCTTTGGCGCTCAGGGCATCGGCCTGTGCCGTACCGAGCACATGTTCTTCGATCCCGATCGTATCGCCGCTATCCGCGAGATGATCTGCTCTGACACCGTTGAGGAGCGCAAGGCTGCTCTGGCCAAGCTGGAGCCCATGCAGCAGGGTGACTTCGAGCAGCTGTACGAGGCTCTGGGCGGCCGTCACGTGAACATCCGCTTCCTGGATCCCCCGCTGCACGAGTTCGTTCCCACCGAGGAGAAGGACATTGAGCAGCTGGCTGAGGCTCAGGGCAAGAGCGTTGCCGATATCAAGGCTATCATCGCTTCCCTGCACGAGTTCAACCCCATGATGGGCCATCGTGGCTGCCGTCTGGCTGTCACCTATCCCGAGATCGCTGCCATGCAGACCGAGGCTGTGATCAAGGCTGCCATCAATGTGCAGAAGGCTCATCCCGATTGGAACATGGTCCCCGAGATCATGATTCCTCTGGTTGGCGAGGTCAAGGAGCTGAAGTTTGTCAAGAAGACCGTCACCGAGACTGCTGACAAGATCATTGCCGAGTCCGGTATCGATCTGAAGTACAAGGTTGGCACCATGATCGAGATTCCTCGCGCTGCTCTGACCGCTGACAAGATCGCGGAAGAGGCCGAGTACTTCTCCTTCGGCACCAACGACCTGACTCAGATGACCTTCGGCTTCTCTCGTGACGACGCCGGCAAGTTCCTGGGCGCTTACTACGAGAACAAGATCTACGAGAACGATCCCTTCGCTCGTCTGGACCAGGAGGGCGTTGGCCAGCTGGTGAAGATGGCTGCCGAGAAGGGCCGCGCTACCCGTCCCGACATCGTTCTGGGCATCTGCGGCGAGCATGGCGGCGATCCCAGCTCTATCGAGTTCTGCCACAATGTTGGCCTGAACTACGTCTCCTGCTCTCCCTTCCGTGTTCCGATCGCTCGTCTGGCTGCTGCTCAGGCTGCGATCAAGAACCCCCGCAAGTAATCTCTGCGGACGCAGATTGGATTTGCGTAGGAGTTAGTTAATCAAACCGCGGTGTAAGCCGCAGGGAAGGCTGTGTCATCGGATGCAGCCTTCTTTTTTGTGGCAAAAAGGCCCGCCGGAAGCGCTCCGGCGGGCCTTTCCTTTGGAAAGCAGCTTATGTAATCTTGTCCCGGGTGATATTCCGAAGCCACCCTTTCTTTCGGTAGTGAACGATGTTGGCTGGCATCTTTACAGTCTCATCCAAGCTGAGGATGAAGTACACCCACATAGGGGGCAGGTTCAGCACAAAGGCGGAAATCAGCCCAGCGGGGACCATGATAACCCACATGCAGATGACATCCAAAATAAACCCGAATTTGGCATCGCCTCCGGCGCGGAAGACGCCGCACATCCAGCAGGTGTTCATGGGAGGTCCCCAGACGTAGATGACGCTGATCCAAACCATGATCCGCAGGTAGCTTTGAGCTTGGGCGGACAGAGTGGTCATGGAAGAGGAGATGATGGGATAGGCGATCAGTACCACCAGACTGCCCACCAGGGAGGCCAAGAAAGTCAGCCCCAAAAGCCGCTTGGCATCCCGCTCCGCTCGGGCCATATCTCCTGAGCCGATGGTCTTTCCCAGCAGAATAGAGGTGCCGTTAGCCACGCCGAAACCCAGCACAGTGGCCACACTGCGCAGGCTGGCCACAATGGAGTTTGCCGCCACCAGATCCTCGCCCAGCCTGCCCATAATCACCGAGTACATGGAAGATCCCACCGCAAAGACGCACTCATTGCCCAAAGCGGGGAGAGAGTAGCGGATAAAGTCCCGCCAAAGCACAGGATTGTGCATGGTGAAAAGACCTGGCCGCAGCCGAAGGACCTTGTATCGGGAGCCGTAGATCAGGCAGAGAACCAGCTCTCCCACACGGGAGATCACCGTAGCCAGCGCCACGCCCCGGATTCCCATGGGAGGGACACCGGGCAGCCAGCCGAAGATGAACACAGCGTTGAGCAGGACATTGACCCCCAGAGCGGAGGAGTTGATCAAGGTGCTGATCTTGGCCCGCTCCACGCTTTTCAGGATGCTCAAATAGGGGTGAGAAAACCCCATGAACAGATAGGACCAGCCCACAATGCGGAGATATTCGCTGCCCGCCTGGATCATGGTAGGGTCGTTGGTGTAGATGTTCATCAGCTGGGAGGGGAAGAATACCGTTCCCACAAAAAAGACAACACCCACTCCCGCTGCCAATTTCATACCAATGGCCAGAATGTGTTCGATGGCCTTCAGGTTCTGCCTGCCCCAGTATTGGGCTGCAAGCATGGTGGTTCCGGCGGCCAGTCCGCTGTACACCATGTTCAGAATAAAGTGAATCTGTCCCGCCAAGGAGTTGGAGGCCATAGCTGTCTGGCTGACAAATCCCAGCATCAAGGTGTCCGCCATGCCCACCGCGGAGTTGATCAGGTTTTGAATGGCAATGGGAATGACAATGGCAAAAAATGAGCGGTAAAACACTTTTCTCTCTGCGGTCATAGAACTCCTCCTTTTGTAAAAATACCCCAAAATCAACTGAATTTTCTCACACTAATCTGGAAAAGTCAAGAGATCCCCGGCCTTTTTCCTTTTGCCTTTCCCAGGCCCCTGTGCTATAATCAATAGAAAGTAGAAAGCAAAATCCAGTTCCTCCAGGAGGGGTGTTATGCTCTATGTAGTCCGGTACGCTTGTGAAGGCCTCTCCCGGCGGGAGGAGCTGTCCCATCAGCGCTCTCTGGCCCAGCAGCTGCTCAGGCGAGCTCTTTGGGAAGAGCGGGGCCTGCGGCTCTCGGACCTTCGCCAGGAACGGACGCCGGAGGGGAAGCCCTATTTTCCAGACTGCTCGATCCACTTCAATCTGAGCCACTGTCACGGCATGGTGTGCTGCGCTCTCAGTGCCTTCCCGGTGGGAGTGGATGGGGAGGGCCCCCGTCCCTTCCGGGAGGCCCTGGCCCGGCGGGCCTGTACCCAGGAGGAGCTCTCTTGGCTTTTAGCTCAGCCGGATCACGGGGCGGCTTTCCTCACCCTGTGGACGTTGAAGGAGAGCGTGATGAAGCTCACCGGCCAAGGGCTGGCCTACGGCCTGAAGCACGCCGCTTTCACCTTTGAGGAGGGCGCTCCCCGGTTCCTGCCGGGAGGCGTGGAGCTCTCCCAGTATTGGCTGCCGGGCGGGTTCGTGGTCGCCGCCGCCTCTCGCAAGGAGCGCTTTTTGGCCCCTCACATGCTGGAACTGTAGTTTCTCCCGGATCCCCGGGGAAAAGGTCATATCCCCACCGTGTCTCTCATAGGTATTCCACAAGGACACAACAGAGAGGAACGGTGGAAAAATGGTCGTATCGCTGAAAGCCAATCGGAAACGGATTCTAGCCTTTTTGGTGCTGGCGGTCATTGTGGCGTTGGCATGCTTTTTCCTGCAGAGCAGGGGGGAGGAGGAACCGGCTCAGCCCATCCCCGGCGGCACCAATGAGGAGCGGGTGGCCTACCTTCAGAGCTTTGGCTGGCAGGTTCAGACGGAGCCCACAGAAACCCGTGAAGTGATGATCCCTGCAGAGTTCAACGATGTGTACACTGCGTACAACACCATGCAGAAGGCCCAGGGGTTTGATCTGGAGCCCTACGCCGGGGAGTCCTGCACCCAATACCTATATAAAGTGGAGAACTACCCCAACGAGACGGAGGTCTATGCCACCTTGCTGGTGTATGGGGATCAAATCATCGGCGGAGACGTGGCCAGCACCAAGGTGGACGGCTTTATGCACGGCTTTGCGCCGGACAGCGCCCGCTTTGGGGAGAACAATGGGGGAGCTGGCAGCGGTCAGTCCTCTGCCAGTCCAGTGGCCAGCCCCACTCCGGCAGCATCTCAGCTGCCTGCGGAGAGCGGAGTTGATACAGCTGTAGAGAGCAGCGCGGACACCGCGGCGGAGACTTCCCAGACAGAGGCGGCTGCCCCGGAGGCAGAGACATCTGCCGAGACGGAGACTGCTGGGGAGCCCCTGCCGGAGGACGCCTACCCTGTGGACTGAGCCGGCAGGGCGGAAGTAAAAATCAGGCGCTTACAGCGCTGGAAAGGGACGTGAAACCATGGGGGAACGGTTGGATAAATACTTGGCATCCCAAGGCCTTGGGACTCGGAAGGAGGTGGGGAAGCTGATCCGCGCAGGAGCGGTGACAGTGGACGGCAAGCCTCAGCGGGACCCCGGGGCAAAGGTGGACCCATCAAGTGAGGTCGCCGTAGAGGGACGCCCTGTGCACTATCAGGAGCATCTTTACATCATGATGAACAAGCCGGCCGGTGTGCTCTCTGCCACGGAGGACCGCCGCCAAAGAACTGTGCTGGACCTGCTCCCGGAGGACCTGCGCCGCCGGGGGCTTTTCCCAGCGGGGAGATTGGACAAGGACACCACCGGTCTGCTGCTCATCACGGATGACGGGGATTTAGCCCACAGGATGCTCTCTCCCAAAAAACACGTGTACAAACAGTACCGAGCCCAGCTGGACGCCCCGGTGACGGCGGAGGACGAGGAAGCGTTCCGGGAGGGAGTGTGCTGGGAGGAGGAAACCTACGCCCCGGCCCGGCTGTGGACCGAGGAGGATCCCACGGTGGCCTTTGTGGAGGTGCGGGAAGGCAGGTTCCACCAGGTCAAACGCATGTTTGAGGCCAGGGGAAAAACGGTGCTCGCCCTTAAGCGCCTCAAGATAGGGGGACTTGCTTTGGACACTACACTACAGGAGGGGGAGTGCCGCCTCTTGACAGCGGAGGAAACGGGTTGGATTTTCCATTAGCAAGTTGTACTAAAATTGACTATATCATTTGTAATTTAGTGAAAGCCCATAAAGGGTTTCAAAAAACTTTGGGCAAATAAAGCCTTTCGCCGGAGAGCCGAATCTGTTATACTAAGGACAATCTAATGACGGGTGCGGCAAAAGCGGACCGCGCAGTCAAAAAATAGGAGGAAAATCTGAATGGCAAGCGTAACTTTGAAAAATATTTACAAGATCTACGCCGGCGGTGTAACAGCTGTTACCGACTTCAACCTGGACATCGAAGATAAGGAGTTCATCATCCTGGTCGGTCCTTCCGGTTGCGGCAAGTCCACCACCCTGCGTATGATCGCTGGTCTGGAAGAGATCAGCAAGGGCGAACTGTACATCGGCGATGTGCTCTCCAACGACATCGCTCCCAAGGATCGCGATATCGCCATGGTGTTCCAGAACTACGCTTTGTACCCCCACATGACTGTGTTTGATAACATGGCTTTCGGCCTGAAGCTGCGCAAGACTCCCAAGGATGAGATCAAGCGCCGCGTGGAAGAGGCCGCCCGTATCCTGGACATCTCTCACCTGCTGGACCGCAAGCCCAAGGCTCTGTCCGGTGGTCAGAGACAGCGTGTGGCTCTGGGCCGCGCCATCGTCCGTGATCCCAAGGTGTTCCTGCTCGACGAGCCCCTGTCCAACTTGGACGCTAAGCTGCGTGCTCAGATGAGAACTGAGATCGCCAAGCTGCACAAGCGTCTGGGCACCACCTTCATCTACGTTACTCATGACCAGACCGAGGCTATGACCATGGGCGACCGCATCGTGGTTATGAAGGACGGCTTCATTCAGCAGGTCGATACTCCTCAGAACCTGTACGATTATCCCATCAACGAGTTCGTGGCCGGCTTCATGGGTTCTCCTCAGATGAACTTCATCGATGCCAAGCTGGGCAAGAACGGCTCCGATTACACCATGACCTTCGGTGCCTGCACCATCGCCATCCCGAAGAAGAAGTCCGACGGTGCTGTTGGCAACCTGGACGAGTACGTGGGCAAGGACGTTGTGTTCGGCATCCGTCCCGAGGATGTGCATGACGAGCCTGACTTCATCGAGAAGGTCGGCGGCGCACATGTGACCGTGGACGTGGAAGTTACCGAGCTGATGGGTGCTGAGACCTATCTGTACCTCAACTGCGAGGGCAACGCTGTCACCGCTCGTGTGGAGCCCACCTCCACCGCTAAGTCCGGCGACAAGATCAAGATCGCTTTCGATCTGAACAAGATGCATCTGTTCGACAAAGAGACTGAGAAGACTATCCTCAACTAACATAGTGCCATTCAGGAGCGGGGACACCAGCGATGGTGTCTCCGCTTTTTTTATTCCGAAGAGGAATTTGGATAAGCTTTTTTCAAAAAAAGGTTGAATTTTTCCGCTTGATTCTGTAAAATAAAGCTGTATAGTTGTACGATGCTGTTTCCGGTCTGGAGACAGCTGCTCTGGAAAACCTGGGGGAAAGTCCCTGTGCATAGAAAGAAAGGGGAAGAGCTATGTCAAACAGATTGTTCCAAGGAATCATCCATCAGATGCGGGATACCATCGACCGCACCATCGGTGTTGTGGACGAGTCCTCTGTGATCATTGCCTGCAGTGAGTTGGGTAAGATCGGTGAGGTCTGCGATGAAATTACACCGGAGGAAATGGCTTCTTCGGAAGTGTTTGAGACGGATGACTACAGCTTCAAGTCTTTCGGCAGCCGCCCCCGGCCTGAGTACGCAGTGTTTGTGGCCGGCAAGGATCCCGAGGCCCAGAAGTATGTAAAAATTCTGGCAGTATCCCTCAACAGCATTAAGCAGTACTACGATGAGAAGTATGACCGAGGGAACTTCATTAAGAACGTGATCCTGGACAACATCCTGCCCGGAGACATCTATTTGAAGAGCCATGAGCTGCACTTTGACTCCGATGTGAGCCGGGTGTGCATGCTGGTGAAGATCGCCGAAAAGAACGACATCTCCGCTTACGATGTGCTGCAGAACTTGTTCCCGGACAAGAACAAGGATTTTATCATCAATATCAATGAGACGGACATCGCTCTGGTCAAGGAGATCAAACCCAATATCGATGAGAAGGATATTGACAAGCTAGCCAGCTCCATTGTGGATACCCTCTCCGGAGAGTTCTACACCCACTGCACCGTGGGTATTGGCACGGTGGTCAACTCCATTAAGGATTTGGCACGCTCCTTCAAGGAAGCTCAGGTGGCTCTGGAAGTGGGCAAGGTGTTCGACACGGAGAAGCCCATTGTCAGCTACAATCACCTGGGCATTGCCCGTCTGATCTATCAGCTGCCCACCACCCTGTGTGAGATGTTCCTGAAGGAAGTCTTCCGCAAGGGTTCCATCGACTCTCTGGATCACGAGACGCTGTTTACCATTCAGCGCTTCTTTGAGAATAGCCTCAACGTTTCCGAGACCTCCCGGAAGCTGTTTGTCCACCGGAACACCCTGGTTTACCGCCTGGAGAAGATCAAGAAGATCACCGGTTTGGACCTGCGGGAGTTTGAGGATGCCATCGTCTTTAAGGTGGCTTTGATGGTCAAACGCTACCTGTCCAGCAACCCTGTGAAGTTTTGATTTCCGGCTGCCGGCGGGTTTCCGTTCCCAGTTCGTTCACAATTTAATTCCGCATGAGAATGATACAGGCGGCACCCATTGGTATAATACAGCTATGCCGGTGGGTGCTGCCCCTGTGTGTTCGGACCGTACCGGCGGGGACTGGCTTTCAAGTGAATAAAGGGGGAGACCGTTTCCCCCGAGTATTCTAGCAGAGAAAGGACTGTTCTAGGCTTGATTGAATTCCACAACGTGTCGAAGGTGTATAACAATGGCACAGAAGCCCTCCACAACATCAATTTGACGGTGGATAAGGGCGAGTTTGTCTTCATCGTCGGATCCTCCGGCGCTGGCAAAAGCACCTTCCTGAAACTTGTCATGTGCGAAGAGCGGCCCAATTCCGGTCAGATTATCGTGGATGGGGTGGATGTGACCCGGCTTCCCAAGCGGAAGATTCCCTACATCCGCCGGAAGATGGGCATTGTCTTCCAGGATTTCCGCTTGATCGACCACATGACTGTCTATGACAACGTGGCCTTTGCCATGCGGGTGGTGGGTGCGTCTGCCCGTTCCATCCGCAAGCGGGTGCCTTATATCCTCAGCTTGGTGGGCTTGCAGCACAAGGCCAAACACTATCCCACCGAGCTTTCCGGCGGTGAGCGTCAGCGTGTGGGTTTGGCCCGCGCGCTGGTGAATAATCCTTCCATGATCATCGCGGACGAGCCCACGGGCAACATTGACCCGGCTCTGTCCTTTGAGATTGTGGACTTGCTCAGCGAGATCAACCGTCGGGGCACCACTGTGCTTATGGTTACTCACGAGCACTCCCTGGTGAAGCATTTCCACAAGCGGATCATCCAGATTCACTCCGGCGAGATTGTGGCGGATACGGCGGATATGGCGGATACCTACGCGCCGCCGGAGCAGTATTCCACACCGGAAGAGGCCGTGGAGAATGACGACGATTATGCCGAGTACGACAACCAAGAGGTCTACGAGCCTGACGCTGTGCCTGAGGCATATGAGGATCCGCAGGATGGGATGGCGTATGCTCCCCAAGAGGAGGAGTATCCCATGGAGGAAGGCTTGGACTATCCTCCCCAGGAGGACGGAGACTATGTGGACCAGGATCCAGGAGCGTATCCCCCTGAGGATGTGCTGCCTTCGGAGCCCTATGTGGACGATATAGGGAATGCGGAGGAGATTGCCCAGCAGGTTCTGCTGGAGCAGGAACCTGGTCAAGATGACGATGACAGCAAGGAGGTGAGGGAATGAGCCTGCACAGTATTGGATATCTGTTCCGAGAGGGCTTGAAAAGCCTGTGGAAGAACCGGACCATGAGTATCGCCTCCATCGGTGTGTTGATTTCCTGTTTGCTGATGACGGGAGCGGCAGGACTGCTTTCCCTCAACCTGTCGGCCACCATGGAGTCCATTGAGGGAAGCAACAACATTCGAGTTTATTTGAACACAGATGTGCCCTCTTTGACAGCGGTGAAGATCGGTGAGGAGATCCGCCAGTTGGACAACATCGCCCAATGCACCTTCATCCCCAAGGATTCCGGCCTTTCCGAGATGATGCAGGATCTGGGCGGCAGCGGTACGCTGTTTGAGGGATTCACCGGGGATAACAACCCCCTGCCGGACTCCTATGAGATCTCCCTGCAGGATCTGAGCCGTTACCAGGAGACGGTGGCGGCCATCACCGCCATTGACGGCGTGGCTTCTGTCTCAAACTTCAGCGACGTGGCGGACAAGCTCAGCAGCTTGGACCGATTGGTGCGTTACTGCAGTATCGGCATTGTGCTGGTGTTGGCAGTGGTGTCCCTGTTTATCATCGCCAATACCGTGAAGGTGACCATCTTCTCCCGGCGTATGGAGATCAACATCATGAAGTCCGTGGGCGCCACCAATGGCTTTGTCCGAGTGCCCTTTATTGTGGAGGGCATCATCATCGGCATCATCGCCGGGCTGATCTCCGCCACGGTGCTGTATTTTGCCTATGACCAGGCGGTTGTGGTGGTTTACAGCCTGGTGCCCTGGTTGGCAGTGGTGGATATTCATCCCTTTGTGGTGCCGTTGTACGGCGCTTATGTGATTGCCGGCATGCTGTTTGGCCTGCTGGGCGGCACCATTTCCATCAGCCGGTATCTGAAGAAACAGGGCGAGAACGCTATCATCTAAGCAGGTGTAAGGAGCGTTTTGTGAGACGCACACAGCGCATGGCCCCGGGACGGGAAATTCTCGGATTTCCCGGGTCTATGCGTTGTTTTTCGTTGACAAGATCACGCAGTGTCATTATAATAGTAAGGATAAACCCGGTCCGTGGATACGGGCCATTTTAGTAAAGGATGAAATAGCATGGCAACTGAGAAGCAGTACTTTGTAACCGAAGAAGGATTGGCCGCTCTGGAAAAAGAGCTGGAATATTTGAAGACGGTTCGCCGCAAAGACGTGGCCGAGAAGATCAAGGTCGCACTGTCCTTTGGCGACCTGTCCGAGAACAGCGAGTACGACGAGGCCAAGAACGACCAGGCTATGGTGGAAGCTCGCATCGCGGACCTGGAGGTGATGCTTCAGGGCGCCGTGGTGATTGATGAGAGCGAGCTGAACAACGAGACGGTGCACATTGGCTCCAAGATCGAGGTGGACCTGACCTCCGCCACTGGTGCCCAGTCCCGGAGAGACTTCAAGATTGTGGGCTCCAACGAGGCAGATCCCAGAGGCGGAAAGATCTCTGACGAATCCGCAGTGGGCAAGGCGCTCATTGGCGCGAGAGTGGGGGAGACCATTGAGGTGGAGACACCTGCCGGGATCTCCAAGTATCACATTGTGACCATTTCCCGATAAGAGACGGGATCGGAAGTAACGGTGAAAGGATAGGATGGAAATGGCGGAAAAGAAAGAAAAGCTGCCCCAGCAGGAGGGCGAACAGGACATGAGCGAGATCCTGCGGGTGCGCAGGGAGAAGCTGCAGCGTCTACAGGAGCAGGGGAAGGATCCCTATGCCTACACCACGTTTGACGTGCAGCAGCACGCTCAGGAGATCGTGGATCATTTCGAGGAGTTTGAGGGGAAGCAGGTGTCCGTGGCTGGCCGGATCATGAGCTGGCGGGATATGGGCAAGGCGGCCTTCATGGATCTGCGGGATAACTCCGGCCGGATTCAGCTCTATGTGAAGATTGACATGCTGGGGGAGGAGGCCTATCGCAGTCTTACCGCTTCCCTGGATATCGGCGATATCGTAGGTGTCACCGGCGAAGCCTTCCGGACCCGCCGGGGTGAGATCTCCGTCAAGGCGGACAGCATGGTGATCCTGTCCAAGGCACTGCTGCCCCTGCCGGAGAAGTATCACGGCTTGAAGGATACGGATGCCCGCTATCGTCAGCGCTATGTGGATCTGATCGTCAATCCCGAGGTGAAGGATGTCTTTGTGAAGCGTTCCAAGATCATCACCGCCATCCGGGAGTACCTGGACAGCCACGCCTTTTTGGAGGTGGAGACTCCGGTGCTGCACAATCAGGCAGGCGGCGCGGCAGCCCGTCCCTTCATCACCCACCACAACACCTTGGATCTGGATATGTACCTGCGCATCGCTCTGGAGCTGCATCTGAAGCGGCTGATTGTGGGCGGCTTTGAGCGGGTGTATGAGATTGGCCGCACCTTCCGCAACGAGGGCATGGATACCCGTCACAATCCGGAGTTCACCATGTTGGAGGCCTATCAGGCCTTTACCGACTTCAACGGGATGATGGACCTGACAGAGGACATGATCCGCACTGTGGCCCACAAGGTGCTGGGCACCGGCAAGGTGGAGCGTGACGGTGTGGAGATCGACCTGGACCAGCCCTTCCAGCGGATCAGCATGGTGGAGGCTGTCCAGAAGTACGCCGGGGTGGACTTCACCCAGGTGGAGACTCTGGAGCAGGCACGTGCCCTGGCCAAGGAGCACCATATCGAGTATGAGGAGCGCCACAAGAAGGGTGATATCCTGAATCTGTTCTTTGAGACTTACTGTGAGGAGAAGTTGGTGCAGCCCACCTTCCTGACGGGCCACCCGGTGGATATTTCCCCGCTGTCCAAGCGGTTCCAGGATAATCCCGAGTACACCCAGCGCTTTGAGCTGTTCATCTGCGGTGCGGAGTATGTCAACGCCTTCAGCGAGCTCAACGATCCCATTGACCAGCGGGAACGGTTTGAGGCCCAGGCTGCTCTGAAAGCAGCTGGCGACGACGAGGCCTGCGATGTGGATGAGGACTTCCTCACCGCTCTGGAGTATGGCCTGCCTCCCACGGGCGGCATGGGCATGGGTGTGGACCGTCTGGTGATGCTCCTCACAGGAGCCACATCCATCCGCGACGTCCTCCTTTTCCCCACCATGAAGCCTCTGGACTAAACAGCTAGGTGATGTGCGGAAGTTCAGCTTTTTTTCAGGTTGATAACGTTTTGCCACGATTTTAGGATGGGTTTCGGATGTCATCGTGCAAACCGAACAAGGTGTTGTTGCGAAGTGCTCTGACTGGGACGTGATTTTTGACGAAATCCGATGCAGACGAGTTCGCAAACATCGGTGCAATCAGGATGCACTCATGGTAACGCATGAACGGTTGCCCCATTGGAAGAAAGTATGCGGGGATATTTAAGTGCGTATCTGCAGACCATCCGGATTCATTCGCGGTTTCAATTTTATGGTAAGTGTTTTGAGCGGTTTCTCTATTGAGAAGCCGCTCTTCTTTTTGCATAAAGAAAAATGGGCCTGTTGGCCGTTTTGTTTGTTGCAAGTTTCTTTGGAGCAGTGCCGTTGACAGTGTTGGGATGTTGGCGGTATACTCAGAAAAACGAGTCACCTCTGGGGTGGACCTTGTAAATTCCGGAAAAGGGCAGGGGAAGTTACCTATGGATAGAAGCGGGTTCGGTCAGGAATTGCGGGACCGTCTATTGGATGTTCAGTGCAATGAATACGGTCATTATTCCAATATGGAACGGACTCATTATCATGATTGTTATGAAATTTATTTTCAGATCTCAGGGGACCGGTATCTGTTATCCAATGGCAAGTTCAACCATTTGGAAGCAGGGGAGCTTTTTTGGATACGTACGTTTGATTTGCACCAGTCGTTTCAGGGACAGGACCCTCATGGGATCCGTGCGGTAATGTATTTCAC
This sequence comes from Acutalibacter sp., assembly GCA_050946975.1. Lineage (GTDB taxonomy): Bacteria > Bacillota > Clostridia > Oscillospirales > Acutalibacteraceae > Acutalibacter. Next base: position 13,171 of record JBMNVU010000021.1, read on the forward strand.
GGAGGAATATCTGCGGGGAGTATTTCCGGAACGGGCGGACGAGCTTCTTGCCTTGTTCATCGGACCGTTTCGGAATATGCGGTTGGATGGTTTTCAGCAGAGAAAGGTGTTGGAACTGCTGTATGAAATCGAGCAGGGAGTGGCAGCCGGGCAAGATCTTTACAGTAAATTTGTGTTCGGGCAGTTGGTGCTTCTGTTGGAGTATTGGTCTCACGGGGCGCTGCCAATTCCCCAGGAGTCTGCCAGTATCGATCCCAAATACGACCGGATCGCCAGTGTGTTGTCCTACTTGAAGACTCACCGCACGGAAAAACTGCGGCTGGAGGATGTGGCAAAGGAATTTTTTGTCACGCCCTATTATTTGAGCCGCACTTTCAAGGCGTGCATGGGGATCACTTTTGTCAGCTACCTCAACCACTTGAAGGTGGAAAAGGCAAAAGAGCTGTTGACTAAGGAAAAGAATATCACCACAGTCAGTATGGAATTGGGGTATGAGACCTTGACGCATTTTGAACGGGTATTCAAAAGCATCACGGGGGTTTCCCCTACAACGTGGAAAAAACAGCAGCGATCCACCCAATGAATTGTGAGACAAGCAGGCGAACGAAACGAGTGAGATCTTGAAAAGAAAATAACTAGGACAAAAAAAGTGGAATCCTTCTCCATGATCACGAAAAATGAATAGAGTTTCGCCTCAATTTGCTTTATTCTGTAGAGGTGAAAGAAACCGCGGCCATAGTGTCGTGAGAAAGGAGCTTGTCCTATGAAAATGGGCTTGCGCTGGTTTGGAGAGGAATTTGATACCGTCTCTTTGAAACACATTCGTCAGGTTCCCGGCGTCAAAGGAGTGATCACCACTTTGTATGGCGCCATGCCTGGGGAAGATTGGGAAAAAGAGAAAGTATTGGCCCTGAAGCAGTCGGTGGAGGACGCAGGTCTGGAGATTTTGGGCATTGAGAGTGTCAATGTCCATGACGACATCAAGATCGGCCTTCCCAGCCGGGACCAGTACATAGAGAATTACATCCACACGATCCGCACCTTGTCCGAATGTGATATTCATTTGATCTGCTACAATTTTATGCCGGTCTTTGACTGGACCAGGACCAACCTGGCAAAACGCCGCCAGGATGGTTCCACAGTGTTGGCTTATGACCAGCGGGAGATCGACCGGATGGACCCGGACCATTTGTTTTCCTCCATTGAGGAAAAGTCCCAGGGTCATTTGCTTCCCGGTTGGGAGCCGGAGCGGTTGGCAAATTTGAAAGAGCTGTTTGAGAAATACCAAGATGTGGACGAAGAGAAACTTTGGGCGAATTTGAAGTATTTTCTGGAAGCCATCATGCCGGCCTGTGAAAAATATGGCGTTAAGATGGCCATTCACCCGGACGATCCTGCTTGGAGTGTTTTCGGCCTTCCCAGGATTATCACCAGTGGGGAAAATTTGCAGCGCATGGTGAACATGGTGGATTCCCCTTATAACGGCGTAACCCTTTGCACCGGTTCTCTTGGCACCAATCCCGAAGCGGATTTGCCGGGGATCATCCGCAGCCTGAAAGGGAAAATTTTCTTTGCCCATGTGCGGAATATGGAGCATACAGCTCCCGGCCAATTTGAGGAGAGCGCTCATCTTTCCAGCGACGGGTCCTTTGATATGTTTGCCATTATGCAAGCCTTGTATGAGATTGGCTTCGATGGGATCCTGCGGCCGGACCATGGACGGATGATCTGGGGAGAACAGGCTATGCCCGGGTATGGTCTGTATGATAGGGCCTTGGGCAGCCAGTATCTTTTGGGCTTGTGGGAAGCTATTACAAAAACCAGTCACTGATGAAGGAGGAATCAACATGTTGAACGTTGCCATTGTGGGAACCGGCAATATTGCCCCGTCCCATGTAGAAGGATTGCTCACCTTTCCTCAGCGGTGCCAAATCGTGGCTTTGTGCGATATCTATCCGGAAAAAGCGGAAGCCATGAAGGAAAAGTACCATCTTTCCTGTCAGATCTTTGACGACCACGAAAAGATGCTGGCTTCCGGCCTAAACATTGATGTGGTCCACGTTTGCACCCCTCCCTATACCCATTCGGAGATCGCCATCCATTCCATGGACGCGGGGAAAAACGTGGTGGTGGAAAAACCCATGGCCACATGCTTGAAGGAATGCGATGCCATGTTAGAGGCGGAGCAGCGCAATGGCGTGACCATGGGATGTATCGCTCAGAACCGATTCCGCAACTCCATTTATAAGCTGAGAGAAACCTTGGAAAGCGGCGAAGCTGGAAACCTGCGGGTGGCCCACGTGAATTCCCTGTGGTGGCGCGGCCATTGCTATTATGACTTGTGGTGGCGGGGCCTTTGGGAAAAAGAAGGAGGAGGATGCACCCTGAACCATGCGGTCCATCACATTGATATGATCAACTGGTTCAAAGGGGAGCTGCCCCAGAAAGTGACCTCCATCTTGTCCAATGTGATGCACGACAACGCGGAAGTGGAAGACCTTTCCTTCTCCACCCTGCAGTATGGGGATGGCTCTGTGGCCCAGGTCACCGCTTCGGTGGTTCATCATGGGGAAGAGCAGGGCATTGTTCTCCAGTGTGAAAAGGCAAAGATCGCCGCGCCCTGGAGCTGCTATGCTTCCACCAGTAAGGGAAATGGCTTCCCCGAGCGCAATGAAGCGTTGGAAGGCAAGTTGAAGTCATATTATGAAAATCTTCCGGACCTGCCCTATGAGGGCCATACCGGGGAGATCGACAACTATCTGACCGCTTTGGAAAACGGAACTCGTCCCATGATTACTGGATGGGATGGCCGCAAAACAATCGAGCTGATTACGGCCATCTATAAATCCGGCGCTTTGGGGCAAACAGTCACCCTGCCCGTTTCCCAGGAGGATGACTTCTATACCTTCCAGGGGTTGCTGGCCCATGTGCCCCATTTTTACGAAAAGACGGGAAGCGTGGAGAACTTTGCACCGGACACCATCACTGTGGGAAGTTACGAAGAAAAGAAGTAAGGGAAGGGAGTGTTTCTGTTATGGCACAGAAGGACGGAATGAATTACGCGGCAAAAGGTAGGCCGGATCCTGTGGTAAAGCCTGGGGAGTTTGTGTTTTCCGTGATCGGCTTAGACCATGGCCATATTTACGGCATGTCCAACGGCTTGCTAGATGCAGGGGCCACCATGAAATGGGTGTATGATCCGGATCCGAAAAAAGTGGAGGCTTTTTGCAAGCAATATTCTCAGGCGAAAGCAGCCTCTTCTGAAGCCCAGGTTTTAGAGGATGAGGAGACCAAACTGATCGCCGGCGCTTGTGTGACCAGTGAGCGTGCTGCTCTGGGAATCCGAGTGATGAAGGCTGGAAAAGACTATTTCACCGATAAAGCCCCTCTCACCACCTTGGAACAGTTGGAAGAGGTGAAAAAGACCATTGCCGAAACCGGTAAAAAATACGCTGTCAATTACAGTGAGCGGCTCCAGGTGGAAGCGGCTGTCTATGCTGGGGAGCTGGTGAAAAACGGCGCCATCGGCAAGGTGATCCAGGTGATCGGTATGGGCCCCCACCGTTTGAATGCGCCTTCCCGTCCGGCGTGGTTTTTTGAGAAGGAAAAATATGGGGGGATCCTTTGCGACATTGGCAGCCATCAGATTGAGCAGTTCCTGTACTATACGGGAGCCAAAGACGCGAAGATCGTAAACGCCAAGATTGCCAACTATGCTCATCCGGATTACCCTGAACTGGACGATTTCGGCGATGCCACTTTGGTGGCGGACAATGGAGCCACAGGATATTTCCGTGTGGATTGGTTCACGCCGAACGGTTTGTGTACGTGGGGAGATGGACGCACCTTCATTTTGGGAACGGAGGGCTACATTGAAATGCGCAAGTACGTAGACGTAGCCAGAAGTGAAGAAGAAAACAATCTTTACTGGGTGGATCAGGAAGGAGAGCACTATCTTAATTGTACCGGTAAAACAGGATTTCCTTTCTTTGGCCAGCTGATATTGGATTGCATCAACCGTACCGAAAACGCAATGACCCAGGAGCATGCGTTGAAGGCGGCTGAACTTTGCGTGAAAGCCCAGATGGCGGCTACAGACCTTTCCCACCGTAGTTGATGGAAAAGGCGGAAAGGAACCCCGCAAATTGCGAAAAAAGAGGAGCGCCTTTTTCCTAAAAGAGAATTGGCGTGAGCGGGGACTATGTCTCGGAAGAGGCGTATGGGTATGCCCACGCCACCCGGGATACGGTCAAAAAGTGGCGAGTATGAAAGTGTGTACCTGCCTGAACCCGCTGCATACAGCACTGGCGATTTTCGGTTGTTCATTGGGCCACGATTCCATTTCTAAAGAAATGGGAGATGAGGATCTGCGCACCCTGGTTCCAAAGATGAGTCAGCGTGAGAGTGTGCCTGTGGTCACCGAACCGGGGCTCATCGATCCGAAAAGGTTTTTGCAGGAAGTTTTGCCCAGGGTTTGCCCAACCCCGTTATTCCCGATACCCCTTAGAGGATTGCCGAAGATACCTCCCAGAAATTGCCGATCCATTTTTGGGAGGATATTCCGCACCACCTAACTCCCGGCACTGGGGGAGAGCTGGTTTTGATGTCTCTGATGTTTGCTGGTTGGCTGTGTTACTTGAAAAGGATCGATACCCAAAGCTGAGTGTCAAATCCGTGATTTCTATCTGGATCGACGGAATGAGTACAGCGAAGAAAATATAAAAGGCAGTCCCCAAAGGGGGGATTGCCTTTTTTTGCCTGAAAACTCAAAAGTGTTTGCACAACACAACCCACCCTTCTGCAAAGTCACAGCAGGGGAGCTGCTTTTCTCATACAGAGAAATCCGCTTTGCCAAAGACTAGGGAGGAATCGCTCATGGAGTCCACAATGGCCAAGCTCGCCAGCTTGTAGCCTGCCTGGCGCAGTTTGGTTCCTCCAGGCTGGAAGCCCTTTTCAATGCAGATGCCGATCCCGCCCACCGTGGAGCCCGCCTGGTTACAGATGTCTAACAGCCCTTCCATGGCTTGGCCATTGGCGAGGAAATCGTCTACAATGAGAACTGTGTCCTGGGGGGTCAGAAACTTCCTGGCCAGGGTGATGGTGTAATTCTTGTCGTAGGTGTAGGAGTGGACTGTGGAGGTGAACACCTGACCGTCAATGTTTTTGCTCTTGGCCTTTTTGGCGAAGACCACCGGGACCTGAAAATGCCGGGCGGTCATGCAGGCGATGGCAATGCCCGATGCCTCGATGGTCAGGATTTTTGTGATGCCGTCGCCTTGAAAGATCCGGTGAAATTCCTCACCGATCTTGTCCAGCAGCTCCACGTCCAGCTGGTGGTTCAAAAAGCAATCCACTTTCAACACGTTTCCTGGTCGAACCTGCCCATCTTGAAGAATGCGCTGTTCCAAAAGTTTCATCGAGAGTTGCGCTCCTTTCGCGGCCTAGTTTCTGCTCCTCATTATGACAAATTTCTCCTGTTTTTGCAAGGATTTCCCGGGGAAAGAAACTTTCCCCAAAGAGGGTGTGGGACTGAGAGCGGGAAATCCATCGGCAAGGGGAGGGGTGGCAGGGGGATCCCGGAAAATTCTCGGGGCGGGTGGAGAAATTTCTGGTTCTGTGGTATGATAGAAGCCTGTAAAACCGCGAAACCAGGGGATGGCCAGTCTGCCCCAGCTCAAGGAACAGGTTCTCCCTGTTTCGGATGGGCTTCGATATTCCGGATGTCCTGGTGTGGACGTTTGAGGGAGTGGAATCAAAACAGGAAAGCTCAGGTGTTATTTGATGCAAGCAAAGACAAGCTCTGACCGGGAAGCTATCTTTCAAAGCCTTCCCATCCCCGTTGCACTGCGAAAGATGATCCTGCCGGCAGTGACCAGCCAGCTGATTGTGCTGATCTACAACATGGCGGATACCTTTTTTGTGGGGCAGACCAACAACCCCTATATGGTGGCAGGAACCTCACTGATCCTGCCTGTGTTCAACATCACCCTGTGTCTGGCTGGTTTGGCGGGCATTGGCGGCGGTTCCCTGATTGCCCGCCTGCTGGGCCAGTCCCAGGAGGCGGAGGCCAAGCGTGTCAGCGCCTTCTCCCTGTACCTGGGGTTCTTCATTGCGGCACTGTTCGCGGTGGGGATCGGGATCTTTATGGAGCCGGTCCTGGGTTTGCTGGGAGCGGGGGAGAACACCTACCAGTACGCTAGACAATACGCCATGTGCGTCATCGTCATCGGCGGTATTCCCACCGTGCTCTCCAATGTGCTGTCCAATTTGATCCGCAGCATCGGCCGGTCCAAGGAGGCCAGCGCGGGAATCATTCTGGGGGGACTGCTGAACATCGCGCTGGATCCGCTGTTTATGTATGTTCTGATGCCGGACGGCTATGAGGTGTTGGGCGCGGGAACTGCCACCTGCATCTCCAACTGTGTTGCGTTCCTCTACTTCGTGGTGGTGATGCTGCGCATGGGCCGGAATTCGGTGGTGACTTTTTCCCCCAAGGTGGGTCTGCCCCGCAGGAGCAGTGTCATCGCGGTGTTTGGGGTGGGGATTCCCTCCGCCATCACCACCCTGCTCTTTGACCTGGACTATGTGATCATCGACAAGCTGATGGTGTCCTATCACGACCTGGCTCTGGCAGCTGTGGGAATCGTGCTGAAGGTGGAGCGGTTCCCCTTGAATGTGGGCATCGGAATCTGCCAAGGCATGATGCCCTTGGTGGCGTACAACTATTCCGCCGGCAACGCCCAGCGGATGAACGACACCATCCGGCTTTCCCGTAGGCTGGGGCTGGTGATTGCGGCCATCAGCATCGTCCTGTACGAGGTGTTCGCGGTGCAGTTTTCCCATCTGTTTATCGCCGATACTCAGACCGTGGAGCTTGCCTCCCAATTCCTGCGCATCCGTGTGTTGGCCACTCCGCTGATGTTCCTGAGCTTCTTCACGGTCTACCTGTTCCAGGCCTTTGGAAAGGGAAGAATTGCCCTGTTCCTGGGGGTGACCCGGTGGTTGGTGTTTAACATTCCCATGCTGTTTTTGCTCAACGCCATCTTCGGTATGTTTGGCATTGTCTGGTCCCAGGTGACGGCGGATACGCTCACTGTCCTGCTGTCCTTTTACGTCTATCGAAAGTATAAGCCCGCTGTGGGGGACTCCCAATCTCACCGCGGCCCGAAGCCAACTTCCGGAGAAACCCCAACCTGAGCGTCCATCTCTCTGTTCAATCAGCCCATAAGGAGTGAACGTCATGCGCCTGGAACGTCTTCCCATCTTTGTTGACTTATATGAGAACCGCAGTTACACCAAAACGGCTCAGAAAAACTTCATCTCCCAGACCTCGGTGACCCAGTTTATCAACGGACTGGAGGAGGAATTTGGGGTGAAGCTCTTCAACCGTGCCACTCTGCCCATCCAGCCCACCCCGGCAGGAAAGCAGTTTTACCGGGACGCTCAGCTGCTTTTGCAGCAGTATGAGCGGATGAAATCCACTCTGCCCCAGCTGGAGGCCAACGCGGAGGCCCGCATCCGGCTGTACAGTACATCCCGGGTGGATCTACATCTGCTGGTTCCCTTTGTGCAGCAGTTCAAACAGGACCACCCGGAGGTGGTATTCCAGGTGTCCAGCTGCACCTTCCGGGAGGCGTCTCAGGCTTTGTGGGTGCGCAAGTGCGACGCGGCGGTGGGCATCGATTTTGATCCGGAGTACACCTCGGGAATGGAGGCCCTGACGCTGTACGAAGGGGAATACCAGGCGCTGGTGGCGTCCACCCATCCGCTGTTTGGACGGGAGTATCTCACCAGTGAGGAGCTGTACAGTTATCCCCTGGTGATGCTCTCTCCGGAGGTGATCGGCCGCTCCTATGAGGGGATGATTCAGCACGCCCAGCTGGACGGCTACTCTCCCAACATTCAGCAGACGGCCACGGATCTGGACGCGGAGCTGTTTTTGATCCTCACAGAGAACCTGATCGGCTTTGTGCCGGACAACTTTTTCCCAGAGGAGTACACCGGACGTCTGCAGCCCATTCCCATCCGGGAGACGCACCATCGGTTCCGGCTGGAGCTGAAGTACCTTCCCGGAGAGAACGCTGCTCTGGATCTTTTTGTGAAGGAATTGTCAAACTATTTGAAAAGCAAATAGCCCATTGGTGTTTTGTCTTTGCGAAAATCCCTCTGCTTGGTATATACTAAAGGCATAAGAAACGACGACCCCGGACGGGGAAACTTTTAAGGAGGCATTTTCAATGGGCAAGCTGTTATTGACCGGTGTGGATGGGAACCTGGGCAGCCAGGCAGCGGAGTATCTTCTCGGGCTGGAGCCTGCGGAAAACCTGATTTTCTGCGGTTACAGCGCAGAGGCATTGAAGAAGTACGCAGACCGGGGTGTGGAGACCCGGGTGACCAACTTCAACGTTGCTGAGGGTCTGCAGGAGGCCTTTGCCGGGGCAGAGCGCCTGGCACTGATCTCCATGCCCTTTGTGGGCGCCAAGCGTCAGAACGCCCACAAGAATGTGGTGGATGCTGCCAAGGCCGCTGGCGTAAAGCAGATTGTGTACACATCTCTGGTGAATGCCGGGGACGAGACCAATCCCAGCGTGGAGAAGAAGGATCACATCTATACAGAGAACTATATCAAGGCAGCTGGCCTGGACTATATCTTCCTGCGCAATTCCCAGTATGCCGAGGCTATGATCACCAACTACTACACCTACGTCAAGTTGGACGGTGTGCTGAAGAACAGCCAGGGAGACGGCAAGATGGCCTATATCTCCCGGAAGGACTGCGCCAAAGCTGTGGCCTACGCTCTCCATCGGGGTGCCGAGTACGACCACGCCACCCTGGACATCAACGGACCGGAGCTGATGACCATCTCCCAGTTTGTGGAGTACGGCAACCAGGCTACCGGCAATCATGTCACCTACCAGGAGATCACCGACGAGGAAAACTACCAGATTTTCGACGCCATGGGTGTACCCCGCACCACGGACGGTGTGTTCAAGAAGGACAGCGAGGCTCCCTTCTCCTCTGACGGCATGGTCACATTTGCCCAGGCAATCCGGGAGGGCAAAATGGACACCTGGACCGACGACTTCAAGAAGCTCACCGGTGACGATCCCATCACGGTGCTGTATATGTTCCAGCATTCCGATGAGTTCCAGATTGGCGAGCGTCACTCCAAGGATAACTAAACCGGTATAAGCCCAGCAGTGCTCAAAGAGCGCGGAGAATTCCAGGTTCTCCACGCTCTTTTTGTTTTCGTACAGCGACTCTGCAGGGGAGTGTTGGGCCAATGAAACTTCGGAAGGATGTCAGGGGCGGCCGAGGCGGGGGAGGGGCAGTTTCCCGGCGGGGTTTTCCGGAAAAAGGCACTCCCCACAGCACCCATGTTCAGGAGGAGAAGGATGCTGTGGGGAGCTTTATATGGATCGCTTGCCTATCGTTGTACTCGAATAAAAAGGATTACTTCTTCTGGACGTACTTCAAGCAGTCCAGCATGACGGCCACCAGAATGATGATGCCGGAGAACACGAACTGCAAGTTGGTGTCAATGCCCAGAGTGGTCAGGGAGTAGGTGAGGGCGGTGAAGATAAACACGCCAACCACCACGCCGGAGATCTTGCCGATGCCGCCGGTGAAGGAGATACCGCCCACCACGCAGGCGGCGATGGCGTCCATTTCCCAGCCCTGGCCATAAGCGGCGGAGCCGGAGCCCACCATGCGGATGCACTCCAGCCAGGAGCCGAATCCATAGAGGATACCGGCCAGGATGAAAGCGCCCACGGTGACGCCGAAGACCGAGATACCGGACACGGCGGCAGCTTCCGCGTTGCCGCCCACGGCGTAGAGGTTCTTGCCGAAGGTGGTCTTATTCCAGATGAACCATACCACCACAACCGCGGCCACAGCCCAGAGAATGATGGTGGGGAAGTTGCCCAGCCGGGGGATGATCATCTGGGGGATGGCGGGATCAATAGCGCCGAAGGAGACGCCCTTGGTGGAGTAGGTGACTAAGCCGAAGATCACCAGCATGTTGGCCATGGTGGAGATAAAGGGGTGCATCTTGAACTTTGCGGTAAAGAATCCTGCGATGGTGGTGAAGATGGTGCACAGGATGATGCAGATCACCAGGGCAAACAGCACCCGCAGGGGGAGAGGCATGCCGGTAAAGTCGAAGATCAAGCCAAACACCGAACCAGTGTTGATCCCTTGATGCATGACGATGGTGGCCACTGTCATGCCCATGCCCACCATACGTCCAATGGATAGGTCCGTACCGGCAAGGAGGATCAATCCGGCCACACCCAATGCCAGGAACATTCTAGGCGATGCCTGCTGGAGAATGTTCAGCACATTGTTGACCGTCAGCAGGGGAACATCCTTGACAATAGGAGTGATGATGCACAGGGCGATAAAGATCACCAGAATGGCCAGGTACAGGCCGTTACGCAGCAGGAAGTCTCGGCGATTGAAGGTGTAGCGGTAGTTTTCCGCTTTTTGAGCCATGGATTCCCAAACAGTGAATCGGGACATCCGCAGCAGGTCGATCAGGTGGTACTGGTGGTCAAAAGCAGCGTGGCGGCGGTCCTTGATCGCCTGTAGGTCCTTGGCCAACTCCATTTTGGCGTCGAAGAGCCGGTTTTTGTGGACGTATTTTTCGTCCTTGATCTCGTGGGGATCGCTGAGCTTGGACAGCGCCTTGGCGTGTTCTTGTTTCAGCTGCGCCACCGTGGCCCGGTATTTTTCTCGAGCCAGTACTTTTTCCTTCTGGCAGCTATTCGCCACCGGTTGGTAGTATTCCTTGAGGAAGTGAGCGTTGAGGTAGGTTTCCGCGTCGCCGATCAGCCGGGAGACCTCTCCTTTGTTGGCGTTTTCCACGGCCTTTGCCTGTTTCAGCTGGAGTTTCTTTTCCGCGGCGATCCGCTCTTTTTCCTCTTTGGTGTAGATGCGGTCCCGCTTTAGGCTGTCCAGATCGCTTTGGATCTTGATGACCTTGTCGGTGCCATCCACCCGCAGAGCGTCGATTTTTTCCTGGATGCTTTCAATGTATTCATCAATGGACCGGCGGAGCTCCAGCTCTCGCTCAGCCGTAAGCACATTTGCGTTAACCAATGCCATAGCAATTCCTCCCGTTATAGGTGTTTCGCACTGAGTCTCAAAAGCTCTTCCTGATTGGTCTCCTTGGTGTTCACAATGCCGGAGAGGTATCCGTTGGACATGACCCCGATCCGGTTGGTGATACCCAGGATTTCAGGCATTTCGGAGGAGACCACGATGATGGTCTTGCCCTGCTTGGCCATATTGATAATCAGTTCGTAGATTTCATACTTCGCGCCCACGTCGATGCCTCGGGTGGGCTCGTCCATCATGAAGATCTGGGGATCCCGTTCCAGCCATTTGCCGAAGATCACCTTCTGCTGGTTGCCGCCGGACAGGCTGGAGATCATGTCATCCGGGCCCATGCACTTGGTGTGCATCACCTTGATCTCCTTGTTGGTGGCCTTCACCATCTTTGGATTGGACAGCGCTATGCCAGCTTTGTACTGCTTTAGATTGGCGATGGTGGTGTTGAAGGTCAAATCGCACTTTAGGAACAAGCCGTTGGCCTTGCGTTCCTCGGTGATCATGGCGAAGCCGTGATTGATGGCTTCCTTGGGATTGTTGAAATTCATCAGCTTGTCTCGGAAGTACACCCGTCCCGCGGCCCGGGTCCGCACGCCGAAGATGGTCTCCAGCAGCTCGGTGCGGCCGGCACCCACCAGACCGTACAGGCCGAAGATTTCCCCCTCCTTCACATCGAAAGAGATGTCCTGCAGATGGGGTGCGTACTTGGTGGACAGGTGCTGCACCGACAAAATGGTTTTTCCCGGCACATTGTCCACAGGGGGGAAGCGGCTTTCCAGGGAACGGCCCACCATGGCGCTGATCAGCTCGTTCATGTTGGTTTCCTGGGTGCCCTTGGTCATGACCAGCTTGCCGTCCCGGAGGACGGAGATCTCGTCACAGATTTCAAAGATCTCATCCATCTTATGGGAGATATAGATCAAGGCGATTCCTTGGCTTTTGAGCATGCGCATCATCTCAAAGAGCTTGTCCACTTCCTGCACAGTCAGGGAGGAGGTGGGCTCGTCCAGGACGATGACCTGGGAGTTGTAGGAGATTGCCTTGGCGATTTCACACATTTGCCGCTGAGACACGGACATATTGCGCATGGGCTGGGTCAGGTTGACGGTGATGCCCAGCTTTCGGAAGAGCTCAGAGGCTTTCTTTTTCATGCTGCCCTCGTCGATCATCCCCATGGAATTGACGGGATAGCGGCCGAGGAACAGGTTGTCAATCACGTTGCGTTCTAGGCACTGGTTCAGCTCCTGGTGAACCATGGCGATTCCATTTTCCAGGGCGTCTTTTGGCCCGGAGAAATTGATTTCCTTGTCATTGAGGTAGATTCGTCCTTCGTCTTTCTGGTAGGTGCCGAAGAGACACTTCATCATTGTAGACTTGCCGGCGCCGTTTTCGCCCATCAGGCCCATGACGGTGCCGCGTTTCACGTCTAAGTTGATGTGGTCAAGCACACGGTTGCGACCAAAAGACTTGCTCATACCACGGATAGACAGGACAATATCGTCTTTTGTATCTACCATGTCAGTTACTCCTGTTTCATTACCGGTTGGCAGGTCCAGCGGCCGTCCGCTGCTGCCTGAGTTTGTTGTAAAAAAGCTTTAGGGAGAACGTCTTCTGCGGAACAGGAAAGCTCTTCTCCTGACCGGAGAATCCCTTCTCCCTAATAGCATCTTTACAAGTTATTAGTGAACTGGAATTTTAAGTGCCGCAGCCGAGATCCCTTTACTGGTTCAGCAGAGCGGTGTAAGAAGCGGAGTTGTCGGTCTTGACCATGTTGATAGCGAAGGCGTCGTAGTCCTTGGGGTTGGACAGGCGGTTGGTGATGTTGGCCTCGGTCTGGCCGTCGCCGCCGATGTACTCAACCTCCAGGTTCAGCAGATCGTCGTACTTCTGGAGCAGGGGCTGGTAAGTGGCGCTGAGGAAGTTGTCCGCAGCGTTGTAGATGTTCAGCCACACCTTCTTGGTGGCGTGGGAGGAGGTGTCCAGCTGCTTGGAAACCGGCTCATAGACCTTGGTGGAGTCGGTGAAATCCTTGTAGTTCTCAGAGGTGACGGCCACGTTCAAAGCGTAGTAGGAACGGTGGTCGGCGTCGTAATAGTACACATCCTTGCTGAGGACGTTGCCTGCGTCGTCGGCAGTGCCGATGCCGGTGTCAATGTCCACACCGTCCAGGGAGTTGCGCAGCACGCGGAGGGTCAGATAGGCCTGCACGTCGGCGTGCTGGCTGATGGTGCCGCCGTAGCCTTCCGCGATGGCAGCCACAGCGTCAGCGTTGGCGTCGTAGCCAAAGGTGGGAACCTTGTTGGACTTGGACCAGGAGTTGAACATGGACATGCCCATGCCGTCATTGTTGGAGGCAATCACGTCGATCTGATCGCCGAAGGAGGAGGCCCAGGTGCCGATGGCGTTGCCGGCAGTGGCAGCGTCCCAAGTGGCGCCGGCGGCGTTCTTCATCTCCTGGGAGGCCAGCTCACGGATGGTGTAAGTCTTGCCGTTGACTTCCAGAGTGCCGTCCTGAACTGCGGTGGCCTTGCCATCTGCGTTGGTGCCCACAGGCTCGCTGACGATGGTGTCGTCTTTCTTGACGGCGGTGCCCAGTGCACTGCGCACGCCGCAGGTACGAGCGATGGAGTCGTTGTGGCCGATGTCGCCGATGGCCAGCACATAGCCGATGATGCCGTCACCATTGCGGTCGATGGTGTCGATGTTGGCCTTGATGTAGTCCATAATCATGGTGCCCTGGAGTTCAGCGCCCTGGTTGGCGTCGAAGCCCACGTAGTAGGTGCTGTCATTGAAGCTCAGAGCGCCCATGTCCAGCTCACCAGTAGAGCTGTTGGAGGGCTGCCGGTTGAACCACACCAGGGGCTTGTCCTTGTTGGCCACGGGGCCGGTCTCGGCGGTGGAGGAGGACTGGGAGGTCTGGGAAGTCTCCGAAGCGGTGGAGCTGCTGGGAGCTTTTTCACTGCTGGAGTTTCCTCCGGGCTGGGAAGTGGTGGTCACGTTGCAGGCGGCCATACCCAGAGTCAGGGAGGCGGCCAGAAGTAAAGCAAGTGCTTTTTTCATGATGTTCTCTCCTTTTCTTGTCCGTTCTATGGGGCGATTGGTTCGTCCCTCGCTCTATGCCCATAGTACCCGAAGAAAGGTGTAGAAACAAGGTGAAAAATCACCGCGAACAGGGTAAAAAACCATTGTAACTGAACAAGATGCAATAAAAATGGAGAGAAAAGATGGGCAAAGTGTCCAAACAGGTGCTATTCGAAGGCGAAAAGCGCCTTCTGGCTGTCGATGGAAAACAGGTTGTCCCGATCCACAATTTGGGTGGAAGTGTCCACCACATCCGCCAGTTCGCCTCCCTGGCCGTTGAGCAGCTTGTAGGCGCTTTCCACACCCAGATACCCCATGGCATAGGGGTTCTGGACAATGAGGGCATCCACGGAGCCGTCCTGCAGGCCGTCCACTGTGGCCACGTTGGAGTCAAAGGCCACCAGAAAGATGGAATCCTCACAGCCTCGGTCTTGGATAGCTCCAGCAGCTCCCACACTGGTGGGCTCGTTAAAAGCCAGCAGCACGTTGATCTCGGGGTGCTGCCTCAGCAGTTTTTCGGTGTCGGTTTGGGCTTGGGTTGCCTCTGCCAGGGTGTTGATCACGGAGACGATCTCCGCACGGCCGCTTTTTTTCAGGGTGTCCACAGCGCCCTGTTCCCGTTCCTGTCCGTTGGCGCTACTGATGTCGTAGTTGATAATGCCCACAGTCAGGGGGCCGTCCACACGCTCCAGGGCAGCCTGGGCCGCCATTTGGCCGGCTGCATAGTTGTTGGTGCCAATGTAGGTGCTGACCGCTTCGGAGGCCACGTTGCTGTCTATGGCCACAATTTTGACTCCCTTCTGGGCAGCGGCGTCAATGGCGGCAGCGTTTTTGTCGTAATGGATTGCAGAGAAGATCAGCGCTTCTGTGCCTGCTTCCACAGTGTCCGCCACCATCTGGTTCTGGGTTTCGTAGTCCTCCTCCGTGTCGGGACCCACAATGTTCAGTTTCATGTTGTACTCCGTGGCGGCAGCTTCTGCTCCGGCAAAAACTGAGAGCCAGAATTCCGTTTCGGTGGATTTGGCGATCAGGGTGACCGTGTGCTGGGAGGGAGTGTGGGCGTCGGAGGAACAGCCAAAAAGCAGACACAGTGCCAGAATCCCGTAGAGCAGAATCCGTTTATTTCGCTTCATAGGTACCCTCCTTGATCTTGGGCATGCGGATTTCCACCCGGGTGCCCACGTCCAGCTGACTGGTGATGTGCAGGCCGTACTCCTTGCCAAAGTAGATTTTCAGCCTGTCGTTGACGTTTCGGATGCCGATGCCGGTGCGGTCCTTGGGGCCGTGTTCCATGATGGAGACGATCTGCTCCTGGCTCATGCCCACACCGTTGTCCTCCACACAGAACAGGATGTCGTCCCCGTCTTGGCTGACGGAAACGTCAATGCAGCCCTCGTCCACCAACAGGTCCAGGCCGTGGCTGATGGCGTTCTCGATGATAGGCTGGAGGGTGATTTTGTTGCAGAGGTATTCCAGGCAGGCAGGGTCCACGTAAAAGTGATAGGTGAACTTGTTTTTGTAGCGGTATTTCTGGATTTGCAGATAGCTCTCCGCGTGCTCGATCTCCTTGGCGATGGGGATCAGCTCATGCCCCTTGCTGATGCTGATGCGAAACAGTGTGGCCAAAGCGTGGACCATCTTCACGGCATCGGCATTGCGGCCCTGCTCACACATCCAGGCGATGGAGTCCAGGGTATTGTACAGGAAATGGGGATTGATCTGAGCCTGCAGTGCCCGCAATTCCGTTTTGCGCAGGTTGACTTCCTCCTCTCGAACGGTGGTCATCAGCTGTTGGATGCGGATGACCATGTGGCCGAAGGAAGAGGAGAGCTCTTGGACTTCCCGGGTTCCCCCCACGGGGTGGTAGGTAAACTGATCCGCGTCGGACTCAAAACTCTCCATGGCAGAGGCTAAGCCGCGCAGGGGACGGGTCAGCAGCCGGGAGAGCAGCCAACTGGTGAACAGAGCGGTGACCAGAATGATCGCCGCCAGAAGGATCAGGAGCTGAATCGTCTCCCGGACATTGCGGTTGACCAGCTCATCCATGTAACTGACGCCCACCACTCGCCAATCGCTGCCCTCCACGCTGGTCAGGGAGTAGATCACCGTGTCGTCGGAGAAGGAACCGTCGGGCAGGGAGGCCAGTTTGGCAGTGTCCTCGGATTTCAGTCCGGAATAGAGCAGCTGCTGCTGAGGGTGGTACACGATGTTGCCGTCCTTGTCCATGAGAAAGCAGTACCCGTGCTGGCCGATGCTCACGCTGTTGATGTGGCTGGAGATACTGGAGAAGCTCAAATCCAGGGAGACCCAGGCTGTTTCCCCGCCCTGGGGAAGAGGGGCGGTCAGGGTGACAACCCAGGGGTAATAGCTCTCAAAAATGCTCTCCACATGGGGAAGGGAGAGAAAAGAGGCGTCGGACTCCTGGGCCAGCTCCAGGTTAAAGGAGAGGTTTTGAAAGATGTCCTCCCGCAGGGTCTGGTCGGTGGCCCAGCATTGCAGAAGGGTGCCGTCGGAGGAGTAGCTGGTGACAGCCACCACGTCGGGCCGGAAGGTCAAAAAGGCGTCCAGCAACTCGTTGCGGGACTGCTCCTCCTCGGACATGGAGTCCTCCACCAAAGCCATGGCTTGGTTCATGTCTCGCAGATAGTTGGATACGGTGCTGGAGACCTGGGAAACCGACTGGGAACTGGTGGTTCTGGCGCCCAGCATAATGGAGTCCCAGTACTGTTTGGCAAACAGCATGGTGAGGCAAAACAGCACAATGGCCACGATCCCCACCACCATGGAGACAAGAATGGTGGTGATGCGCAGTCCGGTGCGGGATACTTTTGGGGATTTCATGTGGTTTTCTCCTTCTCCAGTTCCAGCCGGCGGCGCATGGCGTTGGGGGATTCGCCGCAGTATTTTTTAAAGCAATAGCTGAAGTAGTGCTGGTCGGAATACCCGCACTTTCTGGCGATGTCCTGGATTTTCAGGTTGGAATGGACCAGCAGCTCTCGGGCAGCTTCCATCCGTTTGCCGATGAGGATGTTGATAAAGGTTTCCCCAGCATACTTTTTGATGCAGGCGCTGAGATGGTTGGGGCTGACGTCCAGGATGCTGCTCAGGGACACCAGGGACAGATCCTCCTCCATGTAGCGTTGATCCAACACCTCCAGAGCGCGTTTGCACAACAGGTTCCCACCCTTGGCAGCGGGAGCCAGGTCGTTGATAAACTGCACGCAGTTCTCCGAGGGATCCCCCTGCCGGAGGGCTTCCATCGCTTCCTTGTAGGCGTTGTGAAGGGCGGTGAGGGAGTGGGTCATGCGGCTGACGCCGATGCGGCAGCGCATGCCCAGGATGCGGGAGGCCATCTGAGGGATCTCATCGGCCAGAATGTGAAGGTATTCCTCAAAATCCGAGGGGCTTCCCATCAGCACGGAGATGACCTTTCCCGCGGCGAAAAAGTTCACTCTGCGAAAGTACTTGGCGGACAGTGTGTTGACCGGGGCCACAAAGGCAGGGGTGGTTTTATTGGCGCCCCGCTGATCCAACAGTGCGGATACCATCACGGTATAACAGGGCTTGTCCAGCTCATCCCGAAGCAGGCCACATTCCCGGCCATAGGCCTCGGCTTGGGAGTCATCCCATGCCTCGGCGTAATCGTCCAGCACCAGAGGCATCAGCATGGGAGTCTGAAGATCTTGGGTGGCCACCTGGGATTCCGCTTGACGGAACAGCTCAAATTGGGCGTCGATCTTTTTGCGGATAATGCGCAGTTCCGCCACCATGCCCTCCAGGGTCAAGGGTTTGAGCATGTAGCTGATGATGTTGTATTGGATGGCCTGCTTGGCGTACTGAAAATCGTCGTAGCCGCTGAGAAAAGCGATGTTGGTGGCGGGGCGGATTTCCCGAACATGCCGGGCCAGCTCGATGCCGGAGATAAAGGGCATGCGGATGTCAGTGAGCAGCAGGTCGGGTTCGTACTGTTCTACCATCTGCAGGGCATCCAGGCCATTGCTGGCGCTGCCCAGCAGCTTAAACCCGTACTCCTGCCAGGGGACCATGGTGCAGACCGCCTCGCGGAGTTCGTCCTCGTCGTCTGCGACGATCAGGGTGTAGAGTGTCTTTGTGGCCATAGAGCACCATTCCTTTCTCAAAAACAGCGGGAGCGGGAAACCATGTTCCATTGGTTTTCTCAAATCCACTAAAAATTTTCCTCTTAAATTGGCTTGATTATAGCATATTCGTGGTGTGTGCTCAAATATTTTTGACAAAGATCGGATAATATTTTCTTTCGACATGATGGAAGGCCTTGCGAGACATCAGGATGACTTGCTCCAGAAGCCGTCGGCTTTTGGCAGCATAATGCCGCGGGAAAATCTGGTTCCCCGTTTTTGGGACAGCTGATCCAGGATTGTATTCACCCAACGGAAACGGCCATGACCCAGGAACACGTGTTGAAGGCGGCAGAGCTGTGCGTGAGAGCTCAGATGGCAGCAGTGGATCTGTCCGGACGGGGCTGACATCGGATATACAAAAAGGGACGAAACTTTTTCGGATGGTGGCCAAACTCTGTAGCGGGGGGCTGGAAGAGACGGCGTCAATCTGGAAGGGAAGGCACACTTCCGAAAATTCGTTTCCCGGGTGAAAAAGTGCGGGGGGAGAAAGCGGTCGGCAACGGAAAAAGGGCTTGCTCTCTGGATTTCCAGAGGGCAAGCCCTTGCGGTTGTTGCGTATGTTGAAAGCGTGTCAGGCGCTGGCAGCCTGGGGGAGGAAGAACTCTTTGGAGTCGCTGGAGACAAAGAATTTTCCCTTGTCGGAGGTGAACAGCACGGACAGTTCCGGACGTATTTTTTTCAGTTCGTCCGGCAGTGCGCTGCCAAAGAGGAACCGGTTTTCCACAATGTCGATCCGGCCCCGATACCCAGTGGTCTGACGGCTGAAGCTTTCCCAGAAGTGGGCACTGAAGGATTCCACCGTGGAGAGGATCAGCTCGGTTTCATCCTGGACTTCGTCACCATAAAGCATCCGGGCGGCCTCCAGAAGGAAGATCCGCTCGATCCCGGAGATCACGGTGATGTTTTTGCCGTCCTTTCGGTAGGTGAATTTCTGACACAGGGTCCGCCCGAAGGATTCCCCCTGGTACTTTTTGCTGACAATCTTGGCATTGGCATGGATGTTGAGTGTGGCAGCAAACAGCTGATTGAGCTCCCGCTCCATGGTGTTGGCGTCGTTGGTGGTGGCTTTGGGCGATTGGCTCAGAACTCCCTTGCCCACAATGGCCAGATCAGCGGTGGCCACGTGTTCCAGCAGCCAGCCCACGCCGTATCCGATGAAGTTCTGCACATCTTCCCGAGTGCAGTCTCCCTTTTCCAGGAGTTTTTCGTATTTGGGCAGCTGTACCCGGCGAAAGTCATCGTGGAGCATCCGATGCAGGGCATATCCCTCGTACCCAATGCTCTTCATATAGGCCTCTTCCTGGGCAGCGTGGCTGTCATAGTAGCCGTTGATAAAGCGCAGTCCCTCCCGCAGTACGAATTTTCTGGTGGATTCTTCGTGGCCTCTGGATTCCATGCGTTCCAACATTTGTCGAGAGATGTGGAAGAGTTCCTGGTGTTCCTGGTCCAGTGATTCCACACCCATTTCCAATGATTGATTCCAAGCAATCAACGTGACACACTCCTTTTCAAGGGTACTTACGGCAAGCAATATCCCAGCGGAAAGCGACTTTCCGCGTTATCTTTTCGTTCAGTATAGCCTGTAAAGATGAGAGAAAGATGAAAATTCACTCTACAATTTACGCAAACTTAACATTGAGTATTATTATTGTATCTGGAGTGATAAGCAATGTCAATAGGAACTTTGCGATTTGATGGAATTTCTTTTAAAAAGTGTTACAAAAATTTCACTTCTAAAAATTTTCACAAGCTGAGCAAAATTTCTCAGCTTTTTGGTGGAAATTTCGGTGGATTCCTATTATAATGAGAGACATATTCGAGTATGGAGGGGGATTTTCTTTGGAACTGCAAGAATACGAAATCAAGCATCGTGATCTGCTGCGGCGTTTTGCACCGGAGTGTATGGTGCTGCTGCACAGCGACGGCACTTTTCCTCTGGCCAAAGCGGGCCAGGTGGCCCTTTATGGCAGTGGCGCCCGGGAGACCATCAAAGGCGGGACTGGATCCGGCGACGTAAACGTGCGTCATTTTGTCACCGCAGAAGAGGGATTGGAGAATGCCGGATTCACGGTCACCACCAAGGCGTGGCTGGAACAGTACAGCGTTCTGCGCAAGCAGGCACGAGCAGCCTTTGTGGAGTCCATCAAGGCCAAGGCCAAGGAAATGGGCGTCCCCGCGCTGATGCTGGGCATGGGCGCCGTCATGCCGGAGCCGGAGTACGACCTGCCCCTGGAGGGAGCGGGGGATACCGCCATTTATGTCCTGGGGCGGATTTCCGGTGAGGGCTCCGACCGGAATCCCGGTCCCGGGGATTTCCAGCTCACTGCCACAGAGACACGGGACATTCTGGCCTGCCGTCAGAGGTACAAGAACTTCCTGCTGGTGCTCAATGTGGGCGGTCCCATTGACCTGACGCCAGTGTTGGAGGTGGAGAACATCCTGCTGCTCAGCCAGACGGGCATGACCATAGGGGATTCCCTGGCGGATGTGGTGCTGGGCAAGGCCTACCCCTCCGGCAAACTGGCCTCCACTTGGGCCAAGTGGGAGGACTATTGCCAGGTGGGAGAGTTTGCCCAGATGGATGACACCCGTTACCGGGAGGGCGTCTATGTAGGCTACCGCTATTTTGACACCCTGGGCAAGACGCCCTTGTTCCCCTTTGGCTATGGATTGGGGTACACCACGTTCCAGGTGTCCCAAGTGCAGGCGGGGGTCAGCGGCACCCAGGTGACTGTCCAGGCCACCGTGAAGAATACCGGCGCCCGGGCGGGCAAGGAGATTCTCCAGCTGTACGTGTCCGTGCCCTCGGGCCGGCTGGATCAGCCCTACCAGATGCTGGCGGCTTTTGCCAAGACAGGGGAGCTTGCCTCGGGGATGGAAGAGGACTTGACACTGGCCTTCCCGTTGGAGTGGATCGCCTCCTTTGACCAGTCCACAGCTTGTACGATTTTGGAGGCGGGAGATTACGTGCTGCGCTTGGGTACCAGCAGCCGTGACACCCACATCTGCGGGGTAGTCCGGGTGGAAGAGGAGATCACGGTTCAGCAGCTGTCCCACATTGGCGGCAAGCCGGACTTTGAGGATTGGAAGCCCCAGCCAGCCCCCATCTGCCGGGAGGGGGAGGCTGAGGAACTGACAGCCGCGCCGGTGTTCCCCATTGCCAAAGGGAGTTATCAGCCTCATCCCATTCCTGGAGTGCCGGAAATTCGGCCCCAGGTGAAGGAACTGGTGGAGTCCTTCACCGACGGGGAGTTGGCCAATGTCTGCTTGGGCGGCTACCTGGATGAGGGCAGCAAGAGCTTTGTGGGCAACGCGGCTCATCGGGTGGCAGGCGCCGCCGGTGAGACCACCTCTCGCTTTGAGGATCGTGGAGTTCCGGTGGCTGTTATGGCTGACGGCCCTGCAGGATTGCGCCTGAGTAAGGATTACGGCCGGGACGAAAACGGTGTTTACGCTCTGGGCAGTGCTATGCCCGAGGGCTTTGCGGAGTTCCTGGATGACGGGGACGGCATGGGCCTGGTGGGGGAGCTTCCCCAGCGTGAAGGCGAAGTGCTGCATCAGTATTGTTCTGCCATTCCCATTGGCACGGCCCTGGCCCAGAGCTGGAACCTGGATCTCTGCCGTCAGTGCGGGGACCTGGTAGGGGAGGAGATGGAGTGTTTCGGGGTGCATCTGTGGCTGGCTCCGGCGCTGAACATCCACCGCAGCCCACTGTGCGGCCGGAACTTTGAGTACTACTCCGAGGATCCCTTTATCAGCGGCCGGGTGACAGCGGCTCTCACCCAGGGGGTGCAGAAACATCCTGGCAGAGGCACCACCATCAAGCACTTCTGCTGCAACAACCAGGAGACCAATCGGATGCTGTCCAACTCCCTGGTCAGTGAGCGGGCACTGCGGGATATCTATCTCAAGGGCTTTGAGATTGCGGTCAAGGAGAGCCAACCCCGGGCGCTGATGACCTCCTATAACCTGCTCAACGGAGAGCACACCTCTCAGCGGCGGGATCTGATCATGACCTGCCTGCGGGGAGAGTGGGGCTTTGCCGGGCTGGTGATGACAGATTGGGTGATTCCCACCATGGCTGCCGCCATGGGAACCAAGTATCCCCCGGCCTGTGCCTCCGGAACCATCAAGGCGGGCAACGATATCTTGATGCCCGGATGTCCCATCGACCATCAGGATCTCATGAACGCACTGAGCGATCCCGCTGCCAAGTATCCCATCACCCGGGAGGACTTGGTGGATTGTGCCCAGAGGATTGTTCAGTTTGTGCAGGATCTGGTGCAGTGAGCTCTGGAGAAACTTTGCTGGAAAGCTTTCAGGACGGCCGGAATGCCCGGCCGTCCTTTTTGCGGAGATTTGACTGGTTTTTCGTTTTTCTGGTATAATAGCCAGGTGATTTTCCGTGAGTAAAAAAGGGGAGGAAACCAGATGGAAAAGGAATATCTCATACATAAGCGCCCGGCCAGCGCGTTGTTGATTTTTGCTTTGCCCATGATGCTGGGAAATTTCTTTCAGCAGGTCTACACCATGGCGGATTCTGTCATTGTAGGCCGCTTTGTGGGGGAGGATGCCTTGGCGGCTGTGGGTGCGTCCTACTCCTTGACCAATGTATTTATCTCCATCGCCATTGGAGGAGGAGTGGGCGCCTCGGTGATCACCAGCCAGACCTTTGGCGCCAGGGATTACTCCCGGATGAAGCGGTCCATCTCCACAGCGCTGCTGTCTTTTTTGGCCATCAGCATCCTACTGGGGGCGGTGGGGCTGACCTTGAGCCGTCGGATTATGGTGCTGCTCAACGCCCCGGCCAATATTCTGGAGGACTCCATCACCTATTTGAACATCTACTTTTTGGGGTTGCCCTTCCTGTTCATGTACAATGTGCTGTCCTCCATGTTCAATGCTTTGGGGCGGTCCCGGATCCCCCTGTACCTGCTGATATTCTCTTCGGTGCTGAATGTGGCCTTGGATATCTACATGGTGACTGTGTTGAACCTGGGGGTGGCGGGAGTGGCCTGGGCCACGCTGATCGCCCAGGGGATTTCCGCGGTGCTGTCCTTTTCCATCTTCCTCAAGGAGTTGCGTTCCTATCCAGGCAAGTTGGACGCCCTCTTTGACTGGAAAGAGCTGAAGAACATGGGCCGTGTGGCCCTGCCCTCCATTTTGCAGCAGTCCACCGTCTCCATTGGCATGATGCTGGTCCAGTCGGTGGTGAACAGCTTCGGCTCTCAGATGCTGGCAGGCTACTCTGCTGCCATGCGAATTGAGAGTGTGTGCATCGTACCCATGAGCGCCATGGGCAATGCCATCTCCTCCTACACTGCCCAGAATGTGGGGGCGAACAAGCCGGAACGGGTGAAGTCCGGCTACCGCGCCAGTTATGGCATTGTCTTTGCCATTGCTGCGGTGATTTGTCTGGTGGTGCAGTTGTTGGCAAGACCGCTGATCTCCCTGTTCCTGGAGGACGGCAGTTCCGCCGCCTTTGAGACAGGCATCCAGTGTACCCGGTTCATGGCCTGGTTCTATGTGCTCATCGGTTTGAAAATGATCT
>JBMNVU010000022.1:0-34346 GCA_050946975.1 Acutalibacter sp.
TCTGTTCTCCCCACAACCCCTGCGGCCGGGTTTGGGAGCGCTGGGAGCTGGAGAAAGCCGCGGAGCTGTTCAAGAAGTATGACGTCATGGTGGTTTGCGACGAGATTTGGTCCGACCTGATTCTGGGGGACCACAAGCACATCCCCTTCCAGAGCATCTCGGAGGACGCTAAGATGCGCACGGCGGCCATGTATGCCCCCTCCAAGACCTTCAACCTGGCGGGCCTGATCGGCAGCTATCACATCATCTACAACAAGGCATTGCGGGAGCGGATTCTGAAGGAGTCCTCCCTGTCCCATTACAACTCCATGAACGTGCTGTCCATGCACGCTCTGGTGGGTGCCTACAGCGAAGAGGGCCAGCAGTGGGTGGACGAGCTGCGCCAGGTGCTCACCGGCAATGTGGACTTTGCCTGCGATTACATTGAGAAGCACTTCCCGGGAGTGGAAGTGATGAAGCCGGAAGGTACCTACATGCTGTTCCTGGACTGCACCAAGTGGTGTGAGGCTCACGGGAAGACCATCCAGCAGGTGCTGGAGGCTGGCTGGGAAGTGGGAGTTGCCTGGCAGGATGGACGAGGGTTTCACGGTCCCTGCCACATCCGCATGAACCTGGCTTTGCCCCTGTCCCGGGTCCAGGAGGCCTTCCAGCGGCTGGATACCTACGTGTTCTGAAATGTTTGGAAAGAAAGCTGATTGGCTTTTCTATTATATAGATACCTCCTAAAATTCCCCCAGGAACTTCGCCGGTTTGCCAAAGGTGCAGGCTGAGAACTTCCTGGGGGATTGCTTTGCGGGGGAAGTGACAGTCCGCTCCCACTGGAGAGGGGAAGATATCTGCCGCCTTCCGGCAAAATAGGCGGAGTTTCGGGCGGGATAGACAATCCCCCTTGTATAGGGTAGCTGCTGCTTGTATACTGCGAGAAGAAACAGCTGAAAGGAGCAACTGCCATGTGGGATCTGTTGATTGTGGGAACCGGCCCGGCGGGTGTGTCCGCCGCTTTAACGGCCAAGGCCAGAGGACTTTCTTTCCTTTGGTTTGGCAGCCGCAGGCTCAGTGAAAAGGTGGAAAAAGCGGAAAAAATCCTCAACTATCCTGGATTGTCCCAAGTGACGGGAATCGCCCTGCGGGATGCCTTTCTGGATCAGGTGGACCAGCTGTCCATCCCCATTCGGGAGGAGAGAGTGGCAGCCATCTACGATGTGGGCGGCGCTTACGCTGTCTGTGCGGGGGAGGAGTTCTACGAAGGACTTTCCGTAATTTTGGCCACAGGAGTGGCTTCCTCCAAAGAGCTGCCCGGGGAAAAAGAGCTCCTGGGCAAGGGCGTCAGCTGCTGCGCCACCTGTGACGGCGAGCTGTATCGGGATCGCCCCATTGCGGTGGTGTGCGATTCTCCCGCCTTGGAATCTGAGGTAAAATTCCTCCAGGGGCTTGCCAGCCGTGTGGAGTTGTTCCCCAGCTATGAGGGCTGTACCCTTGCCGGGGAAAACCTGCGGCTCTACCAAGGGCTGCCCCAGGCTATCGAAGGGGATGAGCGGGTTTCTGGCGTCCGGTACGAGGGAACCTGCATCCCTGTGGAGGGGGTGTTCTGCCTGCGGGAGAGTGTGGCTCCGCAAGCTTTGCTGACAGGAATCCAGATGGAGGAGGGCCACATTCAAGTGGACCGTGCCCAGCGCACCAATTTGCCGGGGTGCTTTGCCGCCGGGGACTGTACCGGCAGACCCTATCAGTACGCCAAAGCGGTGGGGGAGGGCAATGTGGCTGTCCACAGTGTTTTGGAGTATCTCCGGGGCCGGAAAAGAGAGGGTCGGTCATGAAGCCTTCTGCCGCAAAATACCTGAGGCGGCTGCTGGGGGTCCTTCTGGGAAATGGACTTTTGGCCTATGGCATCGCCGCCGTTTATCTGCCCGCCCAACTGGCGGTGGGAGGCTCCACAGGTGTGGGCGTCATCCTCTATAAGCTGCTGGGAGTCGACACGGCGGTGTCTGTGTTTCTCATCAACCTGGCCCTGTTGCTGGCGGGCTGGTTCAGCGTGGGGAAGGAATTTGTGGTGAACACCGTGGCGGGGTCCCTGGTGTATCCTCTGTTTTTGGGGATCTTCCAGAGACTGCCCGCCTTCCCCCTCCTGGAGAAAGACCGCTTTGCGGCCATCGTGTGCGGAGCGTGTTTTGTAGGAGCTGGGGTGGGCATTGCTCTGAGATCCGGAGCTTCCACCGGGGGAAGCGATGCCCTGGCCGTCATCTGCAACCGCACGCTGCATGCGCCCATTCCTGCAGTCAAGATGGTGGCGGATTACGGGGTCATGGCTGCAAACTTCCTGCTGGGGGGCTCCCAAAACCTCATTTTCAGCCTGATGGCTCTGGCCATAGAAACGCTGGTGATGAACCGGACCATGGTGGTGGGCACCGCACAGCTGCAGCTGATGGTGATCTCCGACCGGTATGAGCAGATCCGGGAGGCCCTTTTGAAAGAGCAGGAGACCGGGGTGACCATGCTTCACGGGGACGCGGGTCTGCGGCGGAGTCCCAGCAGCGTGGTGCTGTGCGTGATCCCCAACAAGAAACTCTACGGTGTGAAGGCGGCGATCCACCAGATCGACCCCAACGCCTTTTTCACCATTGCGGAAGTAAAAGAAGTTCAGGGCCAGGGATTTACCGCCCAGCGGATCCCCCAGCCCGTGGGAAAGTAGGAGGAATCGTATGCGCTCAAAGATCGTTGCCATGAAGGACTACAGAGAGGTGCCCTTGGAGATCCCGGCTTTTCTTCCGGATGAGGCCGCCCTGGAGAAGGAGATGAGCCGCCTGCAAACTCCGTACATCACCTGGCAGGAGGGGGACGCTGTGGGCAAGGGGGACATGGTCACCTGTTCCCTGCGTTCCTCCGTGGCCCGGTTCCAAAAGGATCAGGTGCGGTTCGTGGCGGGCATGGGCATGTTTCAACGCCAGCTGGAGGAGCTTTCTTTGGGCATGCAGGTGGGAGAAACCGTTGAGGCACAATTGCCGGAGGGCTCTGTCTCCCTCAAGGTGACGGAGGTGAAAAAGCGGGTGATCCCGCCCCTTTCCGATGAAATGGTGGAGTCCCAGGGCTTGGAAGGCGTTCACACCTTGGCGGACTACCGCCGGTACCTGCTGGATCAGCAGCTGGAGCAGGCCCTGAACGACGCCTGCTATGGGCTGGTGAATCAGGTGGAACAGACGGTGCTTTTTGATTCGGAATTTATTCTCCGCAAGGAGGATTGGAAGTGGGCCGTAAACTTGGAACTGGACCGCTGCCGGGCCATTGCCCGTCAGGACGGCATGGTGTTGGAAGAGATGACTCCCCAGCAGTTCGAGGGCAATATCCCTGTCAAAAGCTATGAGGAGCTGGTGGCCATGACCCAGGACACCTGTTGGGACACCCTGCGCTGCTACCTGTTGGGTCAGGCCTATGGCCAGGAGGACGGCTTTGCGGTGGACGAAGCAGGGTATGCAGCCTACCTTCAGGAGTACTGCGCCATGTGGCATCTCACCGACGAGCAGGCTCGGGCGGCGCAAACCTGGGAGGTTTACTGCTTCAACCAGTGGAGCGGCCACGCCTACCAGGTGTGGAGAAATTACGTGGCCCAGCAGTATCGGGCAAAGAACAAACTGTAAAAAGGAAGTGTGTTTCTATGATTCAGTTGGCAGATCAGGATACCTTTCAGGGACTCATCCGCGAGGGCTTTGTGGTGGTGGACTTTTTCGGGACCACCTGTGTGCCCTGCAAACTCTTTTCCCGGATCTTGGAGGATCTGGACTCGGAAATCCCTTTTTTGAACATTGTAAAGCTGAACACCACGGACAACCCGGAGCTGGCCGCTGAGTACGGGATTCAGGCGGTGCCCACGGTGCACTTTTACAAGGACGGCAGCTTGGTTCACAGCCATGTGGGCGTGATGCAGCCCCAACAGATGAAGGATGTCATCGCCCAGTACCTGTACGATTAAGGGCAAAATAGACCGGTTACCGGACAAAATGAGCGGAGCCCCTGTTTTACTGCGCTAAAATGTGCTAAAATACGCCAAATTAAGGATTGAGGCAGGGAGGTCTTTTCTGCCCGCCGGGAAGGATGAATGTCTATGAGAAAAATCATTGCCGCGCTGATGGCGCTCCTTGTTGCGGCAGTTGCTGCTGCCTGCGGCGCTCAGGGGCCGGAGCCCGTCAACACCACAACCGCCTCTTTTGACGAGATGGTAACCTACCTGACGGAAAAGGGTTACATAGAAAAGGACACCCAGCCGGTGGACATGCTCACCACGGAGGGTTACGTCACGGACAACACCGGCGGAGAGTACCCCACTGCGCCCTTTGCGGACCAGGCCGAGGACTATGACGGGCTGTGGGTCATGTGGTGGGAGCCGGGCTCCGAAGCCTATGAAAGCTGCTTTGCCAATGCGGCCATGAACGGAAACGTGATTGTCTACATGGGAGGCGCCGCCACCCTGGAACCCGCTGCCATCAACGGCAACTTTGCCATTGCCTTTGGGCCGGATTATGGGGAAAAGGACCAGGTACTGGAGGATTTTCAGGCGCTGCCAAACGAATAAGAACGGAGGGAAGCCTGCCTTTTCCTGAGGGAGAGGGCGGGTGTTTCCTGTTTTCATGGGAAAGGAAGGGATGAGCGAGATGGAGCAAAATGGTTTGTTCCGCAAGCGGTATGGCAGTTTCCGACGGTTCTTTGCCATGCTGGTGAAAGCCCGGCTGCCCTATCTTTGGATTGCCGGATACCTGGTGGTTTCTGTGGTCATCGCCAACGTGGGCGTGAGCACCACCGAGTACAGCGCCTCCCTGTTTGCAGGCAATGTGGGCCTGTGGACCGTGGTGCTGCCCTACTTGTTTTTTCAGATACTCTCCTTGCTGATGGGTTCTGTTTCCGGCCTGATGGCCAATCTGTGCCAGGCCCGCATGGACCGCAAC
The DNA here is from genome assembly GCA_050946975.1 of Acutalibacter sp. Taxonomy (GTDB): domain Bacteria; phylum Bacillota; class Clostridia; order Oscillospirales; family Acutalibacteraceae; genus Acutalibacter. Next base: position 4,935 of record JBMNVU010000022.1, read on the forward strand.
CTGCGCCGGATGGTTTGGAAAAAAGCGGTCCACCTGCCCCTGCGCTTTTACGAGGATAACAATCCCAAGGAGCTGCTCAGCCGCATCACCACCGATGTCACCAGCATCAGCTCTTTGGTGATGCTGGTCTTCCTGCCCATCTTCAACACCGCCTACTCCAGCGTCATAATCCTGGGAAGGATCTCCAGCTATGATGGGGAATTGATGTGGTCGCTGATTGTGGTGCTGCCCATCAACATTCTCATCACCTTTATCATGGGCCGCATGCGCTTTGGTGTGGCGGATCTGATCAATCGGCGCAACGCCCAGCTGACAGCGGCAGTGGCGGAGCGGGCCAACAATATGCTGCTGATCAAGTCCATGGTCACCGAGCAGAAAGAGGCCGCCGCTGGGGAGGCGCGGATGAAGGCGGCTTACCAGGCTTCTGTGACGGACCTGTGGGTGCGGGGTCTTGCCCTGCCGGTGAACGCCATTGCCGGAGTGCTGCAGACCATTGTGATCATTTTGGTGGGCCGGGGGTATTACGCCTCCGGAGCACTGGACCTGACCCAGTGGATCGCTTACTACGGGTTTGCCATTCAGCTCACCAACATTTTGAGCTCCTATTGTGGGTATTGGTCCAGCTTCAAGGGGGCCCAGGGCGCCGTGGACCGGGTGTCCCAGATCATGGATGAGGCGGAGGAGTCCCTGGAAAAGGGTGTGACAGCCACGTCCGTCTCCGGGGGAGTCTCCCTGGAGGATGTGACCTTTTCCTATGGGAAGGAGCCCCTGTTTGACGGTCTGACAGCGGAGATCCCTGCCGGAAAGATTACGGCCATTGTGGGACCTTCCGGAAGCGGGAAATCCACCCTGCTCAACCTCATTGACCGGCTGTACCCTCTGGAGGTCGGGTCCATCTCTATTGATGGAAAGAACACTGCCGAGTATTCCTTGAAAAGCTTCCGTCAGGCTTTGGGGTATGTGACCCAGGAGAGCGTCATGTACGCAGGGACCATCCGGAAAAATCTGCTTCACGGCTTGGACCGGGTCCCCCAGGAGCAGGAGCTGGATCAGGTGTGTAAAGCGGTGGGAATCCTGGACTTTGTCAAGGAGCAGCCCCAGGGCTATGACGCCCCTGTGGGAGAGGCCGGAGCCAGCCTCTCCGGAGGGCAAAGACAGCGGTTCTCCGTGGCAAGAGCTCTGCTGAAGAAGCCCGACTGCCTGTTGTTGGACGAGGCCACCGCCGCCATGGACATTGCCGGCAAAGACAGCGTCTGGAAGAGCATCCGTTCCCGGATGGCAGGCAAGACCGTGATTTATGTGGCCCACGATGCCCAGACTCTGCGCAACGCCGACTACCTGATTGTGCTGGAAAAAGGGAGAGTCACCGCTTCGGGAGAGCGGGAAAAGGTCCTGGCGGAAAGCGCCTTCTGCCGGGATATGATGGAATTGGGAAGGGGGGCGTCCCTGTGAAGCAAAAACGGAAGGATCGGTTTTCCTTTGGCGCCTATCTGGCGTTCTTCACCAAGTTCCCCGTCCCCTGGTGGCTGTTTCTCAGCTCCCTGCTCATCGGGCTGGTAAATACGGAAGTGGTGCTGCAGATCTCCAAGTATGTCATCCGCATCAACAAGGGAGAGCTCTACAATGGGGTGATCATCGGCTACGCCTTGATGACGGTGCTCAATGCCCTGCTCTCCATGCTGGTGAATATCACTGGGGAGTACGGCAGCGCCAAGGTGACCTTCCGGGCTCGGAAGATTTTGTGGGAGAAGATTCTCCACCTGCCCATGGGGGAGGTGGAGCGCCGTCAGCCCTCGGCCTTGATCTCCGGGGTGGTCAACGATATCACTCAGGCCAGCCTGGTGGTGCAGATGGTGTTCAACGCCGTCGTCTCCCTGTACAGCTTTTTCCGGTGCTGCTGGGAGATGTACCGCTTTGACAGCACCCTGTCCTATTTCATGCTGCTGCTGGTGCCTCTGGCGGTGCTGGTGTTTGTCATGGTGGGGCACCTGGAATACCAGGTTATGCTGCGCCGGTATGAAAGTCTCAATGTGATGACGGAGTTTTTCTCCGAGCACATTTCCGCCGCCAAGCACATCAAGGCCCAGGCCATGGAGGACCTGGAGGTGGAGGAGGGGCTCAAAGCCATCGACGCCCGCTATAAGGCCGACATCTACTACGCCTTTATGAGCACGGTTCAGGTGTTCTCCAATTCCATCTACACCACCATCGGCTCCATTGTCATCGCCCTGTGCGGTTCGGATCTCATCCGCAAAGGAAAGATGGCCTCCACCGGCATCAACGACTTCTCCACCTATAAAAGCAGGGTGGACCAGTACACCGCCGAAGTCCTCACCCAGTACCAAACCCTCAAGGGCACCCAAGGTGCACTGCAGTATGTGGGCGTGCTGCTCAACGGCCCTGAGGAGGATCCCCAGGCGGGCTATGAGCTGCCCGAGGAAGCCGGTGCCCAGGATATTGCTCTGGCGCGGGTCTCCTTCGGCTATATTCCCCAGCAGCCGGTGCTCCACGATCTCTCCCTCACCATTCCCCACGGCAAGGTGACCGCCATCATCGGCAACAACGGTTCCGGCAAATCCACCCTGCTGAAGCTGCTCCAGGGGATCTACGCCCCGGACAGCGGACGGATCTGGCTGGGGGAAACCGCTGTGGACGAGGCAAAGCCCGGGGAGCTCCGGCGGCAGTTCGGATATATTCTGCAAAATAACCCGTTGTTTTCCGGTTCTGTCCGTGATAACATAACCTATGGGGCATATGGCCCGGTGGAGCAGGATCAGGTGGAAAAAGCCGCCCGCTTGGCAGATGCGGACGGGTTTATCCGTCAGCTGCCCCAAGGGTACGACACCCAGGTGGGCGAAGGAGGAGCGCTGCTCTCTGGAGGGCAGCGGCAGCGGGTGGCGATTGCCCGGTCCCTGTTTCACGAGCCCACCTACCTGTTGATGGACGAGGCCGGGGCCAGTTTGGATCACCACAGTGACAGGAGTATTCTCCACGCTGTCCGGGAGGAGATGAAGGGCCGCACCATTGTGGTGGTGGCCCACGACATGCGCTCTGTGATGGACGCGGATTATATTGTCGTCTTGAATCGAGGCTCCCTGGAGGCTGCCGGCACCCACGAAGAGCTGCTGAAAAGCAGCCCCACCTACCGGGATTATCTGGAAAAGCAGGGCTTTGCCCTGGCGGAAGAGGAGGTGGGGAAATGAAGCGGTTTACAGTGATTTTTTCCATCCTGCTGGTGCTGTGTTTTGGGGGTGCCCTGGCCTATGTGGCAGCCAGTCCGGAGTTTGTGCCCCCTGCTGCAGTGCCTCTGGCCGAGGGGGAGGATCCCGACGCCCCGGTGTGGGACATGACCATGGACGAGCTGCTGGCTTACCTGGAGGACCAGGGTTTTATCAGCGGCGAGCAAACCCTGTTGGCGGAGGGCGGTCTGTGTTCCGCGGCGGTGTCCGTCAGCGGAGTGGAATTTTACTGGTGGGATTTGGACAATCTGGAGGAAGACAGCCAGGAATACCAAGCCTTTGAGAGTTTGAAAACAGAGGGGTTCATCGATATGTACCACATGGGGCACATCATCTCCCCGGTGAGCAACGGCCCCTTTGCCATGCTCACCGATCAGTATGCGGGGGATGTGGACGCATTGAGAGAAGCTTTCCTGGCTTTTGGACAGAACGAAGGAGAGTGAGACCATGAAGATCCGGGCGGTGCTGGTGGACAGCAATCAACAGCTGCGGGAAGAGTTGTGGAATCTTTTGAGTGTGTATCAGCGGTTTTCCCTAGAGGGACAGCTGGATACCACCGAGGATGCCGCGGCATTTGTACAGGAGCATCCGGTGGATGTGGTCTTTATCAATCACCAGCCGGCCCAGGCGTGCCGGACCAGCACAGGGGTTTATCTGGCTGCCCTGCTTTCTCAAACCCAGCCGGACGTGCAGGTGGTCATCTATTCGGAAACAAAGCAGTGGGCCTTCGAGGCTTTCCGCAGCCAGTGTGCCGGGTATTTGCTCATCCCCTTTGACCCCCTGTCCCTGCAGGCTTTGGTGAATCGCCTGTCCTATGTGTTTGACCTGCAGCAGGTGAAGCGGGAATCCCGCAACCGCAGTGTCCTCATCAAGACCCGCAGCGGCTATCAGCTCACCCCGGTCAACGACATTCTCTTTGTGGAGCGCAGCAACCGGAGAAACCGCATTGTCACCCAGGACGGCCGGGAGATTGTCCCCTTGGGGTACACCATGAGACAGATGGAGCAGATGCTGGAGGGCTGCGGGTTTTACCGGTGCTACCAGTCCTTCATTGTGAACTTGTCCAAGGTGTCTTTTATCCGGGCGGACAACGACAGCAAGAACTATGCCATTCAGTTCAGCGGCTACGATGGGGAAATCTTCCTCAGCCGGAACAAGTATGCCGAACTGCTGGAGCTTTTGAAGGAACGCTACGCCAACTTGAATCTCTAAGAAACCAACGCTCTGGCTCAGTGCCAGGGCGTTTTCCTGTTTGTGGGGCGAAGTTTGCATTTCCATCCAGTCCAAATAGGCAGAAAAAAGGACAGAGTAAGCCAGACTTCTTGCCATTCCACCCCGGTTTTTTTATAATAGTATGCAGTGAATTCCTGGCAAAAGGAGGCCTTTTCATGGAAAAAAATCTCTTTTCGTTTGGATTTGAAGAAATTCGCAGCATCCCCCTGGAGGAACTGGGGGGCATTTTGCACCAATATGAGCACCAAAAGACCGGTGCGCAGCTGTGCTGGTTGGATCGGCCGGAGGAGAACAAGACCTTTGCCATCACCTTCCGCACCATCCCCCAGGACGACACCGGCGTGTTCCACATTTTGGAGCATTCGGTGCTGTGCGGCTCGGACAAGTATCCGGTGAAAGAACCCTTTGTGGAGCTTTTGAAGAACTCGCTGAACACCTTTTTAAACGCCTTTACCTTTCCCGATAAAACCATGTACCCTGTGTGCAGCCGGAATCAGGAGGACTTCCAAAACCTGATCTCCGTGTACCTGGACGCGGTGTTTCACCCGCTGATCTACTCCCGGCCGGAGATCTTCCGTCAGGAAGGCTGGCACTACGAGGTGGAAAACGGGCTGTCCTATAAGGGCGTGGTGTTCAACGAAATGAAGGGCGCCACAGCCTCTGCCGATGCCCTTATGGACGCAGAGTGCGGACGGCGGATGTTCCCGGACACCTGCTACCGCCACATTTCCGGCGGGGACCCTGCCCACATTCCGGATCTGACTTACGAGGACTTTTTGGCAGCTCACAGGAAATACTACCACCCCTCCAATGCCCGGATCTTCCTGGATGGGGACCTGGATCTGGAGCCGGTATTGGCCCTGTTGGACGGGGTGCTTGCCCCCTATACCCGCCAAGAGTCCCTGCCGGGAATTCCCTTCCAGCAGCCGGTCCAGGGCGGCCGAGGCGTGGAGGTCTATGAGCTCTCCGCCAGTGAGCCTCTGGAGGGGCGGTGCCGGCTGGGGCTGGCCTTTGGAGCCGGCACCTTCCAGGATCGGGAGACCCAGGTGGCGGTGCGGGCCCTGGCCGACGTCCTGTGCGGGGACAATCAGGCGCCTTTGAAGCGGAGTCTGCTGGAGAAGGGCCTGGCCAAGGATGTGACCCTCTCGCTCAATGACAGCGTGCAGCAGCCCTGGATTCTGCTGGAGGCCCGGGACCTGGCGGAGGACCGGGAGACCGAGGTGAGGGAGACGCTGCTCCAAGAACTCCGCCGCTTGACCCGAGAGGGATTGGATCACGGCCGGCTGGAAGCCACCCTGGACAATATGGAGTTCCAGGCCCGGCAGCGGGACTATGGCTGGATGCCCCAGGGATTGGTGCTGGGGTTCCAGGTCATGGACAGCTGGCTCTATGGAGGGGCGCCTCAGGCCAATCTGGAGGTGGGCAGCCTGTACGAAACTCTCCGGAAAAAACTGGATCAGGGGTACTTTGAGCAGCTGTTAGAGACGCTGCTGCTGGAGAACCCCCACACCTGCCAGGTGCTCTTGAAGCCCTCCCACACCTTGGGCAAAGAGAGGGAAGCTGGAGAGGCTCAGCGGCTGGAACAGGCCGCCAGCCAGTGGACGGCGGAAGAGCGTCAAAGGCTGCTGGAGGAGCAGAAGCGGATCGAAACCTGGCAGCAGACTCCGGACACGGAGGAGACGCTATCCACCCTGCCCCGGATCCGCCTGGATCAAATCCAAAGGGAGCCCAAGGAGCTGCCTTTGGAAACGTGCCGGATGGAGGGGTTGCCGGTGTTGGTTCACCGGGTGGCTGCCGGAGGAATTGTCCATCTAAACCTGTACTTTGCCCTGGATGACCTGTCTCCGGAAGAACTGCCCCAGGTTTCCTTCCTGGCCCAGGTGCTCACCCATGTTCCCACCGAAAATCACAGTCTGGAGGACCTGCAGCGGGAGATCCGCTCCCGGATGGGCAGCCTGAGTTTCTCGGTGGAGGCCTATGGAACCCAGGGCAAGCCGGACCAGTGTCGGGTATTCCTCACGGCCCAGTGCAGCCTGCTGGAACAGAAGCAGCCAGAGGCGCTGGAACTGCTGGTGGAGATGGCTGCCCAGAACGGCCACAATACCGCCATGAGCCGGGTGATGGCCCGCTCCATTTCCGAGGGTGTGGTCCAGGAGATGGTGGGCGGGGTGTCCTACCTCCATTGGCTCCGTGACTTGGAGCAGCACTTCCAGGAGAAGTACCCGTCTCTGGGAGCAAAGCTGCTCTCCCTGGCCGGGACCCTGTTTGTCCGCAGCCGTCTGACTCTCAGCGTCACTTGCGAGGATCGGGGGCCGGCAGAGGGTGCCGCGGCCCAGCTGGCCCAGCTGCCCCAGGGCAGCTTTGTCCCGCCGGAGCGCTGCCGCTTCCAGCCCTGGGAGCGCAAGCGTGAGGGCGTCGTTATCCCCGGGGATGTGTCCTACGCCGCCCAGGGCGGTGTGTTCCCGGCTTCCGGTCAGGGAGCTGCCAAAGTGATGAGCCATGTGCTCTCTCTGGAACACCTGTGGAACCGGGTGCGGGTCCAGGGAGGCGCTTACGGCACCGGAATGGTGGTGCGGGACAGCGGCTTTGGAGGTTTTTACTCCTACCGGGATCCCACCGCTGCCCGGACCATCGGCTGCTTTGGGGAGTCCGCAGGATATCTGCGAGAGTTGGCTGGTCAGGATATGACCGGACGGATCATCGGCACGGTGGCGGAGTCCGAACCGGTGCTCACTGCCCGGCTGATCGGCAGGAACGCCGATGGCCTGTACTGGCGTGGGATCACCCAGGAGGACCGCTGCCGCCGTCGCCGGGAGATCTTGGAAACCACTGGGGAGGACCTGGTGGCCTTGGCGGACCGTTTGGAGGCCTTTGAAAACACCGCTTCTCTGTGTGTGGTGGGCTCCCAGTCCCAGATTGAGCAGTGCGGGGAGCTTTTGGAGGAAGTCTGCCAGCTGTAAAAGGAGGTTTTTTCATGACACAGGAACTGCAAAATGCTTATATTTCCATCCTGCGGGAGGAATTGGTGCCTGCCACAGGATGCACGGAGCCCATTGCCCTGGCCTACGCCGCTGCCCGGCTGCGGGAGCTGCTGGGCGCCCCGCCGGAGAGAATTCAGGCGGACATCTCGGGGAACATCATCAAAAACGTCAAGAGCGTGGTGGTGCCCAACACCGGAGGGAAAAAAGGCATCGCCGCCGCCATTGCCGCGGGTATTGTGGCCGGAGACGCTGGAAAGGTGCTGCAGGTCATTGCCCAGGTGCCGGAGGAACTCCACGCCGCCATCGGGGAATATCAGGAGAAAACCCCCATTGCAATCGCCTGCTCCCACACCACCCGGTTGCTGGATATTGTCCTCACTGGGTTTGCGGGGGAGCATCGGGCTCTGGTTCAGATTGCCAACAGCCACTCCAACATTGTCCGGGAGGAGCGGGACGGGGAAGTCCTGCTGGAAAAGCCCTTCTCCGACTCCCCGGAGGACAACCTGACGGACAAGAGTGTACTGACCGTGGCGGACATTCTGGAGTTTGCCAATACGGTGGACCTGTCCCTGGTGGAGGATCTGCTGGAGGAACAGCTCACCTGCAATCTTGCCATTGCCCAGGAGGGGCTCAAGTCCAACTGGGGAGCCAACGTGGGCTCCGTCATTTTGGAGGATTCCCCGGAGGACTGGAAATCGGACGCCAAGGCTTGGGCCGCGGCGGGCAGTGACGCCAGAATGAGCGGCTGCGAAATGCCTGTGGTGATTCTCTCCGGTTCCGGAAACCAGGGCATCACCGCCTCTGTCCCGGTGGCCCGGTATGCCCACCACTTGGGGGCCGACAGGGAAAAGCTCTACCGCGCCCTGCTCATCAGCGACCTGATCACGGTGGAGCAAAAAAGCGGCATCGGCCGGCTTTCCGCCTATTGCGGGGCGGTCAGCGCCGGAGTGGGTGCCGGGGCGGGAATCGCCTATCTGCTGGACGGCAGTTTGACGGCCATTGCCCACACCATCGTCAACGCGGTGGCCATCTTGAGCGGCACCATCTGTGACGGCGCAAAACCCTCCTGCGCGGCCAAGATTGCCGCCAGCGTGGATGCGGGAATCCTGGGTTATCAGATGTATCACCATCACCAGCAGTTCCGAGGGGGCGAGGGGATCGTCACAAAGGGGGTGGATGCCACCATCCGCAACGTGGGGATCCTGGCAAAAGAGGGCATGCGTCAGACGGACGAGACCATCCTGGATATCATGACCCATCGATGCGATTAAGGTGGTTGTCAAAGAACTGTGAGCTTTTGAGGGAGAGAGGCCTGCCCGGAAGGGTGGGCCTCTTTTTGGAAGGCAGAGCGGAGAAGACTGTGGGAAGCTGTGGCGGGGCTGACGAAAAATTCCCCTGATTTTTAGACATCTTTCCTTTGAAAATCCGTGAAACCGCGGCGCGGCGGTTGATTTTTTCCCTAAACATTGTGTATGATGAAAAAAAGGGGGGAGTCCATGCTGCGAATTTTGATTGCAGACGATGAGCAAAAGATCCGACAGGGGTTGCGCAATATTGTGGACTGGGAAAGTCTGGGATATGAGATTGCCGGGGAAGCTGCCGACGGCGGCGAAGCGGTGTCCTTCATGGCCAAGGAAAACCCGGACGTGGTGCTGCTGGACATCAGCATGCCCAAGTACACCGGGCTGGAGGTGATCCAGCGGGCAAGAGAGCAGGGGTTCTGCGGAAAAGTGATCATCCTCAGCGGCTATTCGGATTTTAAGTATGCCCAGGAGGCCATCCGTCTGGGGGTGGAGTATTACCTTACAAAGCCCATTGACGAGGAGGAGCTGGAACAGGTTCTGCTCAAGCTGCAAAGGGAAATCCAGGAGGAAGCCCGGAAAAAAGCCGCGGCTTCCAACTATTATCAGCGGGCCCGCGAAACCATTTTGCGGGATCTTTTTTTGGATCCCACCAGTGTGGCTTTGATGGATTTGGTGGACATGAGCACGGCGTCCGTGCCCTATCAAGTGGTGCTCTACGAAAAGTACGTGGCCCAGCAGGAGGAGGGCAGCGGGTTCTCCTTTGAGCGGTTCCTGCGGGTCAACAACCAGGAGCACCACCTCTTTGACCAGGTGACTCTGGACCATGTACAGGCGATCCTGCTCAAGGGGGAAGGGGTGATCCAGCGGTTCAACACGTTGATTTCCCAGTACTGGGAGCAGTCCAGCAATTCCCTGCCCACTGCCCTGGACGCGGTGTTCATGACCTACGGCCGGCCGGTGTCCGTCCTGGCAGAGATTCATCTGTCCTACGAGGACGCCAAACTGCTTCTCTCCCGAAAGTTCTTCAGCGAGCAGAAGCAGCATGTGGTGGGATACCAGCAGCTGCCCAAGGGGGATGTGTTTCCGGCGCCTTTGGATGGGGCACTGCTGGAGGAGTACTGCGGGCTGTTCCTGCGCTATCTCCAAAGCTTTAACCGGAACATGCTGGCGGAAAAGCTGTATGAGCTGGAGGGGCGGCTGTCCAATGTCCGCTACGATCAAAAGGAGATCCTCTACTTCCTGACGGATCTGTACCTGCAGATCAAAAGCCAGATCCTCCGGCTGTACAACAACATCACCATCCTCTTTCCGTCCAACAGCTGGGTGATGGATTACATCCAGAGCCGCCGCTATCTCTACGAGATCATCCAGTTTTTCTCGGAACAGTTCGAGCTGATTATGAGCTGCATCGGCCACTATTCCAAGGACAGCATCCTGGACGATATTCTCCACTATATCGATCACAACTACGTCAATCCCTTGAAACTGGAGAACATCGCGCCGCTGTTCGGCTACAACTGCTCCTATTTGGGCAAGCTTTTCAAGCAGAAAACGGGCAAGAGCTTCAACACCTACCTGGATCAGCTGCGGATTCAGCACTCCAAGGAGCTGCTGCAGCGGGGGGATTTGAAGATCTACGAGGTGGCGGAAAAAGTGGGCTACAGCAACGTGGATTACTTCTCCACCAAATTCAAGAAATATGAGGGCATCAGCCCCGCGGAATACCGCAAACAGTTCCGGGAGGGGTGAGTGGATTGAAAAAGAGGGTCCGCCATATCCCCTTTTTGAGCCGGATGCAGATCCGCAATCAGATCTATCTGGTGTTCTGCCTGACGGTGGTGTGCCCCATTCTGCTGCTGGGCGCTTTCACCATGAAGCAGACCGTGAACATCCTGTACGACCGGGCCTATCAGCAGCTGGAGTCGGACAACACCCGGGCCAGATCCATCCTGTTTGACGGCACCTTAAACTTTTATAACATCTCCGAGGATATCATTGCCGACACCCAGCTTCGGCAGATCCTTCAGGGGGAGTATGACTCCATGCAGGAGGTCCGTTCCGCCTGCAACAGCTACAACCGGCTGGACACCACCTTTTCCAACAACGCGTCCATCTCCTTTATTCGGGTGTACACGGCAAACTCCCAGTTTCCCACCTCCGGGGACATTCAATACGGCTCCAGCGAGCAGGTGCAGGGATGGTTTGAAAAGGTGAAAATCCCGGGGAGCGTCTATTGGGAGAGCAGTGTGTCCGACCAATCGGGAGGGGGCGACCCGGAGCTGACCATGGTCCGTTCCTTCCCTTTTACCAATCAGGAGGAACCTGCCATCCTGGTGATCCGCATGAGCAACAACCACGTGAAGAACCGGATCCAGAACAACAGCCTGTTCATCTCGGTCTCCCTGAACCAGGACCCCATCTTTTTCTGCACCCAGCGGTCCCTCCAAGGGACCCAGGAGACCGCCCCCATTGACTACGACACCAAGCTGTTCCAAAGCAGCGGAAAGGTGACCTATCAGGGCAAGGAGGGCTTTTCCTACATCTCCAGCTTTTCTCCCTACAAGACCAACGATTTCACCCTGTACTTTGTGTCCATGGATTTTGCCGCTCCCGGGTACATCCGGAACTTCTGGATCCTCACCATGACGGTGATCGTCATTGCCATTGTGGTGCCTTGCGCGGTGATCCTGGTGTTTGCCAAGTACTTTGCCCGGCGGGTCAACCACCTGAAAAATGCCATGCACCACGCAGCCCAAGGGGATTTCAACGCCATAGAGCCCTTCAAAGGGGACGATGAGCTTTCCGCTATCTTTGTGGATCTGCAGAACATGATCGCCAATGTCCAGGACCAGCAGGCCAAGATCTACCTGTCCCAGATCAAGGAGCAGGAGCTGACCAACCGCCAGCAGAAGATGGAGTTCAAGCTTTTGGCCAGTCAGATCAATCCCCACTTCATCTACAACACTCTGGAGACCATCCGGATGATGGCCCTCTGCGAAGGGGCCAGGGATGTGGCTAGGGCCACCGCGCTGTTTGGCAAGACCATGCGCTATGTGCTGGAAAACACCGGCACTTTCCAGACCACCCTGGACAAGGAATTGGACTATGTGAAGAACTACCTGGCCATCCAAAAGCTCCGCTTTGACGACAAGGTGAATTACTTTGTGGAGATTCCCCCGGGCTTTCAGCCCTCCCAGTACCAGATCCTGCCCCTCCTGCTTCAGCCCATTGTGGAGAACGCCGTCTCCCACGGGGTCAAGGAGAGCCCCCGGAAGGGGATTATCCGCATAACTCTGGAGCCCCAGGAGGAAATCCGCCGCCTGGTCATCCGTATTGAGGACAACGGAGTGGGGATCCCCCAGGAGGAGATGGATCAGCTGCGCCGCCACATCGAAGGCAAGGACGGGGAGGTGGTCACCTCCAGCATCGGACTGTTCAACATCTATCAGCGGATCAAGCTGTTTTATGGGGAGGACTTTGGGTTTTCCCTGGAGAGCAAGGAAGGGGAGGGCACCTGTGCCACCCTGCTTCTGCCTTTGATTCCCGTGTAAGGTGCTTGCCTCCTTTCAAAAACAAGAAAACAGAACGAGAAAAAGGGCTTCCGGTCTTTGAACCGGAAGCCCTTTTTCGCTCTTATTTCTGAAAGGAGATAAAATCAAGTGGTTGGGAAGATTATTCCCCGGTCTTTTCTGCCCACTGGGCACGCTTGGCCTCAGCGTTTGCCTTGTCTACGGCGAACACGTCGTCATAGCCCAGGCCCTTGGTGGTCTCGATCATGTTGTCAATGTAGGAGTTGAACTCGTCCTCGGACGCGGCAAACACGGCCTTCCAGGAGTTCTCAATCACCACGGAGTTGATCTGAGAACGCAGGGTCTCGATCTCGGTGGAGTCGGGCTCGCTGACAAAGCTGATGCCGGGAGAAGTCATCTGCTGATTGTTCTCATTGATGAACTCCACAGGGTTGCTGGCGCCCATGTGCTCCTGCCAATCCTCCAGAACGGGGTTGGTGTTCAGCTCAGAGTAGGAATCCCACAGAGTGGGGTCGTAGGTGTAGCCGGTGTCGGGGTTGATCTCGCCAGCGGACACGATCTTGTAGCTGAACTGAGCGGAGCCGTCCAGCCAGGAACCGCCGCCGTACTCTTCCGGCATGGTGCCGTCGCCCTCGATGAAGCACTGCTTGCCCAGATCCGTCAGGACGGGGCCGTCCTCTTCCACGGTGTACAGCACGTTCTCAGGACCGCAGTAACGGCTGACGCACACGGAGATCCCTTCGGGGGAGTACAGCCAGTTGATAAAGTCCACCATGCGCTGGGGATCCTGAGCCTTGCTGCCCACCATGGCCACGATTTCGGTGTTGCCCTCATCGTAGCAACCCCACTGGCGGATGGTCTCGTCCTTGATCTCGGCCATGTACATGCCCTTGCCCTCGGACAGGTGGGCTTCGGTGTTGTAGTAGGTGGCGCTCATCCAGGGGAACAGGCCAAACAGCACGGAGCCGTCCTGGTACTTGCCCACCAGAGTGTCGTAGTTCTGGGTGGTGGATTCGGGGTCAACCAAGCCCATCTGGTTGGCCTGGAACAGGAACTTCAGGCCGCGCATGTACTGGGAGTCCTCAGAGAGCATGTCCTCCACTTCGCCGGAACCGTCGGCCTTGAACATGGCGAAGCCCACGCTGTCATAGCCGTACCAGGCGGCGAAGGCGCCTGCGTTGCCCATGCTGTTGCTGTCCCAATCCTTGAACAGGGAGATGCCGTAAACCGGCTGGCCGGAATCACTGGTACCGGCGATGTCCTGCATGTCCTTGAGCACGGGGAGCAGATCCTCCAGAGTGTTCATCTCCGGATAGCCCAGCTCCTTGTACAGGTCCCAGCGGATGTACGCGCCGCTGTTGGGGTCCGTGCCGCCAAGAGGCTCGGTGGCGCTGCGGGTGGACACCTCGGAGGGCACTGCCCACAGGCCGTCCTCTTCCACCAGGGAGCTGGTGGTCTCAATGGCGCCCATGTAGGTTTCCAGGTTGTCCTGGCCCTCCAGATAGGGGGTCAGGTCCTGAATCAGGCCGGCGGTGACCAGGTCCTGCAGCTGACCGCCCTGGGCGGAAGCCAGGACGATATCGCCCAGATTGCCGGCGGCACTGCGGGTCTGGAAGGTGCTGCCATCCTCAGAGATGATGTTCAGCTCCATGTTGAACTTCTCTTTGATGATCTCTCCGACCCAACCGCCCTGGATGCCGGAGTAGTTGGCCTGGGCGTCATAGACGTCCACGGTGAGGAATTCGTCGTAGTTGGATTCCGAGGTATCGGCGCTGGTCCCAGAGGTTTCGGAAGTCTGAGAGGTGCCGGTGGAGCTGGTGCCGTCCCCGCTGCTGGAAGAGCTTCCCTCATTGCCGCCGCAGCCGGCCAATGTGGAGGCCAGCAGGGCGATGCACAGCAGCGCGCTTGTGAGCTTCTTAAACATTGTTTCGTCCTCCTTGGAGAATTTGGTTTAGTATTGAAGGATCAGCCCTTGACGGAGCCGATCATAATACCCTTGACAAAGTACTTCTGGAAAATGGGGTACACAAACAGGATGGGAATGACCACAATCACCGAGACAGTCATCCGCACGGAGGTGGAAGTCTGCTGGGTGGCCAGAGCCGCCGTGTTGAGGGAGGTTCCTCCGGAGCTGCTGCGCATCAGGGTGGCCAGGGAGTTGGATTGGTTGATGTACTGGTACAGCAGGTACTGCAGGGAGAAGAGCTTCTGGTCCGTGATGTAAAGCAGGGTGTCCTGGAAGGAGTTCCACTGTCCCACTGCCGCAAAGATGGCGATAGTGGCCATGATGGGGGTGGAGGTGGGCAGGATGATCTTGACGAAGATCTTGAACACGCTGGCTCCATCGATCTCGGCGGCCTCCTGCAGAGCGGCGGGGAGGGATTCCATATAGGTCTTGACCAGAATCACATTGAAGGGCTGGACAATGGCCGGAATGATGTATACCCAGAATGTGTTGGTCAGATGCAGATTATACATGGTCAGGTACATGGGAATCAAGCCTGCGTTGAAATACATGGATCCCACCACCATGCGGTACCAGAGTTTCCGCTTCCACAGGTTCTGCTGGGTGAACATGAAGCCCAAGAACGCCGAGGCGAACACGGTGCAGAGTGTGCCCAGCACGGTTCTGGCCAGGGAGATCAGGGCCGAAGTGCCCAGGCCGTCCAGCTGCAGAACGTCGATATAGTTTTGAAAGTGGATCTTCTGGGGGATGAAGTTGATGGATCCGTTGGCGCTCAAATCGTTGGCGCTGATGGTGTTGATGATCAGGTAATAGAAGGGGTAGACACAGATCAGGGTAAACAGGGCGAACACGGTGTAGTTCACAATATTGAACGCGATGTCGCCCGTTGTCAGATGTTTCTTTCGAATCATTGCTTTCACTGCCATGGTTTCACATTTCCTCCATGAAAGATTCCAGATTTTAGATGAGGGATTCCCCGCGGATGCGCTTTGAGGCAAAATTGACCATCGTCAACAACACGATGCTGACAATGCTCTTGAGCATGCCGATGGCGGTGGACAGGGAGAAGCTGCCTCCGGTGATGCCGATGTTGTACACATACAGATCCAAAACCTGAATGTGGGTTTTGTTAAAGGAGTTCTGGAACACGTAATACTGGTCCATGCCGTTGTTGAGGAAATTGGCAATGGAGAGCATGAGCAGAACAAAGAAGGTGGGCAGCAGCTCGGGCAAGGTGATGTGGAACATCAGCCGGAAACGGCCGGCGCCGTCGATGCGGGCTGCCTCGTAAAGGCCGGGATCAATGCCGGTGATGGCCGCCAGGTACATGATGGCGTTCCAGCCCAGCCCTTTCCAGGTGCTCCACAGGATCATGGAGAGCCAGGTGTGGGTGTCACTGTCCAGGAACTTGATGGGCTCCGAGATGATACCCAGCTGCTGGAGCATGTTGTTGACCATGCCGGAGTTGGAGAACAGGCTGAAGGCCACGGAGTACACCAGCACCCAGCTGATGAAGTTGGGCAGGGTGGTCAGGGTCTGCACCGACTTCTGGAACCATTTGGTCTGAATCTCGCTTAAAAAGATGGCGAAGAACAGGGGCAGAATGGAGGTGGCGATTCCCAGCAGGCTCATGGCAAAGGTGTTGATCATCACCTGACCCAGTTGGGACATCTGGGTGGGGTTGGAAAACAGCATGGTGAACCACTTCAGCCCTACGAAGTCACATTGGCTCAGCTTCAGCGGAGCTCTGTAGTCGTAGAAAGCGTAGATCCATCCGTGCAGGGGAAAGTAAGCAAACAGGAAGTTTAAAATAAGAAAAGGGAGAATCATGAAAAACATGATCTTACCCTGCCGCTTTTTCCCCGCGTTTCCGCTGGTTTTTCCGCGGTCCGTTGTCTTGGCGATTTGGGACATGAAACAGCACCTCTCCTCTCGGCGGAAATCCCGCCTGGCTTGTTGTGATTGTTCATACAAAATTCATCGATTCGTATTGTAACATGATGGGATTTTTGAAAAAACCCGGAAGATTCGCCGTGACTCTCTCAAAAATCAGAGATTTTTCCGGGAATCTCTATTTTTTAGTGGTTCCATGTGCAAAAAGCTAGGTTGTATTCGAGAGGGGAGTTTGTTATTGTAAGTTCCAGTGTGAAAAAAGCCTCCCCGGCTTTCAGCGAACTTCCGGGGAGGAAGGCTTTGCATGCCTCTGCTGCGGCAGCGGCGGACGGAACGAAATCGGAAAGAATATGGAGATGAGTGTATGAAACCCATTGAATCAGATGCCCTGTATATCGGAACCAACTACCACCCCCACGACTGGCCGGAATCCCGCTGGGCCCACGACCTGGACCTGATGGCGGAAAGCGGGTTCACAGTGGTGCGCTTGGGTCACCTGTGCTGGGACAGCTTTGAGCCGGAGGAGGGGAAGTTCACCTTTGCGTGGATGGACAAGGTGATGGACCTCTGCCAGGAGCGGGGAATCGGCGTGTTCCTGGATATCCCCACCCGTCCTGCCCCCACGTGGCTGCACAAAAAGTTCCCCTCCATTGACATTGTGGATCGCAACGGTGTCCGCCAGAACGCCCATTTCCGCTACATGGAAGACGTGGGCGACCCCCACTTCCGGGAGTACGCCTACCGGCTGGCTGCCACCATGGCCAAGCGGTACGCCTCTCACCCGGCGCTGCAGGCTTTCGGCCTATGTAACGAACTGGGCTCCGGCTTCATCTCCTACAGCCCCACCGCCCGGGATCGCTTTGTGGTGTGGCTCAAGCAGAAGTACCGCACCGTGGAGGAGCTGAACCGGGCCTGGGCCTCCCACCGCTGGAGCCGCAAGCTGCAGTCCTTTGAGCAGGTGGACCTGCCCATGGGCAGCAGCGTGGTGGGCGCCCCGGAGCGGTATCTGGATATGCGGCGGTTCTACTCCCAGGAGCTGGTGGACTATATGGCGGGGCTCAAAGATACGGTCAACCAGTTCGCCCCCGGAGTGCCTGTCTCCTCCAACCACTGGTCCGAGAACCCGGAGGTGGGCTTTGATTACAACCACAACTGGCGCCGCCTGACGGACTTTTCCGGTCAGGGCTTCTACCCCGGGATCAACCCCGAGGATGAGCGGGGCATCATTGGAGCCTGCTTCTGCAATATCCACCGTGTGGTGGAAAATCCCCTTCCCGACTGGAACCTGGAATTCCAGGTGGGCGGCAACGGTGGCTATGGCTGTCCCCGGGGCACCATGCGGATGTACGCCTATCTGACCTACCTCTACGGCAGCCAGGCGATTCTTGCCTGGACCTGGCGGGCCATGCTGGGCGGAGAGGAACAGTACCTGTTTGGCCTGCTGGATCACGACGGGGAGCCCAGCTGGAAGCTCACCGAGTTCCAGCAGATTGCCAAGGAGGCCAAGCTGCTGGAGGAAAAGCATCTCTTCCCCCGGAAGCGGCAGCCGGAAATCGCCATTGCCTATTCCTTTGAGGATCTGCTCATCAGCGAGTACGCCAAGGATTACTACGCAGTCAATCACCGGGACCAGGCCATGGAGGCCTTCACCGCTGCCTACCGGTTCAACCGGGACTGCGCCCTGGTGGATCTGCGCAACATTGAGAACCAGTACCGGGTGGTGATCCTGCCCGGAAACGCGGAGATCACCCCGGAGATGCGGGAGTCCATTCTCCGGCAGCTGGAGGGCGGCGCCACCGTGATCATGACGGCCCTGTCCGCCAAGGTCAACGGGGACAACCAGGTGTTCGACACCTCCCTGCCCGGCAGCCTCTGCGACGTGTTTGGAGTGAAGGTCCGGGGATTTGACCGGGCGGTGACCCATGTCTCCTCCATCAACGTGGGCAGCCTGGAGAAAACTCCCATGACCCTTCTCCGCAGGGAGGTCTCCCTGGTGGCCGATGGGGAAACCTGGATGGAGAAGATTAACTACCACGAGTTCCTGGAGCCCACCACAGCCCAGCCCCTGGCCTGCTACGAGGGTGCGGACAGCCCCCTGACCACAGCGGTCAGCTGCAACCAGTGGGGCAAGGGCCGGGCCATCTATGTGGGCGTGCCCGCAGATGACGCCATGCTCCGCAAGCTTCTGGAGCGGGTGTGCGGCATTGAGCCGGCCTTCCCGGAGCTGCCCCAGGGCGTAGTGGCCAGAGAGGTGGCCGATGGTCAGGTGCTTTACGTGAATACCACCAACGTGGAGAAGACCTTCCCCGGCAGCGGCCGCGGTCTGCTGACGGGAACCACCTGGGAGGGCGAGGTGCGCCTGCCCGCCTATGAGGTGGAGCTTCTGGAAACCGCTGGAAAGTGAGAGCGCAAATGGGTAAGATCCTTACGGCCTGAAGACTGGAATCTGCTTGATCTTCCTCTGGTTTGGAGGCCATTCCACCACGGCAGAATCCCCTGCCGTGCAGGGAGACTTGGCCAAACATCCGGAAACAAGAAAAAGATCCCCCTGGGAGCGGAAGCTGCTCTCAGGGGGATCTTTTTCATTCCGTCCCCAGCGGGTGATTTTGGGTGTGGGTGTGCCAATTCAAAAGGCGCTTTTCCGGTTGGCCGGGGATTTTATAAAAGTGATTGGATTTTTTCAGATGCCGTGCTATAATGCAAAAAGATTGCTGATCGGCGGAAAAAATTGTGAAAAAAGTGGTTATCCGCAGGAGGAACACCCTTTTGGGGCACCTCTTGGGATCCTCGGGGAGGAGGGTCCCGGAAAGCGTTTGAGGGGTGGCCGGTTGCCTGGCTGCTGTGCCGCCAGTTGGGTTTGGGACCCGCTGGGGACGGCTTTTCCGCCGACGGGGTCTGTGTGAAGGAGTATCACTGCGCCGGCTCCTTTGGGGAGCTGGCATCTTGGAAAGGAGCATGCATATGAGTCTTCCCTATCTTGCCAAGGATTCCGGCGGCAAGTACTTTGTCGTCCATGACAAGCCCTTCCTGCCCCTGGGCGGGGAGCTGCACAACTCCTCCGGCGCCGACCTGCGCTATCTGGAGGAAGTGGTCTGGCCCGCCCTGCGCCGGATCGGCGGCAATTTCTACCTGAGCCCCGCCTATTGGGAGTGTGTGGAGCCCCAGGAGGGTGTCTACAATTTTGATCTGGTGGACGGGCTCATTGACCAGGCCCGCCGGGAGGGAGTCAAGCTGGGGCTGCTGTGGTTCGGCACTTGGAAGAACGGCGCGTCGGATTACATCCCCCTGTGGCTGAAGGCGGATCACAGCCGGTACTTTTTGGCCCGGGACGAAAAGGGGGCCCCTTTGAACACGGTGTCCCCCTTCTGCACCCAGGTGCGGGAGCTGGACTGCAAGGCCTTTGCCGCGCTGATGCGCCACCTGAAGGAGTACGATGGCACGGAGAACACGGTGATCACCGTCCAGGTGGAGAACGAGGTGGGCATCTGGATGCATGACCGGGACTTCTGTGACCAGTCCAACGCCGCCTTTGCTCAGGAGGTTCCCCAGGAGGTGGCGGAGCTGTTTGGCGTGACCGGCACTTGGGAGCAGGCCTTCGGCGGGGAAGCCTGCCACCAGTTTGAGGCCTACCACTATGCCCGGTACATCGAGGCTGTGGCTGCGGCGGGAAAGCGGGAGTACCCCCTGCCGCTGTACGTCAACTGCGTGGCCTCCATGGGAGGATTCCGCCCTGCAGGAGGACCGGATTACACCGCCCACAAGATGTGGATGCACTTTGCGCCCTCCATCGAGATCTTCAGCCCGGACATTTACGACCCGGCTTTCCGAGAGATCTGTGCGGCATTTGCCCACGACACCAACCCCCTGTTCATTCCGGAGACCAGCACGGGCCGGGACACCGCCGCCAGGATGATCTATGCCATGGGCGCCCACAACTGTATCGGATTCAACCCCTTTGGGTGTGAGGACTTTTTCAACGACCAGGGCCAGATCCCGGACCTGGATTGGGCCAGCAACAGCTTCTACGACAACTACATCCCCGGCGCAGGGGACCGGCTGCGCAGAGCCTATGAGATCACCTGGGCGCTGTGGCCGGAGTTGCGCAGGGCGTACCCAGAGGGCAAAGTCCACGCCTTCTATCAGCAGGATCACGACGTGGAGCGGCTGGAGATTCAGGGGTATCAGGTGACTGTGCAGTTTGGCGGCGTGGTTCGCGGGTCCATCCTGGGAGCTGACCACAGCGGCGAGCCTGCCGGCGCCGGTTGGATCCTGGAGCGGGGTCCCGGTGAATTTCTGATTTTCGGCACCAATTTTGGCGTCACTTTCGCCCCGGCCCGGGGTAGCCGGGAGACCATATTTGTGGCGGACAAGCGGGAGTTGCGGCTGGATGCCGGCGTTCTGAACGAAGGCCGTTCCCTCAATGGGGATGAGCGCAATGTCACCGCCATTGGCCCCATGCCTGCGGCCATCACCCTCAAGCTGGACAGTCACCTCTGAACCGGTTGTCGTGATTTTGTGGAAAGGACGTGGAGAGGATGAAAACCACATTTCGAATCAAACAGCCCTACTGTAACCAATTCCTGCAGTGCGCCCGGGAGATGCCCTGTGAGAGCCCGGCCCGGCCGGAGCGCTTCCTGGGGAAGATGGCCATGAACCAGGGGAGCCTGGGGGTGCTCACCGGGTTTGGCTTGGATTGCCAGGGCCTGGAGCGGAAAAACCCCGTGATCGTGGCATTGGGGGACAGCGTCACCGCGGGGCATTTTGAGCGGCTGCCTGCCATGGCGGACCCGGACCGGGCCCTGGGAGCCGCCCGCCGGATGAAGCTGGTGGAGAGCCTGGGACCCCAGGGGGTAGAGGAGGCGTTCCTCCGGGGAGAGCTTCCCGCCCTGCCTCCGGTGGAGATCACCGACGCCCGGGAGAGCTATCTGGAGAAGTTCCGGGAGATGCTGCTGGACCAGTTTGAGCTGACCTCGGTGAGCACCATCAACGCCGGCATAGCCGGGGACCACCTGCTGTCCATGATCGCCCGAGCGGACCGGGACGTGGTCCGGTACCAGCCGGACCTGGTCCTGATCAACGGGGTGCTCAACTGGGGCTTGAACCTGGGGACCACGGCTCAGTACAAGGAGCACCTGCGAGGCTTGGTGCGCAAACTCCAGCGGGAGACCCAGGCGGATATTGTGCTGGTGACCCCCAACGGCGACCTGCCCAATCCCCCGCCGCCCCAAGGGGAGGGAACTCCCGACCGGGTTCAGGCGGTACGGCAGGTGGCCTGGGAGGAGGGCGTCTGCTTGGCCGATGCCTACGCAGTGTGGGAGCGTGCCCGGGAACAGGGCTGCCCTTGGGAGGAGCTGTTGTGCAACGGCAGCAACCACCCCAGCGTGGAAGGCCACCTGGTCTACGCCATCACCCTGATGAAGCTTTGTCAGGACAGGTGACCGTCCTGGAAAGCGGCTGTCTGGGTGGCGGAAAGCGGCCCGGAGGCAGTGCAAAGAGCAAAGGAGGAAAGTTCTGTGAAATTGGGATTTAAGATGAAGCTCAACCCCGGTATGGCAGAGGAGTACAAGCGCCGTCACGACGCACTCTGGCCGGAGATGAAGGAGATGATCCACCGGTACGGCGGCAGCGACTACAGTATCTTCCTGGACCAGGAGACCCTGACCCTTTTCGGTGTCATCCAGGTGGAGGACAAAGCTCGCTGGGACGACAGCGCCAACGATCCCGTCTGTCGAAAGTGGTGGGACTACATGGCGGACATCATGGCGGTAAATCCGGACAACAGCCCTCAGTCTGAGGACCTGCGGCTGGTGTTCCATTTGGACTGAAAAGCCGAACTGAAAAAATCCCCCTGCCCGGGAGCTCCTGGGCAGGGGGATTTGTCTTGACAACAGGGTGTTATGCGCCGGTGACCAGCACTTCACCGTCAGCGCCGGGCAAGTCCCGGATGATCTCCCCCACGGCGGGGGCGGTGATCCGACTGCCGGTCAGGGGGTTCTTCACGCTGAGGATGGGGGCGGTCAAGTCCGCCTCCACCTGGGAGCGCTCAAAAGCCAAGTCACAGTCCACCATCTGGCAGTTCACCAGCTTCAGGCCCTGGCAGTAGCACAGGGGCTGGGTGCCGATGATTTTGCAGTTTTCAAAGGTGACATTCTCGCAGTACCAGGCCAGGTACTCTCCCTTGATGACGCTGTCCTTCACCAGGACATTTTTGGCGTGCCAGAAGGCGTCCTTGGTGTCAAACTGGCAGTTCTCAAAAACGGAATCCGCAATGTACTGGAAGGAGTACTTCCCCTTCATGCGCACGTCCCGAAAGTACAGGTGGGAGGAACGCATCATGAAGTATTCGGATTCGGCGTCGCAGTCCTCCATCTGGATGTGGTCCACCGACCACCCAAACTCTGGGGACACAATGTGGCAGCGGTTCATGGTCACGTCCCCACATTCCCGCAGGGCTTTGATGCCGTGAAGCTGGGTGTCCTGGATGGTGATGTGATGGGAATACCACAGGGCTGCCCGGCAGAGCTCCGTCATCTCCGAATTCCGGATCCGCAGCCGGTCGTCGTGCCAGAAGGGATACCGCAGGTTGAAATAGCAGTGGTCCGCCTCCACGTCCCGGCACTCTTTGAAGGCGCTCTCACCGTCGGCGGGGCCGTCAAAGGAGCAGTTTTTTACCAGTGTATCCTGAATCCCATAGAGCGCGCGCTCTTGATCCAGGGTTTGATGTTCTATGATTTCCATGCTCAAACCTCCCATACTGCGGGTGTCTGCTGTGTTACAGCTGTCTCTCGATTTCGTAGACCAGGTAATCCAGGCAGTGGATACAGCGCTCCTCCTGATGGATCTTTTCCAGCAGATGTCGTCTGTGCTGGGAGAGAAGCCTCAGCTGGCCGCCGGTGTCGCCCTGGTTTCCCAGCTCCAGAAATTTTTCCACGGTTTTGCCGCAGCACCCGGCATCCTTCAGGTTTTGGATGACAGCCTCTTTGGAAGTCTCCATACGCCGTCCCTCCCCAGTGTGAGCGCAGCCCAGGGGACTGCCTGCTCTGTCTATAATTCTATGATAGCACAGTTTTTTTAAATAGCAAATACTTGGATGAAATGGGACTGCATAATTGATTTTTATGGAAAACTGTGCCATACTGATTTCAAACAGAGAAGGAGGGGATCCTGTGGAGATCCGAGTGCTGCAATATTTTTTGGCGGTGGCCAGGGAGCAGAGCATCTCAGCGGCAGCTCAATCGCTGCACCTGTCCCAGCCCACCCTGTCCACTCAGCTGAAGGCTCTGGAGCAGGAGCTGGGTCACCAGCTGCTCATCCGGGGCACCAAGGGCAGCCGAAAGGTGACCCTCACGGAGGAGGGGATGATCCTGCGCAAGCGGGCGGAGGAGATCCTGACTCTGGTGGACAAGGCTCAGGAGGAAATTGCCCATGGAGACGGGGTGGTGGAGGGCGAGGTGTCCATCGGCGCGGGGGAGACCGACACGGTGCGGCTCTTCGCCAGGGCGGTGGAGAGCCTTCGCCGGCAGCATCCCGGGATCCGGCTGCGGATTTCCAGCGGCAATTCCATCTATGTGCTGGAGCAGCTGGACAAGGGGCTGATCGACTTTGGGCTGCTTTTCGGAGAGGTGGATCCCCACAAATACCAGTCCCTGACCCTTCCCACCCGGGACGTCTGGGGAGTGCTCATGCGTCGGGATTCCCCCCTGGCGGACAAGGAGTCCATTTCTCCCCAGGATCTGTGGGACAAGCCGCTGATCCTTTCCCATCAGCGGGGCGGAGGCGTGTTTCAGTGGCTGGGCCGGGAACCCTCCCAACTGCAGGTGGTGGCCACCTACAATCTGGTGTACAACGCCTCCCTGCTGGTGGATGAGGGCCTGGGCTATGCCCTGTGCTTTGACAAGCTGATCAACACCCAGGGGAGCAGCTTGGTGTTCCGGCCCTTGGAGCCACCCATGTGGGCAGAGGCCCATGTTGTCTGGAAGAAGTACCAGGTGTTCTCCAAAGCGGCCAGGCTCTTCTTGGAGGAGTTGACCGGAAACCTGTGACAAAAAGGGGGCTGCTGCATGGCGCAGCAGCCCCCTTTTCCCTCTGGCTGAGAGGGTTTGGAGTCTATTGTGTGAACTCATGGGACTTCCCCGGTGTGCCGGGGGTCCAAGGCCCAGGGTAGATCCCTTTTTGGGTGTTCTTTTTCTGGGGCCTCAGGGTTCCGGTTCCCAGCGGGCCGGGGTGTCCGGGCAGCGCTGGAGCCGTTTGGCAGAGCGCACCTCCACAAAGCAGCCGCACAGGTCACACATGCCGTTGACCAGGTGGGTACATTCCTTGCACAGGCTCAGGCGGTGGGCGTAGGTCTCGGGAGCCGCCTTCTGCTCTGGGGGCAGGTTTTGGATGTAGTCGTAGATGGACTGAAAATAGGTCCCATCCAGCTCCCGCAGGAGGCAGCGCTTGCACAGGCGCTGGCTCATGCCAGGGTGATCTCCACCACGGAGCAGGCGGGCAGAGTGAACTTCACCGTGCCGTCCTCCAGGGTGATGTTCTCCATGGCCTGGATGGCAACCCGGTCGGGAGTGTCAAAGTCGTTGTAGGCGTCCACAGCGCCGGTGAGGATCTTTCCAGTGGCGCCGGTCACCTGGCCGCCCTGGAGGGTCAGCTCCACGGGGCAGGCGTCGGTGGCGGACAGGTTGGCCGCGGTGACGTGAACCACACCCTGGGCGTCCTCAGAGGCGGAGACGGTGAGCATGGGTACGGTGTCCTCGCCGGAGCTGGCCTGGCCCTCCTGGGTGAAGGTGCCCAGCAGAGTGGCATCCTGGTGATCCTTGTACAGGTCGAACACATGGTAGGTGGGAGTGAGCACCAGCTTGTCGCCCTCAGTGAGCACCACCGCCTGGAGCACGTTGCACAGCTGGGCAATGTTAGCCATGATCACCCGGTCGCTGTGGCGGTTGAAGATGTTCAGGGTCAGCGCAGCCACCATGGCGTCCCGCATGGAGTTCTGCTGGTACAGGAAGCCAGGGTTGGTGCCGGGCTCCACGTTGTACCAGGTGCCCCACTCGTCCACCACCAGGCCCACTTTGTGGTCGGGGTCGTACTTGTCCATGATCTGGCTGTGCTTGGTCACCAGCTCTTCCATGTAGTTGGCTTTGCGCAGGGTGGCGTAGTACTCCGCCTGGTCAAACTGGGTGGCGGAGCCCTTGTCGTCCCAATCCTTGGGCACGGTGTAGTAGTGCAGGGACAGGCCGTCCATGTACTTGCCGGCAATGTCCATCACCGTCTCGGTCCACTGGTAATCGTTTCCGTTGGGTCCGCAGGCGATCCGGAACACCTTGTTGTCCCCGTAGTTGCGCACGTAGGTCTGGTACCGGCGGTACTGGTCCGCGTAGAACTCCGGCCGCATGTTGCCGCCACAGCCCCAGTTCTCGTTGCCCACGCCGAAGTACTTCACCTTCCAGGGCTCCTCCCGGCCGTTTTTCCGGCGGAGGTTCGCCATGGGGGACTCCCCGTCAAAGGTCATGTACTCCATCCACTCGCTCATCTCCTGAACAGTGCCGGAACCCAGGTTGCCGTTGACATAGGGCTCGCATCCCACCTGATGGCAGAACTCCATGAACTCATGGGTGCCGAAGGAGTTGTCCTCCACCACGCCGCCCCAATGGGTGTTCACCATGCGCTTGCGGCTCTCCTTGGGGCCGATGCCGTCTTTCCAATGGTACTCGTCGGCAAAGCAGCCGCCCGGCCAGCGCAGCACCGGCAGCTTGATGTTCTTCAGGGCTTCCACCACGTCTGTGCGCATGCCGTTGACGTTGGGGATGGGGGAACCCTCTCCCACAAAGATGCCGTTGTAGATGCAGCGGCCCAGATGTTCGGAGAAGTTTCCGTAGATGGTCCGGTTGATCTTGCTCTTCTTATCCAGCTTGTTGACAATGATCTTGCTCATAGGATCGTTCCTTTCCCGCGCTTACTGTAGTCAGGGGTGCCTCCTCCCAGAGAAGAGGTACGTACCTTTTGAATTAGAATAGCGAAAACGCCCCGCCTTTTCAACTGGCAGATTGGAAGAAAACATCGCCCCATTTTTGGCACATCTGACAAGAGCTGGGGAAGGGGATTCCCCGGCCTGGTTCGGGCAAAAAAGGGTTGACAGGGAAAGGAGGGAGTGCTATAATAACACAAAGTTTTTCTAAAACTTGTGAGACAATGGCGTCTCCGGAAAAGGGCTTTGCGCCCATTTCCGGGGGCGCTTTTTGTTTGACGCAAAAGCGTTTGAGGAGAGAAAAGTACCGGGGTCCCCCTGCCAGCAGAGAGCGCGGGACGGTGGAAGCCGCGCGGCAGGCCCCCGGGAAGAACACTCGCCGAGCTGCAAGCTGAACGGGGCAACCCCAGTAGGCGCGCCGCCGTGCCCCGCGTCAGAGGGCAAAGCCTTGGTGGAGGCTTGAAAAATGAGAAAAAATATAGGTGGCACCGCGAGCGCAGCACTTGCCCTATAGAATGCTGAAAACGAATAACGGAGGGATTTTTCATGTGTTCGATTATGGGTTATTGCGGCATGGGCGCTGACCTTGCCGCCTTTCAGATGGGATTTGACCGGACGCTTTCCCGCGGCCCGGACGACAGCCGGATTGTGGACACTGGCCGGGGGCTGCTGGCCTTTCACCGGTTGGCTATCATGGGGCTGGATTCCAGGGGGATGCAGCCTTTCCAGCTGGGGAACAGCTATGTGGTCTGCAACGGAGAGCTGTACGGCTTTGAAAAGATCCGGGAGGAGCTGACCCAGAAGGGTTACACCTTCCACAGCGGCAGCGACTGCGAGGTGCTACTGCCCATGTACCGGGAGTACGGCACCGACATGTTCCGCCGGCTGGACGCGGAGTTCGCCTGCATCCTGTACGATGGGGAGACCGGGGAGCTTTTGGCAGCCCGGGACCCCATTGGGATCCGCCCGCTGTACTACGGCTACGACCAGCGGGACGTGATCGTCTTTGCCAGCGAGCCCAAGAACCTGGAAGGACTTGTGAAGGAGATTCGTCCCTTCCCTCCCGGGCACTATTATAAGGAAGGGGAATTTGTCTGCTACCGGGACATGACCCAGGTGGATGTGTGCTGCCACGACGATCTGGACACCGCCTGCTCCGTTATCCGGGAAAAGCTGGTGGCCGGTGTGGAGAAGCGCCTGGTGTCCGACGCCAAGGTGGGATTTTTGCTCTCCGGCGGTCTGGATTCTTCCCTGGTGTGCGCCATTGCCGCCAGAAAGAGCGACACTCCCATCCGGACTTTTGCCATCGGCATGAGCCAGGACGCCATTGACTTGAAATACGCCAAGCAGGTGGCGGACTATATTGGCAGCGACCACACCGAGGTGTTCATGACACCTGAGGAGGTCATCGGATCTCTGGAAGAGGTGATCCAGCTGCTGGGAACCTTTGACATCACCACTATCCGAGCCAGCATGGGCATGTACCTGGTGTGCAAGGCCATTCACGAGACCACGGATGTCCGGGTGCTGCTCACCGGAGAGATTTCCGACGAGCTGTTCGGCTACAAGTACACGGACTTTGCCCCCAGCGCTCAGGCGTTCCAGGAGGAGTCCCAGAAGCGTGTGCGGGAGCTGCACATGTACGACGTGCTCCGGGCGGACCGGTGCATTTCAGTGAACTCTTTGGAGGCTCGGGTGCCCTTTGGCGACCTGGATTTTGTCTCCTACGTCATGGCGCTGGACCCTGCCATGAAGCTGAACACCTACGGAAAAGGAAAGTACCTGCTGCGCCGTGCCTTTGAGCAGGGCGACTATCTCCCGGAGGAGATCCTCTGGCGAGAGAAGGCTGCCTTCTCCGATGCGGTGGGCCACTCCATGGTGGATTACCTGAAGGAGTACGCCGAGAGCCAGTACACCGACGAGGAATTTGAAGAGGGCCGGAAGCGGTACACCCACGCGCAGCCCTTCACCAAAGAGTCCCTGCTCTACCGGGATCTTTTCGAGAAGTACTACCCTGGCCAGGGTCAGATGATCGTGGATTTTTGGATGCCCAACAAAGCTTGGGAGGGTTGCAACGTAGATGATCCCTCCGCCCGTGTGCTGTCCAACTATGGGGACAGTGGAAAATAAAACAAGTCCAGAAAAAGGGACACCGTTCGGGAGCGATCCCGAAGCGGTGTCCTTTTTTACGGACATGGACATATTTGCGCCAAAGCAGGCACGCCGGGAAGCGGATTGTCCCGGTGTGCCTGCTGTTTTATTTAACCGGCGTTCCCCATGGATCGGGAGGGCAGCGAATGGAACAAATGGGTGCTCCCTAGACAAAGAGGGGCTGCCGCAAGTCGCGGCAGCCCCTCCTGGAGAAAGGTAAAACTATGAAAAAGAAGTCAATCTTCTTGTACGCTTATTTCAGTTACACCCGGAACATCAGGTCGCCGTAAGAGGGATAGGGCCAGAAGTCGGCAGCAGTGTCCACTTCCATCTGGTCCACTACAGCCCGCAGGTCAGCCATGGCCGGGATGATCGCATCCTTGTAATAGGTGGCGGCAGCCAGTGCGTTGTGGCTCTCCGCCTTGCCGTCGCTGACCAGAGTGTCCAGCTTCTCCACTTTCTCGTAGGCGGCGTCCAGCAGCCCGGACAGCTTCTGGATCAGCGCGGTCTCCGCCGTGCAGGGCAGCTCCGCCACCACTGCCCGCTTGGAGGCAACTGCCTCCGCCAGGCTGGCAATGTACCCGCTCACAGAGGGCAGAATGTCCTGGCGAGTCATCTCGCTCATGGTCAGCGCCTCAATGTTCAGCGTCTTGGCGTACTCCTCCAGGATCGTCTCGTACCGGGCTTCCATCTCCGCCTCGGTGTAGATCTTGTGAGAGGTGAACAGCTCAATGTTCTTCTGATCCAGATACCGGGGCAGCGCGTCCACCGTGGTGGGCAGGTTCAACAGCCCCCGCTTGGCCGCCTCTTCCGTCCAGGCCTCGGAGTAGCCGTCCCCGTTGAAGATGATCCGCTTGTGTTCCTTCATCACTCGCTGGACAATCTTGCGCACGTCCTTCTCCAGGTCTGTGGAGCCCTCCAGCTCGTCTGCGAACTGCCGCAGCTCCTCTGCCGCGATGGTGTTCAGCATGATGTTGGGGCAGGAGATGGAGATGGCGGAGCCCAGCATCCGGAACTCAAACTTGTTGCCCGTGAAAGCAAAGGGAGAAGTCCGGTTCCGGTCCGTGGTGTCCATGCTCAGATCGGGCAGTACATGCACACCGGTCTCCAGCTTCTTGGCCTGCACCCCGGCATAGGGCTCATCCTTCTCGATG
>JBMNVU010000023.1:0-32071 GCA_050946975.1 Acutalibacter sp.
TTGGGAGACAATTTCTGGGCTCCTCATTTTACCGATATGAGCGGCTACAGTTGGGCTCAGCCTGCGGTGGAGTTCCTCTACAGCGCTGGGATTGTCAGCGGTGTGGGGAACAACCGGTATGCTCCCGGCAGTTCCATTACCCGCGGCGACTTTGCCATTATGCTTTGCAGGACCTTCCAGTTGACCAATAATGGACCGTCCACTTTTTCGGATGTTCCCTCCAATGCCTATTACGCTTGGGCTGTGGCAGCAGCTCAGCAGAACGGCGTGGTGATGGGTGACGGCACAGGCCGGTTCCATCCCACCAGCAGCCTCACCCGTCAGGATGCCATGGTTATGCTGTATCAAGCCATGGCGGCAGCCGGGATGGAAATGCCCCAGGCGAACCTGTCCGTTTTGAACAAGTTCGGAGACCGGGCTTCCATTACGGATTACGCAGTCCAGCGGGTTGCGGTTCTGGTACAGATGGGCGTAGTCAGTGGAGATACCCTGAACCGGTTGAATCCGCAAAAGGCCATATCCCGTGCGGAGATGGCGGCGGTCCTGCACAATGCGCTGACGATCTGAGCAGCGCGGTGATTTTGAGTACGAACGAAGTTCTACCCGCGGTGTGAGCCGCTGGACGACTGGTAGGGAGAGTTCTATGGATGATATGATGGAGGTAACATGTGAAGAACCTGTCCCGGCAGAAAGGGACGAGGAAGAGATCGTAGTGACCAAGGAACTGATTGAGGCGTTCCTGGAGGATTTTGCCCATTTGGGCCGGTCGCCGGAGAGCGTCAAGTCATACCGCACCCGGCTGGAGACCCTGTACAATATGCTCCCGGAGGACAAGCGGATCCGCAGGAACACCCTGGCCACTTGGCGGATGGAGCTTCTGGTGCGGGGATATGCTCCCAGCACGGTGAATCTGTCCATCTCGGCCACCAACAGCTTTGTGGCATGGTTGGGCAAGCGGGAATTCCAGCTGTCCGGTACGCTGGAACGAGTTCCGGAGAAACAGCCGGAGCTGTCCCGGGCGGAATACCTGCGGCTGCTGCAGACAGCGCGGATGCTGAATAAGCGGCGGCTGTATCTCTTGATCAAAACGATCGCCTTGATGGGTCTTAGTGTGGACGAAATTTTCAGCTTGACGGTGGAGAGCATCCAAGACGGCTATGTGGAGCTGTCCAAGGATCGGGGCCGAAGGACCATTCCCAGCTTCTTTCAGGAGGAGCTGCAGGAGTATGTAAAAGATATGGGAATTACCCAAGGTCCGGTGTTTGTCACCCGCAATGGACGGCGGATGTCCCGATCCGCAGTGTTCAGCATGATCCGGGGCCTGAGCCGGGAGGCCCACGTGGAGGAAGAAAAATGTACTCCCCGGTGTTTGCAGAAGCTGTGGCGCACCACAAGAGAGCAGCTTCAAGCGAACATAGCCCGGATGATGGAACAGACATACGAGCGGCTACTGGAGACGGAGCAGCTCACAGTAGGTTGGGAAGAGGAATCTCCCGAACAATAAAAACACAGAAAACAGGACCGCCTCGTAAAAATGCGAGGTGGTCTTGTTTTTTAATGTTTCTTTAATTTTGCTGGCATATACTAAAGCCACAGTCAAGGAAGACGGCTGAAACACGAAACAAAAGTTACTTTGAAATAGAGAGGAAGGTCTTTTATGAATTGGAAATTCTGGGAAAACAAGAAAGCAAGAATCGCGGTTCCCGTGGCAGCAGCGGCGGTTGTAGTGGTGGCGGCAGGTACGGCTGTGGCGGTCAACTTGACCGGGGCCGGGATCACCCAGGCCGAAGCCCAGAGCATTGCCCTGGAGCATGCGGGAGTCAGTCCCAGCGAGACGCTTTCCATGCAGGTGAACCGGGATGATGGCGAGTACGAAGTGGATTTCGCCACAGCGGACCGGGTGTATGAGTACACCATCCAGGGGCGTTCCGGCAAGGTGGTGGATTTCTCCTATAAGACGGTAGATGGCCAGCAGCCTGCGGAGATGGAATCCGTCCCTCAGGCCGGTGTCAAGTCTAACGGCAGTACCGAAGCCGCCAGCGAGAGTTCCAGCAGCGCATCTGCAGCGAACGGAATCACAGAGGATGAGGCCAAAAGCATCGCGCTGAACCACGCAGGTGTGGCGGAGGCGGATGCAACCTTCTACCGAGTGAAGCAGGATCGGGAAGATGGCCGCAGCGTCTACGAAGTGGAGTTCTACGATGGAACGACGGAGTACGACTACGAAATTGACCAGGAAAGCGGCGAGGTCCTCAGCTACGACAGTGATATCGAAGGCTGGGCGGCAGCGTCCCAGAGCGGTGAGCCCGTCACACTGGAGCAGGCCACAGACCTGGTGGTGGCCCGGGTGGAAGGGCTGACCGCACAGGATGTCCGCATCCACGAGGACTATGACGATGGCCGTCAGGTGTACGAAGGCGAAGCCTGGTACAACGGCACCGAGTACGAGTTCGAGATTGATGCCAGCACCGGCGCTTTCCTGAATTGGAGCGCCGAAGGCAGATAAAGGGAGCAATCCCTGGGGAAGGAAAATCGAGAGAACACAATCCAGAGAGGAGAACTTGAAATGAAAAAGCTTTTTGCATCCTTAGTAGCCCTGATGTTGACCTTGGCTTTGGCGCTTCCGGCGTCGGCGGCCAACAGCGCTTTCAGCGACGTGACCTACAATAACTGGGCCTACCCATATGTCCAGCGGGCCGCAGGAGAAGGCTGGGTCAGCGGCGTGGGCGGCGGCCGGTTTGCTCCGAACTCCCAAGTGACCGGCGCCGAGTTTGTGACTATGGTCACCCGGGCATTCTATCTTTCGGACTGCCAGGAGGCAGCTCCGGGCCAGGCATGGTACCAGGGGTATGTGAATGCAGCCCAGTCCCATGGACTGCTGACTCACGGGATCAACACCTCCAGTGTGCTGAATTCCTCCTTGAACCGCTACAATATGGCGGTGGTGCTTTACAACCTGGCAGAAGACAACGGTATGCTCACATCTACGGGAAATGGCTTCCTTTCCCAGGACGGCAGCAAGGAGTGGTCCTATCGCACCGCACAGAGCTCCATTGCGGACTGGAGTTCCATCCCCACCCAGTACCGGGATCCGGTCCTGGCCTGTTACGCACTGGGGATTCTCAGCGGCACGGACGGTAAGGGCACCTTTAGCGGCAGCTCTGCGATGACAAGATCCCAGGCAGCGGTGGTGCTGTGCAAGACGGACGACGATGCCGCCGCGACGGCTCCCACCACTGGAGTGACCAAGGAGCAGGCGCAGCAGATCGCCCTGGAGGACGCAGGAGTTGCCCAGAGCAGTGTCACCTTTGTCCGGGTCTACGAGGATTGGGAGAACGGCCGCAGTGTCTACGAGGTGGAGTTTTACGTCAATGGCAAAGAGTACGACTACGAGATTGAAAAGTCCACCGGCAAGATCATAAGCAGGGACTGGGATATTGAAGGCTGGGTTCCCAGCACCCCTGGAAGCGGTTCCACCGGCAGCCCGGTCACTTTGGACCAAGCCAAGCAGATTGCCTTGCAGGACGCAGGGGTTGCCCAGAGCAGTGCCACCTTTATCCGTGCCTATGAGGATTGGGACGACGGCCGCAGTGTCTACGAGGTGGAGTTCTACGCCAACGGCAAGGAGTACGACTACGAGATTGAGAAGTCCACTGGCAAGATCCTCAGCAGTGACTGGGATATTGAAAATTGGGCTCCCAGCGCCCCTGGAAGCGGTTCCACCGGCAGCCCGATCACGTTGAATGAGGCCAAGCAGCTGGTGCTGGATAAGGTGCCCGGAATGTCTTCCAGCTCTGTTTGGATTCAGCAGGAGTGGGACGATGGCCGTCTGGTGTACGAGGGGGAAGCCCGCTATAACGGTGTGGAGTATGACTTTGAGATTGACGCCAACACCGGAAGATTCCTGGATTGGGATCCGGAACCCCTCTGGCACTGAGAAAACCTGCACGGCAGAATACGGCAAAAATCGAGAGAGCCTGGGAGAGATCCCGGGCTTTTCTTTTGGTACGGGCTGCACTCTCACGGTTTCTCCGCATAGAATGGGATAAACGCAGAAACTGTGGAAGAATGAAGGTGATCTTTTGGGCAAGCCTTTGATAGTGGTCAGCTCAGTGACCTATGCCATGAAGGGCCGTGACCTGTTGTTCCGTCACGGCATTCGCGGCTATGTGGAGCGCATCCCCCGCACGGCGGAGACCGGCTGCGGCTATGGAATCTATGTCCCGGAAGGGGCGGACGCGGCGGAGCGCATCCTGTTGGAAAATCATATTCGGGTACTTCGCCGCATGGAACAGGACGGTGATCTCCCGTGATCTATTTGGACAACAGTGCCACCACCTATCCCAAACCCCTGGGTGTGCGCCAGGGAGTGCAGAGGGCTTTGCTGGAGTACGGGGCAAATCCCGGCCGCAGCGGGTACGGAATGTGCCAGCGCACTACTCAGGCGGTGTACCATTGCCGGGAAGTGGCGGCGGAGTTTTTTGGCGCATCCGGCCCGGAGTGCGTTCTGTTTCAGCCCAGCTGCACCCAGGCGTTGAACCTGGTGATGAAAGGCCTTTTAGCGCCCGGTGACCACGTGGTGGTCACGGACTTGGAGCACAACGCCGTTATGCGGCCTTTGACGGTTTTGGAGAAACAGGGGATCTCCTACACTGTGGTACCGGTAACCCCTGGGGACAGCAATGCCACCTTGGACGCCTTCCGCAAGGCCTTGGGACCAAAGACAAAGCTGGCGGTGTGTACGGCAGCTTCCAATGTGTTTGGGTTCCGGGTGCCGGTGGAGCGCATCACCGCCCTGTGCCATCAGTACGGGGTGAAGGTGTGTGTGGATGCGGCCCAGGCAGCGGGATTGGTGCCCTTGCGAATTTCGGAAAGCGGCATCGATTACCTGTGCTGTGCCGGCCACAAGGGACTTTACGGTCCCATGGGCACCGGGCTCTTGATTTTGCGGGAGCCGGAGCAGCCTTTGGGCACCCTGGTGGAAGGGGGCACGGGCACTCAGTCCAGAAGCCTGGAGATGCCCCAGGAGCCGCCGGAGCGCTATGAGAGCGGTACGGTGAACGTTCCGGGGATTCTGGGGCTTGGTGCCGGGATTGAGTTTGTGCGCCGCCGGGGACCGGAGCGGATCTGCCGTGAGGAGCTTCAGAAGCTGCGGCACCTGCACAGCCGGCTCTCTCGGATGGAACACATTGTGCTGTATGCCCCGGCTCCGGAGGAATCCTGGAGTGTCCCGGTGCTGTCCTTTAACGTGAGAGGAATGCCCAGTGAACGGGTGGGGGAGTACCTGGCCAAAAACGGTATCGCAGTGCGCTGCGGCCTGCATTGTGCACCCTTGGCCCATCAAAAGATGGGGACTCTGGAGACCGGCACCGTACGGGTTTCCCCCTCGGCTTTCACCCGAGTTGAGGACCTGGACGCATTGGCGATGAAACTCAATAGACGATGGGAATAATTTTCAGTGAATCGGGAAAAAGTCCTTTAATTTACACTTTGTTTATGCTAGAATAAGTGCAGAAAGCTTGCCGCAGAGAGTGTCGCGTGGCTTTGCCCGCGGCATTCTTTGCGCGTGCATCAAGATGTGAAAGGAAGGGGTGACGTCATGAGCTCTGTGCTGGAATACATTACCCGGACCGGGGATCTGATTTTGGATCTGGCGCGGCACTTTGCCTTCAAGGATGCTGTGGATGTTGCCATCATCACCTTACTGCTGTACAGCGCGATCAAGCTGCTGCGGGAGACCCGAGCAGGCCAGCTGGTCAAAGGCATCATCCTGCTGGTGGTGCTGTTTCTCATCTCCTCCTGGCAGGATCTGCTGATGCTCAACGCCATTCTGCGGATGTTCCTGCAGTCCGGCATTGTGATTGTGGTCATTTTGTTCCAGCCCGAGATCCGCAAGGCATTGGAACAGGTGGGCCACAGCAAAGTAGCCCAGTCCCTGGTCAGCGCGGTGTCCGTGAAGGAGACCGAGGATAAGGCTCAGATCCGCAAAGCCATTGAGGGAGTTGTGGATGCCACCCATATTTTGCAGCAGATGCGCATGGGTGCCCTCATCGTCTTTGAGCGCAAGACAAAGTTGGGGGAGATTGTCGCCACGGGCACTGTGGTGGAGGCGGCGCCCTCGGCCCAGCTGATCGCCAATATCTTCTTTAATAAAGCGCCCCTGCACGATGGGGCTATGATCATTCGGGAAGGCCAGGTTTACGCGG
Organism: Acutalibacter sp.; assembly: GCA_050946975.1. Taxonomy (GTDB): domain Bacteria; phylum Bacillota; class Clostridia; order Oscillospirales; family Acutalibacteraceae; genus Acutalibacter. The sequence goes on from JBMNVU010000023.1 coordinate 6,207, forward strand.
CGGGATGTATCCTGCCCCTGACCAGCAACGAAAATGTCAGCGCGGAGCTGGGCACCCGGCACCGGGCGGCTCTGGGCATCAGCGAGAACTCCGACGCTGTGGTGGTTGTGGTTTCGGAAGAGACCGCGCAGATCTCCATTGCGCTGGAGGGAAAGCTCACCCGGAACTACAACCGGGTCACTCTGCGGGAGGCGCTGGAGCGCAACTTGGTGGGCACTCCCAACGAGTCTTCCACCGGCAAGCGAATCCTGGATAAGCTGGGCCTGAGCGACCGGGCTGTCAGGAAGGGGGATTGACGGATGAACGAAGAGAAGAAGCGTCCGGAAGAGCCCCGCGGCGGAAAGAGGCGCCTTGCTCTTGGAAAGCTCTTTTATCACAACACTTTTGTGCTGGTGTTTTCCTTCCTGGTTGCCATCATCTCCTGGTTTTTCATGATGGCCAACAGCTCGGACCGGGGGATTACGGTGGAGAATGTGCCCGTTCAGATTCGGTACTCCTCCGCCGCCCAAGAGGAGGGCTTGCAGGTGTTTCACATGTCCAGTGAGACGGTAAACCTGCAGGTGTCCGGCAATACGCTGTTGACGTCCCAGCTGACGGCCAATGATTTTGAGGTCAGTGTCACCTTGAATCCCACAGACACCTCGGTCACCGGGAACACCCTGCAGAAGATGACTGCTCAGGTGCAGGCGGTGAAGGCCAACACTCTGACAAACTTTGAGATCACCCAGGTCACTCCGGAGGAGATCACACTGGAGTATGACCGTTTTCAAGAGGTGAACCTGCCCATCGAGAGCGATATCCAGTGCAGGTCTGCCGACGGGTATTATGCGTCCACCCCGATTTTGTCGGCGGACAACGTGACCATCAGCGGGCCCAGTTCCTCGGTGGCCCGGATCAAGCGGGTGGCTGTCAGTTATGACGTGGATTCCGCCCTGAAGGAGGACGCTCAGTTCTCCTGTCCCCTGGTGCTTTACGACGAAAACAACCAGGAGATCGCCAACACGGCGGGGCTTTATCTGGAGATGAACGTGGATATGGTGGATGTGACCATTCCGGTGTCGCCCATCAAGACGGTGAACCTGACCGCTACCACGGTCCATCAGCCGGAGGATTTCTCCCAGGATCGGATTCAGATTGAGCCGTCCACCATCACCATCGCAGGAACTGCCGACACCCTGTCCGGCATCAGCGAGATTCAACTGGATACCGTGATTGATTTTGCATCGCTAAAGGCTGGCACAACCAATACCATCACCGCAGATATTCCCTTGCCCTCAGGAGTGCGCAATATAGCCGCGGTGGGGGACAAGTCTTCCTCCGCGTCCACACAGGCGACGGTGACAGTAAACCTCAACGGGTACAGCCAGATGTCTGTTACAGCGGGAGCGGCCAATATACAGATCACCAACGCGCCTTCCGGAATGGAGGCAGATTTGGCCATCAATTCCCTGGAGGTGACGGTGGTGGGGCCTGAGGCCCAGGTGAGCCGCGTGACTGGGGAAAATGTGGCCGTGATTGTGGACTTGGCCAATTTCCAAAATCGGACTGGCACTGTGGAGGTGCCGGCAAGTGTCACATTGACGGGCAGCGCCGCCAATTCCTGCTGGGCGGTGGGCGAATACAGAGCATCTGTCACAATCACAGCTCAAACGGAATCAGCCAGTGCAAGAACGGCTGCACGGGTGTCGGAGACCAGTGAAGCTGGGGACGTGGCAGCTACGCCCCAGGAGTAATTTGACAAGAGATCCCATAAGCGAGGAGCGTTCTGGAGATTTTTCTTCCGGGGCGCTCTTTTCTTTGCAAAATCCCAAGGAAGGGTGTATAATAATAAATCAGTTTTGTGCAGCGAATCAGGAAAGGATGAAGCGGTATGGATGTCCGTGTCAACGATATTCTGCGGATGAAAAAGCCCCATCCCTGCGGCTGTTATGAGTTTACCGTGCTGCGGGTGGGGATGGATTTTCGGATCCGGTGCAATCAATGCGGCCGTGAGGTGATGATCTCCCGATTCAAGTGTGAGAAGAACATCAAGAAAGTTCTCCGCAGTGAGGCGGAGCAGTAGGTGCTTTTCCGGTTTTAGGGCAGTAAAAGAAACCAAGGAAAGGCGATGTTTGCGTTGTTTGAAAATCTCAGCGTGTTTGAAAACCGCTATGAAGAGTTGAACCTGAAGCTCTACGATCCTGCGACGGTGGCCCAGCGGGAGCTGTACACCGCGCTGATGAAGGAACACAAGGAGATCGAACCCATTGTGGAGAAGTACCGGTCCTACCGCCGGTGCGAGGAAGACCTTGCCGGAGCCAAGGAGTTGCTGGAAGAGTCCGGAGACCGGGAGCTGCGGGAGATGGCCCAGCAGGAGTTCAAGGAAAAAGGGGAGGAACTGGCCCGGCTGGAAGAGGAATTGAAGCTGCTGCTTCTGCCCAAGGACCCCAATGATGAGAAGAATGTCATCATGGAGATCCGGGGAGGGGCCGGCGGAGAAGAGGCCGCCCTGTTTGCCTATACCCTGTACCGCATGTACACCATGTACGCAGAGAAAAAGGGCTGGCGCACGGAGATTGTCTCCCTCAATGAGACGGAGCTGGGAGGCTTCAAAGAGGTCAGCTTCCTGGTGGATGGGGAAGGTGCCTATTCCCGCTTGAAGTACGAGAGCGGTGTCCATCGGGTCCAGCGGGTGCCGGAGACGGAGACCCAAGGGCGGATACACACTTCCACAGCCACGGTGGCGGTGCTGCCGGAGGCGGAAGAGGTGGAGTTGGACATTGACCCCAAGGATCTGCAGATTGACACTTTCCGTTCCAGCGGAGCCGGCGGCCAGCATATCAATAAGACATCATCGGCTATCCGCGTCACTCACTTGCCCACGGGCATGGTGGTGGAATGTCAGGATGAGCGCAGCCAATATAAGAACAAGGAAAAAGCGTTGAAGGTTCTTCGGGCCAGACTGCTGGATCAGGAACGAAAGAAGGCCAGCGACCAGGTGGCTCAGGAGCGGCGCAGTCAGGTGGGTACTGGGGACCGGTCAGAGCGGATCCGCACCTATAACTTCCCCCAGGCCCGGGTGACGGACCACCGCATTGGTCTGACGCTGTACAAATTGGATGAGATCCTGAGCGGCTCCCTGGACGAGGTCATCGACAGTCTGACTGCGGTGGACCGTGCTGCCCAGCTGGAAGCCTCCCAGCATGGATAAGGAGGGAATCCTATGGAAACCTTACTGTTGAGTGACCGCTGCCCCGGCGACATTGAAAAAGCCGGGGAGATCCTGCGTAGGGGAGGCCTGGTGGCCATTCCCACGGAGACTGTCTACGGCCTTGCCGCCAATGCCCTGGATGGTGAAGCTGTGAAGAAGATCTACCAGGCCAAGGGCCGGCCCTCCGACAATCCGTTGATTGTCCATATCAGTGACGTGTCCCAGCTGCCGCCCCTGGTTAAGGAGGTTCCCGAGGCTGCCCGCAAGCTGGCGGCAGCCTTTTGGCCAGGCCCCCTGACCATCATCCTGGAGAAGTCCCAGAAGATCCCGGACCAGACCAGCGGTGGCCTGGAGACCGTGGCTGTCCGCTGTCCCTTTCACCCCACAGCCAGAGCTGTTATCGACGCGGCGGGAGTGCCTCTGGCGGCGCCCTCTGCAAACTTGTCGGGGAAACCCAGCCCCACCACTTTTCACCATGTTCAGGAGGACCTCACTGGCCGGGTGGACGCCCTGCTGGACGGTGGGGACTGCACCGTGGGGGTGGAGTCCACTGTGCTGACCTTGGTGTCCGGTACCCCACGGATCCTCCGGCCAGGCGGGGTGACTTTGGCTCAGCTGGAACATGTCCTGGGACATGTGGAGGTGGATCCGGCGGTGCTCCATCAAATGGAGCAGGGGCAAAAGGCCGCCTCCCCTGGGATGAAGTATAAGCACTATTCCCCGGCAGCGGACGTGGTGATTCTGGACGCGTCCCCGGAGGATTACCTTCAGTACGTGAACGAGAGAGGGGATGGCTGGGCGCTGTGTTTTGACGAGGATGTCCCCTTCCTGCAGGTGCCCACCATGCCCTATGGCAGCCGGTACGACGACGCCTCCCAGGCCCACCGGCTGTTTGAGGCGCTCCACCAGTTGGATGAGGCCGGCGCCAAGAAGGCCTACGCCCGCATTCCCCGGAAGCGCGGGGTGGGGCTGGCAGTGTACAACCGGCTGATCCGGGCGGCGGCCTTCCAGGTGGTCAATCCCCGGGGGCTTCAGATTGTGGGGCTCACCGGGCCCACGGGAGCTGGAAAGTCCACGGTGGGAGAGTTCCTCCAGGCCCATGGCTGTTGGATCATCGACTGTGACAAGGCTACCCGCAGTCCCCAGGTCTACGACGGAGCCTGCTTGGCGGAGCTTTCCGCTGCCTTTGGTCCGGAGGTCCTGCGGGATGGTGCCCTGGATCGGGGCGAGCTGGCCCGTCGGGCGTTTGCTTCCCAGGAGGCTCGGACCCGCTTGGGGGAGATCACCTTCCCGAGGATCCTGCGCCGGGTGCGGGAGCTGATTCAGACCGGAGTGGACCAGGGCTGCCGGATTTTGGTGCTGGACGCTCCCACGCTGTTTGAGTCGGGGTTGGATTCTGCCTGCTCTCGGATCCTGGTGGTGGACGCCCCCAAGGAGGAGCGTCTGGCCCGGGTGCTGCAGAGGGACGGGATTACCAAGGAGGCGGCTTTGCGGCGGCTGGAGGCTCAGCCTTCCCCTGATTTTTACACCTCCCGAGGGGATTGGGTGGTGGAGAACCCTGCCGGTACCCAGCTGGAAAAGCTGTTGGCACCCATTTTAGACGAGTTGGAGAACGCTTGCCTATGAAGAAAGGTTGTGTGACCTGCCTGATTCTGGCAGTACTTCTGATCGTGGTGGGAGTGCTGTTTGGGCCGAAGCTGTGGGAGAGAGCGCTGCAGCTGCTTTACCCCCAGGGATATGCCCAGTTGGTGGAGAAAGAGGCTGAGGAGTTCCAGTTGGACCCGGACCTTGTTTTCGCGGTGATCAAAACCGAAAGCGGGTTTGATCCGGAGGCCAAGTCCCACGCAGACGCCATGGGGCTGATGCAGCTGACCCAGGAGACCTTTGACTGGATCGTCACTCTGTATCCCCTGGAGGATCCTGCTGCCGGGGTGTACGATCCCCAGGCGAATATTCACTGCGGGTGCGCCCTGTTGCGATTGCTGTTGGATCAGTACGGCAGTGTGGATGTGGCGCTGGCGGCGTACAATGCCGGAATGGGCAATGTGTCCCAGTGGCTTGACAGTCGGGAGTACTCTCACGACGGGGCAACACTGCACACCATACCCTATCCGGAGACAGACGCGTACGTGAAAAAAGTCCGTCGGGCTTACGGGATGTATCAGAAGCTTTACCCGGATTGATGGGGGAAGCCGTTGCAATTTGACAGATTTCGTGCTAGAGTAGAGGAGGCCCCAGAGGGGTCCTAGAAGGAACGAATCCGTGCAAGCATCCACGGAAGTCATAAACTGACAGGAGGCAAGGAACCAATGTCCAAGAAAAGCGAAAAAATGGACGCCAAGGAGCTGGCGAAAGAGCTTCTGAACGACAAGACTCATGGCGCGGAGAAATCCGGAGCCAAGGCCATGGAGAAGGCATTCAAGTTCTGCGAGGGCTACAAGGCCTTCCTGGACGAGGCTAAGACGGAGCGGGAGGCCGTGACCTGGGCTGTGAAGGCAGCCGAGGAGCAGGGCTTTGTGCCCTTTGACCCCGAGAAGAAGTATAAGGCAGGGGATAAGGTCTACTACAACAACCGGGGCAAGGCCATGTGCCTGGCGGTGATCGGCAAGAAGGGCCTGAAGCACGGCGCCCGGATCTGTGCAGCTCACATTGACAATCCCCGCATTGATCTGAAGCCCATTCCGCTGTACGAGGCCAACGAGCTGGCCATGTTTAAGACCCACTATTACGGCGGCATCAAGAAGTATCAGTGGGTGGCCATGCCTCTGGCGCTGCACGGAAAGATTGTTCGCAAGGATGGCGAGGAGATCACCGTTCGGGTGGGTGAGAAGGAGGGCGAGCCTCAGTTCACCATCACCGATATTCTGCCCCACCTGGGGAAGGATCAGACTGCGAAGAAGCTGGGCGAGGCCTTCACTGGTGAGGATCTCAACGCACTGGTTGGCAGCCTGCCCCTGGAGAACGCTGAGGGTGATCAGCTGTTCAAGCTCAACGTCATGAAGATCCTCAACGAAAAGTACGGCATCGTGGAGAGCGATTTGATCTCTGCCGAGCTGTGCTTTGTGCCCGCTTTCAAAGCCGTGGATATCGGCTTTGACCGCAGCATGGTGGGCGCCTACGGCCACGATGACCGTGTCAGCGCTTACCCCATCCTGGAGGCTATCTTCAAGTGCGAAGATCCCGAGTATACCTGCGTTTCCGTGCTGGCGGACAAGGAGGAGATCGGTAGTGTGGGCAATACCGGCCTGTGCTCTGAGTTCCTCAACTACTTCCTGGAGGATCTGGCCGACGCAGAGGGCCTGAAGGTGCGCCATGTGTACACTCAGTCCACCTGCCTGTCCGCAGATGTCACTGCAGCCTATGATCCCAACTACGCCTATGCTTTTGAGGCTGGCAACTCCTGCTACTTGAACCGGGGCGTGGGTGTGTCCAAGTACACTGGCTCCCGCGGCAAGAGCGGCTCCAACGACGCTCATGCTGAGTTTGTGGGTCAGGTGCGCAAGATCTTTGACGACAACGATGTTCTGTGGCAGATCGGTGAGATCGGCAAAGTGGACCAGGGCGGCGGCGGCACCGTGGCGCTGGACATCTCCCGTATGAACGCTGACGTCATTGACGTAGGCGTGCCTGTGCTGTCCATGCACGCTCCCTTTGAGGTGGTCTCCAAGCTGGATGTGTATATGGCATTCAAGGGCTTTAAGGCTTACTTTGAGGCAAAATAAGAAGACGTTTTGCTGCTGTGGAAAAAAAGCTCCGGGTGACCGGGGCTTTTTTGCTGTCAACAGGGGAGTTTTTCATTTCCCTGTTTCCTTTTTGCCGAAATTTGTGTATAATAAGCGGGTAGCATAGAGCGCCCCTGAGGGGGCTTTTTGATAGAGATAGATTGTGAGGGAACACATTGCCGAAACACCGCAGAAAGCGTGTGGTTCTGGACCGAACGGACCACCGCATTGATATTGGTCCTGCGGGGCGCAACCTGTTCATCTCTCGGGACAAGCAGCAGCAATCCCGCCAGGCGCGGCGGATTCAGTTGGGGATGCGGGCTGTGGTTGCCTTGGGAGTGCTGGTGGCTGCCGCGGGGATTGGCCTTTTTGTGACATTTTACATGGTGCCCTATTTCCAAGCGGAGATGCGCATCAGCACGTCCAGCAGCTCCCAGCAGGAGGAGAACTCTCTGAGCAGTCAGGTGGAGATGCCCTCCTATGACAGCATGGGTCTGCCTGTTTACGGCGACGACGTGAGCCTGTTTGTCATCAACCAGCAGGAGCCACAAGACGCCTCCTACGTGCCCAACCTGGTGGAAGCCCAGGGGGTCCAGGTGGAGGCGCACATTGTCAGTGCGCTGGATATGATGGTGGAGGCTGCCAAGGATGATGGCCTGGCCCTGGTGTTTACCGAGGGATATGTCTCCTACGAGACACAGCAGCAGCGCTATGAGGAGCGAGTGCAGCAGCTGATGGACCAAGAGAGTCTGACCACGGTGATGGCCCGGACCCAGGCGCGGCTGGAGGTGCCCATGGCGGGGGAGTGTGATCTGCAGACCGGCCTGTGTGTCCGGGTGGATGCCAACCCGGATACCTTTGCCGACTCCCGGACCTGTTCCTGGCTGCGGACCAATATGGGAAAATACGGGTTTATTTTTCGCTGGCCGGAGGACGACGAAGATTATACCGGCTGCGCTGCGGATTTGACCGTTTTGCGGTACGTGGGCAGTGAGAACGCCACGGCAATGCAGCAGCGCTCCATGTGCTTGGAGGAATACATCAGCTACTTGGCCAGTCAGGGGTGAATCCTGTTCGTGGGCAGGTTGTCCGGCTGGGTGTAGAGTTCAAAAAATTACCTCTTGCATTTTGCAAAAGAGTGTGGTACAATATCTTGCGATTGATTTGAAACATCCCAACCGTAAAGAGGTGAAACTGAAGATGAAGCAGAATATACATCCCGACTATCAGGAGACCACCATCACCTGCGCCTGCGGCAACGTGATTCACACCCGGTCTACCAAGAAGGACATCAAAGTCGAAATATGTTCCAAGTGCCACCCGTTCTTTACGGGCAAGCAGAAGCTGGTGGATACCAGCGGCCGCGTGGATATGTTCAAGAAGCGTTACGGTCTGCAGGACAAGTAATGTCGGACACAATAGCGGGCCTTGTGCCTCAGGGCAGGCGGTGCGGTTTCGCGCCGCCTGTCTTTGTTTTCAGCGGAAGGGGAGGGCAATGGAGTACATCACCGTGGAAAGAGAAGCTGCCGACGAGTTTGTGGAGAAGAAATCCCGCTTCATCGGCACCTGCCGCCCGGTAAAGACCGAGGAGGAGGCTTTGGAGTTTATCGCCCGGCTCAAGAGCCAGTATTGGGACGCCAATCACAACGTGTATGCCTACGTGCTGCGGGAAGGGAATATCCAGCGCTTCTCCGACGACGGGGAACCCCAGGGCACGGCAGGCATCCCCGTCATCGAAACCCTGAAGAAATCCGGCGTGGTGGACGCTGTGGTGGTGGCCACCCGGTATTTTGGGGGGATCCTGCTGGGCGGAGGAGGGCTGATCCGTGCTTACTCTCACACCGCTTCCATCGGCTTGGCTGCGGCTAAGAAGATTGTCATGCGGGAGTGCCTATTGTTGTCGGTGGCCTGTGACTACTCCTTTTACGGCAAAGCGGCAGGGCTGATTCCGGAGGCTGGAGGCGTGGTGGACGACACCCAGTTCCTAGAGCGGGTCACACTGTCCTTCCACCTGGATCCGGAAAAGCTCCCGGCATTGGAAAAGCGCCTGGCCGATGCCACCAGTGGACGCTGTGCTATTCAGGAGGAGGGAAAGCGGTTTTTCCCCTTCCCGATAGAGCAGTAAAAAATTTTTTTCACAAAGCGCAAGTAATTCCCCGGGAAAAAGCGTATACCAATACAGGGGCATATTTGGACGAATGATGTGTTCCAGTGCCTAATCAGCAAGGAGGACGGGAAAACAAGGGACAATTGCATGGAGGAAAGGGTGTGGAAGCTTTATGACCATCCGAGAGCAGACCCAGCAGATGGAACGGGAAATTCTGGCGCCGTGGGCGGCGTTTTCCAGTGAGACCAGGGGACGCCAGCGCCCGGAGGAGGAGTGCGAGATGCGCACGCCTTACCAGCGGGACCGTGATAGGATCATTCACTGCAAGTCGTTTCGCCGGCTAAAGCACAAGACCCAGGTGTTTCTCTCTCCGGAGGGGGATCACTACCGCACGCGGCTGACCCACACGTTGGAAGTTTCCCAGATAGCCCGCACCATTGCAAGAGCGCTGCGCCTCAACGAGGACTTGACCGAAGCGGTGGCGCTGGCCCACGACCTGGGGCACACGCCTTTCGGCCACGCGGGGGAGCGGGCCTTGAACGCTCTGCTGCCCCACGGATTCCGCCACTATGAGCAGAGCTTGCGGGTAGTGGAACGGCTGGAGAAGGACGGACGGGGTCTGAACCTTACATACGAGGTGCGCAACGGGATTTTGTGTCATACCACGGGGATGGAGGCTGTCACAGCTGAGGGGCGGATCATCCGCTGGGCGGATAAGATCGCCTATATGAACCACGATATTGACGACGCCATTCGTGCTGGGGTGCTGCGGGAGGAGGACATTCCCAAATCCATCACCAGCGTGCTGGGGGATTCCAAGACCAAGCGGATCACGGCGCTGATTCGTTCTGTGGTGGAGAACAGCCAGGAGGGGAACATCGGCATGGCTCCCCAGACCTACCGAGCCTACGAGGAGCTCAGTGATTTCATGTACCAGGCGGTGTACCTGAATGAGTACGCCAAGAAGGAAGAGCGGAAGGTGCCCAATATCATCCAGGGGCTGTTCAATCATTTTCGGAATCCGGACAATCTGCCGGACTACATGAAGGTGATCGCGGAGGAGGAGGGGCCGGAAACCGCCTCCTGCGATTACGTTGCGGGTATGACGGACCATTACGCCGTAGCCTGCTATCAAGAGCTTTTCATTCCCAAAGCGTGGAACCTGGGGATGGGAGGCTGACCATGGATTGGAGGGACCAGCATGCCGTTTCCACCGGAATTCCTGCGGGAGCTTGGGGAGCGCAACCGCATTGAGGACATTGCGGCTTCCTATGTGAATCTGCGGCGGCAGGGCAAAAACCTGCTGGGGCTGTGTCCCTTCCACAACGAGAAGACGCCTTCATTTTGCATCTATCCGGAGAACAACTCCTTCTACTGTTTCGGCTGCAATAAGGGCGGCGACGTGATTTCCTTTGTCATGGGCGTGGAAAACTTGGATTTCACGGAAGCGGTGAAATTCCTAGCCCAGCGGGCAGGGATGTCCCTGCCGGAGGAGGGCGGTGATTTCTCCATGTCCCGGCTGCGCACCAGGATTCTGGAGATCAACCGGGAATCCGGACGTTTTTACTTTGGCACCCTCTCCACGCCGGAGGGCAAGGCGGGGCTGGACTACTTCAGATCCAGAGGTCTGGACCCCAAGACCATCCGCCATTTCGGATTGGGCTATGCTCCCGATACCGGCTTTGCCCTGACCAACCACCTGCGGAACTTGGGCTACACCAAGGACGAGCTGCTCCAGTCGGACATGGTGCGGCAGTCGAAGAACGGAAACCTCTATGACCGCTACCGGAACCGGGTGATGTTCCCCATCATCGACCTGCGGGGGAATGTGGTGGCTTTTGGGGGTCGTGTTCTGGGGGACGGTACGCCAAAGTATATCAACACATCGGATACGCCGGTGTATCACAAGGGCAGCGGGCTGTTTGCCATGAACTTTGCAAAGAACGCCAACTCCCGGCAGCTGATCCTGGCCGAGGGGTATATGGATGTGATTGCCCTGCATCGAGCCGGTTTTACCAATGCCATCGCCTCTTTGGGCACTGCCCTCACCGAGGAGCAGGCCCGGGTGATGCGGCGTTACGCGGATGAAGTGGTGATCTGCTACGACTCCGATGAAGCGGGACGCCGGGCCACCCAGCGGGCCATTCCGCTGCTGAAGAACGCTGGCCTGCAGGTGCGGGTGATCACCGTGCCAGGGAATAAGGATCCGGATGAGTTTTTTCGGTCGGATCCCAAGGATGGCGTGACGCGCTTTAAAAGGCTGATCCAGGAGAGCGGCAACGACACGGAGTACCGGCTGTCCGTGGTCCGGGCCAAGCACGACCTGAGCTCGGAGGACGGCAAAAAGCGGTACCTGCAGGAAGCGGTGAACCAAGTGCTGAGCACCTTGCGGGACAGCATCGAGCTGGACGTATATGCAGGGAGGCTGTCGGCGGAGACCGGCGTGGGGAAGGAGAGCATCATGGCCTCCGCCCAGCGGGCGGCTTCCCAGGTGGCGCGTCAGCGCAAAAGGGAGGAGATCCGTGCGCAGCAGGAGGTGGTTGCCGCCCGAACGGTGGCCAATCCGGAAAAGAAGCGCCACATGCGGGCGGCGCTGGCTGAGGAGGGAATCCTGGCCTACCTGTTCCGCAATCAGGACCGGGCGGAGGCTCTGGAACAGCGCCTTCCTCCGGAAAAGTGGATCACGCCCTGGGGGCGCCGAGTATATACCCTGCTGCTGGGCAAAACTAAGCAGGGCGAGGTGACTCTCAGCGGAATGGCGGAGGATCTGACTGCCGACGAGCTTTCGGAGCTGAGTCGGGTGTTGGTGGAACGCCGGCAGGTTCCGCCCTCCTGGGAAGACGTGGAGGGATTCTGCAGAATCATAGAAAGCGAGGCGCTGGGCAGCCCGGAGACGCTGAAAAATGCCTCGCCGGAGGATCTGCGGCGCTACGTTGAGGAACTGAGAAATCGAAAATAGAGCAATATCCTCAGCGGCAGGGGAGGGACGGGCGAAGCCCGGTCCCCGGCGCTGGGTCAAATATGGGAATCGCGCCGCCCTGGACGCGGGAAAGGAATGGTAAACACTATGGCCGCACAACCGGATAAAAAGACAGTGATCAAAGATCTTCTGGAACTGGGCAAGAGCAAAGGACAGCTGTCCACCAAGGAGATCCTGGACGCTTTGGGGGAGCTGGACTTCGACCCGGAGCAGATTGAGAAGTTCTATGACACCCTGGAGAGCCAGGGCGTGGAGATTGTGGAGGACGACTTCGGCGATATCACCATCGACGAAGATGAGCTGGCCAAGGCCGAGGGCCTGGACACTCTGGAGCCCGGCGTGGGCGCCGACGGCGTCACCATCGACGACCCGGTGAAGGTCTACTTGAAGGAGATCGGCCGGGTGCCGCTGCTCACTCCTGAGGAAGAGGTGGATCTGGCTGTGCGCATCTCCAACGGGGATGAGGCTGCCAAAAAGCGCCTGTCTGAGGCCAACCTCCGTCTGGTGGTCAGCATTGCCAAGCGGTATCTGGGCCGAGGCATGCAGTTCCTGGATTTGATCCAGGAGGGCAACCTGGGTCTGATCAAAGCTGTGGAGAAGTTTGACTACACCAAGGGCTTTAAGTTCTCCACTTACGCCACCTGGTGGATCCGTCAGGCCATCACCAGGGCCATTGCGGACCAGGCCCGCACCATTCGTATCCCCGTCCACATGGTGGAGACCATCAACAAGGTGAAGAAGGTGTCCAGCCAGCTGCTCCACGCCAACGGCAGGGAGCCCAGCGCCGAGGAGATTGCCGAGGAGCTGGAGATGCCCGTGGAGAAGGTGCGGGAGATCATGCGGGTAGCCCAGGAGCCCGTCTCCCTGGAGACCCCCATCGGTGAGGAAGAGGACAGCCATCTGGGGGACTTTATCCCTGACGATGACGCACCGGCTCCGGCGGATGCCGCCTCTCATACGCTGCTGAAGGAGACCCTGAACAACGTGTTGGATTCCCTCACCGAGCGAGAGAGAGAGGTGCTGCGCCTGCGGTTTGGTCTGGACGACGGCCGTTCCCGAACGCTGGAAGAGGTGGGCAAGGAGTTCAAGGTCACCCGTGAGCGCATCCGTCAGATTGAGGCCAAGGCCCTGCGGAAGCTGCGCCACCCCAGCCGTAGCAAGAAGTTGAAGGATTTCCTGGATTGATCCAGCAGAACGTGGAGTTTCGATATCTATGGTGATGACTTTAGAGGCGGATTACGCAGTCCGCATCGTAGAGTATTTGACAAAGCATCCTGAGCGCCGGGACGCCCGCACCATTTCGGAGGAGACCCAGATTCCCCTGCGGTTTTCCCTGAAGATCTTGCGGGAGCTGGTGACAGAGGGGATGGTCTGCTCGTTTAAAGGGGCCAAGGGGGGATACACCCTTGCCAAGCCCCCGGAGGAGATCACCCTGCGGCAGGTGATTGAGCTGGTGGAGGGCCCCTATATGCTCAGCCGCTGCCAGAAAGAGGAGTACAGCTGTGGGCGGGAGCATTGCCGTCTGCACAACATCTATGAGAAAATCTCGGAGGATGTCCGGCGGGAGCTGGAGTCCTACACCTTTGCTATGATCTGTGCGCCGGAGCCCTGCTGCTGCCAGGGGGAAGGGGAACCAACATAAAAAAGAAAAGGCACGGTGGACGCTGTGACGTCCCGTGCCTTTTCCGCACTTTTTCGGGAAAAGAAAAATCCGCCACAAAGGCGGAAAACATTACAAAAAACACTTGACAAAAGGAGGAAGTTGAATTATACTAATAAACTGCATAATCATGGGTAGGAGTATACCTGGCTCATTTTTGATAAAGTATAGCACATGGTTTGTCAGGAATCAAGTGCGTATTGGAAAAAAGTGATTTTTTTGTGGAAAATGCTCCTTCCCTGCACGTCGGGAAGCAGTTTCGGGGAAATCGGCGGTTCCCTCGGAGCTGTGGCAATTCAAAACTATTCAAGGATTGGAGTGGCTGAACCAAATGGTGAATGTGAAACCGGTTCAATTGGGCAAGAATACTCGGATGAGCTTTGCCAAGATCGAGGAAGTCCTGAAAATGCCGAACCTCATCGAGGTCCAGAAAAACTCTTACAAGTGGTTTCTCACAGAGGGCCTGAAAGAGGTTTTCAACGATGTGTCCGGCATCACGGATTTTAACAACAACCTGGTCCTGGATTTTGTCGATTACAAGCTTGACGACAAGCCCAATTACAGCGTGTCCGAATGCAAGGAGCGGGACGCCACTTACGCTGCCGCCCTCCGGGTGACTGCGCGCCTGCTCAACAAGGAGACTGGCGAGATCAAGGAATCCGATGTGTTCATGGGAGATTTCCCCTTGATGACGCCCAGCGGTACCTTTGTCATCAACGGAGCGGAGCGTGTCATTGTATCGCAGTTGGTGCGTTCCCCCGGCGTGTACTACAAGATGGATTACGACCGTTCCGGCAAGGAGCTGTTTTCTTCCACCATCATCCCCAACCGGGGCGCCTGGCTGGAGTATGAGAACGACGTCAACGATGTGTTCTACGTGCGCATCGATAAAAACCGCAAGATCCCCATCACGGTGTTTATCCGCTGCCTGGGTCTTGGCACGGATACGGAGATCCTGAACTACTTCGGTGACGATGACAGAATGCGTGCCACCATTGAGAAGGATACCTGCAAGACCATGGAAGAGGCGCTGTTTGAGATTTACCGCAAGCTGCGTCCCAGCGAGCCCCCCACCATCGAGAGCGCCCAGGCCCACATCCACGGCCTGTTCTTTGATCCCCGCCGGTATGACCTCTCCCGGGTGGGCCGCTACAAGTACAACAAGAAGCTGCGCCTGGAAGGCCGTCTGGTGGGCCAGGTGCTGGCTCAGCCTGTGGCCAACCCCTCCACTGGGGAGCTGATGGGTGAGCCCGGCCAGACCGTCACCAAGGAAATGGCCGACGCCATGGACGATGCAGGTGTCACCTCTGTTGTGGTTTTGCTCAACGAGAAAGAGGTCAAGATCATCTCCAATGGCATGGTGGACATCCAGAAGTACGTGGATTTCGACGCCAAGGAAGAGTGCGGCATCAACGAGCGCGTGTGCTACCGCGTCCTGGCAGAGATCCTGGAGACCGCCCAGAATGACGAGGAGATCAAGGAAGCTCTCCGTGCCCGTCATGCAGAGCTGATCCCCAACCACATCACCGTGGATGATATCTTCTCCTCCATCAACTACATGAACTGCCTGGCCGTGGGCCTGGGTACCACCGATGATATCGACCACTTGGGCAACCGGCGTATCCGTTCCGTGGGTGAGCTGCTGCAGAACCAGTTCCGCATTGGCTTCTCCCGGTTGGAGCGTGTGATTCGCGAGCGCATGACCCTGCAGGCGCAGGATCTGGAGACTCTGACTCCCCACAGCCTGATCAATATCCGTCCTGTGGTGGCCGCCATCAAGGAGTTCTTCGGCTCTTCGCCTCTGTCCCAGTTCATGGACCAGACCAACCCCCTGTCCGAGCTGACTCACAAGCGGCGTCTGTCCACCCTGGGTCCCGGCGGTCTGTCCCGTAACCGTGCAAGTTTCGAGGTCCGTGACGTTCACTACACTCACTATGGCCGCATGTGCCCCATTGAAACTCCCGAAGGTCCCAACATCGGTTTGATCTCCTATCTGGCCACCTTTGCTCGTATCAACGAGTACGGCTTCATCGAGGCTCCTTACCGCCGTGTGGACAAGGAGACCGGCGTGGTGACCAACGATGTGGTCTACATGACCGCCGATCAGGAGGACGAGTTCGTAGTGGCCCAGGCCAACGAGCCCTTGGATGAAGAGGGCCATTTCGTCCATGCCCGTGTCAACGGCCGTCATCGGGACGAGTTCGTGGAAGTTCCCGCATCCCAGGCGGACTACATGGATATCAGTCCTCGGATGGTGGTTTCCGTTGCCACTGCCATGATTCCCTTCCTGGAAAACGATGACGCCAACCGCGCTCTGATGGGATCGAACATGCAGAAGCAGGCTGTGCCGCTGCTGCGCACAGAGAGCCCCATTGTCGGCACCGGTATGGAGTATAAGGCTGGTGTGGACTCCGGCGTGTGCGTGCTGGCAAAGCGCGGCGGCGTGGTGAAGTCCGTCAGCGCCAACCTGGTTCGCGTCACTGCCGACAACGGCGATATCGATGACTACCAGATCATCAAGTTCATGCGTTCCAACCAGAGTACCTGTATCAACCAGGTGCCCGTGGTGTCCGTGGGTGAGCGTGTGGAAGAGGGCTCCGTCATTGCGGATGGTCCCGCCATTAAGAACGGCGAAATCAGCCTGGGTAAGAACGCTCTGATCGGCTTCATGACCTGGGAAGGTTACAACTACGAGGACGCTGTCCTTTTGAATGAGAAGATTGTCCGGGACGACGTGTACACCTCCATCCATATCGAGGAGTACGAGATGGAAGCCCGGGATACCAAGCTGGGGCCTGAGGAGATCACCCGGGATATCCCCAACGTCAACGAAGAGCTCCTCAAGGACCTGGACGACAGGGGTATCATCCGTGTGGGCGCCGACGTCCGTGCCGGTGACATCCTGGTGGGCAAGGTCACTCCCAAGGGCGAGACCGAGCTCACCGCAGAAGAGCGTCTGCTGCGGGCTATCTTCGGTGAGAAGGCCCGTGAGGTCCGCGACACCTCTCTCCGTGTGCCTCACGGCGAGTACGGCGTGGTTGTGGACGTGAAGGTCTTCAACCGCGAGGACAGCCACGATGAGCTGTCTCCCGGCGTCAACAAGGTGGTTCGCTGCTACATCGCTCAGAAGCGTAAGATCTCCGTGGGCGATAAGATGGCCGGACGCCACGGCAACAAGGGTGTTGTGTCCCGTATCCTGCCGGAAGAGGAGATGCCCTTCCTGCCCGACGGCACCCCCCTGGACATCGTGCTGAACCCCCTGGGCGTGCCTTCCCGAATGAACATCGGACAGGTTCTGGAGGTTCACCTGGGCATGGCTGCCAAGGCTTTGGGCTGGAAGATCATGACCCCCGTGTTCGACGGCGCTCACGAAGCCGACATCCGGGAGTGCTTCCGCATGGCAGGCCTCAGCGAGGACGGTAAGTTCTGGCTCCGTGACGGCCGTACCGGCGAGTACTTCGACAACCCCGTCACTGTGGGTTATATGTACTACCTGAAGCTGCATCACCTGGTTGACGATAAGATCCACGCTCGTTCCACTGGTCCTTACAGCTTGGTCACCCAGCAGCCTCTGGGCGGCAAGGCTCAGTTCGGCGGCCAGCGCTTCGGTGAGATGGAAGTGTGGGCCCTGGAAGCTTACGGCGCGGCTTACACCCTGCAGGAGATCCTGACGGTGAAGTCCGACGACGTGGTGGGCCGTGTGAAGACTTACGAGGCCATTGTCAAGGGCCAGAACATTCCCAAGCCCGGCATTCCCGAGTCCTTCAAGGTGCTCATTAAGGAACTGCAGTCCTTGGGTTTGGATGTGAAGGTGCTGGATAAGGACAACCAGGAGATCGACCTGAAGCAGAACTTTGACGACGATGAGGATGTGGGCTTCCGCCAGGTGGAGAACGAGGATCCCATCTTTGACGAGCGCACTGTGGCGGACAACCTGGACGGCTACGGTGTGGAGGACGACGAGGGCAATCCCCTGGAAGAGGACAGCTACACCAACGACGACTATGACGAAGGCTTCGACGACGTTGACGGCGACGACAGCTTTCTGTGATTGAGAAGGGAGAAACGCAGTTATGGAATTTAACACGTTGGAATCTATCAAGATCGGCCTTGCTTCTCCCGACCAGATCCGCGAGTGGTCCCACGGCGAGGTGAAAAAGCCGGAGACCATCAACTACCGCACCCTGAAGCCGGAGCGGGACGGCTTGTTCTGCGAGCGCATTTTCGGGCCTACCAAGGACTGGGAGTGCCATTGCGGCAAGTACAAGCGCATCCGCTACAAGGGCAAGATCTGTGATCGCTGCGGCGTTGAGGTCACCCGTTCCAAGGTGCGCCGTGAGCGCATGGGCCACATTGAGCTGGCGGCTCCCGTGTCCCACATCTGGTATTTCAAGGGCATTCCCTCCCGGATGGGTCTGATTCTGGACATCTCTCCCCGGGTGCTGGAGCGCGTGCTCTACTTCTCCATGTATATCGTGACCAATCCCGGCAGCGTGCGGGAGCTGTCCAAAATGCAGACCCTCACCGAGCGGGAGTATCGGGACCTCCGGGAAAAGTACGAGGATGACTTCGAAGCTGGCATGGGCGCCGAGGCCATCAAGAAGCTGCTGGAGGAGATCGACATTGAAAAGACCAGCCGTGAGCTGAAGGAAGAGCTGGAGACCGCCTCCGGCCAGAAGCGGGTGCGCATCCTGAAGCGGCTGGAAGTGGTGGAGGCCTTCCGCATCTCCGGGAACCGTCCTGAGTGGATGATCCTGGATGTGGTGCCGGTGTGCCCCCCTGATATTCGCCCCATGGTGCAGTTGGATGGCGGCCGTTTTGCCACCAGTGACCTGAATGATCTGTACCGCCGTGTAATCAACCGCAACAACCGTCTGAAGAGACTGCTGGAGCTGGGCGCTCCGGACATCATTGTCCGCAACGAGAAGCGCATGCTCCAGGAGGCTGTGGACGCCCTGATCGACAACGGCCGCCGCGGCCGTCCTGTCACTGGCCCCAACAACCGCCCCTTGAAGTCCCTGTCTGACCTGCTCAAGGGCAAGCAGGGCCGTTTCCGTCAGAACCTGCTGGGCAAGCGCGTGGACTACTCCGGCCGTTCCGTTATCGTGGTTGGTCCCGAGCTGAAGATGTACCAGTGCGGCCTGCCTAAGGAGATGGCTTTGGAGCTGTTCAAGCCCTTTGTCATGAAGCGTCTGGTGGAGACCGGCGCTGTGGGCAACATCAAGGCTGCTCGGAAGTCCGTGGAGCGCGCCAAGCCCGAGGTGTGGGACGCTCTGGAAGTGGTCATCAAGAACCACCCCGTGCTCTTGAACCGTGCACCTACGCTGCACCGTCTGGGCATCCAGGCCTTTGAGCCTGTGCTGGTGGAAGGCCGTGCCCTGAAGCTGCATCCCCTGGTGTGTACTGCATACAACGCCGACTTTGACGGCGACCAGATGGCTGTGCACGTGCCCCTGTCCGCAGAGGCCCAGGCAGAAGCCCGGTTCCTGATGCTGGCAGCCAACAACCTGTTGAAGCCCTCTGACGGCCGTCCCGTCACCGTGCCTACGCAGGACATGGTGCTGGGTTCCTACTACTTGACTCTGGACAAGAATGGCGAGCCCGGCGAAGGCAAAGTGTTCCGCAACATGGACGAGGCCATGATGGCCTACGACGCCAAGGACATCACCCTGCACTCCAAGATTAAGGTCCGCCGCACGGTGGAATTCCGGGGCGAGATGGTCACCGGTCTGGTGGAGACCACCATGGGCCGGATGATCTTCAACCGTCCCATTCCTCAGGACTTGGGCTATGTGACCCGTTCCGCTCCCGAGGATGCTCTGAAGTTTGAGATTGACTTCCTGGTGGGCAAGAAGCAGCTGGGCCAGATCATTGACCGCTGCATCAAGGTCCACGGCACCGAGCGCACTGCCGAAGTGCTGGACGAGATCAAGGCCCAGGGTTATAAATACTCCACCATCAGCGGCATCACCGTGGCTGTCTGCGACGCCACCATTCCTGCTTCCAAGAAGGATATCCTGGCCGCCGCTGACCGCGAGATCGACGAGATCCGCGCCGAGTACGCAGAAGGCTTCCTGTCTGACGCCGAGCGTTACAACGCGGTGCTGCGCACTTGGGAAAAGGCCACCAACGACGTTACCGACGCCCTGCAGAAGGGTCTGGACCGCTACAACCCCATTTACATGATGGCGGACTCCGGTGCTCGAGGCTCCATGAGCCAGATCCGTCAGCTGGCCGGTATGCGCGGTCTGATCGCCAATACCTCTGGTAAAACCATTGAAATCCCCATTCGAGCCAACTACCGTGAAGGCTTGAACATTTTGGAATACTTCATCTCCTCTCGAGGCGCCCGGAAGGGCCTGGCCGATACGGCTCTGCGTACCGCCGACTCTGGTTACCTGACCCGTCGTCTGGTGGACGTTTCCCAGGAGGTTATCATCCTGGAGGATGACTGCGGCACCACCGAGGGCCTGGAGGTCTTTGAGATCACCTCCGGTCCCGAGTCCATCGAGCCCTTGAAGGAGCGTCTCATTGGCCGCTACCTGGTGGAGGACTTCTGCGACGAGAACGGCAATGTGCTGGTCTCCAAGGATAAGCTGATGGACGACAATGACGCCGACATCATCAACGCTCACGGCGTGGAGCGCATCAAGATTCGTTCCGTGCTGAACTGCCGCGCCAAGAACGGCGTGTGCCGCAAGTGCTACGGCGCATCTCTGGCCAACGGCAAGCCCGTCACCGTGGGCGAGGCTGTGGGTATCATTGCTGCCCAGTCCATCGGCGAGCCCGGTACTCAGCTGACCATGCGTACCTTCCATACCGGCGGTGTTGCCAGTGAGGAAGATATCACCCAGGGTCTTCCCCGTGTGGAAGAGTTGTTTGAGGCCCGCAAGCCCAAGCACGTGGCCATCATCAACGAGATTGACGGCAAGGTCACCTTCCAGGAGATCAAGAAGAGCCGTCACGTGGTGGTCACCAACGAGGAGACCGGCGATTCCCGCTCCTATCTCATTCCCTTCGGCAGCCGCCTGACTGTCAAGGAAGGGGAGTATATCAAGCGGGGCAAGCGCATCACAGAAGGCTCCGTCAATCCCCATGACGTGCTGGCCATCAGCGGCACGCAGGAGGTTCAGAACTATCTGATCCAGGAAGTGCAGCGCGTGTACCGTATGCAGGGTGTTGACACCAACGATAAGCACATTGAGATCATCGTGCGGCAGATGCTGCGGAAGGTCCGTGTGGACGACGCCGGCGACACCGGCCTGCTGGTCAGCTCCCTGGCCGACAAGAACGAAGTCCTCACCGCCAACGAGAAGATCCGCGAGCGCATCGCCAACGGCGAGACCGAGCTGCGTGAGGCCACTTATACGCCCATCCTGCTGGGTATCACCAAGGCGTCCTTGGCCACGGATTCCTTCTTGTCCGCCGCATCCTTCCAGGAGACCACCCGCGTCCTGACCGACGCCGCCATCAAGGGCAAGGTGGACAATCTGATCGGCCTGAAGGAGAACGTCATCATCGGTAAGCTGGTTCCCGCCGGCACCGGCATGAAGTGCTACAGCGATGTGGACATCGTGCCTGTGGGCGGTCCGGAGGATGACGGTCCCAAGGAGGATCCCACACATTCCCAGGAGGAGGAACTGCCCGTGGACAACGGGGAGGAGGATACCGATGACCTGCTGGAAGAGGAGGATCTGATCCAGGAGGATGAGGATGCTCTGGAGGAGTCCGGCGAGGAGGATCTGGAGCAGGCAGGAGCCTGAGAGCTCAATGCCGAAAAAATCCCGGAATACCGGGAAAAACCTTGACAAAACCGCGAAGTGGGTGCTATAATAAACAACTGAGCGGTTTACGGGTAGAAGCTGTCCAACTCCACCAATGAAACGGGGGAGAGGACGGAAAATTCTAGGAAATATGGGAAACCGCGCTCCGGCAAAGCTGCCGGGGCGCTTCCTGTTTTCTCCCAGCCGCTGCCTGAAAAAGGTGCCAAGGCGAAAGCCAGCACATAAAATTATTATTTTAATAAGGAGGTGCAATATGCCAACCTTTAATCAGCTGATCCACAACGGCCGTTCCGTTGCGGACAAGAAGAGCAAAGCGCCTGCCCTGCTCAAGGGCTGGAACTCCAAGAAGCGTACCGCTATCGACCAGGATTCCCCCCAGAAGCGCGGTGTCTGCACAACTGTGAAAACCCAGACCCCCAAGAAGCCTAACTCCGCCCTTCGGAAGATCGCCAGAGTCCGGCTTTCCAACGGGATTGAGGTGACCGCCTATATTCCTGGCGTGGGCCACAACCTGCAGGAGCACAGCGTGGTCATGATCCGTGGCGGTCGTGTGCGCGACCTGCCTGGTGTGCGTTACCACATCATCCGCGGCACTCTGGACGCTCAGGGCGTTGCCAAGCGCATGCAGAGCCGTTCCAAGTACGGCGCCAAGCGGCCCAAGGCCGGTGCCAAGAAGTAAGCAGAAACCGCTGCTTACCCGCTCAATTGCATAAGTTCGTATGGCTGACCGCGTGAAAAGCGCGGAAATTGGCATATTACACCAGTTCCCTCATGGGACCGTAATTTGCCCTTTGGCCAACGGGAGTTTTGTGCTTTCGAGTACCGATGAATTCATTTTATGAAGGAGGGAAGATCATGCCAAGAAGAGGCAATGTGGCAAAGCGCGACGTTTTGCCCGATCCTATGTATAATTCCAAGCTCGTCACCCGCCTGATCAACAGCGTGATGCTGGATGGCAAGAAGGGTGTTGCACAGAAGATTGTGTACGGTGCCTTCGAGATTGTGCAGGAAAAGACCGGCAAAGAGCCCTTGGAGGTCTTTGAGCAGGCTATGGAGAATGTGATGCCCAGCCTGGAGGTTAAGGCCCGCCGTGTTGGCGGTTCCACCTATCAGGTGCCTATGGAAGTCCGTCCCGAGCGGCGGCAGACCCTGGGCCTGCGGTGGCTCACTTCTTATTCCCGCAATCGTTCCGAGCGCACCATGAAGGAGAGACTTGCCGGCGAGATCCTCGACGCCGTCAACGGCGCTGGCGGCGCTGCCAAGAAGCGTGAAGATACACACAAGATGGCTGAGGCCAACAGGGCCTTCGCGCACTACAGATGGTAAGGATATAAGGAGGAATTTATGCCCAGGCAGGTACCACTGGAATTGACCAGAAACATCGGCATCATGGCGCATATTGATGCCGGTAAGACTACTACTACAGAGCGTATCCTGTATTATACAGGCGTAAACTACAAGATTGGTGAGGTGCATGAGGGCGCCGCTACCATGGACTGGATGGTCCAGGAGCAGGAGCGCGGCATCACCATCACCTCTGCAGCCACCACTTGCTTTTGGCCGGACCACAACGGCAAGCTGAACCGTATCAACATCATTGACACTCCCGGACACGTGGACTTCACCGTGGAAGTGGAGCGTTCTCTGCGCGTGTTGGACGGCTCTGTTACCGTGTTCTGCGCCAAGGGCGGTGTTGAGCCCCAGTCTGAGACTGTGTGGCGTCAGGCGGAGGAATACAAGGTTCCCCGCATGGCCTATGTGAACAAGATGGACATCATGGGCGCCGATTTCTATCGCGTTGTCCAGATGATGAAGGACCGCTTGAAGTGTAATGCCGTTCCCGTTCAGCTGCCCATCGGCAGTGAGGACACCTTCCGGGGAATTATTGACCTGGTGGAGATGAAGGCCTATGTCTACTATGATGACCTGGGCAAGGATATCCGCTGCGAAGAGATCCCCGAGGACATGCGGGAGATGGCAGAGAAGTATCACACCGAGATGATCGAGCACGTTGCCGAGCTGGACGATGACCTGATGGACAAGTACCTGTCCGGCGAAGAGCTGACCATCCCCGAGATCAAGCGCTGCATCCGCAAGTCCACCATCGCCAACCACATGGTTCCCGTGTGCTGCGGCACTTCTTATAAGAACAAGGGCGTACAGAAGCTGCTGGACGCCATCGTGGACTATATGCCCTCTCCCGTGGATGTGCCCCCCATCAAGGGCACCAACCCCGAGACTGGGGAAGAGGAAGTCCGTCATTCCTCTGATGACGAGCCCTTTGCGGCTCTGGCCTTTAAGATCGCCACCGACCCCTTCGTGGGCAAGCTGTGCTTCTTCCGTGTGTACTCCGGCACCATCGAGGCCGGTTCCACGGTGTATAACTCCGTGAAGGACAACAACGAGCGTATGGGCCGTATTGTGCAGATGCACGCCAACGACCGGAAGGATATCGAGAAGGTTTACGCCGGCGACATCGCCGCTGCTGTTGGCCTGAAGAACACCACCACTGGCGACACTCTGTGCGACGAGAAGCATCCCATCATCCTGGAGTCCATGGAGTTCCCGGAGCCCGTTATCCGCGTTGCCATCGAGCCCAAGACCAAGGCTGGTCAGGAGAAGATGGGCATCGCCCTGGCGAAGCTGGCAGAAGAGGACCCCACCTTCAAGGCATACACCGACGAGGAGACTGGCCAGACCATCATCGCCGGCATGGGCGAGCTGCATCTGGAGATCATCGTGGACCGTCTGCTGCGTGAGTTCAAGGTGGAAGCCAATGTTGGTAAGCCTCAGGTTGCCTACAAGGAGACCATCCGTAAGAACGCTGATGTGGACACCAAGTATGCCCGTCAGTCCGGCGGTAAGGGCCAGTACGGTCATGTTAAGATCCGTGTGGAGCCCAATCCCGGCAAGGGTTACGAGTTTGTCAACGCTGTTGTTGGCGGCGCTATCCCGAAGGAGTATATCCCCGCTGTTGACCAAGGTATCCAGGGCGCTATGCAGTCCGGTGTCTTGGCTGGCTACAACGTTGTGGACGTGAAGGTCACCCTGTACGATGGCTCTTATCACGAAGTGGACTCCTCCGAAATGGCATTTAAGATCGCCGGTTCTATGGCCTTCAAGGAGGCCATGCGCAAGGCCGATCCCGTGCTGATGGAGCCCATCATGAAGGTTACCGTCATCACTCCCGAGGAGTACATGGGCGACGTTATCGGCGACCTGAACTCCCGCCGCGGCATGATCCTCGGCATGGACGCCATTCCCGGTGCCCAGCAGGTCAACGCCGAGGTGCCCCTGTCCGAGATGTTCGGCTATGCGACTGACATGCGTTCCAAGACTCAGGGCCGCGGCCAGTACACCATGGAGCCTGCTCACTATGCTGAGGTTCCCAAGAATATCTCTGAGAAGATCATCTCCGAGCGGGGCAAAAAGTCCGAATAAGTGTTAAAAATACACTTGCTTTTTCACTGCTTTATTGTTAAAATGGAGCTTATAAAGCCGGAATAATCTTTTCTTGCAAGTTAAAGGAGGAAATCCCAATGGCAAAGGAAAAATTTGAAAGAAACAAACCGCACGTTAACATTGGCACTATTGGCCACGTTGACCACGGTAAGACCACTCTGACCGCTGCTATCACCAAGGTTCTGGCCATGAAGGGCGACGCCGATTTCATGGACTATGCCAACATCGATAAGGCTCCCGAAGAGATAGAGCGCGGCATCACCATCAACACCGCTCACGTTGAGTATCAGACTGACAGCCGTCACTATGCTCACGTGGACTGCCCCGGCCACGCTGACTATGTTAAGAACATGATCACCGGTGCTGCTCAGATGGACGGCGCTATCCTGGTTGTGTCCGCTGCTGACGGCCCCATGCCCCAGACCCGCGAGCACATCCTGCTGTCCCGTCAGGTGGGCGTGCCCTATATCGTTGTGTTCATGAACAAGTGCGATCAGGTGGACGATCCCGAACTGCTGGAGCTGGTCGAGATGGAAATCCGCGATCTGCTGAACGAGTATGAGTTCCCCGGCGACGACACCCCCATCATCAAGGGTTCCGCTTTGGCTGCTCTGGAGAGCACTTCTACCGACGTGAATGCTCCCGAGTATGCTCCCATCCTGGAGCTCATGAAGGCTGTCGACGAGTATATCCCCACTCCCGAGCGTAAGGCTGATCAGCCCTTCCTGATGCCCGTTGAGGACGTGTTCACCATCACTGGCCGTGGCACCGTGGCTACCGGTCGTGTGGAGCGCGGCCAGCTGAAGATGTCTGAGGAAGTCGAGATCGTCGGTCTGACCGACGAGACCCGCAAGTCCGTTGTTACCGGCATCGAAATGTTCCGCAAGCTGCTGGATTACGCTGAGGCTGGCGACAACATCGGCGTTCTGCTGCGCGGCATCCAGAGAACCGACATCGAGC
>JBMNVU010000024.1:0-30390 GCA_050946975.1 Acutalibacter sp.
CAGCGGTTGTTGGGCTTGTAGTGGAACAGGTCCTTGGGCAGCACCACGTAGCGGCCCTCCTTCACGGCGGTGAGCTCCGACCAGGCGGGGTTCTCCGCAATGAGAGAGTCCAAATAGTCCAGAGCTTTCTGCTCGTCCCCCATGGTGGTGACAAAGATATAGTCCGGGTCGGCAGAGATGACCTCCTCCAGGCTCAGATCCTCCAGCATGGAGGGGTGGTCGTCAGCAATGTTGTGGGTGCCCAGATCCTTCAGGATCACCCCGGCCAGCTCGTCATCGGTCTTGGCCTTGATCCCCGTGGAGAAGGCCCGGATCAGCAGCACATTGGATCCGGTCTCTGCCTGAGCGGCCTTGGCCTTCACCTCTTCAATCTGCCCCTCCACCTGGGTGACGTTCTCCTCGTACAGGTCGTCCCGGCCGGTGACCGCGCAGAACTGCTCCATCAGGAAGTCGTAGTCCTCAAAAGTGTCCACCCGGTAGTAGGCGCAGGTCAGCCCCGCATTCTCCAGGGTGTCCTTCAAATCCACCTGGTTGGCAATGTCCGAGGACAGGATTACCAGGTCCGGCTCCAGAGCCAGAACCTCCTCCACGTTGGGCTCCTTTACCGAGCCCACCACGTCCACGTCCTGGGACAGGTCCAGCTGCCGCTCGTCGATGGCGTCCTGGGTGACTCCCACCAGCTGTCCTCCGGCCAGCAGCCAGGCTTCCGCGTAGGAGCCGTACAGGGAGACCACCCGGGGCTCCCGGGTGTACAGAGTGATGGAGGTTCCTTCGGAGTCGGTGATGCCAATGGCCGTGTCCGCCGCAGAGCTGTCCGAGGAGGTGCTGTCCTCGCCGGAGCTTTCCGAGACAGAGCTGTCCGGGGCGGAAGCGCTTTCCTGAGAGGCGGAGCTGTCCCCGGCTGAGGAGCAGGCGCTAAGGCTCAGAAGCAGGCAGAGCAGAAGGGGGAGAATACGTTTCATGGGAGAGGTCCTTTCTGTGGTGTATTTTTAAAACAGCAGGTCGTAATTGACGGTTCCGCAGAACAGGCGGCGGATCTCCTGAGGATCGCTGGTTTGCCCCAGCACCCACATCAGCTTGGTGACCGTGGCCTCCAAGGTCATGTCGTAGGTTTCCAGCAGGCGGTAGCGCTCTTTCACCAGATGGCCCACCTGGTAGACGGACAGGTCGCTGCCTTCCTGAGGGACCTGGGTGGCCATGATGACGGTCTTTCCCTGGCGGATCAGCTTGTCCAGTTCCTCCAGGTACAGATCGGGGATGCCGCCCATGCCGTAGCTTTCGATGATCAGTCCGTCGCAGAGCTGTCCGGCGGCGGCGAAAGCGGCGGGGTCCATCCCGGGGGTGAGCTTCAACAGGAACACCCGGGTGTTGAGCTGGTGGTAGAATCGGGGTTCGCCGGACTCGGTCCAGGGGATGTAGCGGACCACCCGGCTGTCGTGAACCGAGGCCAGATCGGGGAAGTTCAGGCTGGTGAAGGCGTTGTAGCTTTTGGTCCGGGACTTCCGGGCCCGGGTCCCGGCGATGACGTGACTGCCAAACACAATGCACACGCCGCTCTCTCCGGAGCAGGCAAACCGCAGGGAATCCATGAGGTTGGTCTTGGCGTCGGTGGTGTCCTCGTCGATGGAGCGCTGGGCGCCGGTGAGCACAATGGGCTTTGTGGTGTGCTGGATCAGGTAGGAGAGGGCGGAGGCAGTGTAAGCCAGAGTGTCGGTGCCGTGGCAGATGACAAAGCCGTCATAGCGGGCGTAATTTTCCTCGATAAGCCGGGAGAGGAGCAGCCAGTGTTCCGGCCGGATGTTGGTGGAGTCCAGATTGATGGGCTGCATGGTGTCGATGGTGCAGATGGAGGCGGCGTCGGGAA
Organism: Acutalibacter sp.; assembly: GCA_050946975.1. Lineage (GTDB taxonomy): Bacteria > Bacillota > Clostridia > Oscillospirales > Acutalibacteraceae > Acutalibacter. The sequence goes on from JBMNVU010000024.1 coordinate 1,865, forward strand.
CGTAGCAGAGCAGTTGATCCGGGGTGAGCTGAGGGGTGAGGCCCTGAGCGGTTTTCCGGGAGGCGATGGTGCCGCCGGTGGCGATGAGTAAAATATGCTTCATAGGGGAGTACTCCAAAACGAAAAAGTTTTTTGCCCAGCTTTTTTACAAAGAAGCTGGCCAGGTGTGGAGCGGAGCTCCACGGCCTTGCCGGCGAAGCCGGAAAAAGTGAGCAGGGAAACCGCCCCGCGGGCCGGGAGGGCAATAGGGCGTTCTTCGCACTATTATACCCCAAAACCTGGCCGGCGGAAAGGGGCGGGCAAAGAAAAAAGACCCGGGGAATCCGAGCCTTTTTGCGTTGTGCTTTTTGCGCTGTGTTTATGGAGGGAGGTTCCTATGGGAGGGCCGTGCTTTGGCCTATGCGCTTCGCACCGTGCGGCCAAAGCGCTGCTTCTTTCTTTCCGGCTTGCGCCGGTTAAGACCGTGGGGACTCTGTCCCCACACCCCGGCAGCCTTTGAAAAGGCTGGCGAAACTTTTACGCACCTTCGGCGTTGAGCTTTTGGATCAGCTCATCCAAGCGCCGGTCATCCATGTTCTCCGTGCCCTCCAGGGGGAAGGGGATCCCCATCTGTTGGTACTTTTCCAGGCACAGGTTGTGGAAGGGAAGCCACTCAATCTTCTCCAGGTTGGGGAAGGACTCCGCCAGGGCTTTGATCTTCCGCATATCCTCCAGATTGTCGTTGAGGCCGGGTACCACCACGTGGCGGACCCACAGGGGCACGCCCATCTCTGCTGCCAGCCGGTAAAAGGAGAGGATTTTCTCCATGTCCGCCTTGCAGTGGGTTTTGTACTCTTCCGGGGTGGCAAATTTCAGGTCCCCCAGCACCAGATCCGTGTGTTCCAGCACCCGCCGGGCGGCGGTCAGGTCCCCCACGCCGGAGGTGTCCAGGGCAGTGTGGATGCCCTCTTTGTGGAGCAGGGAAAACAGCTCCTCCACAAAGGCGGCCTGTTGCAGAGGTTCCCCGCCGGAGACGGTGACTCCGCCCTTTGTGCCGAAATAGGGCTTATAGCGGCAGATCTCCCGCACCAGGTGGGCGGCTTCCTTTTCGGTGCCGCCGGCAAAGTCCCAGGTGTCCGGGTTGTGGCAGTAGGCGCATCGAAGGGGGCAGCCTTGGAGAAACACCACGTACCGCACTCCGGGGCCGTCCACCGCTCCCAAGGACTGAATGGAATGGACTCTTCCCATCATGGTCGCCATCACAGGGACACGTGGAAGGTCCGGGAGATGACCTCACGCTGCTGCTCCCGGGAGAGCTTGTAGAAGTTCACCGCGTAACCGGACACCCGGATGGTCAGGCTGGGGTACTTTTCGGGATGGTTGTAGGCGTCGATCAGGGTTTCCCGATTGAGGACGTTGACGTTCAGGTGGTGGGCGCTCTGGGCAAAGTAGCCGGTGAGGATGCTCACTAGGTTGTCGATCCGCTCGGTCTCCGACTTGCCCAGAGCCTGGGGAGTGATGGAGAAGGTGTTGGAGATGCCGTCACGGCAGTAGTCGTAAGAGAGCTTGGCCACCGAGTTCAAAGACGCCAGGGCGCCGGAGGTGTCCCGTCCGGACATGGGGTTGGCACCGGGGGCCAGAGGCTCGCCGTGCTTGCGGCCGTCGGGAGTGTTGCCGGTCTTCTTGCCGTACATCACGTTGGAGGTGATGGTCAGAATGGACAGGGTGTGTTTTGCCTGACGGTAGAGGCTGTACTGGCACAGGGCATGGTAGAACTTCTCTGCCTGCTCGCAGGCGATCTGGTCCACCCGGTCATCGTTGTTGCCGAATTTGGGGAAATCGCCCTCGGTCTCAAAGTCGGTGACCAGGCCGGTCTCGGGATCCCGGATGCACTTGACCTTGGCGTACTTCACCGCGGACAGGGAGTCGGCCATGCAGCTCATGCCAGCAATACCGAAGGCCATCAGCCGCCGGACGGTGGAGTCGTGAAGGGCCATCTGGCTCTTCTCATAGGCGTACTTGTCGTGCATGTAGTGGATGATATTCATGGCGTTGACATAAGTCTTGGCCAGCCAGGGACGGTAGAAGTCGATCCGCTCGATCAAGGCTTCGTAATCCAGGTACTCCTCGCTCCAGACGGGCATCTTGGGGCCCACCTGGTCGCCCTTGAGCTCATCCCGGCCGCCGTTGATGGCCAGCAGCACCAGCTTGGCCAGGTTGGCCCGAGCGCCGAAGAACTGCATGTCCTTGCCCACCCGCATGGCGGACACACAGCAGGCAATGGCGTAATCGTCACCGTAGACAGGGCGCATCACATCGTCGTTCTCATACTGGAGGGCGTCGGTGTCGCAGGAGACCTTGGCGGTGAAACGCTTCCAGTTCTCCGGCAGATGGGCGCTCCACAGCACGGTCAGGTTGGGCTCGGGAGCGGGCCCCAGGTTGTACAGGGTGTTGAGCATCCGGAAGCAGGACTTGGTCACCAGGGGACGGCCGTCCTCGCCCATGCCGCCCACGGATTCCGTGATCCACATGGGGTCGCCGCCGAACAGCTCGTTGTATTCGGGAGTGCGCAGGTGCCGGGCCATGCGCAGCTTCAGCACAAAGTCGTCGAAGATCTCCTGGGCCTGCTCCTCGGTGAGGATGCCGGCCTGGAGGTCCCGCTCAAAGTAGATGTCCAGGAAGGTGGACACACGGCCCAGGCTCATGGCAGCGCCGTTCTGCTCCTTGATGGCAGCCAGGTAGCCGAAGTACAGCCACTGGACGGCCTCCTTAGCGTTCTTGGCCGGGCCGGAGATGTCAAAGCCGTACATCTGGGCCATGGTTTTCATGTCCTCCAGAGCCTGGATCTGGTCGTGGAGCTCTTCCGCCGCCCGGATGGAGGGGGAGCTCATGACGCAGTCGCCCAGGGCGATCTTGTCGGCCTTCTTCTGCTCAATGAGCCGGTCCACACCGTACAGGGCCACCCGGCGGTAGTCGCCGATGATCCGGCCCCGGCCGTAGGCGTCGGGCAGGCCGGTGATCAGCCCCACGTGACGGGCGGCCTTGATCTCCGGGGTGTAGGCGGAGAAAACGCCGTCGTTGTGGGTCTTGTGGTATTTGAACTCCTCCTCGATTTTGGGGGAGACCTCATAGCCGTAGGCTTTGCAGGCGGAACGCACCATGCGCATGCCGCCAAAGGGGTTGCAGGCCCGCTTCAGGGGCTCGTCGGTCTGCAGGCCCACAATGATGTCTTTGTCCTTGTCCAGGTAGCCGGGGCCAAAGCTGGTGACGGTGATCACAGTCTCGGTGTCCACCTTCAATGCGCCGCCGTTCTGGTGCTCCTGGCGCAGCAGCTCCTCAAACTTCTTCCGCACGTCCAGGGTGCGCTGGGTGGGACCGCAGAGAAAACTGCCGTCTCCGCCATAAGGGGTGTAATTCTTCTGAATAAAGTTGCGGACGTCGATCTCGTCTTCCCACAGTCCACCAGTAAAACCATTCCATTCTTGCCGCTTCATGGGTACCATCCTTTCCAATAATCCAAAAGATAGGGGCGATCGTGACATCAAATCTTTCCTCACATGCGCTGTGGGCGGCCACAAAAAAAGGGCAGCATCGCACAGCGACACTGCCCAGACGGTCGGCAAAAAAGGCCTTCTCCCTGCTCCCCTGTGGTAAATCCACATCAGCCCGTCAGTCGCAGGGGCCTTGTGAACTTATGATACCAGATGGGGAGGGGAAATGCAACAGGAAAAATTAAGAATTTATACTATTTTACAAAATGGACAAAGGAGAAGGTCAACAAAAGAAGTTTTTCGGGCGCATTTTTTCAAAAAGGCGCGACCTTCGCCCTTTCCCCCGGCGAAGCCGAAAAAAATGCAGGGGCCAGGCCGAGCCTGCCGAAGGCAGTAGGCCGCAGCCCCGACCCAAATGCAGGAACAAACCCCGGCGGAAAAGTGGGGAGACAAAAAAGTTTTTCGGGGTCTCGCCTGCCGGCTCGGGTGCCCTGTGCCAGTGGTACAGGATCGGCACCGACCGAAGCGGAAGCGTAGACCAGTCGCTGGCCGCGTGCCGCTGGCACGCAGCGACCATTTTTCAAAAAGGCGCGACCTTCGCCCTTTCCCGGCAAAGCCGGAGAACAAAGCAGGGGCCAGGCCGGGCCTGCCGAAGGCAGTAGGCCGCAGCCCCGGCCCTTATGCAGGAACTGTCCCCAGCCGGAAAGCGGGGAGGCCAAAAAACTTTTCCGGCTGTGGGGATTCGTTCTTTTGTACCGGCAAAATTTATGATATACTAAATCTATCTATGACCTTGAAAGGACGATCTGTGTGAAAAAGCTCTTCGCCTACATGAAAGCGTACAAGAAAGAATGTATCCTAGGTCCCCTGTTCAAGCTGTTGGAGGCCTCCTTCGAGCTGATGGTGCCGTTGGTCATGGCAGCCGTCATCGACGTGGGCATTGCCAACTCGGACCGGGGCTACATCGGCCGCATGTGCCTGGTGATGGCCGCCTTGGGCGTCATTGGCCTGGTGTGCTCCATCACCGCCCAGTACTTCGCCGCCAAGGCATCGGTGGGCATCGCCTCCCAGCTGCGGCACAACCTGTTTGCCCATATCCAGGAGCTGAGCTTCTCGGAAATGGACACTACCGGCACCTCCACCTTGATCACCCGCATGACCAGCGATATCAACCAGGTGCAGAACGGCCTGAACTTGGCGCTGCGGCTGCTGCTGCGGTCCCCCTTTGTGGTGTTCGGCGCCATGGTCATGGCTTTCACCATCGACGTCCCCGCGGCGCTGATCTTTGTGGTGACCATCCCTCTGCTGGCGGTGGTGGTCTTCGGCGTTATGCTGTGGACCATGCCCCGGTATAAAAAGGTCCAGGCCGGATTGGACAAGGTCCTGAGCGCCACAAGAGAAAACCTCACCGGCGTCCGGGTCATTCGGGCCTTTGGCCGGGAAGCTGCTGAGACGGAATCTTTCCAGACGGAAAATAACGCTTTGACCCGCCTCCAGGAGCATGTGGGCCGGGTTTCCGCGTTGATGAACCCCGTCACCTATGTGATCATCAACTTGGCTGCTGTGGTGCTCATCTGGGTGGGCGCCATCCGGGTGGATACCGGGATCCTCACCCAGGGCGCTGTGGTGGCCCTCTTAAACTACATGTCCCAGATCCTGGTGGAGCTGATTAAACTGGCCAACCTGATCATCAATATCACCAAGGCCCTGGCCTGCTCCAACCGGGTCCAGGCTGTGCTGGATACCCAGTCCTCCATGGAGTTTCCCCAGGCCCTGTCCGGGTCTGTGGAAAACAATGACCGGGTCACCTTCCGGGATGTGAGCTTGACTTACCAGGGCGCTGGCGACTCCTCCCTGGCGGGGCTCACCTTCTCCGTCAAGCCTGGGGAGACTGTGGGCGTCATCGGCGGCACCGGCAGCGGCAAGTCCTCTCTGGTGAATCTGATCCCCCGGTTCTACGACGCCACCCAGGGCGCCGTGCTGGTGGATGGCCGCAACGTCCGGGATTACCCCCTGGAAGCCCTGCGGGAAAAGGTGGGTGTGGTGCCCCAAAAGGCCATGCTGTTCACCGGGACCATCCGGGAAAACTTGAAGTGGGGCAAGCCCGACGCCACCGAAGAGGAGCTTTGGCAGGCGCTGGAGACGGCCCAGGCCAAGGATTTTGTGGAGGAGAAGCCGGGACAGCTGGACGAGCCCGTGGCCCAGGGAGGCAAGAACTTCTCCGGCGGCCAGCGGCAGCGTCTGACCATCGCCAGGGCCCTGGTGCGCAAGCCGGAGATCCTGATCCTGGACGACAGCGCCAGCGCTTTGGACTTCGCTACCGACGCCCGGCTGCGGAAAGCCATCCGGGAAATGGAGGGAGGCCCCACGGTGTTCATCGTCAGCCAGCGGGCGTCCTCCATCCGGTACGCGGATAAAATCATCGTCCTGGACGACGGACAGGCCGTGGGCATCGGAACCCACGAGGAGCTGCTGAAGTCCTGTGAGGTATACCAGGAGATTTTCGCATCGCAATTCCAGACCGAAGGAAAGGGGGCCACAGCATGAGCGCTCAGAAAGCCAGGAAGGGCACCCTGAAAAAAGTGCTCCAATATATCCGGCCCTATTGGTTTTTGGTGGGGCTGTCCATCCTGCTGGCCGCAGTGACTGTGGCAGCGTCCCTGTATATTCCCATTTTGACCGGCAACGCCGTGGACCTGATTGTGGGTCCCGGGAACGTGGAATTTGCCGGGATCCTGAAGATTTTGGTGCGGATCGGGGTGATCATCGGCATCGCTGCCCTGTCCCAGTGGGTGATGAGCCTGATCAACAACCGGATCACCTACCGGGTGGTGCGGGACATCCGAAATAAGGCCTTCCAGAAAATCCAGATCCTGCCCTTAAAGTACATCGACTCCCACCCCACCGGCGAGGTGGTCAGCCGTGTTATCGCCGACGTGGATCAGTTTGCCGACGGCCTCTTGATGGGCTTTACCCAGCTGTTCACCGGCGTCATCACCATTTTGGGCACCCTGTGCTTCATGCTCAGCGTCAACGTGGTGATCACCCTGGTGGTGGTGGTCATCACCCCCGTGTCCCTGTTGGTGGCCGCCTTTATCGCCAAGCGCACCTACGACATGTTCCGTCTCCAGTCCCAGGTCCGGGGCGAGCAGACCGGCTTCGTGGAGGAGATGGTGGGCAGCCAGAAGGTGGTCCAGACCTTTGGCCGGGAGAAAGCCTCTCTGGAGCAGTTCGACGAGATCAACGAGCGGCTGCGCAAGTGCAGCCTGCGGGCTATCTTCTTCTCCTCCATCACCAACCCCTCCACCCGGTTTGTCAACTCCCTGGTGTACACCGGCGTGGGCATTGTGGGCGCACTGAGTGTGGTAAACGGCAACCTGTCCGTGGGCCAGCTCTCCGCCTTCCTGAGCTACGCCAACCAGTACACCAAGCCCTTTAACGAGATCTCCGGCGTGGTCACCGAGCTGCAGAACGCTTTGGCCTGCGCCGGCCGGGTGTTCGAGCTCATCGAGGAGCAGCCCCAGATCCCCGACGCCTCTGACGCCCGGGTGCTGGGGGAGGCCCAGGGCAGCGTCACGGTCCAGGATGTGGCTTTCTCCTACCGGGAGGACCAGTCCCTCATTGAGAACTTCAATTTGGATGTGAAGCCCGGCCAGCGGGTGGCTCTGGTGGGCCCCACTGGCTGCGGTAAGACCACGGTGATCAACCTGCTGATGCGCTTCTACGACGTGAAGGGCGGCGCCATCCAGGTGGACGGCACGGACATCCGGGAGATCACCCGCCACAGCCTCCGCCGGAATTACGGCATGGTGCTCCAGGAGACCTGGCTGAAGCGGGGGACCATCCGGGAGAACATCGCCTACGGTAGGCCCGACGCCACCCTGGAGGAGATCGTGGAGGCCGCCAAGGCCGCCCACGCTCACAGCTTTATCAAGCGGCTGCCCCAGGGCTATGACACCGTCATCGGCGAGGACGGAGGTTCCATCTCCCAGGGCCAGAAGCAGCTGCTGTGCATCGCCCGAGTGATGCTGTGCCTGCCTCCCATGCTGATCCTGGACGAGGCCACCTCCTCCATCGATACCCGTACGGAGATCCGCATCCAGAAGGCCTTCCAGAAGATGATGAAGGGCCGCACCAGCTTCATTGTGGCCCACCGGCTGTCCACCATCCGGGACGCCGACGTGATCCTGGTGATGCGGGACGGCCACATCATCGAGCAGGGCAACCACGAGACCTTGCTGGAAAAAGGCGGCTTCTACGCCGAGCTGTACAATAGCCAGTTCGACCACAGCTGAGAAAACAGAAAAAGTTTTGGTCAAGCTTTTTCAAAAGCTTGCAGGGTGTGGGGCAGCGCCCCACGGTCTGAAACCGGCGAAGCCGGAAAAAGAGGACCAGCGCCGAAGGCCGCACGCTGCCGAAGGCAGATAGGCCTAAGGCGCGGCCCTTTTCAGCGCAACAAGAAAAGGACACCCGAGTTTGAAAACTCAGGTGTCCTTTTTTGCTTGCAGAGAGGCCTTTTGGCGTGGATACCTTATTTCCCCACCAGAACGCTGCCGTCCTCAAACACGGCAAATTCCACAAAGCCTATATTCTCCACGCAGAAGCGGTATTGCCCTGGAAGAGCCAGCATTTTTCCGGGAAAGGAAACCGTATTGCTCCAAGTTTCCCCTGGGTCTATGAAAAAAGTCGCGTCCCCTCTGAGACTAGCGGGTATATAACGTTTGTAGCCAGGTTCTAGGGAAATACAGTGGTATTTCCCTTGGTACTTATAGTCAACCCAGACCCATTTGCTGAAATAAAAGGTATCGTTTGTGTTGTTTTGCAAGGTGTATGCAATAGAACCAGACCCGTCTGAAAAACGGGTTACGGAAACATCTAGGGAAATTCCCGGTGAAATCGGGGAAGAGGAGGCCTCCCCTTCATTCCAGTAGAGAAATTGTTGGGCCGGCTGACTGTTCCACCAGAGATATCCCGCCATAATGCTGATGGACAGCACCGCTGCCCACCCCAGCAGAAGGGCGATCACCACTTTTTTGCGGCGCGAAGGCTTTTGGGGTGGGGCCTCGCCCACTTCCCATTTGGATACGGCCTGCCGGGAGACCCCCAAGATTTCCGCCAGCTCCGCCTGGGTGAGTCCCTGTTTTTTGCGTAGGGCTGCCAGTGTTTCTTCCAGCTTCAAACAAATCCTCTCCCTCTCTGAAAAAAGTATAGCAGGCAGGGGGTTTTTAGGAAACCATCCCCGCCTTGCAAGAGCGCAACCGGCGGTTGCGTCTCAGGATTTCCGCAAAATGAGCCTGGTCTCCCCAGGATTCAAACTGGGAAGGATTTCCTTCACCCGGGGATGGGAGAAGTCCTGCCGGATCATGTCCCGCAGAGTGGTGCCCCGCTGATAGCCGTGGATCACCCGCAGTTCGGTGAGGGTTTTGGGGGCGGTGTTCAGCCATCCCGCCAGGATGTCCCGGGCGTCCCGCTCATAGACCCCGTGGAGGTCCGCCGTGGCCACGGTGCCTTGAATGTGAAAACGCATGGTACCCCTCCTTTTGTTTCTAGTATAGTCCAGAAGCCAGGGCGGCGCAAGGAAATGGGAGCAGAGGGGAAATCTTTTGGCAAATTCCCCTTTTTTCAGGTGAAAGGTACGGGGAATTCTGGTATACTATTTTTAGAAACCAGGAAGGAGGGATCTTCATGACCCCTTACAATTGTTCCCGGAAAGACCTGCTCCAGGAGCTTTCCGTCACCGCGGAGGCAGGGCTTTCCCAGCAGGAAGCCCAAGCCCGTCTGGACCGGTACGGGGAGAACAAGCTGGCGGAGAAAAAGAAAAAGACCAACCTTCGGCGGTTTTTGGAGCAGTTTCAGGACGTGATGATCGTGATCCTGCTGGCGGCTGCGGCGGTGAGCTTTGTGGTGGCCTGCTTCGGCCACGACCCCATGGAGTTCTTTGAGCCGTTGCTGATCCTGCTGATTGTGATCCTCAACGCCATCCTGGGGGTGGTGCAGGAGTCCAAAGCGGAAAAGGCCCTGGACGCCTTGAAAAATATGTCCGCCCCTCACGCCCGGGTGCTTCGGGAGGGGAAGGAGCAGGTGATTGACGCCTCCCAGCTGGTGCCCGGTGACATCATCCACCTGGAGGCCGGGGACTTTATCCCGGCGGACGCCAGGCTCTTAAAAAGCGTCAGCCTGAAAAGCGAGGAATCCGCCCTCACCGGGGAGAGCGTCCCCAGCGAAAAGGACGCCGATGCCCCGGTGGAGGAAAACGCCCCCCTGGGGGATCGGAGCAACATGGTGTTCTCCGGATGCAGCGTCACCTATGGCACGGCCACGGCGGTGGTCACCGCCACGGGGATGCAGACGGAGATGGGCAAGATCGCCGGGCTGCTGGAGGGGGAGTCGGAGACTCAGACGCCCCTGCAGCAGAAATTGGCCCAGCTGGGCAAGTACCTGGGCTTTGTGGCCCTGGCCGCCTGCGCCGTGATCTTTGTGGTGGGGCTGTTAAACGGCATCCCGGTGCTGGAGATCTTCATGACCGCCGTGAGTTTGGCGGTGTCGGCCATCCCCGAGGGATTGCCCGCCATCGTCACCATTGTGCTGGCCATCGGCGTCCAGCGGATGGTGAAGAAAAACGCTCTGATCCGCCGCCTGCCCGCGGTGGAGACTTTGGGCAGCGCCTCGGTGATCTGTTCGGATAAAACCGGCACCCTGACCCAGAACCGAATGACTCTCACCAAGCTGTGGGTGGAGGGCGCGCCGGATTTGGAGGACGTCTCCCCGGAGAACAGCCCGTCGGCCCGGAAGCTGCTGCAATACGGCGCCCTTTGCTGTGACGGTTCGGTGACCTACGGGGAGGACGGCAGCCAGCAGCACATCGGTGATCCCACCGAGACCGCCATCCTGGTGGCGGCCCACACCAACGGCCTGGAGCAGGACGCCCTAGGCGAGGAGTACCCCCGTCTGGGGGAGCTGCCCTTTGACTCGGACCGGAAGCTGATGACCACCGTCAACCGGATAGACGGAGAGCTGGTGGCCATTGTCAAAGGCGCCTTTGACGTGATGGCAGCCCGGTGTGTGGCAGGGGACTTGGAGGCCGCCCGGGAGAAAAACGACCAGATGAGCCGTCAGGCACTGCGGGTGCTGGCGGTGGGGTATAAGACCCTGGAGGCGCTTCCCCAGGAGCTCACTAGCGACGAGCTGGAAAGCGGCCTGACCCTGTTGGGCCTGGTGGGGATGATCGACCCGCCCCGTCCGGAGGCCAAGGAAGCCGTGGCCCTGTGCCGTCAGGCGGGGATCAAGCCGGTGATGATCACCGGGGACCACGTGGTAACGGCGTCAGCCATCGCCAAAGAGCTGGGGATTCTCTCGGAGGGGGACCGGGCCATCACCGGGGCCCAGCTGGACGCCATGAGCGACCAGGAGCTGGGCCAGGAGGTGGAGCACATCTCCGTGTACGCCCGGGTGTCCCCGGAGAATAAAATTCGCATTGTCAAGGCGTGGCAGAGCCGGGGGCAGGTGGTCTCCATGACCGGGGACGGCGTCAACGACGCTCCCGCCTTAAAGGCCGCGGACATCGGCTGCGCCATGGGCATCACCGGCACAGACGTGGCCAAGGGTGCCGCTGATATGACCCTCACCGACGACAATTTTGCCACCATCGTCCACGCCGTCCGGGAGGGCCGGGGGATCTACGCCAACATCCGCAAGGTGGTGGGGTTCCTGCTGGGCACCAACATCGGCGAGGTGCTCACCGTATTTTTTGCCATGATCCTCTGGCACAAGACGCCCCTGCTGTCCATGCAGCTGCTGTGGATCAACCTGGTCACCGACTCTCTGCCCGCCATCACCCTGGGCATGGAGGCGGTGGAGGACGACGTGATGGACCACAAACCCAAGCCCAAGGACGAGGGGATCTTCGCCCACGGATTGGGGATCCAGGTGGTGCTCCAGGGGTGTATGTTCGCCCTGCTGACTCTGATTGCCTTTTTCCTGGGGGAGCGGTACGGCGGTTCCCTGGAGGCCGGCCAGACCATGGCCTTCCTGGTGCTGTCCCTGACTCAGATCGTCCAGTCCTTCAACATGCGCAGTGAGCACTCCCTGTTCCGCATTGGATTCTTCACCAACCGGAAGCTGGACGGCGCGGCGGTGCTCTCTCTGGCGCTGGTGTGTTTGGTGCTGTTCACCCCGGTGGGCATCGCCTTTGGGATGGTGCTCCTGACTCCGTGGCTGTACCTGGCAGGACTGGGTCTCATTTTGGTGCCCCTAGTGGTCATGGAGCTGGCCAAGGCTGTAGGGCTGATCAAAAAGCGGCATCACCTGTGACTTTCTTCCTATAAGATACGCTAAAAAATGCAGAAAGAAATGCAAAAGGACCCGCAAAACGCGGGTCCTTTTTTCGCGGAAAAATGTGTCACAGCGTCAGCAGGGGGAACTGTCCCACCCGCCGCAGCAGGGCGCTGTGGAGTGCGCCGGTCCGGCCGGTATCGGACTCCCACTGGGCGGCTTGGGGGAACTCCCGGACCACCCGGCTGCCCGGGTCTATGGGGGTGATGTACACCGTCAACGGGCTGTGAGCCAGCTTCTGGCAGAGGGAATCCACCCGGATCTCCCAGGGGGCGCCGTTGGCAAAGTTGTCCGACAGCAGCTCCCCGTCCAGGAAGGCACTGCCCACGTCCCCCTGGTACTCCAGCTGCAACAGTGCCGTCTTGCACCCGGTGAGAGCTTGAACGGGGATGTCCAGGGTATAGCGGCCGGGGCTCACCTCTCGGGCGGGGATGGCTTCCGGCTGCCCCAGTCCGGTGGAGAAGGTCAGCTTCTGCCACACCATGTTCCCCAGGGTGTCCGGCTTCCCTTGGACGCCGGGGCACAGCTCCAGGGTTCCCGCACCCTGCCCCAGGACGTGAGCCGTCACCAGGGGCTGATCCGTCTCCGCCAGCAGGCGTTCCCCGTCCCACAGCAGGGGGGTGGGGGAGAGCAGCGCCAGGTCCCCCGTCTCCAGGGACACCTTGGAAAATCCCAGAGCCTGCTCCCGGCTGAGGGTGACAAAGGTCACCGTCCCTTGGGGGCCCTCCACCGCGAAGGCGCTGGGGCTGCCGGGCTGGGGCCTGCACCGGAGCAAGCCGTTCTCCAGGGAGGTTTCGCAGCCTTGCACCTTACAGCCGGGATCCAGGGCGTAGGAGGGCTCCATGCCCTCTGGGGCGAAGAAAAACCACAGAGGCCCCGTCTCTCCCTGGATCCGGGCGATGGGCTGGGCGGAGGCCCACCGCAGCAGCACCCCGTCCAACTCCTGGTTGAAGGGGAGAATGGCGTTCTCCCCTGAGGCCAGTCCCAGCCCGGTGAGGGTCAGCTCCCCGCTGGGCAGAACCAGGGTGATGGACTCCTCCCGGCGAGCGGGCAGGGCAAAGTGATCCTGGAAGTTGTTCAGGAACAGGAAGCCCCGATCTCCCTGGACCCTGGCACAGTACCGCAGAGCCTCCTCGTCGGTGGGGGAGGCGGGTTGATTCTGGGGCAGGACGGTCCGGGCGGTGCACAGCTCCTGGGAAAAGGTCTGGCAGAGCAGATGGACCAGCCGCAGCCGGTGGTAGGAGGGCCGCAGCTGGCCAAACTCCCCGATGGGTGCTTGGAAGTCGTAGGTGCGCTTGGGGGTCTGGCCCTCGTTGAGGAAGGGGGTCCGCTGGCCGGTGGGAGTGGTGCCGCCCCGGTACATGTAGTAGCCTAGCAGCGTGCAGCCCGAGCCCAGTTTCACGTTGGCCAGGGCGTCCACGCTCTCAAAGGGCAGCTGAAAGCGGTACCGGTAGCTGTTGGACATGCCGCCCATCATCTCGCAGCAGGCGTAGGGCCGGTCCTCCGGCTGGTAGCGAGGGGTGAAATCCCGGCTTTGAGGCACGTCGTTGTTGTGGTTATCCTGGTAGAGATACTGCTCTGTGGGAGGATGGGATTCCAGCTGGGGGGAGTAGAACAGCCAGGGCTGGTAGGCATATCCACCCCACAGAGGTAGGGCGCACTCAATGGGAGCCATGGCGCCTCCCCAGGCGGTGCAGGTGTAGAAGGGGGTGACCATCCCCACCTCCAGCAGCAGGGATCTCAGATCCCGCAGGTAGTCCTCCCCGCCGGAGCCTGCAGGGACATACTGGGCGTTGGTCAGGCTGGTCTCCTCCCAAGGGGCCCCGGCGTGCATGAATTCGTTGTCCAGCTGGGCGGCGATGATGGGTCCGCCCTGGGAGAAGTACAGCCCGTCCACCTGGGCGTGGATGGCGGCGTACAGGCGCTTCACCGCGGCCAGAAATCCCGGATCCCGGCTGCGGACCTCATAGGGCTTGCCGTAGAGCCAGTCGGGGAGGCCGCCGTTGCGCATTTCCCCGTGGGCGAAGGGCCCCACCCGGAGGATCACCCAGAGGCCGTGCTTTTGGCACAGCTCCACAAAGGAGCGCAGGTCCCGGTCTCCGTCGAAGCGGAAGACGCCTTCCACCTCTTCGTGGACGTTCCAGAACACATAGGTGGAAACAATGTTCACGCCGCCCATTTTGGCCTTGATCAGGGTGTCCTCCCACTGATCAGCGGAGATCCGGGCGTAGTGGATCTCACCGCAGACGCCGAAATAGGGCTGTCCGTCCAACAGCATGGAGCAGTTGGTGAAGCTCAGTGAGCTGCCCTGGGGATCGTTGCCGGAAAAGACGTCCCCTAGGGGGAAAACAGCGGGGGCGCAAAGGCGCCCCAGGTCCAGAGTGTGTGCCACAACAATGCCTCCTTAGATAAGGGTATAAAGCTAGTATAGCAAGGTGGGGGAGAAATGACAAGAGATCCTTTGACAGAGGATCAAGGCAAAAAGCCCTCCCCTAACGCGGAATGAATCAGCGTATGAGGGAGGGCCTGGTTTTATAGAGTGAAAATTGCAAAGCGGTTGCAATTCCCTTGGCTTGAGAAAAAGCTTCCGCTTCTTTTTACAGGTCAATCACTGTTATCCATTCTCCAGAAGAGGGGTATGTCCCCAACGCTCTCTCCGGGCGGCGGACTCTCCGAAGGCGGTGAAGTTGATCACACCCGGAGTCAGTCCGGCAGGGGCTCCCAGAATGCGAAGCCGGACCCTGTCGGCGCGGATTTCCGCAAATGTCCGGTAGTCCACCGTCAAGTCCACGGAGTTACGGGATTCATCCGCCACGGTTGTCCATGGGCCGTCTTTTAGGGCGGCCTCCACCATATACTGGTATGGCCCGGGGACGATACCCGCTTTTAGGTCCAGACCCACATCCTTCCAGATGATCCGCACCGCGGACAGGAAATACTCGTCCCGCAGAGAAACCTCCAAAGCCGGAGCAGGATCCCCCGCGTCATGCTGCCACCAGGTGTGGAGCGCCTCATCCAAAGCGTACAGCGGCCGGTGCCCTGGGGCATAGGAAGACGCCTTGGTCAGGCTGAATCCGGTGCAGGGCAGCAGACCGGTGGCGTTGCCCTCTTCAGGATGGGGCAAAATACCGGGTGCAAATTGCGGCGTACTGCTGCCGGTAAGGGCGTACAGACAGCCCTCTTCATCGATCCCGCAGGGATCCATGCCGATGCGCCGCTCAAAGATGTGGTCGATCACCACGGGAATGGTGTAAAAGCACCAGATGGTGTCGTTGGGACCGTTGACAATGGAACCATGGCCCCCGCCCCGGATCAGACCCTTGTCGCTTCTGGAAACGGGGTTGCGCTTTTGAAGCCGGAAATTCTCCAGGGGGGAGTCGGACACGTAGGCCGCCATGCAGTAGGTGTAGTACTCCGTACCCACCACGGAGTAAAGCAGGTAGTAGGTGCCGTTGCGCTTGTACATCCAGGAGCCTTCGATGCACCCGTCCCGCCAGTTTTGGTTGTCGTTGCCTCCCCGCTCCCAGGAATTTTCCCCGTTGAAGGTGATCAGGTGTTTGGGAGTGGTGAGCAGGTGGTTGGGCTGTTCCGGATCCAGCTGGGCTCCAAAGATCCCCAGCCCCAACCCCCAATAGAGGTACAGCCGGCCATCATCGTCGGCAAAGATCATGGGGTCATTGGCCAGAAACTCCCGCCCGTCCGGCAGGGTCCACTCGCCGATGGGCGTCCAGGGGCCCAGGGGATTGTCCGCCGCGTGGAGCGGAACCGAGTTGGCTGTGGCGTAGAATTTTCCCCTGAAATGTTCCACGGTGGGAGCCATGGGGGCGGAGATTTTTCGGAAGGTTTCGTCCACGTGGGGTGTCCAGTGGACAAAGTCCTTGGAATCATAGACGTACCCGCAGGTGCAGTAGAGATACCAGATTCCGTCATAGTACATCACGGTGGGATCGGCCGTGGCTCGGACATCCCACTCCGCCTCCCGGCGATAGGTCATGTCGGGATGAAAGCCCGCCGCTCCCGCGCCTTTTCCCAGGCCCTGGGGGTCCACCTCCGCAAGGATATCCCAGTCCCGGAGCAGATGTTTCCCTTCCCTGCCCCAGCCGGAGGTGTCCAACCCATGATGGGGTTCGTTCTTGGCGGGAAGATTGGGATAGTCCGGCAGGACCAGAGGGTTGCAATAGGTGTGGTCAATTGTTCGTTTCATAAGTTCCTCCTTTGGCGGCGATTTGTGACAGCAAAGAGGGTGTGAAAAAAGTCTCCTCATCGGTCCCTGTGGGACAGGACCAGTCTGAGCATCTGGGGATGGGGTCCCAGAGCGCAATGAAATTCATCGCCATTTAAGCGGCGGCCGGGGACCCAACTGCCGTTTTCATAGGAGCCCTCGGTGATGGAGACCACATCCACCCAGCCGGGATCGTCCCCCTTGACCAGGGGCTTGACGCTGTAGTTCATGCCGCACAGCAGGAACTCCTCCGGGGAGAGCTGAAGGATCAGCCCGCCGGCCTTGGGGGACTCCCCGCGATGGGGGAGGTATTTGATCTCCAGATTATAACGGTCAAAGAACAGCAAAGTGCCGCTTTCCCGTTCGCAGCGGGTGAATCCCTGCAGGGCGGGGGTCATGCGGTATTCCAGCAGCAGCTCCTGGATGCTCTGGAGCAGACGGTAGCTCTCCCCCAGATACTCCCCGGCGCGGTAGTGGTCAAAGGCCTCCGCCATAATGTTTAGTTCTTCCATCAGTCCGGCGGGAAGGTTGGCTTTTTCGTTTTTGCCAACGCTCTCAATGGCAAAGGGCGAAAAACCCAGAGCCCCCAGCTGCCCAAAGGCGGCAAACACGTTGGAGGCCGAATCCATGGAAGGCCGGGCCTCGGGGATGAACAGGGGATTGCCGTCCTTGGCATATTCTCTGCAGACTGAGACGAAATCCGAGACGTAGATGTCCGGGGCAAACAGGTCGATGGAAGGGGCCAGGGCTTTCCACTGATCCATCACCTTCGCGATGGGCCCACCGCAGGGGTAAGTGCCGGGCGTCCAAGGATATTGTTCCAGCCAAGCGTTGACGTACAGGGGCAGCGGGTAGACGGTCTTGCCTGCCGCTGCGATCTGCTCCACGGCTTTGGCGTAGTGGTACACCATAAAGCGCTCTGGAGCGGCTTCCCCAAAGGCCTGCGCCCAAGTGCCGGAAACCTGGTACAAGTCCGCCATCTCCTGGGGGATTTCCCCAGCGTAGGCCCTTTCCCCTTGGGGGCCGAAATCCCGGCAGTCGCCCAGCAGGCCCATCTCGTTTTCCACCTGGACCATCACAACGGTGTGATCGGTGTCAGTCTCCTTCAGGTGGCCCAGCAGCGCTTGAAAAGCGGCGGCGTCCCGGTCCACACCGGCTTGGCACAGGGGGGAGATGGCATCCACCGCTTGGCCGTTCCGGGTGCGCATGAGAAAGTAGGTTTCCCGGTCCCGCTTGATCCAAGCAGGGACATAGGTGCTGGCGCCGTTTTTCCACAGGCCGAACCACAAAAACACCAACTTGACGCCTTCCCGCCGAGCCTGGGAAATCAGTCCATCGGGAAGGGTGAAGTCATATTCCCCGGGCCGTGGCTCCAGGAACTCCCAGGATACCGGAACGATCAGGCAGTTCAGATGTAGGTCGCGGACATTAGGCCAGACCTGTTCCTCCATATAGGTCAGGCTGGAGGCGCTGGAGTTGTGGGCTTCCCCGCCAAAGAGCAGCAGGGGTTTGTCATCCACATACAGAATAGGTTTTCCTTGGTAGTTGGAAATGGTTGGTATCATGTGAAAACTCCTCCTTGCAAAAAGTGAACGAAAGTGACTCTACTTCAATCCCCCAAAGACCCGAGGGCTTATGAGAGCGGCTCCGGTCCCCCTGTGGAACACGGACCGTCTGTGGTTTGGAACGCAAAGCTTACCCTTTTACAGCTCCGATGGAAATACCTTTGACAAAGTATTTCTGAAGGAAGGGATAGACGATCATTACTGGCAGTACACCCATGACTGTGATGGCCATGCGGACGGAGGTGGAGGGCAGGTTGGCGGTGGAGATGTTGCCTCCGGAGGCGGCATTCTGGGTCAAGGCATCCAAACTGCGCTGGAGGTTCATCAGCAGAACCTGGATGCTGTACAGATTGGTGTTGTTGATGTAGTACAGACCGTTCTGCCAGTCGTTCCAGTAGGCCAGGCCAACCAAAAGTGCCAAGGTGGCCAAAATGGGAGTGGCCATTGGGAGCACGATGCTGCGCAGGATCTTGAATTCGCTGGCGCCGTCAATGCGGGCGGCCTCAATCACTGCGTCGGGAATGTTGGAATTCAGGTAGGTTCGCATCATGATGACGTTGAAACCGCCCATGAGCAGGTTGGGAATCAGCATGGCGAACAGGGTGTTGCGAATGTGGAAGGTCTGGGTCCACATGATGTAGGAAGGGACCAGTCCGCCAGAGAACAGCATGGTAAAGAACAGGATGAAGGCGAAGGCGTTGCGCATGGGCAGATCCCGGCGAGAAAGGGGATAGGCATACAAGGTGGTCAATGTCAAGTTTACTATGGTTCCCACCACAGTGACAAGGACGGAAATACCATAAGCCCGGAAAATGGAGGAGGAGCTTGTGAAGAGGTACCGATATGCTTCCACGCTAAAAACTCTGGGAAAGAAGGAGTACCCGTAGGTGGTCAAAGCCTTGTCGTCCGTAAAGGAAGAAGCAAGCAGTATGACAAAGGGGGCCAGACTGCAGATGGCGATGATGATCATGACAATGTGGGCAAAGATTTGAAAGCCCTTGCTTTTTTCAACCATGTAATTTCCTCCTTCTCAGAACAGGGAACTTTCGCTATCCAACTTACGGACCACGAAGTTGGCGGTGAGCACCAGGATAAAGCCCACGACGGATTGGTATACGCCGGCGGCGGAGGACATGCCGATGTTGCTGCTCTGCATAAGGCCGCGGTAGACATAGGTGTCAATGGTCTGGGTGGTGCTGATGATGGTGCCGGAGTTCATGGGAACCTGGTAGAACAGGCCGAAATCAGAGCGGAAAATGTTGCCCAGGCTCATCAGGGTGAGAATGATGATGGTGGACTTGAGGCAGGGGAGGGTGACGTTCCAGACCTGCTGCCAACGGTTGGCACCGTCCACCACCGCAGCCTCATAGAGGCTGCGGTCAATGCCGCAGATGGTGGCGTAATAGAGGATGCAATTGTAGCCGATGGTCTTCCAGATGTTTACAATGACCAGGATAAAGGGCCAATACTGGGCCTCATTGTACCAGCTGATAGGATCAAGCCCAAACAGCGGAAGAATGGACTTGTTGACAAAGCCGTTGCCGTCGCTGAGGAAAGCGAACACCAGGTAGCTGACCACTACCATGGAGATCAGGTAAGGGATGAGAATCAAGGTCTGGTAGAGCTGCTTGGCGGACTTGATTTTAACCTCGTTGAGAATAATAGCCACAGCGATGGCCAGGACGGTGCCCAGAACAATAAAGACCAGGTTGTAGCCGATGGTGTTTCGGGTCATAATCCAGGCATCGTTGGTTTTAAACAGATACTCGAAATTGCTGAAACCGATCCAGGGACTGCCGTAAAGACCGCCTTTTAGATTGTACTGTTTGAAGGCAACCACGATACCTGTCATGGGGATGTAGTTGTTGATGATCAGATAAATAAGACCCGGTACGAACATCAAATATAGGGGCCAAAATTTTTTAACGGCTTTGATGGCACGTTGCATAGGTCACTTCTCCTTGTTTGGTATATTACAGAAAAAGCGGGCCGGGATTGCCGCGGCCCGCTCTCACATAATCCAGTTAACCGTTCTCCGCCAGATAGGCGTCCAACTGGGTCTGACACTCAGCCACAATGTCATCCACACCAGCGTTTTTCAGCTCGCTGATAAATTCAGGAATGGCTTCGTCGGGATTCAGTTCACCCCAGCGCAGTGCTACGTTGTACTCGTTGACCACGTTACCGCAGGCGGTGATCTGGTTCATCACATTGGTAGTGTCGAACACAAATCCTAGAGCTACACTTTCGTGGGCTGCATCACAGAATTCCTGCAGCTGATCCCACTGATCCTCGTCGCCGCCTTCCCAGACAGGGGTAATACGGCAGTTGGGCCATGCCCAGTCAAGGCTTTCATACCCGCTGGCAGTGGCGTCAACACCCTCGGGGGATTTAATCAGGGTGTGTTCCTCGTTGGCCCACTCCCAGTGACGGCCTTCCACACCGTTGATCAAGGTGTTGGACAGGTCCGCGTCGCTGTACATCATGTTCAACAACTGCATAGCTTTGTCGGGGTTTTCACAGACTGTGGGAATAACCCACAAATCGCCAATGATTTGGCCAGTGTAGGTGTAGGGCTCGTTGAGTTGGATCAGATCGCAGTCAATGTTCCAGGCTTTCTTGATCTCCAGTTCTTTGCCGGGCTTGATGTTTTCATAATCGGCAAAGCCTACAGAAGCCATCAGGTTGTTATCGGTAGTGGTGGTGGAATCGGGCATGATCAAACCCTCTTGGTTCCACTGATACATCCGCTCACAGAACTCCCGATAGGAGTCGGTTTCATACAGGCACACAACGTCTGTGCTGTCGGTAAATACATCTTCCAGAACAGCCAAGTTGTTGGGAACTGTCAAACTGTCATAAGTCAAAACTTCCTGCATGCCGCCGCCAGACCAGGAAGGAACCAAGGGGTATAGATCGGTGTAATTGTCCCTTACCTGTACCAGCACATCATGAACATCATCCCAGGTGGTAATGGTTGAAGGATCAATACTAAGCTCATCCAAAACATCACTGCGCATTGCAAAGCCGGCAGCACGGGCGGTATCTTTCAAGTCCGGAGTGCCATACTGTACACCGTTGACTGCACCGGTTTTCATGTAGCCTTCAGGAACAATATCGATGATATCCTGGCCGTATTGGTCCAGTAAATCGTCAATGGGCTGGACATAACCAGAGGTTACCATGGTGGACAAACCGGGAGAATAGGAATGGGTTTGCACAAGGTCTAACTTTTCACCGGAAGTAAGTGCCAGGTTTAAAGTTTCATAATCAAAGCTACGGGTTAGTTCAATTTCCACACCAATAGTATCCCGTGTCATCTCATTGACGACTTCCGCGACCGCGTTCATTTCGTTGGTGTCAGGAGAAGCGTTGGTAAAGCCCCACACCTTCAGAGTGACTACCTCACCGTTGTTGGCCGTCTCTGAAACTTCTGATGTGGAAGTGGTACTGGAGGTATTGCTTTCAGTGCCACTGGAAGAAGCCCCCGAGGTGTTGTCTCCGCCATTGCAGGCTGACATGGTTGCTGATACCATTAGGGCAGCCAATAGAGCCGCAGCAGAGCGTTTCCATGTTTTCGCCACGTTCATCATGCTCCTTTCAAACTCATTGTGGAGATTGTGCACATAGTATAGCTCTTAAACCGAGTTTTTTTCTACTGTTTTTTCAAATGATATTGTTGAGAATCCGACTGATTTTCTGAATAATTCAAAGTGCATGTCCATTCTCCGACTTAGAAATGTTGATTTTCTGACTTTCGATTCTTGTGGATCGCACCAATACATGGTATAATGCACAAAAAAGGCGGGTGGATCATGGGACGATTGTCGAGTAACAGAAAAAAACGTGAGATCTCCTTTCGAAATATAGCGATAGTGATTTTGGCATTGCTGGTGATCCCGTTGTTTATTGTGGTGGTGACATTCACCAGCTACACTGTGGTGCAGCAGCGCAGCGCTGTGCGCAACAGCCGGCTTAGTACGCTGCGGGTATACTTGGCCCAATGGGAAGATACGCTCCAAGTAGCCCAGGAGTATTTGGCGGAGACCTCTGCCAACAGCACCGATTTTGCCGGGATGATTTATGCTTTGACAAAAACGGAGGTGCTTCGGTACTCATTTCCCATTGATGAGCAGTGCCGGGTATTGATGAGGTCGCAGCCGCTTTTAGGTTCGTTTTTTCTTTACTCACATCCCTTTGACTATTATCGTCTGATATGTACGGATACCTATAAGCAAAGCGATCTGAATATCCTGCGTCAGGAAGTTATGAATGCTTCCGTGGATTCCGAGGGTCTTTCCACCTGGCATCAGGTGCAGCTCTCTGATCGGACTGTGCTGCTGATGACCATGGTCAATCAGAAAACTGTGGTGGCAGCGATGGTGGATCCAGCTCGTTTGAAAATCTCCGGTTTGGGAGAAAGGGAACAGGTCTTTTTCACCACCGCAGATCGTATTCCCTATTGTCCTGAGACAGCTCTGGGGGTGGAGGATTTTTCTGCTGTGTCCTGGGGGGAGACAACAATTCTGGAGACCCGATTCCATCAAAAATACGAGCTGGTTTCACTCCCCTTATCAGGGGATCGAGGATATATTATTTACGCGGTTCCGGCGAAGACTTTCCTTCAGCAGATGAGTGTGGAGCAGCTGATTTTACTGATAATTACCTTTGTTTTGCTGATGTTTATTCCACTGTGTTGGCTGATGCTGCGCAGATGGATGCTTCAACCGGTGGGCGCTTTGACCAGGACCATGGAAGCAATTCAGGGAGGAGATACAGCCATTCGGATGCAGGTCCGTTCGAATCTGCAGGAGGTCAATCAGATTTCTCACACAGTCAACACAATGTTAGATATCATCCAGCAGCAGAAAATCGATGCCTATGAGCAGAAGCTGGCAATGCAGCATGCGCAGCTTCAATACCTGCAGCTGCAGATTCGTCCTCACTTCTTTTTAAACTGTTTAAACATTGTCTACTCCATGGCTGGTGAAGGGCGTGATTCCGCCATTCAAGAACTTGTGCTGGACCTATCCTCTTATCTGCGCAGTATTTTTCAAGATAGAGCCAAATTGGTGCCTCTTAAAACCGAATTGGCCTCGGTGGAGAGCTATATCCGCATTCAGCAGGCAGGTGCGCAGATTCCTCCTCAATTAAAGGTGAGCCTTGACGCGGATACCTTGAAGGTGTTGGTTCCTCCATTGTCCTTGCTGACTTTTGTGGAGAACTCTATTAAACACTCTCAGCGGCAGGATACGCCCTTGGAGATTCGTATTAAAAGCAGCAGCCTGGATACGGATGCGGGAAAGTATTTATATGTGTCTGTCAGCGACAATGGGGGAGGCATCTCTCCGGAAGAAATCCAGAAGTTGAATGGCCCACAGTCCCAGGTGTATTCGGACCGCCATGTGGGAATTTCAAATATTCGAAGTCGGTTGGAACTGCTGTTTCCCGGAAAGGCAACCCTGTCCTTCCGCAACCTGACCGATGGAGCCTGTGTAGAGCTTTTTCTGCCGATTCAATCAGAGACTACGGAGCGTGAAGTAGAATGAATGTGCTATTGGTGGATGACCAAATCCGTGTGTTGAGCGGATTGATTTCCGGTCTGGATTGGGATACTTTGGGAGTGACGTCCATCCGTACTGCCAGCAGTGCCGCGCAGGCAAAGTCGGTTTTTTTGGAGACCCAGGTGGATATTCTCCTTTGTGACATTGAGATGCCCGGTGAAAATGGACTGTCCTTGCTGCGGTGGGCACGCAGCAAGGGCATGGATTTTATCTGTGTGTTTCTCACCTCCCATGCCGATTTTCTTTATGCCAAAGAGGCCATCCAGTTGGGGTGTTTTGACTATATTCTCCAACCGGCACCCTATGAGGAGATCCAGGCCACCGTTGCCCGAGCTATTGCGAGGGTAAAGGATACCAGCGCGGATAAAGAGCTGCGGGACTATGGAGTGATGGCCAAAAAGCAGGAGGCGGCATTGTTTCAAAACCTGTTCAGCGATTGGAGTGCTGGGCGTTCCTTGTCCATCTCTGCCCTGCGGGGGGTATTGCACCACTTGGGACAGGAGGTGCCAGAAGATTGCCAATGCTTTGTGATTTGGGGTCACCTGCTTCGGTGGCACGACGAACCTTGGCCCACCCAGGAGTGGGTCTATGCAGTGAATAACATGATTGCAGAGCTGTATGAAAAGGCTCACTGCGGAATTCTCCCATTTTCCATAGATCGGACTTCTTTGGGATGGTTCATCTATGCGCCAATGGGAAATTTTTCTCAAGATCAGGATGCGCTGACACCATTGAATAAGGCCTATCTTGCCATTTCCCAACATCTGCCGTGTGAATTTGCCTTCTATGTCAGTCCCATAGTTCCGTTGACGGAAATCAATGACCAGTCATCGCTGCTGCTGGATGCCAAGCAAAATAATGTGGTGCGGGAGAGTGGAATATTTTGCCCAAAGAACCGGCAGGATAAATTTCACATGGAGAAATTATTGGATACGGTACAGCTGCGGCGGTGGGAGGAATTGCTTGCCAATGGCCTAGGAGCCACCACTCAGGATGAGGCGCTGCGGTATTTGGACTCCTTGGTGGAGGAAAGGGAACTGGATCAGCGGGCGCTGCGTAATTTTTGGATTCAATTTCAACAGGTGGCTTTCAACGCTACAAAGTCTCTAAAGATGAAACCTCCTCAAATGCTGGCTGCAGCGGAGCTTGGAAATCAGGCTACATCCCTTCAGGAGGTTCAAGGAGCTGTGAAGGCCATCGTGAGTTGTTTTCCCAAGACGGAGCAATACTCCGGCAATGAGAAAAAACTGGTGGAACAGGTGCGCAAATATGTGGAAGATAATCTGGATCAAAGTCTAAATGTTAACGGTGTGGCTGCAGCGATGTTCATGAATTCCGACTATATCTCACGTGTGTTTAAAAACGAGACCAACATCCCGTTAAAGGAATACATTATCCAGCGCAAGATGGAATCTGCCAAACTGTTGTTGACCACCACTCAGCTTCCGGTTAGCGTAATCGCTTCTAAACTGGGATATGACAATTTTTCCTATTTCTCCCAAGTGTATCGTCGTTGTATGGGGGTCACCCCCAGTGAGGAGCGGAAACGAAGGGAATCTGTGTGATAAACATAGATCCTCCTCAGCACATGGAAAAATGTGAGAAAACTGAAAAAAGGACTGCTGCATTTTCGCAATAGTCCTCTTTCGGATGATCGGATGAAATTAGGTTGGGGATACTTTGAGAGGTATTTCTTCTTAAAAAAAGGTCACGGCAACCCGTCAGGCTGAAAACAGAAAAAAGGAGAGAGACACCAAATGGCGCGCCCCCATAAGGAAGTAATTTAATTGTCGCAGGGCGGCATGGCTGAAAGGTCATGCCGTCTTGCCTTTTCTTTGCCGTTCCACGGTCTGATCGTCACCCGGCAGGTTGACTTCTCCGATGAAGTTCCAGACCAGTTCAATCTTCTGCCTGCGGTGGCCGCTGGACTTATCCGGCGCATGGACGATAATCTTTTTTACAAACTCATTGACGATGGTGGGGGTCAGTTCCCGGATACCCACATACTTCCGAACAATGGCTGCAAAGTTGGCAAAATCGGCTTGATCCTGTTCAAAGGTTTCTACCGCTTCCCGCCATGTCTTGACCTGCTCCGTTAGTTCTCTTTGTTCCGCCTCATAGTCGGCGGAGAGTTTCAAGAACCGTTCATGGCTGATCGCCCCGCTGATGTCGTCCTCATAGATGCGCTTGAAAATGCGGTCAAGTTCGGCAATACGCTTTTCCGCTTGGGCAATTTCACGCCTGCGTTTCTTGGCCTCTTTTTCCGCTTCTTGAAAACGCGGCTTTCTTGCGGCTTCCTCAAATGCCATGGCATCGTCAAAGAACAGTGCCGTCACATCGAAAATCCGCTGCAAAACGAACAGTTTCAGCGTTTCTTCCCGGATAAAGTGCATGGTGCAATCACCCGTGTTACTCTTATACCGGGAACACCGATAACAGTCTTGTTGCGGTGTCATGTTTTTGCCAGTGGCGAAATGCAGTTTGCTTCCACAGTCGGCGCAGTATAACAGGCCTGAAAACAACCCTTGCCGTTCGGCTTGCTTAGCCGGGCGGCGCTTGTTTTCCCGCAACTCCTGCACCCGTGCAAAAACTTGCTCGTCGATAATGGCAGGCTGGGTATTGGGGAAAATCCGCTGGTTCTCCGGGGCATTGTGCAGCCGTTTTTTCAGCTTGTGGGACTTGGAATAGGTCTTGAAGTTTACCGTGCAGCCGGTGTACTCTGGCCGCTCCAATATCCCCGCGACAGACTTCGGACTCCATTGATACGGTTTCTCCGGCAGCGGTTTTCCGTCCCGCTGGGCGTAGTGAGCCTTGACGGTCAGGACACGTTCGGCGGTCAGCAGTTTGGCAATCTGCATGGGCCCTTTCCCCGCAATGCACATGGCAAAAATCCGTTTGACGATCTCGGCGGCTTCCTCGTCCACGATCCATTTCTTTTTATCCGCCGGGTCTTTCTGATACCCATAGGGCGGATTGGTGCAAAGGTGTTCTCCAGCGTTTCCTTTGGCCCGCATAACAGCCCGAATCTTCTTGCTGGTATCGCGGGCGTAGAAGTCGTTGAATAGATTGCGAAAAGGGGTGAAATCATTGTCCTCCTTGTCGCTGTCCACGCCGTCATTGATAGCGATATACCGAATATCACGCTCAGCAAAGAAGCTCTCGGTATAATAGCCCACTTTCAGATAGTCCCGGCCCATGCGGGACATATCCTTGACAATGACGGTTCTAACCTTTCCTGCTTCGGCCAGCCAGATCATCTTATTCCAGCCCGGACGGTCAAACTTCACCCCGGAAACGCCGTCGTCGATGAAAAATGTGGGATTGGGGAAACCGTTGTCAGTCGCGTACTTCAAAAGGATTTTCTTTTGATTGGCAATACTGTTGCTCTCGCCGTCCAGCGCGTCCTCTTGGGACAGGCGGGCGTATAAGGCGGTAATGTTGTCGGGATAATTGGTGTTTGCTGTCATGGTTCATTCCTCCTGTAATGAACGCCCGACAAACAGGTTGCTGTCTTTATTATACTGCGGTTTGTCCTCTTTGTCAGCAGATGTGGCAATGGCTTCCGAGCGAATGAGCCGCACCATCTTGTCATAGAGCGGTTCTGTACCGCCGCAGGAAGTATGTACTTCATAGACCGTCCCGCCGAGCCTGTAACAGACAGTTTCTTGCAGCGGATTTCCCCGTTTTGGCAAATAATCGTTCTCTTTCTGGCTTCGTTTCTGTTCCATTCCGTTCCCGTCCTTTCCGGGGAAGTCACAACAGAGCAAGCATAGGAAGTGTGGCTACACTTCCGCAAAATCTCCGTTTCCGGCCTGCTGCCGGAGCGGAGATTTTTACTTGTTGGGAGCTTCCCAAACCCTTGTTTTTTGCTTCGCCAATAATACGCTTAAAAAGGCGGAAACTACCCGCTAAATAGAAGTTCACACTGCCCAATTTATAAAGAAATTTGCATATATGTGCAAACTACACGCGAATCACAAATTGCTGTGATATACTTGTTAGAAAGGGGGATGACTATGCAGAAAATTTTAATTGTCGAGGATGATTTGGACATCCAAGACCTTTTGAAAAATTTTTTACAAGAAGTTGGCTATGAAACTGCGATTGCCCGTGACGGCATGGAGGCCATTTCGCTGTTTTCTTCTGCCCACTTTGATTTGATCCTGTTGGACATCATGCTGCCTAAAATTGATGGATTTACTGTTTGCGAGTTGATTCGAAAACAATCACAGGTCCCTATTATCATGCTTACCACCCTCAATGGAGAAGAAGAACAAATTAGAGGGTTGGATTTACAGGTAGATGATTATATTACAAAACCATTTTCCATGCCTATATTGATCTGTAAAATCGCTGCGGTTCTACGGCGGAGTACAATGATTCCAGATCAGGAACATCAAACAATATCCTATAAAAACTTGATTTTGGATTTAGACAGCTACTCCGCTTCGATAAATGGAGAATCCCACGAATTGACGCAGCGGGAATTTGAAGTCTTACGGGAATTACTTTTGAATCAAGGGCGCGTTCTTACCCGTCAGAATTTGTTGGATGGCCTTTGGAAATATGATTTTCTTGGGGACGAGCGTGTTGTCGATACCCATATTAAAAATCTAAGAAAGAAACTGGGGATTGACTTTATCCAGACGATTCGAGGGGTGGGATACAAAATTGATAAAGAAAGTTAAACGCAGCTTATTTGCGAAAATATTCATCGTTACATTCTTATTGACGAGCCTCTGCTGTATGATAACTTATGGTGTTATCGCATAGCTTTTCCCCAAAACTTACAGCACAACCCTTGATACGAGTTTAGATAGCGCAGTAAATTCATTCCTTGCAGAAGTTGAGCATGTCACTCCATTGGAAAGCGGCAAACTCTTTGACGAATTTATATTAAATCAGAACGGTGTGCTGATTCAGTTATTTGATTCTTCTAATAACGAAATTGAACTTCCGTCACAAAGCAGCTCAGCGTTCCCTGTTTTTATCACAAGTGGAGTAGCGATTGAAAGTGACGATCCTGCAGCATATCGAGCGACACACAGTTATATCTTTACATTTGCAGATTCAGACGAGGTTTACACCTTAACGGTTGCAGGAAGCGCACAGGAAGTTGATTTACTAAAAGATACTTTATTAGGAGGAATTTTCGTCGTCCTGCTCTTTGTGGTTCTGCTGGTTGCTGTATTGGCTTCTATTGTTTATTCTCATTATGTGACCAGACCTGTTCTGCGTATCAGTGATGTATCAAAAAGAATGGCAGAACTGGATTTTAGTTGGAGATGTAAAGAAGGCCGAACAGATGAACTGGGAACATTGGCACACAGTCTAAATGAAATGTCACAAAGACTAAGTGCATCCATGGCAGATT
>JBMNVU010000025.1:0-28706 GCA_050946975.1 Acutalibacter sp.
CACCACCGGTTACATCTACGCTTCTGACACTCCCGAGAACGGCGGCTTTGGCGAGGACCATGTGCAGGCTTACGACAACGGCGCCACTGCTGTGCAGGCTCTGGTCAACGGCCAGATCGACGCTGTGATCATCGACCAGGCTCCCGCTGAGGAGTTTGTGGCTGCCAACGACGGCCTGACCCTCCTCCCCGGCAACTGGGTGGAAGAGCAGTACTGCGCTGCCGTGGATGAAGGCAACACCGCTCTGCTAAGCGCTATCGACACCGCTCTCCAGGAGCTGATGGACGACGGCACCGTGCAGGAGATCCTGGACAAGTACATCACCGCTGAATAAGGAACGCTGCATAAGCGCTTTACTTACTTCCGCAAAAGGAGCGGCCCCCGCCGCTCTTTTTGCCATATTTCGGGCATTGAGAGAGGAGTGGGCAGATGAATCCTACCCAGTTGTATGAACAGTTCTCCGCCCTGGAGGACCCCGGCTTTTGGCAGCAATCCTACATGAATTTCTACCGGGCCTGGTTTGAGGGCAACCGCTGGCAGCAGTATCTGGAGGGCTTGGGCACCACTGTAGTGGTCACCATTTTGGCCCTGTGCATCGGTGTCATCCTGGGCGTGTTGGTGGCCGTGATCCGCACCGGTCACGACCAGCAGCGCAAAGGCCACCACAACCCCATTCTGGCCGTGCTGAACCTGATCTGCAAAGTCTATGTCACCGTCATCCGGGGCACCCCCATGATGGTCCAGCTGCTGATTATGGGCTTTGTGGTCTTCAAGTCCAGCCGAAACTTCACCCTGGTGGGCGCCCTGTCCTTGGGCATCAACTCCGGCGCCTATGTGGCGGAGATCATCCGGGGCGGCTTGATGAGCCTGGATCCCGGCCAGTCCGAGGCCGGCCGGTCCTTGGGACTGGGCTATCTGGACACCATGCGCTTTATCGTGGTACCCCAGGCGTTTAAGGCCATTCTCCCCGCTCTGGGCAACGAGTTTATCACCCTGCTGAAGGACACCTCCCTGATCTCGGTGGTGGCCGGCAAGGAGATCGTCTACTTCGCCCAGGCCATTGTATCCCGCACCTACGAGGCTATGTGGCCCTATCTCATCACCGCTGCCATGTATCTCATCCTGGTGCTGATCTTCACCTGGCTCCAGGGCAAGCTGGAAAGGAGGCTGCGCGCCAGTGATCGACGTTAAAAATCTCACCAAATCCTTTGAAGGCCACCAGGTCCTAAAGGGCATCAACGAGCACATCTCCAAAGGGGAAAAAGTGGCAGTTATCGGGCCTTCCGGTTCGGGAAAATCCACCTTCCTGCGGTGTTTGAACCTGCTGGAGGAGCCCACCTCCGGCACCATCACCTTTGAGGGTGTGGACATCACCGATCCCAAGAACGACATCAACAAGCTTAGGGCTCGGATGGGCATGGTGTTCCAGCAGTTCAACCTGTTCCCTCACATGACCGTCAAGCAGAACATCACTCTGGCTCCTGTGCGGCTGAAGCTGATGACCAAGGCCGAAGCCGACAAAAAGGCCATGGAGTTGCTGGAGCGGGTGGGCCTGCCGGACAAGGCCAGCGCCTATCCCAAACAGCTGTCCGGCGGCCAGCAGCAGCGAATCGCCATTGCCCGAGCCCTGGCCATGAACCCGGATGTGATGCTCTTTGACGAGCCCACCTCCGCCCTGGACCCGGAGATGGTGGGCGAGGTGCTGGAGATCATGAAGGAGTTGGCGGATGACGGCATGACCATGGTGGTGGTCACCCACGAGATGGGCTTTGCCCGGAGCGTGGCCACTCGGGTGCTCTTCATGGACGAGGGACAGATTGCCGAGCAGAACGAGCCGGAAGCCTTCTTCACCAATCCCCAGAACCCCCGTCTGAAGGACTTCCTCTCCAAAGTGCTGTAAGGATCTTTTCCAGAAACCAAAGCAGCCCGGAAATTCCGGGCTGTTTTTCTTTTTCCAGAGGCACTGAAGATGGAGCATCTCCATGCTGCCTTTCCTGTGCCGGAAACCAGGGATTGAAGCTCTACCTTCACTCTTCCAAAATAAAGACAGCAAAAGGGGCTACCGTGTTTTCCACGGCAGCCCCTTTCACTATGCTAAGAGAGGTTGAAATTCAATGAAGAATAGCTCTTGTTGACGAAAACTTACTCAGCGCATCTCTGCTTCAGAGCAGCCAGCTGGTTCTTCAGCTCAGCAGGCAGCTTGTCGCCGAACTGCTTGTAGAACTCCTCGATGCCCTCAGCTTCCTTGGCCCAAGCAGCCTTGTCCACTTCCAGGATGGACTTCAGGGTGTCGATGGAGAAGTCCTTGATGCCCTCGAGGTTGATGTCCTCAGCGTAGGGCACGTAGCCGATAGCGGTCTCCTGAGCGTCAACCTTGCCCTCGCAGCGCTTGAGGATCCACTCCAGCACGCGGAAGTTGTCGCCGAAACCGGGCCACAGGAAGTGGCCTTCGTCGTCCAGACGGAACCAGTTGACGTTGAAGATCTTGGGAGCATTCTCGCCCAGCTTCTCGCCCATCTCGAACCAGTGCTGGAAGTAGTCGCCCATATGGTAGCCGCAGAAGGGCAGCATAGCCATGGGATCACGACGGACAACACCCACAGCGCCGGTAGCGGCGGCAGTGGTCTCGGAGGCCATGATGGAGCCTACGAACACACCGTTGTTCCAATCGCGGGACTGGTACACCAGAGGAGTGGTCTGAGCGCGGCGGCCGCCGAAGATGATAGCGGAGATCGGCACACCCTCGCCCTTATCGAACTCAGCGCTGATGCAGGGGCAGTTCTTGGCAGGAGCGGTGAAGCGGCTGTTGGGATGAGCACCCTTCTGATCGGAGGTCTTGCCATTCCAGGGCTCGCCCTTCCAGTTGAGAGCGTTTTCAGGCGGATTCTTGTCCAGGCCTTCCCACCACACAGTGTTGTCGTCCAGGTTGTGGGCAACGTTGGTGAAGATGGTGCCCTTCTGAGTGGAGATCAGAGCGTTGGGGTTGGACTTCATGTTGGTGCCGGGAGCCACGCCGAAGAAACCGTTCTCGGGGTTGATGGCGTACAGCTTGCCGTCGGCGCCCTGGCGCATCCAGGCGATGTCGTCGCCCACGGTCCAGACCTTGTAGCCCTTGTTGCGATAGCCTTCCGGCGGAATCAGCATGGCCAGGTTGGTCTTGCCGCAAGCGGACGGGAACGCAGCGGAGACGTACTTGATCTCGCCCTGGGGATTCTCAATGCCCAGGATCAGCATATGCTCGGCCATCCAGCCCTCGTTCTTGCCCAGGTAGGAAGCGATACGCAGAGCGAAGCACTTCTTGCCCAGCAGCACGTTGCCGCCGTAACCGGAGTTCACGCTGATGATATAGTTGTCCTCGGGGAAGTGGCAGATATAGCGCTTCTCCTCGTCGATGTCACACTTGCAGTGCAGGCCCTTGACCCAGTCCTCGCTGTCGCCCAGCACGTCCAGCACAGCCTGACCAACGCGGGTCATGATGGCCATGTTCAGCACAACGTAGATGGAGTCGGTGACCTCCAGGCCGATCTTGGCCAGAGGAGAGCCGATGGGGCCCATGGAGTAGGGAATCACGTACATGGTACGGCCCTTGTAGCTGCCGCGAGCAATGTCGAACAGCATCTTGTAAGCGGCCTGGGGCTCCATCCAATGGTTGGTGGGGCCTGCGTCCTCTTCCTTGCGAGCGCAGATGAAGGTGCGGCCCTCCACACGGGCAACGTCGTTGACGGCGGTGCGGTGCAGGTAGCAGCCGGGCAGCTTCTCCTCGTTCAGCTTGATCATTTCGCCAGTCTGGCAGGCCTGCTTGCGCAGCTCTTCCAGCTGTTCCTCGGAACCGTCAATCCACACGACTTCGTCGGGGGTGACAAGCTCCTTCATTTCTTCGAGCCAGCTCAAAACGGACTTGTTGTTAGTCATTTTGTATTTGTCTCCTTTCGCCCAATGGCAAAATTCTGCTCGTCTTCCAGTTTCTATTTTATCACAGTGGTTCCGAAGAATCAATGACCAATTTGTTAAAAAAGCAGCAAACTTGTATTTTCTCTTTCAAAGATGGCCCTTCTTTTTCTCCGGAGGATAGGGTTGCCGGCAATCCGTGCGCCCCAACAGATAATCCACACTGGTTTGGTAATAATCTGCCAGGGCAATCAGCACTTGGGTGGGAACATCATTCTCCCCGGTCTCATATTTGGAATACCCTGTCTGGCTCATGTGCAAGAGCCCCGCAATCTGGGTTTGGGTGAGATCTCGGTCCTCACGCAGGTCCCGCAGCCGTGGATACATACAATCACCTCACCACAATTGTATGTACTCTGAATCAGGGTATTAATTTTTAACCTGTTTTAGGTTATAATAGACTTGTTTCCAGAAAAGTTCCTTCACTTTCCATGACGGACTCTGGAAACAAATGCCCAGCGTTCTCCTTTCCGGAAAGCGCTGGGCGTTTTTCTCATTCCTCTTCCACCAGCACCACCTGGCCGGTCTGGCGGGTTTTCTTCATGTCGATGAGCCGCTGGTTCTCGCTGCCCCGGAACCGCAGCTCCAGGTTCCGCTGCTCCAGCACAAAGGGCCCGTCAATGAGCAGGTCGCACTGGTCCAGCAGGGCGTTTACGGCGGGATCGTTTTTCTCCAACAGCTGCTCGTAGGTCCAGCCGGTGAAGATGGTCACGTCCTTCCCCACCCCATGGATCAGCTGAGCCAGCTCCGTCAAAGGCTCCGGCTGGCAGAAGGGCTCTCCCCCGCTGAAAGTCATCCCCTTCAGGATGGGATCCTTTTGAAAGTCCTCAAACAGCGCCTGAGGGGTGGTCTCCTGGCCGCCCTCAAAGGCCCAGGTCTGGGGGTTGTGGCACCCGGGACAGTGATGGGGACACCCCTGGGTGAACACCGTATAGCGGATGCCCGGTCCATCCACAATGGACTCCTTCACCACGCCGGCAATGGTCAATTTCATAGCTCTCTCTCCTTATGCAAAAGCCGGGTGGGTCACCCCATCCGGCCTTTTAATGTCACAGCACAAATTCTGTTTGGGAAAAACCTTCCCGGTGGGTCATCTCATAGGTCAGGGGGGTCAGGGTGACATACCCCTCCTGGAGCAGGGAAAAATCCGACTCCTCATCCCCATCCTGGCGGCTGTCCCCTCCCGCGCACCAGAAATACCTCCGGCCGTCGGGGGAAACCCGCTCCTGGTAGCTGCCCAGCCACACCGTGTTGCCCTGAGTGGCCCAGCGGATGCCCCGGATCTCCTCCCAGGGCAGGGCGGGAACGTTGATGTTCAGCATCGGACGGACATCCCGGTCCAGATCCAGCTGGGCCAGAATCCTCAGGAACACCCGAATCACCGTCTCCAAATCCGCCGCTTTAGGAGCGGACAGGGCAATTGCCTTCACGCCTTTTTTGGCACCCTCCAAGGCTGCGGCCACGGTGCCGGAGTACAGCAGGTCCCCTGCCAGGTTGAGCCCCCGGTTGGGGCCGGAAACCACCAGGTCCACCGGGCCCTCAGCCAAGTTTTTCAGCCCCAGCTGCGTGCAGTCGGCTGGGGTGCCGGAACAGCTGTAGGCAGGGATGCCCTCCCAGTCGAAATCCTGAACAAAGAGGGGATCCCGCAGGGTGATGCCGTGGCCCACCGCCGAGCGCTCCCGATCGGGAGCCACCACGGTGACCTGATGTCCGGACTCCTTCAGCCGCCGGGCCAAAAGCCCCAGCCCCGAGGAGTGGATGCCGTCGTCGTTGACCAGCAGGATGTGCACGGGCATCGCCCCTTTCTCAGAAAAATGACTTGGAAAAAACAGCCTTACAGGTTGGAGAGGGTGTGCTTGACGCGATCCCGCTCCTCAGCGCGCTTGGCGTTGTTCCAGCGGTCGATGGTGCCCACCAGGTACCCGGTGATCCGGCGGATCCGCTCGAAGTCACGGCCCTCGCCCACCAAAATCTGCTCTTTCTTCTCAGCAACCGTCTTTGCCATTGTAATTTCCTCCTTCTCTATTGTCACACCTAAGAAATCTTTTTCAAAATCAGGAACCGTTCTTATTTTATCAGAATCTCAATTCCCTGTCAATGGGAATAAAAGAGATTTTATGGCGGCCTGCGTAAGGGCTGGCACGGCCTCGCCCCTGGCCTTTTTTCGGCTGCGCCGGTGGAAGGTCGTGGGTCTCCGCCCCACACCCCGTTTCTCGCCTGTCGGCTCGGGTGCCCTGTGCCAGTGGCACAGGATCGGCACCGACCGAAGCGGAAGCGCAGACCCGTCGCTGAGCAACGTGCCACCGGCACGTAGCGACCCTTTGAAAAGGCTGGCAAAACTTTTGTGTTTACCGGCGCCGCCACTCAAAAATTAGTGGATCAGGCAGGAGTAGTCGGGCACGTCGTGGTACTTCTTCCGCAGCTCCTGGAGCTTCTCCAGCGGCACGCCCTCACCGGCATGACGGCCGCAGCGGGGGCAGACGTCGTCGATGATGCCGTTGTACCCGCACACGGGATCCCGGTCCACCGGGTGGTTCACGGAACCATAACCGATGCCGGCCTCCTTCATGCAGCGGATGACGCTCTCAAAGGCGTCGATATTCTTGCACACGTCCCCGTCCAGCTCCACATAGCTGATGTGGCCTGCGTTGGTCAAGGCGTGGAAGGGAGCTTCCTTCTTGATCTTCTCAAAGGCGCTGATGGGATAGTACACCGGGATGTGGAAGGAGTTGGTGTAGTACTCCCGATCAGTGATGCCGGGGATCTTGCCGTACTTCTTCTGGTCGATGCGCACGAACCGGCCGGAAAGGCCTTCGGCGGGGGTGGCCAGCAGCGTGAAATTCAGCCCGGTCTTCTGGGACTCGTCGTCCATGCGCTCCCGCATGTGGGAGATGATCTCATACCCCAGCTTGTAGCTCTCCTCGCTCTCGCCGTGATGCTTGCCGGTGAGGGCCACCAGGGTCTCCGCCAGGCCGATAAAGCCCACGGACAGGGTGCCGTGCTTGAGCACCTCGGCCACGGAGTCGTTGCGGTCCAGCTTCTCGGAATCGATCCAGACCCCCTGGCCCATGAGGAAGGGATAGTTGAAGGCTTTCTTGCTGCACTGGATCTTGAACCGGTGCAAAAGCTGCTCAATGCACAGGTCAATGCGCTGATCCAGAATCTCGTAGAACTTCTTCACATCGCCCTTGGCCTCGATGCCGATGCGGGGCAGGTTGATGGAGGTGAAGCTCAGGTTGCCGCGGCCGCAGGTTACCTCTCGATTCTTATCGTGGACATTGCCCATAACACGGGTGCGGCAGCCCATGTAGGCCACTTCGGTGTCGTAGTCGCCGGGCTTGTAGTACTGGAGATTGAAGGGGGCGTCCAGGAAGCTGAAGTTGGGGAACAGCCGCTTGGCGCTCACCCGCATGGCCAGCTTGAACAGGTCGTAGTTGGGATCGCCCTCGTTGTAGTTGACCCCCTCCTTGACCTTGAAGATCTGCACCGGGAAGATGGGGGTTTCCCCGTCGCCCAGGCCGGCCTCGGTGGCCAGCAGCAGGTTGCGGATGACCATCCGGCCCTGCTCGGAGGTGTCGGTGCCGTAGTTCAGAGAGCTGAAGGGCACCTGAGCGCCGGCACGGGAGTTCATGGTGTTCAGGTTGTGGACCAGGGCCTCCATAGCCTGGTAGGTGGCCTTGTCCGTCTCCCGCCAAGCGGTCTGGGCGGCGTACTGGGCAGCGGCCTGGGCCTCCTCCTCGGTGATCTCCTCAAAGCCGTTCTCCCGCTGATGGGCGGGCAGGTACTGGGCGAATTTCTCCCCATACTCCTGGGCCTGGTCCATGTCGACCCGGTCCCCCAGGTTCTCCTTGACGTTGGCGATCATGGCGACCACCTGGTCATAGGGCATACCCTTCTCCACCTGGATATACTGGACCAGTGCCTTGAAGTACTCCTTGGTGTAGGTCTTGTTCACGCCCTGAGCCATGGCGTAGTCAAAGTTGGGCACGCTCTGGCCGCCGTGCATCTCGTTCTGGTTGGCCTGGATGGCGATGCAGGCCAGGGCGGCATAGCTGGAGATGGCGTTGGGCTCCCGCAGGTAGCCGTGGCCAGTGGAAAAGCCGTTGTGGAACAGCTTGATCAAATCAATCTGGCAGCAGGTCTCCGTCAGGGTGTAGAAATCCTTGTCGTGGATGTGAATCTCTCCCTCGGCGTGAGCCTTGGCAATGTGGGGCGGAATCACGTATTTATCGTAGAAGCTCTTGGCGCCCTCAGAGCCGTATTTCAGCATGGTGCCCATGGCGGTGTCCGCGTTGATGTTGGCGTTTTCCCGCTTCAGGTCCGCGTCCTCCGCCCGGACAAAGGTCAGGGCAGAGTAGATCTTCACCAGCTCGTCATCCATCTCCCGGAGCTTCTGATGCTCTGCCCGGTAGAGGATGTAGGCCTTGGCTGTTTTGGCGTAATCCGCCGCGATGAGCTTCTCCTCCACCACGTCCTGGATCTGCTCCACGGTGGGGATCTGCTGCATCTTCTCCAGCTGGCTGACCACTGCCTGGGTCAGTTTGTCCAGCTGCTGGTCGGACATCTTTTCGGTGGCGTTGCGCACGTTGGCCTTGAAAATTGCCCCGCGGATCTTGGAGGCGTCAAAGGGGACTTTTTCCCCGCTGCGTTTGATGATGGTTTTCAGCATGGCGCGTTTTCCTCTTTCCCTGTTACTCGTCCCCAAAAAGGGGCGGCGTCCTCCCCCGGGATCCCGGGGGAGGACGATTTTTATTATATCCTAATCAGCCCTTTCTGTCAACAGGAAACTGCCCAATACAACACAACATATTGTGTCCTGCATATTTATTAACGAAAGATACCCCAAAATGTATGCCCCCAGCTCCGGGGGGAACCCAGGGCTGGGGGCAGGGGATTTCATGTTTCACGGCAGCTTCCCAAGGGCGGGAGCCGGGTACCTTCTAGGGGCGGCTCACTCCTCGGCGGAATGTTCCACGATCCCAATGGACAGCTCGTCCAGCTGAGCCTGGGCCACCGGGGCGGGAGCGTTCATCATCAGATCCTGAGCGCTCTTATTCATGGGGAATGCGATGACCTCCCGGATGGAGGGCTCGCCGGTGAGCAGCATCACCATCCGGTCCACGCCGGGAGCAATGCCGGCATGGGGCGGCGCGCCGTAGCAGAAGGCGTTGTACATGGCGGGGAACTTCTGCTTCACGTCCTCCTCGCCCAGGCCCACCAGCTCAAAGGCCTTGACCATGATCTCCGGGTCGTGGTTCCGCACAGCGCCGGAGGACAGCTCCACGCCGTTGCACACCAGGTCATACTGCTCCGCCAGGATGGTCAGGGGATCCACTTCCCCGGCCTCGGCCTTCTGCAGCACCTCCAAGCCCCCTGCGGGCATGGAGAAGGGGTTGTGGCAGAACTCCAGCTGGCCGCTCTCCTCGCCGATCTCGTACATGGGGAAGTCCACGATCCAGCAGAACTCGTAGCGCTCCTTGTCCATATGGCCCTCGCACTGGGCGCCGGCCAGCTTCACCATCACGCCGGAGGTCTTCCACACCTGGGTCTTGGTACCGGCGCACAGCAGCACCAGGGTGTCGTTCTCCAGCGCCAGCTCCTCTTTGACCTTCTCCGCCAAGGCAGGATCCCCGTTGAGGAACTTGGCGATGCCGCCCACGATCTCGCCCTTCTCGTCCACCCGGAACCAGTAGGGCTTCTGGCCGGCCTGGACCTCCACGTCGGCGCAGAGCTTGTCGATATTCTTCCGGGTCAGCTTGCAGCCGGACACCGGCACGGCCTTCACCAGGTTCCCCTCAAAGGGACCGAAGCCGCAGCCCTGGAGCAGGTCGGTGACGTTCTTCACCCGCAGGTCGATCCGCAGGTCGGGCTTGTCGGAGCCAAACTCCTCCATGGCCTGGAGGTAGGGGATCCGCACAAAGGGCGCCTGGGAGGCGATGTGATAGGTGCCGTACTTGGCGAAAATGGGGGGCAGGACATTTTCAATGACGGTGAACACATCCTCCTGACCGGCAAAGGCCATCTCCATATCCAGCTGATAGAACTCGCCGGGGGAGCGGTCGCCCCGGGCGTCCTCGTCCCGGAAGCAGGGGGCGATCTGGAAGTACCGGTCAAAGCCGGAGGTCATCAGCAGCTGCTTGAACTGCTGGGGAGCCTGGGGCAGGGCGTAGAACTTGCCCGGGTGCTTCCGGGAGGGCACCAGGTAATCCCGGGCGCCCTCCGGAGAGGAAGCGGTGAGGATGGGGGTGGTGATCTCCATAAAGCCCTGATCCTCCATGGCCCGGCGCAGTTCCGAAACCACGCGGCTGCGCAGCACGATGTTGCCGCCCACGGCGGGGTTGCGCAGGTCCAGATAGCGGTACTTCAGCCGAGCGTCCTCGCCGGCATCCCGGGAGTAGTTGATCTCAAAGGGCAGCTCGTTGTAGCGGCAGCGGCCCAGGACCTGAACCTCCTGGGGAACCACCTCGATGTCGCCGGTGGGCAGCTTGGGGTTCTTGCTGGCCCGCTCCCGGACAGTGCCGGTGACGGCGATGACGCTCTCCTTATTGATGGCCTTGACAGCGGCCATCATCTCCTCGGTCTCGATGACCACCTGGGTGACGCCGTGGAGGTCCCGCAGCACCAAAAAGCCCAGGTTTGCGCCCACTTCCCGAAGGTTTTCCAGCCACCCGGCCAGGGTGACGGTCTGGCCCACGTTCTCCATGCGCAGCTCGCCGCAGGTGTGGGTTCTGTATTTCGTCTTAGTCATACCCGAAATCCCTCTTTCCAATTTATTCAAACAGCAGCCGGCCGGCGGATTCCGCCTCGGTGCTCACGGTGACGTAATCGCTCATGAAGTCCTCTCCATTGATGGAGATGGTCTTCTTCTCGCCGGTTTCCATATTCTTCAGCTCCGCCTTGCCGGCAGCCAACTCGTTGTCCCCCAGGACCATGGTGAACTTGGCGCCGATCTTGTCGGCGTACTTCATCTGGGCTTTCAAGCCCCGGCCGCAGACATCGCAGTCCGCGGGGATTCCGCATTGATGCAGTTCCTCCATGAGCAGCAGGGCCTTCTTCTGGGCCTCGTCCCCCATGGACGCGATGTAGACCTCGCACTTCACCGGCTGAGGGAACTCCACCTTCTGAGCGTCCAGAGCCATAAGGATCCGGTCCAGGCCCAGGCCAAAGCCCAAGCCAGCAGTGGGCTTGCCGCCAAACTGTTCCACCAGGCCGTCGTACCGGCCGCCGCCGCCCAGGGCAAAGCCCAGGCTCTTGGAGGGGAACTCAAACACCGTGCGGGTGTAATAATCCAGGCCCCGCACCAGACCGGGGTCGATCTCAAAGGGAATCTCCAGGGCGGTCAGGTAGGACTGAACCTTCTCAAAGTGATCCCGGCAATCCTGGCAGAGGTAGTCGGTGATCTTGGGGGCGTCCTTGCAGACCTCCTGGCACTCGGGGCTCTTGCAGTCCAGGATGCGCATGGGGTTGCGCTCCAGACGGGAGAGGCAGGTGTCGCACAACTGGTCCTTCCGGGCGGTGAAGTACTCCTTCAGCGCCTTGTGGTACTCCTTGCGGCACTCGGGGCAGCCGATGGAGTTGATCTGCAGGCCCACGTCCGTCAGCCCCAGCCGCTGGAAGGCCGACAGGGCCATGGCGATGATCTGGGCATCGGCGGCGGGCTCGGCTGCGCCGAACATCTCCACGCCGAACTGGTGCAGTTCCCGGAGCCGTCCGGCCTGGGGCTTCTCATACCGATAGCAGGAGGTCAGGTAGTACAGCTTCACCGGGTAGCCCGCATTATACAGGCCGTTTTCCAGCATGGCCCGGACAGCGCCGGCAGTGCCCTCGGGCCGCAGGGTGATGGACCGGCCGCCCTTGTCCTCAAAGGTGTACATCTGCTTTTCCACCACGTCGGTGGTATCGCCCACACCCCGCAGGAACAGCTCGGTGTGCTCAAACACGGGGGTGCGGACCTCCGCAAATCCGTTCAATTCCGCCTCGCTTTTAAAGACTTCCTCCACCAGCTGCCATTTTTCCGACACGCCGGGGACGATGTCCACTGTCCCTTTGGGGGCCTTTGTGATTAACTCCATAACTGATGTCTCCTTTCTCGTTCTTTCTTACGTTCTTTCTTATAAGAAAGAACCAAAGAATTTTTAAGTCGCGGTGCTGGTCGCCGGTGGCGACCGTTTAGCGCCGACCGAGCCGGCAGGCGAGACCTGCGTGCGCTTCGCTTACTCCCCTTTTTGGAAAAGGGGGAGTTGGTGTCCGCGGTTTGTTGTCTTTCTATGGAGGGAAGTTCCCTCCGCTCTTTTGCTGCAAATGTGCGGGATTCCTCTACTCCCCTTTTTGGAAAAGGGGACGTTGGCGTCCGCGGTTTGTTGTCTTTCTATGGAGGGAAGTTTCCTCCGCTCTTTTGCTGCAAATGTGCGGGATTCCTCTACTTCCCTTTTTGGAAAAGGGGGCGTTGACGTCCGCGGTTTGTTGATTTTATATAGAGGAAAGCGTCCTCCGCTGACAAGACAACTCAAAAGTTTTTGATCAAACTTTTTTCAAAAAGTTTGCCAGGTGTGGAGCAGCGCTCCACGGCCTTGTTTACGTCCCATAGCGCAGGAGGGGGAAGGGGAACCCTCGCCGGGGGTTCCCCTACTGGGCTGACAGGCCCAGCTTTTTTTGCCACGGCGCTGGCACCCAGTGGGTACCAGCGTCGACCATCAGCGGTAGTGGTCGATGGTACCCTGTTCTCCAAAACGGCAGCGGTATTTTTCCAGCACCTTATCCAAGGCAGATTCCCCGTCCAGTCCCAGAGCTTCGCTGAGGCACAGCAGCGAGAACAAGCAATCTCCCAACTCCTCCTCGAGGGAGGCAGTAACTTTCAGGGAATGTGTTCCATACTCTGTGGACTTCAGAATCTCCTTGGCCAGTTCCCCCACCTCGGAGGAGAGATCCAGCATTCGCACCTGAGGATCTTTTTCCAAGGCGTACTGGGTTATCACCTTTGCGGTCTTTTTCTGCATGGTATCCATAGATTCGCCTGCTTTCCCGGGACGCTAAAAGGCCCCCGTCTCATAGACACGACAAAACAAAGCCGTGCCAGGGACGAAGGTCTCTCCGTGGTGCCACCCTGATTTAAAGGCGGAAACTCCGCCTTCCTTTTTGTATCCTGTTGGCAGCTGGCGGGCGTCTTTCCTCTCCTCCGACCCCAAGGGGGCTTTCAGCGCCACTGGGGGCGTCCCCTCTCTCTGCTGGGCCTTGGGGAGTACTCATCCCGCGTCATCGCCGCGTGTACTATTATAGCGGGTTTTCCCGCTGTTTGCAACAGGAAAAACTCAATCCCGCAGGATATTCCGCCAATCCAAATCGCCCCGCTCCAGACCGTGGATCAGCACCTCCGCGGTGGCGATATTGGTGGCCACCGGGATGTTGTGCATATCGCACAGGCGCAGCAGGTTCATGTCGTTGGCCGTCTCGTGAGCCTTGGGATTCAGCGGATCCCGGAAGAACAGCAGCAGGTCGATCTCGTTGCAGGCGATCCGCGCGGCGATCTGCTGGTCGCCGCCCTGAGGGCCGCTCAAAAACCGCTGGATCTCCAGCCCGGTCGCCTCGGAGACCATCTTGCTGGTGGTGCCGGTCCCGCACAGGTTGTAGCGGCTCAAAATTCCGCAGTAAGCAATACAGAACTGAACCATCAGCTCCTTTTTCGCATCGTGGGCCGTAATTGCAATATTCATGTTTGACGATCTCCTCTCCTTTAAGTAGCTTTTCTATCCGCAAGGCGGCCCCAACCCGCCCCACTCTTTTTTCACAATTCCGCCAGAGGGATGGCTTCTCCCTCCAACCTGCCGGCAATCCGGCTGAGAGCCCCCATTGCTTTGGAGTCCTCTCCAGCAGGCCGGCCCCGCAAAAACGCCGCCGCCAGGGAAGAGTCCTCCGGGACCACCCCCAACAGCCGTATGCCCGTGGCGTCAATCACACCGTCCAGGTCGCCATAGGCGTCCGTCTTCCGGAACAGCTCCCCGTTGAAGCGGTTGATCACCAGACGGGTCTCCTGGACTGCCAGCTTCTTCAACAGTTCCCGCACCGAGGCAGCGCTGCGCACGCACACCGGATCCGGGCTGCAGACCACCAGGGCCCTGTCCGCCCCGGCCGCAGCCGAACGAAATCCGCTGCCCACTCCCGCAGGGGAATCCAGCAGCACATGGTCATAATATTGCGTCAACAGCGGCACCAGCTTTTTCATCACGCCGGGCCGGATCAGATCCTCCCCCAGGGAGGGTGCCGGCAGCAGGAACAGCCCCTGGGCCTCCCCGCAGGGATAGATGGCCTCCGCCGGGGAACACCGGGCGAAAACCACGTCCGCCATATCGAACACCAGGTTCTCTTCAGCGCCGGTCATACGGTCCAAGCTGCGCAGGCCTGCGTCGCAGTCCACCAGCAGGACCCGCCTGCCCCGCTGGGCCAGGGCCCTGCCCAGACCCACCGTGACGGTGGACTTGCCCACACCGCCCTTTCCGGACGTGATCACAGTTGCTATACCCATAGAAACGATACCTCAGCTATCATCTTAACACACACAAGACAAATTGTCAAAAACAAATCCGCGGGTTTCCAATTTTTGTATGTCATGTATAGGATTTTTACAGTTCCTTGGATAGACCGCTGAAAAATCCTCCCTGTAAACTATCCGCTGCTGGTCTCTCCCTTATAATAGGGCCCGTCCAAAACCCCAGAAGAGGAGCTGGTGGAGTCCTGACTGCTTCCGTTTCCATCATCCCCGCCGTCCCCGCTGCTGGAGGTGCTGTTCTCCTCCGAGCTGCTGGAAGAAGAACTCTCCCCGTTGAAGATGGTGTTGGGGATGTCGCTGCCCCGGTCCGGGGTGGGAGAGGGAGCAGGTGTGGGGGTGGCCGCCGTCTCATCGGTGCTGCTGGAGCTCTCCCCGCTGGTCTGGCTCTGGGAAGCCTGGTTTTCAGCAGCCTCCTGAGCCGCCTTCTCCTCCTCCACCTCCTCGGCGGTCTTGATCACCTTGCCGTCATCATCCACCTGGTTGCCGGCCTGGTCGTACTTGTTGCCGTCCTCGTCCCAGGTGTAG
Organism: Acutalibacter sp.; assembly: GCA_050946975.1. GTDB lineage: Bacteria > Bacillota > Clostridia > Oscillospirales > Acutalibacteraceae > Acutalibacter. The sequence goes on from JBMNVU010000025.1 coordinate 15,017, forward strand.
AAGCCAAAGTACTCATCCAGAATGTCCTTGGCCACGTTCTTGGCGTAATCGCCCTTGTTGCCGTACTCCATCATCACCGCAATGGCAATCTGGGGATCGTTGGCGGGAGCGTAGCAGATGAAGCTCAAGTTGGGCTCCGTGCGCTTGGACTCCGCAACGCTGGGATCGGAAGTCTCGGCGGTGCCGGTCTTGCAGGCAATGGCCACCGGGTAATTGGCAAACACCGAAGCGGCCGTGCCTTCCGTGGCCACCATCTGCATGCCTGTCTGAACCACGCCCAGCACCGCGCTGGACAGCCCGGCGTCGTACAGCTCCACCGGCTCATACTCCTTCACCACGGTCTCCCCGGTGTAGTCGGTGACCTTGTCCAGAAAGTGGGTCTGCAGCCGCACGCCGCCGTTGGCGATGGTGGCGCACATGGTGGCCAGCTGAATGGGGGTGAACATGTCGTCCGCCTGGCCAATGGAGGCCTGGGCGGTGACACCGTCGGTCCACTCCACCCCGTGGTTCTCCCGGTACTCCTGGCGGTTGGACATGGTGCCCGTGGCCTCTCCCAGCTCCACCCCGGTGGTGGTGCCCACACCAAAGTACTCGGCGTAGGGCCCCAGGGTGTCAATGCCCAGATGATAGCCCGTATCGCAGAAGAAGGTGTTGCAGGAGTGGGCCAAGGCGCTGTACACGTTGCGGTAGTTGCCCATGCCGCAGGTACAGGCCAGCTTCAAATCCGCCAGCTCGTAATAGCCGGGGCAGTACACCGAGGTGGCCGCGCTGATGACCCCCTCCTGAAGGGCGGCCAAGGCCACCACAGGCTTGAACACAGAACCGGGGGCAAACACGCCCTGGAGGGCCCGGTTGAACAGGGGCTGGCTCTCGTCCTCGGCCAACAGGTTCACATAGTCGTTGTCCGAGCGGTACTGATTCATATCAAAGGTGGGGTAGGAGGAACAGGCCAGCACGCCGAAGTCCTCCACGTCCAGCACTACCACCGCGCCGGCGGTGCAGTCCTTGGCGTCGGTGTTGCCCTCAATGTTCTTGGCCAGGGACAGGTTGGCCACCCGCTGGAGGTCGGAATCCAAGGTGGTGTACACCGTGTTGCCCTCCTTGGGAGTGGTGGTCACCGAAGTGCTCTCCACCTCGCCGGAGGCGTTGGTGTAGATGGTCTCCTCTCCCCGCTGGCCTCTCAGCTCCTCCTCAAAGGCGGATTCAATCCCCGACTGGCCCCGGGTGTCCGTCCACTTGTAGCCGGAGATGTTGTCCTCCGAGTCATAGGCGGTGCCGTCCTCCACAGCCTGCTCATACTGGTAGTCCCGGATGGCGCCGGTATACCCCACCACGTGGGGCGCCAAGGTGCCATCCTCCCCGTAGTACCGGGCCACGGCCACCCGGGCCTCGATGCCCGGCCACTCCTGGGAGCGCTCACTGATCACCGCCACCGTCTCCGCGGAGACGTCCTCGGCAATGACATAGGGATTTGTCCGGGAAAAGCCGTCCCGGGTCATGGAGTACCGCACCGACACCACATTTCTTGCGTCCTCCCGGGAGTACCCCTGGCAGTCATACTGCCGGGTCAGCTCCGCCATGCAGTCCTCCGCCGTGGCGTACTCCGCCAGGCTCAAGGTCTCCTTCAGGCTCTCAATCTCGCTGTCGCTGTCCTCGGCATACTGGTAGGTGCCGTCCTCTCCCAAGACAATGGGCAGCCGGTCCCGCCATTCCTCTTCCCGCTCCTCCAGCAGGTCCAGCACCTGGAGGATGGTGGCGTTGCGGGCGCTGTAATCCATTTCCAAGGCGTCATAGACGATGTTGTAGCTGGAACGGTTGCCCGCCAGCACATTGCCGTTGCGGTCCAGGATCTCCCCTCGAGCGGCCTCGATCTGGATGGAGTCCGTGCGGTTGGACAGGGAGATCTCCTCGTATTTCTCACCGTCTATGATCTGCCACTGCACCAGGCGCAGCTCATAGATGGCGAAAACCGCCAGCACCAGCAGGATGCAGGCGGCGGAACGGCCAATCTTTGTGATCTTGGGCATTTTCAAAGGGGAAGCCTCCTTTCGGGCGGGGAATCACATCCGGTTGTCCTCCTGGGGGGTCAGGGCGATGCTCAACCCCCGATTGAGGAAGTACAACAGCGGCAAGAACAAAATCGTGTAAAAATACTTGGGCAGATAGAAATGGGTAAACGCATAGGCCGGATGGGAGTACCGCAGCAGGTACAGGAACACCCACTGGAGGATCACCGTCAGACCGATGGCCACAATGCCGATAAGCGCTGCGGTGGCCAAGTTGTTCTGGAGGTACACCCGCACCAGCAGGCTGATGAGAAAGCACAGCACTCCCAACACCAGGGCATGGAAGCCCAAGGTGCCGGAGAGGCCGAAATCGCACAGCAGACCTCCCCCCACCCCGAAGAACAGGGCGGGCAGCTCCGTTTCAAACAGGGCGATGGTGATCACCGCGGGAAACAGCAGCACCGGCCTGGCCCCGAAGATGTGAGGCAGCAGGCCCGGGGTCTCCTGGATCATGAACAGCACCAACAGCTCCAGAAGATAGGCCAGGTACCGGACCAACCGGTTGAAGTCCAGCATCATTCCGTGTCCTCCTCGCCGTCGTTGGTCTCCTGCTCCACGGGGATGTCCTCTCCGGCGCCGGGGAAGTCGATGATGACAAACACATCCTGGATGGTGGTCAGATCCTCATAGGGCTTGACCACCGCGTAATAGGAGATATCCGTCTCCGACTTCTGGACGCTCTGCACCTGGCCGATGATGATATCCTTGGGGTAGGTTCCACCCGCGCCGGAGGTGGTGACGATGTCTCCCTCCGCCACCTGGGTGTCGCTGGAGAGGTAGCTCAGCCGCAGCAGTCCCGCGCTGGCAGAGGCGATGTCGCTGGTGATGACGCCGCTCTCCCCTCGGGAGGGGGCCACCGCCGCCACGCTGATGTCCTCGGAAAGCAGGGTGGTCACCTTGCTGGTGGTGGCGTAAGCCTGGCTGACCACGCCCACCAGACCCTGGTCGGTGATCACCGGGTCCCCCACATTGATGCCCGACAGGGTGCCCTTGTCAATGGAAAACCCGTAGAACACGTCGTTGGGATCCCTGCCGATGACCGTGGCCGCCCGGAGGGTGTTCTCGGGCTGCTCCTCGGTGATCTGCAGCTGCTCCTTGAGCTGCTGGTTCTCCTTGATGGCGTTGTCATAGTCCACCAGCTGTTCCCGCAGCTGGGCGTTTTCCTTGGAGAGGCTGTCCACCATATTCCGCAGCTCCTCCCGGGACAGGGCGTCCAGGTCCACAAACTCTGTCACAGCCCCTGTCGCCTGGGTGCTGACGCTCTGCATGGGGGAGGTGGCCAGACCCAGCAGGTCCGCCAAAAACGATCCTCCCGCCGCCGCCGTGTAGATGAGCAGCCCCAGCAGCACCACCACCACGATGACCAGCACCTTGAAGGAGCTGGTTTTAAAAAAATCCTTCAAGCCGAAACTCTCCTTTGTCTGGATCTTCCCGGCAAAAGCCAAATGCGGACTGCCGGGACAGCCCGGCAGTCCTCATTCTCCCTTACCTGAAACCATAAGCAATGTCGTCCCGCCGGCTCCCCCCGGCAGGCTGTTTACTTTCTTCTGCCCCGATAGCGGTTCTTGGGCAGCTCCACTTCCAAACTCTTGCCGGTGCCTTCCACCACGCAGTCCAGCGGACGCTCCGCCACGTGAACCGGAATACCCGTCTCCTGGGCCACCAGCTTGTCCAGGCCCCGCAGCAGGGCGCCGCCGCCGGTGAGCATAATGCCCCGGTCGATGATGTCTGCCGCCAGCTCCGGAGGGGTCTTCTCCAGGGTGTCCTTGATGGCGTCCACCACAATCATCACGCTGTCCGCCAAGGCTTCCCGCACCTCGTCGGCGTGGATGGTCACGTTCTTGGGCAGGCCGTCCACCAGGTTCCGGCCCTTGATCTCCACAAAGGCGTTGATGGTCTCCTCGGTGGGGAAAGCAGAGCCAATCTTGATCTTGATCTCCTCGGCGGTGCGCTCACCGATGAGGAGGTTGTACTTCTTCTTCACATAGGTGACGATGGCCTCGTCAAACTTGTCGCCGGCCATGCGCACGGAAACGGACGTGACGATGTCTCCCAGGGAGATCACAGCCACCTCCGAGGTGCCGCCGCCGATATCCACCACCATGCTGCCGGTGGGCTCGCCCACGGGCAGGCCGGCGCCGATGGCAGCGGCCATGGGCTCCTCAATCAGATCCACGTTGTTGGACCCCGCCTGGCGGGCGGCGTCCTCCACAGCCCGGCGCTCCACCTCCGTGACGCCGGAGGGGATGCACACCACGATCCTGGGCCGGCTCAGGGTGCCGGACTTCAACGCCTTTTTGATGAAGTACTTCAGCATGGCGGCGGTGACGTCAAAGTCCGCGATGACGCCATCCTTCAGGGGGCGCACTGCCACAATGGAGCCGGGGGTACGGCCCAACATCTCCTTGGCCTGCTTGCCCACAGCCAGCACCTCGTCGGTGCGCACGTCCACAGCCACCACGGAGGGCTCCCGCATCACAATGCCCTTGCCCCGCATAAACACCAGTGTATTCGCAGTCCCCAAGTCGATGCCGATGTCCTTGGAGAACATAGAAAACATAGAAAAGAACCCAGAAAGAATACTCGTCCCTGCCATAGATACTCTGCCTTTCCGACCCCCAAGGGGTCCTTGATTTCCGCTTGTCCGATACGCTCTATCTTTATCAAAAGCTTCCCGCTTTTATCATTTCCCGTTTTCCGTGGAAACACCCAGGTTTCCACCAGCGGCACCGGCGGTTTTTCCCGCCTGGCCGCACAGCTATCATTATAGCGTATTTTTCGAGATTTCTCAACCCATAAGTTTACATAAACATCGAAAATCGCAAAATCCAGCATATATGCTGCCTTTGCCCCACACCCCCACAAGATGTGCGCCTCAGCGTCCCGTGCTGCCAAAACCGCCCTGTCCCCGGTCTGTTTGGGAGAGCTGGTCCACCTCCACGATCTCCGGCAGCAGCACCGGCATGATCACCAGCTGAGCGATCCGTTCCCCCGGCTGGATGGTGTACGCTTCGTCCCCAAAATTCCGCAGGGGAACCACCAGTTCTCCCCGGTAATCGCTGTCAATGACTCCCACGCAGTTGGGCAGGGAGATCCCGTGCTTGACCCCCAGGCCGCTGCGGCAGAACACCATCCCCGCGTACCCCTGGGGGATCTCCGCCGCCAGGCCCGTGGGAAATTGGTACCCCTCTCCCGGCTGCAGAGTCACCGGCCCTTCCACGCAGGCCCGCAGGTCATATCCTGCAGCGCCCTCTGTCTGCCGCTGGGGCAACACCGCTCCTTCCCGGAGCTTTTTCATCCCAAGTGTGGGTTTTTCGCTCATAGAAACCTCCTTGTACCTGTCCAGTTTTCCACAAAAACACTTTCCAAGACTTTCCACAGCCCGCAACCCCAGGTTTTCTGGGGCTTGAGAGCTTTTTTCACGGGGTTTTAAACATTTTCCACCGAGTTTTCCACCGTCATTCCACTCCTCGGTGAAAAAGTCCCCGGGTCCAGTCAGAATCAGGCGCTTGGCCTCGAAAACACGCTTCCAAACTCTCCCCACATTCCACAGAGTTTTCCACCGTAAATCGCACCACCCCAAAATCCAATGGGGATAATTCCTCTTTCAAATCACACAGCCACAGGGGCACCGAGTTGAGCAATTCAATATTTTTGCCCCCACGGCACACCACCGGAAAGTGCTTGCGTTTCCGGTCGGTGAGGTACCCGGGCTCCTTGCAGTGGAGGCACCCTTTGGGGGAGTTGGCCAAGGGGCAGTTTCGGGTGAGCATCAGGGGAGTGCGGCCGGCGATCATCAATCCCCGGGGCAGGGTGTCCCCCAGCCGGGCCACCTCTCTGGCGGTGAGCTCTGGGGACAGCTCCGCCGAGGCAAGCCCCAGCTCCCGGAAAAAGGCCAGACTTTCCGTGTTGAAAATGTTCAGTCCAAAGCTGCCGTGAACCCGTCCCCCCAACTGCCGGACCAGGGCCACTGCCCCCAGATTCCCGCAGAGGAAGTCCCCAAAGCCTGCGGCCACACACTGTTCGATTTTTCGGGCTGTCCGTTTTTCCTCCCCGAACAACGCCCGAGGGATGTCCAGAAAAATGGACGGCCAACCCTCCTGGCGCAGCCGCTCCAGCTCCGCCAAAGGGGTCTCCAAGGGCAGGACGATCTCCCGGCAGCGCCTGGCCTGAGGGCACAGCTGGGACACCTGCCGGAACTGGGCCCGCAGAGGCAAAGCCCCCTCCCGGCGGGGATGGGGCAACCGCTCCACCGGCTGCCTCTGGAAGGGGATGGGCTCCCGGCGCTCCCGGGCAGCCAACAGCTCCTCCAGAGCCTGCCTGCGCAGGCCGTTGAGGGCCGCCACTCCACAGGAGGCACCCTCCTCCGGCACGGTAACCTCCTCCACCCGGAAGGGCGTGCCTCCGGTCTTTTTCAGCTGCTGCACACAGCGCTCCGGGGTCAGAGGCGTCACAGCCTCTGCCGAAATGGACACGCTGACGCTGCGGCCTTCCCCGTCCCTGGCGGACAGGGTCAAAGTGTCCTCTTTTTGGGACAAGTCCAGAAAGATGGACACCCGCTGATTTTCTCCGCGATACAGACCACGCAGAGAGGAGAACACCTTCTCCGTAGCCTGGGTCACGTCCTCCTTCCGGCGGACGCCAAACATAGCCCGGCCCCGCTCCCCGGTCAGGTACCCCTGGGTGAACCCGGACCGGGAGAACACTGCCTCCAGCTGGTCCAGCAGCGTCTGGGGAACCTCCTCCCCGTCAGCCGCCCGGCGGCAGGCGGAAACAGCGGCCGCCACGTACTCCGGCCGCTTCATTCTGCCCTCGATTTTGGCGGAGTACACCCCCGCCTCTTTGAGCTGTCCCACTTCTCGGACAAAGGAGAGGTCCCGCAGGGACAGGTCATGGCCCGTTCCCCCCGGGGCCCCAAAGGGCAGGCGGCAGGGCTGGGCACACAGACCCCGGTTGCCGCTGCGCCCTCCCAGCATAGCGCTGAGCAGGCACTGCCCCGACACCGACATGCACAATGCCCCGTGGACAAAGCTCTCCAGCTGGATGGGGCAGGAGGCCCGCACCTCCCGAATCTCCTCCAGGGACATCTCCCGAGCCAGCACCGCCCGGGTGGCCCCCAGTTCCCACAGCAGCTTCACCCCGGCGGGGGTGTGAAGACTCATCTGGGTGGAGGCGTGAATGGGCAGCTGGGGAGCAAACCGCCGCAGCTGGGCAAAGAGTCCCATGTCCTGAACCAGCACCGCGTCCACTGGCAAACTGCACAAAAACTCCACAAAATCCACTGCCTGGGGAAGCTCCCCATCCTTGAGCAGGGTGTTCACCGTCACGTGGACCGCCACGCCCCTGCCATGGCAGAATTTCACCGCCTCCGCCAACTGCTCCTTGGAAAAATTCTGGGCGTTGGCCCTGGCTCCAAAGGAGGGCCCGCCCAGATACACCGCATCCGCCCCGGCGAACACAGCCGCCCGCAGGGCTTCCGGCCCCCCTGCAGGGGCCAGGATCTCAAAATTGTTGGTTTTTCTCATTTCTTCTCAAAAAAGCTGACAAGCCCCTCCTGCTCGAATTCGTCCTCGTGGCGCAGGGGATTCTTCCGCCGGCGATGGGGTCTCTCCTCCGCCGGGCTCTGGGTAGCCGCCCCTGTCTCCTGGACCGCCGGGGTCTCCGCTGCCGCCGGAGCCGCCGGGCTGGAGGTCACCGCCCCCGCTGCCGCCTGACTGGCCGCAGCCTTGGCCTGGGCCTCATCCACCAGCCGCTTGGCCTCCTCCACGGCCCGCTTGGCTGCGGCCACCGTGGACTGGCGCTCCTGCTCCGCCTTCTGCAGCTGGGCCTCCTTCTCCTGAGCCTCCAGCTTCAGGGCAGCGTTGTCCGCCGCCAGTTTCTCCAGCTCCTCCACCAGCCGCTGCTGGTCCTCGTTGGGCTCCATGGCCTGGCGCAGTCTGCCGTTCTCCCCCTGGAGCCGCTCCACTTCCCGGCGCAGAGACTCCAGCTGGGCCACCTGCTCCGTCTCCTGGCGCAATGCCGCGTTTTCATCCTGCAGCTGGGTCACCTGCTGCCGCAGACTCTCCACCTCCTGGGCCACCGCCTGCAGAGAGGTGTTCTCCTGCTCCAGCGTCTGGATGCGGGCCTTCGTCTCCGGAGCCGGACCGTTTTTCAGCATGTCCGCCTTCTCCTCCTGCCAGATCTCCGCTTCCACCTCCAGCTCGTCCACCCGGTCCTGAAGCTGCTGCCGCTTCTGCCCGTTTTTCGTGGCGTCGTCACAGTAGCTCAGCGCCGCCGTCAGCGCCGCCGCCTCCCGGGTGATATAGGGGGATGCAATTTGAATCTCCGTCATCAGCTCCCCCACCTCGCCGGCCAGCTTTCTCATATAGTCATCGCTCTCCTGGGTGATCAGGCCGCACACCACCCCGTTGATCTCCAGCCGCACCCGACGTTTTTCCATAGTCTCGCAACCCATCCTTTCCCTGTGTGTAAACATATTATATGGCATAATTGCCGTTTGGAAAAGCCCTTTCTCCTTTTTTTCAAAAACTGGCCCGCAAATCACCCTTCCCAGGGGGAAAAACCGCCTGGAGCCTTGGTTTTTACCTGTTTTTTATTGTATCCGACGCCCATCTGTGGTAAGATGATTTCCGGAAAGCAAACGTTTCTCCTGACGTTTCTTTGCCTTTTGTTGAGATTGAACAAATCCTCAGCCCCAGCTTGGGGCTTTATTGCGGTTGTTTTCTCACCCTTTTTAGTGTATAATGCCTATGTCAAATTCCAGATATAGTGATATTTTAATTTATTTTATGCATAATTAACCATTTGGAGGAATCATCTCATGAATTATTCAATGAGCGTGCCCCAGATTAAAGAGGCCATCCACGACAAGCTGGCCCACACCTTCGGCGTCTCCCTGGAAAACGCCACCGATGAGGAGTATTACAAGGCAAGCGTCCTCATCGTGCGGGAGCTGATGACCAAGGGACGGTCGGAGTTTGTGCAGAATGCCGAAAAGACCGGCACCAAGCAGATCTACTACCTCTGCATGGAATTTCTGCTGGGGCGCTCCCTGCGCAACACCCTGTTCAACCTGGGCCTGGAGGAAAACTTCCGCAAGGCTCTGGCCGAATACGATGTCAAGCTGGACAATCTTTACGAGCAGGAGCCCGACGCCGGTCTGGGCAACGGCGGCCTGGGCCGTCTGGCAGCCTGCTTCATGGACGGCCTGGCCACTCAGGGCTTCCCGGCCATGGGCTACTCCCTGCGGTATGAGTACGGACTGTTCCGCCAGAAGCTGGTGGAAGGCTGGCAGACCGAGCTGCCTGACACCTGGCTGCCCGGCGGCGGCGTGTGGCTGCAGAAGGTCCCCGAGAGCTCCGTGGAAGTGCACTTCGGCGGGCACATTGAGGAGCAGTGGCACGACCAGTACCACTCTGTGCGGCACAAGGATTACACCTCCATCACCGCCATTCCCTATGACATGTATATCGCCGGCATGGACGGCAAGGGCATCAGCCTGCTGCGGGTCTGGAAGGCGGAAAACGACAAGTTTGACATGAAGCTCTTCAACGGCGGCAACTACATGCGCGCCATGGAGCAGCAGGCCATGAGCGAGGTCATCACCAAGGTGCTCTATCCCGAGGACAACCACACTGACGGCAAGCTGCTGCGGCTGTCCCAGCAGTACTTCCTGGTGAGCGCCTCCATTCAGGACATTATCCGGCGGCACCTGTACGCCCACGGCAACCTGGATCAGCTGCCGGAGCTGGCGGCCATCCACTTGAACGACACCCACCCGGTGCTGGCCATCCCCGAGATGATGCGGGTGATGCTGGACGAGTGCGGTTACGGCTGGGATGCCGCTTGGGACATTGTCAAGCGCACCGTGGCCTACACCAACCACACCGTCATGAGCGAGGCTCTGGAGACCTGGAACCGGGATCTGTTCAAGATGCGTCTGCCCCGGATCTACCAGATTGTGGAGGAGATCGACCGGCGCTTCTGGGAAGAGATGCGGGCTAAGGGCGTGGACGAGGCCACCATTTACCGCATGGCTCCCTTGAACGACGGCTATGTGAAGATGGCCAACCTGGCGGTGATCGGCTCTCACTGTGTCAACGGCGTGTCCGCCCTGCACAGCGAGATCCTCAAGGACGACGTGTTCCACGACTTCTATGTCCAGGAGCCCCAGAAGTTCACCAACGTGACCAACGGCATTGCCCATCGCCGCTGGCTGAACCAGTCCAACCCGGAGCTGGCGGCCCTGATCACCCAGCTCATCGGAAACGACTATATTTACGACGCCGACAAGCTCCAGGGCCTGCTGAAGTATAAGGATGACGCCACTGTGCTGCAGAAGCTGCAGAAGATCAAGCAGGACAACAAGGAGCGTCTGGCCGCCTACCTGAAGAAGACCCAGGGCGACGTGGTGGATCCCTCCACCATCTTTGACGTGCAGGTGAAGCGCCTCCACGAGTACAAGCGCCAGCACATGAACGCCCTGAACATCCTGGCCACTTACCAGTGGCTGCGGGAGAATCCCAACGCCGACTTCACCCCCCACACCTACTTCTTCGGGGCCAAGGCAGCGCCGGGCTACTACTTCGCCAAGGAGATCATCCAGTTCATTGCCGCTCTGGCCAAGGTCATCAACGCCGACGAGCGGGTAAACAAGAAGCTGAAAGTAGTCTTTGTGGAGAACTACTGCGTGACCTGGGCGGAGCTGCTCACCCCCGCCGCGGAGATCAGCGAGCAGATCTCCCTGGCCGGCACTGAGGCTTCCGGCACCAGCAACATGAAGTTCATGATCAACGGCGCCATCACCCTGGGCACTCTGGACGGCGCCAATGTGGAGATCCACGAGGCTGTGGGCGACGAGAACATCTTCCTGTTCGGCATGACCGCCTCCCAGGTGGAGGAGCTCAAGCGCACCGGCTATCATCCCCAGAACCAGTACCAGAACGACAGCCTGATCCACCGGGCCATGGATGAACTGGGCAGCATGTGCGGCGGGCAGTTCAAGGACATCTTCAACTCCCTGCTGCGGGAGGACCGCTACATGGCTCTGGCCGACCTGCGCTCCTACCACGAGGCTCAGCAGCGGGCCATGACCCTCTACGGCGACCAGACCGTCTGGAACAAGATGTCCCTGGTGAACATCGCCGGAGCAGGGCGCTTTGCCGCGGACCGGTCCATCCGGGACTACGCCGGAAACATCTGGCACGCATCCCCGGTGCCCCCGGCCAAGAACCTGGACGCCAAGAAGCCGGAGAAGAAGTGATCCGGCCCTTCCAACCCTCTGTTGTAACATGACGAAAAGCGCGGCGTAAGTGGGGAATCCCCAGCGCGGCGCTTTTTTCTGCTCCCCCGCGGAGGCTATTTTTTGAAGAAAGAAGGCTCCTTATGTTTAACTCCCGCAGCCGCAAGTACCGCGACCCTCTGGGGGCCGTGGCGGACGGCACGTCCATCCACTTTCGCATCACCCTGCCCCGGGAGCTGTCCTGTTCCGCGGCCAGTCTCATCATCCAGCGGGAGGGCAGCCAAACCCAAGTGCTGGACATGTTCTGGTGCGGCATGAACGGCAATACCCAGGAGTGGTGGGAGTGTGATTTCACTCCAAAGGCTCCCGGGCTGTACTTCTATCACTTTGAGACCAGAACCCAGCGGGGCAGCCAGAGGCTTTCCCGAGGGTTTGCCGGGGATGGGATCTTCGGCGGCAACAACCAGTGGCAGCTCACGGTCTACGACCACCGCTTCCAGACGCCGGACTGGCTGGAGGGCGGGGTCATGTACCAGATCTTCCCGGACAGGTTCCACAAATCCGGCAAAGAAAAAGGGGACATCCCCACCGGCCGGACCTTCCACGAAAACTGGGAGGACCAGCCGGACTGGGCCCCAAATTCCCAGGGAAAGATCACCAATACAGACTTTTTCGGCGGGGACCTGAAGGGCATTGAAGAGAAGCTGCCCTATCTCAAAAGTCTGGGAGTCACCTGTGTGTATTTAAATCCCATCTTCGAGTCCCACTCCAACCACCGGTACGACACGGCGGATTACTCCAAGATCGACCCCCTGCTGGGCACCGAGGAGGACCTGCGTTCCCTGTGCCAGGCTGCCAAGGAGCAGGGGATCCGGGTGATGCTGGACGGGGTGTTCAGCCACACCGGCAGCGACAGCGTGTACTTCAACCGGGAGGGGCGGTACCCGCCCAACGGGGCGTACAACACCCAGGACTCCCCCTATTACAGCTGGTACAATTTCCATCCCTGGCCGGGCAGCTACGATTGCTGGTGGAATTTCGACACCCTGCCCAATGTCAACGAGACCAACGAGAGCTACAACGCCTATATCAACGGGGAGGACGGCATTGTCCGGAAGTGGCTGAAGGCGGGGACCTCCGGCTGGCGGCTGGACGTGGCCGACGAGCTGCCGGACCAGTTCCTGGACAACCTGACCGCCGCAGTGAAGGCGGAAAACCCGGACGCTGTGGTGCTGGGGGAGGTGTGGGAAGACGCCTCCAACAAGACGGCCTATGGCATCCGCCGGCGGTACCTGCTGGGCGGCCAGCTGGACACGGTGATGAACTATCCCTTCCGGGACGCCATCCTGGGGTTCCTGCTGGGCGGGGATCCCCGCAGCTGCGTGGAGACCGTGGAAAACATCTGCGAAAACTATCCTCCCCAGTGTCTGCGGCTGCTAATGAACCACATCGGCACCCACGACACCGAGCGAGCCCTGACAGTGCTGGGAGGCGAAGCAGCGGGGAATCGGGGACGGGAGTGGCAGGCTGCCCAGCGCCTGACCCCGGAGCAGCGGGAGACGGGCCTGAAGCGGCTGCGGCTGGCCTCTCTGATCCAGTACACCCTTCCCGGGGTGCCCTGCCTGTACTACGGGGACGAGATCGGCATGGAGGGCTACCGGGATCCCTTCAACCGGGCGTGCTACCCTTGGGGCCGGGAGGATCAGGGACTGCTGACCTGGTACAAGGGACTGGGGATGCTGCGCGCCCAGGAGAAGGACATTCTGGGCCACGGCGCCTACCGAACCCTGTACGCCGACGGCAACCTGCTGGCCTACGAGCGGTTTGTGTTCACGGAAGACAGCCGCCGGAGCCTGACGGTTGTGATCAACCGAAGCAGCCGTCCCCAGAGCGTGCTGAAGGCGGCTTTGGATATGGAAGGCGGCGAGCTTCTCCTGGGCGAGCCCCTGGGCAGCGTCAATGTGCTGGCGCCCTTCGGCTTCTCCGTGACAAAATTTGAAAAAACCACAAAAAAGGCTTGACATTTCAAATATTCGGGACTATAATTATAGGGCTGTTAGAGAACAGCTCATGCGCCAGTAGCTCAGCTGGATAGAGTGTTTGGCTACGAACCAAAAGGTCGGGGGTTCGAGTCCCTCCTGGCGCGCCACGAAAGAAACCTCTTTTGTCTACCAAGACAAGAGAGGTTTTTTCATGCATTTAGGGGCAAAATAGCCCTCAATATAGGAAAATACCGCTGAAACAGGGGTTGGAACAGTCGATCAGACTGCACCAGCCCCTGTTTTTTGCTTTTCGGCGGTCAAACGGGCGCAATACTTTTCGCGTTTCTTTACAGAGCAAAGAAGTTGGCAAAACAGCATCCGACGGGATTTGAATATGAAAA
>JBMNVU010000026.1:0-28466 GCA_050946975.1 Acutalibacter sp.
GCGGGCGGTGGGGGCCGGGGTGGGGGTCCGCGGGGGAGTGGGGGGGGGGGCAGGCGTGGGTGTGGTGGAGGGCCGTTTGGTGGGCGCCGGAGTGGCAGTGGGCTTGGGCGTGGAGGAGGGCTTGGTAGCCTGAAGCTTTTTCAGCTGATCCTCCGCGTTGTCCAGCTCGATCTCCGCCTGCTTTACGGCGATGTCCTTGGACTCCACATCCAGCTCCAGCAGCGTCTTGTCATACTGGATCAGAGGATCCCCCACACTGACCTGCTGGCCTTCCGTCACATAGATCTCGGATACGGTCTGCTTGTCAGAGGGGTAGATCTCCTGGGTGGAATCACTGGCGGCTGTACCGGAGGTGTAGGTCTGATCCCCCCAGTAGGTGGTGGATACGCTGGGGTTGCTTACAGAAAGCACTTCCACCGTTTTCCGGTCGGACTGGTATTGCACAAAAAACCAAAGCCCCAGGGCAAAGCCCGCCACCAGTACCATGGTGACGCTGGCGATGATCAGGTTTTTCTTGGCTTTCTTGTTCATGCTCATGAATGGTTAAGTTCCTTTCCCAAACTTTGGCCGCGGCTCAATACTCGGTGCGGGGGATCAAAGGCTTTTCCTTACCGCCCCGTTCCCGGCTGGGCCGTGGGAAAAACGCGCCCAGGTCCGTGGGAATGGGCGACCCAAAGCCGCCAGGTTTCATCGCCCGCTGCGGCCGCTGGGCTTGCGCGTGTCGAGGTTCGCCCTTGGCAGTCTGGCGGGTCCGCTGAGGTGTGGTTCGCACCTCGGCCTGGGCGGTCTGCCGGGCCCGCTGGGCCTGCGAGGTCTGTGCCTCGAGCTGGATGGCCTGCTGAGCCTGCTGAACCTGAGAGGCCTGCGCCTCGGCCTGGGCGGTCTGCCAGGCCCGCTGGGCCTGTGTGGTCCGAGCCTCGGCCTGGATGGCCTGCTGAGCCTGCTGAACCTGAGTGGCCTGCGCTTCGGCCTTTATAGGCTGAGCAGCAGGGGCACCGGAAGCCTTCCGAGAGGATGCCTCCAACAGGGCGTTGACCTCCTCAAACAGGACGGTTCCAGCCGTCTTATCCAGGGGAGCGGGCGGAGAAGCCTGAGCCATGGACGGTGCCGGTGCCGCAGCAGGGGCAGCCCACGCTCCGTGACGAGGTCCGGAAGCGTCGTTTCGTTTGGCGGTTTTGGGCTGGTAGGCCGGGGCGTTGGGGCCGGCTGCATGACGTGGGCCCTTGGATGCCGCCCGGGCAGTGTCCACCTTGACGGTCTCGACCTTGGGAGGTTCCACAGGTTTGGGCGCCTCTTTGGTAGGGAGGACCTGGGGAGGCTCTGCGGACTTATGGGCCTCCTTGGGGGGCACGGCAGCCTGGCCGGGAGCTCCCTCAGGCTGGGGAGCGGCGGGAGAATCCTGCTTGGTGCCGCTCTTGCCTCCAATGTGGAAGTCCTCCGGAGGAATCACGTCGGCGGGGAGGGTGGGCTCCTGAGTGTTCGGTGTGACCTGGGACTCCAACAGACGGCCGTCTCGGATGTGCAGCGTGCGCTGGGCGTGAGCGGCAATCTCCGGCTCGTGGGTGATCATCACGATGGTCACCCCTTCTTCGTTGAGCTTTTTGAAGATCTCCATGATTTGCTCACCGGATTTGGTATCCAAGGCGCCGGTGGGCTCATCCGCCAGGAGCACCTTGGGGTTGTTCACAATGGCACGAGCGATGGCCACTCGCTGACACTGGCCGCCGGAGAGCTGAGTGGGTTTGAAGTTCACCCGATCTCCCAGTCCCACCCGCTCCAGAGCTTTGCGGGCGATCTCCTGGCGCTCTTTGCGCCGGACCCCGGCGTAGAGCAGGGGCAGTGCCACATTGTCCAAAGCGGACTGCCGGGACAGCAGGTAAAAACTCTGGAACACAAAGCCGATGCTGTGCAGCCGCACGTCCGAGAGTTTGGAATCGCTGCTCTGGGCAATGTCCTTTCCCTCCAGGAAGTACTCCCCAGAGGAGGGGCTGTCCAGGCAGCCTATGATATTCATCAGGGTGGTTTTACCGGACCCGGAGGGGCCCATAATGGCCACATATTCTCCCTCGTCCACGGTGAGGGAGATGTCCTTGAGCACCGGCACATCCAGCTTGCCCTGATTGTAGGTCTTGTAGATGTTCTTCAGCTCCAGCATCATCGCGCTAAGCCCTCCATGGGGGAACTCTCCAGACCAGCGGTTCCTTCCCCATCCTCAGTGTCGGTCTGGGAATCCATGCCATCGTCCACAGTGCCGTCCTCCGCGTAGGGCTCTGCCACGCCGGGATCCACCACCATGCCGTCGTCCACATACCCGCCGTCCATGATGCCGTCATCCATAGTGCCGCCTTCCGTCATCCCTCCATCCACAGAGGCATCTCCATTGGAGTCGGGATCTTCCACAGGCACCTGGGTGATGTCCTGGGTGGTGGGAGCACCCTCCTGCAGGTCTTCCTCGGGATAGGCGATGAAGTCGTCTTCGGTTATGCCGCTTTGAATCTGGTAGCGGTCATTGTCGGAATCGTAATCCCCCAGAATGACCGCCCGCTTTTCCAGGGTGTTCTTCTCGCTCTGAGCCCAGACATAACTGCCGGTGTCATCGTGGGCAATGTAGAAGGCGGGAAGCCAAATCCCCTCGGGCATGGTCATGCCCAGGTCCGGCTGGACGTACACGTGCTGGCCCAGAATCAGCCCATCCCGGCTGGAAAGGGTCACGTAGAAATTGTACTTGGAGCTCTGAGTGCCGGAGGACATGCCTCCGTAATACATGTTGTTGCTGTTGTTGTCCGTGGGTTCCGCCTCGATGGTATCGATGATGCCGCTCCATACCTGGGTGTCGTCCACCCGGGAGTGAACCGTCACTGCCTGTCCCTGGTACAGAGATCCCACGTTCAGCTCGGACACCGTGCCCTTGATTCGGAACTCCCCGGAGGAGAGAATGGAGATAAAGGGCCGCTGCTGGCCGCTGGCGTCGGTCTGAGGGGTCTCGTTGACCTCCTTGACCACGCCTTCCACCTCGCTGTAGACCTCGGCGTTTTGGATGGATTCCTCCAGCTTGTTGATCTCCTGCTGTTTCACGTCAGCGTTGTACTCCTCGGTTTTGATCTGCAGCTCCACCGACTGGATCTGCACGGTGTAGGAGTACTGCTCGTCTTTGCTGGCGTTTTTCTTCTCCTCCACCAGGTCCTTCTTCTGGTTTTCCAGGGTGGTGATCCGGTTGGAGATCCCCTCCAGATCCAGCTTGGCCTGTTCCAGGTTCATCTGCATCTCCTGGGTGTCATAGCGGAACAACGCTGTGCCCGCGGTGACCTGGTCGCCTTCTGCCACATAAATCTCCGCCACGGTTTTGCTCTCGTCCTTTTTGATCTCAAAGGTTTCCTGGGGTTCCACCACACCGGAGAATCGAGGTGTGGTGCCGGTGTTCAGCCCGGCGATCTGTGACACGCTCTCCACGTAGACCGGGGAGGCGCCGGCGGTGCCCCACAAATCCCGTAGCCAGAAAAACCACAGACAGGCAGCTGCCGCGGCCAAAACCAGCACACAAGTGAGGGCGATCCAGAGGGGGCGTTTGGATTTATGTTTCATAGCAAAAGCTCCTTTAGTCATACGGTGGTAGCATACCATATCATTATAGCCGAAAAGGCCTATCTTGGCAATGAAAATATCGCGGTTTCACAGGGTTTTTGCCCGGTGTGGGAGACAATGGAACTTTTCCCTTGACAGGCTGGGCTTCGGCCTTTTATAGTGTTATCAAAACGACATGGGAGGGAACGTTATGGAAACAATTGCCAAGGACATTCGAGACCTGGTGGGGAACACCCCTTTGCTGGAAGCCGGACGGTTTTCTCAGGCCCGGGGATTGGGCTGCCGCCTGCTGTGCAAGCTGGAGTATTTGAACCCCGCAGGCAGTGTGAAGGATCGAGTGGCACTGTGGATGCTGCGGGAGGCGGAGCGCTCTGGAAGGCTGGCTCCCGGGGCCACCATCATCGAGCCCACCTCAGGAAACACGGGTATCGGCCTGGCGGCCATTGGCGGGGCGCTGGGCTACCAGGTGATTCTCACCATGCCCGACACCATGAGCCAGGAGCGTCGGGACCTGCTGAAAGCCTATGGCGCCCAGATCGTGCTGACTCCCGGGGCAAAGGGCATGACCGGCGCCATTGAGAAGGCCCAGGAGCTGGCGGCGTCCATCCCCGGCAGCATGATTCCCGGCCAGTTTGAGAATCCTCAGAACCCCCAGGCGCACTATGAGACCACTGGTCCCGAGCTGTGGGAGCAGTCCGGCGGAAAGGTGGATATCTTTGTGGCGGGGATCGGCACTGGAGGCACCCTCACTGGCACGGGGCGGTTCCTGCGGGAGAAAAATCCCTCCATTGAGATTGTGGGCGTGGAGCCTGCAGGGTCTCCGGTGTTGACTGAGGGAAAAGCGGGACCTCACGGGCTTCAGGGCATGGGAGCCGGGTTTGTCCCGGCGATTTTGGACACTACCCTGTACAATCGGGTCCTGGCCTGCCAGGAGGAGAGCGCCTACCAGGCTGCCCGGGAGTTTGCCCGGAAGGAGGGCATTTTGGTGGGAATCTCCTCTGGCGCGGCCCTGTGGGCTGCCTGCCAGGTGGCGGCCCAGACGGAGAACGCCGGAAAGACCATAGCCGTGCTGCTGCCCGACACGGGGGATCGGTACTTGTCCACTCCGCTGTTTGAGAGCTGAGCTATGCCGGAGGGGATCCTCATTTTTGGACCGTCCGGGGCGGGCAAGACAACCTTGGGCAGGCGCGTCGCCCAGGAGCTGGGCGTTGCGTTCTTGGATATCGACGACTATATCTGGCGAAAGGACACGCCAAAACCCTTTTCCACCATGTATTCCAGGGAGGAGAAGATCTCCCGCCTGAGGGAGGCGGTGTTCCAAGCGGGCCGGTTTGTCATGGCGGGTTCCATGGATTCCTTTCACCAGCATTTTGACCCCTTCTTCCGCCTGGCGGTGTACCTGGATGCCCCCGCTTCCCTGCGGGTGGAGCGTGTCCACCAGCGGGAGCTGGAACAGTTTGGCTCCCGGGTGCTGCCCGGCGGGGATATGGAGGAGGACCACCGCCGCTTTTTGCAGGATGTGGCAGGCTATGACCAGGGCGCGGGCGGCGCCACACGACAGAGCCATCAGGCATGGATAAATTCTCTCCGGTGTAAAGTAATAACGCTTGATGGATCAAATCCAATAAAAATCAATGAAGATGCCACTCTGATGGAGTGGAGGAAAGTGATAGAACTTGTCAGAGAAAGAGAAACTCAATGAAGGAGCGGACCATGGCAAAAAAGTATTACGCCGTGAAAAACGGCCGGGACGGCGACGGCATCTATGACAGCTGGGATCTGTGCAAAGCTCAGGTCCACGGGGTGAAGAGCGTGATCTATAAGGGCTTCCCCAGCCGGGAGCAGGCGGAGGAATTCCTGCGCTTGGCGGGGACCTCCTCCGCCGAGGAGGACACCCCGGCGGATCCCCAGCGGGAGGGGGTGGCCGTGGCCTATGTGGACGGCAGCTTTGCCCAGGAGACCCAGGAGTTTGGCAGTGGGGCCGTGCTGTTTTGGCAGGGGGAAGAGCTGCACTTTTCGGAGAAGTACCGGGACCCGGACCTGGCCCAGATGCACAACGTGGCTGGGGAGATTATGGGCGCGGAAACGGTCATCCGCTATTGTCTGGAGCAGGGCATCCCGGCGCTGGAGATCCACCACGACTACGAAGGTGTTGGCAAGTGGGCTATGGGCCTGTGGAAGGCCAATAAGCCGGGAACCCAAGCGTATGCGTCTTTCTGCCGCCAGGCCCAAAAGAGCCTGCGGTTGACCTTTGTGAAGGTAAAAGGCCACTCCTCCAACCAGTGGAATGATCTGGCGGATACCCTGGCCCGTCAGGCTTTGGGCAAGGGCAAGTCGGAGCGGTGAACGTGGAACCGGCGATGACTTTGGAGGGCTAGCCCAGGGCTGCACTGGAAAGGCTACCGTGGGGTTCTGCCATGGGGTGCGCAGACCGGACAAGATGAAATGAAAAAAGGAGCTGTTGCGCACTGCAGCAGCTCCTTTTTGTTGCTCAAGAAAGATCCAAAGGGAAAATTTTACTTAACGGTGACCAGCTCATACTCCCGAGTGCCCAGGCCCAGCTTGACGCCGTGATCCAGGCAGCTGACCCAGTTGGTGTCCGGGTGAGTGTCGGTGAAGTGGTCGTGGTGGCACTGATCCCGCTCGTCCAGGATGGAACCGGGCACGCTGGGCTGGGCGTTTACCGCATCCGCGCAGGCCTGATCCAGAGCAATGGGGTCAAAGGAGGCAAACATGCCCACGTCGGGGACGATGGGCAGGTCGTTCTCACTGTGGCAGTCACAGTAGGGGGAGACGTCGATGACCAGGCTGATGTGGAAGCAGGGCTTGTCCTTGACCACGGCCCAGGTGTACTCGGCGATCTTGCAGTTGAGGATGTCGTTGGCCTCGTCGCTGGCAGCCTGGACAGCGTCCACGGGACAGCGGCCGATGCAGCGTCCGCAGCCCACGCACTTGGAGTGGTCAATGGAAGCCTTCCGGTTGGTGATGGTGATGGCGCTGTGAGCGCAGTCCTTCTGGCAGGAGCCGCAGCCGACGCACACATCCTGCTCCACATGGGGCTTGCCGGAGCTGTGCATCTCCATCTTGCCGGCCCGGGAGCCGCAACCCATGCCGATATTCTTCAGGCAGCCGCCGAAGCCGGTGGCCTCATGGCCCTTGAAGTGGGTCAGGCTGATGAACACGTCGGCGTCCATAATGGCAGTGCCGATCTTGGCCTCTTTTACGTAGTCCCCGTCGATGGGCACCAAAGTCTCATCCGTGCCCTTCAGGCCGTCACCAATGAGAATCTGGCAGCCGGTGGACATGGGGGAGAAGCCGTTGATCTGAGCGGACTCCAGGTGGTCCAGGGCGTTTTTGCGGCCGCCCACATAGAGGGTGTTGCAGTCGGTGAGGAAGGGCTTGCCACCCAGCTCTTTGACCAGATCAGCCACCACCTTGGCGTAGTTGGGCCGCAGGAAAGCCAGGTTTCCGGGCTCGCCGAAGTGCATCTTGATGGCGGCGTACTTGTTCTTGAAGTCGATGTTCTGCATCCCGGCCGCCAGGAGCAGCTTGCGAAGCTTTTGCAGCAGGTTGCAGTCAAAAGTGGTGCGAAGGTTGGTGAAATAGACTTTGGATTTTTCCATGAGGCATGCTCCTTTATGTTTTGTGTAATTTCCGATGGATTTCCGTCCTCGAATACTCAGTATAAACCGTAAACCCGGGTTTAAGTCAAGGGGAGGGTCCCCTCATTTTGCCGGGGCTTTTTTGGCGCCGGGCTTTTTGGTCCCACTGGCTCCGGACTTTTTGGAAAGCTTTTCCCCGTTGGGACCCACGCCCGCTTTTTTGCAGAAGGCGGCCATGCAGCACTTTTCGCACTCAGCTTTCCGGGCAGTGCACACCGCCCGGCCGTGAAGCACCAGCCGGTGGCAGAAGTCGTTGGACTCCTCCGGAGGCAGCACCTCCCGCAGATCTTGTTCCACCTTTTCCGGGGCGGTGTTCTTGGTCAGCCCCAGCCGCCCGGTGATTCGGATGCAGTGGGTGTCCGTGACCACTGCGGGCTTGTGGTAGATATCTCCCAGAATCAGGTTGGCGGTTTTGCGGCCGACGCCGGGCAGCTTTGTCAGATCCTCAATGGTGTCCGGCACCTTGCCGCCGAACTGATCCCGGATCATCCGGCACATGCCCAGAATGTCCTTGCTCTTGGTGTTGTAAAAGCCGCAGGAGCGGATCAGCTCTCCGATCTCCTCCTCCGTCCCCTGGCAGAAGTCCTCCAGGGTGGGGAAGCGGGCAAACAGCCCTGGGGTGACCAGGTTTACCCGAGCGTCGGTGCACTGGGCGGACAGCCGGGTGGCAATGAGCAGCTGCAGCGGATCCTGGTATTCCAGGGAACAGATGGCGTCGGGATATTCGGCCTTCAAGGCGTCCACCGCCAGACGGGCCAATTCTTTTTTCGTCATGGGAAGCGCTCCTTCCAACAGGTCTTTTGCTTATTTTACATGGTTTTCTCCCGAACCGCAAGCTTTTCGCCTGGGGACGTTGCGGAGAGGGGGATTTTCCGGTATAATAGAAAAAACGCCTTGGGCGGAATCTGAGAGTGGAAAGGAAGTAGAACCGCATGTTTAATGATCTGATGGACACCATTGGTTTTGTGGCGGAATCCGACCCGGAAGTGGGCCAGGCCATGGAGAAGGAGCTGGCCCGCCAGCGCCGGAATCTGGAGCTGATCGCATCGGAAAATATTGTTTCCCCTGCGGTCATGGCGGCAATGGGCTCTGTGCTGACCAACAAGTATGCCGAGGGCTATCCCGGCAAGCGGTACTATGGAGGCTGCCAGTGCGTGGATATTGTGGAGGACATCGCCCGGCAGCGGGCCTGCAAGCTCTTTGGGGCGGAACACGCCAATGTCCAGCCCCACTCCGGCGCTCAGGCGAATCTGGCGGTGTATTTTGCCCTGCTGCAGCCCGGTGACACCGTGCTGGGTATGAACCTGGCGGAGGGCGGCCACCTGACCCACGGCTCTCCGGTGAATATGTCCGGCGCGCTGTACAACTTTGTGCCCTACGGCGTGGATGCCGAAACCGGACGTATTGACTACGAGAAGCTGATGGCGCAGGCTCAGGAAGTGAAGCCCAAGCTGATCGTGGCCGGTGCCAGCGCTTATCCCCGGGCCATCGACTTTGCCAAATTCCGGGAGATCGCTGATGCCTGCGGTGCCTACCTGATGGTGGATATGGCCCACATTGCCGGTCTGGTGGCGGCAGGGGTCCATCAGAATCCGGTTCCCTACGCTGACGTGGTGACCACCACCACCCACAAGACCCTTCGGGGTCCCCGGGGCGGCATGATCCTCTGCCGGGAGCAGTACGCCAAGGCCATCGACAAGGCGATCTTCCCCGGAACTCAGGGCGGCCCGCTGATGCACATCATCGCCGCCAAGGCGGTCTGCCTGGGTGAGGCTCTCCAGCCCGCCTTCCAGGAGTACGGCAAGCAGGTGGTCAACAATGCCCAGGCTCTGGCCCAGGGCTTGCTGAGCCGGGGTGTGAAGCTGGTCTCCGGCGGTACTGACAACCACCTGATGCTCATCGATTTGACGGACAGCGAGCTCACCGGCAAGGAGCTGGAGCACCGCTTGGACGACGTGTACATCACCGCCAACAAGAACACGGTCCCCGGAGAGAAGCGCAGCCCCTTCACCACCAGTGGTGTGCGTCTGGGCACCCCCGCGGTCACCACTCGCGGCCTGAAGGAAGCGGATATGGACGAGGTGGCCGCCTGCATCGCCATGTGCATGGAGGACGGCTTTGAGGAGAAGATCGACGCCATCCGCGCACGGGTGGACGCCATCTGCCAGAAGTATCCCCTCTATCAGTGAGGGAAGCGGAGCGTTTTATCTCTGCTCCCAACAGGATGATTTGACTAAAAAGGGGCTGCCGCATTTTGCGGCAGCCCCTTTGCTGTTTTTTTGTTTTCAAATTGAAACATCGAAATTATGTTCGCAAAAAGAAGTTGCACTTTCTCTGTAAAAATGCTAGAATAAGCCATACCAACCAGAACCATTGGGAAGGGGGGAGCTTTATGGCAGCGCCATTGGCGGACCGGGTGCGGCCCGCCACGTTGGAGGATGTGGTGGGACAGCAGCAGCTGTTGGGTCCGGGCCGGGTCCTGCGGAAGATCATCGAGTCTGGAGAAGTGCCAAATATGGTGTTCTATGGGCCTTCCGGCGTGGGGAAAACCACGGTGGCTTCCATCATTGCAAGGAACACCAAGCGCCACCTGGTGAAGCTCAACGGTACCACCGCCTCCACTGCGGACATCAAAGAGGCCGTGGCCAGCACCAACACCCTGGAGGGGATCCATGGGGTGCTGCTGTACTTGGACGAGATCCAGTACTTCAACAAGAAGCAGCAGCAGACTCTGCTGGAGTTCATTGAGAACGGCTCCATCACCCTGATTGCCTCCACCACGGAGAACCCCTACTTCTATGTATATAACGCCATCCTGAGCCGCTCCACGGTGTTTGAGTTCAAACCCGTGGGCAAGGAGGACATTGAAAAGGCGGTGGACCGAGCCTTTGGGGTCCTGGCCCAGGAGGACGGCAGGCCCATCCTGCCGGAGGAAGGCGTGAGCGCCTACATTGCCGGTCACTGCGGCGGGGATGTGCGCAAGGCCATGAATGCTGTGGAGCTCTCCACCTTGGCCTGCGACACAGGCGGCCCCCACATTGAGGTGACCCTGGACGCTGCCCGGGAGCTGACCCAGAAGAGCGTCATGCGCTACGATAAGAACGGCGACGAACACTACGACCTGATGTCGGCCTTTCAAAAGTCCATGCGAGGTTCGGATCCGGACGCCACGGTCCACTACCTGGGCCGGTTGCTGGAGGCTGGGGACCTGCCTGCGGTGTGCAGGCGTCTGCTGGTCTGCGCCTGTGAGGATGTGGGCCTGGCTTGGCCCCAGATCATCCCCATTGTCAAAGCGGCAGTGGATTCCGCCCTGATGGTGGGCATGCCCGAGGCCCGGATTCCCTTGGCGGACGCGGCGGTGCTGGTGAGTTTGGCCCCCAAGTCCAACGCGGCGTACACCGCTCTGGACCGGGCCATCGGAGATATCCGAGCGGGGAAAGCGGGGCCTATCCCGCGAAATCTGCAGAACAAGCACTATGACTCCGCCGAAGTGGAGCGCAAAGGCCAGTTTTACCAGTACCCCCATGATGCCCCTCATCACTGGCTGCCCCAGCAGTACCTGCCGGACAATTTGCTGGGTACCCGGTACTTTCAGTACGGGGAGAGCAAGACCGAGCAGGGATTTCGGGCGTATTGGGACAAGATCAAGCATAACGGGAAGTGATGTCCTGTATGATGGAACAGGGACACAACACAGATGAAGGAGGCATCCAGCTATGAAACCCCAGGTTTTGAAGAATCTCTCATATGGAATGTACGCCATTGGCGTTAAAGACGGCAAGCGGCCCAATGCCTGCATTGTCAACACGGTGATGCAGATCTCCAAGGCGACGCCCTCCCAGGCGGCTTTGGTGGCGGTGGCCATGAGCAAGGAAAATTACAGCTGCCGCTGTGTGGAGCAGGAGGGGATCTTCTCCATCTCCGTGCTCAGCCAGCACACCCCTGCCACGGTGATTGGCGCGCTGGGATTTATTTCCGGCAAGGACGCGGACAAATTGGAGAATGTGCGCCACAAGGTGCTGGTGGAAGGTGTGCCGGTTATCAAGGAGAACACCTGCTGCTGGTTCCTCTGCCGGGTGAAGGATAAGATGGAGACCAAGGGCCAGGTGGTCTTTGTGGCTGAGATCATCGCCGGCAGCGACGAGGCTGTGGGCACTCCCATGACTTACCAGTACTACGTGGAGAACTTGGGCGGCGCGTCCCCCAAACATTCCCCAACTTACCTGCCCCCTGCCCGCACCTTTGACAAATCCAGCGGGGAGAGTTTCATCTGCTCGGTGTGCGGCTATGTGTACAACGATCCCAACTTCGGGTTTGAGGAGCTGCCTGCGGATTGGACCTGCCCGGTCTGCAAGATGCCCAAGAAAGCCTTTGTCCGGAAAAAGTGATTCCGGCATGAAAAAAAAGAGGACTGGCAATGCCAGCCCTCTTTTTTTATGTTCCGGTAGTTGCTTACTCAGCGACGGAAGAAGTCTCGGTCTCGGAGGCAACGCTGGAATCTTCGGTAGCAGCAGCGCTGGAATCCTCAGCAGCACTGGAATCCTCGGTAGCAGCAGCGCTGGACTCTTCCACAACGGTGGAAGAAGTGCTGGTGGTGGAGGTATCCGTGGTGGAGCTGGTGGAGCTGTTGTTGCTGCCGGAGCAGGCGGCCAGGCTGGCAACCATAGCCAGAGCCATCATAGCAACAAGAATTTTTTTCATGATGAGTTTCCCCTTTTAAAAATGAGATTTGCGGCGGTGACCAGTTGGTTACCTTTCCGCATTCAGACGGCGATGATCCGTCCGATTCACGATACAGAGTCTAAGAGCAATACCTTACAAAGAAACTGCGGAATTCTTTACGAATTTCTTACAAATCAAGGTATGATTATTTACAATGTTTTCATAATCTCATTGTGCAGAAAGACGGAAAATTCCAGCTTCTTCGGGAGGCGTTGGATTTTTTTTGAGTGTTCAATAAACATAAATTGGTTTCCATAATCTTTCTGCTATTTCTTGCTGTCCCATTCTGTCGAAGCAGGTCGAAAGGCATTTTTGCCCAAAAAGGGGGCCGGCTTCTGCCGGCCCCCGGATGTTTCCCTTGAAACAGGGGTGATCTGCATGATAGGGGTCTTTCTTATTAGAAGACAAAGGTCCCGGCGGACAGTTCTCTCTGGGTGCCGTCCGGAAGGATCAGCGTCGCCTGGCAGTCAAAGGGCACGGTGACGCTGCCGTGAAGCGCTCCTTCCACATAGCGCCACTCCACCCGGTAGGTGCCGGAGGCGGTGTCCAACTTCAGCTTTGCCCAGGGCAGACGCTGGTCGGGCATGGGACGGATCAGCGCCTTCTTGTAACCGGGGGCCTCCTCCACAGGGTTCAGGCCGCAGAGGCAGCGGTACATCCAGTCCACGATGGAGCCGTAGGCGTAGTGGTTCAGACTGTTCATCCCTGTGCCGCTGATGGATCCGTCGGGAAGGATGGAGTTCCAGCGCTCCCACACGGTGGTGGCGCCCATGTTCACCTCGTAGAGCCAGCTGGGGTAGTCATCGTTGAGGAACAGGCTGTAGGCCACATCTCCCGCGCCGTGGTCGGAGAGTGCCCGGCACAGGAAGGGAGTGCCGCAGAAGCCCGTGTCCAGATGTCCGCCCTTGGCCTGGATCCGCTCCTTCAGGGCGGAGAGCACCACATCCGCCTTCCCCTGGGGATACAGGCCGAAGAAGAGACTGAGCACGCAGGCGGTCTGGGTGGTGGGGATGCGGAAGGTGCCGTCCTCGTGGAAGTACTCCTCCAGAATGGCGCCTTTGATCTTCCGGCACAGGGCCTCATACTCCTGCTGGTCCTCCGAATAGCCCAGGGCTTTGGCAGCCTTGGCGGTGAGGCTGGTGGAATAGTAGTAGAACGCCGAGGCGGTGTAGGGCAGGTTGGTGGCGCCGAAGGGGTTCTGGGTGTCCCCGTCCTCCCGGTCCAGTGCCAGCCAGTCTCCCAGCTGCCGGCCCCGAAGCCACAAGCCCCGGCTGCCGTCGGCTTCGTCGTCCTTGCGGATGCGCTCCACCCAGGTCTTCATCACCGGGTATTCCTCCCGGAGCAGAGTCAGGTCGCCGTAGTTCTCGTAGACGGCCCAGGGCATCATGGTGGCCACATCGCTCCAGATGGCACAACCGGAGGTGTTCCCGCTGAGCCAGAAGGCGTCCTTTTCATCGGGAGCTTTGGGCGCGGGGACAAAGAAGGGCACCGCGCCGCCGTAGTACTGTTCCTCCTCGCCCACATTGTGGATGAAGTGGTGGAAGAAGGCGGGCATGTACAGATTTTTGCAGGCGGTGGCGGAAATGATGGCCGCATCGCCGGTCCAGCCCAGACGCTCGTCCCGCTGAGGGCAGTCGGTGGGGACATCCAGGAAGTTGTCGAACTGTCCCCACATAGCGTTGTGGAACAGCTGGTTTACCCGGCTGTCCGCGGTCTCAATGGAGCCGATGGGGTCAATGTCCGAGCGAATGTGCCAAGCAGTGAAATCCTCCGCCCGCACTTGGGAGATCCCCTCCACCTTCACATAGCGGAAGCCGTAGAAGGTGAAGTGGGGCCGGACGTGGGCCGGTTCCCCCTTGGAGAGGTAGCGGTACTCCGCCTTGGCAGAGCGCAGGTTGTCCCGGTAGAAACAGCCGTCCTGGAGCACCTCGCCATAGGTGAGAACCACCTGGGTCCCGGCGGGCTCGTGCACGTCAAATTCCACCCAGCCGGTCATGTTCTGTCCAAAGTCCAGCACGGTTTCCCCCCGTTTGGTGGTGAGTACCGTGGGGGTGAAGCTGGCCTTTTTCATCACCTTGGGCCCCAATCGGGCAATGAGCTTGGCGGTGTCCTCGCTGCCGGCTTTGACCCCCTGGGCAGGGATGGCGCAGCCGGGAGCGCTCCACCCGGGGACCTCCTTCTGGGCGTCATAGTGCTCACCGTCGTAGATGTTGCTGAAGGTGACCGGGGAGGGGTAACTCTTCCAGGTCAGATCCGTGGGGATCAGCTGCTCCGTGCCGTCGGCCAGGGTCACCCGCACCTCGCAGATGGCCTGCATGGTGTCGCCGTAGAGATTGTGGTACCGGTCGAAGATGATATCCCCCTTGTACCAGCCGGGCCCCAGAGCCAGACCCACGGTATTTTCCCCTTTTTGCAGCAGTCCGGTGAGGTCGAAGGTCTGGTACTCCAGATGGAAATCATAGCAGTGGTAGCCCGGCAGCAGGTATTCGTCCCCGGCCTTCTTGCCGTTGACCTCCAGCTCGTAGATGCCCACACCGCAGACATAGGCTCGGGCCGATTTCACCTCCTGGGAGAGGGAGAAGGTCTTGGCCAGCAGGGGCTGGGTTTCCGGATCGGGGAAGTCTCCGGTGATCCACTGGGCCTGCCAGGGCTCCCCCTGCTTGGCGGTTTCAAACCAGGAAGCGGCGGTGGCCCAGTCGCCGTTGTCCCCCCACACGGTGACCTGCCAGTGATAGCGGGTCCGGGGCGCCAACTCCACCGGGGCCTCAAAGCCCAGGGAGGAGATGTCCTGCCTCCGGCCGCTGTCATAGACGGTTTCCCCCTGGGCGGTCACCAGGATTCGGGCGCTCTCTTGGCGCTTGGCACCGGTG
Organism: Acutalibacter sp.; assembly: GCA_050946975.1. Lineage (GTDB taxonomy): Bacteria > Bacillota > Clostridia > Oscillospirales > Acutalibacteraceae > Acutalibacter. The sequence goes on from JBMNVU010000026.1 coordinate 14,837, forward strand.
TCCTCCGCCACCCAGGAGAAGACGGGTTTCTTCAGGAAAAGCCCCAGGGGCTCCTCCACGTGATTGGTGCGAAGATGAGTCAGCTTCAAAACAATTCCTCCTTTTGTTCCGGGTCAGGATTCTCCGCCTTGCCAGTAGAAGGGCAGCAGATCCTGGACCTTGACGGCAGTATTTTCCGCAACCAGCACAAGAGTGTCCGGATTTCCCAGCTGCATCAGAAATTCCCGGCAGCGTCCGCAGGGGGGTAGGATCTTTTTGTCCCAATTTACAGCCACAATTTTCTCCACCCGGCTCTCCCCGGCGGTGACCATGGCGGCGATGGCGGCATGTTCCGCGCAGAAGCCCATGCTGCAGGCGGTGTCGATGCACACGCCCCGATAGACGTTTCCACGGTCTGTGACCAGAGCGGCGGCCACACCGCCAACCTCGATGTCCGGCGAGATCCGCCGGGGGTTGAGCACTTCCAAGGCGGCGCGGTAAAGCTCTGTGAATTCCATCTGAAACACTCCTTTGCTGTCAGTTGTCATCAAGTTGCATCATAGCCCAAGAGCCGCCGGAAAACCAGGACGTCCTTTTTCAAAAATGGGACCGGACTTCATCTGACCGGAGACTCGTGTTCTGATTTATTGTAGCACAGCAAAACCGGGTGAGTCTATGAAATCTCCCTAAAAAAGGAAATTCCCGCCGGAAATCCATTGACATTCCGGCGGTTTTCTCCTATGATAAGACTGTTCACTTGTACGGACAATTCTACCTGGGAAGGAAGGTACACAGCACTATGGAAAAGAAATTCGCCCGCATCACCCTGGACAAGGATTTCCAGATCAGCCGTGTGGACAAGCGGGTCTATGGCTCTTTTATTGAACATCTGGGCCGTGCGGTCTATGGCGGCATTTACCAGCCAGGCCACCCCTCTGCCGACGAGGAGGGTTTCCGCAAGGACGTCCTGGATCTGGTGCGGGAGATCGGCGTGCCCATCATCCGCTATCCCGGCGGCAACTTCGTGTCGAATTTTTATTGGGAGGACAGTGTGGGCCCGGTGGCGGAGCGTCCCCGCCGGCTGGAGCTGGCCTGGCGCAGCACGGAACCCAACCTGGTGGGCGTCAACGAGTTCTCCTCCTGGGCGAAAAAGGCAGGCTCTGAGGTGATGATGGCCGTAAACCTGGGCACCCGGGGCATTGACGCGGCCTGCAACCTTCTGGAGTACTGCAATCATCCCTCCGGTTCCAAGTACAGTGACCTGCGCATCTCTCACGGTGTGAAGGATCCCTACAATATCAAGGTGTGGTGCCTGGGCAACGAGATGGACGGCCCCTGGCAGACCGGTCACAAGACCGCCCGGGAATATGGCCGCCTGGCGGATGAAACCGCCAAGGCCATGCGGCAGATTGACCCGGACGTGGAGCTGGTGGTCTGCGGCAGCTCCAATACCGGCATGCCCACCTATCCCCAGTGGGAGGCCACCGTGCTGGAGGAGGCCTATGACCATGTGGATTACATCTCTCTGCACAGTTACTACGGCAACCGGCTGAACGATACGGACAACTATCTGGCCTCCGCCGACGATATGGATCACTTTATCCACACTATCACCGCCACCTGTGACTTTGTCAAGGCAAAGAAGCGCTCCAAGAAGGACATGATGCTCAGCTTTGACGAGTGGAATGTGTGGTTCCATTCCAACCAGGCGGACGACGACACCATGAAGAACCGTCCCTGGAGCGTGGCGCCCCACCTGCTGGAGGATCACTACGACTTTGAGGATGCCCTGATGGTGGGCCTGCTGCTGATCACCCTGCTGAAGCACTCCGACCGGGTGCGCATGGCGTGCCTGGCTCAGCTGGTGAACGTCATCGCTCCCATCATGACCGAGGAGAACGGCCCTGCCTGGAAGCAGACCATTTTCTATCCCTACCTCCATGCCAGCAAGTACGGCAGGGGCATCGCCTTGAATCCAGTGCTGCGGTCCTCCCGTCACGACACCAAGGAGTTCACCGACGTGGACGATGTGGTGGCAGTGGCAGTGTGGGACGACGAGAAGGATCAGGTGACCATCTTCGCAGTGAACCGGAACCTGGAGGAGGACATCCCTCTGGAGGCGGACTTGAAGAGCTTTGAAGGCTACCAGCTTCTGGAGCACATTGTGCTGGAGAACGAAGATATGAAGGCAGTGAACACTGCCGAAGCCCAGAACGTGCTGCCCAAGACGGTCTCGGATCGGGACCAGCTGGAAAGCGGCATCCTGACCAGCCAGCTGTCCAAGGCCAGCTGGAACGTGATCCGTCTGGGAAAGTGAGCAGGGAGAGGATGCTTCCTTCCGTTTTCCTGGAGACAGTGTAAGTGGCTTCCAGTTGAGACCCTCACCCACAATCGAGGGGACGGCTGCCTCTTGGTGATCCTCACAAAGGAGAAACCAACGGGGACCTGGGAATGTCCGGGCCAAAGCCGCCGATGAAATCCAAACAAAAAGGACCTGCTGCTACACGCAGCAGGTCCTTTTTAATATCAAATGGAACCTTCGTTGAGACTTTGTTTACAGGCCGGCGTTGTGGGCATTGAGGATCACAATACAAGCCTGGACACGCTGGGCGTTGTTCTGAGGGGCGAACTGGTTGTCCCCCATGCCGCTGATGAGGTTCAGCTCCCGGCAGGCGTACACAGCGTTCTTTGCCCAAGAGGAGATCTTGCTGTCATCGGCAAAGGCTTGTCCGTTCCCGCTGTAGCTGAGACCGGCGTAGTTCGCCAGGGTGACGCACATCTGCTCCCGGGTGATGGGCTTGGTGGGGGCAAAGGTTCCATCACCCATGCCGCTCATGTAGCCCATGGAGTAGACCCAGTTCACAGCGCCGTTGTACCACTGATCCCCCACGTCGGAGAAGGAACTTGTTCCCTTGTACTGGGAGGTGTCCACCCCGGCCAGATTGGCCAGGGCTGCGGCAAACTCCGCTCGGGTGATATTGGCGGAGGGGTTGAACTTCTGGTCGCTGCCGGAGAACAGCTTCAGTGACACGGCGGTGTCCACCTGGTCAAAGTACCAGTCGTCACTGGTAAAGTCGGTGAACAGGCTGCCCCCGGCAAAGGTGATGTTCACCATGGGGCTGGACCAGCCATCCTTCAGGGCAATGGCGTGGTAGGTGCCGGAGAGGTACAGCGGCCCAGCGTACAGGTCGCTCTCCGAGGTGGGATGGGTGCCGTCGGTGGTGTAGCGGATCTCACAGCCTTCCCCTGCGGACATCACCAGCATGCCGTTTTCCACGGAGAAGGTGGGAGAGGCCAGGGTGCTTTCCCATTCCACATAGATGGCGCTGACATACCCCTTGGTGCCGCTGGCAGTGGTGATGTAGCACCACTGATTGCTGGTCTGGCCGTCCGCGGTGACGCTTTGGCCGGTGACCACCTGCTCAATGATCACCGGAGTGTTCAGGGCCAGGGTGCCCACCTGCTGGGAGGCGGTGGAGGGCTCTTGCCGCATACGCACACCGGAGCCGGTGATCTTGCCGTTAAACTTGTCATCGTTGGTGGAGTTGCCGGTGTTGTCCTCACCGTCATACCCCAGGGACCGGAGGACACCGGCCACCGTCTCCGCGGAGACGTACTCCTGGCTGAGGGTGGGAGAGCCCTCGGCCCCAGGAACCACCTGGTTGCCCTCAGCGTCCCGAGCAATGCCGTCGCTGCCAATGGTGAAGCCGTCCACGGTGGTGTCCACCTCGTACTGGCAGTTGGCGTAGTGATACAGGGCGCCGTCAAACTCGTACCAGCCGTTGGAGGGGTACTGCACACCCATGCCGAACACGTGCCAAGCGGTCCAGTCCCGGCCGCTGCCTACCACGGGCTCCCTGCGCATGTTATAATAGGTATCGCTGTTGTCCACGGCCATGTTGTTTCCAATGTAAATGCCGATGTGGCTGTACAACGTGTCTCCGTTGTAGTTGGGCATGGTCAGCACCAGCCCGTGAATCCGGGGAATGCCGTCCACTTCATCCAAGTCTCCGGAGAACACGCAGTTGTACTTCACCTGGGAGCTGGCCCCGCCGTAAATGCCGGTGACATTGCCCAGATCCTTGAAGTAGGAGTAGATCAGTCCGGCGCAGTCGGAGACCCGCACGTCGCCCACGGTCTCGCCTTTTCCGGCGTACTGATACAGCCAGCCGTCGTTGTAGGCCATGATGCCGTGCTCACCCAAACCGAGAGAGGTGGGGGTGCCGGCCGCGCGGGCGGAAAGCCCCAGACCGGAAAAGGCGGTGAGCAGTACCGCCAACGCCAGCAAAAGGCCCAGAGCCTTGCCGGCAGGTTTCGCGCTCAGTTTCGTCATAGTGGTATTCCTCCTAACCTGATAATCAGAGAGAAAGTGCCTGCAAAGGTTACAAATCGGTAACAGTTTACCACAAAATCCGTCAAGATGCAACCCCGGGAAAAAATGGCAGCCCTGGGTCCGGGGGCCCGGGGATTGACAACCGATGGAAATTTAGGGATAATAGCATAAATATATTGTATAGTGTGCGGTGCGGTAGTACCGGGCTTGGGAAAGGAGTTTTCGTTATGAAACGGACTTTGAGAAAAGGATGGAGCCTATTGCTGGCATTGGCCCTTGTGGTGGTCATGCTGCCTTTGGGAGCTGCAGGCGCAGAACCGGAGGACTATGTTTACCAGTGGGGGGACGGCACGGAGAGCTATTCCCTTCTTCGCACCCAGGAGACTCTGGGCGGGGGAGAGCTGGGTGTCTCCAAGGCCCCCGCTTTCCGGGATGCGGCGGGCGCCGGCGAGGACGGCACCATGTATGCCCAGCTGACTCCCCGGCAGAAGTCCTGCTATGATGCCCTCAATTCCATTCCCCTGAGCCAGATCCTCACGGCCGCGGAAGTGGGAGGCTACCGTCAGGTCCGGGTGCGAGCGGATGAGGCTTACGGCATCTCCCTCACGGGCTCCATGTCCGACGGCGTCTACCGGCCGGATTCCGCCTCTTCTGCGGCGTACCGGTCCCTCTATACGGATATCTGTGCTGCCATTACAGCTCTGCGCTATGACCGGGCCGATGCCCTGTGGCTCTCCGATATGAGCTATGGTATTCTCTGTACCACTACTGACCGGTATCACTTCACCACCGGGAACGTGGTATTCGCCTTCCGCCTGTTCTTCGGCGGCCAGGAGGGCGTGATGTACCAGCGCCAGATGGAGAGCGCCCAGGCCATCGCTGCCCAGGTGAACCGGAATGCCGACCGCTATGACCAGCTGCTTCAGGTGTACGATATGCTGGCGGATCAGTCCACCTACAATTACGAGGCCCTTGAGGAGCAGGGAACCATGATGGAGAACCTCTCCCACATGGCTTACAGCTGCCTGGTGGCCGGGGACCAGTATGAGCCTGTCTGCGACGGCTATTCCAAGGCCTTCAAGGTGATCTGCGACCTGCTGGAGATTCCCTGTGTGCTGGTCTCCAGTGATACCCACATGTGGAACAATGTGAAGATGGAGGACGGCTGGTGGTACAATCTGGACCTGACCTGGGATGACACCGGGGACGCCGGGTACCACGACTTCTTCCTGGTGGGCTCTCAGACTGTGGTGGACGGCACAGTGTTTTCCGCCTATCCCGCCCATGTGGAGGTGAACCCCTGGCAGACCAGCTCAGATCTGAACAACGTGGTGTTCACCTTCCCCAACAAGAATACCGCGGCCTATGTGCCGGTGGAGGGCGGCTATGAGCCTCCCACTTTCCCCGACGTGCTTCGGGGAAACTGGTACTATGAGTATGTGGAAGACGCGGCGGATATGGGTCTCTTCAGCGGCGATGAGACGGGAAAGTTCAATCCCAAGAAGAACATCACCCGGGCAGAGTTTGTCCAGGTGCTCTATAATGCCATCCAGCCGGACTACACCCTGACTCAGTCCCAGTTCAGCGATGTGGGCAAGGACGCTTGGTACGCTGCGGCAGTGAACTGGGCGGCGGATTCCGGCGTGGTCAGCGGCAAAGGGGAGGGGCGTTTCTCTCCCAACGCCTTCATCACCCGGGAGGAGATGTGTGTGGTGCTGAACAACTACATCACCAATGTCCTGGGGATGACCTCGGAGAATGACGGATATCTTTTTGCCGATGACAGCGCCATCTCCGACTGGGCCAAGAATGCTGTCTATCACGCCTACTCTCTGGGGCTGGTCAGCGGCAAGGGAGAGGACAGCTTCGATCCTCAGGGAAATACCCTGCGGTGCGAGGCCGCTGCCGTGTATGTGAAGCTGGCCCGATTGGCGGGCCTGGATCCCTCCGTGTCCAAAGCAGCCTGAGTTTCAAAGAGCTACCGTGTAAAAGCCGTCCCGATGGGGGCGGCTTTTTTTGGAAGAGAGGGTGATTTTGCCGGGAGAAGTCCATTTCCTGTTGACAAACCGGGCGTAAGATGGAATAATAAAATTTCAAGGAGAATCAACGATTCAGGCCGGGATTTCCCGGATCCGAGATATTAGGAGGGAACAACATTGTCTAAAGAGCTTGCCAAGGCCTATGAGCCCCAGGAGGTGGAAGGCCGCATCTACGACTTTTGGATGAAGGGCGGCTACTTCCACGCGGAGGTGGACCCCAAAAAGAAGCCCTATACCATCGTCATTCCGCCGCCAAACATCACCGGGCAGCTGCACATGGGCCACGCCTGGGATGAGACCCTGCAGGACATTCTGATCCGTTGGAAGCGGATGCAGGGTTATTCCGCCCTGTGGCTGCCGGGCACGGACCACGCCTCCATTGCCACCGAGGCCAAGATTGTAGAGGCCATGCGTCAGGAGGGCGTCACCAAGGAGGACTTGGGACGGGATGGCTTCCTGGAGCGGGCTTGGGCCTGGAAGGACAAGTTCGGCGGCAGAATCCTGGAGCAGCTGAAGCTGCTGGGTTCCTCCTGTGATTGGGACCGGCTGCGCTTCACCATGGACGAGGGCTGTTCCAAGGCGGTGCGCCACGTGTTTGTCAAGCTCTACGAGGAGGGGCTGATCTACCGGGGCGAGCGGATCATCAACTGGTGCCCCCACTGCAAGACTGCCATCTCCGACGCCGAGGTGATTTTCGAGGAGCAGCAGGGTTCCTTCTGGCACCTGCGCTATCCCCTGGCGGACGGCAGCGGCTACATTGAGCTGGCCACCACCCGTCCCGAGACCATGCTGGGTGATACCGCTGTGGCAGTGCACCCGGATGACGAGCGGTATAAGGATCTGGTGGGCAAGAACGTGATTCTGCCCCTGGTGAATAAGGAGATCCCCATCATCGCCGACGAGTACGTGGAGATGGATTTCGGCACCGGCGTGGTGAAGATCACTCCCGCTCACGACCCCAACGACTTTGAAGTGGGCAAGCGTCATGACCTGCCCGTGATCAATGTGATGAACGAGGATGGCTCCATCAACGAGAACGGCGGCAAGTACGCCGGGCTCTCCGGAATGGAGGCCAGAAAGCAGATCGTCAAGGATCTGGAAGAGGGCGGCTACCTGATCAAGATCGAGCCCATCAAGCACAACGTGGGCACTTGCCAGCGCTGCCACACTGTGGTGGAGCCCCGAGTGTCCACCCAGTGGTTCGTGAAGATGGAGCCCCTGGCAAAGCCCGCCATTGACGTGGTGAAGGACAGCACCATCCGCTTCATCCCCGAGCGTTTGGAAAAGACCTATTACAATTGGATGGAGAACATCAAGGATTGGTGCATCTCCCGTCAGCTGTGGTGGGGCCATCGGATCCCTGCCTGGTACTGCGAGGACTGCGGCGAGACCATCGTCTCCGAGACCGACGTGGACACCTGCCCCAAGTGCGGCAGCAAGCATGTCCATCAGGACGGGGACACTCTGGATACCTGGTTCTCCTCTGCGCTGTGGCCCTTCTCCACGCTGGGCTGGCCCGACGACACTCCGGAGCTGGACTATTTCTATCCCACCAATACCCTGGTCACCGGCTATGACATTATCTTCTTCTGGGTGGCCCGGATGATCTTCTCCGGCCTGAAGCACACTGGCAAGGCCCCCTTTGACACCGTGCTGTTCCACGGTTTGCTGCGGGATTCCCAGGGCCGGAAGATGAGCAAGTCCCTGGGCAACGGCATCGACCCTGTGGACGTTATCAACCAGTACGGCGCGGATGCTCTGCGCTTTACCCTGGTCACCGGCAACTCCCCTGGCAACGATGCCCGCTACTCTGAGGAAAAGGTGGCCGCCAGCCGGAACTTTGCCAATAAGATCTGGAACGCTGCCCGGTTTATCCATATGAATATCGACGGCCACGATGTGCCCTGTGCCCTGCCCGAGACCCTGACCCTGGAGGATCAGTGGATCGTCAGCCGCTTTAACTCCGTGACCAAGGAGGTCACCGAGAACCTGGACAAGTTCGAGCTGGGCATGGCCGTGTCCAAGCTGTACGACTTTATCTGGGACGACTTCTGCGACTGGTATATTGAGCTGGCCAAGCGTCCTTTGAACTCCGAGGACCAGCAGGCTGCCCAGAACACCCGGCAGGTGCTGGTGTGGGTGCTGACCAACACCCTGGCCTTGCTGCACCCCTTCATGCCCTTCGTCACGGAGGAGATCTGGCAGAGCCTGCCTCATGAGGGAGACGCTCTGATCGTGGCCCCCTGGCCGGAGTATGATGAGGCCCGTGCGTTCCCCCAGGCCGAGGAAGAGATGAAGAAGGTCATGGAGCTGATCACCGCTGTGCGTACCCGCCGCAGCGAGATGAACGTGGCGCCCTCCAAGAAGGCCCACCTCTACATTGAGACCAGCGCCCCTGCTGCCTTTGAGACGGAGAAGGAGGCCATTGCGCGGCTGGCCTATTGCAGCGGCGTGGAGATCGGGGAGAGTTTCCAGCAGGCCGAGGGCAGTGTCACTGTGGTCACCGCTGCCTGCCGGGGCTACCTGCCCATGGACGACCTGGTGGACAAGAAAGCGGAGACTGCCCGGCTGACCAAGGAGCTGGAAGGCGCCAAGAAGCAGCTGGCCACTGCGGAGGCCAAGCTGCAGAATGAGAAGTTCATCAGCAAGGCGCCCCAGAAGGTCATCGACGGCGTGAAGGACAACGCTGAGAAGCTGCGGGAGAAGGTCCGCATGATCGAGAGCTCTCTGGCGGCATTGCAGTGAGAATGGTGAGATAAGAAAAAACAGGGAGGTTTCCCATTGGGGAACCTCCCTTTGCGTGGAGGCGATACCATGACCTATGAAGAGGCGTTGGACAATGTGTACGGCAGGCTGGTGTTTGGCATCAAGCCGGGGTTGGAGCGGATCTCGGCATTGATGGAGCGTCTGGGCAACCCCCAGGAGAGGATGAAGTTTATTCATGTGGCGGGCACCAACGGCAAGGGTACCTGTTCCACTCTGGTGGCCTCTGCCCTGAAGGAGTGCGGCCTGCGGGTGGGACTGTACACCTCCCCTTATGTGTTGGAGTTCCGGGAGCGGTTCCAGATCAACGGGGAGATGATCCCCAAGGAGGAGCTGGTGGAAGAGGTGGGGACTCTGGCTCCCATCGCCGACGAGTTTGAGAAAAACGGTGACCAGGTGACGGAGTTTGAGTATATCACAGCCCTGGCCCTCCACTGGTTTGCCCGCCGTCAGTGCGACGTGGTGGTGCTGGAAGTGGGCATGGGCGGCCGGTTTGACGCCACCAATGTGATTCCCGTGCCGGAGGTGGCGGCCATCATGTCCATCTCTCTGGACCACACCGCCATCTTGGGGGACACCTTGGAGAAGATCGCCTTTGAAAAGGCCGGTATCCTCAAGGAGGGCGGCCGTCTGGTGCTCTATCCGGACCAGGCCCCCGAAGTCACCCGGGAGCTGACGGAGATCTGCCGGGAGCGGGGCGTGGAGCTGTTCCAGCCGGACCTGTCCCAGGTGCGGGAGCTGAAGAGCTCCATCCAGGGGACCGATTTCCAGGTGGGGGATCGGACGCTGCGCACGCCTTTTTTGGGGGAGCACCAGGTGAAAAATGCCGTCACCGCCTGGAAGGTCCTGGAGGTCCTCAAGAGCCGTGGATGGCCCATCTCGGAGGACGACGCGGCCCGGGGATTTGCCAAGGCCTTTGTCCCGGCCCGGATGGAGGTGATCTCCCAGAACCCCCTGTGCCTGCTGGACGGGGGCCACAATCCCGGCTGCGCTCAGGCATTGCGAGGGGCATTGGAGCAGTTTGTGCCCCAGAGGAAGGTGGCCATTATGGGGGTCATGTCCGATAAGGATAGCCGCAGCTCTCTGGAGATCCTGGGCCAGCTGTTTGACAAGATTATCACCGTGGCGCCGGAGGGCCATCGGGCTCTGCCCGCGGCGGAGCTGGCCAAGGTGGCGGCCCAGTTCTGTCCCAGCGTGATCCCCGCCGGTTCCTGCCGGGAGGCTTTGGCACTGGCGGCCCGGGCCATGGGGGAGGATGCCGCATTGATTGTCTGCGGATCCTTTTACCTGGCCGGGGAGATCCGGGAGATGCTCCTGGCCAAATTCAGAGACCGATAACCCAGAGTAAGGCCCTGGAGAGAGGCGGAGAATCGCCTCTCAGATGGAAAAAATAGCCCCATGACCCTGCCGCTGACAGAGTTCGGCAAACAACGCAGAGAACCCTTTGTAGAATAGATGCGAAGGGCAGAAGAGCTTTTGGGAAAGCTTTCCTTTCCCAAGGGCTCTTTTTGTTTATCTGGCAAAGAGAAAGGAAGATAGCAATGAGTGTGCAGCTCAGTTATAGGGACGGAGTGCTGACGGCCAGGCTCTCAGGGGAGATCGATCACCACGCTGCCCAGGAGATGCGGGAGGCCATTGACGATACGGCCCAAAAGGTGAAGCCGGCCTGTCTGCGGCTGGACTTTACCCAGGTGCCCTTTATGGACAGCTCCGGCATTGGGCTGATCCTGGGCCGGGTGCGGCTTTTGCAGTATTGGAAGGGACGGGTGGTGCTCTGCGGGCTGTCACCCCACCTGGGCCGGATGGTGGAATTGGCGGGGATCGGCTCCCTGGCTGCCATTGAAAGGAGGGCTGGATGATGAAACCCATGAATCAAGCGCAGATCAGTTTTGCGTCCAACTCGGTGAACGAGGGGTTTGGCCGGGCGGCGGTGGCGGCGTTCCTGTCCCAGCTGGACCCCACCGTGGCAGACTTGACCGATATGAAAACCGCCGTGTCCGAAGCAGTGACCAATGCCATTGTCCACGGCTATCGGGATCAGATGGGCACGGTGTACATAACGGTGAAGATCTTCGAAAACGGCAAAGCGGTGGTGCGTGTACGGGATAAGGGCTGTGGCATCCCGGATATTCAAAAAGCCATGGAACCCCTGTTCACCACCGGCGGCGAAGAGCGTGCCGGATTGGGCTTCGCGGTGATGCAGAGCTTTTGCGACAGCGTGCGGGTGACCTCGGCCGTAGGCAGGGGCACCAGCGTCACCCTGACCAAATACTTTGACAAAAAACAGTGATCCCGCCGCCTGCCGCCAGGTGGTGGAGGACAATCTGGGCCTGGTGCACCTGTGTGCCCGGCGGTTCCTGGGCAGGGGAGTGGAGTACGACGACCTGTTCCAGGCGGGGTGCGTGGGGCTGGTAAAGGCGGCGGAGAACTTCGACACAGACCGGGGGGTGAAGTTTTCCACCTATGCTGTCCCGGTGATCCTGGGAGAGGTGCGGCGGCTGTTCCGAGATGGAGGGGCCGTGCGGGTCTCCCGGGGACTGCGGGACTTGAGCCGCAAGGCCCAGGAGCAGGCGGACAAGCTCCGGCAGGAGACCGGGGAGAGCCCCAGCGTGGTGGAGATTGCCCGGCGGCTGGAGGTTTCCGTGGAAAAGGCGGCTCTGGCTCTGGGAGTGGGCCAGGCACCCCTGTCCCTGACGGACCAGGAGGAAGGGGGAGAACTGGACGTGCCGGTGGAGGCTCCGGAGGAGCGGGTCACCGAGCGGCTGACTCTCCAGCAGATCCTGGCCACCTTGGAGGAGCCGGATCGGAAGCTGATCCAGTGCCGGTACTTTCAAGGTATGACCCAAACCCAGACCGCTGCCCAGCTGGGGATGACCCAGGTGCAGGTCAGCCGGCGGGAGAAAAAACTGCTCACCTATATGCGCGCCGCATTTGAACAATCTTGATCCGAGACAGCAAAAAGCCGCCCCATCCTCAACCAGGGGGATGGGGCGGTTTGTTTGTTACAGGTAGTAGGTGGGGCCGTTCTTTTTCTGTCGTAAATCCGTGGGAAGCAGGGAGTAGAGGGCCAGATCCACAATGCCCTTGTCGGGCCAGAGGAATCCCTCTCGGATGGTGCCCTCCTTGACAAAGCCGCAGCGCTCCAGCACCAGCATGGCCCGGTAGTTGATGGGCAGCAGGAAGCACTGAATGCGGTGGACGTCCACGGTCTGAAACAGATACTCACAGGTGGCCCTCACAGCGGCGGAGGCATAGCCGTATCCGGTGAAGGCCGGATTGAGGATGAAGTCCAGGTTGACGGCACCCACTTCCGGGTTGATGTTGGAGATCTTCGTCAGCCCCACCAGCTGGTTTAAGGTGGAGTAGATCCCCAGCACAACGCCTCGCTGTTCCTGAAACATGGTGTCAAACCGGCGCAGCCTTCGAGCGCACTCCCGGTGGGAGTCCAAGGGCCCGTCGGCAGTAAAGCGGTGACTCTCCTCATCTCCCAGGATCTGCCACAGGGCCTCCAGGTCCATGTCGGTGATGCGGGTGAGGGTGACCTTTTCGCTGTTGATAAAGGGGTAACTGGAAAACAACAGGGAGGTTTTCAAGACGGCAGCTCCTTTCTAAATTGAAATTCAACCGAGAGCCCAAATGTCAGGAATCAGTCCTCCAAAAGCTGCAGCAGCTCCTGGGGCTCCTGAATTTCCGGTGCTCCCGTGACCTTTCCAAAGCCGTAAGCCGCGTGGAGGAAGGGCACACCGGCCTTTTCGGCAGCGTCCTGATCCATGGCGGTGTCTCCAATGTAGACCGGCCGCTGAAGCTGATTGCGCTGGGCCACCAGGCGGATATTCTCCCCCTTGGGCAGTCCGGTTCGGCCGATGCACTCCCAGTCCTGGAAATAGGCGTGAAGCTGATGGGCGTCCAGAAAACAGGGGATGTATTCCTTGTTGCAGTTGCTGACAATAAACAGCGGCAGCTTTTCCGACAGCTGGGTCAGCGTCTCCTCCATCCGAGGGTAGAGCTTTCCGCCGTGCTCCCGCAGGTAGATGTTCTCCACCTGGCAGCAGCGGTCAAACAGCTCCAGGTGCCGCTCTTTGGTGAGCTTGGGGAACAGGGTGGCCATCAGGTCTTCGGCGGTCATGCCCATGACGCTTTCCAGCTGCTCCCGGGTGGGAAGCTGGTCCACATCCGGGGCGTCCTTCAGAGCCTGGGCCCAGGACACTGCAATGGCGTCGGTGGCATCCCACAGGGTGCCGTCCAAATCAAAAAGTATGCCGTCATATTTCATGGAAGAGCTCCTTTCGTCCGCGGTTCTGCCCTCTATTATAGCGAATGTCCGGGAGCTTTTCAAGGAAAGGCCGCATTTCCCCAGTCACAGATTTTGGTTTTTATCTGCAAAAAACGGCAGACCCATTGCAGGTCTGCCGTTTGCCGTGTCTTGGAGCGGTCCGTCCCAATCTTTTCTGTTTTACGCCAAGAAATCGTAGGGAGTCTGCTGATACACATAGTAGTTGAGCCAGTTGGCCACCAG
>JBMNVU010000027.1:0-24866 GCA_050946975.1 Acutalibacter sp.
TCTAAGCAGTAGGCCAGGGGTTCGAGTCCCTTTTGGCGCGCCAATATGGTGGATGTAGCTTAGTTGGTTAAAGCGCCAGATTGTGGCTCTGGAGACCGTGGGTTCGAGTCCCATCTTCCACCCCACCCTTGAACACGGAGTTTAATTTGTAAAAATTAGGCTCCGTGTTCTCCATACTGGGCTGTCGCCAAGCGGTAAGGCAACGGACTTTGACTCCGTCATCCCGTGGGTTCGAATCCCGCCAGCCCAGCCAACACGGCATTCCAAGACAGGATGCCACCTGAAAAAAGCTCCGGAATTCCCGGAGCTTTTTTCATTAGGAGAATTAGCCAAGAGCCATCACAGCGGGCGCTCTGGGGCCGGAAGACCCCAGGCCACCGTGTCAATGAGGGAGGAGAATGTCAGCCATGCATCCAATCAGTGTGATGATCAAACCCGCCAGTTCCGGGTGCAATCTGCGGTGCAGCTACTGCTTTTACGCCGATGAGGCGGCGATGCGGACCATCCCAAACTATGGGATCATGAAACCCCAGGTTTTGGAAAATGCCATTGCCCTGTTTCTGGGATCCGCCAAGGGCAGCTGCTCCTTTGCCTTTCAAGGAGGAGAGCCCACATTGGCGGGGCTTGAATTTTTCCAAAAGGTGGTGGAATTGCAGAAGAAGTACCGCCGTCCCGGCTTGACCGTGACCAACGCTCTCCAGACCAATGGCATCCTCTTGGACAACCAGTGGTGTGAGTTCCTGGCTCAGAATCACTTCCTGGTGGGGCTTTCCCTGGATGGGGTCAAGGACACCCATGACCGGTACCGGCGGGGGCCTGACGGAAAGGGCAGTTATGCCGCCGTGCTGCGGGCTGCCCAGCGGATGGAGGCCCATCACGTGGACTTCAATATTTTGACCGTGGTCACCGCCCAACTGGCCCAGAACATCACCAAGGTCTACGGGTTTTACAAGAAGAACCGCTGGTTTTACCAGCAGTACATCCCCTGTATGGACGCTTTGGAGGATGCTCGGGGAGGAAAGGACTACTCCCTCACCCCCAGCGCTTACGGGGACTTTCTCAAGAAGCTGTTCGACCTGTGGTATCAGGACTTCCGACAGGGGCTGGTGGTGTCCGTGCGGTACTTTGACAACCTGCTGCAGATGCTTCAGGGATACCCGCCGGAGAGCTGCGCCATGGCGGGCCACTGCAATGTGCACTACCTGGTGGAGGCCGACGGCAGTGTGTTCCCCTGCGACTTTTATGCCATGGACGATTACCGCATTGGCAACCTGAACACCGATACGGTGGAGCAGATGGATCAGCAGCGTCGGGCGATCCGGTTTCTGGAGACCTCTGTGGAGCTGACCCAGCGGTGCAAAGGGTGTCCCTGGTATTCCCTGTGCCGGGGCGGCTGCCGCCGGGACTACACCCAGGGAGAGGACGCCCACAACTACTACTGTGAAAGCTATCGGGCCTTCTTTGAGTACGCTTTCCCCAGACTTCGCCAAGCGGCTGCTGTGCTCCAGCGGATGAGATCTGCCAGGCCGCCCCTGGGGTGATAAACGGAGGGCGGTCACTGTCCACAGACGGCTTTGACCCATTGGGCGTTTCGCTGGCCGCTCATGCGTGGCAGTCCTGTGGACACCCCCAAGCGCCCGCCTCATCAACCAGCACGCCCTCGAACACCGCCCGTCCCATACGGGAGGGGATCTGCTGGCAGAGCGCTGTTCCCTGGGGAACTCAGAACCTGACGCTTTGAGAGAGCGGTCTTTGGAACATCCAGAAAACGGTGTCTCAGGCGCTGCCTTTGGAACTGTGAGCGCAGTCTGACCCTTGGTCACTCCTGCCAGTGCATGTTCCCATCAAAGATTTCGGATTGCTTTTTTTGCGAAAAGCAGTATAATAATTGCGTCATCGGATTTTTGTTTCTGGTGAATTTACCAAACAAGCCGAATCTTTGGGAAGGGCGGATGCCTTATGGAGAAACGACCGAATATTGTGTTCTATTTTTCCGACCAACAGCGGTGGGATACACTGGGCTGTTATGGTCAGAAGCTGCCGGTAAGCCCTCATCTGGATGCGTTGGCCCAGGAGGGAGTCCTTTTCGAAAACGCCTTCACCTGCCAGCCGGTGTGCGGTCCAGCCCGCTCCTGTCTGCAAAGCGGCATGTATGCCACCCAGACCGGCTGCTACACCAACGGCATAGAACTGCCCTTGGACATCAAACCCCTGGCGGAGTATTTCAACGAGGCGGGATACGAAACGGCCTACGTGGGGAAGTGGCACCTGGCCTCCAATGAAGCCAAGGGCCTCCACCACGAGACCACCGCCATTCCTCCGGAGTACCGGGGCGGGTATCGAGATTACTGGATGGCTGCCGATGTGCTGGAGTTCACCTCCCACGGTTATAACGGCTATGTGTTCGACGGGGATGACTGCAAACACGAGTTCATCGGGTACCGGGCGGACTGCATCAACAATTACGCCATCGACTATCTCCATCACCGCAAGACGGACAAGCCTTTCTTCCTGTTCATCTCCCAGATCGAGCCCCATCATCAAAACGATCACGGGGTGTTTGAGGGACCGGACGGCAGCAAGCGGCGCTTTGGGGGATATCAGGTGCCGGGGGATTTGGAGGGAACCGCCGGGGACTGGCGGGAGAACTACCCGGATTACCTGGGCCAATGCGCCAGCCTGGATGAAAACGTGGGCCGCCTGGTGGACACGTTACAGGAGATTGGCCAGTGGGACAACACGGTGTTTCTCTACACCTCTGACCATGGTTCCCACTTCTGCACCCGCAACGGAGAGTACAAGCGCTCCTGCCATGATGGCTGCACCCATATTCCCCTGATTATCCGGGGACCCGGATTCCTGGGGGGCAGGCGGGAGCAGGCCATGGTGAGCCTGCTGGATCTTCCCACCACTCTGTTGGAGTGCGCCGGGGTGGAAAAGCCGCCGCAGTTTGCCGGCAATTCCCTGTGCGGTCTGGTGGAGGGAACGGCGCAAAATTGGCCGGACTCCGTGTTTATGCAGATCTCCGAAAGCCAGGTGGGACGTGCTGTGCGGACCAAGGAGTGGAAGTACTCTGTCCGGGCTCCGGGGGATGGCTGGTCCAGTCCGGGAGGCAGTGTGTACTATGAGGAATTTCTCTACGATCTGCGCAAGGACCCCCATGAGCGGCACAATCTGGTGGCGCAGCCGGAGTACGCCCAGGTGCGTCAGGAGATGAAAGAGCGGCTGCTTTACTGGATGGAGCAGGCCGGGGAGGAGAGGTCGGAGATCCGCCCCAACAGCCAAATGCCGGAGAACATGGGGGGATGAGAGCCGTCTGAGCCGTCTCAAGGGAGCGGCGGGATCCGGGCCCTGCGGCCTGGCTTTTCAGCGGACAGCCCTTCGGAAATAGGGAAAGGAGTTTGGAACCATGAAAAAGCCCAATATAGTGATGATACTGATTGATGACATGGGTTGGAGGGATCTGCAGTGCTTTGGCAGCACCTTTTACGAGACCCCCAACATTGACGCCCTGGCGGCAGAGGGGACGGTGTTCACCCAGGCGTACGCCTCCTGCCCCGTGTGCTCCCCAAGCCGGGCCAGCCTGATGACGGGCAAGTACCCGGCGCGGGTGGGGCTCACTCACTACCTGGGGGGCCACGATTGGGGGAAGCTGATGGAAGTCCCCTATGTGGACCATCTGCCCCTGGAGGAATACACCCTGCCCAAGGCGCTGAGAGACAACGGGTACCACACCTGGAACGTGGGCAAATGGCACCTGGGGGAGCGGGAGTACTATCCCGAGCATCAGGGCTTTGAAGTGAACCTGGGGGGATGCAGCTGGGGACACCCGGTCCAGGGGTATTTTGCACCTTGGGGCATTGAGACGCTGCCCAGCGACGTGCCGGAGGGCACCTACCTCACGGACTATCTGACGGACCGGGCTGTGGAGCTGATCGAAAACAACGACGGCGCACCCTTTTTCCTGTATTGGTCCCACTACGCGGTGCACACGCCCATTGAGTCCAAGCCGGAGGACTTGGCGCGCTTTGCGGAGAAGGCCCGGCGGATGAAGCTGGATCAAATCGATCCCTTTGTGGAGGGGGAGACTTTCCCCTGCTGGCACAAGCGGAAGGAGCGGGTGCTGCGGCGCCTGGTGCAGTCGGATGTGCCCTATGCGGCTATGATCTCGAATCTGGATCAAAACGTGGGTCGTCTGGTGCAGACGCTGAAGGAGCGGGGAGAGTTTGAAAACACCATAATCGTCTTTACTTCAGACAACGGGGGATTGTCCACGGCGGAGGGTTCTCCCACCTGCAACGCGCCCCTCTCCGAAGGCAAGGGCTGGGGATATGAGGGCGGCGTGCGGGTGCCGCTGATCATGGTGGGGCCGGGGATTGCCTCCCATGCCATCTGCGAGACCCCCACCATCACCCCGGACTGGTATCCCACCTTCCTGGAGTTGGCGGGATTGCCGGCGCAGCCTCAGCAGCATGTGGACGGCGTCAGCATCGCGCCTCTGCTGCGGGGAGAGTCCATGGAGGAGCGTCCCTTGTTCTGGCACTATCCCCATTATGGAAATCAAGGGGGCCAGCCCATGGCTGCGGTGCGCCGGGGGAATTACAAGCTGCTGAAGTTCTTTGAGGACAACCACACCGAGCTGTACGATCTCTCCCAGGATATCAGCGAGAGCTTCAACCTTGCGGCCCAGCAGCCGGCTTTGGCCCAGGAGCTGGAAACCCTGTTGGATCACTGGATCCAAGAGGTGGGCGGGATCATTCCCCAGCCCAATCCCGGGATCTCCTGGGATTGAGCAGAAGCCGCCTGTCGGCAAGGGGAATTTGCTCCAAAGAGGAACCCTTTTGCAGCGGGAACATAAAATGGGAATGGCTCTGGCCAGAAAGGAGAATTTGCCATGTCCGATTTGAATCCCAATATGCTCAGCGAAGCCCAGACTTGCCCCACAGTGGGCTATCAGTCTGCCTCCATCTGTGTCCCGGTGACGATTACCCCCTTCGCCCAGACCGGCGCTACCACCACCAAGTGCTGCGGCGATCCGGTGGTCACCTCCGGCCGTGATGTTTGCGGCGGCGTGAAGAATGGCTCCTGCTACTTCACCATCACCCAGGACATCTGTGTGGCGGTTCCCGTGGAATTCGGCGCTGTGGCTTCGGTGGGCGACAGCTATATCAACTGCGGCGGTGCTTCCGACCAGGATATCTGCACCGACTGCGAAAAAGTCCCCGTCCTGCCCGAGGTTCCCGCTACCCAGGTTTGATGGCCTCTCACAGGTACAAGCTTCTCTCATCACACACCCCTTTGGTCTTCCGCCTTTGGTGGAAGACCTTTCTTTATGAATTTTAGGAGGCTCGTGATCGAAGACTACCGTTTCCACAGAGGCTCCCTGTGTCCCCAATGGACGGGCGGCTGAGGCCAAGCAGCCAAAAGCCCAGCTTGGGCGCCCATGGGGGGGCTCTCAGCTGGGCTGGTTGTGTGGTGATATCCTACTGGAATCCCGCTTCCTTTGCGGTGAAGCGGGCTCTTTTGGTGCTGGTAGGTTGTCTGCTGCGCCTGAGGACTTCCCCGGGGCCTGGAAAGTGCGGGAAGAAGATGACGGCCAATTTACTCCCCTTGATCAGCGTCCGCCTTGGTGCGGTGAACCGTTCCTTTGGGATGGTGGGGCGGCGCATAGATGGAGGAGAGTTTCAAGGGGCAGTCTCCTCCGTTGCAGAGGTTGTGCCAGGTGCCTGCGGGCACGAAAACCCCGTCCCCTGGACTCAGGCGCCGCTGGAAGTCCAGCCGATCCTTGCGGGCGCCCATACGCACCAGGGCGCAGCCCTGCTCCACCCGGATGAATTGATCCGTGTCGGGGTGGAGTTCCAGACCAATTTCGCCTCCTGCGGGGATCTCCATCAAAGTCATCTGTAAGTAAGTTCCCGTCCAAAAAGCGGTGCGAAAATTGGGGTTGTGCGAAGCCGCACTGGGAATGTTGGCGGTAAAGGGAGCAGGGCCGTGGTCGCTGCTATTGGGGCCGCAGCCCCGCCTTTGAGAAGAATGGGGTTCCATAGAAATTCCTCCTGTCACAAAGTGGGTACTTCATTCTATGTGGGAAAATTCATTGGGTGCATCCGGCGACTGGAGAAAAATCGGGAATAGTTTGCCAGGGTTTCGGTGAGACTATGGTGAAAGGAGGCATGTCCCATGGATTTTCTAGCACTTTGCCTCACCACTTTGGGCTCTTTTGCGGCGCTGTTTCTCGCGGCCAAGTTGATCGGCCACAAACAGATTGCCCAGCTGGACTTTTTTGACTATATCACTGGCATCACCATTGGTTCCATCGCCGCCGAAATGGCCACCGAGCTGGAAAAGCCCTGGAAGCCGCTGACCGCCATCTTGATTTACGGGGGAGTCACCCTTTTGCTCAGTGTGGTGACCAACAAGTTTCCCAGAACGCGAAAGTACCTTTACGGCGCTCCCACAGTTCTGCTGGATCAGGGGAAGCTCTACCGGGAGAACCTGAAGAAGGCCAAACTGGATCTGGGGGAGTTCCTGGTGATGTGCAGGCAGCAGGGATACTTTGACCTGACCAGCATCCAGACAGCGATTTTCGAGTTCAACGGAAAGCTGACCATTCTGCCGGTGAGCGCCCAGCGGCCCGCCACACCCGCTGACTTGAACCTGGCCCCGGAGCAGGAGCTGCCCTTTGCGGAGGTCATCCTGGATGGACGGATTCAGGAGGGCAACCTCAAGGGTATGGGTCTGGATCTGAGCTGGCTGGACAGTCAGCTCAAAGAGCGGGGGATTCACAGCGCCAAGGAGGTCTTTCTGGCGGTGTGTGACAGGAACCGGAAGTTGGTTCTCTACCAGGACTGCAAGGATGAGAAGCACACAGCCAGGTACAAACCGTAACCGGTCTCCCCGACGGATGGATCCTGTTGAGAAACTGCAGTATGCACCCTGCTCAGTGGGGTGCTCTTTTCGTGTTTTTTCCTTCGCTTTCCCAGCGGGCGCCCAGGTCTTGAAAGGGACCGAAGTTTTTTTCAGGCGAAGAGATAAGTCCGTTTTTTAGGACAGCTATGTGGGGGAAGGAACCGCCCCAGTCCTAGGAAAACAAAGTCCGTTTTTTAGGACAGTTATCCGGTCTGGAAAAGGTGTCTGGGAAAAAAGTGATGGGGGAGAGGAACCGAAAAAGCATTTTTTTTAACTTTTTCTTTACGAAAAATTAATTTCCTATTGACGATAGACTCTCCAGATGTTAACCTAAGAGAGAATAGAAAATAGAATCAAAGCAATGGGGAGTTACGGCCTATGGCCGCCCTTGGGACTCGGGCCGGTTGCGCTGGCCTTCTGTGAGGATGGGAATGTAAGTATATGGATGTAACGTTTTCTTACTTCATCAGCGCCATGATTGGAAATCCTGTGCTGCTGATCACTGTACTGCTGACGATGGGCGTCATTTTTGTCAACGGTTGGACCGACGCCCCCAACGCCATCGCCACCTGCATCACCACCCGGTGTATGCGGCCCCGCCCTGCCATCATCATGAGCGCCGTGTTCAACTTCCTCGGCGTGGTGGTGATGACCAAGATCAACAGCTCGGTGGCCTCCACCATCAGCAACATGGTGGACTTCGGCGGCGATACCCGTGAGGCTCTCATCGCGTTGTGCGCGGCGCTGTTCTCCATTGTGGTGTACAGCGTGGTGGCCTCCATGTTCGGAATCCCCACCAGCGAAAGCCACAGCCTCATCGCCGGCCTCTCCGGCGCTGCCATCGCCATCCAGAACGGCGTGGGCGGTATCAACATGAGCGAGTGGGTGAAGGTCATCTACGGCCTGGTGGCCAGCCTGGCCCTGGGCTTCTGCATCGGCTGGGTGGTCTGCAAGCTGCTGACCATCCTCTGCCGCAACATGGACCGCCGCCGCACCAACAAGTTCTTCACCGGCGCGGAGGTCTTCGGCGCCATCGCCATGAGCTTTATGCACGGCGCTCAGGACGGCCAGAAGTTTATCGGCGTGCTGTTCCTGGGTGTGGCCTTCTCCAACGGTATGAACAGCGTGGAAGGCGTCCTGATCCCCATCTGGCTGATGATCCTGTGCAGCGCTGTCATGGGCATCGGCACCAGCGTGGGCGGTGAGAAGATCATCAAGGCCGTGGGTATGGACATGGTCAAGCTGGGAAAATACCAGGGCTTCTCTGCTGACGTGTCCGCTGCCCTGTGCCTGCTGCTTTCCAGTGTCTTCGGTATCCCGGTGTCCACCACCCACACCAAGACCAGTGCCATCATGGGTGTGGGCGCCGTGAAGCGGCTCTCCGCCATCAATTTCGGCGTGGTGAAAGATATGGTGCTCACCTGGGTGTTCACCTTCCCCGGGTGCGGGCTCATCAGTTTTGTAATGGCAAAATTATTTATGATGCTGTTCTGAGGGCCCTCCCTCAAGGTCAGCCGGAATCTCGATAAAGGAGCATCTTTATGGCAAACAAGCAAGAGAGTTTTTACTACGACAGCTTCAGTGCCTGTGTCGCCTGCGCTTGCCAGGCCGCCCATTACCTGGAGGACACCCTGAAGAACTACGACCCGGAGCGGCTGCACAGCATGCTGGATGAGGTCCACCAGGTGGAGCATGACGCCGACGAGAAAAAGCACGAGCTGTCCAATGTGCTGGCCCGGGCGTTCATCACTCCCATTGAGCGGGAGGACATTATCCTTCTCAGCCAGAGCATCGACGAGGTCA
Organism: Acutalibacter sp.; assembly: GCA_050946975.1. Lineage (GTDB taxonomy): Bacteria > Bacillota > Clostridia > Oscillospirales > Acutalibacteraceae > Acutalibacter. Next base: position 8,713 of record JBMNVU010000027.1, read on the forward strand.
CCGACAAGATTGAGGACGTTATGCTGCGGCTTTACTGCAACAACATCCAGACCATCCGCCCCGATGCGGTGGAGTTGGGAGCCGTGCTGGTGGAGTGCTGTGAGGAGCTGCGCAAGCTGCTGGAGGAGTTCCACGACTTCCACAAGTCCAAGAAGCTGCGGGAGTACATCATCCACATCAACACCCTGGAGGAGCAGGCGGACAAGCTGTTCATTGACAGCCTCCACACGCTGCACACCACTTCCAAGGATCCCCTGGAGGTCATCTGCTGGCGGGAGATCTACATCTACCTGGAGAAGTGCGCCGATGCCTGCGAGCATGTGGCCGACGCAGTGGAAAGCGTCATCATGAAGAATACCTAAGCGAGATATTCGCATAAAGTACAGCCGGGACGGAAAACCGTCCCGGCTTTTCTTTGGAAAAATTTGAGATAAATTCCTAAATTTTGTTTGATATTTCCCTAGGGCTGTGGTATAATGAGCCCGAAAGCCGCGAGGCAGACTGTCCCGTGTTTCCTGCGGAGGCCCAAAGGTGGCTCCAAAGCACAACGGGTCTTCTCCTGGAACAAGCGGCGCTGTCCCTGACGCCAAAATAAATTTGAGGCGGAAGGCCGGTACATAAAGTGGAGCATCCCCGGGGAATACCCGGCCCTTTTTGCCGCGCCTGAGCAGGGCGCGGCTTTTTTGCTGCCAGTTGGAGGCGCCCTGGCCATGGGGCTGTGAAAGCCTCCGTCCCCGCTGTGATGGAACTGGAGGAGCCTGTGGGATTCCCCAGAGCGTCATGGGTCCTCCCCAGGGGAGGATGACTGACCTGGCGGCCATAGAGGTACCCTATCTACACAAGTTCGGGCAATGCCCTGACAATATTTACTGACGGGAAAGACACTCTGACCCAAAAGAAAGGATGATTCTTTCATGTACAATCCCAAATCCCTCAAGGCTGAGGAGTTTATCGACCATCAGGAGATTCTGGACACCCTGGCCTACGCAGACCAAAACAAGGACAATGTGGAGGTCATCGATCAGATCTTGAACAAGGCCCGGGAGCGCAAGGGCCTGACTCACCGGGAGGCCTCTGTGCTGCTGGCCTGTGAGATTCCGGAGAAGGTCCAGGAACTTTACGCCTTGGCCGAGCAGATCAAGAAGGACTTTTACGGCAACCGGATCGTGATCTTCGCGCCGCTGTACCTGTCCAATTACTGTGTCAACGGCTGCCTGTACTGTCCCTATCATCAGAAGAACAAGCACATCCCCCGGAAAAAGCTGACCCAGGAGGAAGTGGAGAAAGAGGTTGTCGCTCTGCAGGATATGGGCCACAAGCGCCTGGCCATCGAGGCCGGCGAGGACCCGGTGAACAACCCCATTGAGTACATCCTGGACTGCATCCACACCATCTATTCCATCAAGCACAAGAACGGCGCCATCCGCCGGGTGAACGTGAACATCGCCGCCACCACCGTGGAGAACTACCGGAAGCTGAAGGAGGCCGGCATCGGCACTTACATCCTGTTCCAGGAGACTTACCACAAGGAGAGCTACGAGCACCTGCATCCCACCGGCCCCAAAAGCAACTACTGCTACCACACCGAGGCCATGGACCGTGCCATGGAGGGCGGCATCGACGACGTGGGCCTGGGTGTGCTCTTCGGCCTGGAGTTGTATCGCTATGAGTTTGCCGGCCTGCTGATGCACGCCGAGCACCTGGAGGCTGTCCACGGTGTAGGCCCCCACACCATCAGCGTGCCCCGTGTGAAGCATGCCGACGACATCGATCCCGACGCCTTTGACAACGGCATCACCGACGAGACCTTCCTGAAGATCTGCGCCTGCATCCGAGTGGCCGTGCCTTACACCGGCATGATCATGTCCACCCGTGAAAACCAGAGCGTCCGGGAGCGGGCACTGCATCTGGGTATCTCCCAGGTGTCCGGCGGTTCCCGCACCAGCGTGGGCGGCTACACTGAGGAGGAGCGCCCCCACGACACGGAGCAGTTCGACGTCTCCGATAACCGGACCTTGGACGAGGTGGTCCGCTGGCTGATGGAGCTGGGGTACATTCCCTCCTTCTGCACTGCCTGCTATCGAGAGGGCCGTACCGGTGACCGCTTCATGAGCCTGTGCAAGAGCGGCCAGATCCAGAACTGCTGCCATCCCAACGCCCTGATGACGCTGAAGGAGTACCTGATGGACTACGCTGCTCCTGAGACTAAGGCCATCGGTGAGAAGCTGATCCAGGCGGAGCTGGAGAACATCCCCAAGGAGAAGGTTAAGGAGATCTGCAAGGATCACCTGGAGAAGATCGAGCAGGGCATCCGGGATTTCCGGTTCTAAGAAGAGCACAACGAAAAAAGTTTTTGGGGCGCCTTTTTACAAAAAGGCGCGACCGAACGCCCTTGACCGTCGAAGTCGGAAAAGGCTGCAGGAAACCAGGCGCAGGCGCCCTCAGGGTGCCAGCCGGGTTTCCGGCCTTCAAGCAGAGTCAGACCCAGAGCGGATCTCTTTGGATATGCCTCCGCCCCGTGGCGGAAGGAATTCCAAAAACAACCCTTGGTTTCCAAGGGTTGTTTTTTTGCCTGATTTTCAGCTGTTTTTGTTTGTGACCCCACCGGGCCTTGATTTCATCAAGGATTTGGTTTATACTTTATTCCTAGAAAAATGTGGGCGAAAAGCGTCCATTTGATGGATTTAGGAGGAACTGTTATGAAACTGGACAAGACGATCCTGCAGGATGGCCGGGCACCAGAGGGATACGCCCTGCCTGCCTATGACCGCGAGGCCATGGTCCGCCGTACGGTGGAGGCTCCCACCTGGCTGCATTTTGGCGCGGGGAACATCTTCCGGGCGTTTCCGGCGGTGCTGTGCCAGCGGCTTTTGAACCAGGGAGAGTGGGATACCGGCATCATCTGCTGTGAGGGCTATGATGGGGAGATCGTCACTGGCTCCCTCAGGCCCTATGACAATCTGGCGGTGGCGGTGAGCCTGTTGGCGGATGGTTCCATGGAAAAAGAGATTGTGGGTTCCATCGCTCAGAGCCTGACCCTGCCCGAGGACATGGGCCGCGTGCAGGAGATCTTCCGTCAGCCCAGCCTGCGGATGGTATCCTTCACCATCACGGAGAAGGGTTACGCAGTCACCTCGGCGGTGAAGGCGGATATGCAGGTTCCTCCCCAGCAGGCCAAGAGTTTCCTGGCCCAGCTGGCTGCTTGCTGCATGGACCGGTTTGAGGCCTGTGCTGCGCCTTTAGCGCTGGTGTCCATGGACAACTGCTCCCACAACGGGGAGAAGCTGCGCAGCTCCTTCTTCCAGATCCTGGATGCATGGAAGGCAGCGGGCTATGTTTCTGCCGAGGCCTACACCTATGCCCAAGAGAAGCTCTCTTTCCCCTGGAGCATGATTGACAAGATCACCCCCCGTCCTCACGAGAGCGTTCAGAAGGCCCTGGAGGCAGACGGCTGGGAGGGGATGGACATCCTGGTGACGGAAAAACACACCTACACAGGCGCCTTTGTCAACGCGGAGAAGCCCCAGTACCTGGTGATCGAAGACGATTTTCCTGCAGGACGTCCTCCTCTGGAGAAGGCGGGCGTGCTGTTTACGGACCGGAATACGGTGAACGCTGTGGAGAGCATGAAGGTCTGCACTTGCCTGAATCCGCTGCACACAGCCCTGGCTGTTTTGGGATGTCTGTTGGGGCATACCACCATTGCCGGAGAGATGGGGGATGAGGACCTGCGGGAGCTGGTCACCCAGATGAGCCGTAAGGAGGGCATGCCGGTGGTTATTGACCCGGGTGTCATCGATCCGGAGCAGTTCCTCCAGGAAGTGCTGACTCAGCGCTTCCCCAATCCCTTTATGCCGGACACACCCCAGCGCATTGCTACGGATACCTCTCAGAAGCTGCCCATCCGCTTTGGAGTGGATATCGGACTGCATCAGAAGAAGGGGGATTCCGCTCAGCTGCAGCTGATGCCCTTGGTGCTGGCAGCTTGGCTGCGGTACCTGAAGGGTGTGGACGACGAGGGGAAGGAATTCACCTGCTCCCCCGACCCGCTGCTGGAGAAGCTCCAGCCGGTGGTCCGGGCGTTGCCCTTTGGAGAGCCTGCCACAGCAGAGAGCTTTGCTGGTCTGCTGGAGGATGAGACGGTCTGGGGTACGGATCTGAAAGCCGCCGGGCTTACCCAGAAGGTGGTGGACTACTTCAATGAGATGAACGCCGGCCCCGGAGCTGTGCGGAAAACGCTGCATAAAGCAGTGAGTGACGCGACGTAAAAGTTTTGGTGCCGACCTTATAGAACGGCGCAGCCGCCGAAAGAGCAGCTGTCCTATTCCCACGTTCCTGCAGGGCGATAAAATTGGGCAGCGGCCGTTATATCCGTTTAAATGGTATGGAAAAAGGACACCCGAGGTTTCAACTCGGATGTCCTTTTTTAGTTTCTGTAATAGGTTCGCGTCTCGACCTATTGTCCTGCGGGTCTCGTCTGCCGGCTTGGTTAGCCCTGGACGTTCCTTACAGGGGACAGCGCCGCGTGTGCCTTGTTCTCTTTATTTTCTTACCGACTGCTTGAAAAAAGCCGCTTGCTTCCTAGGGCCGCACCACAAAAACTTTGGCGTTTTATGGTTCCAGTTTCTCCAGCTTTACCTTATAGGAGATCTTCCGGGGAGTTTTCATGCCATCAAACTGGATTAAGTGTGCTCCGGTTTCTCCGTCGGTTTCCAGCACGGTGCCCTCCCCGAAGAGAAAGTGCCGCACCCGCTGCCCGGGCTCCAGGGTAATGATCTCCTCCGTGGGCAGGTACCGGGTGCTCCGGGCAATGTAGTCCCTGGCCTCTTGGAGCAGTCCCTCCTGGGGCGGCTGGGTGAACTCCAGCAGGGAGGCGTCAATGTCCAGAATAAACCGGGAGGGGTACCGGGGGGATCCGTCAAAATTGCGTCCATCCGCCTCGGAGAGGTACAGCCGCTGCTGGGCCCGGGTCACCGCCACAAAGGCAAGCCGCCGCTCCTCCTCCATCCCCGGCAGGGTGCGAACTTTCCGGGAGGGGAACACCCCTTCGTTCATGCCGCAGAGGAATACCGTGGGGAATTCCAGTCCCTTGGCGGCGTGGACGGTCATCAGCTTTACCCGGTCCCCGGGTTCGCCGGTGTCGGCGTTGGTGAACAGCGCCACGTGGTTTAAGTAGTGGGGCAGGGTGACCTCCTCCCCACAGGTGGTCTCGAACTCGTAGATGGATTGCTTCAGCTCCGCCAGGTTGTCCAGACGCTCCTGGCTGCCTTCGGTGCGGAGCATCTCCTCATAGCCGCTCTCATTGAGAACTGCCGACAGCACTTCCGACACGGGCCGCCCTTCGTAGCTCTGGGAAAACTTCCGGATCAGGCTGAGAAACTGCTTTGCCTTGGTCCCCTGGAACAGGGGGCCGTCCGCGTTGCGCTCCAGCGCCTGGTAGAGGGAACAGCCTGTCTCCTCTGCCGCCTGCTGGAGAAAAGCCATCCGCCGCTTGCCCAGGCTGCGTTTGGGCACGTTGGCAATCCGCAGAAAGGACAGGTCGTCCTGGTAGGCGATCATCCGCAGGTAGCACAGGGCGTCCTTGACCTCCATCCGCTGGAAAAACTGCACCCCGCTGTAGATGGTGTAGGGTACTTCCCCCTCCAGCAGGGCCTGCTCCACTGCCCGGGTGACGTAGTGGGCCCGGTAAAGCACCGCCAGGTCCCGATAGGGGGTCCCTTTTTCGTGGAGCTCCTGAATCTGCTGGGTGATCCACTTGGCTTCGGCGTCCTGGTTTTCCGCCAGACAGCAGACCACCGGCTCCCCAGCAGGCAAGGTGGGGATCAGCTCCTTGGGGATGCGGTGCTGGTTCTTGGCAATCAGGGAGTTGGCCGCCCCCAGGATCTGTGGGGTGGAGCGGTAATTTTCCATCATCAGGATGGTTTTGGTGCCGGGAAACTGCTTGTCAAACTCCAGCAGGAATTTGACGTTGGCCCCTCGCCAGGTGTAAATGGTCTGGTCCGGGTCCCCCACAATAAACAAGTTTTTGTGGTAGCCGCAGAGCACCTCCATCAGGGTGTACTGCAGCTGGTCAATGTCCTGGAACTCGTCGATCATGATGTACTCCAGCCGCTGCTGCCACTTCAGACGGATGTCCGGATGCTCCTGGAAGATGTACAGGGAGAATTTGATCAGGTCGTTGTAGTCCAGGCCAAAGCACTTTTTCTCCTGGTAGAGGTAGCCGTAAAAGATGATATCCCCCGGGGAGACGGCGTTGTCGTACTTCTCCCGGAGGGTCTCCAGGGACAGGTCGATCATGTCCCGGTAGTAGTCCGGCTCCTTTTGCAGCTTGCGGATCTCGATCATGTCCCGGGCTTTGGAGAAGGTCATGTCCCGCAGCGTCAGATTCCGCTCCTCATAGATCACTTGGAGCATGGCGTCGATGTCGCCGTTGTCCAGCACCAGGAAGCTTTTGGGATATTGGACGGCGTGGCTGTCCTCCTGGAGCACGGAGACGCAGAACCCGTGGAAGGTGTTGATGTAGCCGGTGTCGTTGTCCCCGGTGAGGCGATGGATCCGCTGGCGCATTTCGCCTGCGGACTTGTTGGTGAAGGTGACGCACAGGATGTTCCCGGGGAGGATGCCCAGCTCGTTGACGAGAAAGGCGAACCGGTGGGAAAGGGCCCTGGTTTTGCCGGAGCCCGCCCCGGCGATGACCCGTACAAAGCCCTCGGTGGTGGTGACGGCCTCCCGCTGGGCGCTGTTGAGATCTTGCAGAATGTCCATAGCGGCCCTCCTGAGTTAAGCAAACATTTGTTTTCTTATTATACCAGTTAACCGGGCATTCCGCAAGGGGAGGAGGGGGAGATTTAAGGATTCTTGGGGAAAAGAATGGACAGAACCAAGGGCGGGAGTGAGCAGTTCCTGTGCGATTCTCCAATTTTCCATGATAAAGTGATAAAGGGGTTGAGGATCAAAATCCCCTGTGATATACTGGCTGAAAACATGCGGTCCCGAGGGGCAGATGAAAGGAGCGAATTGCAATGGGTCAAGATGTGTGTCTCCCCAGCTATTCCATTGGGGAAGATTGCTATGAGAAGATCGGTTATTTTGCCAGGCGATATGGGAAGAAGGTCGTAGTCGTCGGCGGCAAGACTGCCATGGAAAAGGCCAAGACGGCATTGGAGGAAGGGGTAGCCGGGAGCGGCATTCAGCTCCTGGACTTCATCTGGTACGGCGGGGATTCCACCTATGAGAACGGGGACGCCCTCCTTGCCAACGACACGGTCCGTCAGGCGGACATTATTTTCGGCGTGGGCGGCGGCAGGGCCTGCGACACCTGCAAGTATGTGGCGGACAAACTGGACAAGCCGCTGTTCCTGTTCCCCACGGTGGGCAGCAACTGTGCCTCAGTCACTGCCATCAGTGTGATCTACAACCAGGACGGCACCTTCCGGGAGTACTACTACCCCAAACTGGCCGACCACACCTTCATCCACACGGGGATCATCGCCAATTCCCCCTATGAGCTGTTGTGGGCGGGCATAGGCGACGCCCTGTCCAAGGAGTGCGAGGCCGTGTTCTCCAGCAAGGGGAGGAAGCTCTCCCATACGCCCCTGATGGGTGTTCAGCTGAGCCGTGTCTGCACGGAGCCCCTGCTGACTTACGGGGAAGAAGCGCTGGCCGCCTGCAAAGAGGGCCGCTCCTGCGAAGCCTTGGAGCAGGTGGTGCTGGATATCATCGTCTCCACAGGCCTGGTGTCCAACATGGTCACCAATACGCCGGAGTATTACTATAACTCTTCCCTGGCCCACTGCGTCTATTATGGCGCCACGGTGACCAAGAGCGGTCATCATCACCTCCACGGGGAGATCGTCTCCTTGGGGGTGCTGTGCCTGTTGACCTTTGACGGCAAACTGGAGCAGCGGGACCGGATCATGGCCTTCAACCAGAAACTGGGCCTGCCCATCTGCTTTGACGATCTGGGCATTGACGAGGAGGAGTTCCCCGCCATGGCGGACAAGGCGGAGGCCAGCACGGAGTGGGCTTACCGGGATCCGGAGGTTGTCACTCGAGAGAAGTTCCTCCAGTGCATGAAGGATCAGAACACCGCAGGCAGGGCTTACCGGGCCAGCACGGGAAATTGAGCGTCCGAAAAAACGGACTTGCTATTTGGCGGATTTTGAACGACGCAGGGAACAGGGCGTGCTCCCTCTTCCAAAAAATGAAAAACTTCTCTGTGGAACGCAGGCACCAGGAGCGTTTTTTCAGGATCCTGGGAAAGACGCCCACCACGGGAAATAGGCTGTCCGAAAAAACGGACTCATGCTCTGGCGGATTTCAAAGGACAGAAAGGGGAAGGGAGTGCTCCCTTTTCCAACAAACTGAGAAAATCACCGTTGAAGCAAAGAGGCGATGGTGCGAATTAAAACTCAGTTTCGGGGACTGCTGCGGGATGCAGCAGTCCCTTTTTGCAGCCGGGAGAGGTGGTTCCCCCTGTACAAGATGTGGCGCCTGGGGTATAATAAAAAGAATGCGGCCAGGCCGCTTTTTCAAGGACACAGGGGGACGACAGGATGGATCAAAGGCACAAGGGAAACGTTCAGCCGGAAAAGCGGCTGGTCATCGGTATATTGGCCCACGTGGACTCGGGGAAAACCACTTTGAGCGAAGCCATGCTTTACCGGGCGGGAGCTCTGCGGAAGCTGGGCAGGGTGGATCACCGGGACGCTTTCCTGGACACGGACGCCTTGGAGCGGGCCAGAGGAATCACCATCTTCTCCAAGCAGGCGCTGCTCACCTTGCCCCAGGCCCAGCTGACGCTGCTGGATACCCCCGGCCATGTGGACTTTTCCGCAGAGGCGGAGCGGGCTCTGCAGGTGATGGATTACGCCATCCTGGTCATCAGCGGCACAGACGGGGTCCAGAGCCACACGGAGACCCTCTGGCGGCTGTTGGAGCGGTACCATGTGCCGGTGTTCCTGTTTATCAACAAGCTGGACCTGGCTGGGGCGGATCGGGCAGCACGGATGGAGGAGCTGCACCGGCGGTTTGGGGACGGCTGTGTGGATATGGACGCCCCGGACAACGGCGAGGATCTGGCCCTGTGCAGCGAGGAGTTGCTGGAGACGGTGATGGCAGGGGAGACGCCCACGGACCGCCAGCTGGCGGAAGCGGTGACCCGGCGGCAGCTGTTCCCCTGCTTTTTCGGGTCCGCCCTGAAGCTGGAAGGGGTGGACGCTTTGCTCTCCGCCCTGGAGCGGCTGACTCTGCCCCTTCCTCAGCGAGAGGATTTTGGAGCCCGGGTGTTCAAGGTGACCCGGGACGACTCCGGCGCCCGGCTGACCTGGCTGAAGGTCACCGGCGGGGAGCTGAAAGTGAAGGCGGAGCTCACCTCCCGCCCCGACGCCCGGGTTTCCTGGACGGGGAAAGCGGATCAGCTGCGGCTGTATTCCGGGGCCAAGTTCCAGCTGGTGGACAAGGCGCTGCCGGGTATGGTGGCAGCGGTGACAGGCCTGGGAGACGCCTATCCCGGGGAGGGCCTGGGGTTTGAGAAGGACGCCTCGGCCCCGGCCCTAGAGCCGGTGCTGCGGTACCGGGTGATCTTGCCCGAGGGCTGTGACGTTCACACGGTCCTGCGGCAGTTCCGTGAGCTGGAGCAGGAAGACCCCTTGCTCCACGTGGTGTGGGATGAGCGGCTGGGCCAGTTGCACCTGCAGCTGATGGGGGAGGTCCAGCTGGAGATCCTCCAAAGCGTGCTCCAGCGGCGGTTCGGACTGTCCGTCACCTTTGACGAGGGAGGGATCCTCTACAAGGAGACCGTCACCCAGCGGGTGGAGGGCGTGGGCCATTATGAGCCTCTACGGCACTATGCGGAGGTCCACTTGCTCATCGAGCCGGGTCCCCAGGGCAGCGGCGTGGAGATCGCCACCTCCTGCCGGGAGGACGACCTGGCCGGCAGCTGGCAGCGGCTGATCCTGACTCACCTGGCGGAGAAGACCCATATTGGGCCTCTGATCGGCGCCCCTCTCACCGATGTGAAGCTGACTTTGGCAGCGGGCAGAGCCCACATCAAGCACACAGAGGGCGGGGATTTTCGCCAGGCCACCTATCGAGCGGTGCGGCAGGGGCTGCGCACGGCCCAGGCCCAGGGGGCCTGTCAGCTGCTGGAACCCTGGTATGAGTTCACTTTGCGGCTGCCGGCGGATTGCGTGGGCAGAGCCCTGGCGGATATGCCCCGGCTTTGCGCTCAGTTTGAGCCTCCAGTCACCCAGGGGGAGGAGGCGGTCCTCACAGGCAAGGCGCCGGTGGCGGCCATGCGGGGCTATGCCCGGGAGGTGTCCGCCTACACCAAGGGGAGAGGGCAGCTTTCCTGCCTGCCGGTGGGGTATGCCCCCTGCCACAACAGCCAGGAGGTCATCGAGGCGGCTGCCTACGACATTGACGGGGACCTGGAGAACACGGCGGACTCGGTGTTCTGCAGCCATGGGGCCGGGGTGATGGTCCGCTGGGATAAGGTCCCCTCCCATATGCACTTGCCCAGCGTTCTGGCCCGGGGGGAGCGGATGGCTCGGGCTGCCCAAGAGGCGGAGCAGGAGGAACCCCGGTCCGTGGAGGTCCGTGCCCAGGCCTATCGGGCCACCCTGGCCCAGGACAAAGAGTTGATGGACATCTTTGAGCGGACCTACGGCCCCATCAAGCGGGATCCTCTCCAGGCCATGCGTCCCCAGAAAAAGCGTCCCCAGGAGCTGAAGCTGGCTCCCCAGGGTGGGCGGCGTCCCCCGAAAGAGGGACCGGAGCACCTGCTGGTGGACGGGTACAACGTCATTTTCGCCTGGGAGGATCTGAAGGCACTGGCTGCGGAAAATCTGGAGGCGGCACGAGGCAGGCTGATGGATATTCTCTGCAATTATGCCGCTTACCGGCAGTGCGTGCCCATTTTGGTGTTTGACGCCTACAAGGTCAAAGGCGGGGTGGGTTCGGTGGAGAAGTACCACAATCTCAATGTGGTCTACACCAAGGAGGCCGAAACCGCGGATATGTATATTGAAAAGGTCACCCATCGGATCGCCCGGCATTACCGCACCCGGGTGGTGACTTCCGACGCCACGGAGCAACTGATTATCCTGGGCGGCGGAGCGCTGCGAGTGTCCTCCCTGGCTTTTCAGAAGGAGGTTCAGGGGGTGGAGCGGGAGATCCGGGAGATTTTGGAGCAACCCTAACAGGCCAGTGGAATCCTGCAAAAGGTGGGCGGGTTCTCACTTGATTTTATGAACTTTTTGTTAAGAAATCATTGAAAAATGTGGGGAAATATACTATACTAAGACGAATTCACGCAATCCACCGAGGACGCTCCTAGGATTTCCCACAGACAGGGGGCGCCCGCCGCCAGGAAAGGAATCGTTGCAAATGAACCAACATCAAAGCGCGGTAGGATACCTACCGGAAGAGCGTCCAGGCTTCGTCAAGCTGGTGCTGTATGCCATCCAGCAGGTGATCGTCATGTTCCCTGCCACGGTCACGGTGGCTCTGGTGACCGGATTCCAGGTTTCCACCACCATCTTCGCCAGCGGCCTGGCCACCCTCTGCTTCATCCTCATCACCGGCAGAAAGATCCCCCTCTACTACGGCTCCAGTTTTGCCTACCTCACGGCCATCTCCAGCATGTGCGCTGCAGAGGGCTTTGAGAAGATCGACGGCATCCTGCCCACTGAAGCCATCCAGTACGCCCAGTTCGGCATCATTTGCTCCGGCCTGGTGAGCATTGCCGCAGGTCTTCTGGTGAAGTACTTCGGCAAGAAGGTGGTGGAGACCATCCTGCCCGCGTCCATCACCGGACCGGTGGCCATGATCATCGGCCTGACCCTGGCGGGCAACGCTTTGAGCGACGCCATCCCTGCCACGGCGGACTTGACCGCTGAAAATGTGGCTTGGACCATTGTGGCCCTGGTCACCCTGCTGTCCACCATCCTCTACGCCCGGTACCTCAAGGGCTTCTTGGGCCAGCTGCCCCTGCTGTTGGGGGTGCTCACCGGCAGCGCCTTGGCGGGAATCATCTACGCCGCCGGCTGGGCCAACCTGTTCCGTGCTGTGCCTGCCGCCGCCTTGGACGCCTCCATCTGGAAGCTGGGGGACGGCTCCATTTTCGCGGTGCCTGCGTTCTCCTTCCCCAAGGTGAGCTGGACGGCTGTGGCAGCCATTATGCCCATCGCCATTGCCACCATCCCCGAGTCCACGGCCCACATGTATCAGCTGGACATCTATGTCAATGACGTGGCCAAGCGCAAGGGCAGCAAGAAGAAGTACGACCTGATCAACCTCCTGGACCGGAACCTCATCGGCGACGGCATCTGCGACATGATCTCCGGCGTGGTGGGTGGACCTGCTGGCACCAACTATGGTGAGAACATCAGCACCATGGCCATTACCAAGGTGTTCTCTGTGCCGGTTCTGGCCGGAGCTGCCATCTTCGCCATGATCATCTCCTTCTTCACCCCCTTGATCCAGGTGATTTACGGCATTCCCCTGGCGGTGATCGGCGGCCTGGAGGTCTATCTGTTCGGTGCCATTGCCGCCCAGGGTATTGCCATCATGATCGAGAAGAAAGTGGATATGTTCTCCTCCAAGAACATCGCTGTGATTGCATCCATCATGATCATCGGCATCGGCGGCCAGTACGCCTTTGGCGGGAATGTGCCCTTCTTCGGCATCCAGGTGCCCTGCATCGCTGGTGCGGCTATCTTCGGCATCCTGCTGAACCTGCTGCTGAGCATTGGCGAGAAAGTGAAAAAGACGGACAAGTGATAAACTCCCACGGAAAAGGGGGCTGCTGCGCTTTGCAGCAGCCCTTTTTCTTTGTCCGTGTCCCACCCCTCTAAAAAGAAAAAACATGAGAGAGCGTGCTGCTGAGGGTCCTGGGCGGCACGTTTTTGTTTTATCTTGGAAAGAGGAATGAAAGAAATTTGAAAGGAATACCTCTTGACGCGGTATACTATGCAATATATAATATCATTGAACACAGAGGAAAGGAGCGAGAGCATGGATGCCCAGCTGAAAAAGGGGCTCCTGGATGTCTGCGTGCTGGTGGCGCTGCAGGAGCGGGACTCTTACGGCTATCAGATCATCAAGGATGTGTCGCCCATTGTGGAGATTTCGGAATCCACCTTGTACCCCATCCTGAAACGACTGGAAGCCGCGGCATATGTCACCACCTACTCCATGGAGCACAACAGCCGTCTGCGCAAATACTACCGTCTGACGGACGCAGGGCGGCAGCGCATCCGGGAATTTCTGGTGGAGTGGGAGGACGTGATGCGGGCCTATCGGTACATTGCCGCCTCCCAGGAGAGGGAAACGCCCAGGGATTTGGGGAGAAAGGAAGAGCAATCATGACAAAGCAACTGTTTCTAAACGAGCTGTCGGCGGCGCTGCACACCCTGCCCAGGGAGGAGCGCTACCGCACCTTGAGCTATTATGACGAGCTCATCGACGACCGCATGGAAGACGGTCAAACGGAAGAGGAGGCCGTCGCCTCTTTGGGAGAGCCCAGCGCCGTTGCCCGGGAGATCCTGGGGGAGGAGGAGCCCGCTCCCTCCACCGGTACCGGCAGGAGGGCCTGGGTCATCGTCCTGCTGGTGTTGGGATTCCCCCTGTGGGGCAGCCTGCTGTTGGCCGCTGTGCTGCTGCTGGTGAGTGTGTACATCTGCCTGTGTGTACCCACCTTTGTGTTGGGAGCCCTGTCCCTGAGCTTTCTGGCGGGGGCTATTGTGGGGGTGGTAGGCACCCCGTTCCTGGTCTTAGATGTGGGGCTGCTCTCCGGAGGTCTGGGCGCGGGGTTGTTTCAGGTGGGGGCCTCAGTGGCCATGCTGGGGCTGGCTGTCCTGTGTGCCCTGGGATTTTATTTCACCGGTAAAGTTACCGTGAAGGCCGCAAAGAACTTGTGGCGTTGGCTGCGCAAGAGCCTTTCAAAGAAGGGGAGGGTGTCGGTATGAACCAGAAAAAGAAACGCTTCTTTAAGATAGGCGCCTTGGCCGGCTGTATTCTGCTGGGCGCGGGTATCCTGATGAGTGGGGCGGGGTACCTGGCCATGGGCATGAGCTTGAACGCCTTTACCCATCCTCGGGGCGGGGCGGCGACTCCTGTCACGGTGTGTCACCCGGTTGACGCCATAGACGCCATTGAGGTGCACGCATCCATAGGCAACGTCACGATCCAGGGAAGCTCATCCAAAATCGCCCAAGAGGTGGAGATACAGGCTGCGGACAGCGTGTACCAGGTGTACGAGCAGAATGGGATCCTCATGGTACTGCCTGTGGACACCAACACTGCCACGGGCCAAAGGGACTGGAAGTGGTTCCAGCTGTTCAACTTATACCCGGAAGGGGACTGGGACGTGGTGATCACGGTGCCGGAAAAGCTGCTGAGCAGCGTGTACGTTGAAGCCGGTTTAGGGAATACCACACTGACTGACCTGAACGCGGAGAAGGCGACGGTGGAGTCTGACTCCGGCAACGTGAAGCTGGAGGAGGTTTCCGCCTCCAAGGAGATGACGGTAACCCAGTCCATGGGAGATGTGGACCTGGAGGACTGCACGGGAAAGGACCTTACCCTGGAAAATGACATGGGCGCTGTGACAGTTTCCGGCTGCGATTTTGGACAGAGCTGGGTGACCAACCGTTCCGGGAACGTGACCTTGACAGACAGCACTTTTGACAGCCTCACCGCCGAGACGGATATGGGTGATTGCACTCTGAATCAGGTGGACGTCAACGGTCCGGTGGAGTGCACCACCAGCATGGGCAATGTGGAGCTGGATGTTCTCTCCAGCCTGGATATCACCCTCTCTGCTGATTCCGGCAACATCACCGGCACCATTCAGGGGAGTTGGGAAGAGTATCAGATCTCCGCGGATACGGACGCCGGAGACTGCAACCTGCGGGATCAGGTCACTGACGGACCGGGGCGGCTGCTGGTCACCACAGGAATGGGGGATATCAATTTGAAATTCACCAGTTGAGTTGGGATTCTCTCCAACAAGTTGAAAAAGCAGGTTGACGCCCAAGCGTAGGGAAAAAGTGTTTGCATCCCGGCGATGGATGTGGTATGATACTGGCAGTGGGAATGAAGTTCTCCCCAGGCGACTGCCGAAACCGCTCAATGAGCTGATGACTTCTGCAAGGAGAAAACCTTGCAGAGTTGTCAGCTTTTTTTGTTGTCCAGAGCGGGGGGAAGCGTTTTCCCAGGAGCTAAACCGGAAGAATGTGACAGAAAGAGGGAAATTCTATGTTGACAAGTCTCGCTTTGATCTTCATTGTGGGGATGGGCCTGGGATGGCTGGTCTCCAAACTGCGGCTGCCCAGCCTTTTGGGGATGCTGCTCACCGGAATCCTGCTGGGTCCCTATGTGCTGGATTTGTTGGATGATTCCATCCTGGGGATCTCTGCCGACCTGCGCCAGTTGGCGCTGATCATCATTCTGACCAGGGCAGGGTTGTCCCTGAACCTGGAGGATTTGAAGAAGGTGGGCCGCCCGGCCATCTTGATGTGCTTTGTGCCGGCTTGCTTTGAGATCGCCGGTATGATGCTGCTGGCTCCCCGGCTGCTGCACATCTCACTGCTGGACGCCGCTATCATGGGGTCTGTGGTGGCCGCGGTGTCCCCCGCTGTCATCGTCCCCAGAATGCTGCGGCTGATGGAGAGCGGGTACGGCACCAATAAGAGCATCCCTCAGCTGATCATGGCGGGAGCTTCCGTGGACGATGTGTTTGTCATTGTGATGTTCTCCTCCTTTACTGGCCTTGCCCAGGGAGGAGAGCTGTCTCCCATCACCTTTGTCCAGATCCCAGTGTCCATCGTCACCGGCATCGCGGTGGGGCTGGCGGTGGGAGTGGCCTTTGGGGCAATCTATCGCCGGGTCCATGTGCGGGATTCCGCAAAAGTGGTGATGCTGCTGAGCATCTCTTTCCTGCTGGTGGCTTTGGAGAACGCTGTGAAGGGCGTGGTCCCCTTCTCCGGTCTGCTGGCTGTGATGAGCTGCGGCATTGCAGTCAACCGCCGCCGTCCGGAACTGGCGGCACGGTTTTCCGCGAAGTACTCCAAGCTGTGGGTGGCAGCGGAGGTGCTGCTCTTTGTCCTGGTGGGGGCCACGGTGGACATCAGCTATGCCCTGGCCTTTGG
>JBMNVU010000028.1:0-23956 GCA_050946975.1 Acutalibacter sp.
CAGATGGGGATCATCACCTTCCACAGGTACTTCAGGTCGGAGGTGCCGTCCACCTTGGCGGCCTTGTACAGCTCCTCGGGGACCTGCTCAAAGTTCTCCTTCAGCAGGTAGATGTAGAACACCGAGGTGATGGAGGGGAGGATCAGCCCCAGAAAGCTGTTGCGCAGGTCCAGGTTGGTGATGGTGACGAAGTTGGTGATGACTACCAGCTCGGTGGGGATCATCATCATGGACAGAAACAGGCCGAACACCAGGTTTTTCCCCCGGAACTTCAGCCGGGCAAAGGCATATGCAGCCAAGGTGCTGACCACCACCATGATGGCAGTGGTGGCCAGGGCAAAGATCAGGGTGTTCAGCAGGTACCCCAGCAGGGGCACCGCCGTGAAGGCGTTTTCGTAGTTTTCCAGCGTGGGGGACAGGGTGATAAAGACCGGGGTCCGCTCTCCGTTGTAGGAGCTGTAGCTCTTAAAGGAGGTGAGCACCATCCAGTAGAAGGGGAACAGCACCACCACGGCCCAGATGCTCAGCAGCAGGTAAGTCAGCGCGGTGCGGAGGTTTTCCCGTTTGCGCATGGCGTTCTGCTGTTTTTGTTGGGTTTCCTTGGATTCCATGATGTCCCTCCTCTCAGTCCGTGGCCCGCTTGCGGGTGACAAGCAGGTTGATGCAGGTGATGGTCAGCACGATGACGAACAGGATGATGGCTGCCGCCGACGCATAGGAGGGATACCCGCCGCTGTCGCCGTAGAGCATGTCGTAGACATAGCCCACAATGGTGTTCATCCCGGCGGCGTTGAGGTCGGTGCCGAAGAGGGCCACCGCGTCGCTGTAGGCCTTGAAGGCGCCGATAAAGCCGGTGATCACCAGGTAGACGATCATGGGGGAGATCATGGGCAGAGTGATGCGGAAGAAGATCCTGGTCCGAGAGGTGCCGTCCACCCGGGCGGCCTTGTAGTACTCGTCGTTGACAGAGGCCAGGGCGCTGGTGAGCACCAGGATTTTAAAGGGCAGCACCACCCAAATGGTGTAGAAGCACAGCACGAACATCTTGGCCCAGTGGGGACCGTTGATAAAGTCGATGGGTCCCGCGCCGAACAAGGCCAGCACCATGTTCACCAGACCGTCGGTGTACTCGGTGCGCTGAAACAGCACCATGAACACCAGTCCCACAGCCAGGGTGTTGGTCACATAGGGGAGAAAGTAGATGGTCTGGAACAGCTGCCGCAGGGGCTTGATGGAGGACAGTGCCGTGGCGATGACAATGGCCAGCACCGTGGAGGTGGGCACTGTGATGATCACCAGCACAAAGGTGTTCTCCACTGCCTGAAGGAAGTAGGGGTCGTGGAGCACATAGGAGTAGTTGTACAGTCCCACGCCCTGATAGGTCTGGGAGGCGAAGTTGTAGCACTCCTCTCCGGAGTAGACCAACACGTCGATGAGGGGATAAATCAGAAAGGCGCCCAGCAGGATCAGAGAGGGCAGCAGATAGAGCCATGCCTTTTTGGAGTTGCGGTCCATAGTGCGCCTCCTTTACACCGCGGCGCTGCCGAAGGGGATGCGGCGCTGAGTCTGGCTGTCAAAGAGGAAGACCTTCTCCGGGCGCAATGCAAAGCGGACAGAACCGGAAGCGGCGTCCACCTGCCCGGCGGAGGGAATGATGGCCCGCAGGGAGTCCTTCTGGCAGGCGGGGTGGGTGCAGACAATGCTGGTGTCCCGGCCCAGCACTTCCACCCGGCTGAGGCCGCAGGTCACCGGACCGTCCTGGCGGGGCTCAAAGCCCTCAGGCCGGATGCCCACCAGGACGTCGCCGTCGGGAGCGCCGGGGACGGGGAGGGCCTTCTGGTCCCCCAGGAATAGGAAGCCCTTCTCCACCCGGCCGTCAAAGACGTTGATGGGCGGAGTACCCAGGAACTTGGCCACAAACAGATTTTCCGGGTTGTCGTAGACCTCCTGGGGAGCGCCCTGCTGCATCAGCACGCCGTCCCGCATCACCACGATCTTGTCGGAGATACTCATGGCCTCCTCCTGGTCGTGGGTGACAAATAGGGTGGTGATCCCAGTCTTTTTCTGGATCTTCACAATCTCCTCCCGGGTCTGCAGCCGGAGCCGGGCGTCCAGGTTGGAGAGGGGCTCGTCCAGCAGGAGCACTCGCGGAGTCTTCACCAGAGCCCGGGCGATGGCCACCCGCTGCTGCTGCCCGCCGGAGAGCTCCCGGGGCTTGCGCTCCAAAAGCTCCTCAATCTGTACCAGCTTGGCGGCTTCCAGAGCCCGCTCCTTCATCTCCTTGCGGGAGGGACGCTCCTTACCCTTCAAATTCTCCAGGGGGAATAGGATGTTCTGCAGCACGGTCAAATGGGGATAGAGGGCGTAGTTTTGGAACACCATGCCAACGCCCCGCAGTTCCGGGGGAAGGGCAGTCACGTCCTCTTCGCCGAAAAAGATCTTCCCCTCAGTGGGAGTTTCCAAGCCGCAGATCATGTTCAGCGTGGTGGACTTCCCACAGCCGGAGGGCCCTAACAGCCCCACCAGCATCCCATCGGGGACCTCAAAGCTCAGGTTCTCCACAGCGGTGACCTCGCCCTGGGCTTTCCTGCCCCGAGCCGGGAACCGCTTGGTGAGATCCTGCAGTGTGATATTCATAATTTGGTTCATCTCCCTGCCTCACTCCGGGGAAGGCCGGCTGGGTCCTCTCCGGGATCTTCATTTTTACCAGAAAAGATTATAGCAGATTGCTGGGGATTTCTCAAGTAAAATGCACTGTCCCTGCAGGAGGGACGCCCTATTCCTGCAAAAAAAGGGCGCCGTGGAAAACCAACGACGCCTAGGAGAATTCTCAGAGTTTTTTCACAAACAGCGCCCGGATGGCGTTGAGCACAGCCAGAATCATGACGCCCACGTCGGCGAAGATGGCAAGCCACATGTTGGCGATGCCCAGAGCTCCCAGCACCAGGCAGATCAGCTTGATGCCGATGGCGAAGGTGATGTTCTGGTACACGATGCCCAGGCATTTCCGGCTGATGCGGATGGCCTTGGCGATCTTTCTGGGGTCGTCGTCCATGAGCACCACATCGGCGGCCTCGATGGCGGCGTCGGAGCCCATAGCGCCCATGGCGATGCCGATATCCGCCCGGCCCAGCACCGGCGCGTCGTTGATGCCGTCACCCACAAAGGCCAGCTTGCCGTTTTTGGGCTTGCTTTCCAACAGTTCCTCCACCTTTTCCACCTTTCCTTCGGGGAGCAGCTGGCTGTACACCTGATCCACCCCCAGCTGAGCCCCCACTGCTTCCGCCACCTGTTTCCGGTCGCCGGTGAGCATCACGGTGCGCTGGATGCCTGCCCGGTGCAGGGCGGCGATGGCGTCCTTGGAGTGGGGCTTCACCACATCGGAGATCACGATGTGACCGGCGTACTTGCCGCCGATAGCCATGTGGATGATGGTGCCCACGCTGTGGCAGTTGACGTATTCCACACCCAGCCGCTCCATGAGCTTGTCGTTGCCGGCAGCCACTTGGATGCCGTCCACTTTGGCGATGACGCCGCCGCCGCTGATCTCCTCCACATGGGAAACTCGGCTGCGGTCGATCTCCTTGCCATAGGCCCGCTGCAGGCTTTTGCTGATGGGGTGGGAGGAGGCGCTCTCTGCCAGGGCGGCGTATTCCACCAGCTTCTGATTCTCCATCTGGCTGTGGTGGATGCCGTTGACCTCAAAGACACCCTGAGTCAAGGTGCCGGTCTTGTCAAAGACCACCAGCTTTGTCTGGGACAAGGTCTCAAGGTAGTTGGAGCCTTTGACCAGGATGCCGGCATTGCTGGCGCCGCCGATGCCTGCAAAGAAGGACAGGGGGATGCTGATGACCAAAGCGCAGGGGCAGCTGATGACCAGGAAGGTCAGTGCCCGGTAGATCCAGGAATCCCACCGGGCGGGCACACCCGCCAGCAGGCTCACCAGAGGGGGCAGAATGGCCAGGGCCAGAGCGGCAATGCAGACCACCGGAGTGTAGATCCGGGCAAACTTGGCGATGAAGTCCTCAGATTTGGACTTGCGGGAGCTGGCGTTTTCCACCAGATCCAGGATCTTGGAGACAGTGGACTCCCCGAACTCTTTGGTGGTGCGGATCTTCAGCAGCCCCTGCTGGTTGATGCAGCCGCTGATGATCTCGTCTCCAGGATGGACCTCCCGGGGCAGGCTCTCTCCGGTGAGGGCGGCGGTGTTCAGGCTGGAGGAACCCTCCACCACCACGCCGTCGATGGGAACCTTCTCCCCGGGCTGCACCACGATCACCGTGCTGATCCCCACTTCGTCGGGGTCCACCTGTTCCAGCTTGCCGTCCTGTTCCAGGTTGGCGTAGTCAGGGCGGATGTCCATGAGCTCGCTGATGTTCCGGCGGCTTTTACCCACAGCGTAGCTCTGGAACCATTCGCCGATCTGGTAGAACAGCATCACGGCGATGGCCTCGGTGTAGTCGCCGCTGCGCTCGTAGAGAGCCAGGGCTAAAGCGCCCACTGTGGCAATGGCCATGAGAAAGCACTCATCAAAGATCTGCCGGTTGCGGATGCCCTTAAAGGCCTTGATGAGGATGTCGTAGCCGATGATCAGGTAATCCGCCAGATACAAGGCCAGCCGCACTCCCCAGCCCAGACCGGGGAGAGCCCGGTCCAAAGGGGCAAAGGCGGCCTCTCCGGCCAGCTGCAGTGCCAGCAGCAGCGCCGAGGACAGGAGAATCCGCACCAGCATCTTGTGTTGTTTTCCCGTCATGGGCATGCGCATCCTGCCCAGAACCAGCAGCACAGCCGCCATGAGAAATACCACGGTCAATAGACCGATGACGATGAGCTCTTGCATAACAGTACCCTCCAAAGTGATTTGAGTGATCTGAGGAAGTCTTCTGAACGTGTGAGAGAATGTTCATTTGTTTTGCCTTGAAAAAACGCCTGCCAAGGCGTTTCTTCTCAGGAGGCAGGCGGCCTGATGGTTACAGGTAGACCTCGCAGTCATCCTCCACTCGCTTGCAGTTTTTCCGGACCTGCTCCATGACGGACTTGGGGTCCTCACCTTCCTGGAACTCCACGTTCATCTTCAGCGTCATGAAGTTGACGGTGCACCCTTTGACACCGGGAGTTTTCTGAGCAGCGGCCTCCATTTTGTTGGCGCAGTTGGCGCAGTCCACGTCGATCTTATAGGTCTTTTTCATAGGACAGGAACTCCTTTCGGATGGTGGGATCAAGTCATAAACGATTAAGTAATTGTTTAACTGTGGCTTTATCATACTCCGGAGAGAATCCCAAGTCAAGGGGGATGAAACCGGAGCTTCCACTTGGGCAAAAAGAGTTTCTATTTGGATAAAACAGTCCCCGGGCCGGGAGGCGGTTGCGTCCTGGTCCGGGGGCTGGTATAATGCAGGATAGAGAGCGCGGCGTCCAGCCGCAGAGAGGAGGAACCGAGATGGCGGAGTGTCACCTGCCCCACAATCACGGGCAGTGGATCGAACAGGAGCTGGAGGAGATGCCCAGCGTGGAGGAGTTCCAGACAGTGTCGGAGATCTTCAAGCAGCTGTGCGATGGCAGCCGGGTGCGGATCTACTGGCTGCTGTGCCACTGCGAGGAGTGCGTCATCAACCTGGCGGCACTGGTGGGGATGAGCAGCCCGGCGGTGTCCCATCACCTGCGGCAGCTGAAGGCCAGTGGCCTGATCGTCAGCCGGCGGGTGGGCAAGGAGGTCTACTACAAGGCTGCCGAGACGGAACAGGCCCAGCTGCTCCACAAGATCATCGAGAAGCTGGTGGAGGTGGCCTGTCCCGGGGAGGGGAGCAGCTCTGCTCCCGGGGACCTGTCCCAGTACAGCGCCCAGCAGGTGGAACTGGTGCGCAGCGTCCACGATTTCCTGGTGGAGCACCTGGGGGAGCGATATACCATCGAGGAGCTCTCCCGGCGGTATCTGCTGAATACCTCCACCCTCAAGGAGCTGTTCAAGGCGGTCTATGGTCAGCCCATCGCCGCCTATATGAAGGAGTACCGCATGGAGAAGGCCAAGTCCCTCCTCCGGGAGACAGATAGCACGGTGGCCGCCATCGCTCAGGAGGTGGGCTACGGGACCCAGGGAAAGTTCACCCAGGCCTTTAAGGAGCACACCGGCGCCTTGCCCAGAGAGTACCGCCGCCAATTCCGGGGCTGAGGGAGATAGAGCATCTCACCACTCTCCCACCAGGGGACGGGGCTGGTACCACCACTGCTCGAAGTCGGCCACATAGCGGGCCAGAATCACGCTGTGTTCCGTGGGGAACTGCCATGTGGTCCAGTCAAAATAGGCCTTGGCGAAGGCGTCCAGGTCTTCGTCAGCCAAGGTTTCGGCTGCTTTTCGGCCCAGCTCCACAATGTTTTCCGGCTTGTGAGGGGCCTTTTGTACGGTCTCCTCCAAACGCCGGTTGCAGGGGAAGAGGATCTCGTTTTCCTGGAGGATCATCCGATAGATGCTGTAAAGGATCTCGCTGACGGCCCGCAGCCGCAGGTAGTGGTCCGCCTTGCAGGCCCTGATGAAGTAGTTGTGGTTGAGCCGGTAGTTGCCCATAAAGGACAGCATCTTGTCCTCCCGTTCCTGGGTCTGGAAGACGCCGATCTGGGGGACCAGCTGGTCGATTTCCGGGTCCGAGCTGAACAGCACCCGGGCCTTGACAAAGGAGTTCCGGGTGGGCTCGCTGCCTCGCTGTGCGGCGGCCTTGATGTAATCCTTGGTCATGTACTTCACATCGAAATAGCCGCCCTCATAGGTGCAGTGGCCATGAACCGTCTCGGCCGTTTTGCCTTGGGCGGCTTTTTCCGCATAGGCTTCGTCGGTGAGGATCACCAAGGCGTCCAGATCCGAGTCGGGACGCTCGTTCCCCTTGGCCACAGAGCCACCCAGCACCAGGGCGATGATCCCGGGAGTGGGGGCGAAATACGCCTTCAGTTTCTCGATGGATTCCAAGTGATGCTGATACATAATCTTTCCTGCCTTTACCGGTAATTTTTTTGCCCATGGGGGCTGCTGAAAAAATTGTAGCATGGGCAGACAAGGGGTGTCAATAAAAAGAGAGGGTCCCCCGAAACTCGGGAGACCCTCTGAAAAGGGGACGCTTGTTATCCTTTTAAGATCTGCTTGTAGAGCCGGATGTACTCGTTGGCGGAACGGCCCCAGCTGTTGTCGCAGGCCATGGCTCGATCCACCAGCACGCCCCAGCCCTCCTTGTCGGAGTTGTAGGCGTAGATGGCCCGATGCAGGGAGTGAAGCATGTCGCCGGTGTTGTAGGTCTTGAAGGTGAAGCCGTTGCCTTGGCCATCGCCGCTGTCGGTGATGGAGTCCTTCAAGCCGCCGGTTTCCCGGACCACAGGGATGGTGCCGTAGCGCAGAGCGATCATCTGGGACAGCCCGCAGGGCTCGGACTTGGAGGGCATCAGGAAGATATCCGCGCCTGCGTAGATCTTCCTGGAGAGCTCCGGCACAAAGCCCAGGCACATGACAAACCGGCCGGGGTATTTTTCCTGCATCCACTTGAAGTAGTTCTCATACTCCAAATCGCCGCTGCCCAGAATGACAAACTGGGCGTTGGAGTACTCCATGACGTTGTCCACGCCTTCCTTTACCAGATCCAGGCCCTTGTGGGAGACCAGCCGGGTGACCATGCCCACAATGGGCAGATCGGGGTTCTGCTCGATGCACAGCCGCTCCTGGAGCTTCTGCTTGTTCTCGGCCTTGCCGGCCTTGTTCTCCAGGGAGTAGTGGGCAAAGATGTTGGGATCGGTGGCGGGATCGTAGTTTACCGTGTCGATGCCGTTCAAAATGCCGGAGAGCTTCCAGCTGCGCTCCCGGAGGATGGGATCCAGCTTGTGGGCGAACCAGGGATCCAAAATCTCCTGCGCGTAGGTGGGGCTGACGGTGGAGACCCAGTTGGCGCACTCAATGGCGCCCTTCATCAGGTTCACATCCCGGTTGAATTCCAGCAGGGAGCTTTCGGAATTGGGGATGCCGAAGACGTCCTCCAGGATCTCCTTGCCGTACTGTCCCTGATACTGGATGTTGTGGATGGTGAAGAGGGTTTTGATGCCGGAGTACCACTCGTTGTTGGCGTAGAACAGGCGGTAGTAGACGGGCACCAAAGCGGTCTGCCAGTCGTTGGCATGAATGACATCGGGCTTGAAGTCGATATAGGGCAGCATTTCCAGGATGGCGCGGGAGAAGAAGGCAAAGCGTTCC
Organism: Acutalibacter sp.; assembly: GCA_050946975.1. GTDB lineage: Bacteria > Bacillota > Clostridia > Oscillospirales > Acutalibacteraceae > Acutalibacter. The sequence continues at coordinate 8,225 of JBMNVU010000028.1, forward strand.
GCGTCGTCGAAGTGCCCGTAGATGCCGCTGCGCTTAAAGTAGTACTGGTTGTCGATGAGGTAGTAGATAACGTTGTTCACCTTGGCCTCGAAGATCCCGCAGTACTGCCGGCGCCACGCAACAGGGACGCTGATGCTGGTGACGAAATGCATCTGGTCCCGGAGCTCCTGGGAGATCCCGTCGTAGAGGGGGACCACCACCCGGCAGCCGATGAGCCTGGCGCGCAGAGCCTGGGGCAGGGAGCCAGCCACGTCTGCCAGACCGCCGGTGGCGGAGAAGGGCAGCGCCTCGCTGGCGCAAAACAGAACTTTCATAACTTAGTAACCTCAGCCTTTCCGCTCACAGTTCGGATTCCATCCCCGCCGCCCACTGTGAGCCAGGCGGGATAACGGGGTGACCCAATCAGACCTTGCTGCCCTTGGCCACAAACACAGGGTAGGTCTGATAGCCCATCAGGGTGCGGTTGGGATCGAAGATGCTGTCCTTGTCGGCGACCACATAATCCAGGCGGCTGTTTTCGCCGATGATGGCATCCTGCATGATGACGCAGTTGCGCAGTTTGGCGCCCTTGTGGATCTGCACGCCGCGGAACAGCACGCAGTTTTCCACTTCGCCTTCCACCAGGCAGCCGTCGGCAACGATGGAGTTGGACACCTCGGAGCCCAGACCGTAGCGGGTGGGCATGTCGTCCCGGACCTTGGTGTAGATGGGACGGCTGGGATCGAACAGCTGGGCCCGGACCTTGGGATCCATCAAAGCCATGTTGGCCTTGAAGTAGCTGCCCAGGGAGGAGATGCAGTAAGCAGAGCCGGTGAACTCGTAGCCCACCACCCGCATCTCAGGCAGGTTGCGCTGGAGCAGATCCCGGTTGAAGTCGTACAGATTGCGGCCCATGCACTCCTCGATCATGGCCATCAGGCGTTTCCGGCTGATCAGGCACATGCCCATGCCGAAGTTGCAGTCAGTGTCGCTGCCGCGCTTGACCACCATATCCCGGATAAAGCCCTCGGGATCCACGGTGTAGACCACGTTTTTGTCAGTGTCCGGGGAGGTGCCGTGACGGTAGAGAATGGTGATGTCGGCGTTCTTCTCCGTGTGGAGCTGGAAGACCTCCTTGTAGTCGATGTTGGCCACAGTGTCGCAGTCAGAGAGGAGCACATACTCCTCATGGGAGTTTTTCAAAAACCGCATGATGGAGGCCAGGGAGCTGATCTTGCCCTCGGTGCGCATGGTTTCGGCGCCGAAGGGAGGCAGCAGGTAGAGGCCTTCCCGTTTCCGGGAGAGGTCCCAGGCCTTGCCGGAGCCCAGATGGTCCATCAGGGACTGGTAGTTTTGTTCGGTGATGACGCCCACCTTGTTGATGCCGGAATTCACCATGTTGGACAGGGGGAAATCCACCAAACGATAGCGGCCGCCATAGGGAACGGAAGCCATCACCCGGTTCTGGGTGAGCTCGCGCACCCGCTCTTCATGTACATAGGCAAACAAAATGCCGATCACGTCATTGCCGCGCATTACTTCGCCACCTCCTCAGCGTCGATCATAGCCTTGGGGGGCACCGTGGAACCTGCCGGCAGTTTGCAGCCGGGGCCGATAACGGCCACGCCCCAGTCTTCTTTGTTCTCCATATCCTCCGGGCGCTGGCCCACCACAGAATCCGCGCCGACCACGGAGTTCTCCGCGACGATGGCGTACTGGACCACAGCGCCTTCCTCAATGCGGGCACCGGGCATGATGATGGAATCCCGCACCACAGCGCCGGGAGCCACATACACGCCTGCAAACAGCACGGAGAAGTCCACCGAGCCGTAGACGTTGCAGCCCTCTGCCGCCAGGGAGTTCTGGATGGTGGCACCCTTGGCCACATAGTGGGGAGGCATCACCGGGTTGCGGGAGTAAATCCGCCACTCGGAGTCGTTCAGATCCAGGGGCACGTTGGGATCCAGCAGGTCCATGTTGGACTCCCACAGGCTCTCGATGGTGCCCACGTCCTTCCAGTAGCCCTCAAAGCGATAGGCGTACATGGATTCGCCGGCGTTCAGCATGGCGGGGAGGACGTTTTTGCCAAAGTCGTTCTCGCTCTTGGGGTTGTTTTCGTCCTCCTCCAGGTACTTGCGCAGCTTTTCCCAGGTGAAGACGTAAATGCCCATGGAAGCCTTGTTGCTCTTGGGCTTTTTGGGTTTCTCGTCGAACTCGTAGATGGAGCCGTCCTCGTTGGTGTTCAGGATGCCGAAGCGGGAAGCTTCCGCCATGGGCACCTCGTACACGGCGATGGTGCAGGCAGCGCCTTTTTCCTTGTGGAAGGCCAGCATCTTGGAGTAATCCATCTTGTAGATGTGGTCGCCGGAGAGCACCACCACGTAATCGGGGTTATAGCGCTCGATAAAGGGAATGTTCTGGTAGATGGCATTGGCAGTGCCCTTGTACCAGTCGGTTTTCTTTTGCTTCTGATAGGGCGGCAGTACGTGCACGCCAGCGTTGTTGCTGTCCAGGTCCCAGGGCTGCCCATTACCGATGTAATCGTTGAGCTCCAGGGGCTGGTACTGGGTGAGTACACCCACGGTCTCGATGCCGGAGTTTACGCAGTTGGAAAGGGGAAAATCGATGATCCGATATTTTCCACCGAACGGCACCGCGGGCTTGGCGAGATTCCTCGTCAAAACTCCCAGACGGCTACCCTGGCCACCGGCAAGCAGCATGGCCACAACCTCTTGTTTGGGTAACATTGTCAGCGTCCTCCTAATCTATAACAGTGTATTGCTAAAAGCAGCGTCTTCTCCCCGAGCGTTCCCTGTGAAATTCCCAAGGGAGAAAATACGCTTCTCTTACCGAGATGGTCAGGGGGTTTTTGCCCCTGCTTTTTTAGACCGGGATCGGGACCCGGTTCCCGCCTTGGCGGAGGCCTTTTTGGTCGAAGTGCGGCGGACCCGCTTGGGGGTTTTCTTCACGCACTCCAGGAAGAAGACGGAGCACCCGGGCAGTGTCAGAGAGATGCTCTGATCGCAGCCGTGCATGGGCACATCCTGAGTTTTGATCTCCTTGCCGTTGGTGACGCCACCGCCTCCGAACTCCTTCTGGTCGGAGGAGAAGACCTCTGCCCAGACACCCCGAATGGGGATGCCGATGCAGTAATTTTCCCGCTGGACGGGAACGAAATTGCACACACATACCAGCTCACGGCCGTCTTTGGCTTTGCGGCGGAAGGCGATGACGCTCTGCTGGTAGTCGTCGTTGGAAATCCACTCAAAGCCCTCCCAGGAGAAGTCGATCTCCCACAGCTCAGGACGGCTGAGGTAGAAGCGGTTCACTGCCTTGAAGAAGGCCTGGGCCTGCTGATGCTCCGGGTACTGGAGCAGGCCCCACTCCAATTCTTTTTCAAAGTTCCACTCGTTTTTCTGGGCAAATTCCGTGCCCATGAACTGGAGCTTCTTGCCGGGGTGGGCCATCATGTAGCTGACGAAGGCCCGCATCTGATCGGCCTTCATCTTGTCGTCCCCGGGCATCTTGTTGATCAGGGACCCCTTCCCGTAGACCACCTCGTCGTGGGAGATGGGCAGGATGAAGTTCTCGGAAAAAGCGTAGAAGAAGGAGAAGGTCAGGGCGTCGTGATTGCCGCTGCGGAACAGCGGATCCATGGACATATAGCGGAGCATGTCGTTCATCCAGCCCATATTCCACTTGTAGTTGAAGCCCAGACCACCCATGTAGGTGGGTTTGCTCACCAGAGGCCAGGAGGTGGACTCCTCAGCGATCATCATGCAGTGGGGAGCCTCGGCAAAAGCGGCCTCGTTGAGGGCCTGAAGGAAGGCGACCGCCTCCAGGTTCTCCTTGCCACCGTCCTTGTTGGGGATCCACTCCCCGTCCCGGCGGTTGTAGTCCAGGTACAGCATGGAAGCCACCGCGTCCACCCGCAGGCCGTCAATGTGGTACTCCCGCAGCCAGTACACGGCACTGGACATGAGGAAGCTGACCACCTCGGGTTTGCCGTAGTCAAAGACCAGGGTGCCCCACTCCTTGTGCTCGCCCTTTCTGGGGTCCTCGTACTCGTAGCAGGGGGTGCCGTCGAAGAAGGCCAGCCCTGCGGCGTCCCTGGGGAAGTGGGCGGGGACCCAGTCCATGATGACGCCGATGCCGGCCTGATGGCACCGGTCCACCAGACGCATAAAGTCCTTGGGCTCGCCGTAGCGGGAGGTGGGGGCAAAATAGCCGGATACCTGATAGCCCCAGGAACCGTCGTAGGGATACTCGGTGAGGGGCATAAACTCAATGTGGGTAAAGCCCATGTCTTTGACGTAGGGGATCAGCTCGTCCCCCAGCTTGTCATAGGAGAAAACGCTGCCGTCGGCGTATTTCCGCCAGGAGCCGGCGTGCATCTCATAGATGTTCATGGGCTGCTCATAGTGGGGGTAATCCCGTTTGTGCTGGAGCCACTGTTCGTCGTGCCACTCATACCCCTCGATCTCGTACCAGCGGGAAGCGGTGCCGGGGCGGGTTTCGGAGTGGCGGGCAAAGGGGTCGGACTTGTAGGTGTCCTCGCCCTGAACGGTCTTGATATAGAACTTGTACATTTCGAAGGGCTCAAATACAAAGTCCGTAAAACCCTCCCACACAGCATCGTCGATCTTTTTCAGGGGGTACTTGGCCTTGTCCCAGTTGCAGAAATTGCCCACCAGGGAGACCTCTCTGGCATGGGGAGCCCACACCCGGGCCACCATGCACTCCTTGCCCAGATGGGTGGTCTTGTGCAGGCCGAGATACTCATAAGAGCGGCGGTTTTTGCCGCTGCGGAACAGGTACAGGGGCGGGTTATCCGGCTGCTGAGCCGGGGCGCCCTTTGGTAAATTCTTCTCACGTTCCATAACCTGAACGCTCCTTTTCCCCGGGGGTGCCGGGTTCTTTACTGTTATAATAACATAAACTAAAAAAAATTCAAGTGGTTTTTAGTGATTCCTTTTAAATCTGGGTAAAAATAATTGCAAACTTTGTAATTCATGACCAAAACTAACCTGGGTTTTCTGTATAAGACCACTTGACAGGTTTTTCCAGTATACCATTCTTCCTCCGCGAAATATGGGGGATCCCCCTTCCCCCTCAGAAAAAGGCAAAAAAAGGCGCCCCCAAGAAGGGGACGCCGGGAGAAAAGCTTATTTACTTGTGGTTTGTGGGAGAATGTCCACCACCCTCAGGGTGTTTCCTGCCACGGTGAAGCGCACCTCCAGCCGGGAGAACGCCATGCCGTAGATCCGGTTCGGGTCCTTTTGGTAGGAGGGCCTGGGATCCTGGGAGAGCACTCCCAGCAGGGCCTCCTGTTCCTGGGGGGGAACTCGGTCCAGCAGCTCCTGAGGAAAGTCCACCTCCAGCCGGTCCTCCCGATGGTCGTCGGAGAAGCCTCCCACGGCCTCAGGACGGCAGTCAGCCAAGGGCACATAGGGCTTTACGTCAAAGATGGGGGTGCCGTCCAGCAGATCAGCCCCCCGCACCAGCAGTACCGGACCGTCCGGAGCCTCGTAGTCCACCTTTTCCAGCGCCACGCAGGACAGACCCACCGGATTGGGACGGAAGGGGGATCGGGTGGCAAAGACTCCCATCCGCTGGTTTCCCCCCAGCCTGGGAGGCCGCACGGTGGGGGACCAGCCACGGCTCTCGGTGAACTGCCACAGCAGCCAGATGTGGGAGAAGCCCTCCAACCCCCGGAAGGCCTCGGGAATGCGGAACTCCCGCTCAAAGACCACCCGGGCGGTGAGCCCCTCCACCAGGCCGCTCTGCCGCGGGATGCCGAACTTTTCCGGAAACTGGGTTTGGATGCGGGCGACGGGCCGCAGAGTCAGCTCACTCAAAAGAGGGTTTCCTCCAGCTCCGCCGGGGACTCAAAGGGGCCGGGGGTGGGGTTGACGGCCCGGTGGCGGCCAAAGTAATCCTGGTTGAACAGAATGGGGGTGCCGTCGGGGTTTTCAAATTTCTCCTCAGGCTCGAAAGCAGCGCCCAGCAGTTCGGTGGAAACAGCAGGGGCCTGGGTCTTGGGCAGGTGGTCGTAGAGGTCGGTTTCCAAAGTGACCTTGCCGTCCTCCTCCTTGAGCTCCAGCTTTACCGCATCGGGGACGATCTGGGGATTCTCCTCCTTGTCCCAGGCCTTGGCGCCGCCAAAGTAGACGTTACCCTTGGCCCACACGGGCAGGTGCATGTAATACCGGTCGCTGGGAGCGGAGCCCATGCCGCAGTAGCCCTCAAATTCCTTGTCCCACTCCGCGAAGGTGGGGTAGCCGTTGTAGGGATGGGTGCCCACTTCCACATTGTTGTCATCCCACTCGCTGGGATGGAGCTTGGAATCCTCCATGGCCTGGACCAGAGCGGGGTGCACCGGCTGCTGGACAAAGATGTTGTTGTAGAACCGCATATCCCCGTGGAGGAAGGACATAAAGCCCATGATCTCCGTGCGGTGAGCTACATGATAGGGGGTGTAGCGGGGGGAGTTCAGCGTTTTGGAGCCGTTGTCGGTGCCCTTGCCCACGCAGGTCAGCGCACCGCCGATGAGGTTGTGGACCACGGCGATGCCCTGGGCTGCCAGCTTCAGAGAGCGGGTGGAGAGCAGGATGTTGTTGTCGATGAGGGTGGGGCCGTGGGAGACCTCCACAAAGACGTCGTCGCCAATGCCGATGAATTCCTCTTTGTCCGGATCCTGGCTGAGAGCGGGGAGGGTGTTGTGGTGGAACAGGTTCTGGGTGACCCGGGTGCCCTGGGCCTGCCAGTCCAGCCAGATGCCCCGGGTGCAGTGGTGGATGTGGTTGCGGCGGAAGATCACGTCGATGGCGGCGTGCATTTTGATGCCGCCGATCTCCGCGCCGGAGAGGTTCTGCTTGTTGTTGATGTGGTGGATGTGGTTGTCCTCGATGATGGAGAACACGCCGCCCAGATGGCCCACAATGCCGGTCTGGCCGCAGTCGTGGATGTTGCACCGGCGGATGATGTGATGGCCGATGTTCTCCTTGGTCCACCCCTGGATCTGAGCCAGGCAGATGCACTCCCGCTCTGTCTGGGTGCCGTCCTTGTACTTGTTCTTCAGCCATTTGTTGTTATTTTCCGGCTGGAGGAACTTGCCCAGGGAGATGCCGGAGCACTTGGAGTCGGAGACCTCGCAGTCCTCGATGATCCACCCCTTGGACCAGTGGGGGCCGATCATGCCCTCCTGATAAGCGGTGGGAGGGGCCCACTGGGTGGCGGCCTGGCGCACCACGAAGCCGGAGAGGGTGATGTAGTTCACGCCGGTCTTGCTGGGATAGAAGCAGTTGCGGCGGACGTTGATCTCCACGTTCTCCTCGTTGGGATTGGCGCCATGGAAGTTGGCGTAGAGCACAGTAACGCCGGGCTCCTGGCAGGTGTACCAGCGGTAGACGGTGAACTCCCGATCCCAGGAGGGCATGTACATCTGGGGGTTCATCACGCCGTCCAGATCCTCAGCCTCGTACATGGACTTGCCGTTGAGGTAGACTTCGCCGGTGTGGAAGGGCTTGGCGGGGATGTACCAGTCCCCCTCGATGAGGGTGGTGTAGGGGTTGTAGTCCACAAACAGGCCGTTGGGGATGCGGGCCACCCACACATCGCCCTCATAGGGCTGCCAGGACTTGACCACCTCGGAGCCGGTAATCACAGCGCCGCCGGGCACTTCCGAGCGGTAGGTGATGCGGCAGTCGTCGGAGGTGCCCCCGTTTTGGGGGTCCACCCATTCCCGGTAGTAGCCGGGCAGGACGATGACCTCGTCCCCGGCTTGGGCGATTTTAGCGGCTTCGCTGATCGTCTGGAAGGGGAGCTCCTTGGAGCCGTCCCCGCTGCGTTTGACGCTGGCAGAAACATAGATTTGCAACACAATTCCTCCTTGTTTTGGGAGATTCCCAAGGTCTGATTTTCCCGGGGCGGTTCCCCGGGTGATCCAGGTTGATTGTACCATTGGAAAAGGCGGACTGTCAACCGGGCGGGGCAGGAGGGGGATGCCCCGTTGACAAGCGGGAGCGAGCGCGGTAAAATGGCGAAAAATGGGTGAAATTGCCCAAAGGATCAGGAGGAACCAGAGATGAAGATCCAACAGGTAAACGTCTATTATGTCCGGCCCAGATGGGGATTTGTGGAGATTGTCACAGACAGCGGACTGTCCGGATGGGGGGAGGCTGTGCTGGAGGGCCACGCCCGGGCGGTGCTCAGCTGTGTGGAGGAGATGCGGGACTATCTGATCGGGTCGGACCCGGCCCGGATCGAGGACTTGTGGACGGTGTTGTACCGAGCTGGTTTCTACCGGGGAGGCGGGGTGCTGATGAGCGCCATCTCCGGCATTGACCAAGCCCTGTGGGACATCAAAGGAAAAACCTTTGGAGTGCCGGCATACCAGCTGCTGGGAGGCCCTTGCCGGGACCGGATGCGGGTGTACTCCTGGGTGGGAGGCGACCGACCCAGTGATGTGGGGGCAGCTGCCAAGGAGCGCAAAGACGCGGGATTCACAGCGGTGAAGATGAACGCCACCGAGGAGCTGCAGATGATTGACTCCTATGACAAGATCGACGCGGTGCTGGAGCGAGTGGCGGCCATCCGGGAGAGCTGCGGCAAGTACTTTGGCATTGCCATTGACTTTCATGGCCGGGTCCATAAACCCATGGCAAAGATCCTGGCCAAGAAGCTGGAGGAGTTCGATCCCATGTTCCTGGAGGAGCCGGTGCTCTGCGAGAACATGGAGTATTTCCCGGAGATCGCGGCGGCCTGCAATATCCCCATTGCCACCGGGGAGCGTCTGTTCACAAAATACGATTTCAAGCGGCTGCTGCGCACCGGCGGGGTGGATATCATCCAACCGGACCTGTCCCATGCAGGAGGCCTGACAGAGGTCCGGAAGATCGCGGCCATGGCGGAGGCCTGCGACGTGGCCCTGGCGCCCCATTGCCCCTTGGGACCCATCGCTTTGGCGGCCTGCCTGAATATTGACGCCGTGTGCTATAACGCTGTTATCCAGGAGCAGAGCATGGGGATTCACTATAATGTGGGCAGAAGCGTGCTGGACTATGTCCAAAACCGGGAGGACTTCACCTTTACCGAAGGCTTTGCCCAGCTGCCCCAGAAGCCCGGCCTGGGCGTGGAAGTCAACCGGGAGCTGGTCCTGGAGGAGAACAAGACGCCCCACAATTGGAAGAACCCTGTCTGGCGTCATCCCGACGGCTCCGTGGCCGAGTGGTGATGCTTTTGTGGAAGACCCCAGCACACACCGGAACTGCCGCCTGAGGAGGAGATTCTCGGGAACTGTGGGGGGAAGGGTAAGAAAGATGTAAGGCCATGAGAAGCCCATGAGCGGTTGTACGGCGGGTCCATTCGTGTTATAATAGCACCAGCGACTCACTAAAGAAACCCACAAAGGAACCCTTTGCATATGATACAGACTACTTGGAGAACGAAAGCCGCCGCCCCGGTGGGGGAGGTGATGGCGGCTCTTCTGGCGGTGCAGCCGCTGCTGGATGTGCTGTCCTACTTTATGGGCCAGGCGGATGCCACATGGCTGACCACTGGCCTGCGCACAGTGCTGCTGTTCACGGTGTGGTTTTATGGCTGGGCCATAGCGGAGGACCGGAAGCCCTACTACTTGATGGCGGGGATTATCGGTGGATTTTGGTTGATCCACTGCTTAAACTGCCTGCGTCTGGGCTATCGGGATCCCATTGGTGACGCAGCGGAGTACTGCAAGCTGATGCAGCTGCCCCTGTGGACCTTGGCCTTCATCACCTTTTACCGCCATCGAAAGAATCTGGATTACCGGGTGATCGGCATGCTGGCCATGAACTTTGGCATCATTCTGCTGATCATTGCCCTGTCCTACGGGGTGGGCGCTCCAGTGTACACCTACGACTACCCGGACCGGGATGTGTACATTGGGGTACTGGGCTGGTTTGGAGTGGCCAATTCCCAAAGCTGCATTCTGACCATGCTGGTGCCGGCGGTGCTCCTGTGGGGGCTGCGCAGCGGACGGCTGTGGCAGTTCTGCCTGTGCTGCCTGGGAGGCTTTGGGCTGCTGTACTTCACAGGCACTCGGCTGACCTATTATGCAGCGCTGCTGATCGCGGCTGCCTTTCTGGTGCTGCTGGTGTTCCGGCGGCAGCAGTTGTGGTACTGTGTGCCGCTGGTGTTGACCCTGGTGCTGTTGGTGGCATTTCGAGGGGTTTCCCCCATGGCGGAGAGACAGGCTCTCACCGGAGATTCCTACGCCATCTACCAGGAGAAGGCCGATGCCATTCTGGGGGAGGATAAGGACTATGTGTACCGTGAGGGGGAAGAGATCCCCCCGGAGGTGCTGGAGAAGATCACTCGGGTTTATACAGAGGTTTACGATCAGCCGGGCATTTACGGTGTGACGCTGCTGTCGGACCTGATTGACGAGTTTGGGCTGGAAGCAGTGATGGAGCAGTATGACTACGCCACGGACCCCCAAACGCTGTACAATACCAGGGTTAAGAAGCTGACCGCCATGGAGATGGTCTGGCAGGACCAGGATCTGCTCACCAAGCTTTTGGGTGTGGAATACGCCCAGTGCCATGTGGGCAGTCACATCTACGATCCGGAGAACGACTTTCCGGCGCTGCGGTATTATTATGGATATTTGGGAATTGCGTTGTACGGTGCCTTTGCCCTGTACTTCCTGCTGGCGTCTTTAAAGGGGCTGGTGGGGGATTGGCGGAAAATCCTGTGTGTTGAGTTTGGCGTGCCCGCCATGATGTTTGCGCTGCTGTTGGGCGGGGCGCAGTTTTCGGGCCAGGTGCTCCGGAAACCCAGTGTCACCGTGTATGGTTCTGTGGCGGCGGCACTGCTGTATGTGTATCTCCATCCCCAGAAGGGAACGGGATGGGCGCTGGACCATGGCGCGGGCTTTGTGGAGCGCCGGGGAAAGAGATGGTGGAAGTGGGGCAACAGAACATGAGAGATAAATTCCAAACGGTAAAAGAAGCCATTGTGAAGAAGCTGCCCTGGGTAGTGGGATTCCTGATCGTGATCCAGCCGCTGCTGGATGTGCTGTCCTATTTCCTGGCGGAGCTGGGGAACAACTCCCTGTCCACGGCGCTGCGGTTCCTGATGCTGATGGTGGTGGCCCTGTTGGGGTTTGTGGTCAGTGACCGCAAGCGCATCTACTTCCTCTTTTACGGGGTGGTGGCTGTTTTCTGGGCGGCTCATATGCTCAATTGTTTCCGCATCGGCTATCAGTCCTTTGTGTCGGATACCGCGAACTTCTTGCGGATACTGAATTTCCCGGTGTTTGCCCTGTCCTTCATCACCCTGTTCCGTAAGGGGGAAAACTTGCGCAAGTTTGTCTGTACCGCCTTTGCCATCAACCTGGGAGAGATCATCCTATTTACTGCGCTGCCCTGGCTGACAGGCAACCCGGTGTACACCTATGACACCCTGTTTTTAGGTGTGATGGGCTGGTTTGGAGTGGCCAATGCCCAAAGCGCCATCATTGTCCTGGTGACGCCCCTGGCGATTCTCTTCTCCTGGAAGAGCGGAAAGTACCCGCTGTTTTTGGTGTCCCTGGTGCTGAGCTTTGGGTTGATGTTTGTCACCGGTACCAAGTTTACCTTTTATTCCATCTTCATCATCGCCGGAGCGTTCTTGTTCCTGTTTGTGCTCAACTTTCAGAAGAAAAGCCTGCGGTATGTGATCCCCCTGCTGGCGGTGCTGGTGTTGGTGGTGGCTTTCCGGCAGTATGCTCCCATGGTCCAGCGGGAGAGCCAGTCGGCCTATGCCATCAGCAATTATCAGGACCGGGTGGAAGAGAGCTTGAAGAACACCGGCACGGACCAGGAGGAGCTGGAGCAGCTGAAGGCGGAGCTGGAGCAGGAGGAGAAGCAGGAGAGCACTCCCGGCAGCAAGCCCAGCATTGGTGCGGAGGTTCGCCTGCAGCGGCTGCGTGAGAGCTTGATGGGGGTCTACACAGACCCGGAGGTGTACGGGCCGGTGTTTGAAAACCTGTACCAGCGCTTTGGCGTGTACAATGTGATGGAGATCTACAACTACACTTCAGAGCCCACCATTCTGTCGGATTCCCGCATCCGCAAGACCATGTATGCGGAGCTGATGTGGCAGGAGAAGGATTTTCTCACTCATCTATTGGGCTTTGAGTACAATGATATGGTGTATGACGGCACCATCTACGATCTGGAGAACGATTTCCCGGCGGTGTTCTATTTCTGCGGGTATATCGGCTTTGGGCTGTATATGTTGTTTTTGGCGCTGTTCGTGGTGATGATCTTCAAGGCTTTCGGTGAAGACGTGGCGGCGGCCTGGAAAGAGCGGGGTCCGCTGCGGCAGCGGAAGATGGCTCCGGTCCGAGGGGTGATGGCCTTTGGAGAGGGCGTCCAGCGGTTTCTGACCATGGAGATGGGAGCTGTGGGCATGACGTTCCTGCTGGCAGCCATAGCGGCGCAGATCTCGGGAAACGTGCTGCGCAGACCTAACGTGACAGTGTACTTTGCCATAGCGGCAGCGTATCTGTGCTACCTCACGGTGCTGAAGCGCCGGAGGGAGCCGGGCAAGAAGATATCCAAAGAGAAGAAAGGAAAGGGATGAACCCTTTCTGGGTTGGGACACAGGAAAGCACCTGTGTCCCTTTTTTGTGGGGATTGATTTGACAAATGGGCCGGGGCGCGCTACAATAACAGTCGAAAAATGGAAAAAAGGGGAGCTGCCCGCCGGCGGCTGAGAGGAGCTTCGAGCTTAAACCCATTGCCTTTTGGCAGGAACCTGATCCGGGTAATACCGGCGTAGGGAGCGTTTTCGAAACACAGCGGGGATCGGAAAACCGCTGGTATTTGCCGCGCTGCCCAGGTTTGCCTGGGGGCGCGGCTTCTGTTTTTCGAAAACTTGTTGAGAGGAAGAATCACAAATGAATACGGTATCCAAACGCACGTTCAATCTGGTGCTGGGCGGCTTGATGATCGCCATGGGCACAGTGCTGGGCTTTATCAAGCCTTTCGGGGAGCTGCCCTATGGAGGATCCATCACCGTTTGCTCCATGCTGCCGGTGATGTTTTACAGCTACCGCTGCGGCCTGAAGTGGGGCCTGGGCGCCGGGCTGGTGTTCAGCGTGCTGCAGCTGCTCTTTGGCTTGGACGCCCTCAAAGGCATCTCCGCGGTGATGGTGGTGGGGTCCATTTTGTTGGACTATATTTTGGCTTTCACGGTGTTGGGATTGGCCGGCATGTTCCGGGGCAAAATCAAAAACGACGCCGCTGCTTTCACCTTGGGCAGCTTTGTGGCAATGATGCTCCGCTACTTCTGTTCGTTTTTGTCCGGATGGGTGCTGTGGGCCTCTTTCAACGAGACCGCTGATATGCAGGAATTCATCGGAACCTTTATCCCGCCCCTGGCCAATGCTTCCGGCACGGCTCTGGCGGTGATCTACTCTCTGGTATACAACGGCGTGTACATGATCCCGGAGATTATCCTGACCTGTGTGGTGGGATTTTTGCTGGTGCAGTTTGCCGGCAACCAGATCCTGGACAAGCCTGCCAAGTAAGATTATTGCAATCGAATTTTCCAAAAGGGTTTCCAAGAAAGCGGTCTCTGGAAAGAGACCGCTTTCCATTTGGTTCCTGAGAATCCTCCGGGAATCCATATTGACAGGCCCAGGGAACAGTTATATAATATATTTATGGTTTGGGGCGGATTTCACAAGTCCCTGCCGGTTTTCTGTGGTCACAAGGTTAAACCATAGAGTAAGATCCCGCCGCAGGGTGAGAGCTCCGCGGCAACAAAAGCAAAAGCGGGGCCAGGAGCAGTGTCGCTCTCTGGCCCCGCTTTTTTACCGGGTTTTCAGATGCCGCAGCAGTCCTTGGCAGCCCTCCAGAATGTCCGTCCAGGCGGCGTCAAAGTCCCCGGAGTACCAGGGGTCGGCCACCTCTCCCGGGCGGGAGGTGTAGTCCATCAACAGATGGAGTTTGCCCTGGGGATCGCCGCCGCAGATGCGGGTCATGTTTCGCAGGTTGGCGTGGTCCATGCCGATGAGCAAATCAAAATCGTCGTAGTCCTGCCGGGTGAGCTGCCGGGCGGTTTTCCCCTGGGAGGAGATCCCGTGCTCAGCCAGTTTCCGCCTGGCGGAAGGGTAAACGGGATTGCCCAGTTCCTCTCGGCTGGTAGCGGCGGAGGCGATGGAGAACTGGCCTTCCAACCCAGCCTGGGCCACCAGGTCTTTCATGATGAATTCAGCCATGGGGCTGCGGCAGATGTTGCCGTGGCAAATAAATAGTATTTTGGTCATCTCAACTATATCCCTTCATAAGCCTGCAAGCCATTGATATGACTGGCTTTTCGGCGCTTTTTCTTTTCATCGTAGTTGCCATTCTTCCCACGCAAATCTGCGCAATTCTACGCAATTTCATGGGCAGATGGTGTAGTAATTGGTGTAGTACCAACTGCGGATTTGACCTGATTTTTCAAGCTGTCACAGCGGGGAACGCAAGGATTTTTGCCATCTGTTCGGCCGCCCGGTCAAAGCTGGCGTGGGTGTAGACATTCAGTGTGACCCCCACATCGGAGTGGCCCATCACATACTGCAAGTTCTTGATATCCATACCCGCATTGGCCATGTTGGTGCAAAAGGTATGGCGGAACACATGGGGCGTAATGTGCGGCAACGGCTTGTCCGGATGCAGCTTGCGATACTTCTTCCTAGCCCAGCGCATCTCATTCTCGATGTGCAGCGCCACTTTGGGCTTATCGTCCTTGTCCAGCAGCAAAAATCCGGTGTATCCGTCTACGATCATCTCTGTTTTGAGTGTCTTGCGACGAGCCAGGATATTTTTAAGGCTCGGGTACACCGTATCCGTCATGGGAATAAACCGGCAACCAGATTCGGTTTTTGTTTTCTCCACATAGTATTTGCCGCCCCGCTCCCGGACGAGCTGGTGATCCACCCGGATACGCCGGTTCTCAAAATCCAGATCGCTTTTGGTCAGGCCGCAGAACTCGCTCACCCGCATCCCGGTTTCCAGCAGGACTACAAACTCGTCGTAATACTTGCGGTAGGTCTTGTCTCCCCGAATAAAGCCCATCCAGATTTCCTGCTGCTCCTGGGTCATGGCGATTCGCTTTTGCGAGTCATTGGGAACGACCTCCACCAACTTGAAGTCGAAGGGATTCTTTCGGATGATATCCTCGTTGCAGGCCATCTGAAATGCCGGTTTGACAACGCCCCGCACGCTGGTGATGGTACTGTATCCCTTTCCGTCGCCATGCAGCTTCATGATCCACTGCTGGGCATCGGATACTTTGATATCCCGGATCGGGCGGTATCCAAAATCTTCTTGCCGGATTAGATTCCGCACAAAATTGTACCCAACCTTAGTGTTGTAGCGGACGCCCTGCTTTAGGCCGATATACCGCTCCACCAGTTCTATGACGGTGATTTTTCCGGCGGCATAGTCGATTCCTGCATCAAGCTGCTTCTGGATTTCTTTCTCTTTTTCCCGCAGTTCCCTTAAATCAGAGGAATAAACCGTCTGGCGCTTTCCCCGGATATCCGTATAGCGGTATTGATAAATCAGGTCTTTTCTCTGGCTCTCTCCTGTCCGCAGGATTCTTCCCTTATGGTCTTTGCGCTTTTCGGACATTGTCAAACTCCTTTCCGTAATGGAAAGAGCCTTGATATGACACTTTGATTGTACCATATTCAGGCAGTCTTTCACACCACAAATTTCAGATGGAATACATCTGCTC
>JBMNVU010000029.1:0-23637 GCA_050946975.1 Acutalibacter sp.
GGTGATGAGCATCTACACAGACAAGACGGCGATTCAAGCCATCGGTGTGGATTACCTGAGCATGGTGGGCTTTGCGTACCCCATGCAGGTGATCTCCATGGCCATGAGCGCCCTGCTGCGCTCCACCGAGCGGGTGCGGATTCCCCTCTATGCGGCCATTGCGTCCGTTGCGACAAACATGTGCCTCAACTGGGTGTTTATTTACGGAAAGTTCGGCCTGCCGGCCATGGGCGTGCGAGGCGCCGCACTGGCCACCACCTGTGCGGCTGCCGTCAATATGGCGGTGATCCTGATTCTCAGCCGGGCCCAGGGGTATCCGTACCTGTTTCATTTTACCAAGCACTTCCGCTGGAACGGCCCCTTTGTGCGTTCCTATTTCGTTAAATGCTTCCCGATCCTCTGCAATGAGATTTTAATCGGCGTGGGCAACATGGTCATCAACATCGTTCTGGGCCGCCAGTCCGAAGAGGCCATCGCCGCCATCGCGGTGTTCCGCACGCTGGAAGGGTTGGTCATCGGCTTCTTCGCGGGCTTTTCCAACGCGGCATCGGTGCTCGTGGGCAAGAGTGTGGGCGCAGGCGAACTGGACACCGCCTACGAGCGAGCCAAGCGCCTTGTGCTGCTGTGCGGCTGCAGCATCTTTGTGCTGTGCGCGGCACTGCTGGCGGTCCATCGGCCACTGCTCAGCGTGATGAGCCTTTCCGGGGAATCCCTGGAGATCGGCACCGGTCTGCTGATGATTTACAGCATCGCCGCCGTGATCCGCATGTGCAACTGGACCCAGAACGACACCTACCGGTCAGCGGGAGATGCGGCCTACGGCACGATTCTGGAGATCTCCTTCATGTACGCCGTGGTGCTGCCCTGCGTCTGTCTGACCGGTCTTGTGTGGAAAGCGCCGTTCCTGCTGATTTTTGCCTGCTGCTACATCGACGAGCCCATCCGGTTTATCCTGATGCAGGTACACATGTATTCGGGCAGGTGGGTCCGCCCTGTCACAGACCTGGGACGTGCGGCGCTTCCGGCGTTTCGCCAAAAGCATGGACGCCGCAAAGCCCAACAAGCCTCTTGAACGAAAAAGCCGGAAGTCCCCCTCCACTGTACAAGGAGACTATCCCGTCAAAACGCCCCCAAAACCTCCACGTCAGGGTGTGGTTTTGGGGGCGCTTTTTCTTTGGATCCTGCCGGGGGTCAACCCCTCCGCCACCGATCCAGCCAGGTCTTGCGGAAGGGCAGGTTGAAGAACTCCCGGGCCACGTCCAGATCCATCACCAGCCACTCCCGGGACTTGTGAGCCTCCAGAGTTTCCGGCAGCTCCTTCAGGATGCGGTCTGCCTCATAGGGCATGCCGGTATTGTATCGGAGCTCGTTGGCACGCTCTGAAATCTCGAAGGAGTCCCGGCTGGTTTGCCAGGCGCTGCGGATGGTCTTAATGGCATAACTTCCGGTGACCTTCTCACTGAAATAGTCCTCCAGACTCAGGGTGCGGATGTATGGAGGCAGCTCTCCCCCACCGTACTGGGTGAACAGCTCCAGAAGCACCCGGGAGGAAGCCGCCAGAATATCCGGGGCACTCTCCGCGGTGTCGCTCTTCATTTCCTCCCGCAGCTGATCCACGATCTCCAGCATCCGGCGCAAATATTCCCGGTAAAAGGAGGTCCCCATCTCCCGCTGCACTGTGCGCACCACACTGCTGCGCATGACCTCGGTATTGGTCAACCCCGCCTGGACCCGGCAAATCACCGTGCGGCGGATCACCTCCGGCGCCACCGCTTTCACGTCCTCGTTGGCGCTGATCACCACCGCAGGATAATGGAGCAGCCCTTCCGCCACGCCAAAGTCGTCGTTTTTGATGGTCTCAATGGCGTGCTGGGTAAACCGTGAATTGGTCAGATCGTCCACGATGATGGGCGCCCCCTTGACCGTCCGCTTTAAGCTCTCAATTCCGGAACGGGTAAAGTCCGGAGCCGAAAGTTTCGTCTTTTGGCCAATCATCATTTTCAAGAGGGTCTCCAGGAAGCTGGTTTTTCCCGCCTTGCTCTGGCCGTACACCAGGCCGAACACCGGATAGGGCAGCAAGTTTTGATTGTACCGCACCGCCATATCCCGCATACTGGCCATAAAGGGAGAACAGAAAAACCAGTTGGCAAATTCGTAATACCGGTGCTGTAAACTCTGGACGTCACCGTGAAATTTCTCATACCCCTCCATATACCGGAGAAACAGCGCCGCATCCTTGGCAATGTCCTCCCGGGCAGGGGACAAATCCAGATCCGCCTCGTTGAGCCTTGCCATTCCCTGGTCGGGAAACACCTCTAGCTGGGGGTACTCACTTCGCAATTCCTTCTCCTGGACCTTGTCACTCACCACCTGCCGCCGGATGGATTTCAGCTTTTCCGGGGAGAGCATCAGCCGGCCCTTTTTATCGGGTTTCGGCACCGAGGGCGCCAGCTTTTTCGCCAGATGCTTCACATCCAGCGCAAAGCGGATCTCCTCTTTCGCCTCCTCCACCGGCTCCAGCACCAGGGCCTTTTTGGTGCGGATCGTCCGGGAAATGGGCAATTCTTCCAGGTGCTCCCCATCGTCGGCGATAAGCAGCGCCTCTTTGGCGATTTGATCTGTGCAGTCCTCCCGCAGCTGACAGTAACAGTCCCAGTACCAGTCGTAGGCGCGGTCCCCATCCAGGTAGCAGATGTTCTCCCGCTGCCGCCCTCCAAAGGCAGAAAAGGACAGGTTGGCGGATCCCATCACCACACGCTTTCGGCCATCCTGGGCGGAGAGCAGGTAGATTTTCTCGTGGGACAGCACTGTCCGCGCCACATAAAACCGGAGAGTGCCCTCCTCTATCCGGGAAACCAGGTCCAGTTTCATTTTGCTTGCAGTCTCCCGCATCCGCTCAATGGTCTTGCACTGATAGGCCATCACCTCTTGCAGGGAATAGGAGATCACTTCGTCGCAGCCAAAGAGAATTTCCGCCTCCTGGAACAGGTCCAACAGCTGATACACAAACCCGATCCCCGAGGAGTAGGTGATGGCATGGAGGGTGTCAAACCCGGAAAACAACTCCTGCCAGGACAGGGTTTCCGCCCCGGAAAACTCCAGCTTTACCACATCCAACCCACTGGTGTGATTCCAATCCATTGTCTGCTGAACAGGCTCTTCCTGTTCAAAAAGAGACAAGTTTTCCATATGCAGCCTCCTCTCATTCCCCTTTGATCGCTCGTTTGAACCTCCCTGCCGGCTTTCCGGGAAACCTCTTGTATCAATAACAAAATTATACATCAAGAACTGGGAGAAATCTACTGCTATGGTTCACTCTCTTTCACCGTGAAAACACGCTTCAACCAAAGTCTGACTGGCCCCTTGCTGCTGGAGTCCATTGCTTCCCCTCCTGTGCCCATAGCCATAACTCACAGGTGATTTCACAAAAACAGAGTTGTCAGGTTGGGCCAATGGGGCCGAAAGAAAAAGAACGGAATTCTCAAAGCAACCCAGCGGTATGGCGGAAACCGAAAGGGGAATTCCGTCCGATTTTCAGAAGGGACAAACAGCGTACTTGCAATGTTTTTGGGGATATGTTATAATGATTCCTAAATTCTGACATTGAAAATGGTTTTGAGATGGAAGATGCGAAATCGGATTGATAAACGGTCTTTTGACGCTGCGGGCCAGTGAACTGCCCCGAGCGGAAATGGCACCGGCATTTGTTTTTGCTACCCGTATGGCTGCATCTTTTTGATGCGGCCATTTTTTATGCCTGGTTAGAGCACCGTGGAAAGGAAGAGGCAGTATGCAGACAAGAGTTGCAATTATTGGAATTATCGTGGAAGATTCCGGGTCGGTCTCCCGGCTCAACGAGATTTTGCATGAATATGGCGATCACATCATCGGGCGCATGGGGATCCCCTACCGGGAAAAAGGCATCAACATCATCTCCATTGCGGTGGATGCGCCCCAGGATGTGATCAGCAGCCTGGCAGGCAAAATCGGCCGCCTGACCGGCGTCCAGGTCAAAACCGCTTACTCCTCCATTCAGTCCTCCGACGGGGAGGGCAAATGAGGGCCCGGGTAAAGCAGCAGGGCAAACTGTCCTTTGGATGGCTGGTACTGCTGTTTGTGCTGCCCGTAGCGGTGGGCTTTGTGGCACTGGGGATTGGGCGGCTCTGGATTGCGCCCCCCGATATCTTCGCTTCCCTGGTCACCAAACTCCGCGGCGGAGAAGCGGTTTCCGCCCAGAATGACATGGTGCTCTGGAATATCCGGCTGCCCCGCATTTTGTTGGACATCCTGGTGGGAGCCGGTCTGTCCGGCGCAGGGTGCGCCTATCAGAGTTTATTCGCCAATCCCCTGGCCACCCCGGACACCCTGGGAGTGGCCTCCGGCGCAAGCTTCGGGGCCGCCCTGGGCATTCTCATGGGAATGAGCCTACTGGGCATCCAGGGGACTGCACTGCTGTTCGGCGGTGCGGCCGTGCTGCTGACCTGGCTGGCCGGCGCCGGCAAAGGCCGGGGGCTGAACACCATTGTTCTGTCGGGCATCATGATCGGATCCCTGTTTTCCGCGCTGGTGTCCCTGGTCAAGTACACCGCCGACACGGAAAGCGAACTGCCCGCCATCACCTACTGGCTGATGGGCAGCCTGGATTCTGCGAATTTCGATTCCCTCAAACTGGGCGCTCCGCCCATTCTTGTCGGCTTGATCCTGCTACTGGCCCTGCGCTGGCGGCTCAACCTGCTGCCGCTGTCCGAGGATGAGGCCCGCTCCTCCGGCGTCAATGTCCGGGTGCTGCGGGGCGTGGTGATCGTCTGCGCCACCATGATGACAGCCTCCTGTGTGTCCATGTGCGGACAGGTGGGCTGGGTCGGACTGCTGGTACCCCATATCTGCCGGATGAAGTTTGGGAACAATCACCTTTCCCTGATGCCCGCCTCCATCAGCTTTGGGGCAGTCTTTATGATCCTGGTGGACACTTTGGCGAGAAGCATCTCCGCCGCAGAGATCCCGGTATCCATTCTCACCGCCATCATCGGCGCACCGTTCTTTATAATTCTGATGCGGAGAAGTGGAGGCTGGTCGCTGTGAAAATTGCGGTGGAAAACGGCTGCTTTGGCTACAAAAAAGGAGAACAGCTGCTGCGAAACGTCTCCCTGGAGGCCACAGACGGGGAACTGATTGCCATACTGGGCCCCAACGGTGCGGGCAAAACCACCATGCTCCGATGCATGATGGGCTTTCTCCGCTGGAAGGAAGGGCGCAGTTCCATTGACGGGAAGGACATCCGCACCATTTCCCAGCGGGAGTTGTGGCGGACTATCGCCTATGTCCCACAGGCGAAAAACGCGTCCGCTGCCTATTCTGCGGGAGAAATGGTGCTGTTGGGCCGGAGCAGCCGGATCGGCGTCTTCTCCCAGCCAAAGGCGGAGGATATTCAAATGGCTGACCAGGTGATGGAACAGCTGGGCATTTTGCACCTGAAAGAAAAGAAGTGTTCCCAGATCAGCGGCGGCGAATTGCAGATGGTGCTCATCGCCCGGGCATTGGCCAGCCAGCCTCGGATTTTGGTGCTGGACGAGCCGGAATCCAATCTGGATTTCAAAAACCAGCTGATCGTGCTGGAAACCCTCTCCCGGCTGGCGGCAGAGGGCATGATCTGCCTGTTTAACACTCACTACCCCGCCCACGCTCTCCAGCGAGCCGGAAAAAGCTTTCTGCTCTGCAAGGACGGCAGCAGTATCTTCGGCCCCACCCGAGAAGTGGTCACCGAGGCCAACATCCGCCGGGCCTTTGGAGTGCGGGCGGTGATCGGGGACGTGGAAACCCCGGAAAACGTGCTGCGCAGCGTGCTGCCGGTGGAGATTGTACCGGAGGGCTGGAGCGAAAGCGAATCTGCTGCAGATGGCACCGGGCGCCGGATTGCCTCGGTTACCATCCTGACAAAGGACTACGCTATGGCCGAGAAGATCAACGAGATTCTCCACCAGTACTCCGCCCTGGTGATCGGCCGGATGGGCATGCCCTACAAAAAGGCTGGCGTGTACTTCATCAGCGTGGCGCTGGACGGCACGGAAGCGGAGATTCAATCCCTGGGGGATGCTCTGGGATTGCTCCCAGAAGTCAGCGTCAAGACCGTATTTGCAAAAGAGGAAAAGGAGAAAAAGCCATGAACAATCGGGAACGGATTGACCGGCTGGAAGCCGAAAAAAAGCTGCCTAAGGAGGACTTGGTCCAGCTGATTTCCACCTTTACACCGGAAGACCGGGAATACGCCGCTGAGAAGGCAAGAGCCATCTCCGTGGGGATTTACGGAAAACAGATTTACTTTCGCGGCATTATTGAGTTTACCAATATCTGCAAGAACGACTGCTACTACTGCGGGATCCGCCGGTCCAACACCGCGGTTTCCCGTTACCGGCTGACGCTGGAGGACATTCTCGCCTGCTGCCAAGAGGGGTACCAGAGTGGTTATCGCACCTTTGTGCTGCAGGGCGGCGAGGACGGCTGGTTCACCGATGAGCGGATGGTGGAGATTCTCCGTGCCATCAAGGCCCAGTATCCCGATTGTGCCATCACCCTGTCCCTGGGAGAACGCAGCCGGGAGTCCTACCAGCGCCTGTTCGACGCCGGCGCGGACCGCTACCTGCTCCGCCACGAAACGGCAAACCCCGCCCATTATGGAAAGCTCCATCCGGCGGTGCAGACCCTGGAAAACAGGATGCGCTGCCTCCAGGACCTGCGGGAAATCGGATACCAAGTGGGATGCGGCTGCATGGTGGGTTCCCCCTATCAGACAGCGGAATGTCTGGCAGAGGACCTGCTCTTTATGGGAGAATTCAAACCCCACATGATCGGCATGGGGCCCTTTATCCCCCACAGCCAGACGCCCTTCAAGGATTTCCCGGCGGGCAGCGTGGACACCACGCTGCTGATGCTGAGCCTGTGCAGGATTATGATCCCGGAGGTTCTGCTCCCCGCCACCACGGCACTGGGAACAGTGCGGGGCGACGGACGGCAGGAAGGGGTACTGGCAGGATGCAATGTCATCATGCCCAACCTCTCCCCCCTGTCGGTCCGCAAAAAATATATGCTCTATGACAACAAGGTCGGCACCACTGATTCCGCCGCAGACGGAATGGCACGGCTGGCCGCTCAGATGGAAGCCATCGGCTATCAGGCTGTTTCCGGGAGAGGCGATTCTCCCCGGATGCAGACGAAACATCCGGTTTGACGGATGAAATAAAGGGGAAAAAGCTATGATTAAAATTGCAGTATACGGAAAAGGCGGTATTGGAAAATCCACCACGGTTTCCAATATCTCAGCAGCACTGGCGGACGAAGGACTGCGGGTCATGCAGATTGGATGCGACCCCAAAGCGGACTCCACCAGCTGCCTCCACGGAGGAAAGCGGATTAAAACCGTGCTGGAGCTGGTGCGGCAGAAGCCCGGTCAGCTGGAGCTCTCCGAGATGGTAACGGAAGGTTATGGCGGCGTTGCCTGCGTGGAAGCGGGCGGCCCCACACCGGGCAGCGGCTGTGCCGGCCGGGGCATTATCACCGCTCTGGAGAAGCTGGAAGAGATGGGCGGATATGAGGTCTACCGCCCGGACGTGATCATTTACGACGTGCTGGGTGATGTGGTCTGCGGCGGATTTTCCGCGCCCATGCGGGACGGCTACGCCGACAGCGTCTTTGTCATCACCTCCGGGGAAAACATGGCCATTTACGCCGCCGCCAACATTGCTACGGCCATTGAGAACTTCCGGGACCGGGGCTACGCCACGCTGGGCGGCGTAATCCTCAACCGGAAAAATGTCCGGGACGAGGAAAAAAAGGTGACAGAGTTTGCCCAGGAGTTTCACTCCTCCATTGTGGGCACTCTGGACCGCAGCGACCTGGTCCAGCAGGCGGAAGACATGGGCATGACCGTGGTCCAGGCCTTCCCCGACAGCGAGATGGCCCGTCAATACCGCACCCTGGCACACGCTGTGCTGGAGGCGGCCAAAAAAGGAAAGGATGAGGCGGATGCTGAAGAGAGTTGATCCTATCGACGAGAGCTGCGCGGCAGTTCGGATCGCCGACGCTCATTACCCGGCGCCATTCCGCTCGGGGTTGGAATATTCCGCCCCTGCTCGGGGCACCTGGAACATTGTCCACACCGGCATGCTGCTGCCGGAGGCTCATGAGATCTTTGTCTGCGCTGCAGGGTGTCTTCGGGGCGTGGTGCTGACCGCCGCCGAACAAGGAACATCCGACCGGTTCTCCACCATTGCCATCCGGGAAAACAACCTGCTGGACGGCGACATGGAACAGCTGATCATCGACGGTGTGGGAGACATTCTCTCAAAGCTTCCCAAGCGTCCCCCGGCGGTGCTGCTGTACACCAGCTGTATCCACCACTTCACCGGCTGTGACCTGAAACTGGTTTACCGGCGGCTGCGGGAACAGTACCCGGACGTGGATTTCACTGACTGCTACATGAACCCGATCATGCGCAAAAGCGGCATGACCCCGGATCAGCTGATGCGCCGCCAGCTGTACAGCCTGCTGAAAAAGCAGCCGCTGGACGCGAAAAGCGTCAACATCATCGGCAACGATTTTGCCACCCTCCCCACCAGCGAACTGGTGACCACGATCCGGGAAGGGGGCTACACCCTGCGGGAGATCCAGGATTGCCACACCTATGAGGAGTACCAGGAGATGGCCACCGCCTCCCTGAATATCGTCTACAACCCAGCGGCAAAGCCTTCCGCGGCTGCGCTGGAGAGAAGGCTGGGACAGAAGTACCTGTATCTGCCCCTGTCCTTCGATTACGAGGAAATCACCCAGGGACTGAACACCCTCTGTGACACCCTGCATCTGCCCCACAAGGATTATTCCCACCGGATCGCAGCCTGTGAAGCGGCGCTGGAAAAGGCCCACGATGTGATCGGCGACACACCCATCGCCATTGACTATACCCTGAACTACCGGCCGCTGAGCCTGGCCCGGCTGCTGCTGCGGAAAGGATTCCAAGTGAAGCGGGTCTACCTGGACAGCATCGGCGAGGAAAAGGCGGACTTTGAAGCGCTGCAAAAAGAGGCCCCCGACCTGATGCTCTATGCCACTGTGGAAGTAAGGATGCGCTTCCTCCATGGCACAGAGGCAGGCGCCGGCGGCGAGCATTTTCTGGCCTTGGGCCAGAAGGCCGCCTACTTTACCGGCAGCGACAACTTTGTCAACATTGTGGAGTGCGGCGGACTGTACGGCTTTGACGGAATTCTCCGCATGGCCCAGGAGATGGAGGACGCCTATCTGCACAAAAAGGACGCCAAAAAACTGATTCAGATCAAGGGCTGGGGAGGAGGTTGCTGCTTATGAAACAGACTGCCAGCTTTATTTCCACCTATTCCGCGGACGCCTTTGGCGTTGCGTCGGCTCTGTACGAGCTGGGCGGCATGACCATCATGCACGACGCCTCCGGCTGCAACTCCACCTACAACACCCACGACGAGCCCCGCTGGTATGACATGGACTCCATGGTCTACATTTCCGGCCTTTCCGAGATGGAGGCGGTGATGGGCGATGACGGCAAGCTGATCGACGATATCGTCCAGGCAGCCAAGGAGCTCTCCCCCAAGTTCATCGCACTGGCCGGCACCCCCATTCCCATGATGATCGGCACGGATTACAAGGCAGTGGCTGCGGTGATC
Organism: Acutalibacter sp.; assembly: GCA_050946975.1. Lineage (GTDB taxonomy): Bacteria > Bacillota > Clostridia > Oscillospirales > Acutalibacteraceae > Acutalibacter. The sequence goes on from JBMNVU010000029.1 coordinate 9,687, forward strand.
GAGAAAAAGATCGGAATCCCCTCCTTTGGCTTTGCCACCAACGGCATGCAGGATTATCTCAGTGGGATTTCCATGGCCTTTGAAGCCTTTGCGGAAAGAATGACCCAGCCCCTGGAGGTGATCCCGCACAGCGTCAATGTCCTTGGCCTGACGCCGCTGGATTTTGCGGTTTGTGGGTATGACCGGGAACTGGTCCACCGATTGAAGGCGGAGGGCTGGGAGGTCCTGTCCACCTGGTCCATGGGATGCAGCCTGGAAGATATCCAGCGCAGCGGGGCCGCCCAGGTCAACCTGGTGGTGTCCTGGAGCGGACTTGCAGCAGCCAAAAAGCTGCAGGCCCTCCACGGAACCCCCTATGTCATCGGCACGCCGGTGGGAGAGCAGTTTACCGCCCAGGTACTGGAGGCGCTGCATCAGTCGGCCCAGGACAAAACCTGCCGGGATCTCTGGGAACCAGTCTCCCCGGACGGAAAGCTTGCCCTGATTGGGGAAAGTGTCACCACCCTGTCCCTGGCGGAAGCACTGCGCTGGGAAGGTGCCGGGGATATCCGGGTGATCTGCCCGGTCTGCTGCGAGGAACATCCGGGGATGATCCGTGCTCTGGACGAGGACGAGCTGGTGAGTGCCTTGGACGGCGCCGAAACCGTGGTGGCCGACCCGCTATACCTGCCCATCTGCAAGGGAAAGCGGTTTGTCCGGCTGCCCCATGAGGCGTTCTCTGGGCGGCTTTTCCGGCGGGAGGATGTGAACCTGCTGACCGGGTTCCAGCCCCTCAAAAACAGTATTCTGGGATAACAACGCAATAATTTGCCGCTGAACGCGGCAGTGAAAGGAAGTAATATACCATGAAAAAGGTTCTGAGTTTGATTTTGGCAGTGGTGCTTGTATTTACAGTGGCAGGTTGTGGAACTACCAGTTCCACGTCTTCCCAGACAGAGAGCAGCTCCTCCGCTGTGTCGGAGACCCCCTCTTCCGAAAGCTCCGAAACTGCCTCCCAGGAGGTCTCTTCTGCCACAGAGGAGACCCAGGGCGAGTACCACACCGTGGTTGACCACGCCGGCAACGAGGTGGAGGTCCCCTATGACATCCAGCGCATCGCTGTGGCGGACATCTATCCCCTGCCCTCCGTGTTGTCGGTGTTCTTTGATTCCGCCGAGAAGATTGTGGGTATGGCCCCTGCCAGCATGACCGCTGCCCAGAACAGCCTGCTCAGCGAGCTTTACCCGGAAATCCTCAACGCGGAAACCGGCTTTACCGATGGCACCACCATCAACATTGAGGAACTGGTCAAGCTGGATCCGGATGTGGTGTTCTACGGCGCTTCCAATCCGGAAATCGGCGAACAGCTGAAAAATGCCGGTATCCCTGGCATTGCCATCTCGGTGAACAAGTGGAATTACAACGCCATTGAAACCTTGGACAACTGGATTTCTCTCATCAGCGAGCTGTTCCCCGACAACGACAAAACTGAGCTGGTCAGCAATTACAGCAAGCAGGTGTACGATGAAATTCAGCAGCGTGTGGCGGACATGAGCGACGAAGAGCGGGCTCGGGTGTTCTTCCTCTTCCAGTACAGCGACACAACCATTGCCACCTCCGGCCAGAACTTCTTTGGTCAGTGGTGGGCCGATGCCATCGGCGCGGTGAACGTGGCCCAGGAGCTGACCACCGACAACGCCAACCAGGTCAGCATGGAGCAGATCTACGGCTGGAATCCGGATACCATCCTGATCACCAACTTCAACCAGGCAACCCCCGACGACCTGTACAACAACACCATCGGCAGCTATGACTGGAGCCAGATCGACGCCATCAAGCTGAAGCAGGTCTACAAGATGCCCCTGGGCATGTACCGCAGCTACACTCCCGGCGTGGACACTCCCGTCACCCTGTACTGGCTGGCAAAGACCGTGTATCCCGACCTGTTCGAGGACATCGACGTCACCGAAAAGACCATTGATTACTACGACTCCGTCTTTGGCATCCAGCTGACCGAGGAGCAGGCAGAATCCATCTTCACCCCGGTAACCGCTGCGGGCGAAGTGTACTTTGACTAAACCCACAGACAGGAGGTAACAACTACATGGGAATGAATTCAACCCCTTCCGGAGAGCGGGTCCACATCGGCTTCTTCGGCCGCCGCAACGCCGGGAAATCCAGCGTCGTCAACGCGGTGACCGGTCAGGAGCTGGCGGTGGTGTCCGACACCAAAGGCACCACCACCGACCCTGTGTACAAATCCATGGAGCTGCTGCCCATGGGCCCGGTGATGATTATCGACACTCCCGGCTTTGACGATGAGGGAGCCCTGGGCGAGCTTCGCATCAAGAAGACCCGCCAGGTCCTCAATAAAACCGACGTGGCAGTGCTGGTTGTGGACGCCGGAGAAGGCATTGGCAGCTGTGAGCAGCAGCTCATCGACCTGTTCACCGAAAAGAAAATCCCCTACCTGGTGGTCATGAACAAATCGGACATCGTGGCCACTCCTGCCCAGGTCAAGCCGGAAGAGGTTTGGGTCAGCGCGCTGACGGGCGAGGGCATTCACGATTTAAAAGAGCGGATCGCCCGGCTTACGGTCACCGATCAGCCCAAATTGCAGATTGTGGGGGATTTGATCCACCCCGGTGACTTTGTCCTGCTGGTGACCCCCATTGACAAGGCGGCTCCCAAGGGGCGGCTGATCCTGCCCCAGCAGCAGACCATCCGGGACATTCTGGAGGCGGACGCAGCGGCCATTGTGGTCAAGGAATTTGAGCTCAAAGAAACCCTGGAATCCCTGGGCAAGAAACCTTCCCTGGTGATCACCGACAGCCAGGTGTTTGCCAAAGTTTCCGCGGACACGCCTCCTTCCATCCCCCTGACCTCGTTCTCCATTTTGATGGCACGGTATAAGGGGCTGCTGGAAACGGCGGTCAAAGGCGTTTCCGCTGTGGAACAGCTGAAAGACGGCGACCGGGTGCTGATCGCCGAAGGGTGTACCCACCACCGTCAGTGCGACGACATCGGCAGCGTCAAAATCCCCCGCTGGCTGCGGGGCTATACCGGAGCAGAGCTGGAGATTGAAACCTGCTCGGGAACCGAGTTCCCGGAGGACCTGTCCCCCTATGCCCTGGTGATTCACTGCGGAGGCTGTATGCTGGGAGAGCGGGAAGTCCGCTACCGGATGAAGTGCGCTCTTGACCAGGGGGTGCCCATCACCAATTACGGGATTGTCATCGCCTACATGCAAGGGATCTTGAAGCGCAGCATCGCCATTTTCCCGGCATTGGCCGCAGAGTTGGAGGCCGCTGATGGAGACGCGGACTGAACGGGATATTCTGGGAGAGGTGACCCTCCCCAGGGATACCCTGTACGGAATCAACACCGCTCGGGCGCTGGACAATTTTCAGCTCAACGGAAAAACCGTCAACCCCCTGCTGATCAAGGGGATGCTCACCGTAAAAAAGGCGGCAGCGCTGACCTACGCCCAGATCGGTGTCCGTCCGGAGATCTACCATGCAGCGGCTGCGGCCTGCGATGAGCTGTTAAACGGGAAGTATGAGAGTTTGTTCCCCACTCAGGCCCTCCAGGGCGGCGCCGGGACCTCCACCAACATGAACGTCAACGAGGTCATTGCAAACCTTGCCCTACTCCGCAGCGGTCATCAGCCGGGAGAGTACGATGTGATCCACCCCTTGGATGACATCAACCGCGGACAGTCCACCAATGATGTGTACCCCACTGCTTTGCGGATTGCCGCTATCTGGCAGCTGCGGGAACTCAGCGATAAGTGCGCCGCTCTGCAGGAGGCGCTCCAGCAGCGGGAAAATCAATTCGACTCCATTCACAAACTGGGACGGACCGAACTGATGGACGCCGTGCCCATTCGGTTGGGCGAGGAGTTTGGCGCCTATGCTCAGGCAATCGCTCGGGACCGCTGGCGGCTGTACAAGGTGGAGGAACGGCTGCGGCAGGTCAACATCGGCGGAACGGCAGTGGGACTCACCGGCAAACAGGGCCGGCAGTACCGGTTCGGCGTCATCGAGAAACTGCGGGAACTGACCGGAATCGGCCTGGCTGCCGCGGAATATCCCATGGATGTGACCCAGAATCAGGATGTCTTCGTGGAGGTATCCGGACTACTCAAGGCGCTGGCGGTGAACCTGATGAAGATCGCAGGGGATCTGCGGCTGATGAACATGGGCCCGGAGGGCGGGCTTTCTGAGATCCGGCTTCGTCCCGTCCAGCAGGGCAGCACGGTTATGCCCGGGAAAGTCAACCCGGTGATTCCGGAAATGGTGATCCAGTGCGCCATCCGGGTGATTGCCAACGACACAGCGGTGACCATGGCAGCAGGGCACGGGGAGTTTGAACTCAACGCCTTTCTGCCGCTGATTGCCGACGCACTGCTGGAAAGCTTGCAGCTGCTCACCGGCGCTGTTGGCACTTTCCGGGAAACGTGTATTCTCACCCTGTCGGCGGACGAGGACAACTGCCGCCGGCACCTGGAGGAATCCTATGCCTTCGCTGCGGAATATCTGCCGGTGTTGGGGTATGACACCGTCGCCGCCGTTGTCCACGACCACGAGCCCGCAGAGGCCCGGCGGCTGTTGGAGGCCATGGCAAAGGCCAAGGAACCCCGCTGAGGGCTTGACCAAAAAATCAGCCGAACCGCCGGTGCTCTCAGGGGGCACACTCCCCACCAGTCCGGTGCCTATCAAGGGTTGGTCAACGCCACAGGGGGCCAAAAGCCTCACGGCGATTGACCGCCATTGGCCCCCGCATGGCTCATTTTTGCTCATATAAAAAGCAGGGACAAGAAGAATCCAACGATTCTCTCTTGTCCCTGCTTTTTTCATCTGGAAAGTGCCTGGGCAATTCTGAAGGGCCGTCATATTAAAATAGTCTAACACGCACCGAGGCATTGCAGTGACATTTTCCCCATGCGCTCAAACACTGTCGGGCAGGTGCCGCCTTTGAAGCCCGCCGTCTCGATCCGGCCTCACACAGGCTTCGATGATGCCGGCAATCATCTCCACATCGTCCTGGCAGTCCTGCCGCAGCCACTCCTTGATGATGGCGATAATCCCCTCCACATAATAGGCCATATAATAGGGGCGATGCTCTGTGGGGATCTGGAAACGCTCCAAAACAGGCCCCAGAATGTGATGTTTCAGGTCCCCATAGCGACTTTGGACCTGCATACCGCTGGGATTCCGAAAAGCCGCCCGGTAGACCTTTTTATTGTCCCGGATAAAGCGCAGGTAGGGCAGCAGATACTCCCGGGTGACAAACATCAGCTCCTGCAGTTCCATGGTGTCCACACTGTCCGGGAACTTCTCCCCCCTCAGGGAGAAATAGGACAGAAACCGCTGGTTGATGGTTTCCATCGTCTCAGTGAGCAGGTCAGAGATGGTCTCATAATGCAGGTAGAAGGTGGACCGGTTTACCCCGGCCTGCTGGCAGAGCTCCTTGACCGTGATGTACTCCAGATCCTTTTGCTCCAGCAGCTCAATGAGCGCCTCATCCATGCGCTGGGCGGTATGGAAATACTTGCTCTCCGACTTGTTCATCTGCCGCCCTCACTTTCTTACTCCGCTGACTCGCTGATCTCCTGAGCCAGCTGAATGATCTCATACGCATATTTTTCCTTGCCCGCCAAAAGCAGCTTTTTGTAGATGGGGTAATTTAGACCGATCCCCGCAAATCCCAGGATCCCCAACACAATCCCCACACCCACCAGCAAGACCCCGCCGCTGCCGACCACCTCCATGGACAGACACATGCCCAGGCCCAGGATCAGGGTCATCACCACCCCAAAGGAGTAGGCAAAGATATTGGCTTTGCTTTTGGCCTTTCGGTCCAGCTTTTTCAGGGCAACCACCTTGGAGGTGTCCTTGGGAGCGTACTCGTTGGCAATGGCTTCCGCGTAAATTTTATCCGTATTCATAATGTGTTCTCCTCTCTGATTCTTGGGTTCTTGGAAGTTCCTCTTGCAGCTGCTGGTAGAATCATAGAGGATTTGGCGGGAAAACGGAACGACAGGCTTTGGGTATTGTGATGATTTCAGCAGGATTTCCCGGGAAAAGGGATCCTCGGGTCCAGCTGTATGGTCCTGGAGGCTCCAGGGGATTCCACCCATGTGTCCAACCCCAAAAGCCAAGGAGTCAAAGCAACACATTTTTTGGAACCGAAGCGCTGCTCCCCTGGGGCGGCTGATTTCCAAACGACTTCTGGGCCATTCTGGGAGCATTATAGCATGGAGAAAACTGGCAGCGCAACTGAACGCCGCCAGTTTTCGGAGGCACTGAATCATCTGTCTCCCGCATCACGGAAAACGGGCATCCAATGCTCCAAAATCCAGGTATTGGCACAATCCGGCAACCTTCTCTGAATTGGATGAGGGAAATAAACACCATATCCACTTTTACAATCACGGCCCCTCCAGCAAAGGCTGGAAAGGCGCTGCTTGTCCGACACTTTTCTACGTAAAACACACCCTCTCCCAGCAAGGGGGCTTTTTGGTACCGTCCGCATAAAATTAGGTCGTTCAGGGATGCAGGTTTCAACCTGAGAGAACTGTTTTTTCGCAGGGAAAAACGCCGTCCCGGAGATTGTTCCGGGCCGGTTTTCTGCCAGTATGTGATGAGATCACGGTACAAAATCTGCCTTCCGGAGTAGGATAGTGTCATGATCGTCAAAGGAGGTACTTTATGGAACCAGTTAAGAAACGGAGAAAAGCCGTAGTAGACCGCACAGCCTGCGTGGCCTGCGGCTCCTGCGTAAAGGTCTGCCCCCTACAGGCCATCTCCATCTTCAAGGGCGTCACAGCCCAAGTCAACCAAGAACGGTGTGTGGGCTGCGGCAAGTGCGTCCGGGAATGTCCCGCCAGCGTCATTCAGCTCCAGGAGGTAACGGCATGAAAAAACAGTGGTACGACTACTTATGGATCGCTTCCGCCCTCTATCTGCTCCTGGGCTTTTTCAACATTCTCTTTGCTTGGCTGGGTCTGCTCTGCTTCCTGATTCCCCTTTTCATCGCAGTCATTCAGGGCAGCAAGGGCTACTGCAACCGCTACTGCGGCAGGGGACAGCTCTTCAGCCTGCTGGGCGGGCGCTTCGGCCTGTCCCGAAAAAAGGACATTCCTCGCTGGATGAAAACCAAAGTGTTTCGCTATGGCTTTTTGGCCTTCTTCCTGGTTATGTTTGTGCTGATGCTCTGGAACACCTATCTGGTGTTTGCCGGCGCCCGGAACCTCACCCAGGTGGTCACCCTGCTGTGGAGCTTCCGGCTGCCCTGGCAGTGGGCCTACCACGGCACCCTGTTCCACCCAGGTGTGGCTCAGTTCGCCTTTGGGTTCTACAGCATCATGCTCACTTCCACCCTGCTGGGACTCCTCACCATGGTGCTGTTCAAACCCCGCAGCTGGTGTGTCTACTGCCCCATGGGCACTATGACTCAACTGATCTGCAAGGCTCGCAACCGGAAGGATCTGTGATCCTCCAAAAAGGCTCAATCCGCCAGGGCTTTCAGCTTCTCTTGGTCCAGGATGGTCACCATGCCCCGGGACAGCTTCACGAGCCCCTCGCTTTGAAAATAGCGGAGCATCCGGGTGATCACCTCTCGGTGAGAGCCCAAGTGATGGGCGATGGTCTCGTGGGTGATCTTCAATCCGCTGGTCCCCTCGATGGAGGACTCCTGCAGCAGAAAACTCGCCACTCGTTTGTCCAGGCTTTTCCACATGACCTGCTCCATCAGCCACATGACCTCTGAGAACCGGCTGGCCATCAGCTCGTTGGTGTAGTTGGCTACCGGGGCCGATTCCAGCATCAGATCGTGGTACACCTGGGTGGGAATCACCCAAAACTCGGTATCCTTTTCCGCCTCAATGGTGATCTCAAACTGGATGGAACGCAGCATGCACGATGCGGAAAACAGACAGATATCCCGATCAAACAATCGGTACAGGGTGATCTCCCGCCCCTCCTCTGAGAGAATATAGGCCCGCAGCTGGCCCGAACGGATCAAAAGCAGACCGTTGCAGTCCAGGTTCCCGTTGTGAAGGGTGGTCCCCCCCTTGACGCTCCGCATGGTCAGCTCGCTGAGAAGCCGGTTCTTCTGGTCTGGCGTCAAGCGCTCCCAAATGGGAAAATAATCTTGAAAGGTCATGGCACATCCCTCCTTCTGGAATTTTCAGTATAGCCGACGACTGCTGTCACTGTCAATCTCCCCTGGGACAAAGGCGTTCCCCCCTCTTTGTGACTTTATCACGGACTGATTCCAACTTTTCCTGTATACTAAAGTCACTTCAAAAGAACCGAACCCCTGGCGCTTCCCTCCAGTGGGCCACAACCTGCTCCAGGGGCCAAGTCCGGGTTTCCGGCGGATCAATCACAGTACAAGGAGGTTTTACCATGAGAAGCATCACCACACTGGACATTCAGTACGCTCACCGTTTTTACGGCTTCCAGGGAGAAGCCCAATACCTGCACGGCCACACCGGCGTTTTGACCATTGAAGTGGAGGACACCGTTAATCCCGGCGTCAACATGGTGTTCCCCTGCAACGAGATTCAGAAAACCGCCTGGTCTGTACTGAAAAACTTTGACCACGCTCTGATCCTGCGGGAAGACGATCCCCTGCTTCCCGCCATTTTAAAGGTCTATGAGGAACAGGGGATCCGAGACGGCGCTCCCCAAAACAAGATGAAGGGACCTGCTTTCCAGACGGAGCTGGCTACAGCTTATCCGGAATGCCGCCTGGTGGTGACCAAGGAGACCATGACCGTGGAAGGCATGATCAAGATGGTATACGAGCTGCTCAAAGACAAGCTGAACATCGCCAAGCTCACCTTTACCAGCGGCGTCAACGCAGCCTCGGCGGAATTCACCACCCAAAACCAGATCGATCGCTGCCCGCTATGCGGCATCGCCCTGGACGAGAACGGCGTCTGCCCCAAATGCGGTTATAAGAAGGGATGACCTCCCCCTTGCGGCCGTCCTGGAAACGGAATCTCCACAATCCCTTTGACCTGTGCCAGGCCTGGATTTTCCCGGGCCTGGCGCAGACTTTTTCCGGGCGGCAGAACGGGGCATTTTCTTGCCTTCCGGAGCTGCTGTCACTAGGATAGCGCCATGGGTTAAAGTTTTTCTCAAGTTTGCCCCTCCCGGAAGTTTCTCCCCCGGGGACAAATTCAGGAGATCCTGTTGGGACAAACTGGCAACGCCTCTGCCTCCGTTCTTTCCAGAAAGGCACTTCCTCCCTACAGGACAGAAATGGGATTGCACAAATCCGGGAATCTGTGAGACAATAAAGAAATCATCCCATGGAACACCCGAACCATCAGGAGGTGCGCACCATGTTGAAAAGATGCTTGGCCATTCTGACTGCGGCGGCGCTGCTCTTGAGCGGCTGTGCCGCCCGGAGCGGCCCGCCCCAACAGCAGCCGGAATCCCAGAACCCAACCAGTCAAAGTGCCGGACCATCCTCCGGCACATCCAATAAGGAGAGTGTGTATATGGATACCACGGAAAATGTCATCTACTTGGCGGGGGGATGCTTTTGGGGCATCGAGTCCCTGATGCAGTCCATCTCCGGGGTGATCGACGCCCAAAGCGGCTATGCCAACGGAACCAGTGAAGCCGACGCCAACTATCAAACCGTCTGCACTGGGGACACCGGATTCCGGGAGACGGTGCGGGTGGAATATGATCCCCAGCAAGTCAGTCTGGATGCCTTGCTGATGGCCTACTTTTATGTGATCGATCCCACTGTGGAGAACCAGCAGGGAAACGACCGGGGAACCCAGTACCAAACTGGCGTCTACTACACCAACGACCACGCCAAGGAGACGGTGGAGCGGATCGCGGACATTGAGCGCAGCCGCAGCAAGGAATTCCACGTGGAGATTGGACCGCTGGTAAACTATTTCCCCGCCGAGGAGTATCACCAGGACTACCTGGAGAAGAACCCCTCCGGCTACTGCCATATCCCCCGGGAGGAGATCCAGCTGTTTTCCCAGCTGCGCATTGACCCGGGCGACTACCAAAAACCGGCAGCAGAGGCCATTCGGGACAAATTGACCGCAGAACAGTACCGGGTCACCCAGGAGAGCGGCACCGAAAGCCCCTTTGCCAACGAATTTTGGAACCAGTTTGAAAAGGGCATCTACGTGGACGTAGTCACCGGCGAGCCGCTGTTCTCCTCCACGGACAAGTTTGAAAGCGGCTGCGGCTGGCCTGCGTTCTCCAAGCCCATTGAAGCTCCGGCGGTTGTGGAGCTTCCTGACGACAGCCATGGGATGCATCGCACAGAGGTCCGCAGCCGAGCGGGAAACTCCCACCTGGGCCACGTCTTTACCGACGACCCGGAATCCCCCAACGGCGTGCGGTACTGCATCAACAGCGCGTCCCTTCGGTTCATCCCCTATGGAAAGATGGAGGCGGCAGGCTACGGCTATCTGCTCTATCTCTTTGACGAATGAGAATTCCCCAGGCTTTCCCCGGCCTGGACAGGCCATGGAAACGGGGAAAATTCCCGGTTTCTCTCGGGGATTCAGAGAAAGAAATGAGAAAAAGGCACCCTCACTGACGTGACCGGCGGGAGTTCCTTTGGATGCCAGGGAACCGAACACACCGCCCAACTGATCGACTGCTCCAGGTTACCGTCTCCGGTCTCACTGGTCCGAAAATCTCCTCCCCTCTAGCCAAGAAACCTCTCCGCATGGTATACTGATGTAGAAATATTCTTGTTAAGCTGGCAAGAACCACGCCGGCAGCGGGAAAAAGTTTCAACCTGTTTGAGAGATGGGAGAGGATGGGATGTATCAAAAATACAGCATTGGGAAAATGGCCTCGCTGTTGGGCATCTCCTCCGAGGCCATCCGCTATTACGAGAGCAAGGACATCATCCGTCCCATCCGGGATCCGGAGACCGGCTACCGCTATTACAGCACCTGGGACTTCCACATGCTGCTGCGGGCGCGCCATTACCAGCGATACGGGTTTTCCTTGGAGGAGGTCAGCGAGCTGTTCCGCAGCCAGGAGCTGTCCTTCATCCAGGACCGGCTGCAGGATCAGGAAGCCGCCATTGAGCACGAGATCATCTTCCAAATGAACATGCTCAAGCGCATCCGCCAAAGCCAGCAGATGATCCAAGACGCCCGGGACAATGTGGGAACGTACCGCTTGGGCCAGCGGCCCGGAATTTATCGGATCAATACCCAGAAAAACTACACCCTCTTCAAGGACAAGGCCCATCTGAACCTGGTTTCGGAGTGGGTGAAAAAGGAACCCTTTGTCTACTCCTGCGCCGTCTTTTACCAGGAAAACATCCGGGTGGGGGACTCCCATTTTGATTTCGGTATGGGGCTCAACGAGGAGTACGCTGAGTTTCTCCAGGTCCAGGAGGGTCCCGGCGTCCAGTACTATCCCCCCTGTCCCTGCGTCCACACCTGCATCCCCTCTCGGTCCGGCCAATACCTGACCCTGGACAATCTCCGGGACGGGTTTCAGTATCTCCGGCGCAACGGTTTGACCCTGGCTGGGGATGTGGTCACCCAGGTGGTCTGTATGACAAAGCCGGAGGATGAGTACTTCAACTGGCACATTGTATGGTTTCCGGTGTCAGAGGGCTGACAAGCTGCCCCATCAAAGCCAAATTTGCTGTCATTTTCGACAGTAAGTTTGGCTTTTTTTCTCACAAAACGCTGACTTGACCTTCAAACAACTTGAATTCCTATACTATATGCGCGTAGAAGCAGACCGATCCTCCCGCCGGAAGGGCCCCCGGCATGAGGATCTTTCTATTGCCTCAGATTGTTAAACTACGGACAAGTGATTTGGACAAACAATACAGCTTGAAGGAGCGAGGAACAATGAGTCAGGAAAAAAAGGTTGTGCTGATCACCGGCGCTGCTATGGGACAGGGTCGTGCACATGCGGTCAAGTACGCCCAGAACGGGTTTGACGTGGTTCTGGCAGATATGCTGGACGTGGAGGATCCCCGGTTCCAGGAGACCATCTCGGAACTGCAGGAGCTGGGTGCTGAAGTGCTGGCAGTCAAGGCCAACATCTGCAGCACTCCCGACATGGAAAAACTGTTCGCCGATGCTTGGGAAAAGTTCGGCCGTCTGGACGTGGTCATTGCCAACGCCGGGGTGATCAACTTCGGCAACACCTGGGAGCTCACCGACGCCCAGGTGGAGAAGGTCATCAACATCGACCTGATCGGCACTTGGCGCACCGATAAGTACGCTGTGCAGTACATGCTCAAGCAGGGCTTTGGGCGGATCATCAACATCTCCTCCACCAGCGGCCTCTACGGCACTCCCAAGCTGGCCACCTACTGCATGGCAAAGTGGGGTGTTCTGGGCCTGACCAAGACCTTGGCCAAGGAAGTGGGCGGCAAGGGCATCATCGTCAACGCCCTGTGCCCCACCAAGGTCAAGACCCCCATGTGCGAGACCCAGGAGTATGTGGAGTTCATCAACGAGCTCACCGGTAAGCACTTTGCCGACTACAAAGAGATGTACGCCGGTGTGCCCTTCTTGGACGTGGAAGACATCTCCGATATGGTTTACTGGCTGGGCACCAGCCGCGCCGCCGGCAAGTTCAACGGCCGTGACGTGGCCCTGGACCTGGGCACTCTCCAGTGCTAACCCCTTAACCCAGGAAACGAGAGGAGATTCATCATCATGAAAGTTACCAAAGCCACCCGTTGGCGTGTTTTTGCAGGCGTCTGGCTGCAGAGCCTGTTCACCTCCGCCACCGCCTTTTTCAGCCTGTTCTGCATTCCGCTGACCACTCAGTTCGGCTGGAGCGATTCCGACTTTGCCCTGGCCTACACCATCTATATGTTTGTCTACTGCGCCGTGGGCTTCATCGGCGGCTCCCTGGCGGAAAAGCTCAGCCCCCGGATCACCATCTACATCGGCCTGTGCCTGTTCGCCGGCGGCTGGATCCTCACCGGCTTTGCCACCACCATCCCCCAGCTGTACCTGTTCTACGGTCTGCTGGCCGGCGCCGGCGGCGGCATGATCTACCCCGCCTGCCTGCCCACCGCTTTGAAGTGGTTCCCCGACCGCTCCGGCTCCATCTCCGGTCTGGTTCAGGCCGGCGCCTCCTGCGGTCCCTTCATCATGAGCCCCATCGCTCAGGCCATGATCAACTCCCTGGGCGCTCAGATGACCTGCCGTGTGCTGGGCATTGTGTTCCTGATCGGCGTGGGCGCCGTGGCCTGGATGATTGTGCCCTGCCCCGAAGGCTGGGTGCCGGAGGGCTGGAAGCCCTCGGAAAGCCAAGCCAAGGTCCTCAAGACCCGGGACTACAACCTGGGCCAGATGGTCAGGACCCCGGTGTTCTGGGTGCTGCTGGTGATGTTCATCTTCGCCAACGCTGCCGGCACCATGATGGTGTCCTTCACCAGCCCCATTGCTCAGCGTCAGGTGGGCCAGGACGCCATGACCGCCGCCCTGTGCGTGTCCATCATGACCCTGTCCAACATGTGCGGCCGGATCGGCTTCGGATTTATCTACGACATCCTCAAGGGTTGGAAGAGCTTGATCCTGCTGATGGTGATCAACGGCGCCTCTATGCTGCTGCTCACCCAGGCAACCACTCTCCCCTTCTTCATCCTCTGCGTCGTGCTGGTGGGCTTCTCCTTCGGCGGCCTGCTGGTGGTCTTCGCTCCCATGGTCCGTCTGATCTTCGGCTCCAAGTTTTACAACAGCAACTATGGCCTGATCTTCATCGGCTACGGTATTGGCGCCTTTGTGGGCCCCAAGCTCAGCGCTTACTTCTATGACACCACCGGCCAGTATACCCTGGGGTTTGTGGGTTCCGCCATCCTGGCGGTGGCCGCCATTGTGCTGGTCCTGGTGGCCCAGAAGCTGGCCGCCAAAATGACCCGCTCTTAACTTGAGACTGTATCCACCATTTGACTGACCGCTGTGGGGGGGGGGGGGGGGGCACCC
>JBMNVU010000030.1:0-23357 GCA_050946975.1 Acutalibacter sp.
CGACGGCGTGCTCCGTGGGGCAGGGGACATGACTATGTTCACCGTGGCCAACCTGGCGAATCTGGGCCTGCGGGTGGTATTGGCGGTGACTTTGGCGCCTCGGTTCGGCATTCAGTTTGTGTGGGTGGCCGTGCCTGTGGGCTGGCTGATCAACTACCTGATCTCCTTCTTTGAGTACCGCACCGGCAAGTGGAGGACGCTCCACAAGGCTCGATCCTGACCCAAAAAGGAGGCTCACTGTGACCCAACAAGAGCTCAATCAACTGCTTCAGGAGACCATAGGTCAGCTGCGCGCTGTGGGGATTCCCATCTCCCGGAAGATCCACCCCCAGGTGGAGGTGAATACCCGAGCGCAGCGGCGGCTGGGATGCTGTACCCGACGGCAGGGGCAGTACTTTATCCAGGTGTCCGCCCGGATCCTGGAGACCCCTCAGCTGCTGCGTCAGACTCTGCTTCATGAGCTGCTTCACACCTGTTATGGCTGCCTGAATCATGGGAAGCGCTGGAAGCAGTATGCCCAGAAGGTGGGGGAAGCCCTGGGGGTGGAGATCACCCGCACGGCTGCCATGGAAGGCCCCGTAGATCCCCTGCGGCAAGAAGAGGTCAAGTACCTGCTCCGGTGTCAAAGCTGCGGCAGGGTGATCCCCCGAAAGCGCCGCTCCAAAGCGGTGGATCACCCGGAGCGCTATCGCTGTCCTTGCGGGGGAAAATTAGAATTAATTCAAAAAAATATGATAAAAAGGGATTGCTTTTTAAGAGAAATATGGTAAGATAACACCAAACAATAAAGACGGTGATGCCCATGCAGAACTACCTTCCTAGCCGGAAAAAGCCATAGTTGCTCTGCTTTAAGAAGGTGTGATTGTAATGAAAAAGTTTTTATCTTTGGCATTGTGTGGGCTGCTGCTGTTTTCCTGCGTGGGCTGCAGCCAATCCGCTGATGTCCATTCCGGCCTGCCCACGGTGGAGCAGCTGGAAACGCTGGAGGGTGTTGCGGGCAGGAACATGGAGGTCACGCTGGATGCCTTTGGCTTGACAGAGGAGGATATTGAGCAGGTCACTCCGGAAGTCCCCGGCGCGTACCTGGTGAAAGAACCCCATGAGATTTTGGGGAACGAGTACCAAGTCAACATCGATTTCGCGCTCGGCGCTGACGATGGTTTTCTCTATTTCGACTATACCTATCGTCCCGAGGAAGGAGAGGGCTTTGTGGAGGATGTGGAAGTCCTGTTTACAGAGATGAAGGCCCTCTATGGAGAGCCTGATCCCGAGAATGGGTTTGCCGAGAAAACCAAGTGGGAGCGCTTTCAATCCGGCAAGCCGGGCTCCTGGATAACCAGTTGGAATTCCAGGGTAGATACGGAAGAAAGAGATTTTCATATCACCTTGGATGTCACCAGCGAGGACGATGTTCGCTCTGTCATCATTGCATACGATGGCACGGTGGCGTTTCAGCAGTACATGATCGAACAGGGAAAATTGGACCCGGACGCCCCAGGGGTGATTGATCCCGGCTGATATCCCAATAGAAAAAGCTCCCCAACGGGTTTGCGCGTTGGGGAGCTTTTGCGTGTTCAGTTTTGGTGCACCAGCTTGCGGAAGTCTCCGGCGGAGATCCGGGAGCGGTACAGCTGGGGTGTGGCGCCGTCCTCCGTGGGGTAGTAAAAGTCAATGTAATTCCCGTTGACATCCACATAGGCAGTGGTGGTCTGGCCGTTGTCGGTCAGCTCCAGCAGGTAGTCCGGGTAGTAGGCGAAGAGGGAAAAATCCTTGTCCAGGGGATCAGATTCCTCCAGCACTTGATAAAAGTCCCGGAGCCGCTGTTCCTTCTCCGAGGTGCTGGCATTTAAGTGGATCAATTTCGTGTGCTTGCCATAGCCTTGGGACAGATCCAGTGTCAGGGAGTCCGGCTGGGAGCACCCGGCGCACAGGGCCAACAGCATAGCGGCAAGCAGCAGTGAAAGCAATCGTTTCATGGTAGTTCTCCTTTGTCCAGGAGTGTTTTTCTTATTCTACCCGTTTCTCCCGGAAAAGTCAAACGGTGATGCCGAAAAGCTCCTCGGCGTTGCGGTAAGCCACCCGCTCCAGATCGGCGGGGGAGAGCCCTGCGGCCAGCAGCAGCTCCCGCTCATCGGGAGCCGTGCTCCAGGGGCAGTCAGTGGCAAAGAGCACCCGGTCAGCCCCATGAAGTTCAATCAGCTCTCCCAATTGGGAGGCGGTGAGAAAGTGGGAGGCAAAGGCAGTGTCAAAGTACACGTTCCGCTTGCCCGCCAGATACTGTGCGGCCTTTTCGGGCATGTCCATCCCGCCCATGTGTGCCGCGATGATGGTGAGCTTGGGGAACATGTCCGCCACCTTGGCAAGCTGATCCGAGGGGCAGTGGACCAGGTTGGGGGAGAGGGGATCCCGTCCGGTATGGAAGGCCACGGGCAGTCCCAGACGCTCCGCCTCAGCGTAAATAGGGAGGACGGCGTCGTCCGCCACCATAAACTCCTGGTAGTCAGGATGGAACTTGATCCCATACAGCCCCAGTTCCTTGACCCGACGCAGCTCCTCTAAGGCGTTTTCCGCAAAGGGGTACACGCTGCCAAAGCAATAGAGGTTGCCATATTGGGATTCCTTGGCAAAGTTGTTCACAGAGGTCTGCTGATGGGCATTGGTGGCAATGTGGAGCACCATGCCTCCCTGGCAGTCCCAAGCAGCCAGGTTGTCCACGGTGCCCTGACGGGTGCCATCGCTGTAGGTTTCGCACTTGCTGATCTCCCGCAGTTTGGGCAGAGCCTTGCCTGCCAGTTTGTCCGGGAAAAAGTGCATGTGTGTGTCGAAGTATTTCATAGGCAATGTCCTTTCCGTAAACTGCGGTGGACTCCTGTTCCCAAAGAAGTCCTGTTCCCAAAATAGAAAGAGGCCTTCCGCAGAGGGAAAGCCTCTTGTCTGTTCAAAAAGAATCAGTCGCTGGTGTAGGGCAGCAGCGCCAGATGGCGTGCACGCTTGATAGCGACAGTCAGGGCGCGCTGATGATAAGCGCAGGTGCCGGTCACACGGCGGGGGAGGATCTTGCCTCTCTCGGAGATGAAACGGCGCAGCTTAGCCACGTCCTTGTAATCGATGAACTCAGCCCTGTCCACACAGAAGCTGCAAACCTTCTTGCGTCCCTTGCGCCCGCCGCGGCGGACTTCTCTTTCGGGTCTATCTGCCATGCCAAAAAGCCTCCTTTACATCATATGCGGTAACGGCTGCCCTTCGCCGGGAGTCGGATCAGAAGGGAAGATCGTCGTCACCCGTTACCTCTTCATAGTCTTCAAAATCCTGGAAATCCTTCTCGCTGCCGCTGGAATAAGCGGGAGCAGGTTCGCTGAACGCGGCCGGCTGTTCTGCCGGAGCCCGCTGATAACCGCGGTCAAAATCGCCTCTGCCGGAGGCATAGGAATCGCCTCGGCTAAAGTCGCCGCTGGATTCACGCTTGGATCCGGTGAAGCTGACCTGATCGGCCAACAGTTCGGTGGACTTGTGCTTGGCGCCGTTTTTGTCCTCCCAGTTACGGGTTTGCAGGGAGCCCTGCACAGCCATCATCTGGCCCTTGGTAAAGTACTTGCAGACGAATTCGGCAGTCTGACGCCAGGCAACCACGTCAATCCAATCGGTTTGACGATCCTGGCCCTGCTTGACATAGCCACGATCCACAGCCAGGGTAAAAGACGTCACCGCCAGGCCGGAGGGGGTATGTCTCAATTCCGGATCGGCCGCCAAACGGCCCATCACAACAGCAACATTCAGCATGATTTCAAAGCACTCCCTTTAGCAAGTCATTCCGCGCTGTTTTCGACAGCTTCCACGGCAATGGCTTCCACGTCGAAGTTGTTCTCCTCGGCCTTCTGAGCCTTCTGGGCCTTGATAGCGGCCACATGGCGGGGATCCCGCTTGATGATGATGGTCCGCAGGATGCCGTCGGTGATCTGATAGCGGCGGTCCAGCTCAGCGGTGAACTCGGGGTTGCTCTCGAAGTTGATCAGGGTGTAGTAACCCTCGGTCTGCTTTGCGATGGGATAGGCGAAGCGGCGCTTCCCCCAATCGTCAACACTTTCAACAGTACCGTGCTCTGCAATCAGAGCCTTGAACTTGTTCACCAGCTCGGCGCTGCCCTCTTCCCCAAGTTTTGCGGAAGTGACGATCACCGTCTCGTACAGGTTCTTTCCTTCTGCCATTTGTATTGCACCTCCTTTTGGTCTTTTGGCCCCGGGCAGTTGATTTGTCCCGGAGCAAGGATGAAATATCGTTAGGTACTAACGAGAAATCAAACAGAAATTATTATACCATGAATCCCCAAAAAGTCAAGGAATTTCTCGGAATTTCCCCTTCATACATTCCAGGGTTTCAGACACAGCTTCATCAGGTGGACTGCTTTGCCGCCCAAGGGGATCCTCCTTTATGCCGGTTGCAGTAAGTCACCATCAAAGGGGTGAAATAGGCGGCCATGGGTTCCTGGGGAAGTTTTTCCTCTTGGGAAACCTCCTGCAGAGGGGGGCAGACTGTTTTTCGTATGTAATTACAGCGTTTTGCAGAGCTTTTTCAAATACGCACGGAACTGCTCTCCGATCTCCGGGTGCTGGAGGGCCACTTCTACGCTGGCCTGCATAATGCCCAGCTTGTTGCCCATGTCGTAGCGAGTGCCCACAAAGTCCACGGCGGTCATGCCGTCCCGGCGGGCCAGAGTGGCCATGGCGTCGGTGAGCTGAATTTCTCCGCCTGCCCCGGGAGGGGTGTTGTCCAGAATGTCGAAGATCTCCGGCGGGAGGATGCACCGTCCCAGGATGGAGTAGAAGGACAGTTCCTGGCCGGGCTGAGGCTTTTCGATCATGTCCGTGCAGCGGAAGTAGTTGTCCATGATGTGCTCCACTTTCAAGGAGGAGTACCGGCTGATCACCTCGGGTGCCACAGCCTTGACGCCCACCACACCGTTGCCGAACTGTTCGTAAGCGCGGATCAGCTGGCCGCAGGCGGGATCCTCGCCCAGGATGACATCGTCGCCGTAGAGCACGGCAAAGGGCTCACCGCCCACGAATTCCCTGGCGCAGCCGATGGCGTGGCCCAGGCCTTTGGTTTCCTTTTGACGCACATAGAAGATGTTAGCCAGCTTGGAGATCCCCACCACCTCGTTGAGGATGGCCTCTTTCTTGGGGTCCTGAGCCAGACGGGCTTCCAACTCCGGAGCCCGGTCAAAGTGATCTTCCAGCAAGCCCTTGCCCCGGTTGGTGATGATGAGAATATCCTCAATGCCTGAGGCTGCCGCTTCCTCCACAATGTACTGGATAGCGGGCTTGTCCACAATGGGGAGCATCTCCTTGGGCATCACCTTGGTGGCGGGCAAAACCCGAGTGCCAAGCCCTGCCGCAGGGATAACAGCCTTGCGAACTTTTTTCATAGCAAATCTCCTCCTAACCCCTTGGCTTTCCAGAAAAGATTTATAGCAAAAGGGGAATGTTCACAACGATCAAATAACAGACAAAAATGCAGATGGCGATGGAGGTGTTCACACCGCCCTTGGCATCCAGGGTGTTGGAGGGGTCTCCGTCTCCGGCGGAACCCTTGACTTCCTGAATGGTGCGCACGCAGTGGCGCAGGTACATCTTGTTGCCCCGCACACCCACCACGATCATCACCGCCAGCATGCCTGCCAGGCAGAGCATGGGCAGCAGCAGGTAGAGGTAGTAGATGGGTGTTTCCATCAAAACGCGGCTCATCGCCATGATCTGGTCGTTGGTGGGATAGGTGGTTTGGGCAGGATCGATGCCCGCCTGAACCATCAAGTCCATGAGAACGGGGTTGGCTACAAAGAGATTCAGGCAGAGGTAGCCAATATAGAGCAGGAACATGATCCCCGTGACAATGGCCCCGGATTTGTACTGCTTGCGGTAGAGCATCCAAGCGCCGGAGCAGAGAAATGCCATAAAGTTGAACTTGTTGCGGCCAGTCTGCTTGATATAGCGGAAAACGGGCATATAGTAGGCGGTGTTCTGCTTGACCAGCTTGGAGGCGTCACCAAAGGTGACTCCGGCATCCAGAGGTTCTGCCGGGGATACGCCGCCCATGGGGTCAAAGGCAAAAGGCGGAACCTGGTTATAGGGGGATGCCTGCCCGTTGTTGTAGCCTGTGTTGCGGTACTGCTGGGGGCCGCCGGTGAGAGAGGCGCCGCAGCGGTTGCAGAACAGGGCGCTGTGAGCGTTCAGGGTGCCGCAGACGGGGCACTCCTGGTCCTTGATCTCCGCGCTGGGATCGGGAGCTTTGGGGGGAGCGGGGGGCTCCCAGGCCTTGCCCTCTTGGTGCAGGTCATCGAAAATGCACTTGCCTTTTTCCTGATAACAGGCCCGATGGTAAGGAGCGCCGCATTCCGGGCAGACGACAATGTCATCCCCGGACCGGAAGGGGACTCCGCACACAGGGCACTTGATTCCAGTATAATCCAGCATAAGTGGTCCTTTCCCTCTTTTTGAATAAAATTGAATTATACTTATCTTACACGATTTTTTAGCAAAGCGCAACGAAATCCCAGTGAATTTTCACTCTGTTAATAATTGAGCTGTGAAAAGGGGCTGTATAGAAATGGGATTTGGCGGGAAAACCTGGGAAGGAGAGGAAAGATTTCGGGGGATTGGCAGTTTACAAATTCCCGTATTTCCAGTATAATAGCCAAAGACTATGATTTTGGAAAGGTTGTCCGTGAGATATGCTGCAATTTGAAGAGTTAAAACGGGAGCTGGAGGAACAGGAGCAGGCTCTGCAGGAGCTGGGGGATGCCCTTGGCTTGGAGAAGCTCCGGGAAGAGGTGGACATGTTGGAGCACAAGTCCGCCGAGCCAGGCTTCTGGGATAATATGGAGCAGGCCCAGAAGGTCACCCAGCGCATGGCTGCCTTAAAGGACAAGGACGAGGCCTATCAGAAGCTGGTGAACCGTGCGGGGGACTGCATGGCCCTGATTGAGATGGGCGACGAGGCGGAAGATCTCTCCCTGGTGGACGAGGCTAGAGGAGAGATTGATCAGATCAAGAGTGAAATTGCCTCTATGAAGCTGTCCACGCTGCTCACAGGGGAGTACGACAAGAACAATGCAATTTTGACCTTCCACGCTGGATCCGGCGGCACGGAGGCTCAGGACTGGGCGGAGATGCTCTTTCGGATGTACAACCGCTGGGCGGAGCGTCACGGCTACAAGGTGGAGACCCTGGACTATCTGGACGGGGACGAGGCCGGCCTGAAAAGCGCCTCCATCATGGTGGAGGGCGAGAATGCCTACGGTTACCTGAAGAGCGAGGCGGGTGTGCACCGTCTGGTGCGGGTGTCCCCCTTTGACGCGGCAGGCCGGCGGCAGACCTCTTTTGCGTCCCTGGAGGTCATGCCCGAGATGGAGCTGGACAACTCGGTGGAAATCCCCCCCGAGGATATCAAGATGGAAGTGTACCGTGCCAGCGGCGCCGGCGGCCAGAAGGTCAATAAGACCTCTTCTGCCGTGCGGTTGATCCACATCCCCACGGGGATCGTGGTGTCCTGTCAGGTGGAGCGCAGCCAGTACCAGAACCGTGAGGTGGCCATGAAGATGCTGGTTGCCAAACTGGTGGAGATCAAGGAGCGGGAGAACCTGGAGAAGATTTCCGACATCAAGGGCGAGCAGAAGGAGATCACCTGGGGCAGTCAGATTCGTTCCTATGTCTTCATGCCCTACACCATGGTGAAGGATCACCGCACCGGATATGAGACGGGCAATGTCAACGCTGTGATGGACGGTGACCTGGATGGATTCATCAACGCCTACCTAACCGCCATGAGCCAGGGAACCCTGGGCAACAATATTGAGTGAGTCCGTCCTGCTGTGACGAAGTAAAAAGCTGAGAGCTTCCGGTGATCCGGAAGCTCTTTTTGGTTCTCCCTTCTTCTGGGAGCGCATATCCTTTTCCGAGGGATTTTCTATGGAAAAGGGTGAGGATATGGATCACATCTATCATTATGGCCCCTGTCATTGCTGTTGCGGCGGCCAGTCGGATCCGTCCGGCATCACAGGTCCCACTGGGCCTACTGGGCCAACGGGCCCCACAGGCCCCACCGGACCGGCAGGGGAACCAGGCCCCCAGGGGATTCCGGGCCCTCAAGGACAGGCAGGGGACCAAGGAACTCAGGGAGTCCAGGGTCCGAAAGGCCCGGCGGGGGAACAAGGACCTCAAGGAATTCCTGGCCCCCAGGGTCCAGCAGGGGAGCAGGGTCCTACTGGTCCTACCGGCCCCACTGGAGAGCAAGGTCCCACCGGGCCCACCGGTGCCACGGGAGAGCAAGGTCCCCAGGGCATCCAAGGGCCAGAGGGACCTCAGGGTGTCCAGGGCCCGGCAGGGGAGCAGGGCCCCACAGGTCCTACCGGTCCCACGGGAGAGCAGGGGCCCCAGGGTATCCAAGGGCCGGAGGGACCTCAGGGAGTCCAGGGTCCGGAAGGCCCGGCAGGGGAGCAGGGCCCCACAGGCGCTACAGGTCCCACGGGAGAGCAGGGGCCCCAGGGCATCCAAGGGCCAGAGGGGCCTCAGGGAGTCCAGGGGCCGGCAGGGGAGCAAGGCCCCACAGGCGCTACCGGTCCCACGGGAGAGCAGGGGCCCCAGGGCATCCAAGGGCCGGAGGGCCCTCAGGGAATCCAGGGCCCGGCGGGGGAGCAAGGTCCTACAGGTCCCACCGGTCCCACAGGCCCTACCGGTCCCACGGGAGAGCAAGGTCCCCAGGGCATCCAAGGGCCAGAGGGCCCTCAGGGAATCCAGGGGCCGGCAGGGGAGCAGGGTCCCACAGGCCCTACCGGTCCCACGGGAGAGCAAGGTCCCCAGGGCATCCAAGGGCCAGAGGGCCCTCAGGGAATCCAGGGCCCGGCGGGGGAGCAAGGTCCTACAGGTCCCACCGGTCCCACGGGAGAGCAGGGCGCCACCGGGGCCACTGGACCTTCAGGTTCTGTTCCTCAGGACAGCGCGGCGTCTTTCTACAACTACCAAGCGCGATTCAATCCGGGGCAGCAGATCGATCTGTTCCAAGCGGTGGAGGATCCCACCGGGAACATCACCCAAGCCAGCTCTCAGAGCGTCTCCTTGGCATCCGGGGAGTACCTGGTTGCCTACAAGGTGTCTGCTACCCTAGCCCAGCCTGGCTATATTCAGGTGACTCCCAGCTATGACGGGTCGCCTCATTTGGAATATGGTGTTTATTTTGCCACTACAGCCAACGGATCCAGTGCGGTGGGATCGGCAAACTTCATTTTGCCGGCGGCAGGGAACACTCTCTTTACCTTGAACTATGCCGGCTCTTTACAAGCCAGCAACGGCGAGGTGAATCTGACCTTTCTCAAGCTGCGGCAGGGCTCCTGAGTGCAGGACCTGGGAAAGGCTCCCTAGCCCGGGGAAAACCTGGAAATTTTGTCGGATTCATGGGATTTTGCTTGCTTTTAGTGGGTGGATCGTGTATAGTAAAACCAGAAACCGGGAAAGGGGAATGACAATGCAAGTGATGGGATTTGTCTGGCTGGGCGTGGCAATCCTTGCCGCCGTGGTGGAGGCGATTGTGCCTAGCCTGGTGTCAGTTTGGTTTGTGCCCGGCGGTCTGGCGGGACTGATCGTCAGTCTGGCAGGAGGCCCTGTGTGGCTGCAGATCCTGATCTTCCTGGCGATTTCCCTGCTGTGCTTGGCGTTCACCAGGCCCTTGACCAAGATGGTGATGAAGCATCATCGTGAGCGCACCAATGCCGACCGGGTGGTGGGAGCCACCGGGATCGTCATCCAGGACATTGACAATGTGCTGGCGGCGGGTCGGGTGACGGTAATGGGCAATAGCTGGTCCGCTCGATCTGCGGACGGCAACAAGATTGACGCCGGAACTCGGGTCCATGTGGAGAAAATCGAGGGAGTCAAGCTGATTGTCACCCCACAGCTTCCCAAAAACGAGGAAAAAGGAGAGGGATAAGCTATGCTGGATGTCACCGTAATGAGCACGTTTTTTGTAGTTGTGGTGCTGATTGTCTTTATCTTGGCGGTTATCGTGGCCAATATCAAAATCGTACCCCAGGCCCATGCCTTTGTGGTGGAGCGGCTGGGTGCGTTTCATGCCAGCTGGGGGACGGGGCTCCATGTGAAGATCCCGTTCCTGGACCGCATTGCTAAGAAGGTCAGCTTAAAGGAGCAGGTGATTGACTTCCCGCCTCAGCCGGTGATCACCAAGGACAATGTCACCATGCAGATCGACACGGTGGTGTATTTCCAGATCACAGACCCCAAGCTCTACGCCTACGGTGTGGAGAACCCCATTTCCGCCATTGAGAATTTGACAGCCACCACACTGCGGAACATCATTGGCGAGATGGAACTGGATCACACCCTGACCTCTCGCGACGTGATCAATTCCAAGATCCGGGTGGTGCTGGACGAGGCCACCGATGCCTGGGGCATCAAGGTCAACCGGGTGGAGCTGAAGAATATTGTTCCGCCCAAGGAGATTCAGGATTCCATGGAGAAGCAGATGAAGGCCGAGCGGGAGCGCCGCGCCAAGATTCTGGACGCTGAGGGTGAGAAGCGCAGCGCCATCCTGATTGCCGAAGGCCAGAAGGAGTCTGCCGTGTTGAAAGCGGAGGCCATCAAGGAGACCAAGATCCGGGAGGCTCAGGGTGAAGCGGAGGCCATCCTTTCCGTGCAGAAGGCTGTGGCCGATGCCATTCGCCTGATGAACGAGGCCAATCCCTCCGATGCCGTGATTGCCATCAAGAGCCTGGAGGCCTTTGAGAAGGCCGCCGATGGCAAGGCTACCAAGATCATCATTCCGTCCAACATTCAAAGTTTGGCCGGCCTGGCCACATCGGTCAAAGAGCTGATGACCGACGGGCCCGAGCTGAAGCAGTGAGTTTGCAGGGGAGCGCTGAGCGCTCCCCTTTCTCGTTCTTCCGCATTACATGTGGGATGTCCTGTAACTGTAGCGGAAGAGAATGGATGGTGGCTGAAATGTAAGGGGACGGCCGCTGACCGAAGGAATCCAAAAGACCTGGCGTCCATGGACGCCAGGTCTTTTTCGTGTGGGTCTATTTTGACAGCTGCTAAGCAGGAAGGGGCTCCTTACAGCTGGGGATACAGCTCCTCAAAGATGGCGGAATCCAGCGCTTTTCCGTCACGGCACTCACACACCACAGTGATCACCGCATCCTTGTCCGGACAGACGATGGACAGCTGGCCGTACTTGCCGTCGGCCCGGTAGGTGTTCTGCTGACCGCGCCAGAACAGGTAGCCGTAGCCGAAGGCGCCGTTATCCACCTGTTTTTGGGAGCTTTCTGCAATCCAGGAGGGATCCAAAAGCTGTTTGCCCTGCCACTTGCCCTGCTGCAGGTAGAATTGACCGAAGCTGTGGAGCTCGGAGAGGGTCCAGAAGAGGCCGCCGGCGCCAAAGGTGTATCCGACGGGATCCACTTCCCAGGTGGGACGGGTGATGCCCAGGTGGTCAAAGAGCCGGGGGGTCAGGTAGGAGACCAAGTCGCAGCCGCTTCTGCGCTGGACCAGAACACCTGCCAGATAGGGCCCCACGTTGTTGTAGACGAACTTTGACCCCGGTGCGTCGGTGAAGGGGAAGGACAGAGCAAGTTTTACCCAATCCCGCTCGGGGTAAAGAGGGCGGTCCGCCCCCATGAGATAGCCTTTTTCCTGGCCCAGGGACATGGTCAGGAGGTCCCGCACAGTGGCCTTCTCCAGGTTCTCGCTGACGTGATCCGGCAGGTCCTGGGGGAAGGCATCCACCAGACGCTCCTCCAGGGAGAGCAGGCCTTCTTGCCGGGCAAACCCCACCGCGCAGGAGGTGACACTTTTGGTGGCGGAGTAGATGTTCCGGCGGCAGGGGTCATCCCAGGATTTGTGAGCCAAAACCTCACCGCCCTGGGAGACCTTTACTCCCAGTACGCCGATAGCACGGGCGCGTTTTTCAAAATTATCCAAATTCACAGCTGATCGCTCCTTCCCAAATGATCTCTGCCTTCCATTATAGCGGGGCCGATTGGAAAAAGCTATAGGAATTTTCCGAAAACGGCGGTAATAAAACCGTGGTCAACGGGGGAGAATAGTTTCTGGAGAGCGGTGGGCCGCTCTTCCGAAATTTACCGAAAACGAGGTGCCTTGTATGAACCGTTTGGAATGTCAGGTGACAAGCTGCCAGCATTTTCAGAACAATCAGTGCTGCTTGATGGGGATCCAGGTGGATGGTCCTTCCGCCCAGGAGCCCAGCCAGACCTGCTGTGCCTCTTATGAGGAGCGCCAGGCCGGTTCCGCCCAGAACGCCGTTAGCCAGAATCCCTCTGTGGAGACGGATATCCAGTGCCGAGTGAAGGGCTGCACGCACAACAGCCATAATCGCTGCCAGGCTCAGAGCGTCTGCGTTGGCAGCTGCTGCGGGGATGTCTCCTCCAAGAGCGGCACAGAATGCCGCACCTTTCAGAACAAGTAACGACCAAAGCTGATCAAGGAACGCAGGAAAAGCGGCCTGGGGAAACCCAGCCGCTTTTTTCCATTGCAGCGGGGAAACGCCGGTGGTATAATCAAAGGAACAGTGGAAAGGAAGTGTGGATCATGCCCGTAAAACTAATTGCCTTTGACTTGGACGGCACCGCCATCATCAATCACAAAGACTTGCCCCCGGAGAATCGGGCTGCCTTTGAAGAGGCTGCAGCTAGGGGCGTGGAGCTGGTGCCGGCTTCCGGCAGAATGAAGGGATTCCTTCCGGAGTCAATCACTTCCCTGCCGGGGGTGCGGTATGTCATCACCGCCAACGGGGCTGGGGTTTACGATTTGCAGACAGGACAGGCTGTCTGGCGTTGCTTGATCCCCAACGAAAAGGCTCTCCAGGTCCAGGCGCTGCTGGACGAGTACGACCTGTTTGTGGAGTACTATAAGGATGGCCGAGCCATTACCCGCCAGGGTGACCCGGAGCGGGCGTTCAGCCATTTTGGCATCCCGGAGAGCAAGCGAACATTTTTGACCAAGGATTACATCCTGGCGCCGGACATGGGGGAGATGCTCCGTCAAACAGGACTGACGCCGGAGAAGATCAACCTGACCTATTTGCCCACGCCTCAGCTGCGCCAGGAGGTCCGGGAAAGATTGGAGGCCTTGGGCGGGCTGAAGCTCACCTCCTCCATTCCGGACAATTTGGAGATCAATGCAGCCGGCGCCCACAAAGGGGCGGCGCTGGAGGTGCTGGCCGGCAAACTGGGGATCCCCCAGGAGAGCGTCATGGCGTTGGGGGACAACGGCAACGACGTGACCATGTTGGAGTATGCCGGAGTTTCCGTGTGTATGGTGGATGGATCCCCAGAGGCGAAAGCCGCGGCAAAGTACATCACCGGCCCTCACGATCAGGGTGGATTGGCCCAGGCAGTCCGCCTTTTTGTGCTGGATTGCTGAGACTTGCCGGAAGAAAACAATACACAAAAAGGGACGGCCTGAAAAGGCCGTCCCTTGCTATTTACCAGGATCACTTGTTTTGAATGTATTCGTCAATGGCGGATGCAGCGGTTTTGCCGGCGCCCATGGCCAAGATGACCGTGGCGGCGCCAGTGACCGCGTCACCACCGGCGTAGACGCCCTCCCGGCTGGTCAGCCCAGTGGATTCCTCCACGATGATGCCGCCCCAGCGCTGGGTTTCCAGCCCCTTGGTGGTGGACTTGATCAGGGGGTTGGGGGAGGTGCCGATGGACATGATCACACAGTCCACATCCAGCACGAACTCGGAACCGGGAACCTCCACAGGACGCCGCCGTCCGGAGTCGTCCGGCTCGCCCAGCTCCATGCGGATGCATTCCATGCCCTTGACGTTGCCCTTGTCGTCCCCCAGAATTCTGGTGGGGTTGTTCAGCAGGTGGAAGATAATGCCCTCTTCCTTGGCGTGCTCCACTTCCTCGGCACGGGCGGGCAATTCTTTCTCGGAGCGGCGGTAGACGATGAACACCTCTTCCGCTCCAAGACGCTTGGCGCACCGGGCGGCGTCCATGGCCACGTTGCCGCCGCCCACCACAGCCACGCGCTTGGCGTGCTCAATGGGGGTGTCGCTGCCAGGCAGGTAGGCCTTCATCAGGTTGACACGGGTGAGGAACTCGTTGGCGGAGTAGACGCCCTTCAGGTTCTCCCCGGGGATGTTCATGAACCGGGGCAGACCTGCGCCGGAGCCGATGAACACTGCCTCATAGCCCTGCTCCAGCAACTCGTCGATGGACAGCACCCGGCCGATGACCATGTTGGTCTGCACATCCACGCCCAGAGCCTTCAAGCCGTCGATCTCCTTCTGCACAATATCCTTGGGCAGACGGAACTCGGGGATGCCGTAAACCAGCACGCCGCCGGCAGTGTGGAGAGCCTCAAACACGGTGACTTCATAGCCCTTCTTGGCCAGGTCGCCGGCGCAGGTCAGGCCGGAGGGGCCGGAGCCCACCACAGCAACCTTGTGGCCGTTGGGAGTGGGGTGCTGGGGAGCGTCGCAGACGTTCTTGTTGTGCCAGTCGGCCACAAAACGCTCCAGACGTCCGATGCCCACAGGCTCGCCCTTGATGCCCCGGACGCATTTGGATTCACACTGGGTCTCCTGGGGGCAGACCCGGCCACATACGGCGGGCAGACTGGATTGGAGGGTGATGATCTGATAGGCACCCTCAAAGTCACCCTCAGCCACCTTCTGGATGAAGTCGGGAATGTTGATCCCCACCGGGCAGCCGGAGACACAGGGCTTGTGCTTGCAGTGCAGGCAGCGGGCAGCCTCGTCCAGAGCCTGCTCCTCGGTGTAGCCCAGAGCAACCTCCAGGAAGTTCTTGTTGCGCACCTCCGGAGCCTGGGAGGGCATCTCATTCTTTTTCAGGGACATATTGGGCATGTTACTGTACCTCCTTGCGGAAGAGATTGCAGGTTTCCTCATAGGCATGGCGCTCGAAGTCGCGGTACATGGTGCCGCGGGCCATGGCCTCGTCGAAGTCCACCTCAAAGCCGTCGAAATCAGGACCGTCCACGCAGGCAAACTTGGTCTTGCCGCCCACGGTCAGACGGCATCCGCCGCACATACCTGTGCCATCGATCATGATGGGGTTCATGCTCACCACGGTTTTGATGTTGTGCTCCTTGGTCAGCTTCACCACGAATTTCATCATCACCAGGGGGCCGATGGCGATGACCTCATCGTACTGCTCACCAGCAGCGATGAGCTGCTCCAGAGCGTTGGTCACCAGACCTTTCTCGCCGTAGGAGCCGTCATCGGTCATGAGGACAAACTTGTCGCTGACCGCCTTGAAGTCCTCCTCCAGGATCACCAGATCCTTGTTGCGGAATCCCACAATGGAGTGGACCTGAGCGCCCTGCTGATGGAGCTTCTTTGCCACGGGATAGGCGATGGCGCAGCCTACGCCGCCGCCTACCACAGCCACTTTTTTCAGGCCTTCAGTTTCAGAGGGCCTGCCCAGGGGGCCGACGAAATCATGGAGGCAGTCGCCCTCCTCCAGGTGGTTGAGCTTTTCTGTGGTGGCGCCCACAATCTGGAAAATAATGGTCACGGTGCCGCGCTCCCTGTCAAAATCGGCCACAGTCAGGGGGATGCGCTCGCCGTCCTCGTCCACGCGGAGGATGATAAACTGGCCCGGCTCCGCCTTTTTGGCGATGAGGGGAGCTTCGATCTCCATCCTGGTGACGGTGGGGTTGAGCACCTGTTTCTTGACAATTCGGTACATACACTCTAACTCCTTTGCGGAAGAAAGCATCCCCCAAAGGCGGCTTGGGGGATGCGTCCTTCATTCTGCTGTTTATTATAGAGGAAAATCGCCGCCATTTCAACAGCTTTCTGCATTTGTGGCAGGGGCATTTTGCAAATAGCCTGCACAGGCGAGGTCTACACCTTGCCCAGCACACGGCCTTGGCACTCCAGCCGGTCGTAGGAGCCGATGGGGATGGGCGGGTACTGAGGGTTGAAAGACAGCAGTTCCCGGCTGCCCAGCTGCTTGATGTATCCGTCTCCGTTGAGGCTGAAGATGCCCACCTCGCCCTCCAGCAGGTTGTTGTCCTCCACCCGCTGGACAAATACGATGTCCCCGTCCTTGTAGGCGGGTTCCATGCTGTTGCCGTTGACCCGCAGGCAGAAGTCGGCGTTTTCCGGCACCCGCTGGGTGGGGATTTCCAGCTTGGTGGTGTAAGAGGAGTCTCCCTGGGGCTCACCGGTACCGGCGGAGACCGCCAAGTCATACAAGTTGATATAAGTGACCCAGCCCCGTTCCTCCCGCTGGGAGACGTGGGTCATGCGGTCATATTCGGCATCCAGCACCGCGTCCACCGCGCCCTTGCCGAAGGAATCCAGGGTCCGGTACTTCTGCAGAAGGCGGGTTTCGGAGAAGTCCACCTGGAATCCGGCGGCTTTGCCGTAGTCCGGATCGGTGAGCTCCTCCCGAAGGAAGTAGTCCGCCGTGGTACCAAAGAAGTCCGCCAGCTTTCCGGCGGTGGAGAGCTTCAGGCCCTCGTAGCCCCGTTGGTACCAGTTGTCGATGGTGGTGTAGGGGATTCCCGCCTTCCGGGAGAGGGTCCGGCGGTTCAGATGGTCCCGCGCCATGAGAAGATCCAGCTTTTCCAGGAATTTCATAGAGTTTCACCTGCTTTCCTGCCTATAGAATACCCCATATGAGAGGAAAAGTCAAGAACAATTCGCTCTAAAGAGTTCGGTATCCCCCTTGACATACACTCAAAAGAGTAATATACTGAGAATTAGGGACCCACAAGAGGAACACAGGTCCCTGGAAAAATGAAAGGAATCGGGAAGGAGAGGATTGCAGATGGACTATGGAAGAATGGCCGGGGAGTACCTGGAGGAGGCGGACCGCATTGACCAACGGCTGGAGCAGCTGCGGCAGCGGTGCCGTGAGCATCGGGAAGCGGATCTGTGGGTGCGGATTGGCGGGCTGATGGAGGTCCGGGACGACCTGCGGGTGATGGGGCATCTGCTCCAGCGGAGGGCGGCGAAGAGCCTGTGACGAGAGCGGAGTTTGAACAGATGCCCTTCCTGCGGGAGGAGCTCAACGGTTTGGCTCCCGAGGACGGCCGGGCGGCGGATCTGCGCCGCCTGGTGGAGGAGGCGGATACCCTGCCCCGACGGCTGCCGGATCCCAAGGCGCGGATGATTGCCCAGAAGGTGCTGGAGTATGGGGCACCCATCCCGTGGAAGCAGATCGTGGCGGAGTTGGGATATCGGTGGACCGTGGGCAGCGCCCGTTACGCCTATGCCAGGGTGTGCCGCCTGTGTTTTGACCGGGAGGATGCCCTATGACCGGCGGGGGCAAGCGGCCCAAAACACCCCGGACCTTGGAAACCGGAGTGGGGGAGTACCTGACCAGCTGCCAGGAGGAGGAGCGGATTCCCACTGTGACAGGATTGGCGCTGTTCCTGGGGTTTGTCAGCCGGGGGGAGATGGAGACTTTCACCACTCAGCGGAGCCCAGTATACCAACGTCAGATGGAGCGGGCGCTGTCCCTGATCGAGGAGGAGACACTCCAAGCGGCCTTCCGGCGGGAGACCACCACAGGGGCCAGGTTCCTGCTCCAGGCAAGTTTCGGGTATGGGGACAAGGCGAGCAAGGAGCTGGGCCCCATCACCGTGCACCTGGAAGGGGAGGAGTGACATGGAGGTGAACATTCCAAAGGCCGCCTTCAACCCCCTGTTCTACCCCTACCTTCGGGAAGAGGAGCATCGGTATTTGGTGCTGTACGGAGGAGCAGGTTCCGGAAAGAGCGTCTTTGCGGTGCAGCGGTTTCTCTACCGGCTGCTGACCCTGCCCCTGTGCAATGTGTTAGTGGTGCGGGCTGTGGCGGCCACCAATCGGGACAGCACCTATGCGCTGTTCCGCCAGGTCATTGGAAGATGGGGGCTGGGGGAGCTGTTTGCCTGCAGAGAGTCGGATTTGCGCATCACTTGCGCCAACGGCAATTCGGTGGTGTTCAAGGGATTGGACGACGCGGAAAAGCTCAAATCCATCACATTCCCCAAAGGGGAGCTGACGGACATCTGGGTGGAGGAGGCTTCCGAGATTTCAGAGGGCGACTTCAACCAGTTGGATGTGCGCCTGCGAGGCCGGGGGACCCACAAGCAAATTGTGCTCACCTTTAACCCGGTGTCTGTGCGGCATTGGCTGAAGCGCCGGTTCTTTGACCGGCAGGAGCCCCGCGCTTTAGTGGTGAAGTCCACCTACCGGGACAATAAGTTCCTGGATGAGGACTACAAGCACACCCTGGAAAGCTACAAGGATACGGACCCCTATTACTACGCCGTCTATTGTCTGGGGGAGTGGGGCGTCCTGGGCCGGACCATCTTTGACGCCCAGAAGGTCAGCCAGCGGCTGGCTCAGCTGGAGGCCCCGGTGAGAAGGGGAGAGTTTACTTTTTCCACCTGGTACAGCCAGGAGGACAACGAGGTGCTGGTCAGCGACGAGAGCATCCAGTGGGTGGATATGCCGGACGGGCCCATCCGGATTTACCGGCTGCCGGAGGAAGGCGGGGCCTATGTCATCGGCGCCGACACTGCTGGAGAGGGATCGGATTTCAATGTGGGCCAGGTGCTCAACCACGTAACCGGGGAGCAGGTGTGCACCATCCGAGGGAGGATGGACGAGGACTTGTTCGCCAAGCAGCTCTACTGTCTGGGAAAGTATTACCACACGGCGCTGATCTCCGTGGAGGCCAACTTTTCCAGTTACCCCATCCGGGAACTGGAGCGGCTGCGCTATCCCAGACAGTACGTCCGCCAGACGGAGGACAGCTTCACTCACCGTATGCGTCAGAGCCACGGGTTTAAGACCAGCAGTGTCACCAGACCCTTGGTGATCGCGGGCCTGGTGCAGGTGGTGCGGGAGCACAGTCAGTGGCTCCACGACCTGGACACCCTCAACGAGATGCTCACCTTTGTGCGCAACGAAAACGGCAGACCGGAGGCCCAGGAGGGCGCTCATGATGATTGTGTCATGAGCTTGGCCATCGCCTACTTTACCAGGGCCAGGACAGCGCCCCAGGGAGCGCAGGAGGAACCCTCCCCCTTTGTCATGGTGGCCAGAGAAGGGAGGGATCCCAGTTGAATGAGTGGACCGTGGTGACCAGCCTGTCGGTGCTGGTGGCATTGGCGGCCGCGGTGGGAGGACCCATTGTCAAGCTCAATGGCACCATCTCACGGCTGTCGGTGATTTTGGAGCAGGTGCTTCAGCGGCTGGACAAGCTGGAGCAGGAGGACCAGCGGCTTCGAGAACGGGGAGAGCGTTCCGAGGAACTGTTCGGCAGCCGGATGGACTGCCAGGATAAGCGGCTGAACCGCTGTGAAAATAGACTTTCCCTGCTGGAGCAGAGAGGAGGAATCCACTATGAGCAAAATTAATTGGACGGTGCGGGTGAAGAATCCGCTGTTTTGGGCCCAGGTGGCGGTGGGAGTGCTTTCTCCCATCCTGGTGGGCCTTGGGCTGCAGTGGGAGGATATGACCACTTGGGCGGCTCTTGGGGAGGCGCTGCGCAGGGCGGTGCTCAACCCGGTGATCGTGGTGGCGGTAGTGGTCTCCCTGTGGGGGGTGGTGACCGACCCCACCACGGCAGGAATGGGGGACAGTTCCCAAGCCCTCAGCTATACCGAGCCCAAAAAGGACGAGGTGTAAGAGGGGGTTGCAGCTTTTTCCTTTGGCTGCGGATTCCAGCAGTGCCGGCGTGTCCCAGGGAGACTCCCACTGGGCTGCATTGCGGCTGGCTTTCCGCCTGCACAACGCATCTCTGCGGGACTGTTGAGACCCGCAGAACACCACAAAAGGACACCCAGGTTTGACTTGGGTGTCCTTTTTGCATTTGTGAAATAGGGTCACTGCAGCACCAGGGCCAGGGCAGTGATGTCGTCCTCGTGGCCGTCGCTGCGGCGCTTTCTGGCTTCATCGGTCACCCGCTGGGCCAGAATGTTGGGGTTTTCCTCCTCATCCCAGTGGAGCACCAGATCCTCCAGCCACTCCTGACCGGCGGCGGTGACTCCGTCGGAGATCAGTACCACCACATCCCCGGGGGCCAGCTCTCTTTGGGTGTTGACAAATTCCACTTGGGGCATGATCCCCACCGGCACACTGGAGGCTTCGATGAATTCCACCTTTTTCCCTCGGCGCACCACCGAACAGGCAGCTCCCGCTTTGTGGAATTGGCACTGCCCTGTGAACAGGTCCACACAGGCGATGTCCAGGGTTGCCAGGGACTCGTCCCCGCTTTTGGCGATCAGCGCCGAGTTTACAGTGCGCAGCATGGAGTCAAATCCGATGCCGGCTTTCAGCAAGCTTTCCGCCATGGCGCAGGTCATGGCGCCATCCACAGCCGCTCGGCCGCCGGTGCCCATACCGTCACTGAGTACCGCCACCAGCCGGCCGCAGCCGTCGTAGAACACGCTGGCGCTGTCCCCACAGAAGGCGCCGCTGCCCGCGCTGTACTGGGAGAAACCCCGGGCTGCGTCGTAGGCGGGCCGCTGACACATCTGCAGCCGGCAATTCTCTCCGGCATCGCTGAGACAGGGAGGGGAGAACAGTCGTCCACAGGCCGCACTGATCTCCCGCGTGAACACCGCCCGGTTCACCCGCTTGCGGCGCTCTCGGGTGACTTCGGCCTCCACAGTCATCCTGCCGAATCGATCCAACCGGCAGCACACTTCAATGGGCTCAATGCCGTTTTCTATCAGGATCTCTCGAACTCGGTCCGCGGCTTCCTCGTCAAAGCTCTGGTACTGGGAGAATTCCCCAGCCATCTCGTCCAAAATATCCGCCGTGGTTTGGAAGTGTTCCTCCACCACCTCTCGGATCTGGGCTGCCCGGAGTTCCGCGGCCTCCTTGAGCAGATAGCGCCCGTAGTTTTTGTTGATCTCGTCCCGCATCTCGCCAACGCGGCCGCAGCGCTCGGAAAAAGCGGTGGTAAAGTCCACGGTGTCCACCCGGCCTTTGGCCCGCAGTTCCTTGGAGAGTTGCCGGAAATTGTCCAGTGTCTCCTCCTTATGTTTCCGCCAGCAGGCCCCCCGGGCACTGCACCCAGCGCAGATGGCCTCCACAGAGCGGTCGTATACCCCTTGCAGGTTGGGGGCGCAAATAGCGGAGAGCTTTCGGGAGATCTCCTCCACAGAGGTGTGTACCTGGGAGAGCGCCTCCCCGGCGTGGCGCAGCCGCAGGACGATGTTCCCCCGCAGGGCGCTCCCGCTGAGGGTGTCCCTCCGGGAGGAGAAGAGCTGGGCCAGCCTGCGGCTTTTGGGCAAAGCCATGTAGAGCACAGTGGCTGCACCCACCTCCACGGCACCACGCAGAATGTACTCCTTGGAGTCTGACCCCACCTGGAGGGAAGCCACTCCATGGGAGAGGATAAACGCCACAGCGGCCGCCACTTTGCCCATGGGGGCGAAGACACCCGCCATCAGACCGCCCAAGCCATAGGCACCGGAGAGGTAGGAAAGCCCGGCGGTAGAAAGCCCCTGAACCACACCGGCGGCTACCCCTGCTACCGCGCCGCCGCCGATGCCTCCCAGCCTAGCGCAGGTGAGGATCATCAGCACCAGGAGGATTCTCCCCAGGGAAACGCCTCCGAAGGTCACTTGAGAGAATGCCAAAGCAACCACACCGGCGGAGACGGACAGAGCGGCCACATCGCCGCTGTCGTAGACTCCCCGAGCCCGGCGGGTGCCGTCACCGTCAAAGCCCAGCATAAGGTTGGAGGCCTTTCGCAGAAAGTAGGCGCAGCCCGCTCCCAGAAAGGATTCTGCCACATAGAGGGCGGCGGTGTAGGTCAGGGAGCCGTTGAGAAACACCATGGTCATGCCGGTGAGCAGCAGGGGCAGAAATGCCGCAATGGGAGCAAACAGACTGTGGGAGGTGACGGATTTCAACTCCGAGAGGGACCAGCGAATGGCTGCCACAGCCAGGAGTGCGGCCTCATACCGCACAGGGATGAACACAGGGGAGGGGAGCAGATAGCCCAAAAACGCGCCCAGGACCGCGGCCCACATGCCCCCGCGAGGGACGCTGGCAGCGGCGGCCACTCCAAAGGGAGCGAACCTGCCGAAGACCAGTCCACGGGAGCAGCACAGACCCCCGAAGAAGCTAACTAGTTGGATCACTGCTTTGCGGGCATAGGGGGAGCTGAGTGCTTCCCGAGCCCTGCCCCAAAGCTGCCGGACTTTCGAATCTTCCACCGAAAACACCGCCTCAAGAATAGATTATGGAAACCGCTCTATGCGGCTAGTGTCTGGATTATACCTCTGGGGCCAAAAAGATCCTGTCGCTTCGGGGAGGGGCGTTCCTGTCGTGTTTTTTGGAAAGAGTCCTGTTTGCAGCCAATGGGGAGAGATCTCATTGGCTGGGGGCGAAAAGAGGCCTCAAAAAAATTATGGTAAGGATTTATGTAATCTTCCTCCCGGTTCGAGGCGGCTCTGCCTTTCACATTTCCGTTTGACAATTTTCCCGCAAGGGAGTATAATGTACAAAATCAAAAACCTGTGAGCGGGAGAAAGCGCCCGTCGCCCCCTATTCAGAGAGCCGCCGCCGGTGGGAACGCGGCAGGGGAGGAGCGCAATGGACCCGTGAGGGCGGGCAGGAAATGGCCCGACGTTTTCCGCGTTAAGGAGCAATGAGTGGGCAAGGGGTGACCCTTGTCAATCTGGGTGGCACCACAGGCAAGTCCTGTCCCTGGTTCTTCCGAGTATGGAAGGCAGGGGCGGGGCTTTTTTTGATACACCCATATTATTCGAGAAAGAGAGTGGAGCAAAATGGAATACCAGTTTTCCCAGCGTGTACAGAGTTTAAAACCCTCTGCCATTCGTGAGATCCTAAAGAATTCGTCCGACCCCAACGTGATTCCCCTGTCCGCAGGCAACCCCGCCCCGGACGCCTTCCCTTACAACGCAGTCCAGGAGATCTCCCAGGACCTGCTGCAGCACACTCCCATTGAGGCACTGCAGTACGGCGTCACAGAAGGCTACACGCCTCTGCGGGAGCATCTGCTCAGCTATATGAAGGAGAAGCACCACGTGGGGACGGAGGACGACGATATCCTCATCACCAGCGGCGCCCAGCAGGTGATGGACCTGCTGACCAAGACGCTGCTCAACGAGGGGGATACCGTCCTGTGCGAGGCTCCCAGCTTTATCGGCTCCCTGAACACCTTCCGTTCCTACCGGGCGAAGCTGGTGGGCATTCCCATGGAGGAGGACGGCATTGACATTCAGAAGCTGGAGGAGGCCCTGAACACGGAGAAAAACGTGAAGTACCTCTACACCATCCCCAACTTCCAGAACCCCTCCGGCATCACCATGAGCCTGGAG
>JBMNVU010000031.1:0-23014 GCA_050946975.1 Acutalibacter sp.
GCTGTGGGGCGGCATGGCATCACGCCATGCCGCCCCGCTTTTTGCCCATGAGGGGATTCGTTAAAAACCTACCAGCCTTGATCTCCGCCGCAAACACACAGTCCCCGTCTTGCCCCGCTCCCACCAATCCTGTATAATTAAGCTATTCCAAAAATAGGAGGGCATCGCCATGCGGATTCTCATGCTGGGCAACAGTTTCACCTCCACAAACGGACTGCCCCGCATACTGGCGGAGCTAACAGGAGCTCAAGTGGTTTCCCACACCCGAGGCGGGGCACGGCTGTCCGAGCAGCTGAACCCCAGGACCAAGCTGGGCGCCCGCACACTGGAAGCCTTATCACAGGAGCACTGGGACTATGTGGTGCTCCAGGAGATGAGCCACGGTCCCATCACCTCACCGGGGAGGTTCTTTTCCAGCGTGGAGGAGCTCTGCAGGCTGATCCGGGAACACGGCGCAGAGCCCGTTCTCTACGCCACCTGGGCCTACCAAAAGGGTGGAGCCAAGCTGGCAGCCAAGGGCTGGGACTACGAAGAGATGGCCCTAAGGCTGTCCGCTGCCTACCGCCAAGCAGCCCAGGAGAACCAGTGCCTTCTGGCTGACGCAGGAGGAGAATTTTACCGTGGGGCAGACACCCAATCTCTTTACGCTGCCGACGGGGTCCACCCCTCAAAACTCGGCACCCTAGTGGCTGCGAAGACCCTGGCAGCGGTCATTTTACAGCACAAGGAGAATCAACAATGATACGAGAACTTTGCAAAGACGAAGCATTTCTGGCCCAAAAGGCAGAACCCGCCACCCCGGAAGATCTGCAGGTGGCGGCGGACCTGTTGGAGACGCTGGAACACCACAAAGAGGGCTGCGTGGGCATGGCGGCCAACATGATCGGCGTGAACAAGCGGATCATCGCCTTTGACAACGAGGGCAGCTATCAGGTCATGTTCAACCCGGAAATTCTGAAAAAGTCCGACTCCTACCAAACCCAGGAGGGCTGCCTGTCCCTGACGGGTCTGCGGCCAGCTAAACGATGGAAGTCCATCAAGGTGCGGTGGCAGAACGAGCACTTTCAGGAGCGGATCAAGACCTTCACCGGCTGGACTGCCCAGATCATCCAGCACGAGATCGACCACTGCGAAGGCATTATCATATAAGGAGGCTGCCCCATGAAACTTGCCATTCTCTCTGACACCCACGGTCTGCTGCGGCCGGAAGTGGTGGAGCACCTGCAAACCGCCGACGCCATCCTCCATGGCGGGGACATCAACAAACAGGAGATTGTGGATCAGCTGCAGGCGTTTGCCCCGCTCTATGTGGTGCGGGGCAACAACGACAAGGAGTGGGCTCAGACGATCCCCCACGACTTGAAGGTCACCCTGGGCGGCGTGACCTTCTGCATGGTCCACAACCGGAAGGAAGTCCCCCCGGACCTCACCGGTGTGGACGTGGTGGTATTCGGCCACTCCCACAAGTACCTCCAGGAGGAGCAGGAGGGACGGCTCTGGCTCAATCCCGGCTCTTGCGGTCCCCGGCGCTTTCATCAGGAGATCACCATGATGATGGCCCAGGTGGACAACGGACACATCCAGGTTGATAAGATTGTCATTCCTCACCCGACGAAGTAAAACACAAGGGAAACCGCCCTTCTCCGGCTGGATCCCGGAGGGTCTCGGAGAAAGTACATGAAACCTGAAAGTCGGGAGTGTTTGGGCTTAAAGAATGGTTGATCTGCAAGGCTCCTTTGGAACACCAAACTTAGGGCCGGATCCTGGAGTGGGGCATCCCCCGCAGTCAGGAGCTCAGTAAATCATGCTGCGTAAACGGCCTCTCTGTGTGCCATGACTGCAACACCCTTGCTCCCCTGGTATGAACAGCATCTTTGGACTGTGCCTGGCTGAAAGCTCCACCGACCCGATGTCCATCGTCTGCCCAACTGTGAAATTTCCTTTCTGCCACATGCACAATCCGGGCACCAGGCAATTGGAGGACAGATCCGCTCACTTCCTCTCAGCTGGAGGCGGCTCTCCAGATGATGTTCAGCCACAGAGAATCCGTTTCCGACTCAGCCTGGGGATTTTGAGGTCCCTAGGAAGCCGGGAAGGGCGCGTACCAGTTTGGGTCATAGTCTCCCTTCCAATTCTCTGACCGAAGCGGATTGAGGGCGGTGAAACCTGAGAACTGCTCTAGACCTGGACAACAGGGGAAAAATCCTTGCAGGAGCACTTCCCCATGGACAAGGAGTGTGATAGAATGAGGGGGTAATCGACATGGAGTGGGGAGAATGTGTATGAGTGTGAAAGCGAAATTGAGAAGGTTAGGAAACCATCCTCTGATCCAAGTGCTGGCCGGCAACCAGGGAAACCCTCGGACACTGGTGCTGATCGAACCCTTGTGGGGCATTCCATACAACCTGATCGCACCCTTTGCCACCCTTTACATGTACACCCAAGGTGTGACGGATGTGCAGATCGGTTTGATCCTTTCCATCGCCATGGTGGTCCAGGTGTTTTTCTCCTTTTTCGGGGGAATCCTCACCGACAAGGTGGGACGGAAATTCACCACCATGATGGGGGATTTCTTCGGCTGGGCTGTGGCCTGCTTGGTCTGGTCTGTATCCAACAACTTCTGGCTGTTTTTGCTGGCCGCGATCCTCAACTGCTTTGAACAGATCAACCAGACCGCCTGGTACTGCCTGCTCATTGAGGACGCACACCCTAAGGATCTGGTGGGCATCTACACCTGGGTGAACATCGGCGGGCTGGTAGCCATCTTCTTCGCGCCCCTTTCCGGCCTATTTGTCAACGCCTATTCCGTGGTGCCGGTGGTGCGGGTGCTGTATTTCCTCTTTTCTCTGACCATGATCACCAAAACCCTCATCACCTTCAAGTTCTGTCGGGAGACCAAACAGGGCAAAATCCGCCGGGCTGAGACAAAAGGGGTGTCCGTTTTCCACATGCTGGGGGAATACCGTCAACTGGTTCCCCGTCTGCTGAAGGACAAGGCTGTCTTAAAAGCAGTGGCTGTGTCGGTGATCCTCTACATCACCAACATGGTCAGCACCAACTTCTTCAGTCTATACGTCACCCAGCGTCTGGGTCTGTCGGAAAATTATCTGGCCCTGTTCCCCATTCTCAACGCCGCTGTGATGCTGGTCTTTATGGTGGGGATTCAACACCGCATGAGCTCCACAAAGTTCCGGGCACCTCTATGGACTGGACTGGCACTGTACTGCGTAGCTGTTCTGGTGCTGGTCTTCTCCCCCGCTGACAGCTTGGGTTTTGTGCTGATCTACGTCTTCTTCGCCGCCGTGGCCGCCGCTCTGGTCAACCCCCGAAAGGACGCTCTGCTTCAGCTGAACATCAATCCCCAGGAACGGGCGCGCCTAAATGCCCTCATTATGGCCTCCACCATTGCCCTCTCCTCCCCCTTTGGCTACTTGGCTGGGTGGCTCTCCAGCTTGGACCGCCGTCTGCCTTTCGCCTTTGCGTTTTTGCTGTTTCTTCTAGCCATGGTGGTCATCGGCCGGATTCAGGAGCCCAAAATGGAGGAGGAAGGCGCCTGAGAAGGTCTTGCGGCCAACGGTTTCATCACCATGCTTCCAGTCCTTTTTGCACTTTCAACGACTTCCATCGGATCGTTTTTCCCTATAAAAAAAGCTCCTATCGCCTTCCCTCTTTGCAGAGGCAGCGATAGGAGCTTTTCATTTCACGGATTACGCCGGGTCCTTCACAAACAGAACGGTCTCCAGCCTACCCGCCTGAGTATCCGCATAGGTTCCGGTCACCTTGTCCCCGGCAGCGATCCGCCGAGAAACCACCGGAGGTTTGATATCACAGGCCAAGCCGCGATTCGCCAAGGCCGTGGCAGCGTTGCCGCAGGAAATGTTGGTCAGCTCACACAGGGCCGACTGAACCAGCTCGTCCAGCTCCTGCAGCTCCATCATGGTCATGCTGTGAATCAGATACAGCGCCAGCTCCTTGGGGAAGCCCAGAGCAACGACCCCCTGGGTATCTCCCACCAATTCCAACTCAATATAGATGTCCCCCTGGGCAGTGAACTCCTGCT
Source organism: Acutalibacter sp. (assembly GCA_050946975.1). Lineage (GTDB taxonomy): Bacteria > Bacillota > Clostridia > Oscillospirales > Acutalibacteraceae > Acutalibacter. The sequence goes on from JBMNVU010000031.1 coordinate 4,061, forward strand.
CGCCGTACCGCTGGACCCCACTCAGATCCATCCCGGCCATAGAACTCATCACATCCAGGGCACAGCCGGCAAACAACTCCGACAGGTGATCCCCGGACGCCTCCGCCTTGCTCAGGTCCTCGCCGGACACAATCTTCTGGTCTGTATCCACCACGTGGTAAATCAGCCACGCCGTCACCGTGCCAACCAGATCCTTCATAGTCTCCAGATCAAAGCCGTTCTTCTCCAGGGCCTTCTCGTAGTTCAGGACCGTCTGGGTGAAGCGTCGATGCTCCTCCTTGTGAGCCTTGGCGCCGGAATAGTGAATAGAGGCCTGATACTCCTCCTCATCCCGAAAGTGATAGATCACATACTCCTTCAAAAAGCCCAGCGCCTTTTGATACGCTTCCATGGTGGCGTTCTCCGATACTGCCCGGACAAGATCTTCCGTCATCCGGAACAATTCGATATGCTGGTTGTCAATGCGCTCCACTCCCAGACGATAGCTGTCTTTCCACATCATTGCGGTTGATTCTCCCCTTTGCAGCAAAAGTTTCTCATTTGGAATTACCATTCTATCTTACCACACTCCTCCAAAAACGACAATTATTCTCATAAATATTTTTTCCTCCATGCCCCTTGATCACTTCCAAAAAGCTGCCGCTTTGGTCCCCATGAACAAGCCCTGTTGAGGCAGACAGCTAGGCCCTAGCGGAACATTCCCCGGCAAGGAACATCTGGGCCTGCACGGGCTGAAAGTGAGGCAAAAAAACAGACATTTTTACCTGTAAAGCGAGTGAATTTTACAAACTTTACACCCTGTTCTCCCCCGTATTTCCGCGAAAAACAGGGGTTTTCCTGGGTTTTGAAAGGAGCGAGGCTTTCTTATGCCAGGGGGACTCTCCCCTCCTTGCTGTGGATCTTTACTCTATTAAAGCCACCCACGCCTCACTTCCCCTGCCGGGCAATCCAAGGATCGATTGATTCTCTTCCCCTCCCATGCTATGATAGCATCAGAACCCAGGAAAGGATGTGCCTGCCATGATCGACTTCGCCCATTTGGAGCACTACCGGGAAAACAACCGCATCGAAGCCAAAAAAGCTCTGGGCGGCCTTCCTGAGAGCATCTGGGAAACCTACTCCGCCTTTGCCAACACCATGGGCGGACTGATCCTGCTGGGGGTTATTGAAGAGAAGAACAAGTCCCTGCATGCCGTAGGCGTTCCGGACCCTCAGTGGCTGATGGACGACTTCTGGGAGCGAGTCACGGACCCCACCCGAGTGAGCGCCAACATTCTCTCCCAAGAGGACGTATTTGTGGAAGAGGTGGAGGGAAAGCCCATCGTGGTGATCCAAGTGCCCCGGGCTCACCGTCAGGACAGGCCGGTGTACCTGAACGAGAACCCCCTGCGGGAAACCTACCGCCGCAACGGAGAGGGTGACTGCCGCTGCACCCGGGAGGAAGTCCAGACCATGCTGCGGGATGCGGCAGCTCAATCCCAGGACATGCGACTGCTAAAGGAGTTGGGGCTGGAGGCGCTGGATTTCTCCAGCCTTCACCGCTACCGCCGGCAGATGGAACTATTCCATCCGGGCCACGTCTGGGAGCAGGATGAGGACCCGGAATTTCTCTACAAGATCGGAGCAGCTGGCCGGGACCATCTGGGGGTCCTTCACCCCACCGGAGCGGGACTTCTGATGTTCGGCTTTGCCTATGAAATCGTCAAGGAGTACCCTCTCTACTTTCTGGACTACCGGGAAGAACTGCCGGGGAACTCCCCGTGGGCCCATCGGGTTGTCTCCACCTCTGGGGAGTGGAGCGGCAATCTCTTCGACTTTTACTCCCTGGTGAGCGGGCGTTTTTCCCAGGACTCCGCTGTTTCTGCCAACACCTCCGTGGGAGAGGGGCTGAAGGAGGCCTTGGCAAACTGCCTGGTCAACGCCGATTACTACGGCCATCCAGGGGTGGTGATTGTGAAAAAGCCCCAGTGCATCACCTTTTCCAACCCCGGCGGATTCAGGGTAGGTCTGGATACGGCCCGCAGCGGCGGCACTTCCGATCCCAGAAACGCCGCCCTGATCAAGCTGTTCAATCTTATTGACGTGGGCCACAGGACGGGCAGTGGCATTCCCAATCTTTTCAGCCTTTGGAACCGAATGGGGTGGCCTCCGCCGGTAATCCGGGAAAGCTTTGACCCTGCTCGTATCACCCTCACCCTGTGGCTGCAGGCCTGGCAGGACAGCAGTGGTCCCTCATCCTGGGACCGCTTTTCCGGCACCAGTGAGGAAGCCCACCCAGCCCAATCCGGTGCCCAAGAAGCTGTTCTGCAGAAAGCCGTCATCGTGGACTACCTGACGGAGAATCCCCAAGCCACCTTCGCCCAAATTGGAGAGCTGCTGGGCACCAGCCCAGAGCAAGTGCGAAAACTGTTGGATCAGATGATGGAGGAGGGCACGGTGGAACCCCAAGGGGAAACTGGAGTCCCCATCTACCGTCTGAAGGACTAGGGCTCCGGTGGGCTGTCCCCAACAGCGAATGGCTGAGAAAATTCCGCTGAGAACCGTCTTTTTACCTATTTTTTCTTGTATCTATTTTCCGTTTTTGCTATAATGGATCCAAAATAGGGAAAGGGGAGAGGCTATGAGGCGCAATTCCGTCCTCCGCAAATGGAGAAAGGACGCCCCCGGACCCCAGCACAGCCGGCAAAGGCTTTTCCGCCCGGCTATAGACCCCAGGGCATCACGTCACTCCTGGCATGGAAGCAGATCTTAAGACTCTCAATGAGTATAGATTGTTGAAAGGATGAATCAATATGGCACGGAAAAAATCAAACCCCATGAAGAAGAAACCTGCCGCGAAGGGTGCCGCCAAAGAGGCAGCTCCTGTGGAGGCAAAAGCCGTCCCCGCTGTGGAGAAGCCCGCACCGGCCGCTGAAAAGCCCGCTGCACCGGCGAAAGACCCCGCTCCCGCCAAAGAGGCCGCCCCTGTGGAGGCAAAAGCTGCTCCTGCTGTGGAAAAGCCCGCACCGGCCGCTGAAAAGCCCGCTGCACCGGCGAAAGAGCCCGCCCCCGCCAAGGAGACCGCCCCTGTGGAGGCAAAAGCCGCCCCCGCTGTGGAGAAGCCCGCACCGGCCGCTGAAAAGCCCGCTGCACCGGCGAAAGAGCCCGCTCCCGCCAAGGAGACCGCCCCTGTGGAGGCAAAAGCCGCCCCCACTGTGGAGAAGCCCGCACCGGCCGCTGAAAAGCCCGCTGCACCGGCAAAGGAGCCCGCTCCCGCCAAGGAGACCGCCCCTGTGGAGGCAAAAGCTGCTCCCGCCAAAAAGAGGACTACCCGGAAGAAAACAGCTGCTGCTGAAAAGAAGACAGAGCCTGCCGGGAAGAAGGCAACACCCGTCAAAAAGCAGCCCGCTGCTGAGGAACCTGCAGTGGTCTCTGCGGAGTCCACACCTGTTGTTGAGGAGGCTGCACCTGTGAATGTAATGACCAATCTGCCCCGCAGAAGCGTGGCATTCATCGGTTCGGAATGTCATCCCTTTGTGAAGACAGGCGGTTTGGGCGATGTGATGTACGCACTGCCTCGAGAGCTGGTGCGTCTCAACTGCGACGTGCGCGTCATCCTGCCCCGCTACGCCTGCATCCCCCAGAAGTATCAGGAGAAGATGGTCTACCGGGGCGAATTCTACATGGATCTGGGCCAGACCGGTCGGGAGTACTATGTGGGCATCATGGAGTACATCTGCGATGGCGTGGTCTACGATTTCATCGACAATCAGGAGTTTTTCACCTCGGGCAATCCCTATATCAACCTGGTGGATGACATTCCCAAGTACTGCTTCTTCAGCAAGGCTGCTTTGGCCGCACTGAACTTCATGAACTGGATCCCCGATATCATCCACTGCCACGACTGGCAGGCGGCGCTGGTACCTGTGTATCTGCGCACCCTGTTCCAGAATTCCCCTGTGGGTCACGCCAAATCCATCCTCACAATCCACAACCTGCGCTTCCAGGGCATCTACAATATCCCCACTGTCAAGTACTGGTCCGGTCTGCCCGATTCTGCATTTGACATGGGAGCTTTGAAACAGGACTACAATAACGCCAACATGCTCAAGGGCGGCTTGGCCTACGCGGATCGGATCACCACCGTCAGCGCTACCTATGCCCAGGAGATCCAAACCAGCGAGTACGGCGAACATCTGGAAGGCCACCTGCGCTACCACAACTATAAGCTCCGGGGCATTGTCAATGGCATCGACTACGACATGTGGAACCCTGAGACGGATCCCGCTCTGGCAGTCAACTACGGCCTGGGCAACGTACTGGACCACAAGATGGAAAACAAACTGGCTCTCCAGAAGGAGCTGGGCTTGGAGGAGGACGAGGGTAAATTCGTCATCGGTCTGATCTCCCGGCTCACCAATCAGAAGGGGTTGGATCTGGTCAGCGCAGTGATCCCTCAGGTGCTGGACGGCAACACCCAGATCGTGGTACTGGGCACCGGTGACAAGGAATTCGAGGACACCTTCCGCTATTATGAATCCGCCAACAAGGGCACCTTTGCCGCCTGCATCCAGTACGATGAGGCCAGGGCCCACCGGATCTACGCCGGCGCCGACGCACTGTTGGTACCCTCCCGCTTTGAGCCCTGCGGTCTGACCCAGCTTAACGCCATGCACTACGGCACCCTCCCCATCGTCCGGGAAACCGGCGGTCTGAAGGACACGGTGGAGCCCTACAACACCTTCACCGGCGAGGGCAACGGCTTCACCTTTGACCGTTATGAATCCGGCCTGCTGCTGGATGCCATAAACCGGGCCAAGACGGAGTACTTCACCAACCGCTATCACTGGGACGAGGTGGTCCAACGGGACATGGCCAAGGACGTCTCCTGGGAGAACTCCGCCAAGCAATACAAGGATCTGTACCTGGAGCTGACCCAGTGGTAACCGCCGCCTGCTGAAGGCTTGGCCTCTGTTTTGCCGAAAAGGCGCGGTGCAGCCTGCATTTCTGAGACACAATGGAAGAACCCAGAGAGCGCTCAAGGCTTCTCTGGGTTCTTTTTTGTTTTGAACCAGGACAACCATTTCTCCCCAGCGCTCCGCAGGCGCGATCTTCCCCCATTTTCCAACACAAGCCGAGCTGCCCGTATTGCAGCGGCTTTTCCCCAGGATTGCCCGGCACTCCGCTGGAGGGAGCTTCGTTTCGCCCAGGGAGTTCTCCATCCCATCCCGCTAAGGCGCGATCTAGCCGGCGGAAAACCGGCAAAGAACATCATTCCGGGCCACCTTCTGCCATTGTCCCAAGGGGAAAAATCGTGTACAATGGAACCGGAACATTCCCGGCAGAAAGGTTTCCACCGGCCTTTTGGATACCGTGAAAACCGCCCTGCGCTTTTTGAAAGGAGAATCTCTATGAAAGTCCTGTTTCTTGGGAACAGCCACACCTTTGTCCACTATGTGCCCGCCCGAGCGGCCCACTTCTGCGAAAGCCACGGCACTTCTTTGGAGACCACCATGCTCACTCATCCCGGCATGGGTCTGGACTGGCATCTGAACCAGTCCCAAACCTATTACAACCTGCTCTGCGGAAGGTACGACGCTGTGGTTCTCCAGCACAATGCCCATCCCTTCCCTGGCAAAGAATCCCTGCTTCAGGCCGGAAAAACCCTGGCCTCCCTGGCACCGGAGAAGACCAAAGTCTTACTGTACATGACCTGGAGCGAGAAAAAGAATCCCCAAGGGCAGATGGTCATGACAGAGGCCTATGAAGCCTTGGCGAAGGAGACCGGCGCCGCCCTCTGCCCGGTGGGAAAAGTTTGGTGGCAGGTGGCGGCAGCCCATCCGGAGGAGGAACTGTACTTTGCCGATGGTGAGCACAGCTCGGTGCTGGGAGCCTCCTTGGCGGGCGCGGTGATCGGACGGACTCTGCTGGGTATGGAAGTTTCCCCAGAGCAGTGCTATCAGGACGCCAAAGTCTTGGAAACACTGGAACTGGATCCCCGGCTGATCGACATGACGATGGAGGACGGGCAGTACAAAATGGTTCCCCTGGGCTCTCTTCCGGGCTGAAAACAGACGGGATGGCATCCACTAAAAAGCCGGTCAGAGTGGCCTCTTTCCCCTCTTGACAAGCAGATTCTACAATCGTAGAATACAGTTAGAACTACAGTTGTAGAATAAAGGAGGGAGTCTCATGTGTTCATCCATTCGCCGTCTTCCGGACGCGGAACTGGAGGTGATGCAGGCTGTCTGGGCCTGCACGCCTCCGGCGGTCCGAGCCGACATCAACAAACAGCTGCAGGACACTCATCCCATGGCGCCCACTACGCTGCTGACACTGCTGACCCGTCTGGCGGAAAAGGGCTTCCTGCGCATTGACAAAGTGGGGCGCAGTTCCCAGTATACGCCCCTGATCTCCCGGCAGGAATACCTAGCCCAGCAGAGCAACCGCTTTTTCAACAAGCTGTGCGGGGGCAATCTCTCCACCTTTGCCTCAGCTTTGTGTGACAGCGGATTGACCAAAGAGGAGCTGCAGGAGCTGCGCCAGCTCCTGGAAAGGGGCGGCCTATGACCACGGAACTCCTGCTGAAAGGCTTGATTGCCGTCATCATCTCCGGGGTCCTTGCCTGGTGTGTCTTCTCCCAGGACCACACTTTTTTCTCGGACATCGACAACCGGCAACGGTACCTGCCCTTGGTGTCGGGAGCGCTGCTCCCCACCGTGTTGCTGACCGTGCTGATCCTCTCCCTGGTTCAGTACGGCGTTCAAGGTGCTGCGGAAGGGATGCTCTCTCTGTGCTTTGGCATCTTCCTGCACATCATCCTTTACTATCTGGTGCTTCTGGCCATACTCCCCCTGCTTCGGGACCACTTCAACGCCCGGGCCTGCGCTCTTCTTTGGCTCATCCCCAACTTTTTATACGTCACCGATTTTCAGCATGCATCAGCCTCCATGCCCTGGGTGGTGATTCGAGCCTCCGGCTCCCTGGTGTGGTGCCTGCTGTCCCTGTGGGCGGTGGGGTTTGTGGGCGTCCTGGGGTGGAAGCTGCTCTCCCATCTGGCCTTTCGGCGCCACATCCTCCGGGGTGCGGTTCCCGTCACAGATCCTGCCATTTTAGAGGTCTGGGAAGAGGAGATTTGTCAGGCCAACTTCAAAAAGCCCAAATTCAAGCTGGTCTCCTCCCCACAGACCGCCACTCCCCTGTCCATCGGCCTGATCGCCCGGCGGGTGCGGGTGGTACTGTCCCAACGAGAGTACTCCCGGGAAGAGCTTTCCCTGATCCTCCGCCACGAGCTGGTGCACATTGGCCGGGAGGACTGCTGGGCCAAATTCTTCCTAGTATTCTGCACCGCCGTGTGTTGGTTCAACCCCCTGATGTGGGTGGCCATGGGCAAGAGCGCTGATGACCTGGAGCTCAGCTGCGACGAGACCGTGCTCTTTGGCTGCGATGCCGCCACCCGGTATCAATACGCCAACCTGCTGCTGAAAACCGCCGGGGATCAGCGGGGCTTCACCACCTGCCTGTCCGCCACGGCCTCCGCCCTGCGGTACCGGCTGAAAAATGTGGTAAATCCCCCCAAGAAGCACTCCGGGGCACTGCTGGTGGGATTGGCCTTCTTCGGACTGTCCATGACCTGCGGGTATGTGTCTCTGGCCTACGGCAACGTGTCCGGAGCCCAGGCCATTTACCAAAACCAGGACTGCTCAGAATTTTATCTGCGGAGCATTTCCCAGGCCGACGATCCCTACAACACCACCTTGCTCTGTCCGGATCAAGGGGCCTTTCAACAGTACATGGCCTCCCTGGAACTGGCCCAACTCACCGGCAGTTACACCTTTGATCAGCCGGAGCGGGAGTTCACCTTCTTATTTGACGGTCCCAAGGGCGAATATACCCTGGGGGTGATCCTTCAGGATCAAGCTCTGAAAGTGGTGCCTCTGGGCAAAAACACTCCTTCCGCCCAATGGTACTACCTTCCCAACGGCACGGATTGGGACCAGCTGGACCACCTGCTCTTTGCCTGTCCCGCCTTAAATCTGGACTTCCGCAACCCGGATTCCGGGGAATCGGACCTTCTGGGGGCCACCCTGTATCAGCTGACAAAAACCAATGGGGATACCACAACTTCCATCGTCACCCCAGAGGTCCCTCTGGATACAGATGCCAACGGCGTCTTTGGGCAGGGGCTCCCCGCCACAGAGGTGGGTCTGGATTTCTCCTATCCCCTGGCGGAGGAATTCATGGTGGTCGTGGAGTCCTGGGACAAGGCCACCCGCTACACCATCTCCCAGTCCCAGTTGGAGGACCCCACTGTGGTGCCATTGGCAAACTTTTCTGCCCGCTACACTCTGTACGCCACCTTCCAAGGGGATGGCGGCACCACCTACCAAGCGGTATTTCGCTTTGATTACGGGGAACCGGATCACGGCTCCTCCCAGTGAGTACCATCAGAGGAAAACGCCTCAGCCCATGACGCACCTATGTTTGAAAAAGGAGAATCCTCATGAACTACTACGACGATCAACTTCAGAAGCTGCTCAACCAGTGTGCCCGCAAGCGGAAGCTGGAATCTACTATTCGAGAGCTCCAATCCCAAAGGGACCAGTACGCTGCTCAAGCGGAAGCGCTGAAGCAGTGCTTTGAGAAAGAGCAGGAAGACGTGGACCGGCTGGAGGGACGAAGCCTGGCAGCCTTCTTCTACCATGTGCTGGGGAAAAAGGATGAGAAGCTGGCCAAAGAGCGAGAGGAGGCCTATGCTGCCCGGGTGAAGTACGACGCCGCATCCCGGGAACTGGACGGCGCCCAGGAGGACCTGCGGCGGTGTCAGGAGGAACTCTCCTCTCTGGGAAATTGCGAGAGCCAATACGCCTTTATGCTGGAGGAGAAGACCCAGGCGGTAAAAAACGCCGGTGGTCCGGTGGGAGAGCAGATTCTCAAGCTGGAGGAACAAATTTCCGCCCTGCAAAGTCAGGAACGGGAGCTGGAGGAAGCCTCCTCCGCCGGACAGAAAGCCCTGTCCATAGCAGACCAAGTGCTGTCCAGTCTGGACAGTGCGGAAAACTGGGGCATCTGGGACGCGGTGGGTGGAGGGCTTTTGTCCGACATGGTCAAACATGATCACCTGGACACGGCCCAGGAAAACGTGGAGCTGCTGCAATCCCAGCTGCGCTCCTTCAAGACAGAACTGGCCGATGTCACCCTGGACGCTGACCTTCAAGTGAGCATTGACGGATTTCTCCGGTTCGCCGACTATGTCTTTGACGGCATTTTCGCGGATTTGGCCGTTTTGGATCACATTCATCAATCCCAGCGCCAGGTGCGGGACACCCGAGGTCAGATTGACAACGTCCTCCAACATCTCCGCACCCGGACAAACCAGGTACAGCGGGAACAGTCCCAACTCCGAAGGGAGATCACCCGCCTGGCAGCCAGCGTGGCGATGTGAAGTCATACTGTCCCCTCCCTTCGCCCAGAACAAATGGAGAACACCCCACCTCCCGATTTGCCCAAAAAGCCATGCAAAAAGCGCCCCTGCTGCCCCTTTGTGGGCCTGGCGGGGGCTTTTTTGTTTGCACCTATCCCCGGGATCACGGCCAGAATATCTTTTTGAGACCCAACCTGATGGAGGTGTTCCTAGCTTGACTCCCCTTTCCCAGAAGCTTATACTGAGGATGCGGAACGATCGGGAATACCGGTCAGATTACAGGGGAACTCTCATCCCCGCCGCAACGTGGAGGAATCACCCATGAAACAAATACGCATCGGCTCTGGAGCAGGGTACGCCGGAGACCGGATTGAACCTGCTATTGACCTGATACATCGGGGGAACTTGGATTACATCATTTTCGAGTGCCTGGCGGAGAGAACCATCTCTATCGCGCAGAAAAAGAAACGGGAAAACCCCAGCCTGGGCTACAATGACCTGTTGGAGGACCGGCTGGACGCCATCCTGGACGCCTGGAAGGACCGCCCGGTGAAGGTAATTACCAACATGGGGGCAGCCAATCCCAAGTCCGCCGCGGAAAAATGCCGCCAGATGGCTCGTGACAAGGGCATTTCCGGTCTGTCCATCGCCTGGGTATCCGGAGATGATGTAGGAGACCGCCTGGGAGAGTACATGGAGTATTCCGTGATGGAAACCGGACGGCCTCTCAAGGACATTCACGGGGAGGTGCTCTCTGCCAACGGGTACATCGGCGCCCAGGGCATCGTGGACGCCCTCTCCCAAGGGGCGGACATCGTCATCACCGGCCGGGTGGCGGATCCTGCTCTGGTGGTGGGGCCTCTGGCTTACGAATTTGGCTGGTCCTTTGAGGACTACGATCACCTGGGAAAGGCCACCCTGGTGGGTCACCTGCTGGAGTGCGCCGGTCAGGTCACAGGAGGCTACTTCGCCGATCCCGGCTACAAGGATGTGCCGGAGCTTTGGAATCTGGGCTTTCCCATCGCCATTGTGGAAGAGTCCGGTGACGCCGTCATCACCAAGCTGGAGGGCACCGGCGGCCTGGTCACAGAAGACACGGTTAAAGAACAGATGCTCTATGAGATTCAGGATCCTGCCAGCTATTTCACCCCGGACGTCACTGCCGACTTTAGCCACATCCGGGCAGAGCAGGACGGTCCTGACCGAGTAAAAGTCAGCGGTGCCACCGGCCGGAAACCCAACGGTTTCTTCAAGACCAGCGTGGGCTACCACGACTGCTACATCGGTGAGGGCCAGATCAGCTATGGCGGCTCCAATGCTCTGGCCAGGGCACAGTTGGCCAAGGAGGTGCTTGAGCATCGGTTCGCTCTCATTGGCTTGGAATACAGCGAGATCCGCTACGACTTCATGGGGGTGAACTCCCTGTATCGGGATCAAATCTCCCAAGGCATCCGGGAGGAGGCTCCCCAGCCGGTGGAAGTTCGGCTGCGGGTGGCCGCTCGGTGCGCCGATCTGAAACAGGCCCAGAAGGTGGGCAACGAAGTGGAGGCCCTCTACACCAACGGCCCCTGCGGAGGCGGCGGCGCTGTGAAAGCTGTGAAGGACATCATTTCCATTGCGTCTATTCTCATCCCCCGGGAGGACTTCCCCATCGGGGTTCATTTTGTGGAGGAATGACCGGGAAACCCGGCCGGATTGGAGGAACCTATGAAGCTGAAAGAAGTGGCACATTCCAGAACCGGGGACAAGGGCAACATCTCCGTGATCTCGGTGATCGCCTATGACCCCAAAGATTACCCCATGCTCAAAGAAAAAGTGACGGCAGCCCGGCTGAAGGACTACTTTCGGGAGATCGTCCACGGGGACATCGCCCGGTATGAGATCGACTCTCTCTGCGCCCTGAACTTTGTCATGCAGGACGCCCTGGGCGGCGGCGTCACCCGATCCCTGGCAGTGGACATGCACGGAAAGACACTGGGCAGCGCCCTGCTGGAACTGGAGATTTGAGAGGAGGTGTCTGTTTTGAGCGAAGAAGATCTGGAACTGAGGCAAAAAGTCCAGGAGTATGAGGCCAGCGGGTTCCCGCAGGAGTACAGCTCTTTCACCGTGGAGGACCTGTTTGTTCCCATGTCCGACGGCGTTATGCTTCACACCACCATGTACCGCCCTGCAGGAGTGTGGATTGGAACTGGAGACGCTCCTGCGGGAGACCGCTTTCCCGTGATCCTTCAGCGCACCTGCTACCCCAGTCAGGCAAAGCTTCTGGAGATCCATGGTCAGCAGCTGGCAATGCGGGGGTATGTCTTTGTGTTCCAGTACTGCCGGGGGATTGAGGAATCCCAGGGCGTCTGGGAGCCCAACGTCAACGAGCGCCAGGACGGCATCGACACAGTCAACTGGCTGTTTGCTCAGCCCTGGGCCGGACCCATTGGGTACTGGGGCTGTTCCTACCTGGCGGCCACCGGATGGGCTATGGCGGATGCTGTCACCGGAAAAGTGCGGTCCATGGCTTTGAGCCACTACGGTACGGACCGGTTCAAATCCGCCTATGAAAAGGGGATGTTCCGGCAGGACGTGCTCACCTCCTGGAGCATGGGCAACTGCGGCTGGGAAGTCCATGCGGATTACGACGCCGTCTGCCGTTATCTGCCCCAGGCAGAGGTGGACACCGCCCTGTGGGGCGGGGAGGTTCCCTGGTATCGGGAGTACGTGACCAACACCCGAAAAAGCGACCCCTACTGGCAGCAGGGGTGGTGGAAACAGCTGGATGAGATCCCGGAGCACATTCAAATCCCTGTGTTTGTCATTGAGGGGTGGTACGACCATCATCTGGGAAGCTCCATGAACTCCTGGGCAAAGCTGGGCTCCAAGGATCACAGCTGGCTGACCATCGGCCCCTGGAACCACGGCTTCCAACCCTGTGTGGAGGGGCTTCCTCTGGAGAACCTCCAAAACAGCGAGGTACGCATGTTTTTGGAGTGGTTCGACCTGACCTTAAAGCAGGAGGCACTTCCCAAACCCTTAGTGCGCACCTACCAGATTGGCGAGGACCGCTGGACGGAGACCCCCTCCTGGGAGGAAAAACCGGTGCACCCCGAAACCATCCACCTGAACTTCGCACAGGGAACTCTCCAAGCTTCTCCGGCTCAGGAAGCGGGCAGCGTTCCGTTTATCTTTGACCCAGCGGACCCGGTTCCGTCCCACGGGTCGGAGTCCTGCCTGGCCACCTGGGCCGCCAACGGCAGTTTGCTCCAGCCCGAGCCTGGCAGCAGGCCGGACGTGATCACCCTGGTCTCCCAGCCGCTGGAACGGGATCTGCGGATCACTGGAAAGATTCAGGCTCAGCTGTGGGTGGCCACCGATGGCGAGGACACAGCCTTCACCGCCAAACTCATGCGGGTCACCCCGGAGGGGAAAGCCTACAACATCCGCTCCTCCATCACCACCATCAGTCAAGGCAGTCCGGCTGGGGAACACTACCAGCCAGGCTCCCCCGTCCCGGTGAAGCTGGACATGTGGGACGTGTGCTACACCGTTAAGGCCGGAGAACGGCTGCGGCTGGACATGTCCTCCTCGGATTACCCCAACTTCCACATCCACTGCAACTACCGGGGTGTTTGGGGATTGCAGCGCTCTTCCCGAAAGGCGGTACAGACCCTCTTCAGCGGCGAGGACAAAGATTCCTGGGTGAGGATGGAAGTGCAAGATGACTGCCCTGCTGCGGGCGACCCATCTCAAGTATCAGGAGGCGCGAAGTGATGAACATTCCCGTTTTACCCGGATTGACTCCCGATGGCGTCATCTACCGCAACGAGGCTATGGGTACACTGGAGGCCATGCTGCCTCCGGGGCCCTGGGCCAGCGCCCATGCCCCGGCTTTGCTGGAAACTCCCCAAGGGGATCTGCTGTGCGCCTGGTTTGCCGGAACCTTTGAGGGCAACCGGGACGTGAGCATCGTCTGCTCCTGGCTGCCCAAGGGTCAAACCCGCTGGACCGTGCCGGAGCAGGTCTCCCAAGATCCAGAGCGCAGCGAGCAGAACCCCTCCCTGTTCCAGGCGTCGGAGCAGGAGATCTGGGCTGTCTACACCGCTCAGCTGGACCGGGTCCCTGGCAAGGACAACATGCAGTACACTGCGGTGATCCGCTGTCAGCGCAGTGTGGACGGCGGTTTTCACTGGGGTCCAGCGGACACGCTCTTCCCCAGGGAGGGGAGCTTCTGCCGCCAGAGCATCCAGAAGCTGCACAATGGACGGTGGATCTTCGCCAACTGGCTATGCAGCGACGATGACAACAGCCTTGCCGGGGATCCCACCGTGTTCCAGCTCTCCGATGACCAGGGCAAAACCTGGCGCTGCGTGGAACTGCCGGAAAGCCGGGGCCGGGTCCACGCCAATGTGGTGGAGTTGGCCCCCGGACACCTGGCTGCCTTCCTCCGCAGCCGGGAGGCGGACTGGATCTACCGCAGCGAGTCCCTGGACAACGGGGACACCTGGTCTGTTCCATCCCCCACCCCTCTGCCCAACAACAACGCCAGCATCAGCGCCCTGAAGCTTCAAAGCGGGCGCCTTGCCATTGCCTACAACCCCACCCAGCGTCCGGGGACAGTGCCCGGCGCCGCGGTGTGGCCGGGGCTGCGCTGCCCGGTGGCAGTAGCTCTCTCTGAGGACGGCGGGCTCTCCTTCCCGCTGATCCGCTACCTGGAACTGGGAGAAGGCTATGCCGGGCTGGAAAACCGGTGCAACAACCGGCAGTACGAATACCCCTGCCTGATCCAAGCCCGGGACGGCGCACTGCACCTGGCCTTTGCCTACCAGAACCGGCGGGGAATCAAGTGGATGTCCTTCCGGGAGGAGGACATCATCGGCCCCAAGCGGGAAACCGCCAGCGTGTACAACCCCACTTCCCCCAAAACATAAAACTCCCCTAGAGCACAATATGTCTCCACAAAAAAGCACCTTGGCCCCTTTTTGGGGAACCAAAGGTGCTTTTTTTCGGTCTACTTCAGAAAAGTCCCCAGCGGTTCGCCTCAGCGCCCCCACTTAACGCAGGAAATCTGAGGCACCTGGACTTGGCAAAGCGCCTCTCCCAGCAGGCCGGTCTCCCGGTCCCTGGAAAAGAGGACCAGGGTGCCCTCCTGCTGATTGGCCACCGCCACCCAGTTCTCGTCGGGGCTCAGGGAGAAGTTTCTGGGCCAGCTGCCCTGGGTGGAAACGCGGCTCAGCTTCTTCAGGCTGGCGCCTTCCTCCTCCACCTGGAAACAGTACAGACAATCCGCCCCCCGGACCGAGGTGTACAGAAACTTCCCATCCTCAGTCAAATGGATATCCGCTGCCAGGGATTCCTCCGGATCCCCGGGCTCTAACAGGGAGTACTCCCCCACCTGCTCCAGGCGGCAATTCTCCCAGCGATACACCAGCAGAGAACTGTCCAGCTCCGTCACCAGGTACAGCCAATTTCCGTTGGGGTGGAAGGCAAAGTGCCGGGGTCCCTGGCCGGGTGCTGTCTGGATCCAGGGCTGTTCCGGGGCCGGGGTCAGCTTCCCGCCCTCTTCCAGCACAAACTGGTACAGACGGTCCACACCCAGGTCGGCCACCAGCAGCCGGGTGCCCTCCGGGGTCACCTGACAGGAGTGAATGTGGGCCTTCTCCTGCCGGGCTGGGTTGGGCCCTTGACCCTGGAACTCTTGGTAATAACAAGGTTCCCCTGTGGCTGTGTCCACGCCGGTAAGGGTGCCCCCATCGTACCCGGAGGCGTACAGGTTCTCCCCGCTCAGCGTCAGGTGGCACAGCCCTGCTCCCGGCACCTCCCGGTGCCAGAGCAGCTCCGGCTTCCCTTCCTTCTCCCAGGACAGGCAGGCCATCCCAGCCCGGTCTGGGAGCTCCTCCACTGCGTAGAGCCGCCCTCCCTGGGGCAGCACATAGGAGGGATTCCGCAGCCCTCCAAACGAACCGGTCCTGGTCAAGGTCCGGCCGTCAAATCTCCAACAGGCCACGCCCTCTCCCGGCAAGCCGTCGGTATAGGCGCCTGTGTACAGCAAGTCATTCATTGGCTCATCTCCCCAAAAGTCTCTCGGATGCCCCGGCTCCAATCCGGGTCAACCTGGTTCGGACGATCTTCCTCCGTCCCGGTTTTTAAGTGTAGTATAATGCAAGTCCCGGAAAAACACAATTGGATTCCTCACTGGTTCAACATAAAAAATTTGTAAAAAAAGAAGGATTTCCTCCATTGACTTTTTCAATTTTCTGTGCTAACGTAATACCAAACCGTTGAGAAAGAGTAAGTAACCTCAGGACACTTGCTACCAGAGAGCCGCGGAGGGTGGGATCGCGGCAGCCGGCACTGAGGCGAATGGGCTTTCGAGGGCGAGCCGAACCCACAGTAAGCGAGCCGGAGAACGAACTCCGTTACCAAAGAGAGCATATGATTCTGTATGCGTGAGTGGATGCGGATAACCGCATCAAGCCGGGTGGCACCGCAGGAGTGTTGCGCTCTTGTCCCTGCATAATTTGTAAGGGACAAGGGCGTTTTTTATTGCCCCGTCCCGGAAAGGGGTACCCAAATGAAACTGGAAAATTACGAGGTTCATCTGCCTAGCTACTCCATCGGCGACAAGATCTACGACAAGATCGGCCCGGTGTGCGAGTCCTATGGAAAAAAAGTGCTGGTGATCGGCGGGCGTAAAGCCCTGGCCGCCGCCTACGACAAAATTGCTTCCTACGTGGAGCAGACCAACCTCACCATCATCGGCAAGGAGATCTACGGGGAAAACTGCACCTACGCCACTGTGGACCGGCTCCGTGCCATGCCCCTCTATCAAGAGGCGGACATGGTCTTCGGCGTGGGCGGCGGCAAGGCCCTGGACACGGTGAAATGCCTGTGCATCACCGACGACAAGCCGGTGTTCACTTTCCCCACCATCGCCTCCAACTGTGCCGCCACCACCTCGGTGTCCATCATGTACAACGAGGACGGCAGCTTTCTAAAACCCAACTTCTTTGTGCGGCCAGCCATGCACGCCTTCATCGATACGGAAATCCTGGCCAAAGCCCCCAGCCAGTACATGTGGGCCGGCATCGGCGACACCTACGCCAAGTACTATGAGGCCATGATCTCCTCCCGGGATGAGCAGCTGGAGCACTTCACCGCCCTGGGTGTGGAAGTCAGCCGCATGTGCCGGGATCCCCTGCTGACCTTCAGCGCCCAGGCTCTGGAGGACCACAAAAAGGGTCTGTGCACCTACGCGGTGGAGCAGGTGGTGCTGGCCATTGTGGTCACCACGGGCATCGCCTCCATCTTCCTGACCAAGGACTTCACTCCGGACTACAACAGCGGCCTGGCCCACGCCATCTTCTATGCCCTGACCTCCTACCCCATCATTGAGGAGCGCCATCTCCACGGCGAAGTGGTGGGTTTCGGCATTTTACTGGCGCTGCTGGTGGACGGCCAGCAGGAGGAGTTTGAAAAGATCTATCAGCTGAACCAATCCATCGGCCTGCCCACCCAGCTTTCGGACATTGAGATCACCCCGGAGCAGTGGGAGGAATGTGTGGACCGCATCCCCCAGATGTCGGACGTGGCCCACTATCCCTACCGGGTGACCCGGCAAATGCTGGAGGACGCCATGACGGCGCTGCAGGAAAGGGCGGTGAAGTGACCATGAAAAAGGCAAAGACATCCGCTCTTGTCCTTGGGGTGGCCTTTGTGTGGTTCACCACCCACTTTGGCGGCGGCTTCGCCTCCGGCGCTCAGATCTACAGCTATTTTGTCCGCTACGGCGCCTGGTGCGTGGTGATGCCCGTGCTGGCCATGGCTTACAACGGCATTTTCTTCGCCTACAGCCTGCGGTTTGCCCGGAAGCATCAGGTCTACGATTACCGCTCCTACAACAACGCCTTCTATGGAAAGTTCGCCCCCATCTTCTCCAACCTCTTTGAGCTGCTGTACCTGTGTGTCATGTGTGTGGCTCCGGCAGTGGCCTTCGCCACCGGCGGCGCCACCCTCAGCCAGCTGACCGGGCTGCCCTACCTGCTGTGCACCTTCTTGATCGGCATCTTCATCTTTGTGGTGGCCATTTTCGGCACCGATCTGGTACGGCGAGTGGCGTCCATCCTGTCCATCTGCATCATCGCCGGGCTGCTGATTGTCTACCTGCCCAACATTGTTCTCAACGCTGGGAAGATCTCCGACGCTGTGAGCGCTATGAACCAGCAGCAGCTTCCCCTGGGTCCGGCCCTGTACTCCGCATTCCTCTACGGCACCTTCCAGCTGTCCAACATTGCGGTGTTCGTCCAGCACGCCAAGTCCTTTGAAAAGCCCGGGGACGCGGTGAAGAGCATGGGCGTGGGTGCTGTGGTCAACGCCCTGATGATGGTCATGGTGGTGCTGGGGCTGATGACCATCTACACCAACCCCGAGGCCGCCTCCCAGAGCGTCCCCACCCTGTTCATGGTGGAAAACGGTGTGGGCGCCTCCTTCATGACGCCCCTCATCTCCCTGTTGATCATCCTGGGGGCCGTGTCCACTGCGGTAAACATGGTGGCCGCCATGGTCAAGCGCGTCTGCGGAAAGCAGACTGACCAGGCTGCTCCCGCCTCCCTGGGCCGGTTCCATATCACCAAAAAGGAGATCGTCGCCGCCCTGATCTGCTGCGTGGTGGACTTCGGCATTGCCCAGTTCGGCCTGCTGAACCTGATCCAGAAAGCTTACAGCGGCATCGCCTACCTGGCCATTCCTGTGATTCTGATCCCCTACATTATCCACATGATCGTCACCCGGTTTGACACCAAGGAGCTCCCTAAAAAGAATTGATCCCCTAGGCAGCCTCCCTATTTCCAACCGGACAAAAAACCTCCCCTGCCGAAAGGCAGGGGAGGTTCTTTGCACACTCTCCACAACTTGTTAAAAAGGCCGCCCCAGGATGGGACGGCCTTTCTCTCAAGATTTTCTCTCTTCTATTCCCGCTGTCAGCCCGCCAGCTGATCCAAAAGCGGCAGCAGCACCCGAAGCACCTGGGCGTAGCCGTCGGCGTACATGTGCATGCCTTCCACCGTGTACTCCGCTTTCAGATTGCCGGTCTCATCGGTGATGGGATCGTTGCAGTTCACAAAGCCCACACCAAGTTTCTTGGCCAGGGCCTCCACGCCCCGGTTGGCCTCCTCAATGACCCGGTTGTTCCGATACTTCAAAATCTCCTCCCCATTGGGCGCTTGGGCCATCAACCGCTCGCACAGGGGGTAATAGGCTATCAAGGTCAAGCCTGCCTGAGGCAGATGGGACTGAATCTCTTGGAGGATGTTCTCATACCGCTCCAGCATCTCTTCCAAACGGTAGGCCTGGGTGTTCATGTCGTTAGTGCCGATATTGATGAAAATATGGCTAGGCTTTACGTCGTAGACACAGACATCCAGCACCTTGGCCAGGTCCTGGGTGGTGTATCCCCCGATTCCCCGGTTGTACACCGTATAGGTCCGGCCCTCATCCAACAACAGCTCGTTAATGGGGAACTGTTCCATCAGGCTGGACCCCACCATCAGCACCTTCCCGGGCTGGAT
>JBMNVU010000032.1:0-21787 GCA_050946975.1 Acutalibacter sp.
TGAGAGCCAGGAGCATCGCAAGTGATTTCTTCAGAAACTTGCTTTTGTTCATAGATTTCAACCTTCTTAATTTTAGATTCTCACAGGGCATGATCCTGTGAGTTTAAGTTATCTATATTCTAACCTTTGTCCCTGAAAAATGCAAGCCCTTTTTTCAAGTTTTTCCGCAAATCTTCACCAGCAAGTGGAAAACCTGGGAGAGCCCGGAAACCGGCGGTTTTAAGCCATTTTCTGGACTTTTTTCCTGTGTGATCCTTTTACAAATCAGAGAAATTCCCATATTTTCCCTTTACATTCCGGCAATTTTTTGGAAGATTTGCCCATTGTGTGTCTGCGTCCAGGTATGCATTGTGCGGTTTGTAGGAAAACCTTTGCATCCCCCTTGCCTTTTTTGTGTCACTTGTCCTTTTTCTCGGACAGTCACCTGGTATCCTCCTCTTCCCCTTGCTCACCTCCCATGTTTTTTTCTCCATATCGTCGCGCTGGGCTTGCAGCGTGTCAGGCTCGTCCACTTTACAGCGCGGGCGCTCCCGCCTTTCCGGGCGCGCTCCTCACTGCTTCCACAGGGCTCCTCCCAGTTCCTTCACCGCATCCGCTGACAAACAGCGGCCGTGCTCCTCGCAATAAGCGTATAACACCGGGCAGGGACCCAGCACCGTCCCGTATTCCTCTGCGGTCCGGCTCACTTGCGGCCGCTGGCATAAGCTGGCTGCCGCTTTCAAATAATAACTCCCTCGGTATAGGCACAGTGACGCCTTCAACTGGGGATATCTCTCATACAGTCCGGCCACCCCGTCGCACAAGGCCGTCGCCCCGGCATACCGAACCACCAGGGGCTGCGGTGGCCTCTTCAGTCGCATCGGCAGCACCTCCCATGGGGTTTTATCCCATTCTATGGCTGCCTCGTTGTCCTTGTTCCCCTCAGGCCTTCCGGCCTCGGATCTCACGGATCGCCTCTTCCGGATCCGCCGCCCCGAACACCGCCGTGCCTGCCACCAGCACATCTGTGCCGGCCTGCCGCACCTGGGCTGCGTTCTCCAGGGTCACGCCGCCGTCCACTTCCAGGATCAATCCCGGAAACCGCTGCTTTAACTGGGTCACCTTCTCCAAAGGCTTCTCCTGGAGCACCTGCCCGCCAAAGCCCGGCTCCACCGTCATCACCGTGACACTGTGCAGCCTGCTGCCATAGGGGTAGAGCGCTTCCACCGGCGTTCCCGGCTTGATGGCCATTCCCGCCTTGGCTCCGCTCTTCTCAATGGCCTCCAGCACCTTCACCGGATCGTCCTCACACTCAATGTGAAAGGTCAGCCAATCGGCTCCCGCCTCCCGGAACACCGGAATGTAGCTCAGGGGCCGCCGAAGCATCAGATGCACGTCAAACACCTGATCTGTCTTTCCCCGCAGGGCTTTCACCACTTGGGGACCCATGCTCAGGTTGGGGACAAAATTGCCATCCATGATGTCGATGTGGATGACTTCCGCCTCCCGCACCCGTTCCAACTCCGCTCCCAGGGCGGAGAAATCCGCCGCCAGCAGCGATGGGGCCACAGACGCCATAGAGTTCGCTCCCTTCTCTTTGGATTGCTCCCCCTATTGTACACGAACTTTTCTTATTTTTCAACGCCGCCGGCGTTTTTTGTGGAGAACTTTTTCCCCTTTCCTCTCACCCCCGTCAGGGCGCCTCCTCCATCCCCAGGTGAAAAAGAAAAAAGGGATCCCAACGGATCCCAGATGGCGGGCTTTCTCATCCCGCTTCCTATATATATAGTATACCAAAGCCCCTTTGTCCCATCCCGGGGAACCCCAGGGAAAAAAATCAATAGAGCATCTCACAGGCCATCTGAGCCAAGATAGTGAGAATGGGAATGGTGATGATGGACAGCACCGTACTGACAGCCACCATTTTGGAGGCCAAGGTGGAGTCCCGCTTATACTGAACGGCAAAGAGCACTGTATTGGCTGCCACCGGGCAGGAGGCCTGGATCATATTGGTGATGAACAGGTTGGGCTCGGGGCGGATGACCAACAGCAGCAGGAGGAAGAGTCCCGGAGCCACCAGCAGCCGGAGAGCGGAAGCCTTATACACAGCCAGATCCGAGACAAAGGAGTGGAGCTCTACCTTGGCGATATAGCTGCCCACCACCAGCATGGCCAGGGGCGTATTCAAGGCGGACAGAAATCCCACTGGCTCGCTGATGACAGCGGGGATGGGGATCCTCAAAAAGTAGATGGGCAGGCCGAAGATCAGGCCGATGATACCGGGGTTGAGCAGAAGGACCTTGAGGCTCATCTTCTGACCGCCGCTCATCATGCGGAATCCATAGGTCCAGCAGAAGATATTGAACACCACAATGAAGAAGGAGCCGTACATGACGCCTTCACTGCCGACGATTCCCTCCACCAGCGGCAGCCCCATAAAGCCGGAGTTGCTGAAGATCGCGGCAAAGCGCAGGACCTTCTGACGGCCCTCGGGTTCCTTGCGGAAGAATCCCCAGCTGACCACGATGCTCAGCACCAGGGCCAGGGCGGAGGTGCCCACGGAGAGCAGCAGCTCCCCCACGGAAAGGGTGCCCTCCGAGGTGAGGAAGGAGTTGACGATCAAGCAAGGGGTGACGATCTGAAGGAGCAGGGTATTGATTTCAGAAGTACCCCGTTCGGTGAGCATCCCTTTTTTGCTGACCACATAGCCCACCATGATCAGCAGGAGCATCACTCCCACCTTGCTTATGACAGTAAGCATGGATTCCACAACATATCCCTCTTTTTTTCGTCCGGCGAAGCCGGTTATTGCGCTTAAAACAGACCGCTGTCATCCTTATGGATGTTTTTCGGATTCTTTGATTTTGAGGAATCCTTGGAGCTTTTGGAACTTTTGGAATGTTCCGAGGAATCCTCCCCCTTTTTCCGATACTCCCGGGCGAAGACCACCACCAGGACCACCAGCACAGCGGCGGTAATTACCCGGAAGCCGATCCCCCAAGGGCCAGCAAAGACTTTGGCATCCGGCCAAAGGCGGTCGGCGGCCATCCAGCCCGCCAGCACCAGGAAATACCCACCGGCCAGAATAAACACTTTATTCTCCTTGGAAAGGGAAAAGATCAAGATCAGTCCGGCCAACGCAATGATGATAGGAACCAGCACATTCATTGCAGAGCCTCCTTCCAAATTTTTGATATACTTTGCCTATTATACTGGATCCCCCAGGAAATTACAACCCCACTGAGGCCCTCCGGATTCCCTGCTGCAAGGAATCCGGCAGAGCGGTGGAAAAAGGGCAACAAAAAAGAGCGGCCCATTCGGGCCGCCCCATTTGCTTTGATTTGTCAGGAGAGAATGTAGATGACCATTTCCCTCCGGCCGATCTGGCTGCACTCTTCCACTGTATTATAGCACAGGTCGGCGATGATGTCACCGGCCATAGCCGCGCCGCCGGTATCACCAGCCACGCCGTAGCCGTAGACCACGCTGCCGTCGGGAGAGGTGATGTACATCTTCGTCCCGTAAGGGATGATGTTGGGATTCACCGCAACCACCCCGTACACAGCATCCCAGCCCAGAGAGGTGGTGCCGCCCGGCACGGAGTAGGCGGTGCAGGTGCCGCTCATCACGGAGCTGTAGGACACCACATTGCCGTACATATCCGTGAAGGTCCCTGCGCTCACCCCGCTGCCGTTGCCCCCGCTGACATTGGGGGACTGGGGCTTGCTCTCCTCCTGAGGCTCCTGCCGCTGGGTCACGCCCCGCAGGACCACCTCGTTCACCGGCTCGGCGGTGACTTTCTCGGAGACGGCCTCGCGGCCCTCTTCCTCACCTTCCACAAACGTGACCTGGTAGGTGATCTCCTTGGTGCCCTTCTGGCCCGGAGTCTTTACCTGGGTTTCCCCTTCGTACAGGGACTCCGTGTCCTCATAGGTGGTCTCGTAGGGGATCTCCTCCACTTCCACCTCTTCCTTCAGGGTCACCCGCTTCACCGTGATCTCCATGCCATCGGTGACTTTGGCGGTGAGCTCCGGCTCCACACGGTCCTCCTCGGCCAGCTCCACGCCGGCCCGCTTCAGGGCCGCCTCCACGGTCTGGGCAGAGGTCTCCACCTCTTGGGTCTCCCCGTCGGCGGTGATGCGCACCTTCATCACCCGAGTGACACGGATGTGCATCTTGTCAAATAAGGGTTTGTCCTTCGGATAGTTCAGGGAATCCTCTTCCCCAACAGTCACCCCGGCCTCGTCCAGGGCGTCCTGCACTGTGCCGCCAATCAGCGTCACGGTCTTGCTCTTCCCGTCCGCCAGGACCACTACCTGGCAGGCCCGGCGGATCTCCACCTGGGTGTCCCCCTGGATCACCGTGTCCCGGTCGGGAGTGATCTCATCGTCCTCTGACAGCACGATGCTGTTCTCCAGCATGGCCTGCTCCACCGTGTCACCTTGATAGGCGGTCAGCTGGGTGACCTTGCCGGCCTCCTCCACGGTGAGCTCCACGCCCCGGCGGACCACCACGGTAGTGGTGCCTTCCACCTGCTCGGCCACGTCCAAGGGTCCCAGGGGCTCCAGCCCCATCTCCTCGGCCTGGGCCAGGATCTCTGTCAGGTCTGTACTGCTCATGTTAAACGTATAGGACTTGTCCCCGTCAATCACGTTGGCGGAAACCGTATTCGCCATCACTGTGGCGAAGGAAGATATACTGAGCGTCAGTACAAGGATCAG
The DNA here is from genome assembly GCA_050946975.1 of Acutalibacter sp. Taxonomy (GTDB): domain Bacteria; phylum Bacillota; class Clostridia; order Oscillospirales; family Acutalibacteraceae; genus Acutalibacter. The sequence continues at coordinate 4,701 of JBMNVU010000032.1, forward strand.
CGCCGTTGCCGCCCGAATGATCAGCAGCCGGGGCGCCTTCTTCATGTGTCTGCCGTGCATATCAATACTCCTTTCACTGCCTAGAGGGCAGTTTCAAGGGTTAGTATAGTCAATTATCCCCGAGGTGTCAACATTTTTGACCGGTGGCTTTTGTGCACATTTTACAAGGATGAATGGTTTATTCCTTAACATAACCCTGTTTTTTCGGGATCAGGTCCCGAAAAAATCTGTTTTTTTCCGCTTTTCGCAAAACCTGTGCTGTGCAAAATCACTCAAATCCGGGTGGGGAAAACAGCCGCTGGCGGCCTAAAATGAAACTTTTTCGGTATAACTATACATCCTCCACCGCTGATATCCAGGCTCTTCCTGAATTTTTTGTAAACCGCTTTGCATAAACCCTAAGGTGGCATACAAAATCCCCTGCCGCGAAAAGTCAGGAACTTCGGGCTTTGGCGGGCTTCTGTCCACCCTGGGCGGGCGGGTTTCCCCGGTTTGCATATAGAAACCGAACGCACGTTCTATTTTTTGCATGAACATGCACCAGCCGGGCGGTACTCCGTTAAAAAAATGTTAAGGAAGCGGGCCCAAAACCAGCGGGAAACCGTCCATTTCCCGCTGCCATCGCGCTCCAGCCTTGGGTTGCTTTCCCAAGAGCAGCCTGCCGAATCCTACATCCCAATGGGCACGGAACATCGCTTTCCTCCGGCGCCGCCGCTTCAAACGGGCTTTCAAAACAGCTCCTACCCCTGTCGACAAACTTTGCCTGGGTTCCCTATATTATATAGTATACCCATCGTTTGGAAAACGGCCCTTTTCCAAGGCAACTCCCCTCGGCTCCACGGGCGGTCCGGGAGTCCTCAGGTGTCGATGCTCAAAAACACAGTCCCAGGGGAGGTCACTTTTCCTCCGGCGGAAGCTCCTCATCCAGGTCCGGTTCCTGTACCGGTTCCTCTGGGTTGCTCTCTTGATGGATGGGGATCTGCAAAATAACCCGCGTGTATTCCAGGGGGACGCTTTGAATTTGCAGCACATCGTCGGAGCCAAAGGAAAGCTTCAGGCGTTCATAGACATTCTTCACGCCAATGTGACCCGTCTCTCTGCAAAAGAGGATCTCCATGGTTTCCGGGGGAATCCCCACCCCGTTGTCGTACAGCTCAATGCAGCACATCTCCCCTTTGCGGTACAGGGAGATCTCCAGCTTTTTCTCGGTTTTGCGGCTGTTGCGCAGTCCGTGCTCAATGGAATTTTCCACCAAAGGCTGCAGCACATTGCAGGGGATCCGGCAATCCAGCAGGGTGTCATCCAGGTGATAGGTGATGGTAAAATTGTGGTCGTTGAGCACAAGCTGAATGGACAGATAGGAGCGGATATTCTCCAGCTCCGACTGGATACTGGTCATCTCGTGGCCCTTGTTCAAGGAGGTTCGATAGAATACAGAGAGCAGCTGTACCAGCTCGCTGATCTCCGTCTGCTCGCAGATAATGGCCTTTGCGCTGATCACGGACAGGGTGTTATAGAGAAAATGGGGGTTGATTTGAGCCCTGAGGGCGTTGAGCTGATACTCTTTGGCCTTCAGCTTTTGGACGTAGACCTCATCGATCAGCACGCGGATCCGCTTTTGCATGGAGTTGAAGGTGTGGATCAGCGTGCCGATCTCGTCCTTGCGGTCCGGCTCAATGGGAATCTCCTGTCTGCCGATATTTTTCAGCAGCGTTTTTTCCAAAATGGAAGTCAGCTGTGCCACAGGGGAAAAAATGGTCCTCACCAGAAAGTATGTTAAAAAGAACAGAAGGACAAATAGTGCCGCAATCAGGAAGAAAATAAACACCATTGTCTCATTCACAGACCGCAGGATGCTCTGACCATTGCTGTAGTAGTACACCGTCCAGTCCGTGGCCGGCACGGGAGAGGACAGGTACAGATAGGGCGACCGGACGCCGCGTTCCGCATCCGTGGCATTGCGGACCAGATCCTGAGCGCTGAGCGCCTGGCCGTCGGAGGAAAATGATTCAAAATCAAACACGGACTTCCCGTCCGCGTCCACCACCACAACCCCATATTCGTCCTGGCTGATGGTGGTCAGGCTGGAGAAGAGATCGCTGTATTTCACGTTGATGAACAAGTAGTTTTCATAGGGATAAAAGGAGTTTTGGGGCAGCTTGCGCACCGCGGCCACAGTGGTCACATCGTCCTGGGTATCGCTCACCCATTGGATGGTGTTCTTCCCCTCCACCTGGGAGAAGTATGGTTGGTCTTCCAGCTCGCTGAGGGGGGCTGCGCCGCTTTTATAGGGAACAATGTCGCAGGAGGTGTAGATTTTGATATTGTTCACATTGGGGACAAGGCTGGCATAGGCGTACAAATCCGGGAGGATTTCATTGGAGTACACCCAGTACATGTCGTAGTAGTGGTCCCCATAATCCTCGTTGAAGGCCTCCAGCAGATCCGTATTGTTATAGATGATATTGGAAAGCCCGGTGATATTGTCAATCTGTTTTTCCATCTGCACAATCCCCTGCTGCAGGGAATTGCCCAGCATATCCTTTTCATGGCCGAACAGCTTTGCTTCAATGGATGCCCGCAGCACAAAAAGAAGCAAAAACACCATGACGCAGGTCACAAACAGGTAAATGACCAGCAGCTTGTGGCGGATGCGCATGTTGTAGAAGGGCCGCAGAAGCTTTTTCAATGCCTGTTTCGTCTGTCATCACTCTCCTTTGGTTTGATGCTGCTGGCGGTATTTCTCGGGGCTGACCCCGAATTGCTCTGTGAAGGAGTGGATGAAGTACCCGCAGTTCTGGTAGCCCACCGCCCTGCTGATGGCGGTGATTTTCTGCTGGGTGCTCTCCAGGAGCTGGCGCGCCTTGTTCATGCGGAAATTCTTGATGTACTTCATCAGGTTGATCCCGGTTTCCTTTTTAAAGATGCGGCACAGGTAGTCGGAATTCAGATATGTGATGTGGGACAGCACGTCCAAACTCAGGTTTTCCTGATAGTGGTCCGCAATGTAATCGCAGAGGAATTTGATTTTCCCGTGGGACAAGGTCAAATCCGCCCTGGAATCCTCCTCCGGCTGGGCCTGGGCTGCGCTGGCAGCGCTCAGGCGCCGGGCCACCTCCGGGATCTTTTCCGGCGCGTCAAACACATCAGCCCCAACACGGACCTCCACCTGGTACAGCTCCTGAAGCTTCTTTTGAAAATCCAGGGTCCGGGCCTTCAAAAGAGAGTTGGCGCCCTGATAGGCGGTGTCTATAAAGTCCAGAAACAGATAGAGCCGATCCTCAATCGCAAGGCGCCGCACAGGGGCATGAAAGCTCTTTTCTGCCAGATGCATCACATCGGACTTGAGGTTTTCCAAGGTGGAGCGGGAGGCCGGATCCGCGGACAACAAGATGAGGATCCCGCTTTCCGGCATCAGCCGCCGGATTTCTTCCGGGAGGCGATCCCCTGGAGCAATGGTCAGCTTGCCGCTGATCAGGTGGGTGGTGATCTGATTTCGGCTGTATATCAGCTTCAGCCGGTCGGATTCCCGAGCCTGGGCTTCCGCCTCGATCTCGCTGCACAGCCGCCGGATCAACGGAAGAAACTGGTCCGGCACAATGGGCTTGAGCAGGTACTCCTCCACCCCTAAGGTGATGGCGGTTTTGGCGTAGGAAAAGTCCTGATAGCCGCTGCTGATGACAATTTTGATGTCCGGATTCAGGCGCAGGGCTTCCCCGGCCAAGCTGAGCCCGTCCAAAAAGGGCATCCTGATGTCGGTGACCAGCAGGTCAAAGGAGGTTTCTTCCAACATTTTAAGAGCTGCTTCCCCATTTGGAGCGGTGGAGATTTCCAAAGGCAGATTGTTTTTCTTAATCAAATAGCACAGGACATCCAGCTCTGTTTTGGAATCATCGGCAAGCAGCGTTTGGATGATCAATGACGTCACTCCAGTCTCTCCCCACAAGCAGCGAAGAGCTATCATGGCACCCTGTTACCGGCCTGATGAACGCTCCTCTGCATAAGGTGTTTTGTTGAAGTTTACCATGATTTCACCCAAAAAACAATCGTTTGGAGGGCAAGGAAGTAAAGAGCGCAAAAATCCCAAACAAAAGTCAATTATTTTATATATACAGTCCAGGTCATCGGTTTTATAATAAAACCAATCCAAAAAGATGTGCATATCTACCAATTATCAAGAAAGGGGTAACAAGATGAAAGGCAAGCTTTACAAGGGAATTTCCCTGATTCTTGCAATGCTGATGGCGGTTTCCGTGGCGGGCTGCCAAGGCACCGAAAGCTCCAGCACGGGAGAAACCGATACCACCTCCTCCACCGTGTCGGATGCGGAAACTGCGTCCGGAACTGAGGAGGAAGCGGAAGTGGATCCCTATGGTCCCGTTTCCGAGTCCATCGAACTCCATGTGGGCAGAAGTGAGGACACCAGCGCCTCTTACCTGTCCGGTCAGGACTCCTCCAACAACTACCTGGTCAATTATATCAGCGAGCAGCTGGGCATCACCTACGTTTACGACTTCTCCGTGGCCAGCGACACCTATGAGACCAAGGTGAACATGGCCATCTCCTCCGGGGAGATGCCCGATGTCATGACCGTCAACGAGTCCCAGATGCGCCAGTTGGTGACAGCCGGCGCGGTGGAAGATATGACCGACGCCTACAATACATACGCTTCCGACAACCTGAAGGCGGCCTATGACACCACCAACGGCATCAGCTTTGGCAGCGTCACCTTTGACGGCAAGATCATGGCCATGCCCAACATCAGCCCCGGCGCCGACGGCATCCCCATGCTGTATGTGCGCGGCGACTGGATGGAAGAACTGGGCCTGGAAGCTCCCGAGACCTGGGACGACATCGTAGAGATTGCCAACGCCTTTAAGGAGAAAAAGGGCGCCACTGACGGCCTGGTGGTCTCCTCCGCCATCGTCAACGAGGGCGGCAACAACACCTATGGCATTGACGCTCTGTTCGCCCTGTATGGCTCCTATCCCAAGCACTTCATCAACGACGACGAGGGCAACATCGTGTACGGCTCCAACACCCCGGAGACCAAGGAAGCTCTCACCGCCATCAAGGAGCTGGTGGACACCGGCGTTATCGATCCCTCCTTTGTGGTGCGGGACAGCACCCAGTGCGAAGAGATCGTCACCAGCGGCAAGGCTGGCATGTTCTTTGGCGCATGGTGGAATATGAGCTGGCCCCTGAACAACATGATCACCGATGACCCCACCGTGGTCTGGAACTGCTATCTGGCTCCTCTGACCGAGGACGGCACCTACAACACCGCCATGATCTCCCCCTCCAGCAGCTATCTGGTGGTGAAGAAGGGCTCTTCCGAGGCGGTGAAGGAAGCTGTCATCAAGACCATGAACTATCAGTTTGACATTGACCAGGATCAGGGCGTCAGCCTGAAGGAAGACCCCTCCGATCCCTACAGCTGGACCAGCATGCCCTTCTCTCTGCTGCTGTCCCGCTATGACGACAAGGAAGGCAAGGCTCTGGCAGCTTTGGCTGTGGCCAATGGGGAAGCGGACGAATCCACTCTCAGCGGCGAGGCGCTGCAGTGGTACGAGTCCTATATGGCCGCCACCGAGGATGTGGAGGCTGCCGAGGCTGACGGAAATCTGGACGGCTGGGCTTACACCCGGGGCGCCGGACTTCTGGGACAGTCGGCGGACATCATGAACCAGGTGTTCGACGCCTCCTACGCCCAGACGGAAACCATGGACAGCAAGTGGGCCACTCTGGAAAAGCTGGAGGATGAGACCTTCCTGAAGATTCTCAATGGCGAGGCATCCATTGACTCCTTCGACGAGTATGTGGAGCAGTGGAATTCGCTGGGCGGCAGCGATATTTTGGCGGAGCTGGAGGCTCTGGTAGCAGAATAACGGCGCAACCGTGCTCTACTTTGCGCAGGAAAAGAGGAGGACTGCGGTTCTCCCCTTTTCTTTCAAGAGAATGGGAGTGAACTAAATCTTGAGAAAAAGTAAACGTGTTTCCCTGAAAAACACCTGGCCCTTTCATCTGATGCTGCTCCCCGGAATGCTGATCCTGATCATTTACACCATTCTGCCCCTTCTGGGGAACGTCATCGCATTTCAGGATTTCCAGCCGATTCTGGGTTTCTTCGGATCCAAGTGGGTTGGGTTTGACAACTTCAAATACATGTTCCAGCTGCCCGACACGTTCAGCATCTTTCGGAACACCCTGATCATCGCCGTTGGAAAGATTATTTTCAACCTGGTCTTTTCCATTGTCTTCTCCATCCTCCTGTATGAGGCCTCCGGAAAAGCGTTGAAAAAGACGGTACAGACCATCTGTTTCCTGCCCCACTTTCTCTCCTGGGTTATTCTGGCTGTGATTTTCCGCGATATTTTCGACGGCAGCGGCATTCTCAACACCTTCCTGCTGAACATCGGCATCATTCACGAGCCCATCATCTTCCTGGGAAGCAACCAGCTGTTCCAGGGGATCATCATCGGCACGGATGTGTGGAAAGAGTTCGGCTACAACGCCATCATCTTCATTGCGGCGCTGGCCGGCATCAACCAGGAGCTCTATGAGGCCGCCGCCATCGACGGCGCCGGCCGTCTGCGCCGGATTTGGCACATCACCCTCCCCGGCATCAAGGTGACCATCGTCCTGGTGGCAACCCTGAGCATCGCCAATGTGCTCAACGCCGGCTTTGACCAGGTCTACAACCTGTATTCCCCCATTGTGTACGAAACAGGTGATATCATCGACACCTATGTGTACCGGATGAGTTTTGAAAGCGCTCAGTACTCCCTGGCAACTGCCATTGGACTGCTGAAGTCCGTGGTCAGCTTTGTGCTCATCCTGCTTTCCAACTATCTGGCGGGACGCTTCGCCAATTACCGTATTTTCTAAGGGGAGGAGGTTGTGATATGATCAAATATAAGACTTTGGAAAATAGAATCTTTGACACCGTGGTCATCATTCTGCTGGTGTTGTTCGGACTGGTGTCTTTGATGCCCCTTCTGCACGTGGTGGCTCTGTCCTTCTCCAGCAAAAACGCCGCAGTTGCCGGACGCGTCAGCTTCTGGCCGGTGGAATTCACCCTGGCTTCCTATGAGTATCTGCTCCAGGATGTGCGGTTCTTCCAATCCTTCCTGGTTTCCGTGGAGCGCGTGGTGCTGGGCGGCGGCCTGAACCTGATCCTCACGGTCCTCATGGCCTATCCGCTTTCCCTGGAAAAAAGCGAGTTCCCCGCCCGCAACCGGTACATGTGGTTCATCGTGTTCTGCATGCTCTTTGGGGCAAGCCTGGTGCCCTGGTACTTTGTCATCAAGGCCACAGGATTGCTGGACACCATCTGGGCGCTGGTCATTCCCGGAGCAGTGCCGGTGTACAACGTGATCCTGCTTATGAACTTCTTCCGCAATCAGCCCAAGGCCATCAAGGAATCCGCCCGGATCGACGGCGTCAACGAGTTCCAGATGATGATGAAGATGTGCGTGCCCCTGGCAAAGCCTGCTTTGGCCACTGTCACGCTGTTCAGCGTGGTGGGCCACTGGAACAACTTCTTTGACGGCATGCTGCTGATTAACAGCCCTGACAAGGTTCCGCTGCAAACCTACATCCAGTCCTTGGCGATCAATGTGGCTGACACCTCTAAGATGTCCACTGATCAGCTGATCAACATGATGTCCCAGCGCACCTTTAACTCGTCCAAAATTATCATCGCCACAGTCCCCATTCTGCTGATCTATCCGTTTATGCAGAAATATTTTGTCAGCGGCATCACCCTGGGCTCTGTAAAAGAGTAACCATCGCCGCAGCACACACAAAAGACGAAACAGCTTTTCCCCCCTTTGGGAAGCTGTTTCGTCTTTTTTTGCTTTTCTGGTGAAAGGCTGCTCCCTCCAGGATCCCCCTGAGCGCTTTCAACCTGTGCTGTGGTCCACCAGGCTAACCCCCTGGAAAGGCCACATCACTGAAAGGGAAGTTCTCCACGATGGTCTGTGAAGGATGTGCAGCCTCCGGGGGAAAAGTTTGCCCAGGGATAGAAAAAACCCCGGAAAACGCAGGTTTCCGGGGTTTTGCAAAGCTTTTGATTCGGTTTGATTGACCAATCAGCGCTTGCTGAACTGGGGAGCGCGACGGGCAGCCTTGAGGCCGTACTTCTTACGCTCCTTCATGCGAGGATCGCGGGTCAGGAACCCAGCCTTCTTCAGCATGGAACGGAGGTTCTCGGAATCGTACTGGAGCAGAGCCCGGGCCACACCGTGACGGATGGCGCCGGCCTGGCCGGTAACACCGCCGCCGGACACGCGGCAAACGATGTCAAACTTCTCGTCGGTGCCGGTGAGGGCCAGAGGCTGCCGGACAATGTACTTCAGAGTGTCCAGGCCAAAGTAATCGTCAATGTCCCGGTCGTTGATGGTGACCTTGCCAGTGCCCTGGTACAGGCGCACACGGGCCACACTGCTCTTGCGGCGGCCGGTGCCGTAGAAATAAGGTGCAGATTCGTACATCGTTTAACTCCTCCTTACAGGTTCCACTCGATGGGTTTCTGGGCAGCATGCTTGTGCTCGCTGCCGGCGTAGGCGCGCAGACGGGTCATGGCGTCGCGGCCGATGGAATTGGAGGGAATCATGCCCTTCACGGCCAGCTCCATAGCCAGTTCCGGCTTGGTTCTCATCAGGGTATCATAGCGGGTTGCCTTCAGGTGGCCGATGTACCCGGTGTGGCGGTAGTAGAACTTCTTCTCCGCCTTGCCGCCGGTGAGCACGGCATCCTTGCAGTTGATGATGATCACATGGTCGCCGCAGTCCACATGGGGTGCGAAGGTGACCTTGTGCTTGCCCCGCAGCAGCACAGCTGCCTGGGCGGCCACGCGGCCCAGGGGCTTGCCGGCGGCGTCGATGACATACCATTTGCGGTCAATCTGACCGGCTTTCGGCATTGTGGTTGACATTTGCTTTACCTCCAAGCTTTTCGTAACATATATTTCCAGTTGCGGTCTCACGGATCGAAAGGCATCCCTCTTGGGATGCTCATTGATTTTAGCACAAGCGCTCCCCCATGTCAACAGGTTTTTCTCGATTTTTTAAACCGCTTTTTATTCTCTCTCGTTTTCTCCTGTTTTCACCTGTTTATCTCTCGTTTTCTTCCACTCGATTTTCACTTTTTTTAGCTGGATCCCTCCCCTTTCCCAGGATGTCACCGGTGAGATCCTTTCAGCTCCCCGGCTCTCTCCCCTATATTAATAGTATAACCAACAACGGCATTCCTCCCTTTCGGGGGTTGCATCGGCCCGCTCTTTCTCCTATACTATATAGAATAGAAACCACAAAAAGGAGACTGCCATGGACAAGCTCACCGGCCGGGTTCGCGCCGCCGTTCAGAAATACGACATGATTCAGGAGGGGGACCGGGTGGCCGTTGGGGTATCCGGAGGAAAGGACTCCCTGTTTCTGCTCTGCGCTCTGGCGGAGCTCTCCCAGTATTACCCCAAAAAGTTCACCGTCACCGCCATCACCGCCGACCCTTGCTTTGGGGGCGTCCCCGGGGATTACTCCCAAATTCAGGCTCTGTGCGACCGGCTGTCCGTGCCCTACATCATCCGCCGAACAGATCTGGGGCCCCTGATCTTCGAGGAGCGCAAGGAGGAAAACCCCTGCTCCCTCTGCGCCAGGATGCGCCGGGGAATCCTCCACAACATCTGCGTGGAGGAGGGAATTCCGGTGCTGGCTCTGGGCCATCACTTTGACGACGCGGTGCAGACCTTTTTCATGAACCTGTTCTACGGCGGAAAACTGGGGTGCTTTTCCCCCAAGACCTTCCTGTCCCGGAAGGAGATCACCGTGATCCGCCCCTTGATCCTCTGCGAGGAGCGGGAGATCAAAGAAGCCGTGCGCAGAATGGCGCTGCCCGTGGTGAAAAGCGCCTGCCCCGCCGACGGCGTCACCGCCCGGCAGGATACGGCGGACTTGATCCGCCAGCTGGAGAAGGAGTTCCCCCACTTGCGCACCAAAGTGCTGGGAGCCATGCAGCGGGCCGGACTGGACGGGTGGTAAACCCCACGGGCCTGGCAGGCGGACCACCGGCAACGGTGGGTGTGGAAGCCGATCCACCGGTAAACTGGCGGCGGACTGCCGCCGGCCTGAACGGTATCTTTCCCACGGGCCTGAAAAGCCGGTTAATCGGCAATGGTGGGAGCGCAAAAAACGGGCCTGGCAGGCTAACACACCGACAACGGTGGGAGTAAAAGCCGGTCCATCGGTAAATTGACGGCGGACTGCCGCCGGCCTGAACGGTATCTTTCCCACGGGCCTGGAAAACCGGTCAACCGGCATCTGTGGGAGCGCGAAAAAAATTAAAAAAATTTGAAAAAAGGGGTTGCATTCTGCGGAAAGGTGTGGTATTATAACTAAGCCGTCGAGAGAGGCGGCAAAAAACGAATAGTTGGTGTTGATTGCCGCGAGGGTCCACCCGTTCCCATCCCGAACACGGAAGTTAAGCTCGCCGGCGCCGAAGATACTTGGCTGGTGACGGCCCGGAAAAATAGGTTTTCGCCAACACTCAAAGCAGTCGCCCAATAGGGCGGCTGTTTTTATTTTGTTTTGAAGGGAGCCTGCCCGACTGCCCGCCGGGGGAAAAGATCTGATTGCCTACCATGGAGCGGAACCGTTAACCGGCACCGGCGGAAGCGCGGAAAAGAGTGCCTACTTCGATCCGCTGCCCACAGGCCCGGAAGATCGCCAAATGCACTGGTGGGAGCCCAGAAAAGAGTGCTTACTTCGATACGCCGCCCACGGGCCTGGAAAGCCTACCAAACGGCACCAGTGGGAGCGCGAAAAAAACGCGAAAAAAATTTGAAAAAAGGGGTTGCTTTTTTCAAAGGACTGTGGTAAGATATAGAGGCTGTCGAGAGTGACAGTCGAAAAAAAGAGTTGGTGTTGATTGCCGCGAGGGTCCACCCGTTCCCATCCCGAACACGGAAGTTAAGCTCGCCGGCGCCGAAGATACTTGACTGGTGACGGTCCGGAAAAATAGGTTTTCGCCAACATGAAGGAAACCACCCGCATGATGGGTGGTTTTTTATTTTGCTTTTTGAGGGCGGAACCGCTTTCCCGGAGAGGATCGCCGCGCTGACGGCGGGCCGTCGCTGGCCTGAACGGTATCCTTCCTACGGGCCTAGTGAGCAGATCCATCAGCAACGGTGGGAGCGCGAAAAAACGGGCCTGGTATGCCGACCACCGGCATCAGTAAGAGCGCGAAAAAACGGGCCCGGAAGTCTGAGTCACCGGCAACGGTGGGAGTGGAAACCGGTCCACCGGCAAACTGACGGCGGTCAGCCGCTGGCCGAAACGGTTTCCTTCCCACGGGCCTAGTGAGCAGATCCATCGGCAACGGTGGGAGAGACGGTCAAACTACCGGTACACTGACGGCGGGCCGTCGCTGGTCTGAACGGTATCTGTCCCACGGGCCTGGTATGCCGACCACCGGCACCAGTAAGAGCGCGAAAAAATTTTTGAAAAAAGGGGTTGCTTTTTTCAAAGGGATGTGGTATTATAATTGAACCGTCGAGAGAGGCGGCAAAAATGAATAGTTGGTGTTGATTGCCGCGAGGGTCCACCCGTTCCCATCCCGAACACGGAAGTTAAGCTCGCCGGCGCCGAAGATACTTGGCTGGTGACGGCCCGGAAAAATAGGTTTTCGCCAACACATTTGGAAACTATCCGCTTGCCGGATGGTTTTTTCTTATGCCCATTTTCCGGGAATTTTTCCCGATTTTCCTTGACTTGACCCCCTCTTTGCCGTAAACTAGAAGTGATGAATTTTGTAAACTTAAAGGGGGTTTCTCCCATGCGAAAGGGTCGCTTTGGAGTGGTGCTGTGCCTCTATCCCATTGTGGGTTTCGCCTGCGTCATCTTCAATTTCCCCATCGGCTGCGCTCTGGTCTTCGTCCTAGCTTTGCTGGCGGAACGTGACGAGTGGGCCGGCCGTCAAACCCTGCAGGCCCTGGGCCTGGGGCTGGTCTCTTGGTTCCTCCAGAAGGCCCTCCACGCCGTTTCCGGCCACTTGGGCCTCTCCTATGGCATTTTGGGCACCTTGGGCGCCGGCGCTGCAGTGGCCTCCGCTTTGGTCTATGTGGTGGCTTTGGTGGCCAGCGTCTTGGCCATCCTTCGGGTAATGAACGACCGGGAAGCCGATCTCCCCGGCCTCTCTTCCCTGGCCTGGCGGGCTTACGGCAAACGCCGCCCTGCTCCCATGCCCGGTCAGTATCCCCCGCCCTATCAGGCTGGGTTCCACCCCGGCGCCTATCCCCCGCCTGCTCAGCCCGGCCAGCCTCCCTACAACGGCCCGGCTCAGGCCCCTCAGAACGGCGCTCCGGCTCCCGCTCCCCAAAATCAGAACGGGCAGCCGCAGCCCCCTCAGCCTCCCCATCAGCCCGGCGGGCCTCAGATGGGCTAATTTCAAATTCTCAGTGTGAATCGGCGGGACAGCCCTTCGGCTTGCAAGGTGGTCGAGGGGCTTTTTCCCCGTTTATTGGAAAAAAGTGGAGGTTCCCAGCGGATACTTGTCTTGCGGGATTCCTCTCCCGATAGCGTGACTTTGTAGGAGGGTTTGGGCTTGGTCTTTTCATCCCTGGTATTTCTGTGTGTCTTTTTCCCGCTGCAAATGCTGATCTACACCGCCGCCCGCAGCATCGAGGCCAAAAATACGGTGTTGATCCTGTTTTCCCTGGTCTTCTACGCCTGGGGAGAACCCTTCTTCATTGTGCTGCTGCTGTTTATGTGCTTTGTGGACTGGGCTGTCTCCCAGGGCATCTACAAGTACCGCGGCACCGGGAAAAGCAAGGCCTTTTTAGTCTTGGGCTGCGTGGTGGACCTGGGCCTGCTGGCCTTCTTTAAATACACCGCTTTCCTCCTGGGGGAAACCCATCAGTGGTTCGGCTTCCCCAGCGTGGTCCCCAAGATCGCCCTGCCCATCGGCATCAGCTTTTACACCTTCCAGCTGCTGTCCTACATGGTGGACGTCTACCGGGGGGAAGTGGCCGCCCAGCGGTATTTCCGCCGGCTGCTGCTCTACGTCTCCCTGTTCCACCAGTGCATTGCAGGGCCCATCGTCCGTTATAAGGACGTCTCCGAGCAGATCCTCTCCCGCCATGTGGACAGCGAGGACCTGCGCAACGGCATCAACCGCTTTGCATCCGGCTTGGCCAAAAAGGTCCTGCTGGCCAACGTCTGCGGCCAAATCGCCGCCAAAACCATCCTCTCCGGCGCTGTGGCCGACCGGGCTTCCAACCTGCCCGCTCTGCAAAACACCGCCGCTCTCTCCCTGTGGCTGGGCTGCTTTGCCTACGCTCTGCAGATTTACCTGGACTTCTCCGCCTACTCGGACATGGCCATCGGTATGGGCCTGATGGTGGGCTTCCGCTATAAAGAGAACTTTAACTACCCCTATCTGGCCAACTCCATCACCGACTTCTGGCGGCGGTGGCACATGAGCCTCTCCTCCTTCTTCCGGGATTATGTCTACATCCCCCTGGGAGGCAACCGCAAGGGCAAGGCCCGTCAGGCGCTGAACCTGCTGGTGGTCTGGTTCTTGACCGGCATGTGGCACGGCGCCGGATGGAATTTCATCCTCTGGGGCCTGTACTACTTCCTGTTTTTGGCCATTGAGAAGTTCCTCATCCCCGGACTGCAGCGGCTGCCCGGGGTGTTCGCCCACATCTACACCTTGGCGGTGGTCTTCTTTGGATGGGTGCTGTTCTACTTCACCGATTTCACCCAGGGCTGGGTGGTGCTCAAGGGCATGTTCGGCCTCAACGGCAACCCTCTGACCACCTTCGAGAGCCAGAACATCTGCCTCAACTACCTGTTCTTCCTCATCGTGGCGGTGATCGCCTGCACACCCCTGCCCAGGCTCCTCTATCACAAGGTGACCTCCTCCTTCAACGGCGGCGCCATCGTTCTGGGCACTGTGCTGGAGTACGCTCTTCCGGTGCTGGCTCTGTTCTTTTCCATCAGCTATCTTGTGGGGGATTCCTATAACCCCTTCCTCTATCTGCAGTTCTAACTCAGGAAAGGAGTGTTTCCCATGCGTCACGCCAAGGAATTTAAGCGGGGCTCCCGGGGCAAGGCTGCCTTGTTCTTCCTGGTGCTCTTCGGCTTCGGCGTTCTCTCCATGATGCTGCCTCTGCGGCCTACCAAATCCGATATGGAGAAACGTGAGCTGACCGAATTCCCCGAATTTTCCGTCCAATCCTTAGCCAGCGGTGAATTCACCAAGGGTATCGACACCTGGTTTGCCGACACTTTCCCCCTGCGGGATGTGTTTTTCCAGGTCAACGGCTGGGTGCAGTCCTTTTACGGCGTCAAGACGGTGATCATCACCGCCCCTGTGGAACAGGGAGATGAGATCCCCGACGCCCCCTTCACCGGTGACTGAGCACCGGCACCCCTTAGCCAACTATTTTTGAATTAGGAGAAAGAAGGTCATTCCCATGCCAAACAACTACGTTCCCCGCAGAGCTGCTCCCGAAAGCGGCCGCCCCAGCAGCCGTTCCAGCAGCCACTCCACCCGGAGCGTCCCCTCCCGCAGCCGGACGGATTCCTACCGCTCTCCCACCCCTGTGGACCGGTTCCCTCGGGAAAGCCGGTCGGTGGGCGACTATGACCGCAACACCTACGTCCGCCGGCGGCCCTCCCAGAACCGCCGCCGCAAGAGTGGGCCTCCCATGCTGCCCATTTTGGTGCTTCTTGTGCTGATTGTGGCCATTGTGGTGGTGATTGTCTTCGCCGTGAAGGGCTGCTCCTCCAAGGATCCCGCCGGGGACGGCCAGCAATCCAGCCAGGTGAGTTCCACCGTATCCGGTGATGGGTCTGCCGCCGGTGACACCGGCTCTCAAGTGTCCGGCGTGACCAGTGACACGGCCAGCCCCAGCCCCTCTCCCGAGGACAGCCCCACTCCTGCCCCCCAGGAAGAGCCCTCCGCTGCCCCTGAGACCTCCGGCTCCCTGCTGATTGTGGGGGACACTGCCTACGAGTACTACAACTTCAAGGAGGACACCGCCAACCAATACATCACCGCGGTGGCCAACGCCGGGGACAAGCTGTCCGGGACTTCCACCGTGTACGATATGATCATCCCCACCAGCATTGACATTGACCTGCCGGAGAGCTACATTGAGAAGTACAGCCTGAACACCTCTGATCAGCGCAAGGCCATTGAGGAGTACATGTACCCCTCCATCCAGGCCATGAACTCCAGCGTGAAGACGGTGTCCATCTACGACACCCTGAAGGCTCACGCCAACGAGTACCTGTACTTCCGCACAGACCATCACTGGACTCAGCTGGGCGCTTACTACGCCTATGTGGAGTTCTGCAAGACCCGTGGCTTCGAGCCTGTGGCTCTGGATCAGTTTGACAAGAAGGAATTCACCGGGTACCTGGGGAGCTTCTACAGCTCCAGCGCCGAGGCTTCCGCGGCTCTGGGGAGCAACCCCGACACGGTGGAAGCCTACGTTCCCAAGGCCAACGCCACCCTGTATGTGATGCAGGCGGATGGTCAGGAGCTGCCGGATTGGCCCCTGATCGCCGACGCGGACACCTACAGCGCCGGGAACAAGTATCTGGCCTTCTGCGGCGGTGACCAGCCCTATGAGGAGATCACCAACAACGACATGACCGACGGTCCCAGCTGCATTGTGGTGAAGGAGAGCTTCGGCAACTGCTTCATCCCCTTCCTGGTAAACCATTACTCCAAGATCTATGTCATCGACTACCGCCACTACACCTCCGGGACCGTGACGCAGCTGGCTCAGGAGAAGGGTGTGGACGACGTGCTGTGCATCAACAACATCTCCATGACCCGCAACGACGGGCTGGTGGAACAGTTCAGCAACATTTTCTAAATCTTAATACCCCAAGAATACAATCCCCTGGAGCAAGGCTCCGGGGGATTTTTTTGCCTCACACATTGCGGCGGTGAGGTACTCCGTCAAAAAGGCCGTCAGAGAGCCCCTGGAGGGGAGTTTTGCCGGCAGAGGAGAAACAACCCCTCTTTTCAAAAACGCCCCCTACAGCGGCGCAGAGGGGCTTTTCTGATCGTGGGGAAGGTACAGAGGGTTCGGGGCAGGAAACTGGAATGTTTGGCGTGCTTGTTCACAGGACCGCAAAGTATCCGGAGGGGCTGCTGTGACAGCGTTTCCAGCGGGGGGGGGAAAGAGATCCGTCCCTCTATCAAAAAGGCCCTCTGCAGCGGCGCAGAGGGGCTTTTCCGATCATGGGGAAGAGGTACAGAAAGTTCGGGCCAGGAAACTGGAATGTTTGGCGTGCTTGCTCACTGAGCTCCAAAACACCCGGAGGGGCTGCTGTGAGGGTGTTTCGGGTGGCGGGGAAAGAGATCCGTCCCTCTATCAAAAAGGCCCCCTGCAGCGGCGCAGAGGGGCTTTTCTGATCATGGAGAAGGTGAAGAGGGATCGGGAGAAGAAAACTAGAATGGCGAAATGTTTGAATACTGGGCACAAAAGCACCCTGTGAAGATGCTGTGACGACGTTTCGGGTGGCAGCGAAAAGAAATCCGTCCCTCTATCAAAAAGGCCCCCTGCAGCGGCGCAGAGGGGCTTTTCTGATCATGGAGAAGGTGAGGAGGGATCGGGAGAAGAAAACTAGAATGGCGAAATGTTTGAATACTGGGCACAAAAGCACCCTGTGAAGATGCTGTGACGGCATTTTGGACGGCGGCGAAAGAAATCCTCTATCAAAAAAGCCTCCTGCAGCGATGCAGAGGGGGCTTCTGATTAGGGAGAAATCTGGATGAGAGAGGACACACGGGGTCACGCTGGTTCAACAAAAAGAAAAAAACCGTCCCAAGGTGGGGACGGCTTTTAAGAAGGCCAAAATCTAGGGTTTAGGGCAGTAAAAAAGGCCATCGAATCGATGGCCCTGTACCCTGAAAACTGAATAAAGCTGAAAGGGAAGAAAATCGAAGCGCTGCATAATCTCTTGAAGGACTATGGTCAAGCCCTCGGCCTATTAGTACTGCCAAGCTGAACACGTTACCGTGCTTACACACGCAGCCTATCAACCTTGTAGTCTACAAGGGGCCTT
>JBMNVU010000033.1:0-21755 GCA_050946975.1 Acutalibacter sp.
ATAGACGCAGAATTGATATTTCCAGTGCGGGCGATAAAAGCGGCAGGTGCCGCAGTCCTCCGGCGTGACCGCCTCGCCGCTGTCGTAGTGGTCGAAACCGGGCTTGCCCTGCATGAGCTGTTCAAACGCCCGGTCGCTGCCGGAAGTGAAGTACATAGGCCGTCGCCTCCTTTCTGCTTTTGGGCAAAAAGAAAAGCCGCAGACTTTTTTCAAAATCTGCGGCTTGGCCGGGGAAACAGAAAAGGGCGCTGTCATGCTTGACAACACCCTGTTTCTGCCTGATTATTCAGTTGTTTTGACCTGCCCCCGTTTTCCGCTGCCCTAAAAAACATTGATATTACTGGTTTTTTTCATGTTTTCTTATGGCAACGCTCTTTTTGCGGGGTCTCTTTCTTTATGCAACGCTTCACACACCGGGGAGCAATCCGGCATAGCCCACCGCGATGCCCACCACGGCGGAAGCCACAATGAGCAGGATGGGATGAATCTTCTTCCAATGGGCAATAATGATGGCCACCAGCAGCACGGCGGCGGCAATCCACTGGATCCACCCGGCAGTGGCCGGAAAGGCCGAGCCTGCCACAGAGAGCAGGGAGGCGGCGATCATACCCACCACGGTGGGGCGCAGGCCGTTCATGCAGCCTTTGATGATCTGGTTCTTCTGGAAGGCCTGGTAAAACTTGGCCACCAGCATGATGATCAAAAAGGAGGGAAGCACCACGCCCAAGGTGGCGCAAAGGGCCCCCGGGAATCCGGCGGTTTCGGCGCCCACATAGGTGGAGAGGTTCACGGCCAAGGGACCGGGAGTGCTCTCAGAGACGGCGACGAAGTTCACCAGCTGTTCCATATCCATCCAGCCGTGGGAGAGGACCTCCTGCTGGATCAGGGGCAGCATGGCGTAGCCGCCGCCAAAGGTAAAGGCGCCGATTTTGAAGAAGATCAGAAAGATTTCCAGATAGATCACAGCTTCATCCCCCCGATCTTCAGCTTGGAGGCAGCCAGGCCCACCAAGGCGCAGGCGATGAGCACCAGGATGGAGTTGGCGCCGAACAGTCCCACCAAAATAAAGGCCGCTGCGGCCAGCAGGTAGGACATCACATTGCGGGGGCACTCCCTGGCCATGGACACCAGGGCGCTGAGCACCAAGGCCACCACAGCCACTCGGATCCCCCAGAAGGCGTACCGTACAGCCCGCAGCCCTTCAAACTGCCGCAGGACAAAGCTCAATGCGAAGATGATCACAAAGGAGGGCAGCACCACTCCCACGGTGGCGGCGGCAGCTCCCAGGGGGCCGGCCAGGTGATACCCCACAAAGGTGGCGGTATTCACGGCGATGGGACCGGGGGTGCTCTCGCTGACGGCCAGGATGTCCAGGATATCCTTGTCGTCGATCCAGCCCTCCCGCTGGGCGATCTCCCGGCGGATCAGGGGGATCATGGCGTATCCCCCACCAAAGGTGAAGGCGCCGATCTTTAAGAATTTCAAAAACAGCCTCAGGCACAGGACTCGTTTGCTCTGCTCCATGGTGCAACCCCTCTCCAAGTTCTGTCTTTATTGTACGCCAAGTCTTTCCTATTTTCAATTCTTATGATAAAATGGAATCCATATTGGATCACTTATAGGAGGGAGTTTTATGACCAAGCGTCATTTGGAGATCTTTGTGGAGGTCTGCAGCCACATGAGCTTTTCCCAGGCGGCTCAGACTTTGGGCACCACCCAGCCCGCAGTGAGCCTGGCCATCAAGGAGCTGGAAAGCCACTACGGCACCCGGCTTTTTGAGCGGATGAACCGCCGGGTCTACCTGACCGCCGCCGGTCGGACACTGCTCTCCTCCGCCCAGGAGATCCTCCGGGGCTTCCAGCAGGCGGAGGACCTCCTCCGGGAGGGACCCAGCTCTCTGCGGGTGGGGGCCAACGTCACCTTCGGCGCCACCCGCCTGCCCGGCCTGATGTCCCAGCTGCGCCAACGCTTCCCCCAGGCGGAGCTCTCCGCCCTGGTGGTCAACTCCCACAAGGTCCAGGAGCTGCTGCTGTCCAACCAGCTGGATGTGGGCGTGGTGGACGAGGTGAGCTTCCTTCCCCAGCTGCGGACCTTCCCCCTATTCCGGGAGGATATGGCCGTGCTGTGCGCCCCCCATTTTACCCCGGCACCCTCCACCCTGGAGGAACTGGCCCGAGTGCCCCTTCTGCTCCGGGAGCCCGGCAGCGGCACCCGGCGGTCGGTGGACTGGGTCTTTCAGGAGCGGGGGCTGTCCCCTCAGCCCTTTTTGGAGAGCTCCAGCACCGCCGGTCTGCTGGCCGCCGCTGAGGCGGGGTTGGGAGTGGCCATTGTAGCTCCCAGTCTGGCCAAGGCCTCCCTGGATCGGGGAACCCTGGTCCGCAGGGAGCTGGAGGGCGTCCGCTTTCCCCGGCAGTACAGCTGCGCCCTCCACCGGCAGAAACTCTCCTCTCCCCTGCTGGAGGAATGTCTGCGCCTGCTGCGGCAGGGCTGAACGTCCACGGGGGAAGTCTCCGGGCCAAGGGATGTGGGAAGACACCGGATGAAAAAAGGGCTGCTGCGCTTGCAGCGAGCCTTCTGTCCCCGGCAGTACAGCTGCGCCCTCCACCGGCAGAAACTCTCCTCTCCCCTGCTGGAGGAATGTCTGCGCCTGCTGCGGCAGGGCTGAACGTCCGCGGGGGAAGCCTCCGGGCCAAGGGATGTGGGAAGACACTGGATGAAAAAAGGGCTGCTGCGCTTGCAGCGGGCCTTCTGTCCCCGGCAGTACAGCTGCGCCCTCCACCGGCAGAAACTCTCCTCTCCCCTGCTGGAGGAGTGTCTGCGCCTGCTGCGGCAGAGCTGAGCCTCAAAGGAGAAGCCGTTTGGACCGGCCAAAAAATCAGGGGCGGCGCTGGACGAGGAAAAGGGCCGCTGTACTTGCAACGGCCCCTTCCAAGTTTGGGTGACATCTATATGGCTTCCGGTCTTTTCCAGGGGTGGGGCATTTTCAAAACCACCGGCGGGAAAGGCTCACGGAGTGACCGTCTGAGCGGCCAGGTCGATCGAAAACTCCGCCAGGGCAGGGCTCTCCTGCCCTTGGCCGGACTGGTAGAACACCAGCGTCACCTGGGTGGTGCCCTGGGGCAGGCCGTCAAAGTAGATGTCCGCTTGCTGGGTCTCCTGGAGGGTGTTGTCGTAGCCCCCCAAGTCCTGACTGCGGTCCAGATCCAGCCAGAGCTGGGTTCCGTCTCCCAGTTCCAGGCAGGGGATGCCCTGGGTGGGGATCTCCGTCTCCAGCACACTGTCCAGCAGCCCCCAGAAGGGCTTCTCCACGGTGATCACCGTCTGGGCTGGGGTTCCGGAGACTGCCAGCACCTTAGCTCCGTTGCTCTCAGCGTCCGCCGCAAAGGAGAAGCTGTGCTCCCGGTCCACCGTCAGGGAGAAACTGGCGGCAAAGCTGCCCTCTATGGGCTGGCTGACCGTGGTGGAGGGCGCCTCCTCTGGATAGGGGGTGCCGGCGGTCTCCTCGTTGGCCTCCCACTCCAGCCGGGCTCTTTGATATTGATCCGCAGCGGCCTGGGCTTCCTGGCTCTCCACCCGGCCGGTGAGGTTTTGGAGGGTGACCTCCAGCGCCAGGGTATCGGCGCTCCGCTGGCTTTCGGGGACGTCCACGGTCATGGTGGTGGTCCACTGGCCCTCCCGCTCATAGAAGGGGTTGACCCCGTCCACCGTGGCCTGTTCCCCGTTGACGGTCACCACTGCCCCGCCGTCCAGGCCGTAGCTGCCCACGTCCACCCCAGAGAAGCTGTCCAGCTCCTCCTGGGGGCCGGTGAGTCCAAGGGACAGCTGCACCGTGCTGCCATCGGAATAGCCCTCCAGCACGGTGACGGTCCAATCACCGCTTTGGGCGGCGGTGTCCACCTCTTCCAGCACGTCGTAGGTCTCCAGGAAGGCCCCGGGCGTGCCCGTTTTGCTTTCATAATTGGCGTCGTAGAACAGGGTGCCCAGCCAACGGCCAACCAGGGGCACCTGACTGGCCAGGGCGGGGTTCACCGCTGCCAGGGTGACAAACACCCCGCAGATCACCACCAGGCTGCTCAGGGTCCCTCCGGCCCGGCGGAGCACCCTGCCCCGATGGATCCGGCGCACCTGGCGCAGGGACTCCTGCACCCGGCTATCCAGGGCGGCGGGGATGGGGATGTTGGTCTCGGTCACGGTTTCTCGCATAGGGGTTCCTCCTTTAACTGGTCGCGCAGCCGGCTCACCGCCCGCCGCAGGTACACACTGACGGTGCCTTGGGGCATGCCCGTGGCATCGCTGATCTCCCGGATGGTGCAGCCGTCCAAATATTTCAGCTTCACCACGTCCCGGTACTTCTCCGGCAGCTGCTCCAGAGCCTGGTACAGGTCCATCCGCTCCTCCGGGGTAAGAGCCTCCTGCGCGGGCAGCTGGGCCCCCTCCTCCAGGGGGAATTCCTCCCGGCGGTGGCGCAAAAGATCCTGGGCCGTATTGATGACGATCCGGGTCAGCCAGGTCCGGAAATATTCCGGGTCCCGCAGGGTCTTTACACTCTTGTACGCCTTGAGGATGCTCTCCTGGACCACGTCCAAAGCATCGGCCTCCTGATGGGTATACAAGTACGCCATCCGGTAAAGATATTCCTGTTCCCGTTGGATCAGCTCCCCAAAGGCGGTGGGGTTTCCCCGCATGGCTCGCTTTACCCGGGCTAGCTCTTCCCTGTCCACTGCGCTCACTTCCTTTCTCTTTGCCCATTAGACGCCGCTGGTTTCCGGTTTCTTACATCCCGACAAAATTCCGGCTTTTGTGGTAAAATAGTCGGAATCCCTTGACACAACCTTCCCGCTTCCATTACAATAAGGAGAAATGCAGGTAGTTTTTTTCTCTAAAATCTGTCCCCTTATCCGGAAGATTTTAACATGTTTGGAAAGGAGTGCGCTTATGGCTGCAGGTTCCCCAGCTCAGGAGATTCTGTTCGGCTGCCCCATGGCAGGTATTGTGGCCCCCGTCTCTCAGTGCCCGGACCCCACCTTCTCCCAGGGAATCCTGGGCCCCGGTGTGGTCATCCAGCCCCAGGGGACCCAGGTCTTCGCCCCCTGCGACTGCACCGTGGAGTTCTGCCTCTCCACCGGTCACGCTCTGGGATTTTCCACCCCACAAGGCGTCAAGTTCCTCATTCATGTGGGAATGGACACCAACAAGCTGAACGGCGAGGGCTTTCACCTGCTGGTCCAGATGGGCAACCAGGTGCGCCGGGGGGATCCCCTGCTCTCCTTTGACCCCCAGGTGATGGAGGCGCATCACTGCACCATGGCCACTCCCTTTGTGTTTTGCAACTGCAGCGAGGGCTGGGAGTTGGAAATCCTCAAGACCGGTCCAGTCCAGCCTGGGGAGGATATCATCCGCTTATGCTCCGCCGCCCCCAAGGGCTGACCCCGGGGCACGGGACATTCCAGCAGATTCTTTTTGGCAGGGGCCAGAGGCCCCTGCCTTTTTCTTATCAGCCTAACTGGGAACATGTTGAAAGTCAAGGCGCAAGTCCCAGATTTCCTTTGAAAGGAGAGCCGTCCACTGCGAAGGGCTGGGGCCAATAACAGGAGGCCTGCGCTGAAGCTTTTTTTTTGGAAAAACAGGGGGAATCTCCCCAATCCTTGTGATACATGACAAATCCGAGGGCCGGGTCTTGGAAGGAAGGCTTTGGCTCTTGTAAAGTGACCTCTGTTGGTGTATTATGAAGGTGATCTGACCGGGCATCCGGTCCATCTTTTTTTGCAAAGGAGTGTCAGTATGCTTCCGAAACTGAACCTTCATGTGGAGGCCAACAAGGGTTGGATCAACGATCCCAACGGTCTCTGCTACTTCAAGGGGAAATACCACGCCTTCTTCCAGCACAATCCCAAGGCCCCCAAGTGGGATGTGATGCACTGGGGTCACGCTGTCAGCGACGACCTGATCCATTGGGAGGAGCTGCCCATCGCCTTCTACCCGGACCAGCCCTATGAGGATGGCTTCGGCTGTTTTTCCGGTTCCGCTGTGGAAAAGGACGGACGGCTCTACTTTTTCTACACTGCCGTGGACAAGAAGCTGGCCCAGACCCAGTGCATCGCCTGGACCGACGACGGCGAGCACTTTGTAAAGTATGAGGGCAACCCCGTCATCAAGGAGAGCCCTCTGGATCCCGAGAGCAAGGATTTCCGGGATCCCAAGGTCTTCCAGTGGAAGGACGGCTCCTACCGCATGGTGCTGGGCGCCGGCAAGGACGGCTTCGGCGCGGTGTACCTGTACCGGTCCGAAGATCTGTTCCACTGGGATTACATGGGCCCCATTTTTGAGACCCGGGAGATGGGCCCCGTGCTGGAGTGCCCCGATCTGTTCCCCCTGGGCGACAAGTGGGTGCTGTGCTTCTCCCGGATGGACAAGCCCCAGACAGTCTCCTATGTGGTGGGCCAGTTTGACGGAGAGCATTTCACCGGGGAGAGCATCCAGAAGCCGGAGCTGGGCCCCAACTACTACGCTCCCCAGAGCTTTGTGGATCCCAAAGGCCGCCGGATCGTCATCGGCTGGATGGCTCCCTGGGACCGCCCCCAGGCGGAGGATGAAATCCGCTGCGGCTGCCTGACCATCCCCATGGAGATCTCCCTCAACGAGAAGGGGAACCTGTGCTTCTTCCCGGTGGAGGAGGCCGCCTCTCTGCTGGTGGAAAAGGATCCCCATGTGGAACTGGGTCAGTGGCTGTGCAAGGTCACCGACGGGGAGAACATCCTCTTTGAGTGCCCCGCCAGCGCTGTCAAGGACGTAAAGATCCTTCCGGACACCCACACCTGCGAGGTGTTCTTGAACGGCGGCGAGAAGGTGTTCTCCTTCTACTTTGAGCCGTAAATCCCCGTTTTAGGCAGGATGCAACTTTCGGTTGCGCTGATTCCGCTTCAACTGGCCGGGGTCTGCGGACCTATGTCTGGGAGTCTCTGGGATCTCCCTGCAGGGTACGTTTTTAGGCTGCTTATCCGCTTTCTCCGGCAGCGGCTGGGGAAGCACGAAAAAAGGCTGTGGCTTTTCGCCACAGCCTTTTTGCTTTCGGGTTTTTCCCAATCCAGGGTCACCGCTCCTCCCCCAGGGTGGAGATCAGCTCCCACACCAGGGCTTGGAACCGCTGGGCCACTCGGTCTGCGGTCTGTTGGACCTCCTGGTGGGACAGGGGCGCTCCGCCCAGCCCGGCGGCCAGGTTGGTGACGCAGCTGATGCCGCAGATCTCCAGCCCCATATGCCGGGCTGCAATGGCCTCACAGGCAGTGCTCATGCCCACGGCGTTGGCACCCAGAGTCCGGAACATGCGGATCTCCGCCGGGGACTCATACTGGGGGCCGGTGGCCTGGAGGTACACCCCCTGCTTTAAGGGGAAGCCCAGCTTCCCGGCGGCGGCCAGAGCCTTCTCCCGCAGCCGGGGAGAATAGATCTCGGTCATGTCCGGGAACCGAGGCCCCAGCTCCTCCACGTTTTGTCCCAACAGCGGCGAGGGCACAAAGCTGGAAATCTGATCCGTCAGCAGCATCAGGTCCCCGGGCTCCAGGTCCGGGCCGATGCCCCCGGCAGCGTTGGTCAGCACCAGACGCTTGGCCCCCAGGAGGCCCATCACTCGGATGGGCAGCACCACGTCCTCCATGGGGTAGCCCTCATAGTAGTGGACGCGGCCCTGCATCACCACCACCGGCTCCTCCCCCACATAGCCAAAGAGGAACCGCCCCTGATGCCCCGGCACGGTGGACACGGGGAACCCGGGGATCTCGTGGTAATCCACCACAGTTTCCAGGCGGATCTTCTCCCCAAATCCCCCCAGGCCGGACCCCAGCACCAGAGCTGTGCTGGGGACAAAATCGGTCTTCTCCCGAATGGCTTTCACGCAGGATTTCAGGCGTTCATAGGGGGTCATGGGGATCATCCTTTCCGGTTTTTCTTCATCTTACCCTGGTTTTTCCCGGTTGTCAACACTCTTCAATCCGCAGCAGCCGGTTGTACTTGGCCACCCGCTCCGTCCGGCAAGGGGCGCCGGTCTTGATCTGCCCCGCGTTTGTAGCCACCGCCAGGTCTGCGATGAAGGTATCCTCCGTCTCACCGGACCGGTGGGAGATCACCGTGCGATAGCCTCCCCGCTTGGCCAGCTCAATGCAGTCCATGGTCTCCGTCAGGGTGCCGATCTGGTTGGGCTTGATCAGAATGGCGTTGCCGGCGCCCTCATCCATGCCCTGCTGCAGACGCTCCACGTTGGTGACAAACAGGTCGTCCCCCACCAGCTGGACCTTGTCCCCCAGACGCTGGGTCAGCTGGGCCCAGCCCTGCCAATCCTCCTCCCCCAGGGGGTCCTCAATGGACAGGATGGGATACTTCTCCACCAAATTCTCCCAATACTCGATCATATCCTCGGTGGAAAACTCCTTGCCCCGCTTGGGCAGGCGGTACCGGTTCCCCTGGACCCACTCGCTGCCTGCCGCGTCCAGGGCCAGCTTTACCTTGCCGCTGTAACCCGCCTTGTCAATGGCCTCCAGCACTGCCTCAATGGCGGCCTCGTCGCTCTCCAGGTCCGGGGCAAATCCGCCCTCGTCCCCCACTCCTGTGGAGAGGCCCCGGGCTTTCAGCTGGGAGCCCAGGGTGTGGGTGATCTCCGCGCACCAGCGCAGGCCCTCCCGGAAGGACTCCGCCCCCACGGGGATGATCATAAACTCCTGGATGTCGATGTTGTTCCCGGCATGGGCGCCGCCGTTTAAAATGTTCATCATGGGCCGGGGCAGCTGGTAGGCGTTGGCCCCGCCCAGGAACCGGAACAGGGGCATCCGGTAGTGGGCGGCGATGGCCCGTGCCGCTGCCATGGACACCGCCAAAGTGGCGTTGGCACCCAGATGGGCCTTGTTGGGGGTGCCGTCCAGCTTGCACAGCACCTGGTCAATCTCCCGGACGGTCAGACTGGGGACCTTCTCCAGGGCCGGGGAGATGATCTCCGTCACGTTGCGGACGGCCTTCAGCACCCCCTTGCCTCCGTAGCGCCGCTGGTCCCCGTCCCGCAGCTCCACCGCCTCAAACTTTCCTGTGGACGCCCCCGAGGGCGCTGCCGCCGTGCCCATGCTGCCGTCGCTCAGCTGGACCGTAGCGCTCACCGTGGGGTTGCCCCGGGAATCCAGGATTTCACAGCCGTACACCTTCTGGATCTTTACCATTGCACTGTCCTCCCTATGGAATGATTGTTGGAATCATCTCTAGTATTCTACATTGCATTGGGAAATAAACTGTGCTACACTCATTTTAAACTCTCTTTTGGAAGGAAGGATCCCTATGGAATTTCAACACGTCACCCCGGAAAGCGTGGGTGTGCCCTCTCAGGCCGTGCTGGATTTGATCGACGAACTCTACCGCTATGGCATTGACATGCACGGGCTCATGCTTCTGCGTCACGGCAAAGTCTACGCCCAAGGCTTCTGGAAACCCTACAACCCTCAGACGCCCCACATCATGTTCTCCTTTTCCAAGAGCCTGACCTCCACCGCCATCGGCTTTGCGGTGCAGGAGGGCATCCTCTCCCTGGATGACAAGCTCTGCGACATTTTCCCGGACAAGCTGCCGGAAGCCCCCAGCGAAAACCTGAAAAAGTGCTGTGTCCGGCACCTGCTGATGATGGGCTGCGGCCACGCCCAGGAGATCGAATGGGCCAACAGTCCCAAGGACTGGATCACCCTGTTCCTGAAAAACGACTTTGTCTATGAGCCCGGCACCCACTTCCTGTACAACACCGCCGGAACCAACCTGCTGTCGGCCATCCTCACCAGGAAGACCGGCTTGACTTTGACCCAGTTCCTGAAGCCCCGGCTTTTTGAGCCTCTGGGCATGGGGGTAGTTCGCTGCCACGCTCTGCCCGACGGCACGGAGATGGGCGGCGCCGGCATGTACCTGACGCTGGACGCTATGGCCCGGTTTGTGCAGTTTGTGGCCAACCGGGGCAGCTGGGAAGGCAATCAGCTGCTGAACGAAGGCTGGTTCGACCTGGCCACCACCAAGGAGATCGACAACCCGGATGTGGGATACTGGGCCGGAGACCCCGACTGGCACGCGGGCTACGGGTTCCAGTTCTGGATGTGCGACAAGCCCGGGATCTTCCGGGGGGACGGCGCTTTTGGCCAGTACGGCGTGGTCTTCACCCACCAGGACGCGGTGGTGGTGATGCAGTCTGCATCCATGCGGCTGCAGGCGGTGCTCAACGCGGTGTGGGACACCCTGCTTCCGGCCTTTTCCGACAAGCCCCTGCCCGAGGACAGTCACACCTTCCACCGGCTGCAGAAGCGCCTGGCCCGGCTAGAGGTTCCCCCCATGCTGGGCATGCGCAATCCCGGTGGGGAGAGCTCCCTGAATGGGGCGATATACCTGCCGGATCAGCCCCTGCCCGGGCTGGTGGACTTTGTGGCGGGAGCCGGTCACTTTGTGCCCCAGGGGGACCGGCTGGAAAAGCTGGAGTTCCACTTTGACGGTGACGACACCCGGCTGCTGTTCCACCAGGACACCGGCGTCCAGGAACTTGCCCTGGGCATGACCGGCCATTTTGTAACCACCGACGTAAACGGGGTGGTCTTTGGCTGCAACGGCCGCTGGCGTGCCCACAACAAGCTGGAGCTGGAGATCCGCAACACTCGGATGGCCACGGGGCTTCGGCTGATTCTGGAGTTCAGCGGAGACAAGCTGACGGTGACCAGCGATCTGACCGTTCCGGAGCTGGGCGGTTTGGCTGGCAGCGCCCCTGCTCCGGTGACGCTTACCCTGGAGTTCGGAGACGTGAACACAAAGACCAAGATGTACTGGGAGCAGTAAGCCTGCCCCGTTTCGCCAAAAAAAGAAGGAGGGAAGTTCCCTCCTTCTTTTTTTTGGGGATTTCCCGGGAAAACAAAAAGAGGCCGCCGGGGCAGCCTCTTCTTTTTTGGGAAAACAAAAGGAGGCACGCCTCAGCGCACCTCCATCATGTTCATCAGACCAGCTCCAGGATGGCCATCTCTGCGGCGTCGCCGCGGCGGGGCCCAAGCTTGGTGATGCGGGTGTAGCCGCCGTTGCGGTCGGCATACTTGGGGGCAATCTCGGTGAACAGCTTGTTCACAACAGCCTCCTTGGTGACAAAGCTCATCACCAGGCGCTTGCTCTGCAGGTTATCCTGCTTGGCAATGGTGATCATCTTCTCCGCCATGGCGCGCACTTCCTTGGCGCGGGTCACGGTGGTCTCGATCTTGCCGTTCTCCAGGAAGAACGTCACCAGGCCCCGCAGCATCGCGGTGCGGTGAGCGGTATCTCTACCCAGCTTTCTCGTACCCGGCATGGATATTCACTCCTATCATTTCAAAAGTAGGTTGGCTTTATTCCTCGTCCTTGCGAAGCGTGAGGCCCAGGGAGCTCAGCTTCCAAATGACCTCTTCCAGCGACTTGCGGCCCAGGTTCCGAACCTTCATCATGTCCTCTTCCGAACGGTTGATCAGGTCCTTTACCGTGTTGATCCCGGCTCGCTTGAGGCAGTTGAAAGAGCGCACAGAGAGATCCAGCTCTTCGATGGTCATCTCCAGCACCTTCTCCTCGCCGCCTTCATCCTTCTCCACCATGATCTCCGTGCTCTTGCCCTTGTCGGACAGGTCCACGAACAGATTTAGGTGGTCGGTGAGGACCTTTGCCGCCAGGGACACGGCCTCTTGGGCGTTGATCACGCCGTTGGTCCACACCTCCAAGGTCAGCTTATCAAAGTCAATGCGCTGCCCCACACGGGTGCTCTCCACATTGAAATTGACCTTCAGCACAGGTGTGTAAATAGAATCGACCGCAATCTCTCCGATCACGCCTTCCGGCATATTCTGCTTGTTGCGCTCGTTAGAGACATAACCCCTTCCCTTGTCCAGGGTCAGCTCCATGAAGAGCCGGGCCCCTTCGCCCAGGGTGGCAATGTGCAGCTGGGGATTTAAAATCTCCACCTCGCTGTCGCTCTTGATGGACTCGGCGGTCACCTCGCAGGGGCCCTCCGCAGAGATCTCTACGGTCTTGGGGCCGTCGCAGTGCAGCTTGGCCACCAGGCCCTTAATGTTCAGCACAATCTCGGTGACGTCCTCTTTCACCCCGGGAATTGTGGAAAACTCGTGAAGAACGCCGTCGATCTTAATGGACTTGACAGCCACTCCGGGCAGGCTGGACAGCAGCACTCGCCGCAGGCCATTGCCCAGGGTGGTGCCGAAGCCCCGCTCCAGGGGTTCCACCACGAACTTTCCATACGTGCCGTTCTCGGAAATTTCCGCAATTTCGATCTTGGGTCTTTCTATCTCAATCATCCGCGATCCTCCTTTTACACAGTGCAATAAACTCGACGGTGCCTGCTGTTTGGGAAGCCCGCATTACTTGGAGTACAACTCCACGATGAGGTGCTCTTCCACAGGCAGGTCAATATCCTCGCGGACGGGCATTTGGACCACAGTGCCCTTCAGGGCGTTCTTATCCCGCTCCAGCCACTGGGGAACGGTCACCAGGGGAGCGTCCTCGCCAGTGAGCTTGGAAAACTTCACGGAGGAACGGCTGGAAGCCTTGACCTCGATGACGTCGCCGGGCTTCACCAGATAGGAGGGGATATCCACCTTCTGGCCGTTGACGGTGAAGTGGCCGTGGGTCACCAGCTGACGGGCGTCGCGACGGGTGGTGGCGAAGCCCAGGCGGTAAACCACGTTGTCCAGACGGCGCTCCACCAGGATCAGCAGGTTCTCGCCGGGACGGCCTTCCATGCGGGTGGCCTTCTCATAGTAAGCGCGGAACTGCTTCTCCAGGATGCCGTAAACGAACTTAACCTTCTGCTTCTCCTGCAGCTGCAGGGCATACTCGCCCTTCTTTCTTCTCATCTGGCTGCCGGGGTTGCGGTTGGTGGTCTTCTTGGCGTATCCCATCACGGCAGGAGAAATCCCCAGCGCGTGGCAGCGCTTTGCGATGGGCTGCATATTCTTAGCCATAGCTTTGTTCTCCTTTCTGGGTTAGACACGGCGGCGCTTGGGCGGGCGGCAGCCGTTGTGGGGGATGGGAGTGACGTCCTTGATCATGCTCACGTCCAGGCCGGCGGCCTGCAGAGCACGGATGGCGGCCTCACGGCCAGCGCCCGGGCCCTTGACGTAAACTTCCACAGACTTCATGCCGTGCTCCATGGCCAGCTTTGCAGCGGTCTCAGCGGCCGTCTGCGCGGCAAAGGGAGTGGATTTCCGGGAGCCTCTGAAGCCCAGCTCACCAGAGCTTGCCCAGGAAACAGCGTTGCCCTGGGTATCGGTGATGGTGACGATGGTGTTGTTAAACGTGGACTGAATATGGGCGGCGCCGCGCTCAATGTTCTTGCGCTCGCGGCGGCGGCGCACAGCGCCCTTAGTGCCCTTTTGTGCTGCCATTGTAATCCCTCCTTACTTCTTCTTGTTGGCCATGGTCTTGCGGGGACCCTTACGAGTACGGGCGTTGGTCTTAGTGCGCTGGCCACGGACCGGCAGGCCCTTGCGATGGCGCACGCCACGATAGCAGCCGATCTCGATCAGACGCTTGATATCGAAGGCAACGTCCCGGCGGAGGTCGCCCTCCACATGGCAGTTCTTGTCAATATAGTCTCTCAGCTTCGCTGTATCATCTTCGGAAAGATCCCGGACACGGATGTCGGGGTTGACGCCGGTGGCCGCGCAGATGTTGGTCGCCGTCTTGCGGCCGATGCCGTAGATATAGGTAAGGGCGATTTCGATCCGCTTGTCCCTGGGTAAATCGATACCAGAAATACGAGCCATTCTTACACCTCCATAGTATTGCGCCGGCTCTTAGCCCTGACGCTGCTTATGCTTGGGGTTGTCACAGATGACCATGACCTTGCCCTTACGCTTGATGATCTTGCATTTCTCGCACATTTTCTTAACAGAAGGTCTGACTTTCATGGTGTGCCCTCCTTTTCAGTGGGATCGTCAGTGTTCTGTGGGTTTGTTCAAAAAAGATTACTTCGAGCGCCAGGTGATCCGGCCCTTGGTCAAGTCATAGGGTGACATTTCCATGGTGACCTTGTCCCCGGGCAGGATCCGGATGAAATTCATCCGCAGCTTGCCGGAGATGTGGGCCAGCACCGTGTGCCCGTTGGGAAGCTCTACCTGGAATGTGGCATTCGGCAGCGCTTCCTTCACGACGCCCTGCACTTCAATTACGTCCTGCTTTGACATACAAAAAACCTCCGTACTTCACTCTGCCTGGCCCTTTTGAAAGGCTCTCAGGGCAGCGCGTATGCTTCGATTGGTTTTCATGGCCTCTTCCGGAAGGACCGTGCCCGTGGGCGCCAGGTGGAAGAGTTTCTTCCGCTTGGGCCGCTCCAAGGGCCGGCGCTTTCCGTCCGCCACCACCCCATAGGGCGGGGCGGCCTCGATCACTACGAGGAAAGTGTCTTTATCATGGCCGGCAAGTGACCTTGCCACCCGGCCCCGCACCCACTCCATAGCTGCCTCAGTCCAGGGCGGTCAGAAGGACCGGCCCGTCCGGGGTGATTGCCACGGTGTGTTCAAAGTGGGCGGAGAGACTGTGGTCTTTGGTCACGGTGGTCCAGCCGTCGTCCAGGATCTTCACCCCGGGCTGGCCCATGTTCACCATGGGCTCAATGGCGATGACCATGCCGGGCATCAGCCGCACGCCCCTGCCGGGCGTGCCGTAATTGGGAACGCTGGGGTCTTCATGGAGCTTCGCACCTACTCCGTGGCCGACAAATTCTCGTACCACCGAGTAACCGCGAGCTTCGACATACGCTTGCACCGCATGGCCAATGTCGCCTAAGCGGTTGCCGGGACGGGCCTGCTCAATGCCCAAAAACAGGCTGCGCTCCGTGGCGTCCAAAAGCGCCTGTGCCTCCTGGGAGATCTCTCCGCAGGGGAAGGTCCACGCATTGTCGCCGTGATACCCTTCAAAGCAGGCGCCAATATCAATGCTGACGATGTCACCGTGCTTTAAGAGGATGCTTTTGGAGGGTATGCCGTGGATGACCACGTTGTTTACCGAAATACAGGCGCTGGCGGGATATCCGCTGTAGTTCAGAAAACTGGGGGTTGCCCCTTCGCTTTCAATATACTGGCGGACGATCTTGTCGATCTCCCAGGTGGACACACCCGGTTCCACCGCCTCGCCTGCAAGCTTCAGTGCCTTTTGGGAGATCTTCCCGGCTTTCCGCATGACGGAAAGCTCTCGGCTCGTTTTGAGCACGATCATGTCAGATCCTCCAGGGCTTCCATCACCAGGCGGGTGGTGTCCTCCACCTTTTCCTGGCCATGGACCACAAGCAGCTTGCCCTGCTTGCTGTAGTACTCTTTCAGAGGCTCGGTCTGGGTGTGGTACACATCCAGCCGCTCCTTCACGGTATCCGGGTGGTCGTCCTTGCGCTGAACGAGGGTGCCGCCGCAGATGTCACACTTGCCTTCCACCTTGGGCTGTTTGTACAGCGTGTGGTAGGAGGATCCGCAGCTTTCGCAGACACGGCGTCCGGACATGCGGGTGATGATGTCCTCGTCCGCCACCTCGATATCGAGGACAGCGTCGATTTCCACACCCATTTTATCCAGAGCCTCGGCCTGGGGGATGGTTCTGGGGAAGCCGTCCAGGATGAACCCGTTCTTGCAGTCCTCCTGGGCCAGGCGGTCCTGGATGATGCCGATGAGAATCTCATCGGGCACCAGCTGACCGCTCTCCATATAGGTCTTGGCTTTCAGACCCATCTCTGTGCCGCTCTTGAGCGCTTCGCGGAGAATGTTCCCCGTAGAGATGGTGGGGATGTTGTTTTTCTGGCAGATCTTCTCTGCCTGGGTGCCTTTGCCGGCACCGGGAGCGCCTAACAAAATCAGCTTCATAACC
Organism: Acutalibacter sp.; assembly: GCA_050946975.1. GTDB lineage: Bacteria > Bacillota > Clostridia > Oscillospirales > Acutalibacteraceae > Acutalibacter. The sequence continues at coordinate 15,886 of JBMNVU010000033.1, forward strand.
TTCATCCTCCGTTATTACTTAATCCAAAAATCCTTTGTAATGACGCATCATCATCTGAGATTCCAGCTGCTTGACGGTATCCAGTGCAACGCCCACGATAATGATCACGGAGGTGCCGCCCAAGGACAGGCCATACATGCCGGTAACATTGGTGTAAATGATGGGGATCAGGGCCACGAACGCCAGGAACAGCGCCCCGATCAAGGTGACTTTGGAGAGGATCTTCGCAATGAAGTCCGCCGTGGGCTTGCCGGGACGGATGCCCGGGATGGTCCCATTGGACTGGCGGAGATTATTGGCCATCTCCAGCGGATTATACTGGATGGACATATAGAAATAGGCGAACACCAAAATGAGGAAGAAGTACAGCACCACATACAGCCAGCCGCTGGTGGAGAAAGCGTCCAACACGGCGCGGCCGAAGCCCTCAGAGGGATTCCAGAAGAACTGGATGAACTGGGGGATGGACAAAATGGCACTGGCAAAGATGACGGGCATAACGCCGCTCATGGCAACCTTAATGGGCAGGAAAGTGCTCTGGCCGCCGTACATCTTGCGGCCCACCACCTTTTTGGCGTACTGCACGGGGATCCGGCGCTCGGCCTCATTCATGAAGACGATGACCCAGATGACCACCAGGAACAGCACGACGAACAGGGGAGCCAGAATCAGGTACTGGCCTGCGGTGGAAGAGCTCTGCATACCCAGCTGCATGTACTGCCACACGGTGCCGAACGTAACCGGCAGCCGGGCGACGATACCGGCAAACAGGATGATGGAAATGCCGTTGCCCACACCCTTGTCGTTGATCTGCTCGCCCATCCACATGATCAGGGCGGTGCCGGCCGTGAAGGTCAGCACGATGACGCAGGCCACGAACACACCGGCAAACCCGGTGGTGTACTCCACAATGCCGGAGCTGCGCAGGTAGAAGTAGTAAGCCACACCCTGGATCAGGCCCAGGATCACGGTGACATACCGGGTGATGGTGGCGATCTTCTTGCGGCCCTCCTCACCCTCTTTGGAAAGTGCCTCCAGAGGCGGGATGGCGATGGTCAACAGCTGCATGATAATGGAGCTGTTGATGTAGGGCGTGATGCCCATGGCGAACAGGGAAGCGTAAGAGAACGCACCACCTGTCAGCATGTTGATATATCCCAAGGCCGAATTCTGACCGGCTTCCGCCATCAGTTCAGACAGGGCGGAGACATCCAGAAACGGCGCAGGAATCACAGAACCAAAACGGAATACGATGATGATCAGAAGTGTATACAACAGCTTCTTCCGCAAGTCGGGGATCCGCCATGCGTTCCGGATCGTGTTGAACACTTAGATCACCTCGGCCTTCCCGCCAGCGGCTTCGATCTTCTCCTTGGCAGCCGCGGAGAAGGCATTGGCCTTCACGGTGAGCTTCTTTTCGAGCTTGCCGTTGGACAGAATCTTCACGCCGTCGCAGGCCTTCTTCACAATGCCGGCCTCAGTCAGAGCAGCGGCATCCACAGTGGCGCCGTCCTCAAACTTGTTGAGAGACCCCACGTTCACAGCGACGATCTCCTTAGCGAAGATATTGTTGAACCCGCGCTTGGGCATCCGGCGCTGCATAGGCATCTGGCCGCCTTCAAAGCCGGGACGCATGCCGTGGCCTGCACGGGCCTTCTGGCCCTTGTGGCCCTTACCGGCGGTCTTGCCGGTGCCGGCGCCATACCCTCTGCCAATACGCTTGCGCTCTTTGGTGGCGCCGGGCGTAGCTGTAAGCTGGTTGAGCTTCATTGTCACGCACCTCCTTAAAAGATTACTTCTCTACCTGGATCAGATGGCCGATTTTCTTCAGCTTGCCCTGAGTCTGGGCGTTGTCGGGCTGCTCGGTCACGTCGCCCACCTTTTTCAGGCCCAGGGAGGCGGCTGTAGCGATCTGGTCCTTCTTCGAACCGATCAGGCTTTTCTTCAAAGTGATTTTCATGCTCTGGCCCTCCCTTACAGGATCTCTTTGGCGGTCTTCCCACGCAGGGCGGCCACTTCTTCAGCGGTGCGAAGCTGGGTCAGGCCGGCCAGGGTGGCGCGGACCACGTTGCAGGGGTTGTTGGAACGCAGTGCCTTGGCGCGGATATCCCGGATGCCAGCGCACTCCACCACGGCACGCACCGGGCCGCCGGCGATAACACCGGTACCGGGGGCGGCGGGCTTCAGGATGACGCGGCCGGCGCCAAACTCGCCCACAATGTCGTGGGGGATGGTGGTGCCCCGCAGGGCGATGGTGGTCAGATGCTTCTTGGCATCCTCGATGCCCTTGCGGATGGCGTCCGGCACCTCAGCGGCCTTGCCAATGCCAAAGCCCACAATGCCGTCGCCGTTGCCCACAACGACCAGCGCGGAGAACTTCATCACGCGGCCGCCCTTGACAGTCTTGCTAACACGGTTAATCGCCACAACCCGCTCCTGCAGGTCCAGCGTAGAAGCGTCAATATTTCTAGCCAAAATCTTTTCCTCCTTGCTTAGAAGTTGAGGCCGCCCTCACGGGCGCCTTCGGCCAGCTCTTTGACGCGGCCGTGGAAGATATAACCGCCGCGGTCGAAGACCACATTGGAAATTCCCTTTTCTGCTGCCTTCTGGGCGATCATCTTGCCAACCTCGCGGGCGGCGGCCTTGTTGCCGCCATTGCCGTTAAAGCTCTTGTCCAGAGTGGACGCAGCGCACAGGGTGTGCCCCGTGGTGTCGTCGATGATCTGGGCGTAGATGTTGGCGCTGGAGCGGAACACGTTCAGGCGGGGCCGCTCTGCGGTGCCGCTGATCTTGCCGCGCACGCGCTTGTGGCGGCGAAGACGGGCCTTGTTTGTATCTGCCTTATTGACCATTTTTTCTCACTCCTTCTACCTTTACTTAGAGCCCTTGCCGGCCTTGCCTTCCTTGCGGCGGACAAACTCGCCGGCATAGCGGATGCCCTTGCCCTTGTAGGGCTCCGGAGGCCGCTTCTCGCGGACTTCGGCGGCAAACTGGCCGACCTTCTGCTTGTCAATGCCGGAGATGACGATGGTGTTGGCGTTGGGAGCGTCAATCTTGATGTCCTCGGTCTCGGGCACAATCACCTGATGGGAGTAACCCAGGTTCATCACCAGGTTGCTGCCCTGCTTCTGCACACGATAGCCCACACCCTGAACCTCCAGGGTCTTGGAGTAGCCCTCGGTCACGCCAACCACCATATTGTGGATGAGCGTGCGGGTCAGGCCATGGAGCGAACGGGACTCCTTTTCGTCGTCAGGACGGGTGACCAGAATTTCGCTGCCCTCCACGGCAATGGCCATCTTGGGGTTAAAGGTCTGGTCCAGGGTGCCCTTGGGCCCCTTCACCGTCACTTCGTTGCCGTTGACTTTTACCTCAACGCCAGCGGGAATATTGATGGGTTTTCTTCCAATTCTCGACATGCTCTCGCACCCCCTTTTCTTACCAAATGAACGCCAGCACTTCGCCGCCGACGTTTTCTTTTCTTGCAGCACGGTCGGTCATGATCCCCTTGGAAGTGGAGATGATGGCCACGCCCAGGCCCTTCATGACCTTGGGCAGATCCTGCGCGTTGGAATAGATCCGCAGGCCGGGCTTGGAAACCCGCTTCAGGCCCTTGATAACGGGCTGCTTGCCCACGTACTTCAGGGTGATGGTGATCATACCCTGCTTGCCGTCCTCTGTCACATTGAAACCCTTCACATAGCCCTCGTCCACCAGGATCTGGCAAATGGCCTTCTTCATGTTGGAGGCGGGCACCTCCACGGTGTCGTGGCGGGCAGCCTGGGCATTGCGGATGCGGGTCAGCAAATCTGCAATGGTATCAGTAACTTGCATGTTTTCGTACCTCCTTGATGATTTACCAGCTTGCCTTCTTCACGCCGGGGATCTCGCCCTTATATGCAAGCTCCCTAAAGCAGATACGGCAAATGCCGAATTTCCGAAGGTAGGCATGCGGCCGGCCGCAGATCTTGCAGCGGTTATATTCCCGGGTGGAATACTTCTGAGGTCTCTTCTGTTTTACTTTCATCGAAGTCTTGGCCACAATAATCCCTCCTTATTTGGTGAACGGAGCGCCCATGAGAGTCAAGAACTCACGAGCCTCTTCGTCGGTGTTGGCGGTGGTGACAAAGCAGATATCCATGCCCCGCACCTTGTCGACCTTATCGTAGTCGATCTCGGGGAAGATCAGCTGCTCACGGATACCCATGTTGTAGTTGCCACGGCCATCAAAGGAATTGGGGTTGATGCCCCGGAAGTCACGGACACGGGGCAGGGCCACGTTGAACAGACGGTCCAAAAACTCGTACATCCGGTCCCCGCGAAGGGTGACCTTCACGCCAATGGGCATGCCCTCACGCAGCTTGAAGTTAGCCACGCTCTTCTTGGCCTTGCACACCACGGGCTTCTGGCCGGTGATCTTGGCCAGGTCGCCGCTGATGTTGTCAATGGCCTTGGCATTGTCCTTGGCCTCGCCGGCGCCCACGTTGATGACGATTTTGTCCAGCTTGGGGATCTGCATCACGCTCTTGTAGCCGAACTTCTTCATCAGGGCGGGGGCCACTTCTGCTTTATAGAAATCTTTCATTCTAGCCATGCTTTATATCCTCCCTCACAGCGACTCGCCGCACTTTTTGCAAATGCGCTCTTTCGTGCCGTCCTTCAGGATCTTGTGGCCGACACGGGTGGGCTTGCCGCAGCGGGGGCAAACCACCTGCACCTTGCAGGCATAGATGGCGCCTTCGGCCTTGATGATGCCGCCGGCCTCGCCCATTCTGCGGGGCTTCACATGCTTCTGGACAAAGTTGGCGTTCTCCACGATGACCTTGCCCTCTTTGGGGCTGACCTGCATGACCTTGCCCTTCTTGCCGCGGTCTTTGCCGCTGAGGATTACGACGGTGTCACCGGTTTTCACATGAACCTTGTTATTCATTTCAGTGCACCTCCATTAAAGAACTTCGGGAGCCAGGGACAGGATCTTCATGTACTCCTTGTCTCTGAGCTCACGGGCCACAGGCCCAAAAATACGGGTTCCGCGGGGGTTCTTGTCATCGCGGATGATAACGGCCGCATTCTCGTCGAAACGGATATAGGTGCCGTCCTCACGGCGCACGCCGGAAGATGTCCGGACGATAACTGCCTTGACAACGTCGCCTTTTTTGACCACGCCGCCGGGTGCTGCTTTTTTAACGGAAGCAACCACCACGTCGCCGATATTGGCATACCTCCTGCCAGTGCCGCCCAGCACACGGATGCACATAAGCTCCTTGGCGCCGGTGTTGTCGGCCACTTTGAGGTAAGACTGCTGCTGAATCACAGTGCGTTCCTCCTTTGCTTAAAAGCCAAATAAAGTTATTTTCGTTGGGAAAAGTGCTTCTGCCAAAAATTTATTTGGCTTTCTCAATGATCTCCACCAGACGCCATCTCTTGTCCTTGGAGAGGGGACGGGTCTCCATGATGCGAACACGGTCGCCCACGCGGCACTCGTTGTTCTCGTCATGAGCCTTGCGCTTCACGGTGCGCTTAATAACCTTGTTGTAGATGGGGTGCTTCACGCTGTCCTGAATAGCGACCACCACGGTCTTGTCCATCTTGTCGCTGACGACGCGGCCAACCGCGGTTTTTCTCATGTTTCTTTCTTCGCTCACTTGTTAATCCTCCCTTCCCTTAGGCGTTGTCGGCGCGGAGCTCGTTCTCCCGGATGACGGTCTTGACCCGGGCGATGTCCTTCTTCACGGCCGAGATGCGCATGGGGTTGTCAAGCTGATTGATAGCGAGCTGGAAACGCAGGTTGAAAAGCTCAGCCTTCAGGTCGGCGAGTTTGCTGTTCAGCTCGTCAGCGGTCATTTCTCTGATTTCTGCAGCTTTCATCA
>JBMNVU010000034.1:0-20001 GCA_050946975.1 Acutalibacter sp.
ATCCCATTTTGGATGCCATGCGGGCTTGGGGTGAAAATTATAAGGCCCAAAACCGCTAGAAAGAACAAGGAGCAGCCTCGAAAAAAGGCTGCTCCTTGTTCTTTTTATCAGAGGCAGTAGGAACTTTCCGCTTATAGGCGACTGCTGCTCCTCTCGGCTCCGACCTCGTTCCATTGTCATTCAAGGCTCTTTCAAAAATGGTGTAGTCGTGGTGTAGTAAGCACCTTTTCGAGCCGCAAAACCATTGGTGTATCAGGCTTTTTCAGGACTTTTCGAGATACTGCCGTGGCATACAAACAGTATTTTTGTCATCTCTTCCAGATTCCTTCCTAAGCCCGCAAGCCAATGAGTGTACTGGCTTTTCGGCACTTTTTCTTTTTTTGTGGTTGCCATGTTGATGTAGAAGGTGTGGCGAAACACAAGGGGCGATGTGGGGCAGCGGGTTGTCACGGTGCGGCTTGCCATTTTTTATGACCCAGTTCATCTTGAACCGGTGCATCTTCTTTTCGGTGTGCAGCGCCTCTCATGGTTTCGCATCCTTGGCCAGCAGGAACCCGGTGTGCTCACCGATCAGCAGTTTCACCGCTCTCCGCTGGGCTTCTCCGGTTTGGCATTTGTTTCCGGACCCTCCTAGGTCTTGGCCGACACACAGGTGTGCTCCCCGCGCCCTTCCGTGTATCGGTACATATGGCGTTGGAGCTCTCCCTGCTTTCGCTATGCCGGGAGTCCTGATGGAGGGTATTATACCACATCCGGGCTCCCACCGCCATAGAAGTCCAATAAGAGTCCTGGCTTGCGAGGCTGCTCAAGCTCAAAGATGTTGCGTTTGAGGAGCCGTGTGCCGCGGATGGCAGTACATTGGAATGATCATTCTGCGTTGTTGCAGCAGCTGTAAATCATCTCCCATTGGTTATGATCCATGGCATCCCCGGCGACATTCCTCTGGACAGATCTCCCGATAGGTGCCGCTCCAGTCCATGTCCTGTCCTCGGAACGGAAAGTGATTCCATCCCCTGAAGTCACCACCGAACCAGGTTTTTTCTGCTTCAGCAGAGGGAACGGCACAGTGCGTCCGGAAACGATGGCTGTCGTATGCCGTGAACAAGTTTATCCTTTTTGCAATGGCAGGGAACCGGGCGAGGATTTTACGCTTGCCGGTTGTTTGGTGATCTCCTCTGGGAAAGAGTGTGGTTTTTCAAGGAAATCGAAAAACAGTTGTTGACAAATCAATGTCGCAAGCATATACTGGTCACATCAAAATAATTTGATGTGAGGTGAGACCATGGATACCGAGTACCAGGAACAGGCAAAAGTGTTTAAGGCTCTATGCGATCCAAAACGACTGGCTATTTTGGAGCAGCTGCGAAGCGGGGAGAAGTGCGCCTGCGTCTTGCAGGAACCATTGGACTTAACTCAGTCCGGCTTATCCTACCACATGAAAATTCTCTGCGATTCCGGCATAGTCATCAGCCGTCAGGAGGGCAAATGGACCCATTATCGATTGAGCGCTTCTGGCCGAGAGCATGCCATGGAACTGCTCCAAAAAATAACCACTCCCGACAGGGAGCAAGAGAACCCCTGCCCACGGTGTGGATAAAAGCGCCATCTTAAAAGGATGGCGTTTTCTTAGGACAAACACATCAAATTATTTTGATCTATTAGAACCACGATGGAAAGCGAGGCTTTTGTATGGGTATTTGGAGTTTCATCCAAGACCAGGTGCTTGGCATGAAATGGCTCAATGGGTTGATTGGCACGGGATTGTCAGCACTGGGTTTGGATATCAACGGGCGGATTGGCGGCAGTGTGCAATTTTTCCTCTATGATGTTTTGAAAATCGCGGTGCTGCTCTGTGTACTGATTTTCATCATCTCCTACATTCAAAGTTACTTTCCGCCTGAGCGGAGCAAACGCATTTTAGGGCGATTTCATGGAATATGGGCGAACATCATTTCTGCTCTGCTGGGAACTGTAACGCCCTTTTGTTCCTGCTCTTCCATCCCGCTGTTCATCGGTTTTACAAGCGCGGGGCTTCCCCTGGGGGTGACATTCTCCTTTTTGATCTCGTCCCCCATGGTGGACTTGGGAAGCCTTGTTTTGCTGGTCAGTATTTTCGGGGTGAAAGTCGCGGTTGCCTATGTGGTTCTGGGACTTGTCATCGCTGTCATCGGCGGAACTATCCTCGAGAAAATGCACATGGAAAAGTACGTGGAAAGTTTTGTGCTTTCGGCAGGGAATGTGGACATAGAATCTCCGGAGCTGACCAAAAGGGAGCGCATGGCCTACGCCAAAGACCAGATGCTTGGCACATTCAAAAAAGTGTTTCCCTACATTTTGATCGGAGTCGGCATAGGTGCGCTGATCCACAACTGGATACCGGAGAATTGGATTGTAACCTTGCTGGGAAGCGACAATCCTTTTGGCGTGGTTCTTGCCACCCTGGTAGGCGTTCCCATGTATGCAGACATTTTTGGCACCATTCCCATTGCGGAGGCGCTGCTTTCCAAAGGGGCACAGCTGGGTACGGTCCTATCCTTTATGATGGCAGTTACAACCCTATCCCTGCCTTCCCTCATCATGCTCCGCAAGGCAATCAAACCCAAGTTGCTGGCACTGTTCATTGGGATTTGCGCCGTTGGAATTATAATAGTTGGGTACTTGTTTAATGCATTTCAACTCATTCTGATTTAATTTAAGGAGGTACTTTATTATGGGACTGTTTACCAAGAAGAAAGAGGAAAAAGGCTGCTGCTGTGGAACCAATCTTACGCCTGATAAGATGGCGCAGGCGGAATCCGCCAAAACCTCTGCGGGGGTCAAAGTGCTGGGATCCGGCTGTGCCAAATGCCATGCACTGGAAGACGCTGCAAAAGCAGCGCTGGAGGAACTGCACATGGACACAACCATAGACCATGTCACGGATTTTGCACAGATTGCGGCTTACGGGGTGATGACCACCCCGGCCCTTGTGGTGGATGGCAAAGTGGTGTCCTATGGCAAGGTGTTAAAACCGGACGAAGTGAAGGCCCTCATTCAGAAGGTGCGGGGATAACGTATGAGCCCAAGACTAAAAGTGGCGTTTATCTGCGTCCACAATTCCTGCCGAAGTCAGATCGCAGAGGCCCTGGGAAAGCACCTGGCCTCAGATGTGTTTGAAAGTTACTCCGCCGGTACAGAAACCGTGCCGCGGATCAACCAGGATGCCGTGCGATTGATGAAACAGCTCTATGGCATAGACATGGAGCAGACGCAGTACAGCAAATTGGTGGGGGACCTTCCTCCGGTTGATCTAGTGGTGACCATGGGCTGCAATGTGAAGTGTCCCTATCTCCCCTGTAAGCACCGGGAGGACTGGGGCCTTGCGGATCCCACTGGACACAGTGATGACGTGTTCAAGGAAACCATCCGGATCATTCAGCAAAAAATACTGGCTCTAAAAGACAGACTGCAAACTTTGTGTTAGAAGGATACAGGGCACAGTGGCAAAAAGCCCCAGGTCGGCCGAGTTTAATCGGCTAGACCTGGGGCTTTTGTCAGGGTCCTATTGCTTTTGTCAGTACAGACTCTTGATGATTTCCACGCATTTGTCAATGCCCAGCGTGCCGCTGTTCAAGGTGATGTCGTAGTTCTGGGCATGTCCCCACTTCATATCCGTGTAAAAGCGGTGGTAGGCGGCGCGGCGCTTGTCCTTTTCCTTCAGACGCTGCTCTGGGGATTCCTCCCGCTCTCCATACACGTTGACAATGCGCTGAGCCCGGAAGGCCATGTCTGCGTGGATGAACACCCGCAGGCAGTCGGCTTTGTCCCGGAGAATGTAGTCAGCGCACCGGCCCACAATGACACAGGGGCCTTTTTCGGCCAGCTGGGTGATGAGCTGGTATTGGATTTTCCAGAGGTAATCAGCGTTGTTGGGGCCGGAGGACTGGTGGGAAAAGGCCGAAGCCAAAAAGCCTCCTGGGGCATATTCCCCGGCTTCCTGGATGTATTGCTGGTGAAAGCCGCTTTTCATGGCGATCTGCTGGAGCAGTTCGCTGTCATAGCAGGGGATGTTCAGCTGAGCCGCCACTTCTTTTCCAATGGTGCGGCCGCCGCTGCCGAACTCCCGGCTGATGGTAATCACTCTGTTTTTCATAGCCATAGCCTCCTTTTGTCAGATTGCTCAGTCATTGGCCAGTTGGCTTTGGGCCAGCTGAGCAGCGTGTTTTCTCTTCAGATGATTTCTCTCCACCACCAGGAAGATCAGGGAGAGCACAAAGGCCAGACCGTCAGCCACAGGTCCGGTCCACAGCACGCCCATAACTCCCAGGAATAGGGGGAGGATCAAGGCAGCCGGGACAAAGAAGATGATCTGCCGGGCCAGAGAGAGAATGGCGGATTGCACCGGTTTGCCGATGGCCTGGAGGTATACGGCGGCGATGGTCTGGAATCCGGTGAGCGGGCAGAGCATGAGGAAGATCCGGAAGGCCTTGACGGCGAAGTCGTTGTACAATCCCTCCTCAGAGCCGAACAGGTTGACCACGGTCATAGGGGTGAACTGGAAGATCAGGAAGGCGATGACGGATACCACTTCCGAGGCAATCAGGGAAATTTCCAGGGCCTTTTTCACACGGGCGTGGTTTTTGGCGCCGTAGTTAAACCCAATGATGGGCTGGGCGCCGGTGGCGATGCCCAGCAGGATGGAGATGAGGATCTGGTTGACCTTCATGACAATGCCGGTGGCAGTGAGGGGAATCTCCGCCCCGTAGACGGATTGAGCGCCGTATTGAGCCAGCAGGTTGTTGGTCAGGGCCATGACGATGGTGATGGCAAACTGGGTGATGAAGCTGCTCAGACCGAAGGTGGCGATGTTGCAGCAGGTTTTCCATTTGGGGGCAAAGGCAGCGGCTTTCAGATGAACGGTTTTAAACCGGGGCAGGTAGACCACGGAGACGACAAAGGAGGCAATCTGCCCGATGATCGTGGCGATGGCGGCGCCCCGGACGCCCATGTCGCACACAAAGATGAAAACCGGGTCCAGGACCACGTTGAGGATGGCGCCGATGACCATGGAGAACATGGCGTACTTGGGGCTGCCGTCGGCGCGGATCATGGAGTTGATGGCGGCGGAGATCATCATAAAGGGCAGGCCGATGCCGATGATGGAGCCGTACTCCAGAGCGTAATCTCGCAGGGCGTCAGTGGCGCCGAAGAGGGTGAGAATGGGATTGAGCCAGATCAGGAAGACGGCGGTCAGCAGGATGCTGACCACGGTGACCAGAGAGACGGCGTTGCCCACACCTTTTCTGGCGGTGTCGATCTCGCCCTCACCCAGCTTCAGGCTGAGGAAGGCGGCGCCGCCGTTGCCGATCATCATGGACAGGGCCAGGGCGATGATGGTGATGGGGAACACCACGTTGGTGGCGCCGTTGCCCAGATAGCCCACGCCCCAGCCGATGAAGATCTGGTCCACAATGTTGTACAGGGAGTTCACCAGCAGGGCAATGACGCTGGGCACGGCGAATTTGAGGATCAGCCGTCCGACGGGTTCTGTGGCAAAGGGGCTCTGTTTTTCAGGTGCTTCAATTTCCATGGGGATTCTCCTTTGTAAATTAAGTAATCAGTTACTTATTATGTCGGAAAAGGAGGCAGCACAGCCGAAGGAGAACCCCTGAGCGTGCTGCCTGAATGGGGAAAATTTATTCCGAGTCGATTGATTGCAGGATGATGTCGGCCAGCCGGACAAACTCCTCTTTCTGCTCTGGGGTCAGGGGCTTGCACAGCTCGGTGAAGACTTCCTGATCCTGGGCGAGGATCATCTTGTAGATTTCGGCGGATTGTTCCGTGCAGGAGACTTTTTTGTACCGCCGGTCCTTGGAGCTGGGAGCACAGCGGACAAAGCCCTTGCTTTCCAGCCGCTGGAGGAGCTTGGTCATGGCGGGGTGGGTCACGTGTTCCAAGCGTTCCAGGTCGTTTTGATGGATCTCCTGTTGACCGGCAGCTTCCAAGCGGCTGATGGACCCCAACACCCGCAGCTGTACCGAGGTCAGACCCAAAGCAGCGGCCTTTTCATCCAGCTTTTTCCGGAACGTCCGGTTGATAATCGCAATTTTCAATCCAAAGGGCATCATAAATGCACATCACCTTGCTTCCTGAACATTCAAATAAGTAACCAATTACATATTATACATGGTTCCCAGGTTTTGTCAAGGAACCACCCATGGACCTTTGGAGCTTACGGGGAAGAGGGGGCTATTGACAAGGCCGCCTTGGGTTTTTACAATGAATCTAATACATTTAGAAAGGTCCCGGGATACAACGGGGCGAGAATTCTGTGGGAGGTATGGCTGTGAAGAGAACGCCGATTTTTGACATCAAGATTGAGACCACCGAGAGCCTGCACTTGGAGACAGAGAGCGGCCAGGTGGATATGATTCCCTTCCGAGGCACGGTAAAGGGGCCGCTGTTTGAGGGAATGGTGGAGCCCTGCGGGGTGGATACCCAGGTGGTGAACGCCGCGAAGATTCGCCACATGAGCGCTCGCTATATGCTCACCGGAAAGGATAAGGACGGCCGTGACGCCCACATCTACGTGGAAAACAACGGTTGGTTTGACGAGCGCAACGGCCCCATGACCATGCCCTTTCACACAGTGCCCACTTTTCTCACAGACAGCCCGGCGCTGATCCCCTACCTGCACCGAAATCAGTTTGAAGGGGAGGGGCACATCCTGGAGGATGGGCTGCACATTCTTTTCTTTGAAGTGGAGCACTGAGTCCCGGGCGGGATCCTGCCCAGCCCCCGCGGTGCCATTCGACACAGAAAACGCCTCCCCCTGGTCCGTCCAGGTGGGAGGCGTCCCTTTTTGCACCGTTTTCCCGGCCTCGGTGGAAAATTCGCCCCGCAAAAGGGCAGTCACCGGGCAACCGAGCTTTTCTCGTACTCCCCGTACTCACAACCCACACTCTCGGCGTGGACGTCGTCCAGAAGCTCCCACTGGCCTTTTCGCCGGACGTACAGCCGCACGTTGCCGGAGCCGTTTCCACAGTTCCACAGACGGGTGTGGCGCTTGTAGCCGTCGGGGGATTCGTAGTTGATCAGCAGCATCTCCGACTTGTCGCAGGCGATCTCCACCTCCATCTTGGCGGTGAAGGTGGTCTGGGTGACCTTCCACAGGATCTGGCTGGGAGTCTCTTGGCAGTGAAAGGCCGTGCGGCTGCCGGTCCAGAATTTGCTGAAGTTGAACTCGTAGTCCTGGCCTTCGTAGTAGAACTGTCCCAGCAGCTTCCTGCCCAGGGCAATGCCGAACACTTTGGGATTGCCGCCGCCCACCTCGAAGACACTGTTCTCCAGTCGTTTGCCGGTGAGGTTGCTCACCAGATTGTTGGAGGAGAGCCACACCCAGGGAGAGGTAAAATTCCCGCCCCAGTTCTTGTCAGCATAGCCGTAGCAGGTTTCGGGCCTCACAAGGTACTCTTGGCCGTTGAGACGCACCCAGCCGCTGAAAGCGGTCTTCATGCCCTCGGCGTGCCAGAACATCTCAAAGGCGTTGAGGCGGCGGAAAAATTTGGACGCCCCATATCCCACATGGTAGGCCACCAGCTTGTGGATGTCCAGATCCCAGCTCATCTCCCCGGCATCGCTCATCCACTCCGGGTGGGCAGCGGCCTGCTGGGGAGTTACCTGAACACTGCCCCGCATATGGGTTTCAGAGCAGGCGCAGTCCCCCGCCCGCAGGTCCAGGGGTTGATCCATGGGCAGTGACACCTGGCTCCAGGGGAAAAACCGGTGAAGCTGTCCCTTTTCCTTGCCCCAAAATCCCACGTTTACCATGCAGTAGGAGGGGCGTTTTCCGGCACTGCGACCTTGAGGGTCGTTCCAGACCAGTACGGGCTCCGACTGTGCCAGCGCTGGATTGCAGAGGAAGTATTCAATGTAAAAGGACTTGGATTCTCCGGTCACAGCGTTTTGCGCGGTGAAGGAGTGCCACCACCAGTCATAGCCCTTTTTGGCTAAAGGGCCTTTGAGCATACAGTAGTCCCGGGTGATGTCGCTTTTGTTCATGGAGCAGGCTCCCTTTCTGATATTTGCCGTATCTTCATCATAGCCGGAGAAGCCACCCCTGTCAATGGGCATGTGGGGCGCTGGATGAAAGAAGCCGGTTCGGAAAAGTCACCGTAGTTTCATGGCCGAAGGAAGGTTGTCCTGTGAAGGTCTCGGAGATTTTAGCAATGACCGGTTTTTTTACGCCTTCTTTCTACAGAGAGTACCACGAGTTTCCTTAGAAGGGGGCTTTTATTAAAAAAATAGAAGTAATCAATTGAAAAATTGGTATGGAAAAATAAAATTTGTGTGATATAATGAATGCGTATTGAGAATCTGTGGGGCAGTCGGATGGTGATATGGAGGAGAATACGTTCCACCCCAGTCGTTGCTCCCGCCAAACAAAGGAGGAAGAGATCTACATGAAAAAAAGAGTTTTGGCAGTGCTGTTGAGCCTGTGCATGGTGCTGTGCATGATTCCCATGTCCGTCAGCGCGGCGGAGACGGAGACCGAGACTCCCAAGAGCTACGTAGCCTTGGGCGACAGCATTCCTGCCGGCTATGGCCTGGAGGAGGGAGAGAACCCGTATCCCCAGCAGCTGGCGGAGACCTATTCTTACAAGCTGGACAACCTGGCAGTTACCGGCATGACTTCGGCAACTCTGCTGACTGAAATTGCCAAGGAGGATGTGTTGGCAAAGGTGACTGCTGCAGACGTGATCACCATCACGGTGGGCGGCAACGATCTGATGAATGCCCTGTACACCTTCCTGCTGAACAAGTACAACGCAACCCAGGCAGAGGATAAGAAGCTGACCCTTCAGAACCTGCAGGAGATGCTGGCAGCAGGGGATTCCACCATGCTGGCCTTTGCTGTGACTGCTGTGAAGGACTTTGCGGAGTCCGAGGAAGCCACCGGGGCGCTGGCCACCTTTACGGAGAACCTGGTGGGCGTTGTGACGGCCATTAAGGTTGCCAACCCGGATGTGGCCATCTACATGACCAACCAGTACAATCCCTACAGCTACGTGGCTGCAGAAAACGCAGCCAACCCTGTGCTGGGAGACGCGCTGAAGGCTGTGGCGGACGCCTTTGAGAGCGGCGTGACCGCGTTGAACCGTGCCATTGCCTACACGGCTCTGGAGACGGAGTTCACAGTGGTGGACGTGTACACACCCTTCCAGAGTGCGGAAGAGTCCCCCTGCAATGCGGCAGTCACCGATGTGACCAAGCTGAACCTGGATTTCCATCCCAACGCCTATGGCCATACGCTGATTGCTGAGGCCCTGGACGAGACCATCACCCCCATGAACTTCACCGATCTGTCCAAGGGGCAGTGGTACTACGACGCTGTGCGCTATGCCTATCGCAATGGACTGATGGCAGGAGAGGGAAACAACCGCTTTAATCCCCAGGGGGTTGTGACCCGTGCTACCGTGGTCCAGGTCCTTTACAACCTGGAGGGCCAGCCTGAGGTCACCGAGGTCACCGATAAGTTCTCCGACGTGAAGGAGGGCTTGTGGTACTCCAATGCCATCACCTGGGCTGTGGAGAACGGTGTCGTGGCGGGCAACCCCGACGGCACCTTCCAGCCGACTCAGGCCATCACCCGTGAGGCCTTCGCTCAGATGCTCTACAACTATGCTGTGAAGAAGGGCTATGACGTGGAGACTGTCGCCAACCTGGATAAATTCCCCGATAAGGATCAGGTCAGCAGCTGGGCCTATACCGCTCTGGCATGGGCCAATGGGAAGAGCGTGATCAACGGCACCACCGAGGGTGACACCGTTTACTTGGCTCCCAAGGACAACGCCATCCGCGCTCAGGCAGCCAGCATCCTGATGAACTTCCAGCAAAACGTGGGCACCGTCACAGAGTGATTGAGCTGTTTTTCGAAAGCAATCCACGAAAGTAATTCTCCATAGACCAGGAGCCTCGCCGTTTGGCGAGGCTCCTTTTTTGTGCCATATGGGGTTTTGGCCTTCTCTGGAAAAAGCTTTCTTTGCTCTGGCGGGCCAGGGAAAAGGCTCAGGTTTGCTTGTCCGACGGGTTGGCCAGGCCAAAATCTCCTCTTCCCAGAGTGTGGACCCCGTAGAGTTGGAAGCTGTTGAGCAGGGCCAAAGCAGTGTGCTGATCTTCGAAGGGGATGTGGAACAGCTCGGAGATCTTGCCCAGCCGGTATAGCAGGGTGTTTCGGTGGATGCACAGGATCCGGGCAGAGGACTCTTTGTTGTGGAGAGTCAGGCTGTAGACCTGCAGGGTGCGGAAATACTCGGTCTGGTTGGCTGCATCGTAGGCCAAAAGCTGGTGGAGAGCCGGATGAAGGAACATGTCCACATTGGCGTGGATGGATACAGCCTCAAAGATGGGAGCGGGGAAGACCTCCTGAAAAAAGACGCAGGTCTGGCGGATGGCCAGGGAAGCCATGTGCGCCTGTTGAAACCGGCCGCTCAGCTGGGTCAGATCGGAGAACAGCGGGGAGACTCCGCTGGATTCGTGGGTGGGGGAGAGAAATTGGGCGGCCTGCTGAAAGACCGTCCGTTCCGGCAGAGAGTGCGGATCCTTTCCCAGGCGGCCGAAAAGTGTGACGATGCATCCCCGGTAGATGGCGCTCACTGCCGACCGGTACCGCAGGGGAATCTGGGAGATAGCCAAAAAGGCGAAGGATTGTTGGGACGCCGTGGTGCCGATGGGAGTGGCCATCACCGCGTAGGAGCCAGGCAGACTGGCGGCCAGGGACCGAAGCGCCAGGGCTTTTGCCTCGGGAGCGGTGTCCTCCTCCAGCAGGTCCCGCAGGTAGGAGGAAAGGGAGGCGCCCTCCCGGCTGTGCCGGGGAAGCAGCAGCATTTTCAGGGCGTCCAGCAGGATTTGTGTGGCCTCCAGATCCTGGGGGAGCAGGGGAGAGTCGAAGTAAAAGATGCCCACGTACCCGTAGATGCGGTTTTGAGAGTGGATCTCCCCGAAGATCCGAGGGCAGTCTACGGCAGGCCCCACGTCGGAGTAAAAAGGTTGGTAGTAGGGTTCGCTGTTGTTCAGGTAAGCCTGATTGTAGCTTTGGATGACTTCCAAGGGCAGCGCGGTGTTCTCCAGCAGAGCGTCCCAGATGGGTTGCCCCAGTTTGCGCTTGGGGTATTGGCAGACAGATTTGTAGTTTTCGTCAGTGAGCAGGATGGGCAGTCCAAAGAAGTCCCAGGCGGCTTGAATCAGCCCGTCAATGCTGTCTTTTTTCAGAGCATCAAAGAAGACTTGATAGGCTTCGGACAGGGTGCCCTCATGGCGGCGTTGAAAGTGGATTGTCATTTTGCACAAGTCCCCCTTTTCGATTTGGAGCGCCCCACATGGTCAGAAAAGGGCGTTGGTGGTACAATTTTCTACAAAGAGATCGTTATGGATTTAACAAAATCATTATATCAAATTATTGATCCTGTGATCAAGAGTTTCCGCAGGCGGGACAGCGGGACGGAGGAACATCTCCGGACGGCCCAGGGCCGGGGACCCCACGCCGTTGGCGGCTCACACATCGAGAAGGAGGGATGCCTCAAAAGGACGCTGGGAACGAGGCGGCAGCCTTACCCAAAAAACAGACGTACATCCGAAATGATAGTTTAAATGTGAGGAGAAATTGTCATGCACAGTTTGTTTGATAAAACTCAATTGGGTTCCATGAAGCTGAAGAACCGCATTTTTATGTCCCCCATGGGCACCACCGGCGAGGCCGACGGCTCCTACTGCAACGAGGGCATTGATTACTTTATGGAGCGTGCCAAGGGCGGAGCCGGCCTGATCATCACCGGTGCCAACGTGGTCTCCACCAAGTACGAGGCACGTCCCTGCACCGAGCTGTCCAATTTCCACCATGTGGAGCGGTTGAACATGCTCATTGAGCGCTGCCACAATTACGGGGCCAAGGTGTGCGTCCAGCTGTCCCCCGGACTGGGCCGGCAGCAGTTCACCGATCCCTTCACTCCGCCCTATTCTGCAGGTTCCGTGGGGGCTTTCTGGTATAAGGACTTGATCTGCAAGCCCTTCTCCAAGGAGGATATCCACTATCTGGTGGAGAAGGTGGGCTATTCCGCCAGCCTGGCCATCAATGCCGGGGCAGACGCTGTGGAGCTTCATGCGTACGGTGGGTACCTGCTGGACCAGTTCCAGTCCAAGCAGTGGAATAACCGCACCGATGAGTACGGCGGCAGCCTGGAGAACCGGATGCGCTTTACGCTGGAGTGCATCGATGCCATCCAGAAGAACGTGCCCAAGAACTTCCCCATCCTGGTGAAGTTCACTCCCGACCAGCGGGTGGAGGGATTCCGCACCCTGGACGAGGGCATTGAGATGGCCAAGATCCTGGAGAAAGCTGGCGTCACCGCACTTCATGTGGACACCGGCTGCTATGAGGAGTGGTATCAGGCCATCACCACCATCTACTCCAAGCCCGGCCATAAGCTGGATGTGCAGAAGGCCATTAAGGAAGTGGTGAACATCCCTGTGCTGGGGGATGGCAAGTTGTTTGATCCCAAGCTGGCCAACAAGGTCATCGAGGACGGCACCCTGGATTACCTGGGTCTGGGTCATGAGATGCTGGCGGATCCCTACTGGCCCACCAAGGTCAAGGAAGGCCGCTATGAGGACATCCGTCCCTGCGTGGGCTGCAACGAGTGTCTGCTGGCCGGCTTCTCTGGCAAGCACTATTACTGCGCTGTGAACCCCACCTGCTATGCAGAGCGGGAGTATGCCCTGCCCAAGCCCGATGGTTCCAAAAAATCCATTCTGGTCATCGGCGGTGGCCCTGGCGGCATGAGCGCTGCCATCACCGCCCGTCAGCGGGGCTGGGACGTGGAGCTGTGGGAGAAGACCGACCGTCTGGGCGGCACTCTTTGGGCAGCCGGCGGCCCCGACTTCAAAGCCGATATTCTGAAACTGATCAACTACATGAAGGTCCAGTGCGACAAGCTGGGGGTCAAGGTTCGCTATAATAAGGCGGCCACCCCGGAGAACGTGGTGGGCGGCCACTGGGATAAGGTGGTCCTGGCTGCAGGTGCCGATCCGGCTATCCCGCCCATTCCGGGTATTGAGAACGCCACCCCGGTGTCCGAGTATCTGACCCACAACGTCACTGCCGGCAAGCAGGTGGTCATCATTGGCGGCGGCCTGGCGGGCACTGAGGCAGCCTGCGACATTGCTCCCCACGCCGACCAGGTGACCGTGGTGGAGATGATGCCTGATATCCTGTTTAACGCCGCACACTGCCTGAACAACGACCAGCACCTGCGCAATATGGTGAAGGACCGTGGCGTGAAGGTGGTAGGCGGAGCCAAGGTGACCGAGATCACTCCCAATTCCGTCACCTATGAGAAGGACGGCGAGACCGTGACCCTGACCTGTGACACCGTGTTCAACGCCGCCGGTTTCCGGGCCAACAACCAGCTGGAGGACCTGCTGGAGGCCAACTATGAGGATGTCACCGTCATTGGCGACGCCATTGCTCCCCGGAAGATCCTCACCGCTGTCCACGAAGGCTACCACGCCATTCGCGTGATGGAGTAAGAGGCGTTATTTCCAAGAGAAAACACCGGGAATTCCTCCCTTAGGGGGGATTCCGAGAACTCGTTTATCTATCCTTTTTTTGCGGAAAGGGCTTCCCACTTTGGTGGGGGGCCCTTTTTGCAGTTGGTGATATAAAGTGCGGGGCAGTATGACTCCTCAGAGAACATACTGCGTGGCGCGCAAAATCTCTTTCATGCTGGCAGCAGCTTGGACGATGGCCTCCTTCTGCAGACGAAGAGAGGGTCCCGAGATGCTGATAGCTGCCACAGGGGAGCCGTCATGTCCGAAAACGGGGACAGCCACACACACCACACCGTACTCGTGTTCCATGTTGTCGATGGAGTACCCTCTTTCCCGGATACGCCGGAGATCCTCCAGGAGGACTGCTGGGGAAGTGAGGGTGTTTTCAGTAAACTTGGTGAAGGTGTCCGGGATAAGTTTTTGCTGTTCCTCTTCGGGCATAAATGCCAGGAGAGCCTTTCCCAGGCCGGTACAGTACATAGGGGCATGTTCCCCCAAGATTTTCCGATCTCCCATGGTGTCGTGGGGCTGTTTGGACTCCAAATACAGGACCTCGTTGCCGTGGGGAATGGCCAAGAACACGATCTCGTGGACTTTTTCCGCGATCTTCTCCATGTAGGGCAGGAAAAATTGATACCCCATGTGATTGTTTATGATATAGCTGAATTGCAGCAGCCGCACGCCCAGGGAATACTTTCCACTGGACGGATTCTGGATTAAATAGCCCATGGTCTCGAAGGTGGACAGAATGTTGTGGACAGTGCTTTTTTGCAGTCCCAGTTGTTTGGCGATCTCTGTTACGCCCAGTTCCGGGTTTTTCATAGAAAAGCACTCCAGCACCTTCATGGCCTTTACTAGAGAACTGACTTTCGCGGTTTCGTGTTGCATTTCATAAACCTCCCAGATAGACTTCGGAAAAATAGTGATTCGCGCGCCCTGTTGACCGGCTTATGCTGCCCCTTATTTGGGCGGGGATCTGTGGGGAGGTTTTGGTTCAGGAAAGGTAATCCTGCTCCAGCTTGTGAGAGATCAGCTCCAACTGTCCCACTTCCTCCTGGATCACCGGCGTGAGGTCGCCCCGGTTCTGCACGCGGCAGTAATCCGAAGCAATAATTCCCAGTTTTTTCAAATAGTACTTGGCGTTTACAGGGTACAGACGGTTTTCAATGTAGGAGCACATGGTTAGGAACCCCTGCAGCTCCTCCGCCTTTTTCGGTGCCTTGTCCCAGTTTTCACACAGCCAGGTGTACAGCCGCGGGTGGAAGTTGGCCATGACTCCAGAGTATCCAGCCCCGCCCCAGCGCAAAGTGTCCAGCAGGGTAGCGGTATTGGCGTTGTACAACTTCAGGGCAGTGCCTTGGGTCAGTGAGACTCTGCGCTGCAGAGTCTCAGGGTCGCAGCAGGTGTCCTTGAGAAATTGAAATCTGCCCGTCTGGGCGCAGAAGGAGATTCCATCATCAGTCAGCAGCCGCTTATAGGGATAGGGGCACTCATAAAAGCCCAGAGGCATTGTGTCCGGAACAGCAGCCATCAGCTGCTCCAAACGCCGCTTCCAAAGGGTGCTGCTCTCGTCTTTCTGGGCCAGACGGTTGGTAATGAGGATGAGGGCCTTTGCTCCGGTGTCGGCAAGACGCCGGAGTTCCTCCTTCTGATGAATCCCCACGCTTTCCGTCCCATCTACGTGCTGTCGGAAATCTGGCAATCTGGCAGCAGGCAGGACGGGGCTCCATTATTTATCTGGCTGCCCTGACAGGCATTGACTCACAGCTCTACGAGGCGGCTCCATTGACGGCGCCAGTAAGTAGAGGCAGTTGTGGAGCATCAGCCTGCCGGGCATCTCCCCGGTCATTTCCATCCAGTTCCTGCTGACGGTGGGACGTCGATATGACCGGTTTCTCCTCTCGTGTGGGTACCCGTGCCATGATTGGCTGTTACGCCTATCAGCTGGGTTCTGGTGGTTTCTCCGTGGTGGACACCAATAACGGAGTGTACTGCGAGCCGGAGGAGGACGCTTACATCTACGGGCCCACCTCTGAAAACTTCAAGGCAGTGATTGAGTTCTTTCATATGGCATATCAGGACGGCATTCTGGATCCCGACTACGCCACCATGACCCAGGAAACTTACTGGGAGAAGCTGTCCTCCGGCAGAACCATGAGCATCTGCGACAACAACTCCTTCATTGGCCGTGTGTTCAACCCCGCCCTGGCTCAGGTGGAAGAGGGTGCTTCCTTTGACATTGTGCCTCCTCTGGAAAATGACCTTGGCCAAACCCGGCAGTATCGCTATAATAAGGATTGGACCCATCAGACCATCATCAGCTCTCAGGTGGACGAGCCCGAGAAGATTGTCCAGTTCATGAACTGGTTCTACACCGATGAGGGCCGCATGGTCACCAACTTCGGAGTGGAAGGCCAGGATTACGACCTGGTGGACGGCGAGCCTCTGATCAAGCAGGAGATCGTGGACGAGAATGCCAATGCCTCCGATGTGTTCTCCGCCATTCAGGACCAACTGGGCTTGGGCCTCCAGGGGTTGGCCACCTATGTGGAAGAGTACACCTATAAGCAGGTATCCGATCCCATCTTCCCGGAGCAGGGCGACAAGATCGACCAGTGGACTCAGGACGGCACTGTCACCTACGCTTCTCTGTATCCCTCCCTGTCGGAACAGGACAATGATCGGGCCACCACTCTTCAGGCAAATCTGAACAACGTGTTCGATCAGGAGATTGACAAGTTTATCATTGGCCAGTGTTCCATGGACGAGTGGGACGACTTTGTTGCCACCCTGGAATCTCAGGGCGCCTCTGAGCTTGCGGAGATCTACAACAACGCATATGAGGCTCTGAAAGAAGAATAATCTTTGACGGCAAAAGGGCGGTTCCCGGCCTGTCTGGGGATCGTCCTCTTGCCATTTTGAAAGGAGCGGATCTACTGTGACAACTTACACCGTGGTTATCCCGGAGCAGCCCAGCTATATGGAGCAGCGCACCGCCCAGATCTTTTTGGAGGAAGTGGAGAAGCGCTGCGCAATGAGTTTGCCCCTATCCCACGCGCTGCCCACAGAGGGAAGTTTCTTCCTCTTTGCGGAGCAGGAGAACTTTTCCCAGGAGTTTGCTTCTAAAGTTCCGGAGACTGTTCGGAAGCTGGAAAGCCTTCCGGAGCCCGGGGCGGAGGGCTTTCGTGTGGTGACTGCCCAGGGAGGAATCTGGGGCGTGGGCGCCGATGGGCGAGGGGTTTTCTACGCCATGGCCCGTATTCTTCGAAAGCTGGAAATGCGCAAAGGGACCATCACCTGCCCCGTTTCTCTGGATGCCATCTCCATGACTCCGGAGTACCCTCTGCGGGGGCATCAGCTTGCCTACCGGGATAAGCAGAATACCTGTCCTGCCTGGACGGTGGAGGACTTTGACCGGTATATCCGGGACCTGGCGTTTTTCGGCAGTAATTCCATTGAGATTTTGCCTCCCAGAACGGATGACAACCTCTATTCCGCCCTGTTCCATCAGGATCCTTTTGAGGTGATGGTGGAGTTGTCCCGGCGGATTCATTCCTACGGGATGGATGTGTGGCTGTGGTACCCCAATATGGGGGAGAATTATCAGGATCCCGCTGTCTTAGCAGCAGAGGCCGCTGAACGGGAGAAGAATTTCGCCGCCATCCCCTACTTGGACCACATGCTCATTCCCGCTGGAGATCCTGGGGAGCTGACTCCGGAGGAGTTTTTCCCCGTGGTCACGGAGCACGCCAAGATCCTGCACAAATATCATCCCCAGGCGAAAATCTGGATTGCACCCCAGTCCTTTGCACCGGAGCCGGGCTGGCTAGAGACCTTCTATCGGGAGGTGGCCAAGGAGCCGGAGTGGCTGTACGGCATCTGTTTTGCCCCTTGGGAGAAGGATACCCTGGAGGAGCTGCGGGAGCATCTGCCTCCGGTATACCGTGACCGGATCCGCCACTATCCGGACATCACCCACAATACGGGCTGCCAGTTTGAGGTGCCCCAGTGGGATCCCGCCTTTGCCTTTACTCTGGGCCGGGAGGGGAATAACACC
Organism: Acutalibacter sp.; assembly: GCA_050946975.1. Taxonomy (GTDB): domain Bacteria; phylum Bacillota; class Clostridia; order Oscillospirales; family Acutalibacteraceae; genus Acutalibacter. Next base: position 17,642 of record JBMNVU010000034.1, read on the forward strand.
CGTCCCCGGGCCATGAAACATATCCACAATCTCCACGCCCCCCATACTGTGGGCTCTCTGACCTATTCCGAGGGCATCCACGACGATGTGAACAAGATGGTCTGGGGGGATCAGGATTTCTCCACGCAGACCTCCTGCGAAGAGACCATCCAGGATTATGTACGGCTGTTCATCTCTCCTGACCTGACCGACACCCTTTCGGAGCTGATCCTCTCCCTGGAGGACAACTGGAAGGGGCCCATTCGGGAGAATGACAATATTGACCGGGTCTACCGGGGCTTTGAGAAGATTGCCTCCACCTATGGTCCGGAGGTGACGGAGAATGCCCGATTCCAGCTAGCCTACCTGCGTGCCCTCAGCGACTATCAAGCAAAGCGCCGGGCAGCGCGTGACAGTGCCCTAGAGCAGGACGCTTTGCAGGTTTTGGCACAAGCGAAAGAACTGGGGGCCGACTCGGCCATGGAGCGGACGGTGCAGGCCTTTTTCCCGCCCTTCCTGCCCGAGGAGGACCAGGAGCTGCGGGAGAAGATTCAAAAGCTGGCGGACAGCCTCTTCCAGAAGCTTCATATTCAGCTGACCACCTGGCGTCATGGGGGTCAGCGGTGGATTCGCGGTGCCTATCTGGATTCCATTGATTTTCCCCTGAATAACGCCCAGTGGTATTGTGAACACTTCCGGCGGATCCGAAAGCTTACGGATGAGAGTCAGAAGCTGGAGGCCATTGAGCGGCTTCTTCACCGCACGGATCCGGGAGAAGGGGGACAGTACATTCAGCTGGGCAGCCTGGAGGGATTCCGGGATCATGTGCTTTCGGACCACACCTGGGAAGAGGATCCTTCCTTCCTGCGCTCTCCCCATCTGTACTACGACCTTTATGGCATCTTGATGAATTATTACGGATCCAAGGGCTGGTACGACGCCTATCCGATTCCGCTGGAGTGGGTGTCCTCTGCCCGGGTTATTTACGGTACGCCTCTGCGGGTGCAGGTGGAGGGGCTGGACCCCAATGCCTCCTATACCTTAACGGTTGCCTATCCCCAGTTTGCTGTGCCCAAGGCACCGGAGACCATGAACGTGACCTTGTATGCTGGGGAGACCCTAGTTCACCAGGAATTGAAGCGCCATACCTCAGAGCAGCCGGATCCCCTGTATACCTTCCAGCTGCCCCCAGATTCCTATCAGGACGGCACCTTGTCCCTGTACTGGCAGATTCACGGCACTCTGGGTCCGGTGTATGTCAGTGAGCTGTGGATTAAGAAATGCCTGTGATTCAAAAAGACTTGGGTGGTCCCCAAGGATTTCCTGTTAATTTTCCTTGAATAGGAGGTAACTGACTATGTTATATCCAAAGATTGGCATCCGACCCACCATTGACGGCCGCTGGGGCGGCGTCCGCGAGAGCCTGGAGGAGCAGACCATGGCCATGGCCCGCAACGCCAAGGCCCTGATTGAGGAGAATCTCCGCTATCCCGACGGCACTCCTGTCCAGTGTGTCATCGCCGACTCCACCATTGGCGGCGGCGCCGAGGCTGCCGCCTGCGCCGACAAGTTCTCTCAGGAGAACGTGGTGGCCACCCTCACCGTCACCCGCTGCTGGTGCTACGGCAGCGAGACCTTCGACATGGACCCCATGACCATCAAGGCCGTGTGGGGCTTCAATGGCACCGAGCGCCCCGGCGCCGTGTACCTGGCCGCTGTGCTGGCCGCCCATGCCCAGAAGGGCCTGCCCGCCTTCTCCATCTACGGCCATGACGTTCAGGAGGCTTCCGACACCTCCGTCCCCGCCGACGCCGCCGAGAAGATCCTCCGCTTTGCCCGCTGTGCCGTGGCCGTGGGCTGGATGAAAAACAAGTCTTATGTCAACTTGGGCGGCGTGGCCATGGGCATCGCCGGCAGCTACTGCGACGCCAACATGTTCCAGAAGTACTTCGGCATCCGTCCCGAGTGGGTGGATATGACCGAGATCGTCCGCCGGATCACCCTGGAGATCTACGATCACGAGGAGTACGAGAAGGCGCTCAGTTGGGTCAAGGCCAACTGCCACGAGGGCTTTGACTGCAACGCCGGCAAGGATCTGCCGGAGATCATCCGCAAGTCCAAAGTGGTGCCCCCCGATAAGGATTGGGAGTTCATCACCAAGATGACCATGGTGGTCCGGGACATCCTGTACGGCAACCCCAAGCTGGACGAAATGGGCTGGCACGAGGAGGCTCTGGGCAAGAACGCTGTGGCCGGCGGTTTCCAGGGACAGCGGAACTGGACGGACTGGCTGCCCAACGGAGACTTCTGCGAGGCCATCATGGCTTCCACCTTCGACTGGAACGGGCCCAAGCGTCCCACCCCCTTTGCCACGGAGAACG
>JBMNVU010000035.1:0-19866 GCA_050946975.1 Acutalibacter sp.
ACCGGGGAGGAGGTCCCCTCTGAGGACGCCCCCACACCCCCGGAACAGGAATGATCTGAACAGTTCGGCAACCAAGGGAATGGGTGACATTCCCTTTCTTGCTGTTTAGAAGCAAGTGGCATGATTGGGAAATCAGGAGGAAACATGGCAAAAAAACAGACCTATGGCAACGACAGCATCAAAAGCCTGAAGGGTGCGGACCGGGTGCGGCTGCGGCCCGGGGTGATTTTCGGCTCCGACGGCATCGACGGCTGCCAGCACTCCATCTTTGAGATCCTCTCCAACTCCATCGACGAGGCCCGCCAGGGTTACGGCAAGGAGATCACCATCACCCGGTTTTTGGACCATTCGGTGCAGGTGGAGGATCACGGCCGGGGCATCCCGGTGGATTACAACTCCAAGGAGGAGCGCTACAACTGGGAACTGGTGTTCTGCGAGATGTACGCCGGGGGCAAGTACGACAACAACTCCGGGGAGAACTACCAGTACTCCCTGGGCCTCAACGGCCTGGGCCTGTGTGCCACCCAGTATGCGTCGGAGTACATGGATGTGGACATCCGGCGGGACGGGTACCGGTACACCCTCCACTTTGAGCACGGCGAGAACGTGGGGGATCTGCACAAGGAGCCCTATGGGAAAAAGGACACCGGCTCCTTGATCAAGTGGAAGCCGGACCTGCAGGTGTTCACGGATATCGACGTGTCCCTGGAGTACTACCTGGACACCTTGAAACGTCAGGCGGTGGTCAATGCGGGGATCACCTTCCACCTGAGAAACGAGGTCGCTCCGGGCAAGTTTGAGAACACGGATTTTTACTACGAAAACGGCATTGAGGACCACGCCAAGGAGCTCTGCGGCGACGATGCCCTGACCCCGGTGCAGTTCTGGCAGAGCGAGAAGAAGGTCCGGGACCGGGCGGATATGGATCTGTACAACGTGAAGATCAACGTGGCAGCGGCTTTTTCCAATCGGGTCCATGTGACGGAGTACTACCACAACTCCAGCTGGCTGGAGTACGGCGGCGCCCCGGACAAGGCGGTGCGCAATGCCTTTGTGTACCAGATCGACGCCTATTTGAAGCAGAACAACAAGTACAACAAAAACGAGAGCAAGATCACCTTCCAGGACGTGGAGGACTGCCTGGTGATCGTCATCTCCTCCTTCTCCACCCAGACCTCTTACGAGAACCAGACCAAGAAGGCCATCACCAACAAGGGCATCCAGGAGGCCATGGTGGAGATGCTTCGTCACAACCTGGAGGTCTACTTCATCGAGAACCCCCTGGATGCGGAGAAGATTGCCGGCCAGGTGCTGGTGAACAAGCGCAGCCGGGAGGACGCGGAGAAGACTCGCCTGAACCTGAAGACCAAGCTCACCGGGAAGATGGACATCACCAGCCGGGTGGCGGAGTTTGTGGACTGCCGCTCCAAGGACGCCAGCCAGCGGGAGCTGTTCATCGTGGAGGGCAAATCGGCTTTGGGCTCGGTAAAACAGGCCCGGGACCCCAACTTCCAGGCGGTGATGCCCATCCGAGGCAAGATCCTCAACTGCCTGAAGGTGGACTATGACAAGATCTTCAAAAACGAGATCATCATGGACCTGATCAAGGTGCTGGGCTGCGGGGTCCAGGTGAAGAGCAAGGCCAATAAGTCCATCGGCGCCTTTGATATCAACGCCCTGCGGTGGAACAAGGTGATTCTCTGCACCGATGCCGACGTGGACGGCTTCCACATCCGCACCATGCTGCTGACCATGCTCTACCGGCTGACCCCGGACCTGATCTCCCAGAACAAGGTGTTCATCGCCGAGTCCCCTCTGTACGAGATCAATTCCAAGGACAAGACCTACTTTGCCTACAACGAGCGGGAAAAGGATCAGTTCCTCCAGGAGCTGGGGGGGCAGAAGTACACCATCCAGCGCTCGAAAGGCTTGGGCGAAAACGATCCGGACATGATGAACCTGACCACCATGAACCCCAAGACCCGTCGGCTGATCCAGGTAAACCCCGGGGACGTGGAGAGCGCGGCGGAGATGTTTGACGTGCTTTTGGGGGACAACTTAAACGGCCGCAAGGACTACATTGCCCAGCACGGCAGCGAGTATTTGGACGATTTGGACGTGTCCTGACAGGAATAGGAGGAAGCAATGGCAAGAAAACGAATGCAGGCGGACGGGGGAAAGGCCCCGAAGATGCAGGGGTTCATCGCGGGAGCGGGGGAGATTGTCCAGCAGGACATCAGCGACACCCTGCGGCAGAACTTCATGCCTTACGCCATGAGCGTCATCATGTCCCGGGCCATCCCGGAGATTGACGGCTTTAAGCCCTCCCACCGGAAGCTGCTGTACACCATGTACAAGATGGGGCTTTTGAATTCCGGCAGGACCAAGAGCGCCAACATCGTGGGCCAGACCATGAAGCTGAACCCCCATGGCGACGCGGCCATCTATGACACCATGGTCCGCCTGTCCCGTGGGTATGAGGCGCTGCTCCACCCCTATGTGGATTCCAAGGGCAACTTCGGCAAGTTCTACTCCCGGGATATGGCCTGGGCCGCCTCCCGTTACACCGAGGCCCGGCTGGACCCCATCTGCAAGGAGCTGTTTCAGGACATCGACAAGGACACCGTGGATTTTGTGGACAACTACGACAGCACCATGAAGGAGCCCACTCTGCTGCCCGCCACGTTCCCGTCCATCCTGGTCAACGCCAACACGGGCATCGCCGTGGGCATGGCCAGCAATATCTGCCCCTTTAACCTTCAGGAGGTCTGCCGCACCACCATCGCCCTGATCCGGGATCCGGAGGCCGACTTGTTTGAGACCCTCCAGGCGCCGGACTTTCCCGGCGGCGGGCAGATCATCTTCGACCGGGACCAGATGGAGAAGATTTACCAGACCGGCCGGGGCAGCTTCCGGGTGCGCAGCCGGTGGAGCTATGACAAGTCCGCCGGATGCATTGACGTCACCCAGATCCCCCCCTCCACCTCGGTGGAGGTGATCGTGGAAAAGGTGGTGGACCTGGTCCGTCAGAACAAGCTCAAGGAAGTGGCGGACATCCGGGACGAGACCGGCCTGGACGGCTTGAAGATCACCATCGACCTGAAGCGGAGCACCGACCCGGAAAAGCTGATGCAGAAGCTCTTCAAGCTCACCACTTTGGAGGACAGCTTCGCCTGTAACTTCAACGTGCTCATCGGCGGGGTGCCCCGGGTGCTGGGGATCCGGGAGCTGCTGGAGGAGTGGACTGCCTTTCGGATGGAGTGCGTCCGCCGCCGGACCCACTATGACCTGCAGCAGAAGCGGGACAAGCTCCACCTGCTCAAGGGCTTGGAGCTGATCCTGCTGGACATCGACAAGGCCATCCGCATTGTCCGGGAGACCGAGGAGGAGGCCGAGGTGGTCCCCAACTTGATGATCGGCTTCGGCATTGACCAGATTCAAGCGGAGTATGTGGCGGAGATCCGTCTGCGCCACCTGAACCGGGAATATATTTTAAAGCGGACCCAGGACATTGCGGACCTGGAGAAGGAGATAGCGGAGCTGGAATCCATCTTGGGCTCCAAGACCAAGGTAAAAGGGATCATCATCAAGGAGCTGGAGGCTGTGGCCCAGAAGTACGGCCAGCCCCGGCGGTCCATGATCCTCTACGCCGACGAGGTGGAAGAGGCCGAGATCGTGGAGGAGGTTCCGGACTACCAGGTGAACCTGTTCTTCACCAAAGAGGGCTACTTCAAGAAGATCACCCCCCAGTCCCTGCGCATGAGCGGTGAGCAGAAGCTCAAGGAGGGGGACGAGATCGTCCAGCAGGTGGAGGATCAGAACAACGCGGAGCTGCTGTTCTTCACCGATAAGTGCCAGGTCTACAAGATGAAGGCGGCGGACTTCTCCGACACCAAGGCCAGCGTGCTGGGGGATTACATCCCGGCCAAGGCCCAGATGGACGAGGAGGAGCACGCGGTGTACATGGCCGTCACCCACGACTACGACGGGTATGTGCTGTTTGTCTTTGAAAACGGCAAGGTGGCCAAGGTGGAGATGAGCGCCTACCAGACCAAGACCAACCGCAAGAAGCTGCTCAACGCCTACAGCGACAAATCGCCCCTGGTTGCGGCGCTGTATCTGAAGGAGGATCAGGAGCTGCTGCTGACAGCCTCCTCTGGGCGGATGCTGCTGTTCCACACCGGGCTGATCCAGCCCAAGTCCACCAAGAACACCCAGGGTGTCCAGGCCATGAACCTGAAGCGGGGCCAGCGGGTGATGGGTGTCCGGCTGTATGAGGAGGGGATGCTCCACAATCCCAACCGCTACAAGAAGAATCTGCCGGCGCTGGGAGCCCTGCCGGATCCGGAGGATACCGCCGGGGAGCAGATGAGCCTGTGACCCAGGAGCCGTCCAGGGAAAGGCACACTTCGGGACCCGGAGCTCCAACGGGTAGGGGCCAGGCGTCACCCAGGGAAGGGAAAGAGCCTTTACCTGAGGACGGCTTTGTGCTATAATAACACGGATATTCAAAAGGAGGCGGAGCGGTTGCGGATCTTGGGCATCGACCCCGGGTACGCCATTGTGGGTTACGGCGTCATCGAGACGGCGGCGGGCAAATACCGGGCGTTGGAGTACGGCGCCATCACCACCAATGCCGGGGAGGACTTCGGTCAGCGGCTGCTGGAGATCCACCGTGGAATGGAAGAAATTCTCACCCGCCTCCAGCCCCAGGCCGCCTCGGTGGAAAAGCTCTATTTCACCAACAACAAGACCACCGGCATCGGCGTGGCAGAGGCCCGGGGAGTGATCCTGCTCTCCTTAGCCCAGCACGGGGTACCCCTGTACGAGTACACCCCCATGCAGGTGAAGCAGGCGGTGACCGGGTACGGCAAGGCACAGAAGCCCCAGGTCCAGGAGATGACCCGGCGGCTGCTGAACCTGCCCAAGGTCCCCAAGCCTGACGACACCGCTGACGCCTTGGCTCTTGCCATCTGTCACGGCCAGGCCGCTGGATCCGCCCTGCGGGCGGCGCTGTTGCAGCGCCGGCACAAACCGGAGCAGGTGATCTGAGATCACGGAAAAGGGACGGCAAAGCTTTGGGTGCTCATGAGGGGCCAAAATCACTGGTGTTCCGGGACGGCGCTGGGGTTCCCGTGCCAGACCCCGGCTGTAGGCCGGTTGGTGAGGCGTCTCCCAGCTGCCGGAAAGGGAAATCGGAGCCCACACGCTTTGTTTCAGGAAAGGAACTGTCATGATCTACTCAGTCACAGGAACGTTGGTCTGCACGGAGCCGGGAGCTGCCGTGGTGGACGTGGGGGGCGTGGCCTTCCGCTGTATGACCTCCATGAACACTTTGCGGGCACTGCCCCGCATGGGGGAGAAGACCATCCTCTACACCTACCTCAATGTCCGAGAGGACGCCCTGGATCTGTTTGGCTTTGCCACCAAGGGGGAGCTCTCCTGCTTTAAGCTGCTCACCTCCATCAGCGGGGTGGGACCCAAGGTGGGCTTGGCCATTCTCTCCCAGCTGAGCCCGGAGGACGTGGCCATGGCCGCTGCCGCCGGGGATGTCAAGCGCTTCACCAAGGCCAATGGTGTGGGTCAGAAGCTGGCCCAGCGCATTGTGCTGGAGCTGAAAGACAAGGTGAAGGACTTGTCCGGTTCGATTGGCATCGAAGGGATCCCGGAGCCCGGTGGACCCTCCGCCTCCGGAAACGCCTCCCAGGCAGTGGGAGCCCTGGTGACCCTGGGGTATTCCGCTTCGGAGGCTGCTGCGGCAGTGGGCAGGCTGGACAGTTCTCTCCCGCCGGAGGAGCTGATCCGTCTGGCGCTGAAGTCCTTTGGCAGCGGAAAATGATGACACAGGAAAGGAGGGATCCCCATGCCGGTAGAGCCCTACGGCGGTGAAATGGATCTGGAAGGCGGTTGGGACTATGAAAACCGCATGGTGGAGCCGGGTTACACCCCGGAGGACCAGGCGGTGGAGAACCCCCTGCGGCCCCGGACCTTTGAGGAGTACATCGGCCAGGACAAAGTCAAGGAGAACCTGAAAATTTACATTGAGGCCGCCAAGAGCCGGAAGGAATCCCTGGACCACGTGCTGCTCTACGGCCCTCCCGGCCTGGGCAAAACCACCTTGGCGGGCATCGTGGCCAATGAGATGGGGGTCAATCTGCGGATCACCAGCGGGCCGGCCATTGAAAAGCCCGGGGATCTGGCGGCGCTGCTGACCAACCTGAACCCGGGGGACGTGCTGTTTATCGATGAGGTCCACCGGCTGCCCCGGACAGTGGAGGAGATTCTCTACCCGGCCATGGAGGACTTTGCTCTGGACATCATCACCGGCAAGGGGCAGATGGCGGCTTCCTATCACCTGCCGCTGCCCCGGTTCACCCTGGTGGGAGCCACCACCCGGGCCGGACAGCTGTCCGCGCCTCTGCGGGACCGGTTCGGCGTGGTGTTGCGGCTGGAGCTCTACTCCCCTCAGGAGCTGGGCAAGATCGTCTCCCGCAGCGCGGGGATCCTCCATGCTCAGATCGATGCCGATGCGGCTTTGGAGATCGCCTCCCGCTCCCGGGGAACCCCCCGTATCGCTAACCGGCTTTTAAAGCGGGTGCGGGACTTTGCCGAGGTGATGAGCGGCGGGGTGGTCACGCTGAACACGGCGAAAATCGCTTTGGACCGCATGGAGATCGACGAGCTGGGCTTGGACGCCAGCGACCGGAACATGCTGCGGGCCATCATTGAAAATTACGGCGGCGGGCCGGTGGGTCTGGAGACCCTGGCGGCTGCCATTGGCGAGGAGGCCGTGACCATCGAGGACGTCAACGAGCCGTACCTGATGCAGATCGGTTTCCTCACCCGCACACCGCGAGGGCGCTGTGTCACCGCGTCCGCCTACCTGCACATGGGCTATCCTGTGCCGGGCAGGCTCCGGGGCGGCGATGATGGCCAGATGACTCTGGAGGAGTCCTGAGCGCTCGCCGGAAATACAGACGGCAGCAGTGGGGCATAGCGCCCTGCTTCTTTGGAAAAATACCATAAGAGCCCCCAGGTTTGGGGCGGCGAAATTACTTGGAAGGATGGATCGTTTATGGGTAGATTGTTTGGGACGGACGGAATCCGGGGCATTGCCAACAAGGATCTGACCTGTGAGCTGGCAACCCAGCTGGGACGGGCTGCGGCCAAGGTGCTGACAAACAAATCCAACCGGCACCCCAGGGTGCTCATTGGCAAGGATACGCGGCTCTCTTCGGATATGCTGGAGACCGCTATGGCCGCTGGGCTGTGCAGCATCGGCGCCAGCGTGGTGACCCTGGGCGTGGTGCCCACCCCCGCGGTGGCCTACCTGGTGGAAAAGTACAAGGCGGATGCCGGCGTGATGATCTCCGCCTCCCACAACTCCTTCGAGTACAACGGCATTAAGATCTTCTCCGGGGACGGGTATAAGCTGCCCGACGACCTGGAGGAGAAGATTGAGGACATCATCCTGGGCAAGGAGGACATCTCCCACGAGTTCCCCACAGAGGACGGCATCGGCACAGTGAGCCACGCGGACAACGCAGTGCGGGACTATATCGACCACGTGAAGAACACGGTGCACTTCTCCCTGGACGGGCTGAAGATCGCCATTGACACGGCCAACGGCTCCTCCTCCGCCACTGCGGAGACGCTGTTCACCGAGCTGGGCGCCCAGGTGTATATGCTCCACGACAAGCCCGATGGGATCAACGTCAACCGGGATTGCGGTTCCACCCATATGGAGTCCCTGATTGAGTATGTCAAGACCCACGAGGTGGACGCCGGCGTGGCCTTTGACGGCGATGCGGACCGCTGCCTGATGGTGGACGAAAAGGGCAACTTTGTGGACGGCGACTTCATCATGGCCATCTGCGCCCTGGACATGAAGAGCCGGGGCAAGCTGGCTGGAAACGCCGTGGTGGGCACCATCATGACCAACCTGGGCTTCCAGCGGTTCTGCGAGGAGAACGGCATGAAGTTCGAGGCCACCAAGGTGGGCGACCGGTATGTGCTGGAGGAGATGCGTCTGGACGGCTACAACTTCGGCGGCGAGCAGAGCGGCCATGTGATCTTCCGGGATTTCGCCACCACCGGTGACGGCCAGCTGACTGCCTGCCAGCTGTTGAGCCTGCTGCGCCGCCGTGAGGCAAAGCTGTCCTCCCTGGCAACAGTGATGGAGCGCTATCCCCAGACCATGGTGAATATCCAGGTCTCTCCCGAAGGAAAGCTGGCATTCTACACCGATCACAAGGTGAAAGCGGCCATCGACGCTGCCTCCCAGACTTTGGGCCGGGATGGCCGGATCATTGTGCGGCCCTCCGGCACCGAGCCCCTGCTGCGGGTGATGGTGGAGGGTCAGGACGAGGCTCTCATTGAGAAGCTGGCCCAGGATGTGGCAAAGGTCATCCGGGAGGAACTGGTATAACGGAAACAAGAGAAAGGCGGTAGCCTATGCGCGCGGCACAGTGGCAGGACTATGAACTCATTGACACCCTCTCCGGGGAACGCCTGGAGCGCTGGGGGGATGTGATCCTCATCCGGCCGGATCCCCAGATCATCTGGTCCGGGGAGCGGCGGGATCCCCGATGGAAGCAGGCCCACGCCCGGTATCAGCGGTCCAGCTCCGGGGGCGGAAAGTGGATCGACTATCAAAAGGTGCCCCCTGTGTGGAAGATCCACTGGGAGGGCCTGACCTTCCGCCTGAAGACCATGGGCTTTAAGCACACGGGCATTTTCCCGGAGCAGGCGGTAAACTGGCAGTTTGCCATGGAGAAGATCCGCAGGGCCAACCGCCCGGCGGAGGATCCGGTGCGGGTGCTCAACCTCTTTGGCTACACGGGGGCAGCCACCCTGGCCTGCATGAAGGCCGGGGCCATGGTGACCCACGTGGACGCCAGCAAGGGCATGGTCCAGTGGGCCAAGGAGAACGCCCAGGCCAGTGGGATTGCGGATCTTCCGGTGCGGTGGCTGGTGGACGACTGCGTGAAGTTTGTCCAGCGGGAACAGCGCCGGGGCCGTACATACGACGGGATCATCATGGATCCTCCCTCCTACGGCCGAGGCCCCGGGGGCGAGGTGTGGAAGCTGGAGGAGCAGCTGTACGGGCTTATCGAGATGTGTCTGCCCATCCTCAGCGAAAAGCCCCTGTTCTTTATTTTGAACTCCTATACCACCGGACTGTCCCCCTCGGTGATGGAGTACCTGTTGGGCCTGCTGCTGCAGCAGCGCTTTGGGGGAAAGGTCAGCTCCGATGAGATCGGCTTGCCGGTGACCAGTACCGGCTTGGTGCTGCCCTGCGGAAGTACCGCTATCTGGGAGCAGTGACGGAAAAAGTTTTTCGGGCGCCTCTTTTCAAAAAGGCGCGATCGAAAGCCCTTTAAGCAGCGCGAAGCGCGGCAAGAAAATGAGCTGGCCGATTCGCACGCGCCCGCAGGGCGATAGAATCGGCCAGCGGCCCTTCTTAGGGAAGCTGCCTAGAGCAACACCCTGGCCGGGGATCGGCCCATTTCCGGGGGCTGATCCCGTGGCTGCGGCTTTTAGTGGGTGCTTCCCGGCACTGGTTCCCTTCCAGGCTGTACCTATTGAGACCGTGAGACACTGTCCCACACCCTCCCAGCTTTTTGAAAAACTGGAGCAAAAACTTTATCGCCCCTTGGCGATTGCATTTTCGAGGTGAATCCCATGTCCTTTATCCAGACCCAGCAAGTCCGCTTTTCCTACGATTCAGAGTCCGTGGACTCCAAGGAGGTCCTCCACGGGGTGGACCTCTCCATTGAGGAGGGGGAGTTTGTGGCGCTTTTGGGGCATAACGGCTGCGGGAAGTCCACCATGGCCAAGCTTTTCAACGGCATGCTCATCCCCACCTCCGGGAAGGTCTATGTGGGCGGCATCGACACCAGTGTGGAGGAGTCCCAGCTGGATGTCCGCCGCCAGGTGGGCCTGGTGCTGCAGAATCCGGACAACCAGCTGGTGGCCGGTGTGGTGGAAGAGGATGTGGCCTTTGGCCCGGAAAACCTGGGTGTTCCCCCAGAGGAGATCCGCCGACGGGTGGATGAGGCCCTGAAAGCCGTGGACATGTACGAGTATCGGGAGCACGCTCCCCATAAGCTTTCCGGCGGTCAAAAGCAGCGAGTTGCCATTGCGGGGATCATCGCCATGGAGACCAAGTGCATTGTCCTGGACGAGCCCACTGCCATGCTGGACCCTCGGGGCCGGGCAGAGGTGATGGAGACCATCCAGCGGCTGAACCGGGAAAAGGGCATCACCATCGTGCTGATCACCCACTATATGGACGAGGCGGTCCGAGCGGGCCGGGTGGTGGTCATGGACGAAGGGAATATCCTGCGGGACGGCACGCCTCGGGAGGTGTTCTCCGACGTGGAGTTTTTGAAGCGTCACGATCTGGACGTGCCCCAGGCCACAGAGCTGTGTTACCGCCTGCAGGCGGCGGGGCTGAAGCTGCCGGGGATGCCCCTGGACGTGGAGGAATGTCTGGGGATGTTCCGGCGCTATTTGGCTGTGGATGCCATGTGAGTCCGGGGAAAGGGGAAAGGTATTTTGGCGATCATCGAGACGAGGGAATTGGCGTACCGGTACAGCCCGGGCACGCCCTTTGAAAAGATTGCTGTGGACAACGTGTCCATTCAGATCGAAAAAGGGGAGTTCCTGGGGGTTATCGGCCACACGGGCAGCGGCAAATCCACCTTGATCCAGATGCTCAACGGTCTGCTGCGGCCCACTTCCGGTCAGGTGCTCCTGGACGGGGTGGACATCTGGGCCCAGCCAAAGAAGATCCGTTCCGTGCGGTTCAAGGTGGGCATGGTGTTCCAGTACCCGGAGTACCAGCTCTTTGAGGAGACGGTGCTCAAGGATATCATGTTTGGTCCCAAGAACATGGGTCTCTCCGACAAGGAGGCCGAAGAGCGTGCCCGGGAGGCCGCCCATTTCACCGGGCTGAAGGAGGAGCTTTTGGAGAAGTCCCCCTTTGAGCTCTCCGGCGGCGAAAAGCGCCGGGCGGCCATTGCCGGGGTCATCGCTATGGATCCGGATGTGCTGATCCTGGACGAGCCCACCGCCGGTCTGGATCCCCGGGGCCGGGACGTGTTGCTGGCCCAGATCACCCAGTACCACAAGACCCGGGGCAATACAATTCTGCTGGTGTCCCACAGCATGGAGGATATTGGCCGCACGGCGGACCGGATCCTGGTGATGAACCACAGCCACGCCGCCATGCTGGACGAGACCAAGAAGGTCTTTGCCCGAGGGGACGAGTTGGAGTCCATGGGACTGCGGGTGCCCCAGATCACCAAGATCATGCAGGAGCTGGGCAAGCTGGGGCTGCCGGTGGATCCCTCCACCCTGACGGTGGATGACGCCCTGCACCAGTTAATCCCCATTTTGAAGCGGAAGGAGGAGCTGCGATGATCTCCGACATCACATTGGGCCAGTATTTTCCCAAGCACTCCCCCATGCACCGGGCGGATCCCCGGCTGAAGATCTGCCTGGTGATCTACGCCATTGTGCTGCTGTTTGCGGCGGGAAATTTTGCCACCTTGGCCCTGGCGCTGGTGTACATTGGCCTGGGTATGGCCCTGTCCCTGATCCCGCTGAAGCTCTACTTGAAGAGCTTAAAGCCCATTCTGCTTCTGGTGGTGTTTACCGGTGTGCTGAACATCTTTTACGGCACCGGGGAGCCCCTGTGGCAGTGGGGAATCCTCAAGATCACCACCAGCGGCATCCTCAACTGCATATTTGTCTCGGTGCGGATTATCGCGCTGATTCTGGCCAGCTCGGTGCTGACCTTCACCACCTCTCCCACCCAGCTGACCGACGCCATCGAGCGGCTGTTAAAGCCCCTTTCCAAGCTCCATGTGCCGGTCCATGAGTTTGCCATGATGATGACCATTGCCCTGCGGTTTGTGCCCACGCTGTTGGAGGAGACGGACAAGATCATGGCCGCCCAGAAGGCCCGGGGAGCGGATATGGAGAGCGGCGGCATCACCCAGCGGATCCGGGCTCTGATCCCGGTGTTGATTCCTCTGTTTGTGTCCGCCTTCCGACGGGCTTTTGACCTGGCCACCGCCATGGAGAGCCGGTGTTATCACGGGGGCGAGGGCCGCACCAAGATGAAGCAGCTGCACTTTGGCGGGGTGGATTGGTCGGTGCTGGCGGTGAGCGTGGTGGCTTTGGCGGCGTTTGTGGCTTTGAACGTGCTGATTCCCCCCGTGGGCAGAGTGTGAGGTGCCTATGGAGCGGAATTTTCTCATCAAGCTTTCCTACGACGGAGCGGCTTATCACGGCTGGCAGATTCAGGAGAATGCTCTGACTGTTCAGCAGGTGTTCCAAGAGGCGCTGCAGAAGATCACCGGCCTCACCGAGGACATCAAGGCCTGTTCCCGGACGGACACCGGGGTCCACGCCAGGGAATTCTGCGTCAGCTTGAAAACCGAGAGTCCCATTGCGCCGGAGCGTTTGTTGGCAGCGCTGAACCACTATCTGCCCGAGGACGTGGCGGTGCGGTCCGTGGACCCGGTGCCTCTGGACTTTCACGCCCGGTACTCCTGCAAGGGAAAGGAGTACGTCTATCAGATCTGGAACCACCCGGTGCGGGATCCCTTTTTAAAGGGCCGGGCCCTGCACTATTGGTACCCTATGGACGAGGAGCTGCTGAATCGGGCGGCGGCCCACTACTTGGGGGCCCATGATTTTTCCTCCTTCTGCACCTTGGACCGCCGGGAGAAGGGGGATCTGACCCGCACCGTGTTCACCTCCAAGGTGGAGCGGAGGGGGGACCTGGTGACCTTTACCGTGGCGGCGGACGGCTTTCTGTACAACATGGTGCGGATCATGGTGGGGACGCTGCTGCGGGTGCAGCAGGGAAAGTTTTCTCCGGAGGACATTCCTGGGATCCTGGAGGCCCGGGAACGAAAGGCTGCCGGTCCCACCGCGCCGGCTTGCGGCCTGTACCTGAACCGGGTGTTCTATCAGTGATTGAAAATGAGTGACCGGAAATCCCAAAAGAAGGGAGTGTGACCAATGGCGAAACACAGCAAGCGGGAAGGGCGGAAGGTGATCCAACTGCGGGACCACCTTCCCCAAAACCAGAACGCCCCGGACCAGGAGCCCCAGGCCTCCATCGAGTACGAGGGAGATCCGGCTGCTCTGGAGAAGCGGCGGGAGGCGCGCAAAGCCCCCAAGGCTTTTTACCGGGCGGCAGTGGTGCTGCTGGTGTTGGTGCTGGGGCTGGCCCTCTGGGTCAACCGGCAGAACCTGACCCCAGAGAATGTGTGGAATTGGATCCAGGTCCAGGTGACCGGTTCCGGCAGCGGGGATGGTTACCCCGTGAGCATCACCGGTTCCAACGTGACTGAGAGCAATTTCCTGTCGGTGGACGGCTGTGCGGTGGCCCTCAGCGACACCTCTCTCACCATTCTGGGTTCTTCCGGCCAGGAACTGCTCTCCCAGCGGCACAGCTTCAACCAGCCCATTCTTCGGGCGGATTCTGGAAACTATCTGCTGTACAACCAGAACAGCACCGGTTATATGGTGGTTTCCGGCACCGAGGTGAAGATTGACAGCTCCACCAAGCAGGACATCTTGGCGGGGGCTATTTCCGGCGACGGCAGATTTGCCCTTGCCACCCGGGGGGAGGACGGGGCCTCCCAGGTGACGGTTTACCTGGCCACCGGCGAGGTGCAGTACACTTACAGCTTTTCCGGGGACTATGTGACGGCCATGGATCTCAGCGGGGACGGCACCTGGGCCATGGTGTGCACCGTTCGCAGCCAAGGGGGCCAGTTGGTCTCCAAGGTGACGGTGCTGGACCTCAACAGCACCACCCCCGCCGGGCAGTACGAGACGGCGGACAATCTGCTGTTCTCCGCCTATTGGGGGGACAACGGGATTCTCTACGCTGTGGGGGACGGTGGCCTGGTGCGGGCTCGATCCTCGGACTTGACCTTTTCCGAGTACAGCTATCAGGGCAAGACGCCCACGGCGCTGACCATGTCCGGCGGCCACCTGTACCTGTCCGTGTCCGCCTATGAGCACGCAGGGGCCTGTACGGTGCTGGTGTTCAAGAATCTGGAGGACCCGGTGGAGATCCAAACAGAGCAGCGGGTGACCTGCCTGTCGGTGTCCGGCAACACAGTGGGGACGCTGATGGGCCAGCAAATGGTGCTGTACGACGCCTCCTCCGGTCAGGAGCTGGCTCGCACAGACGTGGGCAGCGACGCCAAGAGTATCGCCCTGTCCAGTGAGAGCACTGCCTATGTGCTGGGAGTCAGCGAGATCCGTCGGGTGCAGGCGGAGTAAGGGCCTCTTCCCGGCGGAACCATTAAAGTTTCTCCAAGAAAAAAGAGCTGTTGCCAAAAGCAACAGCTCTTTTTTTGCTTCATTCACTCTCTGGGAAGAAAGTACCGGTTCTCTTTGGGTTCCTTGAGCTTTTCGGAAAAGGCCGCCGCAAAGCCCTGGTATTCCGGGGTGAAGACGCCCTTGGCCTGCTTGGGGCAGGACTTGACGCACCGGAAACAGGCGATGCACTTTGCCGGGTCCACGGTGGTGCAGTCCTGGTCAATGGCCTGCATGGGACACTGCTTCACGCACAGGCCGCAGTGAACACAGGTATCCTTGGTCTGGGGCACAAAGCTTCCTCCCTTGCCCCCGTCGCGATAGGGGCGGTTTCCGGGAGGGGTGAACTCCTGCCAGCCGGCGTTCCAGTCGTCCCAGGCCTCCAGGGCAAAGGCGGCATCCTGCTGCAGGTCCTCCTCAGTGGGACGACCAACCTGGATGGAGCCGTAGGTGTGTTCCCCCACCAAAGCGGCTCCGGCAAAGGGGACAAAGCCCTGTGCCTTGCAAAAATCAAAGAGCTCCACCAAAGCGTCATCAAAG
The DNA here is from genome assembly GCA_050946975.1 of Acutalibacter sp. Lineage (GTDB taxonomy): Bacteria > Bacillota > Clostridia > Oscillospirales > Acutalibacteraceae > Acutalibacter. The sequence continues at coordinate 14,893 of JBMNVU010000035.1, forward strand.
TCACGGTTCCCGTAGGTGACGGTGATGATGCAGGGGGTGTTGTCGCCCTTCAGGGGGGTCAGACGCTCCAGAGCGCCCTGGAATACTCGGCCCCCGTAAACCGGCACGCCAAAGACCACCAGGTCCTGGGAGGTGTACTGGGTGGGCTGCGCCGGGGCGCAGGTCACATCCACCAGGACCGGCTCCCCCAAGGCGGAAGCCATGGCCCAAGCACCTTTGCGGGAGGTGCTGGTGGGCGAGAAAACAGCTGCGTAAACTGCCATAGGATCCATCCCTTTCTGAATCCCCCGCCGCAGGTCCTAGGATCGGCGGCAAGGGGTAAAATGTGTGAAAACTCCATATTCGGACATACTGATTATAGGCCGGGCGCTGGGAATTTTCAAGAAAAATCCAGGTTTAAGTTTTCTGTAAGGAGTGTGGGGCTTGTGGAAATCCGGGGATTGTGCTATATTATCTCATAGCGGAAAAATCGGAGAGGGGGTGTTCGCCTATGGGAATCGCATTGGATTTGATCCTGCTGGCGGTGTGCATAGTATTTGTGGCGGTGGGCGCCCATCGCGGTTTGATCCGCTCCGCAGCCCACTTCCTTGGCGCTGTGGTCGCCGCTTGTTTGGCGGCTCTTCTGGGCGGCGCTGCTGCCCAATGGGTGTTTGATGTGCTGTTTCGCCCCGCCTTGGTGGAGCGGGTGGGGGAATCCCTCGCCAACCTGGGCAGCGGTGACACCTATACGGCGGTGCAGAGTGTCTTCTCCACACTGCCGGAGTTTCTCCTCCGGGCCTTGAATCAGGCGGGAATTAGCGCCGCCAGTGTGACAGAGGCCATGGCGGGCCAGTCCGGCCAGGCCGCGGAGCTGATCGCCGATGCCTTGGCCCCTGTGTTTGTGGGCTTTTTGAAGGTGTTGGCGGTGATTGTGCTGTTCTCCCTGTTTATGGTGTTGGTGCGCATCGGGGCCAATGTGCTCTCCACAGCCTTCCGCCTGCCCTTGCTGGGCGGTGTCAACGGCCTGCTGGGAGGAGTGTTCGGCCTGCTGCTGGCGGTGGTGTCCATTTGGATTGTCCTGGCCGCGGTGCAGGTGTTTTTGCCCATGCTGGCGGCGGACGCCCGGGCCCAAGTGGAGGATGCCCTGCGCCAGTCCTATGTGGCGGGGCTCATCGTCAATTGGAACCCCTTGGGCATTATGTTCCAGTGAGATCGGTAGGAGATTCTTTGATCATTTCCCATTATACTGGAAGGGATCTTGGAAAAGCCGGATGATAGAATTGTAAAGAGGAAGGATAGGAATTTCCCCATGTCCCAGCAAAAGAAGCCCATCAATCAAAACTTGACGATCCCCAACGCCTTGTCGGTGCTGAGGATCTTGATCATTCCCTTTTTTGCCTGGTGCTTTTTGCAGGACAAGCTGCCGCTGGCCGTGGGGCTTTTGGTGCTGTCAGGCCTGACCGACTGCGTGGACGGGTTCATCGCCCGGACGCTGAACCAGGTGACGGAGCTGGGAAAGATGCTGGACCCCCTGGCGGACAAGCTGACCCAAGGGGTGGTGGCCCTGTGCCTGGCGGTGAAGTTCCCGGTGATCGGCCCGCTGCTGCTGGTGTTCATCGTCAAGGAGCTGGTGATGCTCTGCTGTGCCGTGGTGCTGCTCAAGCGGAAAAAGCGGCCCTGCGCGGCCAAGTGGTACGGCAAAGTGGCCACGGTGATGTTCTATGTCTCTGTGGCGCTGATTGTGGTGATGGATGGGTTCCTCCATGTGGAAGGGCTGGCGTTCCAGGTGACTTCCTATGTGGTTCTGGGGCTGACGGCCGCCATGATGATCTATTCGGCGGTGCGGTATTTCCAGATTTTTCTCACCATCCTGCGGTCCAACGACAGCCGGTATGAGCTGTCCCTGACCGATGAGATCCGCGCCAAAACGGTGCGGGAGAAGCACAAAGGCCGCTGAGGGGAAACCCGGGGCGGTTTTTTCTTCATGAGTTCTTCATGATTCGGCAATGAATCCGTGATATAATAAATTTCCGGGGCTGGGAGCCGTGGGTCCCGGCAGAATGGGGAGTCCGGCGGGGTGAAAATAAGCCCCACGGAATCCTGTAATGAAAGGACGGATGTACCATGTTGATGTGTACGCGCTGCAAAAAACGTCCGGCAGTGGTGTTTGTCTCCAACGGCATCAGCGGGCAGGACCCTCAGGGTCTGTGCCTGGTGTGTGCCAAGGAGCTGGGCATCAAGCCGGTGAACGATATTATGGAAAAAATGGGCATCACGGACGAGGAGCTGGAAGCAGCCACCGCCCAGATGACCGAGCTGATGAATATGGACAATGACAGTGACGGAGACGGCGCCTCTGACGACGAGGAGGACGCCCTGTTCACTCCCGGCGGAGCAGCCACCATGCCGGTGGATCAGATGTTGGGGGGCCGTCCGGGGGAGAACGGGGGCTACGGATCCGGGGTTCAGCAGAAGAAGGAGAGCTTCCACAAGAAGAAGCGCAAGCATATCCAGAACTTCTGCACGGACTTGACTGCCAAGGCCCGCAACGGCCAGCTGGACAACATCATTGGCCGGGAGAAGGAGATCCAGCGGGTGGTACAGATCTTGTCCCGCCGGACCAAGAACAACCCCTGCCTGATCGGCGAGCCCGGCGTGGGCAAGACCGCCGTGGCAGAGGGCTTGGCCCTGCGCATTGCCCGGGGGGAGGTTCCCGCCCGGCTGCGGAACAAGGAAATCCAGCTGCTGGACCTGACGGCCCTGGTGGCAGGCACCCAGTTCCGGGGGCAGTTTGAGAGCCGGATCAAGGGACTGGTGGATGAGGTGAAGGCCGACGGCAACGTGATCCTCTTCATCGATGAGATCCACAACCTGGTGGGCACCGGGGACGCCGAGGGCAGCATGAACGCCGCCAATATCCTGAAGCCCGCCCTGAGCCGGGGGGAGATCCAGGTGATCGGCGCCACCACCTTTAACGAGTACCGCAAATACATTGAGAAGGACGCCGCTCTGGAGCGCCGGTTCCAGCCGGTGACTGTGGCGGAGCCCTCCATTGCCGACGCCACGGAGATCCTGCTGGGGATCAAGGGCTACTACGAGTCCTTCCACCGGGTGAAGGTGTCCGACGCCATGTGCCGTCGGATGGTGGTCCTGGCAGAGCGGTATATCAACGACCGTTACCTGCCGGATAAGGCCATTGACCTTCTGGATGAGTCCTGTGCCTGCGCGGCCCTGCGCAACAAGAAGCTGGAGGAGTACGACGACACCCAGCTCTCCCTGACCAAGGAGCGCAACCGGGAGCAGGATCTCTCCAATCCCCCCGATGGGGGCCAAGTGGATTATGAAGAGCTGGCCAAGACCCACTACCGCATCGCCACCCTGGAGAAGAGCCTGAAGACCCTGGAGGACGAGGGCGCCTTCGCCCAGGTGGAGGAGCTGGACGTGGCCAAGGTCATCGAGCTGTGGACGGGGATCCCGGCCTCTCGGGTGCAGGAGAATGAGCTGGCGAAGCTGGCCAACCTGGAGGAGGTGCTGGAGCAGCACATCATCGGCCAGGACGAGGCAGTGAAAGCCATCTCCGCCGCCATCCGCCGCAGCCGGGTGCAGATCAGTCCCCGGCGGCATCCGGCGTCCTTCATCTTTGTGGGCCCCACGGGCACCGGAAAGACCGAGCTGGTGCGGGTGCTGTCCCAGGAGCTGTTTGACACGCCGGAGACTTTGGTACGGCTGGATATGTCCGAGTATATGGAGAAGCACTCGGTGTCCAAGATCATCGGGTCGCCTCCCGGCTATGTGGGCTATGACGAGGCAGGCCAGCTGACGGAGAAAGTGCGCCGCCGGCCCTACTCGGTGCTGCTGTTTGATGAGATCGAAAAGGCTCATCCCGATGTGTTGAACATCCTGCTGCAGATCCTGGATGAGGGCCGGATTACCGATGCCCACGGCAGGACCGTGAACTTTGAGAACACGGTGATCGTCATGACCTCCAACGCGGGCAGCGAGCGCAGGGAGAACTCCCTGGGCTTTGCCAAGACCGCCGCGGACATGAACCGGGAAAAGGTGATGAAGTCCCTCGGCGAGTTCCTGCGGCCGGAGTTTCTGGCCCGCATCGACGAGGTGATTGTGTTCCGTCCTCTGGATGTGGAGGATTACAAGAAGATCGCTGCTCTGATGCTGGGCGAGTACGTGGGGACTCTGAAGGAGAAGGGGATTACCCTGACCTACACCCAGGAGGTCTGCCAGTACCTGGCGGAGAAGTCCATTCACGGGCAGAGCGGCGCCAGAGACCTGCGCAACAACATCCGCCGGATGGTGGAGGACAAACTGGCCATGCTGCTGGTGGAGAAGGGCGAAGGCAGCCTGTCCGGGGTCAATTTGACCCTGCAGGACGGGGAGCTGAAGCTGGATACCATTTGAGAAACAAGGGGGCGCCGGAAGGCGCTCCTTTTTTTTCGGGAAAAATGGGGAAACCACTTGACGGGGGAGGGGGGACGTGCTATAATAATCACCGTCGCAAAATGCGCGGGTGTAGTTCAGTGGTAGAACCCCAGCCTTCCAAGCTGGTCGTGTGGGTTCGATTCCCATCACCCGCTCCAATGCTTGTCCCACCCCGGGCACAAGGCATTTGGTGCCTATGCCGGACGACGGCGAAAGTTGTTTCCAAGCTCCCGTGCTTCGGGGATTTTATACAGTGATGCGGGCCAAAAGATGCCCCCAAAGATGCGCCAATAGCTCAGCTGGATAGAGCAACTGCCTTCTAAGCAGTAGGCCAGGGGTTCGAGTCCCTTTTGGCGCGCCAATATGGTGGATGTAGCTTAGTTGGTTAAAGCGCCAGATTGTGGCTCTGGAGACCGTGGGTTCGAGTCCCATCTTCCACCCCACCCTTGAACACGGAGTTTAATTTGTAAAAATTAGGCTCCGTGTTCTCCATACTGGGCTGTCGCCAAGCGGTAAGGCAACGGACTTTGACTCCGTCATCCCGTGGGTTCGAATCCC
>JBMNVU010000036.1:0-19665 GCA_050946975.1 Acutalibacter sp.
CGGTACGAGACGATCCTGGAGGAGTACGCCAAGACGCTGAACATTGAGGCGCTGACCATGAGCGAGATGACTCGCCAGGACATTCTGCCCTCTGTGAGCGGGTACATTGCCAGCCTGGCTGAGGCAGTTGCCTCCAAGCGGGCAGTGGTGGCGGAGCTGCCCTGCACGGCGGAGACCGCGCTGATCCAGAAGCTGTCCGGGCTGCTGGACGCCGCCTACGAGAAGGTGGAGAAGCTGGACACTCTGGTCAGCGACGGCAAGGCGGAGAGCCACAACGCACTGGCCGCTGCCACCTACTACAAGGATGTGATCATCCCGGCCATGGCTGAGCTGCGGGCTGTGGTGGACCAGATGGAAGTGGACACTGCTGCTGACTTCTGGCCCTATCCCTCTTACGGCGACCTGATGTTCCGGGTGTAAGCACCGGACTCAGATCCCGCAAAAAAGGCGCATGTGATTGCTCACACACGCCTTGAAAACCCTTGATTGAGTACAAGTGACACACATTTTCCCATACCCAGGGCCGTCCCGGTAATCCGCCGGGGCGGTCTTCTTTTATGCCGGGACTTTCCAACTCACCTGTCCGGGGCAGGCGTGGGGATCTCCGGCTTACCCACGTACTGCATGTGGGGGAAGATGAAGTCCAGGTAGGAATCGGGGAAGTACTGGTCAAAGAACACCTGCACCGGATTGGTGGCCGGGATCTCATTGACCCGCTCGCTGCGGCGGTACACGGCCCCAATGGACAGCAGAATGTCCACCGCCATCAGCACGGTGAAGATCACTGTCAAAGTCCGGCCCGTCCGTTTGGGCACTTTTTGGATGATCCGGGACATGGCCGGATACAAATCCTTCACCCACAGCAGCCCCAGAATCCCCCAGAAGAAGGAGAACATCAGATTGGTGCGGCCGCCGATGTTCAAGGGAGAATCGCTGTACTCCCAGGACACCGTGCCGAATACCGACTGCTGCACAAAGCTGCAGATATACTCAAAGCCGCCTCCAATAAACATGCTGGCCAGGAAGATCATGATATCCTTCTGGTTGTACAGCCGGGACAGCAGCAGGGTGATCACCACGGCTCCCAGGCCGTACACCGGGATAAACGGACCGAACACCAGCCCCACCCGCACCTGGAACCGATGCGTGGTAGCCAGGGCGTACAGGGTCTCCAGCACAAAGCCGGCCACGTTCCCCACCATGAAGATCCAGAAGAGCTTGTCATAGCACAGGCCAAAGGCAAAGGGCCGCTCCTCTCCGGGAGCCAGACGGGTCTCGTAGGCGGCCCGGGCGTCCTCGTTGCGGCGGCGCAGCGCCTCCCAGGAGCGGCGGCGCAGCACATCAACGTTCTGGCGGAACTCTTCCAGCTGCTCGTTGTACTTGAGCAGCTGCAGGTCTGGGAACGCCTTCAACAGACGGCGGCGCAGACGGTTGTTCTGAATGTTGTGCTCGTACTTCTCCTTGAGCCGCAGAGCCTCCCGCTGCCAATCCTTCTGCAAAGCTTCCTTGTCCGCCAGGTGCTTGTCGTGGAAGGCGATGGCCCGCTTGGAGATGTCCTCTCCCAACCGGTCCGACCCCTGGCGCAGCCGGCTGGAGACATACTCCAGATTTTTCAGCTTCCGGTTCAAGCCCACCAAACCGATGGCCGTCACCAGGAAATCCACCAGCAGCAAGCTGCTCATGATGATCAGCAGCACCCATCCCACCGTGGTGGGGATTTTGGAGACAAGCTCCCGGGTGAAGGGGGTGAGATACCGCACCACCAGAGCTCCCGCCACTCCCCACAGGACGCTGAACTTCAGACAGATATACCCGTGGAGGTTGTGGGGGTTGTTGGAGTAATCCCACCACTTCTGGTGAAACAGCTTCTCCAGCAGGAAGCCCGCCACATATTCCAGGGCGGAACCCACCAGCATGGAACCCACCAACAGCACCGCCAGGCTTCCTGCAAAGGGCCGCAGCAGAAAATCCAGCCCCACCACACCCAAGCCGTAGATGGGGCACAGGGGCCCGTTCAAAAAGCCCCGGTTGACAAACCGTCTCTGCCGCACAGCAGCAAAGGCCACCTCTGAGCACCATCCCAAAAATGCAAAGAGGAAAAAGCACCATAGATACGTATAAAGCATTTCCATCTCCCCTGTTCCCAAAACTCCCCTATTTTCTCCAGGAGTTGAAAGACATTCTACCAGATTCCCTATCATTTGTAAAGCAGCCCGGCACCCTGGCTCAAAGTGTGGTATACTATGCAGAGTCCAAGAACCCCAGAACCGAGAGGAGATCACCCATGGAATGGCAGATTAAGACATTTTCCCAGCTGAGCCCAGAGGAGCTGTATGAGATCATCAAATTGCGGGTGGATGTGTTCGTGGTGGAGCAAAACTGCCCCTACCACGAGTTGGACGGCAAAGACCAGCAGGCCCTTCACGTCTTCGGCCGGGACGAAGACGGCATCCAGGCGTACCTGCGGGTGCTGCAGCCGGGAGTGTCTTTCCCGGAGGCGTCCCTGGGGCGGGTCATCAGCCAAAAGCGCCGCCAGGGCCTGGGCACCCAACTGCTGAACCGGGGCCTGGAGGCTGCCCGGCAGTGGCTGGGAGACGGTCCCATCCGGATCGAGGCCCAGACCTACGCCAAGACCTTCTATGAGCAAGCTGGCTTCCGCCAAGTTTCCGAAGAGTTTCTGGAGGACGGCATTCCCCACATCCAGATGCTCCGGCCCTGATTGTCAATACCGCCGGAACACCTGGGGCAGCATGTCCGGCAGATCTGTGGGAAGCATGGCCCGCTGGGTGAACCGCTGGGCGCACAGATCCCCTGCCATGCCGTGGAGATACACCGCCAGCACGGCGGCCTCGTAGCAGCCCAGGCCCTGGGCCAGGAAGGCCCCCGCCATCCCTGCCAGCACGTCGCCGCTGCCCCCTTTGGCCATGCCCGGGTTCCCGGTGGGGTTCACGGCGCAGCGGCCGTCCGGGGCGGCCACCACAGTGGCTGCTCCCTTCAGGGCCACCACCGCCCCGGTCTCCCGGGCCTTCTGCTGGGCGGCTCCCAGCCGGTCGGACTGAATCTCCGGGATGGTGTCGTCGCAGAGCCGGGCCATCTCCCCGGGATGGGGGGTGAGCACCAGGGGAATCTCCAGCCCCTCCAGGAAGCCCGGGTGGCGGCTGAGGAAGTTGATGGCATCGGCGTCCGCCAACAGGGGCACCCGGCAGTGGGAAAACACCATGGGGCACACCAGCTCTGAACGCTCCCCCAGCCCGCAGCCCATGACACAAGCGCTGCAGCGCTCCAAGGCCTCCAACAGGGCTGCCTCGCTCTCCTCCCGGCGGTTGTCCCAATCCAGGATCACGTACACTGCCTGGGGCACCGCTTGGGAGATCACCGGGTAGAGCCGCTCCTCCACGGCGATCTGCAGCAGCCCCACGCCGCAGCGCAGCGCCGCCTTGGCCGCCATGATGCAGGCACCGGCCATGCCCCAGCTGCCGCAGACCAGCAGCAGTTTGCCCTGATCCCCCTTGTTGGCCTGGGGGTCCGCCTCCCGGAGCCACTCCCGGGGGAACTCCTCATCCGTGAGGGACAGCCGGGTCTCGGCGCCCTCCATCAGCGCGGCGGGAACCCCCACCTGAGCCACCACCGTCTCCCCGCAGAACTCCTTGGCCGGGTAGGACACGTTGGCGGGCTTCAGGCCGGTGAAAGTGACAGTGACGTCTGCCCGGAAAGCCCCGGCGCTGACCCGTCCGGTGTCGCACTCCACCCCGCTGGGCAGGTCGGCGGAGACCTTCAAACAGGAAAGCCCCGCCGCAAACCCCAGCAATCTGCCTGCCGTTCCAGAGAGCTCCCCTCGGAAGCTGAACCCAAACACGCAGTCCACCACCACGTCCGCCGCCTCCAGGGCCTTCCGGACAGCCTCTTCCTCCTCCCCGGGGAGAACCGTCATCTCCCCGGGCATGGACTCATAGGCGGCCCGGGCCAGGTCGGTGCGGGGCTCTCCTTGGGCCAGAACCACGGTGCAGATCATGCCCCGCCGGGCCAGCAGCCCGGCGCAGACAAACCCGTCCCCGCCGTTGTTCCCCCGGCCGCACAGCACCACCGCCCGCTTGCCCTTCACCGGCCGGCAGCGGCTCTCCACCTGGTCCGCAACAGCGGCCCCGGCCCGGTCCATCAGCTGGGAAAGGGGTGTTCCCGCGGCTACGGCAGCCATCTCCAGGCGCTGCATCTCATCTCTGCAAAAGAGTTTCATGGTATTCTCCTCCTTGACAGGCACATCAGTCTGTACTAAAATGATACCAGCAAATGATCTTCGGGGCAAGGTGCAATTCCTTACCGGCAGTACAGTCTGCGAACGGAGGGCTCTCCCTCCGCCGAACCGGTGTGATTCCGGTACCGACGGTGAACCGCTTTTGCGGCTAAGTCCGGATGAGAGAAGGTCGGGGGAAGACTCCCCCCTTTCATCATGCTTTCATCTTGTCAGAAAAACCCCGGAACCTCTCTCAGGCTCCGGGGTTTTGTGATGGGCCCAAATGCCTTGGGGCCGTCACCCCCTCCGGTCTTTTGCAGATTCTTCCGAAAGGGATTGGTTTCATGCAAAAGAAAGTCAACGTAAGAACTCTGGCCATGACCGCCATTCTGGGCGCCGTAGCCACCGTGCTGATGTTTTTCAGCTTCAGCATCCCCGTCATCCTCCCCGGCTTTTTGGCCATGGATTTCTCCGAGCTGCCTGCCCTCATCGCCTCCTTCACCATGGGGCCTGTCAGCGGCGCGGTGGTGTGCCTGATCAAAAACGTGGTGAACCTCCCCACCTCCTCCACCGGCGGCGCCGGGGAGCTGTGCAACTTCCTCATGGGCATCACCTTTGTGGTGCCGGCGGGACTGATCTACAAGTACCGCAAGGACCGGGTGGGCGCCGTGGTGGGCTCCTTTGTGGGGGCCCTGGTGATGGCCATTCTCAGCTTCCCCATCAACCTGTTCATCAGCTACCCGGCCTACGGCGTTTTCTACGGCATGACCACCGACAAGATCATGGCCATGTACCAGGCCATCCTTCCCTGGGTGAAGACACTGCCCCAGGCTCTGCTGATCTTCAACATGCCCTTCACCTTCTGCAAGGCCATGTGCAGCGTGATCATCACCTTTGTGATCTACAAGCGGATTTCGCCGCTGATCAAGGGAACCATGAAGTAAGGGAAAAAAAGTTTTTGCAGCAGCTTTTTTCAAAAAGCTGCGACCTTAAACGCCCTGAAAACCGGCGCAGCCGGAAAAGAAAACCAGCGAGCGCGGCGCGCCAGCCCGAAGGGCTGTAGACGCACGAGCGGCCCTTTTAAGTCAAATTGGAAAAGGACATCCGAACCACAAAACTCGGATGTCCCCTTTTTTTGTTTGGCGCAGAAGAGTAGAGATTGGGCCTTTTCCCATGGTTAAACCTCTGCAAAAAGTCCGGCCCCCCAGCCTATCGCCCTGCGGGCGCGTGCGGCTGGGGGGCCTGGTTTCTTTCGAACGGCTATCGCCGTAAAGGGCTTTTTCAGGTCGCGCCTTTTTGAAAAAAGGCGCCCCAAAAACTTTTGGTTTTTTCTCTCTTTTAGTTCCGTCCGAACTTCTCAAACTTCAAAGGCCGGGGGATATACTTCTTCACCGCATCCAGGAACTCTTCGTCCGGATCGAAAACCACCAGGGTCTTTCCCGTTTTGGCGCTGCGCACGATCATGTACCAGCTGTCCCGGTGATCCGAATACTGGGTGGCAAACACCCGCGCATCAAAACTCTGGTTCTTCAGCCTGGCCTCGTTCTTCTGGTACTCGCCGATGTCCTCGGCGGAGCTGCACTCGAAAGAGGTCATGCGCTTGCGGGTGGAGCGGTTCATGATCTTGTCCACGGCCACAAATCCGTTGGTCAGGCTGTACTCATACTCCAGCAGACGCATGGTCAGCAGCTTGTAGCCGCCAAAGCCTGCGCCCAGGGCCACCAGGAAGGTGAGCATGGGAAAGGGCACAATGAAGAAGCCCACAATAAACCCGATGAACACCACTACGACCATAGCCACAATGATTCCCAGCAGGATCAGCATGTCCATGGTCTCGAATTTTTTCTTTATCATACGTTCAATAAATACGTCGCCCATGCTCTTTTTTCATCCTTTCGTCGTCGCCGGGCAGGGGCCCTGACCCGGTCCATGGTGCTTATCATAGCACAAATCACGGAAGGTTTCAATAAAACTTTTTGTGAATATCCTGGAGTCCTTCCCTCCCGGACCCAGGGCGGAGAAAATAGGCGCCCCCTCTTGAATCCACCGGGAGATTGTGGTATGATATTGGAAAACGCGTGGATGAAAGAAAGTACCCTCGCCCCACCCGGCCAGAGAGACTGCGTCACCGGCTGCAAGCGCGGTTGCGGGCAAGCGGGGGGAAGTTCCTTTCGGAGCGGCGGCGCTGAACGGCTGGATTCCGGCCTGGTAGGCGCCGACGGCATTGGACCCCGTTACAGGACAAAAAGGGCAGGATGCTGCGGCAGCCTGCTGAATTTGGGTGGTACCGCGAAGAAGTCACTTCGCCCCTTTACGCTGGGGGCGGAGTTTTTTTGTCCCCAAAATTTCCCACAGTTTAGGAAGGAAGGAACGCACATGAAGGAAACCATCGAAGCCCTGCGGCAAAGCTTTGAAAAAGAGCTGCAGGCCGCTCAGAACAGCGACGCCGTGGAAAAGCTGCGGGTCGCCTACCTGGGCAAGAAAGGCTCCGTCACCGAGCTGCTCAAAGGCCTGAAGGCCGTGGCCGGCGACCAGAAAAAAGAGATGGGCCAGCTGATCAACCAGCTCAAGCGCCAGGTGGAAGAGGGCATCTCCCAGCAGGTGGAGGCCATCCGCGCCGCCGAGGAAGAGGCTCTCATCGCCTCAGCGGAGCAGTACGACGTCACCCTGCCCGTGGACCAGTCGGAGGGCTCCTACCATCCCATCACCCTGGTGCAGCGGCAGCTGGAGGAGATCTTCTCCTCCATGGGCTTCACCATTGAGGACTACAAGGAGATCGTCACCGACTACGAGTGCTTCGAGGCGGTGAACATTCCCAAGCATCACCCCGCCCGGGACATGCAGGACACCTACTATCTGGACAACGGCCAGCTGCTGAAGACCCACACCTCCGCGGCTCAGAACGCCATCATGAAAAAGTACGGCGCCCCTCTGCGGGCGGTGTTCCCCGGCCGGTGCTTCCGCAACGAGGCCACCGACGCCTGCCACGAGAACACCTTTTTCCAGATGGAAGGCTTGATGATCGACAAGAACATCTCCATCTCCAACCTGATCTATTTTATGAAGACCATGTTGTCCGAGGTGTTCGAGCGGGACATCACCGTGCGGCTGCGCCCCGGGTTCTTCCCCTTCGTGGAGCCGGGCTTTGAGCTGGACATCTCCTGCCTGATCTGCGGCGGCGAGGGCTGCCCCTCCTGCAAGAACTCCGGCTGGCTGGAGCTGTGCCCCTGCGGCATGATCCATCCCAACGTGCTGAAGATGGGCGGCATCGACCCTGAGGAGTACACCGGCTTCGCCTTTGGCTTAGGCCTCACCCGTCTGGCCATGATGAAGTACGGCATCAAGGATATCCGGGATCTGAACAGCGGCAACCTGAAGGCCCTGTCCCAGTTCAAGCACGAATAAGGAAGGGGGAAGTTCACTATGTATATTTCTATGAACTGGATCGGGGATTTCGTGGACCTGTCCGGCCTAGACCTGGAAGCCCTGATTCACCGTTTCACTCTGTCCACCGCTGAGGTGGAGGACGTTTACCACATGGGTGAGAATCTCCGGGACGTGGTTGCCGGCAAGATCCTCTCCGTGGAAAACCACCCCAACTCCAAGAAGCTCCACCTGCTGAAGGTGGACGGCGGCGACAAGATCTACGACGTGGTCTGCGGCGCCCCCAACGTGCGGGAGGGCATGATCGTCCCCTTCGTCAAGGAGGGCGGCATGGTGGCCGGCCAGGACATCACCTGCGCCACCATCGCCGGGGAGGAGTCCCACGGCATGTGCTGCTCCGAAAAGGAACTGGGCATCTCCGACGACCACTCCGGCCTGATGGAGCTGGACCCCGACACCCCGGTGGGCAAGGACGTTTGCGACCTCTTCGCCATCAAGGACACCGTGTTCGAGGTGGACAACAAGTCCCTGACCAACCGCCCCGACCTGTGGGGCCACTACGGCATCGCCCGGGAGTTCGCCGCCCTCACCGGCCGGGAGCTCAAGCCGCTGGAGACCGTCTCTCTGGAAGCTTTTGACAACCTGGATCCCATCCAGATTGATGTCCAGGATAAAGAGCTGTGCTTCCGCTACACCGGCCTGAAGGTGCGCAACATCCAGAAGAAGGTCAGCCCCGTGGACATGCGCATCCGCCTGTTCTACTGCGGCAGCCGGGCCATCAACCTGCTGGCCGATTTGACCAACTACCTGATGCTGGAGATGGGCCAGCCCATGCACGCCTTCGACTGCGCCAAGGTGGACCAGATCGAAGTCAAGCGCTTTGACAAGCCCTTCCAGTTCACCACCCTGGACGGCCAGGAGCGCACCGTGGACGAAAACACCCTGATGATCTGCTGCAAGGGCGAGCCCGTGGTCATTGCCGGTATCATGGGCGGCCTGGACTCCGAGATTGAGGACAACACCGACAGCCTGCTGCTGGAGAGCGCCAACTTTGACGCGGTCAGCGTGCGGAAGTCCTCCACCCGGCTGGGCCTGCGCACCGACGCCTCCATGCGGTATGAAAAGACCCTGGATCCGGAGATGTGCCCCACCGCCATCGGCCGGTTCCTGAAGCTGCTGCTGGACATCGACCCTGACGCCCAGGTGATCTCCCGGCTGACGGACGTGTACTGCAAGCAGTACCCCACCGTGTCCCTGACCTTTGACAAGGCCTATGTGGACCGGTACACCGGCATTGAGATCGGCAACGACCAGATCCTCAGCACCCTGCGGGCCCTGGGCTTCGGCGCCGACTATGACGGCAGCCAGTTCCAGGTGGAGGTTCCCTCCTGGCGGGCCACCAAGGACGTGACCATCAAGGCCGACATCATCGAAGAGATCACCCGGATCTACGGCTACGACAACTTCCAGATCACCACCACTCACAGCGCCCTGTATCCGGAAAAACGCAGCGCCGGAAATAAAGCCGACAATTTTGCCAAAGATATTCTTGTGCAGCGGTTCCACCTCCACGAGGTCCACTCCTACATCTGGTTTGACGCCAAGAAGTGCAAGGATCTGGGCATTGCTCTGGAGGACAACGTGAAGCTGCTCTCTCCCCAGAGCCCGGATCTGGAAACCCTGCGCACCAATATGGGCCCCACCCTGCTGGCCTTTGTCAATGAGAACAAGTCCTTTGCCCCGGATTTCGGCATCTTCGAGATTGGCCGCGTCTGCGAAGGCCTGAAGGAGGACGGCCTGTGCAACGAGCGGAAAAAGCTGGGCATTGCCCTGTACAGCCGCACCCGCAGCGAAAAGGAGCTGTACCTGGAGCTGCTGGAGCTGCTGACCACCCTGGGCCGGGATATCAAGCGCGCCCAGTTCACCTTCCAGAATGTGGAACCCCGCCACGCTTGGCAGCATCCCCGCAACACCGCCTCCATCTCCTTCGACGGCAAGGAGCTGGGCTGGCTGTGCACCCTGCACCCCTCGGTCAGCGCCAAGCTGGACAAGAAGGCTGTAGTGGTCTGCGCTCAGCTGGACATGGACGGCTTTGCCGCCATCCCCGCCACGGACATCGCCTATCGGGAGCCCTCCCGGTTCCCGGGCATCGACATTGACCTGTCCTTCTCCATGCCCCAGGGCCTGACCTTCGGCCAGCTGGCTCCCGCCTGGGCGGATCTGGATCAGGACACTCTCACCGGGGTGACGCTGATCGACTCCTTCCAGCAGAGAGGCCTCTTGAGCCTGACCCTGCGGTTTGCCTTCTCCTCCGGGGAGCGGACTCTCTCCAAGGAAGAGGTCCAGCCCTGGGTGGACAGCATTGTGGAAAAGGCCGCTGCGGTGGGGGCCACCCTGCGCTCCTGAGGGACGCGCTCAGGGCCCCAGAACGGGCGGCGGGGAGAGCCGGACCCAAAAAGGGCTTGCAATCCCCACGCAATTCCTGTATGATATAAGGTAGGAATTTTGGGAAGATACGGAGGTGTTCCCCATGCCGGAAGATTATTCCAACAACACCATCACCTTTTCTATGGAAGACCTGCGCGAGGCGGACATGAAGCGCATTCTGCTCACCGTCTACGACGCCCTGAAGGAGAAGGGATACAATCCCATCAGCCAGATTGTGGGATACATCCTCTCGGAAGACCCCACCTATATCACGACCCACAACAACGCCCGCAGCCTCATCCGCCGGATCGACCGCGACGAGCTTTTGAAAGCCATGGTGCGTTCTTACCTGGGCGAGTGATTTTGACAGCAATCTTAGAAAGCGCGGTGATTCTTTGAGCGAGCAGAAAAAACAGAGCTTCCCCACCTATAAGGGAAAGCCCCTGGTGCGCAGCGGGGATACCATTTACTATGGCAGCATGAAGGACAAATACGTCATCAAGCTGGACATCAAGTCCAAGAAAAAAGTGGGTGACCTGGATGTGGCTGACAAGGTCACGGTCCAGTTGATGTACACCGACCCCGAGATCCGCACCCGCAAGCAGATTGTGAAGACCAGCGAGAAAAACGGTCTTTACCTGGCTTTGGACATCGCCGACGCCTGGCTCACCCGGGCGCTGGCTGAATAAGCCTTTTTCACCAAAAAAGGGGCCGCTTTGTGCGGTCCCTTTTTTCGTCCCCAAAAGCGATACCTCTTGCCATTTTTCAAAAAATATGATACTCTCTTTGTGGTTGGCAAAACTTTGTCAAAGTTCCAGCCTGTTTTCACCGGAAACCCTCTTTGAAAGGAGAACCCTTCATGGTCTATACAAGAAACATCAGCGATTCCGTGGTTTGGGTGGGCGGCAGCGACCGCCGTTTGGCCCTGTTTGAGAACCTCTTCCCCATCCCTCGGGGCGTGTCCTACAACTCCTATGTGATTCTGGACGATAAAACCGCCCTGCTGGATACGGCGGACTCCTCCATCACTCTGCAGTTTTTGGAAAACATCCGGGGCACCCTGGGCGACCGTCCCCTGGACTACCTGGTGGTCAACCACATGGAGCCTGATCACTGCGCCACCATCCAGGCGCTTCTGCCCTACTATCCCAACCTGAAGATCGTGGGCAACGCCAAAACTTTCCAGATGATGCGCCAGTTCTTTGACTTCGACGTGGACAGCCACGCTCTGGTGGTGAAGGAGGGCGACGCCTTGGAGCTGGGCCAGCACACCCTGCGGTTCTACACCGCCCCCATGGTTCACTGGCCCGAGGTCATGGTCTCCTACGAAGAGAGCGAAAAGATCCTGTTCTCCGCCGACGCCTTCGGCACCTTCGGCGCGGTGGACGGCGGCCTCTTCAACGACGAGGTGGACTTTGACAAGGATTGGCTGGACGACGCCCGCCGGTACTACTCCAACATTGTGGGCAAGTACGGCGCTCAGGTCCAGGCCGCTTTGAAGAAGCTCTCCGGGCTGGACATCCAGACCATCTGCCCCCTGCACGGGCCCATCTGGCGCAGCGACCTGGGGTATCTCCTGGGCAAGTACGACCTGTGGAGCCGCTATGAGCCCGAGGACAAGGCTGTGGCCATCTTCTACGCCTCCATGTACGGCCACACCGAAAACGCCGCCAACATCCTGGCCGACAGCCTGGCTGCCGCCGGGGTCAAGGACGTGAAGGTCTACGACGTGTCCTCCACCCATGTGTCCGAGCTGATCTCCCAGGTGTTCCGGTGCAGCCACATTGTGCTGGCCTGCCCCACCTACAACAACAGCATCTACCCGGCCATGTACAATTTCCTCCACGACATGAAGTCCCTGCTGGTCCAGAACCGCACCGTGGGCATCATCGAGAACGGCACCTGGAATCCCGCCAGCGGCAAGCTGATGCGCCTGCGTCTGGACGAGATGAAGAACATGAACGTCCTGGAGCCGGTGGTCACCCTGAAGTCCGCCCTGAAGGACGACAGCAAGGCACAGCTGGACGCCCTGAAGGACGCCATTGTGGCCTCTCTCAATCAATAAAAGGACAAGCCTGCCCAAGGCTTTCTAAAAGGGCCGCTGCACATGCAGCGGCCCTTTTTGTCTGCCTCCATATTCTTCTTGAGACGGACCTTTCCGGTCTCCCCACTTTCCGGCCAGCAGCTTTTTCCAATGCTTTGCCCCAGCCAAATCAGAACCTCGCGGCCTACGGAACCTTTGCCGGGGGCTTGAGGGACGGGTCTGCTGGGGAGGCTTCCCGCCCCCGCCAGATGTCCCCTTCACCCCATCCAGCGAAAAAGGAACTTCTCCCCACCTCACCGGCCGTCCTTCCCAGGGGCCTTTTCATGGGACTCCCCCATGGCGGCCAGACGCTCCGCAGCGTGGCGGGGAGTCAGCTGATCCACCCAGAGCTTTTCCGTGGAGAGCCCCTCATACAGGGGCAGGCGCTGAAGGCTGCGCTCCAGCACGTCCCAGGTGCGAAGCCCCACCTCCACATCCTTGCCGATGCGCTGCCGCAGGGTCTCCGGCCGGGCCAGCAGCGACACTGCCACAACTTTCACCCCCTCCAGGGGCAGGCGGGCCAGCAGTTCATCCAGGATCGCCTGCTGATGCATCACCCAGCAGAAGATCACCGTCTCGTAGGCGGAACAGCGCAGAAATTGCCCCAGCAGAAAGGCGATATTCTCCTGGACCATCCGGGTGGTCTCCGGGGTGACCTGAAAGGGCTCCATGTCCCAGCACCAATCCCCGTCCAAAAAGACGCTGGGCGGGCAGATCGCCTTCAGCTCCCGGCAGACGGTGGTCTTTCCCACGCCCATGGGACCTCCGATCAAATACAGCTTCTTCATAACCAGCTCCTCACTTTGCCAGATCCAGGGTGTACATGATGTTTCCGAATCCCCCGTCCTTCCGGTCCATGGTGCCCGGGATCCGCTCCTTGGCCAGGTATCCCGTCCGCCCCAAGAACTCCACCGCCACACGGTCGTCCGTGCCCGCCAGAATCTCCCGGCAGCACTGGATGTTGTCGTCAATGCAGGTTTTTTCCTGGAGGCTGGGCCCGTGGAACAGGTAGAACCGCCGGATCTCCCCCTGGCGCTCCTTGAGGGCCAGCAGCGCCTCCAGATACTGGCCAATGGGGGCGGAAGTGTCCATCATCACCAGGGTGTTATTGTTGCAGGCGTCCCCGGCAAAAAAGTCCCCGGACACCGGATCCAGGTAGCACAGGGAACCCCGAGTGTGGCCAGGCACAGGAATCGCCTCCAGCACCCGGCCGCCCAGATCCAGCCGGTCCCCGCCCTGGAGGGGCAAAAACTCCACCGGCCCGTCGGGGAGAAACTCCTCCTCCCCAAACCCCCGGGCGTCCCCCATCATCCGCAGCTGGCCGTTCAGGTAGCCCATCCGACCGGGGAGGGTTCTGCCGTCCAACATGGGGATGTCCGCCGGGTGCATGTAGCAGGCGCCAAACTCAAAGACGCCCCCGGCGTGGTCCATATGGCCGTGGGTCAGGGCCACCTCCACCGGCAGCTTTGTCAGGGAGGCCACCAGCTCTTTCAGCCCCCGTAGACCCACCATGGTGTCAAGGAGCACCGCCTTGTCCCGGCCCTCCACCAGAAAGCTGTGAACCCCCGAGGGATCCGTGATCTCCGTGACGCCGTCGGGCAGCTGCCGGACGGTGAACCGCTTTTCCATAAGCCCACTCCCCTTTCGAAAAATTACCTTCATTATAGGTGATTTTTATGCAAAACACAAGAAAATTTCCCCTCTCTAGCACCTCTCCCCCTTGACTCCCATTCTTTTTGATATTATAATGATATCACAAAGAAAGCTTGAAAAGGAGTTGTCTTTATGGAATCCCAAGAAAAAATCGTCAACCGCTACACGGAAAAACCCGTCCGGACGAAAAACGGCTTTGCCATGCTGGCCCTGATCCTGGTGCTGTTCTTCGGCAGCATTGCCATCGCCATCTTGGGGCCGGTAATGCTCTGGTCCACCAACGTGCCGCTGTCCATCCTGCTCATTGTGGTGGGATGCCTGGTGTTTGTGCTGGATCTGTTCCTCATGCCCGGGCTGAAGATCTTAAACCCCAACGAGGCGTTGGTGCTCACCCTCTTCGGCAAGTACCACGGCACCTTGAAAGGGGACGGCTACTTCTGGGTGAATCCCTTCTGTGAGGGCATCAACCCCGGTGCTGCTCCCGCCTCCATGACCACCGTCAACGGCAATACCAGCGTCAACTTGGGAGGGAACAAAAAAATCTCCCTGAAGACCATGACCCTGAACAATGAAAAGCAGACCGTCAACGACGAGCGGGGTAACCCCATTGTCATCGGCACCGTGGTGATCTGGCGGATCGTGGACACCACCAAGGCCGTGTTCAATGTGCAGAACTACCGGACCTTCCTGGGGACCCAATGCGACTCCGCCACCCGGAACATCGCCCGGATGTACCCCTACGACCTGATGGAGGACGACGACCTGGGGGAGAAGACCCTGCGGGGCAGCAGCCAGGAGATCGCCGACATGATGAAAAAGGACCTGCAGGATCGAGTGGCCATTGCGGGACTGGAGATTCTGGAGGTGCGCATCACCCACCTGTCCTACGCTCCGGAAATCGCTGCGGCCATGCTCCAGCGGCAGCAGGCGGAGGCCATTGTGGCCGCCCGGAAGAAGATTGTGGAGGGCGCTGTGGGCATGGTGGAGATGGCCCTGGAGCAGCTCAACGACAACCGGATCGTGGACCTGGACGAGGAGCGGAAAGCTGCCATGGTCAGCAACCTGCTGGTGGTGCTCTGCGGCAACAAGGACGCCCAGCCCATTGTCAACAGCGGTTCCATCTATTGACCGGAGGAAAGTTTGGAGGTACCATAGAGATAGAAGAAAGGGGGAGCTGTTTTGGAAGATAAAGAAAAGGCGAAAAAGCAGCTCCTGCTGCGGATCTCTCCCAAGCTCTGGGAGGATCTGGCCGCCTGGGCCGAGGACGACTTCCGCTCAGTCAACGGGCAGATCGAGTACCTGCTCACCGAGTGCGTAAAGAAGCGGAAGAAGGGCCATCGAGAGGACTCCTGACCAAGAGAGCCCATCCCCATCGCCGCCGGCCACAGGGAGCTCTTCTCTTCCCAAAAAATCAACCAGGGGCTGCCGTAACCTGCGGCAGCCCCTGGTTTTTTGTGGAAAAAGCGGGAAGGTTGTCAGACTTTTTCCCCGGGGAAGCGTCTAATATCCAGAGAGGAAAGGAGGCTCCCCATGAGACATCACAAACCACGTCACACCCGCAAGCCCGGGATTTTCAAGCAGCTCACCCCTTGGCTGGGGGCCGCTCTGTGCCTGGTCCTGGTCATCGCCCTGTGGCCCAGGATCTCCCTCAACGCCGCCAGCCAGACTACCACCGGCCAGGCAGCCGAGGACTCCCAGGACACATCCTCGGGGCCCTCGGCCACCCCCTCCCTCACTGTCCAGGAGGATCCCCCCTGGTACTTGCGCCTGGTCAACCGGGATCACCCCCTGCCCCAGGATTTCACCGTGGAGGTGGTTTCGGTGCAGGACGGGCAATTTGACAGCCGGGCGGCGGAGGACTTGAAACAGATGCTGGCAGATATGGAAGCTCAGGGCTTGTCCCCCCTGATCTGTTCCTCCTTCCGCACCTGGGAGGATCAGGAGACCCTCCACCAGGAGGAGGTGGCCAACTACCAAAACCAGGGACTCTCCCAGGAAGAGGCGGAGAAAGAGGCCTCCCGCTGGGTGGTCCCCGCCGGGCAGAGCGAACACCAGTTGGGCTTGGCAGCGGATATTGTGGCCCAGGGGTTTCAGATCCTGGAGGAGGAACAGGAATCCACTCCGGAACAGCAGTGGCTGATGACCCACTGCTGGGAGTACGGGTTCATTCTCCGCTACCCCAAGGACAAGGAGGCCCTCACCGGGGTGGGTTATGAGCCCTGGCATTACCGGTACGTGGGCCAAGAGGCCGCCCGGGAAATCACAGAGCAAAAGCTCTGCCTGGAGGAATATGTGGAGCAACTAGAAAGAGGAGGCCAATTGGCCTCCTCTTTTTGCGGGTGACGATTATTCCTGGACACAGCCCACCGGGAACGCCTTGCGGAATACAAAGCGCACCAGAGGCCCGGCGATGATCAGCTGGAAGGGCAGCGCCATAATGAAGTTCTTGGGGATGTTGGTCAGCCAAATCATGGGAATGGATGCCCAAGCGCCGGAATGGCTGGCAGCTTCCACTGCGCCGTAGAGAGACATGATCACCACCATGGGCACCACCATGCAGCAGGAGACGGCAATCACCATCTTCCGAGGGCTGGAGACGCCGGGGGTCACCAAAAACCGGAAGGCAAATCCCTTGGCCAGTTTGGACACCAAAAACCAATCGCAGCACATGGCGAACACATAGGCAATGGGGAATCCCAGCCAGGCGCTCTGAACCACGGAAAAGCTCAGCTCCCCGTGGAGCATGGCCACGTTGTAGACGCTCATCCACAGCACCATGGTGAAACACATCAGCACGGTATAGATCAGACTTTCTCTCTTGTTTTGGGGCATGTTCTTTCCTCCTAGATATCCTTCAGTACATCTCTTATGGAACTCTAGTTTAACACAGACCTGTTGGGGATAATAAGAGGCCAAATTATTTTCAGCGTTCCCCCTGACTTTCACCGGTTTCTAGTGGATATCTTTCGGAAAGGATGGACAAACTTCCCAACCTACTTTGTGAATCAATTGACAAACCATGCGCAAAATGGACAAAACCTTTGGGAAAAAGAGTTTTCCCAGGACTGGCACAGATCCGGCCTGTCCGCATATTCTGTCAATGAGAGGCGGCTTTGCCGCCCCTTTGATCCGCCAAAGAAAGGATGGTCTTCATGAATATCTACCGTCCCAACGACTGCCACAACGACCCCTGTGGCTGTCCCCCCTGCTGCCCTGTCCCAGGGCCCCAGGGTCCCCAAGGCCCTATGGGCCCCCAGGGATGGCCGGGTAAAACCGGGCCCACCGGGCCCACTGGACCTCAGGGTGTCCAGGGGCTCCAGGGTCCGCGGGGTCCTCAGGGTATTCCCGGACCCACCGGGCCTCAGGGTGTTCAGGGCCTCCAGGGCATTCCGGGCGCTACCGGCGCCACCGGACCGCAAGGTCTGCCCGGCGCTAACGGTCTCCCGGGTGCCACCGGCCCCACTGGTCCCACTGGACCCATCGGCCCCCAGGGGAACGCCGGACCCGCCGGCGCTACCGGGCCTACCGGTCCCACCGGTCCTACTGGGCCCACTGGTGCCACCGGGCCTCAGGGCAATGCAGGCCCCACCGGCGCGACTGGCCCCACTGGTCCCACCGGTCCTACCGGTCCTACTGGCGCCACCGGACCTCAGGGCAATGCAGGCCCCACCGGCGCGACTGGCCCCACTGGTCCCACCGGTCCTACCGGTCCTACTGGCGCCACCGGACCTCAGGGCGAGGCCGGTCCCACCGGCGCAACTGGTCCCACTGGTCCCACCGGTCCTACCGGACCCACTGGCGCCACCGGACCTCAGGGCGAGGCCGGTCCCACTGGCGCGACTGGCCCCACTGGCCCCACCGGTCCTACCGGTCCCACTGGACCCACCGGACCTCAGGGCGAGGCCGGTCCCACCGGCGCGACTGGCCCCACTGGTCCCACCGGGCCTACCGGTCCCACTGGTGCCACCGGACCTCAGGGCGAGGCCGGTCCCACCGGCGCGACTGGTCCTACTGGTGCCACTGGCCCCACTGGTGCAACGGGTCCCACTGGTGCAACGGGTCCCACTGGCGCGACTGGCCCCACCGGTGCCACCGGTCCCACTGGTGCCACAGCGACCTCCGATCTGGTAGCTGCCACCAACGACAGCAGCCAGACCTCTGCGTCCACACCCGCCACCTTTGCGTCCTTTGCGGCGGTGAACGACGCCGCTGTCAACTCCGGGGGTACGCCCTTGAGTTTTGACGCCACCCCCATCTCCTCCGGGACTTCGCTGTCCCACCAGGATGGCAGCCCCGAGATCACCGTCAACCAGCCGGGGATCTACCAGGCTTCCTTCCACAGCACAGTGTCCACCCTGCCCGGGGAATCCATTCCCGCGGTGCTCACAGTGGAACTGCTGCTCAACGGAGAGGCTCTGCCCGGCGCTTCCGCCACTCACACCTTCTCCACCTCTGGAGAGGTCTCCAACCTGTCCTTTACGGTGCCCTTCCAAGTCAGCTCCGCTCCCGCCACTTTGACGGCGGTGCCTCAGCAGTCTGGGTTCCCCTTCAAGGGCAGTTCGCTGACTGTGGTGCGGCTGGGCGACATTTCCACCACATGATGGATTCCTGTGGAATCCTTGGGAGGGCTTCGGCCCTCCCGTACATTTTGAGAGGGGGCTTCCTATGATTACCATCAGCCTGTGCATGATTGTCAAAAACGAGGAGGACACCCTGCCCCGCTGTCTGGCCTCTGTCCGAGGTCTGGCCGAGGAGCTCATTGTGGTGGACACTGGCAGCTCGGACCGCACGGTGGAAATTGCCCAAGGTTTTGGCGCCAGAGTGTTTGCCTTTCCCTGGTCCGAGGATTTCGCCCTGGCCCGGAACTTTTCCTTCTCCAAGGCCACCCAGGAATTCTGCCTGTGGCTGGACGCCGACGACGTCATTGAGCCGGAGGACCTGGAGGGATTTCTGGAGCTGAAACGCACCCTGCCCCCGGACACCGACGTGGTGATGCTCCCCTACCACGCCGCCTTTGACCAGGCCGGACGCCCCACCCTGACCTACTACCGCGAGCGGCTGATTCGCCGGCTTTCGGGGCTGGCCTGGCAAGGGGCGGTCCACGAGGCCATCACCCCCGCAGGGAGGGTGCTCCGCTGGGACGGGGCCGCCGTGTCCCACAGGAAGCTCCGTCCCGGGGACCCGGACCGGAACTTGCGGATCTACGAGACCCTGCTGGCTCAGGGGAAGCACCTCTCTCCCAGGGAGCAATTCTACTACGCCAGAGAGCTGGCAGCTCACGGCCGGGACCAGGAGGCCGCTGCCCAATGGGAGGCCTTCCTGGACGGGGGAGAAGGCTGGGTGGAGAACGAGATCCAAGCCTGCCGGGATCTGTATCAATGCCGTCTGCGCCAGGGAATGGAGCGGGAGGCCTTCCAGGCGCTGACCCGTGCCCTGGCCTACGGACCGCCCCGGGCAGAGCTTTGCTGCGACTTGGGCAGCTGGTTCTTCCAAAGGGAAGACTACCCCACCGCCATCTTCTGGTACGAGACAGCCTTGACCCGTCCCAGGGAAGACGGGGCCGGGGGGTTTGTGTCGCCGGACTGCTCGGGATACCTGCCCTGCATCCAGCTTTGCGTGTGCTGGTACCGTATGGGGGATCTTGCCCGGTCCCAGGAGTACAACCGCCAGGCGGGGAACTTCAAGCCGGAGGGTGGGGAGTACCTGTTCAATCAACGGTTTTTCCAGAGCCTGGAGTGAGGGAAAAATCTCTGTGGCAGACGCTTTTGTCAAGATTAAATGCTAAAAAAGCCTAAAAAATTTTTCACGAGGGCAGCAGAGCGGCGATTTCAGCCCGGAAAAGCTGCTCAGAGCACAGAAAACCGAACATTTTCCGGGGGTAATTGTT
>JBMNVU010000037.1:0-19426 GCA_050946975.1 Acutalibacter sp.
GGCCTTTGGCGGGGCCGCTATCCTCGCCATTTTGGGCGCTTTGGTGTTCCGCATGGCAGGAGTCTTCTTTTGCCTGCTCCGCACGAAGCTGGAGCCTAAGGAGCGGCTGTTCTGCATGCTGGCTTACACCCCAAAAGCCACGGTTCAGGCTGCAATCGGCTCTCTGCCGCTGACAATGGGACTTTCCTGCGGCCACGTGGTGCTGACTGTGGCGGTGCTGGCTATTCTGATCACCGCCCCGCTGGGAGCTTTTTCCGTGGACATGACCTATCGCAGGCTGCTAAAGCGGGAACCCTCCCAGGCTGCTGAGAAAGGGTGACAGCCAAGGCAGAAAGAGGACACCCACAGCGGAGGCCGGGTTGGTAGGAGAACGCAAAAACACCGCAAACCGGCAGCGGCGGTTTGCGGCGTTATTTGGCACCCCCTGGGGGAATCGAACCCTCAACTAGCCCTTAGGAGGGGCTTGTTATATCCATTTAACTAAGGAGGCATTTGGACAGGAAAGGTGGACCTCATCTGCTTCTGTATTTTACATCATGGGAGGCGGGGTTGTCAATTTGAATTTGAAAAAAGACTTGCTTTTTTTCGCTTCTCGTGGTATCATAATTTCTGCCTTATTGGATAAAAAGGAGGTGTGACTTATGCCAAACATCAAATCTGCTAAAAAGCGTGTGAAGGTTATCGCCACCAAGACCATGCAGAACCGTGCCATCAACTCTCAGCTGAAGACTGAGATCAAGAAGGCCAACGCTGCCGTGGCCAACGGTGCTGAGGACAAGGCCGCTGCGGTGCGCGTCGCCATCAAGAAGATCGACCAGGCCGCCGCCAAGGGGATCCTTCACAAGAACACCGCTGCCAGAAAGAAGTCCGCCCTCGCTAAAAAGCTTAACGCGGGTGCCTAAGCCATCCGGCGTTTGCGGAATATTTGTGGAACATCAGCTAAAAAACAGCGCGCAGGGCAGGGAGTCCGGCGGTGAGCGGTGACGCTTATCGGTGGGCTTCGGGAAATTGCCTATGCGCTGTTTTTTTGCCCGTTTTTTCGGTTGACTTTTTCTCCGGGATTCTGTATCATATTTCATAGTAAGAGCTGGAACACTAACTGCGTGGAGGTGCTTATATATGAAAAAAGGTAGTAAACTGGCCTTGTTCATCGGCATTGTAGCGGCCGTGGCAGCTGTTGTGGCATCCATTTCCGCCTTGCTGCTCTATTTGGACAAGAAAAAGGATGACGAGGAGCTGGAGCACTATCTGGATTGTTCCATCCAATAAAAACCATACAAACAGCAAAGCGGTGGGAATTTCCCACCGCTTTTTTTGTGCCTGTATTGTCCCCATAGGGCATGGCTGTCTCAGCGCCGTTTCCGGGCTTGGGTGAAGTCCACAGTCTGGTCCGGAGCCACCACTATGCCCGATGCTTTGGGGCTGACTGCATAGATGGTGGTATCCTGGAAGATGGGGTAGAACACGTACTGATCCATGAGAAGCTGTTCGGCGCTCTGGTAGGACGCCAGGTCAAAGGACAGAGCCTCCAGAGCTTGGTCGTATTCCTGGCTCTCCAGCAAAACCGGGGAGGAGGTGCTCTCAAAGGATTTGAGCACGTCATAAGGAGTGGTGCCCCCTGCCCGCAGGGTGTAGAGCGCTGCTTCGTAATCGCCGGATTCAATGCGGCTTTGGAACTGGCTGGCAGTGAGCCTTTCCAGGTTGAAGGCATTGCCCAGGGTGCTGTTCCAGGCGGCCAGCAGGGTGTTTGTCACAGCCACGGATTCCGGGTCATCCAGACAGATCACCGTGATGCTGGGCATCTCTTCCAGGTCCAGACTCCGCAGCAGGGAAGATATCCCCTGAAGGGCTTCGTCATCCTGGAGGGTGTAGGCAGTCTGGCCGGCAGCGTAGTAGGGTTCTCCATCCCACAGTACACAGGCGGGCATGATGCCCTGGGCCTCCGGAGTGTTGCCCCGTTGGGCCAACAGGTCCTGGCGGTTCAGGGATTTGAAGAACAGGGAGCGCAACTGGGCGTTTTCCAGCTTTTCCGAGCGAGGATTCAGCAGCAGGCCGGTCACGGCGTCGTTGAGGGAGAGCAGAGTACAGTCCTGCTCCTCCGCCTGCTCAGCCTGGGTATCCGACAGAGTGAGCACATCCACATTGCCGCTGACCAGGGCGGTAACCGGGTCCTCGTCGTAGGACTGGTCATAGTCGATGAGGAAGGTAACACTGGCCGCCGCAACCTTGTGATCCCCTTGGTACGTGTCCGAGCGGGTGACGGTGATGGAGCGGCTTCCGGTGTCGGTCTGCCAGCCGTAAATGCTGCCAAAGGTGAAGGGGCCGTTGGTCAGCAGGTACTCGGAAGAGAGGCCGTAATGCCCCTCGCAGGATTCAAAGTAGCTCTGGTTGCAGGGCATGTAGTGGGCGCCGGCAGTGAGAGCCGGCAGGTCCGGGCTGCTCTTTTCCAGGCGGATGACCAGCGTCTGGTCATCCACGGCCTCCAGGCCCAAGGCAGAGGCGTCCGCCTCCCCGTTGGCGTAAGCCCGGGCGCCCCGGATCAGCAGCAGATCTTCCGCCAGGAGTCCGGAGCCGGTGGGAGTGAGAGAACGGGTGATGCCGTACACAAAATCCTGGGCAGTCAGCGGTGTTCCATCGCTCCACTTGGCGTTTTTCCGCAGGTGAAAGGTGAATTCCGTGTTATCCCCGTTGGCTTCCCAGCTCTTTGCTACGCCGGGGACCGCTTTGCCGTCGTCGTCAATGCGGCACAGGCCTTCAAATAGGGTGGAGATCACCACCTCTGCCGCGCTGCCCGTGGCAGTTTGGGGGTCCAGGGAGGTGATATTCTGGGGCAGCAAATAGGTGAAGCTTCCGTCTGCCTTAAAGCCCCCGCAGCCTGCGCAGAGGAAGCACAGCACCAGGCTGAGCAGTACACATACCAATCGTTTTCCCATAGCCATCCCCTTTTTCGTAACGTGATAAAATTTAGTATACACAG
This sequence comes from Acutalibacter sp., assembly GCA_050946975.1. Taxonomy (GTDB): domain Bacteria; phylum Bacillota; class Clostridia; order Oscillospirales; family Acutalibacteraceae; genus Acutalibacter. Next base: position 2,978 of record JBMNVU010000037.1, read on the forward strand.
GCGGGGCGGAGGTATAGTTCTCTATGAGAAAATAACTTTTCCACAGGCAATTTTTCCTCTGGCAAGATTCCGGGCGAAACCGGCAGGGGAAATGGCTGGATTTTCTCCGAAAACTCCGGTATACTGAACCCAGGAACTGAGAGGGGGATCTGCCATGAGCAGTTTAGGAACGAGCCTATACAATGCCCGGAAGAAGAGCGGGCTGACCCAGGAGGAGGTGGCGGAGCGGCTGGGCGTCAGCCGTCAGACCATCTCTAAGTGGGAGCTGGATGAGACGCTTCCGGATATCCGCCAAGCCAAGAAGCTGTCGGAGCTGTACCGTGTCTCTCTGGACGATTTGATCGACTACGATGCGGAAGTTCAGGAGATTCAGCGGGTGATCGCCCACACCAGTCAGGCCACCCAGGACAAGATCGACTGGACGAAGCTTTGGGGCCAGAAGTACCCAGTCCTCACCGCCTACCAGCAGGAGGTGGATGTTCCCCGGTATGCAGTGCCTTTGAAGGAGATGCTCCAGGAGCTGGAGGAGACCTACCACTATTCCCGGCAGGATGCCTTCCTGGTTTTAAAGGACATCCTGGCAAAGCTGTGGAAGCAGAAGTGACGCTGCCACCAACAGCCTAGCACTGGAGCAAAGGCGAAAAAAGCCCCTCATCCCGAGGAACTCCCTGGGATGAGGGGCTTTTGTTCAGGCTAGAGAGTTGGATTATCCAACAATAATGCTTTCACCGGTCATCTCGGCAGGCTGGGGCAGGCCCAGGATCTTCAGCATCGTGGGGGCGATGTCCGCCAGGCGGCCGCCTTCCCGAAGCTGGCAGGGATGATTGATGACGCAGAAGGGCACGGGGTTGGTGGTGTGAGCGGTAAAGGGAGAACCGTCGGTGTCCACCATCCGGTCGGCGTTGCCGTGGTCAGCGGTGAGCAGCACGCAGCCGCCCATCTCCTTGACAGCCTCCACAACACGGCCCACGCAGGTATCCACAGCCTCCACAGCCTTCACAGCGGCCTCAAAGACGCCGGTGTGGCCAACCATGTCGCAGTTGGCGTAGTTGAGGATCAGCGCGTCGTACTTGCCGGACTTCACAGCCTCTACCATCTTGTCGGTGACCTCATAGGCGCTCATCTCGGGCTGGAGGTCGTAGGTGGCAACGGCAGGGGACTTGACCAGGATCCGGTCCTCGCCGGGATACTGCTTCTCCACGCCGCCGTTGAAGAAGAAGGTCACATGGGCATACTTCTCCGTCTCGGCGATGCGCAGCTGAGTCAGGCCCTTGTTGGAGATATACTCGCCAAAGGTGTTCACCAAAGACTCGGGCTTGTAGGCCACTTCCACGTTGGGCATGGTGGCATCGTACTGGGTCATGCACACGTAAGTCAGGGGGAAGAAGCCCTTCTTCCGCTCAAAGCCGGTGAAATCGGGATCCACCAGGGTACGGGTGATCTCACGAGCCCGGTCGGGACGGAAGTTGTAGAAAATCACGGAGTCGCCCTCGCTGATGGGCTCGGCGCCCTTGATCACGGTGGGCACCACAAACTCGTCGGTGACGTCCTTATCGTAGGAGTTCTGCATGGCGCACAGGGGGCAGTCCGCCTGCTCGCCTTCGCCGTAGACCATGGCGGCATAGGCCTTTTCCACCCGCTCCCAGCGGTTGTCACGGTCCATGGCATAGTAACGGCCCATCACGGTAGCGACCTTGCCAACGCCAATCTCCTGGAGCTTGTCCATCAGCTCCTTGACGTAATCCTTGCCGCTGGAGGGGGGCACGTCGCGGCCGTCCATGAAGCAGTGGACGAACACCTTCTCCACACCCAGCTTCTTTGCCATCTCCAGCAGAGCGTACAGATGGGTGTTGTGGCTATGCACGCCGCCGTCGGACAGCAGGCCCATGAAGTGCAGAGCCTTGCCGTTCTCCTTGGCGTTGTTCATGGCCTTCAGAAGGGCCTCGTTCTTAAACATGTCGCCGTCCTGAGCGGACTTGGTGATGCGGGTCAGCTCCTGGTAGACGATACGGCCGGCACCAATGTTGGTGTGGCCCACTTCGCTGTTGCCCATCTGGCCGTCAGGCAAGCCCACGTCCATGCCGGAAGCGCCGATCTGAGTGTGGGGGTTTTCCCCGAAGATTTTATCCAGATTGGGATGCTTTGCGGCGGCAATGGCGTTGCCCTCAGCAGGAGCAATGCCAAAACCGTCCAAAATCATCAAAACAAGAGGTTTTTTCATAGTAATGACACATCCTTTCCCAGGCTTTCCCAATGGAAAGCCTGATAAAGGTCGCACCATTCGGTGCGCCTATTCTCTTCTTTCTTAAAAGAAAGAAGCAAAGATTTTTTTCGTCGCGGCTGCGTTCGCTTTGCTCACTCCCTTTTGTGGAGGAGGCAAGGGTGGCGTCCGCGCGGGAAAAGTTCCCAGTAGGAACAATTTCCACTTTAATGTCGCGACTGCGTTCGCGCTGCTCACTCCCCTTTGTGGAGGAGGCGAGGGTGGCGTCCGCGTGGGAAAATCGCCGAAGAGGAATGTTTCCTTTTTTTCGTCGCGGCTGCGTTCGTGCTGCTCACTCCCCTTTGTGGAGGAGGCGAGGGTGGCGTCCGCGTGGGATAATCGCCGAAGAGGGATTTATCTTCTTTTTCGTTGCGGCTGCGTTCGCTTTGCTCACTCCCCTTTATGGAGGGGGCGAGGGTGGCGTCCGACAGAGAGGCGAAAAAGTTTCGTCCACCTTTTCAAAGGTGGCGGGTGGTAGGGCGGAGCCCTACGGCCTTAGCCCTCAGTAGCAGCCTTGACGATGGTGGCGAAGTCGTTGGGCTTCAGGGAAGCGCCGCCGATCAGGCCGCCGTCCACGTCGGGCTGAGCCAGCAGCTCAGCAGCGTTGCCGGCGTTCATGGAGCCGCCGTACTGGATGGTGATGCCGTCAGCAGCAGCCTGGCTGTACACAGAGGCAATGCACTCACGGATGGTGTGGCAAACCTCGTTGGCCTGCTGAGCAGTGGCGGTCTTGCCGGTGCCGATGGCCCACACGGGCTCGTAGGCGATGATGATGCGCTTCAGCTCCTCCTCGGAGACGCCGCCCAGAGCGATCTTGGTCTGCATGGAAACCAGCTCGCTGGTGATGCCCTGCTCACGCTGCTCCAGGGTCTCGCCAACGCACAGGATCACGGTCATGCCGGCATCCAGAGCAGCGCGGACACGCTTCTGCACGGTGACGTCGGTCTCGCCGAAGTACTGGCGGCGCTCGCTGTGGCCGATGATGACGATCTTCACGCCCATGGAGGTGAGCATCTCAGCGGAGATCTCGCCGGTGTAGGCGCCGCTCTTCTCCCAGTGGCAGTTCTCAGCGCCGATCTGGATGTTGGTGCCGTTGGCAGCTTCCTGAGCAGCGGACAGGTCCACAAAGGGGGTGCAAGCCACGACTTCGCAGTCAGCGTCCTTCACCAGGGGAGCAATGGCGGTAATCAGTTCCTTGGCTTCGGCAGGGGTCTTGTTCATCTTCCAGTTGCCAGCGATGACAACTTTGCGCAGAGCTTTATTCATGAGAGGTCTCTCCTTTGTTAGTAATAAGTGATTTATCAAGAAATGCGGCGGCTGTTGGCCGCCGCATTCTCGGTGCAGTGATTTATTTGTCGGCGATGCAAGCAATGCCGGGCAGGACCTTGCCCTCCAGGTACTCCAGGGAGGCGCCGCCGCCGGTGGAGATGTGGGTGATCTGGTCAGCGTAGCCCAGCTGCATCACAGCAGCAGCGGAGTCGCCGCCGCCGATGATGGTGGTGGCGTCGGTCTCAGCCAGAGCCTTGGCCACAGCGCGGGTGCCCTCAGCCAGCACAGGGTTCTCGAACACGCCCATGGGGCCGTTCCAAACCACGGTCTTGGCAGACTTGACAGCCTCTGCGAACAGGTCGCGAGTCTTGGGGCCGATGTCCAGACCCATCTTGTCGGCCGGGATCTTGTCGGAGTCCACGTACTCCACGTCGATAGCAGCATCGATGGGATCGGGGAAGGAAGCAGCAACGGCGGTATCCACGGGCAGCAGCAGCTTCACGCCCTTCTCCTCAGCAGCCTTGAGCATGTTCTTGCAGTAGTCCAGCTTCTCGTTGTCCACCAGAGAGGTGCCAACCTCGTAGCCCTGAGCCTTCAGGAAGGTGTATGCCATGCCGCCGCCGATGATCAGGGTGTCCACCTTGGTCAGCAGGTTCTCGATAACGCTGAGCTTGTCCGCCACCTTGGCGCCGCCTAGAATGGCCACGAAGGGACGCACAGGGTTCTCCACAGCGTTGCCCAGGAACTCGATCTCCTTGCTCATCAGGTAGCCCACAGCGGTGTCCTTGATGTGATCCGTGACGCCGGCAGTGGAGCAGTGAGCGCGGTGAGCGGAGCCGAAAGCATCGTTGACGTAGACGTCAGCCAGGCTGGCCAGCTCGGTGGAGAAGGGCTCCAGGTTCTTGGTCTCTTCCTTGCGGAAACGGGTGTTCTGCAGCAGGACCACGTCGCCGTCCTTCATGGCGGCTACAGCAGCCTTGGCGTTGTCGCCCACAACAGTGTCATCATCGGCGAAGACCACGGGCTGGCCCAGCAGCTCGGAGAGGCGCACGGCGCAGGGGGCCAGGCTGAACTTAGCCTCGGGGCCGTTCTTCGGCTTGCCCAGATGGCTGCAGAGGATCACCTTGCCGCCGTCAGCCACCAGCTTCTTGATGGTGGGCAGAGCAGCCACAATGCGGTTGTCGTTGGTGATGACGCCGTCCTTCATGGGGACGTTGAAGTCCACGCGGACCAGCACCCGCTTGCCTTTTACGTCGATGTCGTCAATGGTCTTTTTGCTGAGAAAACTCATGTTCAGGCACTCCTTCTAATCATATATGGTTGATTGTGAAAGTTTGCACAAATTACCAACACTAATTGTAACCCAGATTCCGGCCCTTTTCAAGTCAAAAAGCAGGGGAAATCACACTTTTTTTCACCGGGTTCCGTGGGGGAATTATTCGGGGGCTTTCATGCTTTCCACCATGCTGATGTTTTTCAGCTTGTGGTGCATGACAAGATTTACCAGTGCGCTGAAGAGCAGTGTCAGCAGGGTGGCCCACACAAAGCTTGGCCAGTAGATGGACCGGCCGAACATGACCATGTCGATCTCGGCGGTGCGAATGACGAACTGGTGCAGGCCGATGCCCAAAAACAGTCCGGCGACGGTGCCGATCACGGTCAACAGGGCGGTCTCCCGGTAGATGTAGGCGGAAACTTCTCCGTCATAGAAGCCCAGGACCTTGATGGTGGCCAGTTCCTTTTCCCGCTCGGTGATGTTGATGTTGGTCAGGTTGTACAGCACCACGAAGGCCAGCGCTCCGGCGGAGATGATCAGCACCACCACAATGGAGTTGATGCTCTGGATGCTGTTGTCAAAGCTCTCGGACAGGGTGTCGGTGAACTGGGCGCTGACCACATCCCGGCATTTGAGCACATCGGTGCCCAGCTGTTCCTCGTCCTGGGGAGTGATGCCCTGGGGAAGCTTGCACAGCACAGAGTTTACCTCCATCTCCTTGCCGAAAGCGGACTGATACGTCTTGGGGGAGATGTATACATAATGATAGATGTAATTTTCACAGATGTCGGTGATGGTCAGCTGGGCCTCCACGCCGTCGCTGTCCTTCAGGGTGATGGTGTCGCCCACCTTCCAGCCCTGGCGCTCGCAGAGCTTTTCCGTGACCACAACAGCGTCCTCGTCAAAGGTGACGGGCTGAGAGTTGGTCCGGTGGCGGAACTGGAAGAAGTCCGGCAGGGCGTCCACATCCTGGGGCACAAAGACCACGATGCTGTCGGCGGGCTTGCCGGAGTCGGGGACCACGTCCACCTGAGCCTGCATGGCCGGCAGGGAGTCGCTGATCCGGGAGCTGTCCTCCAGGATGGCGCTCAGGTCCCGCCCTTCCAGAGCGCTGGGATCCATCAGACCCAGTGTCAGCTGGTACTGATTCAGCTGGTCGTACTGCAGGGAAACGATGTCCGAGACAGAGTCCCGCACGCCGAAGCCGGTGACCAGCAGGGCAGTACACCCGGCAATGCCCACCACGGTCATGAAGAACCGCTTTTTATAGCGGAACAGGTTTCGGGCAGTGACCTTGTGGGTGAATTTCATCCGGGACCAGATGGGAGTGATGTACTCCAGGAAGATGCGCTTGCCAGGCTTAGGCGCCTTGGGTAGCATCAAGGTGGCGGGCACCTCCCGGACCTCGGACCAGCAGGCCCAGAGGGTCACTGCCAGGGTGCAGAGGATCATGGACAGGGAGGCCAGCAGCGCGAAGGGGATGTTGAAGGGCGTGAGAATCCGGGGCACGTCGTACATGATGTTGTAGGCGTTGATGATGATGTAGGGGAACAGCCTGGAGCCCACCGCCAATCCGATGACGCTGCCGATGACGCTGGCCAGTGCGGCGTAGATCAGGTACTTCACGGCGATCTTAAACATGGAGTAGCCCAAGGCTTTCAAAGTGCCCACCTGCTGGCGCTCCTCCTCCACCATGCGGGTCATGGTGGTCAGGGCGACCAGAGCCGCCACCAGGAAGAAGAACAGCGGGAAGACCGTGGCGATGGCCCCAATCTTGTCGGCGTTGGAGCCGTAGCTGGAAAAACTGGTGTTGTCGTCCCGGGTGTAGACGTACCACTGGCCTTCCTCGATCTCCCGGATCTCGCTTTCCGCATCGGCGATTTTATCCTCCGCATCGGCAAACTGTTCCTGGGCTTCCTCATACCCTTCGTTATACTCGTCCCAGCCGTCGTCCAGCTCTTTCCGGCCCTCCTCCAGCTGAGCCAGGCCGTCGTCGTACTGGGCTTGGGAGTCGTTGAGCTTTGCTTCAGCGTTGGCAAACTCCGTTTGGGCTGTCTGGATGCTCTGCTGCAGCTGGGTGGAGCTGGCGTCCAGCTGGGCCTTGGAGTTGTTCAGCACCACCTGCTGGTCCTCCAGGGATTTCCGCTGGGTGTTCAGCTCCTGCTGACTGGCGTCCAGCTTCTCCTTGCCTGCCTGCCACTGGGCTAGGCCCTCCTCGTACTGGGCATTGCCTTCCTCCCAGGCGGCCAGGGCTGCGGAGGAGTCCGTCCCTTGGGTAGCCAGGGCATTCAGCCCCTCCTTCAGAGAGGCAAACTGAGGCGCCATGTCCGGGGCCGCCTTCTCCAGCCGGGCGATCAGGTCCAGGGCCGCCCCGTCGGAGGTGTCGGTGACCTGCACCCCCAGGGCCGCCGCCGCTTGGAACAGGGCGTCCTTGCCTTGGGTCAAGGCGTCCAGTTGGGACTTGGTGGCGTCCAGCTGGGCTTTGCTCTCGTTGAGGGTGGTCTCATTGGCGGCCAGCTCTGCATAGCCGGCATCCAGCTGATCCTGGGCACTGTCCACCTGGGTCTTGCCGTCATCCAGCTTGGATTGGCCGCTCTGTACCTGGGCGTACCCGTCGTTGATCTCCTGCTGGGCAGAGGCAATTTGGCTGTTGAAGCTGTCCCGCTGCTGGTTCAGCTGGGCCCAGCCGTCATCGATCTCCGCCTTGGCGTCCACCAGCTTCTGCTGGTTGTCTGCCAGCTCCTGCTCGCCGTCCTCCAGCTCCTGCTTGGCATCGGCCAGCTCTTGCTCCGCGTCGGCGCGCTCTGTCTCATATTCAGACCGGGCGTCGTCCAGCTGAGCTTGGGCATCTCCCACCAGGTCCTCATAGCGGATCTGGGAACGTTCCTCTCCTAAGGGGTCCAGAGCGTCGGTGACTGCCACCACTGTGTCGTCGTAAGCCTGGGAAAAGGAATCCAGCTCCCTGGTGTTGGCAACAGAAAGATAAAAAGCGGTGTAATAGTCAAAGTCAAAGCTCTCCGGCACGGTGTAGGCCATCAGGTCCAGGGAGCCGCTGCCAGCCGTGGTGCTTTCCGTTTCCATGGACAGGTAGGCGGCGCTCTTCACCGTGCCCACCACGGTGAAGCTGTTCTCCAATCCCTCCACGGCCTCGGACTCCGGGTCTTGGCGCAGCGTCTCACCGATCCAGTTCTCCCCGCCAGTGAAGGATTTGGTCAGCACCACCACGCACTCCCCGGCCTTCTCGGGCATGCGGCCGTCCACCAGGGTCAGCTGGTTCAGATAGCCCGGAGCGTCGGGGGAGGTGTCCTCCGGCAGACTGTGCATGCGGGTGGTGTAGTTGGTGCCCTCCTCATCGTTAGCTATCAGCACCAGGTCCGTGTCGTAGGCGGGCATGACATTCTCCACGCCCTCCACTTGGGAGACGGCCTCCAGGTCCTCGTCGGTGAGGCCCAGAGAGGAGACAATCTTCACGTCGTACATCCGGGAGGTATCATAGTAGTTGTCCGCGGAGATGCGCATGTCCACTGGAGAGGACAAAAGGCCCGCAAAAAAGCCAACTCCCAGGGCAACGATGGCCAGAATGGCCAGAAAGCGGGACAGGGAGCCTCGTATGGTGCGAAAGATGGATTTTCCGTATGTCTTATTCACAGCGCTCACCACTCAATCTCTTCCACCGGCGTGGGGTGGAGGTTGACCTCATTGGAGATGGCCTTGCCGCTCTTGATGTGGATGACCCGATCCGCCATGGCGGTCAACGCGCTGTTGTGGGTGATGACGATCACCGTGCGGCCGGTTTTGCGGCAGGTGTTCTGGAGCAGGGCCAGCACCGCTTTGCCCGTGTTGTAGTCCAGGGCGCCGGTGGGTTCGTCGCACAGGAGAATCTTGGGGTTCTTGGCCAGGGCTCGGGCAATGGCCACCCGCTGCTGCTCGCCGCCGGAGAGCTGGGCGGGGAAGTTCCGCAGCCGGTCCCCCAGGCCCACCTCCACCAGGGTGTCCTTGGCGTCCAAGGGGTTCTTGCAGATCTCACTGGCCAGCTCCACATTTTCCAGGGCGGTCAGATTCTGAACCAGGTTGTAGAACTGAAACACGAACCCCACGTCATACCGGCGGTAGGTGGTCAGCTGTTTTTGGTTGTATTGGCTGATCTTTTTTCCGTCCAAAATGATCTCGCCCTCGTCGCAGGTGTCCATGCCTCCCAGCATGTTCAGCACGGTGGTTTTTCCTGCGCCGGAAGGCCCTACAATGACGCAGAACTCCCCCTCGTCCACATAGAACTCAATGTGGTCCGCGGCGGCAATGCGATTCTCACCCATGGTGTAATATTTGCACACGTTATGGAACTCTATGAAATGTGACATGGTGAAACCCTTCCTATGATTTCGTTTACAATCCCATTCTCTAGCATAGTTGGGCAGTGTGAAGCCGATTTCAACGATTTGTGAACAATTTTAAAGAAATTCCGAGTCGGGATGGGCGGCTTTGGCGGCAGACCAGTCGAAGTCCCGCAGCTGTCCCGAGCAGGAGAGCTGGGGGAAATCCCACTGGCGCAGGGCTTCAAACACGCCGATGGCCACGGAATTGGCCAGATTCAAGCTGCGAAAGCTGTCCAGCATGGGGATGCGCACGCAGGAATCCGGGTGTTCAAACAGCAGACGCTCCGGCAGTCCGGCGGATTCTTTGCCGAACACCAGGTAGCATCCATCGGGATAGGATACATCGGTGTGGCGGTGCTGGGCCTTGGTGGAGAAAAAGAAAAAGGGCCCGTGGTTTTTCGCAAGAAAATCGGGCAGGCTATCGTATGTGGAAAGGGTGAGATAGGGCCAGTAATCCAACCCGGCGTGGCGCAGTTTTTTATCCTCCAGCCGGAAGCCCATGGGCCCCACCAGGTGGAGGGCAGCGCCGGTGACGGCGCAGGTGCGGGCGATGTTGCCGGTGTTCTGGGGGATTTCAGGTTCTACTAAAACAACGTTGAGGCTTGGCAAGGTGAAAACAGCTTCCTTTCATTGGTCGAATTTTCTCAGAATAAACAAGGAGGATGGCGGGCATGCTGAACATGACGGCGATCTTATGGCTTGTCAAATGGATTCTCTCGGTTTGGAGGTTTGAGCAGATGGTGAACAAGACGATGAATGTGGCAAAAGGGATCGGCATGGGGGTGCTGGCCGGAGTGACGGTGGCAGCCGTCAGCAGCAAGATGATGAACGGCAGCCGCAAGGCCAGTCATATGCGCAAGAGTGCGGGCAAGGCCATGCACACCATGGGCAACCTCATCGGGGATGTGGAGAAGATGCTCCGGTAAAGGGCGTCTGACACACAGCCGGCGGCCGGGCAGGAATGCCCGGCCGTTTCCGCATGGGAGGCCGACTTTACTTTACTTATAGTATACCATGGGGCTGGGCAAAAGAAAACAGACAGGTGGACGCCTGTCTGTTGGTTTTATCAAATGATTCAAAATGAGCTGATATCGCACAAGCAGCCCCGTACGCCGCTGGGCCCCACCACCCGCAGGGAGCAGCCGGGGAACTTGGAGGGGAGTTTCCCAGCGCCGGAGCATTTGATCACCAAACCGGGGCCGTCCTGCTGGTCATAGCAGTAGTTGAGCCGGTTGCAGCAGCCCTGGGAGGCCTGGAACCACTTGCAGGCGCCGGTGTTGGTGCAGTGGCGCACCGAATCCTCCCGATCAATGTACTGTTGGGCGATGGCGCCTCCGGCGTGGTATTCCCCGTTGCTGATGAGAATGTGGGCGGCGCTCATATCGGCAAAGAGGGTGCTGTACCCGCTGGCAGTGCCGTGGTGGGGGGCCTTCAGAATGTAATACCCGTCGTAGAGCTGATCCATGATTTCCACCAGGGTTTCGGGGGTGGCGTCGCCGGTCATGAGCAGGTCCTGCTCTCCGGGGCCGGATTTCCGGATGTTGTGGAACACCACCGACGCGCCGTTGACGTCCCCGGTGTAGGCGCCGGCGTTCAGGGGGGACAGCAGAATCTCCCGGACGTCGTGAGCTTCCGGGGTGTGGTTGAGCTCCTCCCGCAGGGCTTCCAAATCCTCCAGAATCTGGTTCAGATGTTCCAGATAAGCCCGGCGCTTTTCCGGCAGGGCTCTGCCGGAGGCGGAAAAGGCTTCCCCGCATTTGACGTACAAGGTGAGGAATTCCTCCTTCAGCGGAAGAAAGCGCTGGACACAGCCGCTTTGAAAGGGGGAGGCGAAGAGAATGTTCAGCCTCTCCAGAGTCTCCTTCAGTTGGGGATCAAAGGGGTATTCCTGGGTGCGGGGCCAAAGGACTTGGTACTCCACCCCGTCAAAGTGAAAGCGGTCCCCGGCGGCCAGGGTGAAGATGCGGTCCTGCCCCAGCTTCTCCCCCAGGGAGCGGAAGGCCTTGATGCACCAGGTGTTCACCTGAAAGGCATCACTCTGGGGCTGGGCAAAAAGGTAGGCGAACAGGGCGTACTCCAGCAGCAGAGGGCGCCCCTGGCTGTCCAAGGGGGTGCGGGGCAGGTAGACCCGGCTGAAATACCCCTCTCGCAGGTCCAGCAGTTTTTGAAATCCTGATAGATGGTCTCGATGGTAGTGGGTCAGCAGGAAAGCCCTGTCCATGGCAGAGTCGTACCGGGCGGCCAGCTGTTCCAGCCAGTCGTCCATGGGCAGATCCCCTTCCCGAAGCTTTTGGCTGACGCTGCCGCAGTCCACCATCAGTAGATCCCGGGCCCTGCCCAGCAGCACCACACATTCGCCGTATTCCATGTTGACCAGCTCCAGAGCTTTCACTGCTGCTCCTCCCCCAGGGGGTCCTCCAGTTTCTGGTAGAGGATCCCGTTGTAGTATTTGCCATCCTTCCACTCGCCGTCGAAAACGATCCCGCCAGCGCTGTCAAACTGGGTGCCGTGACCGCTGCGCTGACCGTTTTTCCACTCGCCGTAGTAGACTAGGTTGCCCTCCCGGTCAAAGGCGGACCCCACTCCCGTGGGCCGGCCATCCACCCATTTTCCCACGAAAACCGTGCCGTCGGCGGTGTTGTAGGACACTCCAGGGCCTTGCTTTTTGCCTTTTTCAATGCGGCCGCCATAGCGAAGGTTCCCCTCCTTGTCAAAGAGGGAGACAAAGTCCTCCGGCGCGCCGTTTTTCCAGTGGGCGATGTGCACCGCGTGATCGCTGTCCCGGAAGGACACACCCAGACCGTCCCGCTTGCCCTCTTTCCAGGAACCGGTGTAACTGGGGGTGCCATCCTTGTAGAAGGCCACGCCAAAGCCGTCCCGGCGGCCTTCCCGGAACTGGCCCTCATAGACGGTGAGTCCGCTGGGCTGCTGGGTGCGGCCGTGGACCGCTGGGATTTCCTCTTTGGCGGGAGACTCCACAGCAGGCTCTCTGACTTCAGCTTCCTGTGCCGGGGCAGTGAGCTGAGACGCTGCAGGCGCCGGGGGAACGGCGGGAGCGCTTTGGCTTTCCTGAACAGGGGATTCCGTTTGATCGGTGGACTCCTTTTTCTGGGGGGCTGCCTGTTCCTGCCAGGCCTTGGCGGCTTCCCGGGCGGCATAGAGAATGGCCCGGCTCACAGGGTCCTCCGGATCGTGGAGATGCAGGGGCTTGGAAGGCTCCTTCGCCGCCAGCTCTCGGGCTGCCTGGAGGATCCTTTCCACCGAGAATTCTTGGGGAGTTTCTTCTTTCTGAGTGTCGGCGGGGGCCCCAGGTGCCTCGTTCCCAGTGGGTACGGAAGAAGAGCTGTTCTCCGCTGCCTGCTGGGCCTCCTCCGCCGGAACGGGGGCAGCCGGTGTGGCCGCAGAGGTGTTCTCCGCCGCCAGCTGGACCTCCTCCGCCGGAGCGGGTGCGGCCGGTGTGGCCGGAGAGCTGCTCTCCGTTGTCTGCTGGGCTTCCTCCGCCGGAGCGGGTGCGGCCGGTGTGGAAGAAGAGTTGCTCTCCGTTGTCTGCTGGGCCTCCTCCGCCGGAGCGGGGGCGGCCGGTGTGGCCGCAGGGGTGTTCTCTGCCGCCTGCTGGACCTCCTCCGCCGGAGCGGGTGCAGCCGGTGTGGGCGCAGAGGTGTTCTCCGCCGGCTGCTGGCCCTCCTCCGCCGGAGCGGGTGCGGCCGGTGTGGAAGAAGAGTTGCTCTCCGTTGTCTGCTGGGCCTCCTCCGCCGGAGCGGGTGCGGCCGGTGTGGCCGCAGGGGTGTTCTCCGCCGCCTGCTGGGCCTCCTCCGCCGGAGTGAGTGCGGCCGGTGTGGCCGCAGAGGTGTTCTCCGCTGCCTTCTGGGTCTCCTCCGCCGGAGCGGGGGCGACCAGCGATGAAACCTCAGTCTGGGGGAGGCTGGTGGACGACCGAGGCTGGATAAGGGCATACTCCTCCAGGCTGGGGAAGGAGATGTCCGCCTGGTCGGGATCCTCTTCCACCGTGAGGCTGCCCTCCTTCACTTCCCAAGCGGGAAGGATCACCAGGGTGCCTCCCTTCAAGTTTTCAGCGGCGGCTTTGCGGGCCTGGGCTTCCTTTTCGGGGCAGTAGCAGTACACCCCTTCCTTGGTGGAGACCAACAGCCGGGGCTCCCCGAACCGGGCGTTGAGCAGGTTCTGTTCCGCGGTGCCCTCCTGGTAGGGGACGGGGTACAGCATGGTGGAGCGGGAGCGCATTTTAGCGGCATCCCAATCAAAGCGCTCAATCCGGTCGTCGGCGTCCACAGGCTTGAAAGTCACCCTGGCACTTTGGCTGTCCCAAGGCTCATAGTATTCCGATTTTAGCCACAGCAGAGTTTTGTCAAAAAAGACCCTGCTGGCAATAACCCCTCTGAAATCCCGTTTGACCAACACATAGCCTCCCCGCTGGTCAAAGGCTTCCTCCAGCATCAGGCGGCTCTGACCGGCCACATGAGCGGCGGATTTCCGCCAGAAAAAGGATCGCCGGGACAGCTTTCCCTGCAGCTTCCCCTCGAAGCCTCGGATTCTCTCCCGGCTGCCCACTCGGACGGTCTTCCGGTTCCCGGAGAAGAATTTCTCCCTGGCCTGAGCCAGCTCGCCTCTCAGGGCGTCCCGGCTGTCCCGGTCGGTAAAGCAGACGCAATATACGTTTCTAGCCAAGAGACTCAAACTCATGGCGCTGGTTGTGACGTTTTGTTCCATGTCCACGCTCCCATTTTTCCCCACGATACTGAGGAGATATGGGCTATTATAGCACAGTTTTCCCTTTTGGGACAGGGGGTTTCGCAAAGGAGGGGGAAATCCTGCCGGCAATCATTCCCTTTTGCCGGGTTCTGTGGTATACTAAACCAAATTATCCGGCCTGTCCGGTCTGACAGGACAGCCGAACTGTGGGAAAGGTGGGAAGACGATGGATTGGCAGGCCATGTGGAAGGGGTTTCTGGACGGCTTGGCAGGATTTGCCGGGGATTTGATTGTGGCAGTGGTGATCTTCCTGGGAGGGTGGCTGCTGGCCCGGGTGGCGGCCCGGCTGACCAAGCGGGCCATCTCTAAGGGCAAGGTGGACGCGCTGGCAGCCAGCTTTTTTGGCTCTCTGGTGAAGGCGGTGGTATTGGCGGTGGCTGCGGTGAGCGCCATTGCCCAGCTGGGGGTGAACATCACCTCCCTGGTGGCTGCCTTGGGTGCTGCGGGCCTCACTGCCAGCTTTGCTCTGCAAGGGAGCCTGTCCAACCTGGTCAGCGGGATTCAGATCATCTTTACAAAGCCCTTTAACATGGGGGATTATCTGGCTTTTGGAACCTATGAGGGCAAGGTGAAAAAAATCGAGATTCTCTCCACCACCCTGGCCACCTTTGACAACAAAGAGGTGGTCATCCCCAACTCCATGATCACCAGCGGCGTGGTGGTGAATTATACCAGTAGCGGTACACGCCGGCTGGACCTGTCCTACGGGGTGTCCTATGGGGCGGACCTGAAAAAGGCCAAGGCACTGCTTCAGACATTGGTGGAGTCGGACCAGCGGGTCTTTTCCGACCCGGCGCCGTTGATTGCCGTGGGCGAGCTGAAGGACAGCTCGGTCACCCTGGTGTGCAAGGTCTGGTGCAAGGAGGAAGACTACTGGTCCATCTATTATAAGATGCAGGAGTCGGTGAAGGAGGCCTTTGACCGGGAGGGAATTCAGATTCCTTTCCCTCAGCTGGATGTGCATCTCACAGAACAGAGCAAAAAAGAGGACGGCTGAGGCCGCCCTCTTTTTTTACCGGGATTCCAGCATTGCACCGGGGTAGTAGTGGGCCAGAATCTCCTGGTAAGTGGCGCCCTGGTTTGCCAAATACATGGCGCCGGCCTGGCTCAGCCCCACGCCGTGACCCCACCCCCGGACAGTGAAGGTCAAGGAGTCCTCCTGCCAATCCATGGTAAAACAGGCGCTGCGCAGTCCCAGAGCCTCCCGCAGCTCCTCACCGGTGACGTCTTTTCCACCCACCTGGGCGGAGATCACGTAGCCGGAGGGGCCGGTTTCCACTTGGGCGATCCACTCCTCCTTCGGGCCGGAGAAGTCCAGTTTCTCCCCCCAAGCGGCCTGAGCTGCCTCCTGGAGCTGTTGGGAGGTGAGCGTCATGGTGGACAGATACCCGTCGGCAAAGCAGTCCCCGGGGCTTGCCGCTGAGGCCAGGTAGGGCAGGTCTTGGTCCCACACCTCTGAGGCCGAGGCAGTGTTCCCTCCGGAGATGGCGAAAAAGCAGGCTTGGATGGGCTCTCCCTCCCAGGTGAGCAGCTGCCCTTTCACTTCGGAGACGATGCCCTGGAGCTTCTCATAGTAGGCGGCAAAATTCTCTCCCCAGCGCTCCTCCATGGCGGAGGTGGGGACGTAGACCAGCCAGTTGGCAGTGTCGCAGGCAAAATCCGCACCGTCGCCATCGTTGCGGCCCCGCTGATAGCTGTAAAAGGTGTACAGCGCCACGGCCTGAGCTTTCAGCGCCTCGTCCGGGGCAGAGAGGTCCATTTCGCAGGCCAGAGCGGCGGGGAGAAATTCCTCCTCGCTGACTTGGAGGGTCTCCCCGGTGGCGTTGTCGTAGAGGGTGAATCCCGCTGTCGTCTCCTCCTCCGGGGAGGGAGAGGCCAGTTCCCGAGCCTCCAAAAAGCCAGGCAACTCCTGGGGAGTGGGAGAGGGGCTGGAGGCTGGAAGGGCGGCAGCGGGCTGTTCCTGCTGGGTCCCTTGGCTGCCCAGTGCCGAGACCCCAGCGGGGATCAAGGTAAAGGCAGCGTAGAGTAGCAGGAAGAGCCAGAGCAGGGGGCGGAGTTTTTTTAAGAGATGGGCGGACATGGGAACACCTTCTTTTTGCATGATCTTTACTTTAAAAATTCATAATCCCCGGGAACAAACGGAGTGAAACCGCAAAAAATAAAATTTAACAACTAGAATCCTGCAAAAACCGTTGACTTTCCTTTTTTCGAGGAGTACAATCTATCACAATATCGTTTTTTCATGGAGAAGGAGGACAACGCTATGCAGCGGCTGAACAACGAGCATCCTGGCAGCACCACCATCCAGGAGCTGTGTGAGGAATATAAGCGCAACAATATCATCACCAAGGAGGAGTATGAGCGCCACCGGGTGAAGCGGGGGCTGCGCAATGCCGACGGCACCGGCGTCATGGCAGGGCTGACCCACGTGTGCAACGTTCACGGCTACCTCATCGCCGACGGGGACAAGATCCCGGACAAGGGCCGGCTGACCTACCGGGGCA
>JBMNVU010000038.1:0-19335 GCA_050946975.1 Acutalibacter sp.
AAGGAGGAGACCGGCGCCCACGTGGAGTTCCTCCTGCTGAAAAATAAGGGGAACGACACTTGGGAAGCACTGGCTGGTCCCGGCAAGCGGGCGAAAAAAGGCAGCCGCTTTGTGTTTGGGGACGGTCTGCTCCGCTGCCAAGTGGAGGATGTGCTCCCCGACGGCAACCGCCTGATCCATTTTGAGTATGAGGGCATGTTTTTCCACATTTTGGACCAGATCGGCCAGATGCCCCTGCCGCCCTATATTAAAGCTCGTCTGGAGGATAAGGAACGCTATCAGACGGTGTACTCCCGGGAGGAGGGATCCGCTGCAGCCCCCACAGCCGGCCTCCACTTTACGCCGGAGCTGCTGGAGAAGATTCGCGCCAAAGGGGTGGAGATGGGGTTTGTCACCCTACACGTGGGGTTGGGCACCTTCCGCCCGGTCAGCGTGGAGAACATCCAAGATCATAAGATGCACTCCGAGCACTATCATATGCCCCAGTCGGTGGCGGATCTGATCAATCGGACCAAGGCGCGGGGTGGCCGGGTGATCGCTGTGGGGACCACCAGCTGCCGGACCATTGAGTCTGTGGCTCAGCGGGAAGGCTGCTTCAAGGAGAGCGAAGGCTGGACGGATATCTTCCTCTATCCCGGCTGTGAGTTTAAAGGCGTGGATGCTCTGATCACCAATTTCCACTTGCCGGAGAGCACTCTGATCATGCTGGTGTCCGCTTTGGCGGGCAGGGAGAATATTCTGCACGCCTACAATGTGGCTGTCCAGGAGAAGTACCGGTTCTTCTCCTTTGGCGACGCCATGTTTATCCACTGACTTCATTACTGAGATAAGAGAGGTTTCCCTATGAAGAGAGATCAAAAGCTGGAGCACGCGCTGCAAAAGGTGCAGAAGCCTGGACGCTATGTGGGCGGGGAGCTGAATTCCGTGGTGAAGGACCCCTCCCAGGTGGATGTGCGGTTTGCCTTTTGCTTTCCGGACACCTATGAGATCGGCATGTCTCATTTGGGTATCAAGATTCTCTACGGCGCCATAAACCAAGTTCCATATTTCTGGTGCGAGCGGGTGTTCGCGCCTTGGGTGGATATGGAAGAGGAGATGCGCCGGGAGGGGATCCCGCTGTACGCTTTGGAGAGCGGAGATCCCGTCAATCAGTTTGACTTTATCGGGTTTACGCTGCAGTATGAGCTGAGCTACACCAATATACTGAATATGCTGGAGCTGGCGGGAATTCCTCTGCGCAGCGAAGATCGCCACGACCTGTTCAACATTGTGGTAGGAGGCGGGCCCTGTGCCTGCAACCCGGAGCCGCTGGCAGACTTCTTTGACATCTTCTTTTTGGGGGATGGAGAGGAAGTGGATGTAGAGGTGATGGAGCTCTACCGCCAGTGCAAAAAAGAGGGAAAGTCCAAGCTGGAGTTCTTGGAGCAGGCGGCCCAGATTGAAGGCGTGTACGTGCCTGCCTTTTACGACGTCACCTACAACGAGGATGGCACGGTGAAATCCTACACTCCCACACACGGGGCTCCGGCAACTGTGAAGAAGCGGGCCATCATGGATATGGACCACGCCTATTATCCCAAGGATTTTGTGGTCCCGCTGATTGACGTGGTGCACAACCGCATCTCTGAGGAGGTGCTGCGAGGCTGCATCCGCGGCTGCCGGTTCTGCCAGGCGGGCTTTTTGTACCGGCCCTATCGGGAGAAGAGCATCGAGACTATCGACAGGCAGTGCCGCGATCTGTGCCATTCCACGGGATATGATGAGATCTCTCTGTCCTCGCTTTCCACCAGCGACTACGCCAACCTCAACCAGTTGATTGACACCCTGCACCAGTGGACAGAGGGGGAGAAGGTCAGCCTTTCTTTGCCCAGCTTGCGGGTGGACAACTTTTCTCCGGAGCTGATGGAACGAATCAACTCCGTCCGGAAAAGCGGCTTGACCTTTGCGCCGGAGGCAGGTTCCCAGCGGATGCGGGATGTCATCAATAAGAACGTCACGGAGGAAGAGCTGCTCCACACAGTAAATGTGGCGTTCACCGAGGGCTGGACCAGGATCAAGCTCTACTTTATGATCGGCTTGCCTGCGGAAACCCTGGAAGATGTGTTGGCCATTGTGGACCTGGGTCAGAAGGTGGTGGATGCCTTCTACGCCAACAAGGACAAGCCCAAAGGCCGTGCGGTGGAGGTTTCCCTCAGTGCGGCGGCCTTTGTGCCCAAGCCCTTTACGCCTTTCCAGTGGTTTGGCCAGGACACCATGGACACTCTGCAGGAAAAGCAGCATGCCCTAAAGGGCAGCGTTCATTCCAGAAGAATCTCCGTGAGCTATCACGGTGCCCAAACCAGCTTTCTGGAGGCAGTGTTCGCCCGAGGCGATCGGCGTCTCTGCGCTGTCATGGAAAAAGCGCGGGAGTTTGGACTGCGCTTTGACGGCTGGGCCGATTGCTTTGACTACGACAAATGGATGGATGCTTTTGCGGCCTGCGGCCTGGATCCCGCGTTTTACGCCAACCGCCACCGGGAGTTCGACGAGGTGTTCCCCTGGGATCACCTGGACTATGGAGTAAAGAAAGACTTCTTTATTGAGGAGTGCAAACGGGCCTACGAGGCGAAGACAACACCCAACTGCCGGGAGCAGTGTTCTCACTGCGGAGCGGCCTGCTATAAGGGAGGGATCTGCGTTGAAAAACGTGAGAGTCTGGTTTGAGAAGCAAGGTGCGGTGCGGTATATCTCTCACCTGGATCTGACTCGGAACATGGCTCGGGGGCTGAAGCTTTCCGGGCTTCCGGTGTGGTACACCGAGGGGTTTAATCCCCGCATCTATATGACCTACGCCATGCCTCTGTCCTTGGGAGTCTGCGGGGAGCGGGAGTGCATGGATATCCGTCTGACACAGGAGGTTTCCCTGGCGGAGATCCCCTCCCGTATGAACGCTCATCTGCCGGCGGACCTGCGGGTGTTGGAGGCTACGGAGCCGGTGGACAAATTTGAGGACGTGCAGTTTGCCGATTACGAGATGGTGTTGGAGACGGAGGAGCCCACGGGATTGGGGGAGAAACTCCGGGAGCTTTTGGAGCGGGAGGAAATTCCCGTGCTGAAGCACACCAAAAAGGGCGATAAAGAGTTTGATATCAAGCCGGACTTTGCCGGTACCCAGGTGGAAGCTGGGGAGAGCGGACTGCTTTTGCGGCTGCGGCTGCCCTGCAGTATGAGCGGCAGTACCAATCCCGCGCTGCTGCTGGAGGCGCTGAAACGGTATGAAGGGGAGGAGCCCTACTGTTCCATCACGCGCAAGCGGCTGCTTTTAAAAGATTTTTCCGAATTACGGTAATTTCAGCTTGCTTTTTCCCCGTTGTTGTGCTAAAATATTCAAGCATTTGAAGTCCGCGGGCATCCTCGAAGGCTTACCCGTGGGGGTCGAACCGCAAAGGAGCTTATTGCTCCGGGCCGGAAAGAAGCGGACAGTCCGCTGCCGGGCAACCGGTATGAATGTCTGACATCAATGATTTGGAGGAATTTCAAATGGACGCAATCAAAATGATCTCTCAGGAATCTCTCAAGGCTGAGATCCCCCAGTTCTCCATCGGCGACACTGTTCGCGTGGATGTGAACATCCGCGAAGGTGACCGGGAGCGTATCCAGCAGTTTGAGGGCACTGTCATCGCCCGCAAGGGCAGCGGTATCAGCGAGACCTTCACCGTGCGCCGCGTTTCTTACGGCGTTGGTGTGGAGCGGGTGTTCCCCCTGCATTCTCCCAATGTGAAGGCTGTCAAGGTGGTCCGTCAGGGCCGCGTGCGCCGCGCCAAGCTGTACTACCTGCGCAACCGCGTGGGCAAGGCCGCCAAGGTCAAGGAGCAGCTCAAGTAAAAAGCAAGATACGCTGTGTGAGAAAGGGACATTTGCTGTCCCTTTTTTGCTATTTAGAGATCAATGAAACCTCAGGAAAAACGGCGGGGAGGGCATGGCATGGATCATAATATGGGAACCCCCAGAAAGAGCGCCAAAGCGGTCCGCACTGTGCTGGAATGGGCGGAGGAAGTAGTCATCGCAGTGGTGCTGATTGCGGTGGTGTTTACCTTTGTCTGCCGTGTGGTCACGGTGACGGGAACCTCCATGGTGCCCAATTTCCATGAGGGCGATCGGGTTTTAGTGGTCGACGACATTGGCGGCGTGAAACAAGGCGACGTTGTGGTGATCGTCAATGTCCTGCAGGAGCCCATCATCAAGCGGGTCATTGCCACTGAGGGTCAAACAGTGGACTTTGACTATGATGCCGGAACGGTTCTTGTGGACGGCCAGGTGGTGGATGAGACTCAGTTCGGACTGGAGAACGGCATCACCGGAGAGCCCTTTAGTTCCTTCGAGGTGCTGGAGTTTCCTCAGACCGTGCCGGAGGGTTGTGTGTTTGTGCTGGGGGATAACCGAGCCGTGTCGGAAGACAGCCGCTATCAGGATGTGGGCATGATTGACCAGCGGAATATCCTTGGAAAAGCCGTGTTCCATCTGTTCCCCTTCCAGAGCCTGGGACTGGTGTAACACAACTTTGTGCGCATAGAATCGATAGAAACGATATGGAAAGGGGAGAAGTTCATGGAGAATCCGGTGCAGACGCACCCCTCCACACACGAGCGGGGAGGAGCGCCATTTATCCGTTCTGTGATGGAATGGGTGGAGACCATTGTGATGGCAGTGGTGTTCGTCACAGTGGTGTTCACGTTCTTGGCCCGAGTCATCACAGTGGACGGCAGCTCCATGGAACCCACTTACCACAACGGAGACCGTGTGCTGACCACCACGCTGACCGGAGCCGCTCACCAGGGGGATGTGGTCATTGTGGTGAACGCATTGGATGAGCCCATCATCAAGCGAGTCATTGCCACGGAAGGCCAGACCGTGGATTTCGATGCGGAACTGGGCGAGGTGGTCGTGGACGGTACAGTCGTCCCTGGATCCGCCTTTGGCATTGAGGACGGGATCACCTATGTGGCGGACAGGCCCGGCCAGGTGCTGGAGTTTCCTCAGACTGTGCCGGAGGGCTGTGTGTTTGTAATGGGGGATAACCGAGGGAATTCCCTGGACAGCCGCTTTGTCGAGGTGGGAATGGTGGATGCCAGGAACATCTTGGGAAAGGTGTTTTTCAATCTGTATCCCTTGGCGAAGTTTGGCTTTGTATAAATGAAGTGTTGCATACTGTAAAGTGATCCGCGTTGGGTAGTCGGGCTCAGCCTGTTATCCTGCGCGGTTTCTGATAAAAAGGAGGCGAAAACATGGCGGAAGTGCAGTCGATCCAGTGGTTTCCCGGCCATATGGCCAGAACCCGGAGAAAGATTGTGGAGGATCTCAAGCTGGTGGACGCTGTGGCGGAGATCCTGGATGCTCGGGTACCTCGGAGCAGCTCAAACCCGGTTTTGCGGGATTTGATTCAGCGCAAGCCGAAAGTGGTTCTTTTGAACAAAAGCGATATGGCGGATCCCAACCAGACCTCCCAGTGGATTGCCTATTATGCTCAGCAAGGGGTCAAGGCAATTCCCGTTGAGAGCAAAACAGGCAAGGGAGTCAACAACTTTTATCCCACTGTGCGGGAGGCGCTCAAACCGCAGATTGAAGCTTGGGAGAAAAAGGGAATGGTGGGCCGCCCCATTCGGATCATGGTGGTGGGGATCCCCAATGTGGGAAAATCTTCCTTTATCAACCGGATGATCTACGGTGGGAAAGCCGGTAAGGCCGAGGTGCAGGATCGCCCAGGTGTCACCAGACAGAATAAGTGGTTCACCGTGGGCAAGGGATTTGAGCTGTTGGACACCCCTGGAGTGTTGTGGCCGAAATTTGACGATCCCATTGTTGGCGAGCATTTGGCATTTACCGGAGCGGTGCGGGATGAGATTCTGGACATTGAGGGTCTGGCATCCCGGCTTCTGGAATTGCTGATGGAGCTGTACCCCAAAGCGATCAATACCCGGTATAAGACGGAGATCTCTCCGGAGGACCATCTGCAGGGGTATGAGATTCTGGAGCAGGTAGGCCGAAAACGCGGCATGCTCATTTCCGGTGGGGAAGTGAACACTGAACGGGCGGCAATTACCGTGCTGGACGAATACCGGGGTGGAAAGCTGGGGCGCATCACCCTGGAGCGTCCCTGACGAAATCGAAAGAATAGGTGGGATGGCTTGTGGCAAGGAAGGCAACGGAGGTGCAGCCGGCGGATTTTGACTGGTACGCCTGGGAACGGCAGGCGGAGTCCGCTGGTCATGGACCGGTTTGCGGAATTGACGAGGCGGGACGGGGTCCTTTGGCGGGCCCTGTCTGTGCTGCCGCGGTGATATTACCCCTGGACTGTTTCATCCCGGGGTTGAACGACTCCAAGAAGCTGACGGAAAAGAAACGGGAAGCCCTGTTTCCAGTGATTTGTGAACAGGCGGTTGCCTGGGGGATTGGCTGGGCCAGTGCCCAAGAGATCGACGAAATCAACATTCTCCAAGCCACCTTCCTGGCCATGAGGCGGGCTGTGGAGGAGTTAAAGCTGCAGCCAGGCTGGGCACTGGTGGACGGCAACCGGATGCCTCCGCTGGCCATTCCCGGTGAGACCGTGGTAAAAGGAGATGCCCAGTGTGCCAGCATTGCCGCGGCCTCCATTTTGGCCAAGGTCAGCCGGGACAGGCTTTTGCGGGAGTGGGATGAGCGCTATCCCCAGTACGGCTTTGGCAAGCACAAAGGGTACGGTACCAAAGCCCACTATGAGGCGATCCGCCAATATGGCTTGCTGCCCATCCATAGGAGAAGCTTTTTGAAGAATCTGGAGGACAAGCACCAGTGAACGGGTCGTCTGGAAAGGTGGGAGAGGACCATGTTGTCCATTGGCTGGAGAAGCATGGTTACCGGATCCTGGCCAGAAATTTCCATTCACGATTTGGAGAGATCGACATTATCGCCCAGCGGGATCCGTATATTGCCTTTGTGGAGGTAAAGACGCGAACACAGGGCGGTCTGGTCTCTCCCTTTGAGGCAATCACTGCGGCCAAGCGGCGGAAAATCATTGCCACGGCCAACTTGTATCTGCAGAAAAACCCCACCAAGCTGCAGCCCAGATTTGACGCGGCAGCGGTTTATCTGCAAGGGGGACGGATTGTGGGGGAAGCGTACCTGGAAAACGTCTTTTTCTGAGGGTGGATTCGGAAGGGAGGAATTGTATGCGCTACTTTGATTTGCACTGTGACACCATGACCGAATGTGCAGAAAAAGAGATCCCGCTGCGGAGCAACTCTCTCCACGTGGATCTGGACACTGTGAAGGAATGGGAGCATTACATTCAGTGCTATGCGGTGTGGCTTCCTGACGATCTTCGAGGGGATGCAGCGTGGCAGCGCTTCTTAAAAGTTGCTCGACGCTTCTCCGCCGAGGTGGAGGAGAATCAGAACTGCCTGGCTCAACTGCGGGACCCTGGAGATCTGGATACCTTGGAGGCCCAGGGCAGACACGGAGCGATTCTCACTGTGGAGAGCGGTGCCGCCTTGGGAGGAGATCTGGAACATATCAAGGATTTTAAGCGTCTGGGTGTTCGCATGTGTACTCTGACCTGGAACGGTGCAACAGAGTTGGGCAGGGGCGTCATGGCACCGGGGACCGCCGGATTGACGGAGTTTGGCCGAAAGGCAGTCAAAGAGATGGAACGAGCAGGAATCCTGGTGGATCTGTCCCACGCCAGCCCGGAACTTTTCTGGGATGTGGCGGAGATCGCGGAAAAGCCCTTAGTGGCCTCCCATTCCAACGCCAAGGAGCTCTGTGGTCATCCCAGGAATCTCACTAAAGAACAGTTTGAAGCAATCCGGAAATCCGGGGGCTTGGTGGGTCTCAATTTTTACAGGGCGTTCCTCAATGACCAACCGGAAAAGGCGTCCATGGAGGACGTGCTCCGCCATGCAGACTATTTCCTCTCCCTGGGCGGCGAGGATGTGCTGGCCATGGGCGGTGATTGGGATGGCGCCGAACTGCCCGAAGATATGCCTGGTCTTGCCTCCATTCCAAAGCTGTATGAGCGATTCCTTAGGCAATATCCGGAAGCTTTGGTGGAGAAAATCTTCTATGGCAATGCTGCCCGCGTATTCCGGGAGCAGAAATTACTTTGACAGAACTGCAAAAGTACGGTATAGTTATACCCGCAACGAGAGGGGAGTTTTCCCCGCAAAATGACAGCCTAATCCATTTCAATAATAAAGTACAGGTGATGCAAATGCTCTATAAAAGTACCCGCAATTCCCAGCTGAGGCTGGAAGCTTCCCAGGTCATTGCCCAGGGCATTTCCGATGAGGGAGGACTCTTCGTGCCGGAGAGTTTCCCGGATCTGTCCAAAGAGCTGTCCGAGTTTGTCAAGTTGGATTATCCTTCCCTGGCAAAGGCGATCTTTGGAAAATTCCTCACGGACTTTACCCAGGAGGAAATTGCTGCCTGTGTTGATAAAGCCTACACTCCGGCGAAATTCGGAGACGACTGCCCTGTGAAGCTGGTGCCTTTGACAATGGAGGGAGAGGCCAAGTTTCTTTTGGAACTGTGGCACGGTCCCACCTGCGCTTTTAAGGACATGGCGCTGCAAATTCTGCCCCAATTTCTGACCACTGCCCTAAAGAAGGCAGGAGCTGGGAAAGAGGCCGTGATCCTCACTGCGACCTCCGGGGACACGGGAAAAGCCGCCTTGGAGGGGTTCAAGGATGTGGAGGGAACCCGCATTCTGGTGTTCTATCCTCGGGACGGTGTCAGCCCTATGCAGAAGCGCCAGATGGCCACCCAGGAAGGCGAAAATGTATCTGTGTGCGCCATTGAGGGGAATTTTGACGACGCTCAGTCCAGTGTGAAGAAGATCTTCACAGACCCTCAGGTCAAGACAGAGCTGGCAAAGCACAATCTGATGTTCTCCAGTGCTAACTCCATCAACTGGGGGCGGTTGCTGCCTCAGATTGTCTACTACGTGTACGCCTACCTGGAGCTGGTTCGGTCGGAAAAAGTGAACCTGGGGGATCCCATGGATGTGGTGGTGCCCACAGGCAATTTTGGCAATATTCTGGCTGCCTATTACGCCCGAAAGATGGGTTTGCCGGTGCGGCGGTTCGTATGCGCCTCCAATGCCAATAAGGTTCTGACGGACTTCATCCGCACCGGGACCTACGATCGCCGCAGAGAGTTTCATGCCACTGCCTCTCCGTCTATGGACATTTTGATCTCCAGCAATTTGGAGCGGCTCCTCTACGATCTTGCTGGTGAGGACAGCGCCCAGCTCGCCTGCTGGATGCAGGATTTGGCGGAAACCGGTGTGTACTCTGTGGGCGAGGCTGTCAAGGAGAAGGTGCAGGAGCTGTTCTACGGCGGTTTCTGCGGAGACGGAAGTACCTTTGAAACCATCCGCGAGCTGTGGGACAGTGAGCATTACCTCTGCGACACCCACACCGCAGTGGCGGTGGACGTATACCGGCAGTATCTGCGAGATGTCGGCGTTGCTCCGGTCCCGGCGGTAATTGCCTCCACCGCCAACCCCTACAAGTTCTCCGGCAGCGTGCTGGAGGCTCTGCAGGCGGATGAGCTGAGAGAAGACGATTTTGAAAATCTGCGTCAGCTGGAAAAGCTCACGGGGGTGGAAGCCCCGGTGCAGCTGCGCTCTCTGCAGGAGAAACCGGTGCGCTTCTCCCAGGTGATCCCCAAAGAGGGAGCCGCACCCTACGTTCTGGATACCCTGGGGATAGGCGGTCAGCGATGAGCCTTTTCGCAATTGCGGATCTGCATCTGTCCCTAAACGGGGAGAAACCCATGGATGTCTTCCGGGGCTGGCAGAACTATGTTCAGCGTCTGGAGGAGAACTGGAGGCGTGTCGTCAAGGAAGGGGATACGGTGGTTGTGGCCGGGGATATTTCCTGGGCCATGAAGCTGGAGGATGCCCTGCAGGATTTTCAATTCCTGCACAGCCTGCCGGGAGAGAAAATTCTGCTCAAGGGAAATCATGACTACTGGTGGTCCACCCGAAACAAAATTGATCAGTTCCTGGCGGAACACGGTTTTTTTGACATGAAGGTCCTTCATAACTGCGCATATCTGGTGGAGGGAAAAGCGTTGTGCGGGACCCGGGGCTGGCTGTACAATTCCGAGACTGCCGAGGACAAGAAAATTGTCGCCCGAGAGGCAGGAAGGCTTTCCATGTCCCTGGCGGAGGCCAAAAAGCTGGATGGAGAATTGGTGGCATTTCTCCATTACCCTCCTGTGTACGACAATATGGAGTGCGAGGAGATCCTGGAACTTTTGGCGGAAAACCAGGTGAGCCAGTGCTATTTCGGCCATATTCACGGGCAGAATGCGGCGCAGAAGGCCTTGGTTGGAGCGTATAAAGGGGTGCGCATGCACTTGGTTTCTGCCGACTATGTCCAATTTTGCCCGGTACGGGTGGTATAAGCCCGGGAATTTTCCGGTTTTCCCAAATTATTTGCAGGAAAGCTGTAGATTCTTTGCGCGTGCTGTGATATAATTATGCAGTTACTTCGGTAAGTTTATTTTGAGAGGAAATCAGAGAAATGAATGTAAAAGCTACTAACAAAGTGGAAACCAACCGCTATGAACTGGAGCTGGAAGTCAGCCCCGAAGAGTTTAACGATGCAATCAACGCCGTTTACAAGCGTGAGAGCAAGAAAATGAACGTCCCCGGCTTCCGGAAGGGCCATGCTCCTCGGGCTTTTATTGAGAAATATTACGGCGAGGAAGTCTTTTATGAGGCTGCCATCGACCACCTGTACCGCCCCATGGTGATGGAGGCTGTGGAGAAGTCCGGCCTGCAGGTCATCAGCATCGGCGAGTTTAAGATTGATGAGATCGGCAAGGACAAGGGCATCCAGTGCAAGCTGAATGTGGTCACCAAGCCTGAGGCTTCCATTGAGGGCTACAAGGGCATTGAGGTCACCAAGATGCCTGTGGAAGTCACCGCTGAGGACATCGACCGTGAGATCGATCGCGTCCGTGAGCGCAACTCCCGCATTGTCACTGTGGAGGACCGTGCTGCTGAGAATGGCGACATTGTCACCATCGATTTTGACGGCTATGTGGACGGCAAGCAGTTTGACGGCGGTAAGGCTGAGAACTACGAGCTGACTCTGGGCGCAGGCCAGTTTATCCCCGGTTTCGAGGATCAGGTCGTGGGCCACAACGTGGGTGAAGAGTTTGACGTGAACGTCACTTTCCCCGAGGATTACCACGCCGAGGAGCTCAAGGGCAAGCCTGCTGTGTTCAAGATCAAGCTCCATGAGATCAAGAAGAAGGAGCTGCCCACCGTCGATGACGAGTTTGTCAAGGACGTGAGCGAGTTCGATACCCTGGACGAGTACCGCAAGGACATTGAGAAGCACCTCCAGGATCAGAAGCAGAAGGCTGCCGACAACGATGTGGAGAACCAGCTGGTGGACGCCATCATCGAGAAGGTCCAGGCTGAGATCCCCGATGAGATGGTGGAGAACGAGGTGGATGAGATCATCAACTCTTTTGCTTACCGTCTGCAGTCCCAGGGCCTGAAGCTGGAGACCTACCTGAAGTACACCGGCCAGACCACCGACGATCTGCGCGTCCAGTACAAGCCTCAGGCAGAGCGCCAGGTGAAGGTGCGCCTGGGCTTGGAGAAGATCGCCGAGTTGGAGAACCTGAAGCCCACCGAGGAAGAGACCGAGGCGGAGTATCAGAAGCTGGCTGACGCCTACGGCATGCCTTTGGACAGCGTGAAGAACCTGGTGACTGTGGAAGGCATCAATGGTGACATTCAGAACCAGAAGGCCATTGACCTGGTGAAGGAAAACGCCGTTGTGGTGGAGAAGAAGACCGAGGAGCAGCCCAAAGAGGAGAAAAAGCCCGCTCGGAAGCGCACCACCAAGAAGAAGACCGAGACTGCTGAGAAGGCCGCAGAAGAGGAAAAGACCGAGGGCTAAAGCGCCTCATGCTGGAATAAACCTTACTGTTTGCCCTCATACTATATGATGTTTCTGAAAGGAGTTGCCCAGCACATGAGTTTGATCCCTTATGTCATTGAACAAACCAACCGCGGAGAGCGTTCTTATGATATTTTCTCCAGGCTGCTCAACGACCGCATCATCCTGCTCAACGAGGAGGTAAACAGTGCCTCCGCTGGGGTGGTTGTGGCCCAGCTGTTGTACCTGGAGGGCCAGGATCCCGAGAAGGATATCTCTCTGTATATCAACAGCCCCGGCGGTGTGATCACCGACGGCATGGCCATCTACGACACCATGCAGTATATCAAGTGCGATGTGTCCACCATCTGCCTGGGTATGGCAGCCAGCATGGGTGCTTTCCTGCTGGCGGCTGGCGCCAAGGGCAAGCGCTTCGCTCTGCCCAACAGCGAGATCATGATTCACCAGCCCAGCGGCGGCGCCCAGGGCCAGGCGACGGATATCAGCATCCACGCCAACCATATTCTGCGCATCAAGGACCGGTTGAACCATATCTTGTCTGAGCGTACCGGGCAGCCTCTGGAAGTGGTCCAGCGCGACACCGAGCGCGACAACTTCATGACCGCTCAGGAGGCTCTGGAGTACGGCCTGATTGACAAGGTCATCGAACACCGGTAATTAGAAAGGGAGTGGACGGATGCCAAATAGCAACGACCATGAGATCTGCTGCTCCTTCTGCGGCAAACCTCAATCCGCAGCGGACCGGCTGATTGCCGGGTCCGGGGTGTACATCTGCGATGCCTGTGTGCGGCTGTGTATGTCCATT
This sequence comes from Acutalibacter sp., assembly GCA_050946975.1. Taxonomy (GTDB): domain Bacteria; phylum Bacillota; class Clostridia; order Oscillospirales; family Acutalibacteraceae; genus Acutalibacter. Next base: position 12,745 of record JBMNVU010000038.1, read on the forward strand.
ATTGAGGATGAGGACCGGCTGAAGATGGGGAGAAGCGATGAGAAAGAGGTGGGTATCCTCCTTCCCAAGCCCCAGGAGATCAAAAAGAAGTTGGACGAATACGTGGTAGGTCAGGACAATGCCAAAATGGCCCTCTCCGTTGCCGTCTACAATCACTATAAACGCATTTACTTCTCCAACGACGATGTGGAGATCACCAAGAGTAACGTGTTGCTGCTGGGACCCACCGGTGTGGGCAAGACCTATCTAGCTCAGACCTTGGCCAAGTTGCTGGATGTGCCCTTCGCCATTGCGGACGCCACCACGCTGACCGAGGCCGGTTATGTGGGTGAAGATGTGGAGAACATCCTGCTCCGGCTGATTCAGGCGGCGGATTACGACATCTTCCGGGCAGAGCGGGGCATCATCTATATCGACGAGATCGATAAGATTTCCCGCAAGTCCGAAAATCAGTCCATTACCCGAGACGTCAGCGGTGAAGGTGTGCAGCAGGCTCTGCTGAAGATCCTGGAGGGTACAGTTGCCAGCGTCCCGCCCAAGGGAGGCCGCAAGCATCCCCAGCAGGAGGCCATCAACATCAACACGTCCAACATCCTGTTTATCTGCGGCGGTGCCTTTGACGGTCTGGAGAAAATTGTCCAGAAGCGGGAAGCTTCCAGCTCCCTGGGTTTCGGGGCAGAGGTTCACGGCAAAAAGGAACTGGATGAGATCGACTGGATGAAGGAAGTGACTCCTCACGACCTGGTCAAGTATGGGCTTATCCCCGAGCTGGTGGGCCGTATCCCGGTGATCACCGCTCTGAGCGCTCTGGATGAGGCTGCTCTTGTCCGCATCTTGCGGGAGCCGAAGAACTCTTTGCTCAACCAGTATAAGAAGCTCTTTGACCTGGATAAGGTGGATCTGGAGTTTACAGATGACGCGCTGACTGCTGTGGCCAAAAAGACCCTGGAGCGCAAAACCGGCGCTCGAGGACTGCGGTCCATTATGGAGGATATTCTGATGCCTCTGATGTACCGTGTGCCCAGTGACTATACCATTGAGAAGGTGGTCATCACCAAGGAGACGGTGGAGAACGGTGCTCCTCCGGAGATCACCTGCAATAAGGACCGGAAACCGGTGAAGATCAAGATCACCCAGCCCAAGCGTAAGAGCCGGCGGGACCGGGATTCGGTATCATAAAAGACATCAAAAAGGCTGAGGCGCCGGCCCCAGCCTTTTGCTGGTATTATAGGAGTACATGATGCAACAATCATTTACAGACGAAAACATCAAGATCGAAAATAATTTGTCGCTGCCGGTACTGGCAGTGCGAGGCCTGGTATTTTTCCCCGGCATGATGCTGCAGTTCGACGTGATGCGGAAAAAGTCTGTGCTGGCGATTTCCGAAGCGCTTTCCAATGACCGGCTGATTTTCCTGGTGACTCAGACCACCCTTAACGACCAGGAGCCGGTGGGAGAGGACCTCTATAAGATCGGGGTGATCGCCCGGATCAAGCAGGTGGTGCATCACTCCGAAGAGGGGATCAAGCTCCATGTGGAAGGCGTCTGCCGAGGAGAGATCAATTTCCTCACCCGCGAGGAGCCGTATCTCCAGGGTAACATCACAAAATGCCCCGTGCTCACCTATAAGCCCTCTTACCGCTCCGAGGCGCTGCTGCGGATCATCCACGACAAGTTTGAGGAGTACATCCGGCTGTTCAAGCATGTGCCTCCGGATGTGCTGCTGGGTGTCCTGCAGGAAAAGGATTGCGGTCGGTTGGCAGATTATATTGCCTCCAATATCTCCATTGATTTCGAGCGCAAGCAGTATATCCTGGACGAGCTTCGTCCCCTAAAGCGCATGCAGAAGCTCATTGATATCATCACAGAGGAAATCAAGATCCTCTCAGTGGAAAACGAGATCAACCAAAAAGCCCAGGCGCAGATGGATGAAAACCAGCGGGAATACTTCCTCAAAGAGCAGATGCGCGCCATTGCCAACGAGCTGGGGGAGGACGACAGCCCTCAGCAGGAGGCGGACGAGCTTCGGGAAAAGGTTTTGGCGCTGGGACTTGCTCCTGTGTGTGAGGAGAAGCTCCTGAAGGAGTGCGACAAGCTCTACCGCATGCCCTTTGGCTCTCACGAGGCCAGTGTAATTCGCATGTACCTGGACACCTGCCTGGAGCTGCCCTGGAAGAAGTCCTCCAAGGAAAAGCTGGATTTGAAGCGGGCGCAGCGCATCCTGGATCGGGATCACTATGGCCTGGAAAAGGTGAAGGAGCGCTTCATTGAGATCCTGGCGGTGAAGAATCTGGTTCCCCAGCAGACGGGGCAGATCATCTGCTTGGTGGGTCCTCCCGGAGTGGGTAAAACCTCCATCGCCCGTTCCATCGCTGAGGCTACAGGCAGAAAGTATGTCCGCGTGTCCCTGGGCGGTGTCAGCGATGAGGCTGAGATCATGGGCCATCGACGGACGTATGTGGGTTCCATGCCCGGCCGCATCATCAGCGCGGTGAAGCAGTCCGGAGTGAACAACCCGCTGATTCTGCTGGACGAGATCGACAAGCTGGGGCAGAATTTCAAGGGCGATCCTGCTTCCGCTCTGCTGGAGGTTCTAGATCCGGAACAGAATACGGAATTTACCGATCACTATATTGACATGCCCTTTGATCTGAGCAAGGTGCTGTTCATCACCACGGCCAACGATGCGGGACGGATTCCCGGTCCCCTGTATGACCGTATGGACATCATTGAATTGGGCAGCTATACCCTGGAGGAGAAGATCAATATTGCCACCAGGCATCTGATTAAAAAGCAACTGAAGAAGCATGGCATTCAGCCGTCCCAGCTGAAGTTCACCAAGGCCGCCGTAAAGGAGCTCATCGAGGGCTACACCCGGGAAGCGGGTGTGCGGACGTTGGAGCGTACCATTGCCTCCATCTGCCGGAAGGTGGCCAAGATGATCGTCTCCGACGGCGAGGAGTTTACCACGTATACGGTAAAGCCGGAAAACCTGGAGAGCCTTCTGGGACCTCGTAAGTTTACTCGAGATCCCCTGGCAGGCGAGGATACCATTGGCCTGGTCAACGGACTGGCTTGGACCAGCGTTGGCGGCGAATTGCTCCCCATTGAGGTGGCCGTGATGGAGGGAACCGGTAAGATCCAGCTGACCGGTTCTCTGGGAGACGTGATGAAAGAGTCTGCCAACGCTGCTATCACCTGCATCCGCACCAGAGCAGGAGCGTTGGGGATCTCTCCCAAGTTTTATGAAAAGTGTGACATTCACATCCATGCTCCAGAAGGTGCTGTGCCGAAGGATGGCCCTTCTGCGGGAATTGCCATGGCAACGGCGATCACGTCGGCTTTGTGTGGGATTCCGGTCAAGCACGACGTAGCGATGACAGGGGAAATTACTTTACAGGGACGAGTGCTTCCCATTGGCGGCTTGAAGGAGAAATCCATGGCAGCCTATAAGAACGGCATCAAGACCGTATTGATCCCGGCAGACAATGTCCCGGATCTGGCGGAAGTGGACAGCGTGGTCAAAAACAACGTGCAGTTTATTCCGGTCAAACGGGTGGATACGGTGTTGGAGACAGCTTTGGTTCACATGCCTCGCCCGGTCACCCAGGATCAGCCGTCGCTGCCTACAGAGATGGCCGCAAAGCATCCAAAGTCCCCGGAGCTGTTTCAGTGAGAGGAGGCCGACGTGAACTTTCAAAAGGTGGAATTTGAACTGGCTGCAGGCAGAAAGGATCAGCTTCCAAAGGGAACTGTGCCGGAGATTGTTTTCTCTGGGAAATCCAATGTGGGGAAGTCCTCGCTGATCAACAAACTGGTCAACCGAAAAGCACTGGCTCGCGTCAGCGCAACCCCGGGAAAGACAGCCACCATCAATTTCTTCCGCCTGCCAGAATGCCGGTTGGTGGATTTGCCCGGGTATGGCTACGCCAAGGTTTCCAAAGGTGAGCGGGATCGCTGGGCGTCTCTGGTGGAAGGGTACTTTGCCCAGGAACGTCCGGTGGCGCTGGTGATCCAGTTGGTGGACATGCGTCACAAGCCAACGGCGGACGACCTGCAGATGGTGGAGTTCTTGCAGCAGACAGGCAGGCCTTTCATCGTGGTCTGTACAAAATGTGACAAGTTGAACCGTTCGGAAACCCAGCAGCAGACAGCTCTCTTTGACGAGCTTTTCCAAGAGAAGGGAATCCCATGGCTTCCATTTTCCTCTGTAAAGGGAACCGGCTTAACCGAACTGCAAGGGCAACTCAGTCTTGCAGTGGAAGGCATGACGGAATAAAAATCGAAATGATCCAAGTGAATGGGGGAATTAAGATGATTGCAAAGTGCTTGAGCGTAAACGACGCTGGACATTTGGAGATCAGTGGGTGCGATACCGTGAAGCTTGCAGAGCAGTATGGCACTCCGCTGTATGTGATGAGCGAGGATGAGATCCGAGACACTTGCCGGCGTTATGTGGCGTCTTTTGAAAAGAACTACAATGGGAACGGGAAGCCCATCTATGCCAGCAAGGCCTTCAGCTGCAAGGAGATCTACCGCATCGTCCTCAGCGAAGGCTTGGATGTGGAAGTGGTGTCTGGGGGAGAGCTTTACACAGCTCTGCAGGCAGGAGTACCCGGTTCTCAGATTCATTTCCAGGGGAATAACAAATCCCTTGGCGAGCTGACCATGGCAGTGGAAAACAATGTGGGGGACATTGTGGTGGACAACCTGTCCGAGCTGGAAAAGCTGGAGAAGGTGGCAGCTGCAAATAATGTTGTTGCACCCATTTCCTTCCGGATTAAGCCGGGCATTGATGCTCACACCCATGAGTTCATCCGCACGGGCCAGGTGGATTCCAAGTTTGGCTTGGATATTGCCAACGGTGAGGCCATGGATGCGCTGCGTCGGGCCAAGGAGCTGCCCCATATCTCTGTAAAGGGGCTGCACTGTCACATTGGCTCCCAGATTCTGGAGAAGGCTCCCTTTGTTCACGCGGCAGAGGTCATGCTGCAGTTCTTCGGCAAAATCCGGGATGAGTTGGGCATGACTTTGGAAACGCTGAACCTGGGCGGTGGATTTGGCATTCACTATACAGAGCAGGACGACGCCATCCCTTATGAGGACTACATGGAAGATGTGTCCGCCATGGTTCACAAGACTTGCCAAGATCTGGGTTTGACGCTGCCTCGAATCTATATTGAGCCGGGCCGCTCCATTGTGGGGGAAGCTGGAATCACCCTGTACACCGTGGGCAACATCAAAGTGATCCCCGATGTGCGCAGCTATGTGGCCATTGACGGCGGTATGTTTGACAATCCCCGGTATGCGCTGTATCAGTCCTCTTACACCTGCCTGGTGGCCAACAAGGCGGACAAGCCTGCGGACTACATTGCTACCATTGCCGGCAAGTGCTGTGAGAGTGGAGACTTGATTCAGGAACACACGCCTATCCAGACTCCTGAAGAAGGGGACATTCTGGCAGTGCTTTCCACAGGCGCCTATAACTATTCCATGGCATCCAACTACAATCGCAATCTGAAGCCTGCGGTTGTCATGGTTTCCCATGGGGAGTCCCGGATCGTGGTCAAAGGTGAGACCTATGAGGATTTGGTTCGGAATGATGTTTAAATTTTCTGTTTACTTTTCCGCTTTTCTATGTTAAAATTTTGAAGCGTAACAACATGGAGAGGATGTGCGGGATTTATGAACGGAAAGATTCACGACAAAAACGTAGATTTTCTCTTTCAGGCGATTTTGGCTCTTGAGACCCCGGAGGAGTGTTACCGCTTTTTTGATGACTTGTGTACCGTGCCGGAGCTGAAGGCCATGTCTCAACGGCTGGCGGTGGCGCATATGCTCAGTCATAAGCGGGTTTATAGTGATATTGTGGCGGAGACGGGCGCGTCCACTGCTACAATCAGCCGGGTAAACCGTTCCCTCAATTATGGAAGTGACGGATATGAGCTGGTTTTCGGCCGCCTGGATAAGAAGGAGACTGAAGAGTGAGCTACTCTTTTTTCGCCCAATATTATGATGAATTGACTTCCAACGTGGAGTATCCCAAGCGTGCGGAGTATCTGCTTGAACTCATGGAGCGCTTGGGCCATGCTCCTGGGCTGACGCTGGACCTTGCCTGCGGCACAGGTTCCTTAACATTGGAGCTTTACCGCCGCGGTGTGGACATTTACGGCATTGACAGCTCTGTGGAGATGCTCTCGGAAGCCAGGGCCAAATGCGCCGATGCCGGGGCGGATATTCTGTTTCTCTGTCAGAAGATGCAGTCCATCGACCTCTATGGGACGGTGGACACGGTTATCTGCACCCTGGACAGCTTGAATCACCTGCGCAATGGAGACGAGCTGCAGCGGGTGATGGAGCGAGTGGCCTTTTTTATGAACCCCGGGGGATATTTTATCTTTGATATGAATACCCTGTATAAGCACTACCACGTGCTGGGGAATGAGACTTATGTCTATGATACGGAGCCTGTGTATTGTGTGTGGCAGAATCGGTGCCACAAGGATGGACGGGTGGATATTCAGCTGGATTTCTTTGAGCCGGAGGATGGTCTGTACGCTCGCAGTACGGAACGTTTCAGCGAGCATGCCT
>JBMNVU010000039.1:0-19230 GCA_050946975.1 Acutalibacter sp.
TCCCGCATGAAATCTTCAAAAGTCGGGCTAAGAAAAGAAAGTATCCAGTTCTCAGATATGCTCAAGCAGGAATATGCACTGTTTGAAGATTTGATTGTCCAAAAAGGCATAGAGTGGAATGAAAATATTACTTCCAATTTGTGCGTTGTTGGTGATAAGGCGCTGCTGCAAAAAGCAATCAATAACTTGTTTTCCAATGCGATTGCCTACTCGCCGGAGGGCAGCTCCATCTATTTGACCGCTTTTGCAGAAGAAGGTTCGGTTAAGTTTTTGTTGGAAAACACAGGTGTTCATATTCCTGATTCGGAGCTTCCAAAACTATTTGATGCCTTTTACAGAGTGGAACATTCCCGCAACAAGAGAACCGGCGGGAGTGGCTTGGGATTATACATTGTCAAAACCATTCTGGAACAACATCAAGTGGAATACCGTATAGAGAACACAAATAGAGGTGTTTTATTTACAATTCGATTCTAAAAATATGGGGCGGTGATAAACACCGCCCCATATTTTTGCAACTACATATGAAAAACATATTTGCCACAATAGTATCCCAAAAAGTTTCGGTAACATAAAAGCATCAACAGAAAGGAGTTGTTTCAGATATGAAGAAACACAATCTTAAAATTCTCGCACTTACTATGGCACTTTGCGTATCAGCGGCGTTGAGCGGTTGTGCGGCTAACGCTGCGGCCGCACAAGAGGCTAACAAGCAAACAGCCACCAGTTCACCTCCCATGGAACAAGCCCATAACAGCGGCGATACTATTTCCTCAAATTCCACCACTACGGCAGAGGCCTATGAAAGCGATGAAGTGATTTCTACGGAGGAGCAGGCCAAGGCGGAGGAAGCTAGCCGTGCAGAGGTCGCAGAGCAGTATTCCATTTATGAACCCTATGGCATGACCTACGATAAGGAGAAAGACCGCTTCTTTTATAACGGACAGATGGTGCGTTACTTCAAAGATCAGATCAGTGCAGAGAACACAAACTTGTTCTTCTTTGAGAATGGTATCGTAGATGTAGAGCCAATTAGAGACACCAATGGCACCCTGACAGGGTTGAAGCAGTCCTCGGACGCCGATTTCAAAGCAAGAACTGAAAAGCAGGAAGAAATTAAAGCAAAATTTGACGCGGTTGGAATTACCGGGAACAGCGACAGTTTTGAAATAGGCGATCCGAACTATCGTGATGATAGTTTAGATGCCTACACCGCATTTGGTGTTTCCTATGACCAAGCCACTCAAAATGGATGTATGACGGAAAGATCATCCACATTCTCTATGACGCAGACCACAACACCTACTGTGACAGTAGCGCAAGCGATGGTATCAATCTCAAAGTGATTCGTGACAAGAACGGTAACATTGAAAAGCTAGTGGAAACAGCAGCAAAAGAATTAGAGCAGTATGTAAAATAAACTCCAAAACTGCCGTGCGACGGCAAAAGAAAAAAAGCCGTCGCCCAGCAGTTCTTTTCCCATGCCCGATTGAATATGCGGCGGTTTTGAACAATCAAGGCCGCCGCTTTCGTTTGCCCTACACAGGAACGGCTATAGAGGAAACCGCCATGCTAATACAGTCTGTTTTCCAAACGCATAGCTTTTTAAAAAAAGCCTGTTTTCGGCATGGGAGCGGTTTAGGCAAAAAGATGTACTATACGATGTAAGTAATCAACATATTATATCCACTTTTACCGAGCTGTTATTCTGGTCTTTCGGTGCGGGCCGGAACTGCCGCAACAACATAGGCGCAAGGGGCGGTAGTCCCAACCTAAACTTCTCACTCTCCCACAGATCGGGGGTGAGAAGATAATGTTTGTGTTGAATGAATATGGCGCACGGCACCAGTTTGATGCTTTCTGCAAAACCGTTCTCAGGCATGAGGCCATCAGCTATTTTCGGGAACTAAGCCGCCAGCGGGAACGAACAATCCAGTTCAGCGCTTTGTCCCAATACGAAATGGATGGACTTTATACCGTAGACGAATACCCCAGCGACAAGTATGCATTTTCAGCATTTGGATACGTCCTGCATATTGAGAGCGAATTGGTGGCAGATGCTTTTGCCGGTTTGCCAAAACGCGAACAGCAGATTTTAATTCTGCATTGCGTACTGGAACTGCCAGACAGAGAAGTGGGCGTTTTTGTAGGATTATCCCGCAGCGCCGTCCAGCGGCACAGAACAAAGACACTGAACGAACTGCGAAGAAACTTGAAATCCAAAGGAGTGAGGAACTAACATGAAGCAACCAACTTTTAACGGCAGAGTGCTTTTGCCCATGGATGTGATCGAAGCCGCCCGTGCTGGTGATCAGTTGGCATTGGAGCGCATCTTGCGGTATTACGACCGCTACATCAACAAGATTTGTACGCGAACGCTCTATGACAAAGATGGTTTGCCACACGTCGGTATTGATGAGTACATGAAGCACCGCTTACAGGCAAAATTGGTGGATGCCATCGTAGTCAGGAAATAGCAAAGCCAAAGGAAGGCGTCAAGGGTCAAGATGAACGCTCCGCGCCCTTGACGCCTTCCTCCGTCTTTGCTGTGTGGTAATCAAGCGGGCGCAAGCAGAAATCTGCTTGCGCCCGTTGCTATTATGTTGTTTGTGCCTACGCATTTAGAGGGCAGAAAAGCCCGATGTTACCGGGGCTTTTTGGCGTGGTTGGATAGCCGGAAGTATCTTGTCATTCTTATCCCTGCAAATGCCGTTTGAAATGCGTAGAAAACCGGCGCGCCATTTCATTGCAAAATAATAAATAAAGTAGCAGCACTTGACAAATCGCCAGAAAATGAGTATAATTTGCAAAAATGTATATAGCTGCTAAAAAAAGCAGCGGAAAGGAAAGCCGTGAACATAAATAGACAACTGCTGGAAGCTGCTAATCTTAATCCGACTAAAAACAGTAGGCAAGAATATATCTTCACTCTTTGCGAATACATTGAGAAGAATGAATTAACTCTTCCCCTATATCAAAGAGATGTAAGTTGGACTTTGCAGAAGTGCGTTGAATTGCTTAACTATCAATTACTTAGTAAATCTCCAATATCAGCAATCTCAATTAACATTATAAATAATGTTTCTGAAGAATTTGCTGTTCCACAGGTTTCTTTCATCGAACGAGAGTTAATTCCTTACGCTGTAAGAGGGCAAATGTCGGTAGTTGATGGACAGCAGCGATTAACCACTAACTATAAGGCATATTGCAATCACCCAGACCTTAAAAATGTAGTTTTGGATCTGGGAAAGGGTGAATTTGTTATAAACAATGAAGCCTTTCGTAAAAATCAAGTTCCTGTGGGAGTATTATTAAATAAAGATGACAAAAAACTTATTGAATACACTGAAAGCAATAAAGCGTTGTCTTCTCCCTTAATCGTCAATGCTTTACTACAGATCCGTAATAAAATAAAAACTTATCAATATACAATCAATTTTGCCACAGACCTTTCTGAGGATGAACAAATAGACTGGTTTGAAGTTCTGAATAATGCCGGCAGTCGAGTTAGTATTATTCAGATGCGCTTTTCCAAACTAAAAGCGCATGGCATCGATGTTTACACACAATATACACATGTTTACCGAACAAAAATTTTAGAGTTCGGATATGATTACTTTACACCACAAAAAACAAATGTTTCATATCCCATAGCAGCCTTGAACCCTGCTTATGAAGTTTTAATTTCAGGACGCCATTCCAACAATTTTGCGCCAATATCATCGGATACAAAAGAAAACCAATTATGCAATCTACAGCCAGAACAATTATTGAATTGCTTTGACATAACGCTGGAGGCTTTGGACAAGGTTCTTGAGTTTGTAGAAGATAATAAATTAAAAAAGCACAATCGCTCTGATTATATAAATTATTTAATTGGTTACTTCGTGTTTCATAGAGAAGGGATTACAAATGAGCAAAAAGATTCTTTGATTAGTTGGTATAATAGCGTTGACTTTACAAATAAATCAAACACAGTACGCAGGAAAATATATTCAGACCTCTTAAAATTATAACTTTAAAGAACAGAACAGAGGGTTGCCACTTAAAAAGTGATAACCCTCTGTTTTACTATGCTCCCTGTTTGTCAGCCGTTTAAGTTAGTACGTCTTTGATACTTCCTTATCGGTGTTCACCAAATGGCGTCCCTCTCCTTTTGTGTTTTGTCCTCCAGTTCTTCCTCACACCGAGCCCGTCAAGGTCTCGTACTTTTTCAGCGCCTGGTCCCAGGAGGCGAAGACGGGGTCCTTCCGGTGGTCGGTGAGCAGCCCCGTTTCCTCCAGGTAGGTGCCCAGATACTGGGTCACCTTCACCGCACCAAAATAGTTGAGATGATCCCCCTTGTCCCGGGTGTCCCGCTTCCAGTCAATGGGGACTTGCTCGGTCTCCAGATTCAGGTCCACATAGGTGCATCCCAGCTCCTGGGAAAAGTCCTGGATGCTGTTGTGCTTGGCACGGCTCCAGTTGACCGTGCTGGGGGTGCTCAACAGCACAAACCGGGCTCCCTGGTTTTCGCACAGCTGGTGGATCTTTTCCACATAGTGCCGGTTCAGAGCAGGGATGTCCGCCCGGCGGTCGGTGGGCTTCATGTGACCTTCAATGGTGCTGGGGTTGATGGAGGAGTTGAAATGATACCCCTTGGTATCGTCGGTCCAGGTGTAGGACGCCTCCCCCGTCAGGTCCTGCCAGGTGAGGCTCTTCCACCGATTGTGGTACCGGAAGATGGAAAACCGCTCCTTGAGCCAGGTCATCACTGCTGTCTGGGGCTGGACCTTCTTGTAGATGGCGTCGGTCTCCAAAATCACGATCTTTGGGGACTGGCTTTGAAGGGACCGCTGAAGCAGCTGATAGGTGTAGTCCAGCGTCTGGTTGCTGGTGGCGCAGAGATAGGAGGTGTACCCCTTATCCCGCCAGAGCTGCAGAGGAGAGATGGAGGAGTACGCCTCGCTGTCCCCCAGGACCAGCACGTCGATGGTGTGCTCCGGTTCTCCCAGGATGCCGTTTGCCCGGACTTCCTCCATGCCGGATTCCTTGGTGTTGTCCTTGGGGGCAAACACCAGGGAAGCGCCCAACAGAAGCAGAAGCATCCCTGCGGCAAAGAGCAGCCCCAGCAGCAGGCGTTTGACTGTGACCATAGGAGCACCTCCTAGAAAAAATGAGGGAGCGGGAAGGTTCCCGTCCCGGTTTTGGGATAACTTTCAGAAAGCGGCGTAAATGGGATCCACGGGAATGTACCCCGGTCCGTAGGCGCCGAAGATCACCAGGAACAGGGCCAGAGCGTACACAGCGGCAAAGCGCACCGGCAGACGGGTTTTCCCCAGGCTTTGGCGCAGGGGGATCCCCTTTTCCTGGAGCACCCCCACCAGAAAGACCAGCAGCAGGGTAAAAAGCACCACGCCGTAGTCCTGCAGGTCCATGCCGTAGGTGAGCAGGGTGCCAGACTGGAGGGACTCCAGAGAAAAGGCGGTGAAGATTCGCTTGGCCATGGCCAGCCCTGTCCGCAGGCCGTCCGCCCGGAAGAAGAGCTCTCCCAGGCACACCAGCAGGAAGGTGCGCAGGATTTGGAAGCAGCGGTAGGGCCGGCTGTTCCGGGAGATGGAAAGCTTGGCGGCCAGCTTGGCGGACAGGGGGTCCACCGCGTTGCCCCCGGCGATGAGGGCAAAGTGGTACAGGCCGAAGAACAGGTATTGCCACCCGGCGCCGTGCCACAGGCCATTGCAGACCCAGACGCACAGCAGCACCAGGCTGCCTCCCAGCAGGGGGCCGTAGTGGTTGCCCAGGCGCTTCCTGCCCCAGGTGGTGAGGTTTTTCAGGGGCTTGGACAGGGAGAGGGGGTAGAACAGGTAATCCTTGAACCAGGTGCCCAGGGTGATGTGCCACCGCTTCCAAAACTCCGAGATGGACCGGGAGAAGAAGGGCCGCTGGAAGTTCTCCGGCAGGGAGATCCCAAACAGCTGGGCGCTGCCCAGGGCCACGTCCATGGTGCCGGAAAAGTCCATGTACAGCTGGAAGGTGTACCCCACCGCTGCCAGGGCGATGACAAAGCCGTCGTAGCGGTCGTAGTGGCTAAAGACGTTTTGGATCATCAGGTTCAGCCGGTCGGCCACCACCATTTTCTTGATCATGCCCCAGAGGATCCGCTGGCCTCCCAGCACCAGGTTGTCAAAGCGCAGCCGGGGCGCCTCCCACAGAGCGGGAGCGGTCTGGCGGTAGCGGCAGATGGGGCCCTCCATGATCTGGGGGAAAAAGCTCATGAACAGGGCCAGCCGCAGCAGGTTCCGGTCCCCGGGAAGGATCCGGCGGTACACGTCGAAGAGGTACCCCATGGCCTGGAGGGTGTAGAAGGAGATTCCGATGGGCAGCACAAAGGAGGGCACCGCCACTGCCATGGGAAGTCCCAGCAGCCGCAGCAGGGAGTTGAGGTTGGCGGCGAAGAAAGGGGTGTACTTCAGGGCCAACAGGATCCCGATGTGCAGTCCTCCGGCAAAAACCAGCACCAGCCGCTGGCGAAAGAGGTACTGGGCCTTAAGGGCTTTGCGCTGCTCCTTGGGGGTGTCGGGACGGCGGGTGTCGGCCTCCTGTTGAATGGCGGACAACCACAGGCCGATATGGTGGACGGAGAGGGTGGACAGCAGCAGAAAGACTAGCAGCTTGCCGCTGACCGCCCAGAAAAAGGCGTAATTACAGGCCAGCAGGGCGACCCTGCGGGCCTTTTGGGGGAGGATGCCATAGCACCCCACGGACAGGGGAAGCAGTACCAGCAGGTACGCCAGGGAGTAGTAGGAGGAGATGGTCACCCATTATGCCTCCTCTCCCAGACGGAGAATCATGGCCCAGATCTGCTGGGCGGAGTTGAAGTTCTGGGGGGTGATCTCCACAGCGGGGATGGTGATGTCAAAGGCGTCCTCCAGTTCCGCCACCAGCGCCAGGATGGAAAGGGAATCCAGCAGGTACCCGTCGATCAGGTCGGTGCAGGTGGTGTAGTCGATGTCCGGCTGGATCTCTTCCAGAATTTGCAGTAAACGTTCCATAGGGGACAGCTCCTTTCAATATCGTGGGGTGTTGAGCAGGTCGATTTCCACTGGGCGGCGGAGGGTGTGTAGCTCCCCTTGGGCGTCCAGGAGGAGCACTTCGGGCAGGTCTCGGCTTAAGAACAGGGAGATCCCCTCTGTCATGCAGTAGGCTCCGGCGTTGTCAAAGGCCAGCAGGTCCCCGGGCTTCAGCGAGGCCAGAGGAATCTGCTTTGCCAGCAGGTCGTGGATGGTGCACAGGGAGCCGCAGAGGTTCCAGGTCCGCAGGTCCTCCGGGTCCCGGGGGCCCAGCTGCCGCAGGGGCGGATGGCGCATGCCCATGGACTGGCCGTAGTACACCAGGTGGTGGACCCCGCCGTCCAGGATGGCGTAATTGCCCGTGGAGTTGGTCTTCACGTCCACCACCCGGGTGACATAGGTGCCGCAGGAGGCGGTGATGCTCCGTCCCAGCTCCAGCGTGATGGGGCCCGGATACCACATGTTCTCCAGCAGGGAGGAGAATTCCCGGAGGAAGGCGTCCTCGTCAAAGCGGTCCTGGGGGAAATAGGCCACCGGCAGCCCCGGGCCCAGCTCCAGCTCCCCGGGCAGGATCCCCAGGCGCTGCTGCCAGTCCTGGAACAATGCATCCAGCCGGTCCAGCTCTCCCTTGATCCGCTTGAGGGAGGTCTTTTGAGTCCCGGAGAAGTATTGGATTCCCCGCAGCTCCACAAAGGGATCGTGGCTGTACTGGCACAGCAGTTCCTCCGCCTCCTGGGGGTCCAGGCCGAACTGATTGCCGCTGGTCAGCCGCAGCAGCAGGGGAATCTGCTTTTTGGCGGCCACCGCCCCCTGACGCAGGGCGGCAAACTGACCCAAGGACTCCACCGTGTACAGACAGGGCGCCTCCTGCTGGGCGATGAGCTGAGCCATAAGCCGTGGTTCCTTGAACACCCCGGAGATCACAAACTTCTCCCGGGGCAGGCCCAGCCTCTGGCAGATCCGCAGCTCCCCGGGGGAGCAGATCTCCAGCCGGTCCACCAGGCCGGAAAGTTCCCCCGCTAAAAAGGGGTTGGCCTTCACCGCGTAGCACAGGGTTGCCTTTTCCGGCAGGGAACGGCGCAGGTACTCCACCCGGCGCTCCAAAGTCTCCCCGTTAAAGAGGTACAGGGGAGTGGGGCGGCGTCCCACAAGCTCTAAAAGACGTTCCTCGGTCACAGCGATCCCTCCTTTTTCAGCAGCTGGGCTCGGTCAATTTTTCCGTTTTTCGTCAGGGGGAACTGGTCCACCTGGCTCAGAGAGCCCGGCACCATGTATCCCGGCAGCAGGGTCCGCAGTTCCCGGCGGACTTCCTGGGGGGAGGCGCTCCCGGTGTAGTAGCCCAGAAGCTTGCCCTTTTCCCGGTGAAAAACGCAGCAGCACTGGTCCACCCCGGGCAGCTGGGATGCCGCCCGCTGGATCTCCTCCAGCTCGATCCGGTGGCCCAGGTATTTCACCTGAAAGTCCCTCCGGCCCCGGAAGTACAGCTCGCCCCCCTCCCCGTAACACGCCAGGTCTCCCGTCCGGTAGATCCGGTCCGGCAGGGCGGTGTTCAGGGGGTTCTGGACAAACCGGGCGGCGGTCTGGTCCGGGGCGCGGTAGTACCCCAAGGCCAGAGAGCTTCCCCGGACACACAGTTCTCCCGGGCGGCCGGGATCTTGGATCTCCAGGTCTTCCTCGTCCAGCAGGAAGACCTGTCGGTTGGGGAAGGCCCGGCCAATGGGGACTCCCTCCCGGTAGTCCCGGTGGGGATCCAAAACGTGGTAGGTGCAGTTGCAGGTGATCTCCGTAGGGCCGTAGAGGTTGACAAACTCCCCCTGGGGCAACCGGGACCGCCAGTGGGCCAGATGCTTCAGGGGCATCTCCTCCCCGCTGAACATCACCCGTCTCAGGGAGTCCGGCTGGCGGTAATCCAGTCCGTGGAAGGCGCTGACCAGGCACAGGGCCGACGCCGCCCAGATCAGGACGGTGACGCTCCGGTCACAGAGCCAGTCCACCAGTTCCTGAGGCCGGGAAAACAGCTCCCGGGGAAGGATGGACAGGGTGGCCCCTGTTTTCAGGGAGGAGTAGATGTCCTTGACGGACACGTCAAAGTCAAAGGGCGCCTGGTTGCCCAGCTTGTCCTGGGGGGTCAGGGGAAACCGGCCGGTGAAGTCCTCCACAAAATCCACCACACACCGGTGGCTGACCACCACTCCCTTGGGGGTGCCGGTGGAGCCGGAGGTGAAGATGGCGTACAGAGGATCGGTGTCAATCATCCGGCAGCGCACCTCCTCCAGCCAGTCCCGGCGCAGGGGGCTCTGGATCATGTTTTCCACCAGCAGCAGGGACTCTGTGGAAAAAAGCGTCCTTGCCAGGCCCAGGGAGGCCCGGTCGGTGAGGACCTTGGCCGGCTGGAGCACCTGAGTGATCTGGGCGATCCGGGCTGGGGGAAGCTGGGGATTGATCAGGGTGTAGAACCCGCCTCCAAAGACGGTCCCCAGAAAGCAGGTGAGGGCGGGAATGCCCTTTTCCAAAAAGACGGCCACCGGCGCCCCAGGGGGCAGCCCCTCCAGTGCGGAGCCCACCCGCTGGCAGTGGTCCAGCAGCTGGCGGTAGGTGATGGAGCCGGCGGCGTCCTCCGCCGCCACTCCGTCCGGAAAGGTTCCGGCGGTGCGCTCCAGGTATTCCAGTACGTTTTTCATCAGGCGCCCCCTTTGGGTCCGGCGGGACGCCTGGGCGCCCCCTAGGGTTTGGGTTCCGGATCCGGCGCTTCCGGGTTGGGAAAGCGCAGGGTCACTCGGAACTGGGTGTCGGTTTGCTCCACCGTGCTGGAGCCGTGCATTTTCTCCATCATGGTCCGGACGCTGGACAGGCCGATGCAGGTGCTCTCCACCTTTTGGGCCTCTCGGTCCGGAGCGTTTTCAAAGGTGACCCACACCTGGCCCCCTTCCTCCCCGGCGCGGATGACCACCGGGGTCTCCGAGCTGGCGTACTTGGTGATGTTGGAGGTCAGGTTGTCGGTGATCCGCCGGAGAAAGGGGCTGTGGATGGCCACTTTTCCCTCCGCCAGCTGGAAGCTGGTCTGGCAGGGAAAGCCGCACCGTCCCAGATGGGAGGCGGCCTCCTCCAGGTAGGGGATCAGCACTTCCTTGGCAAGGGCGGGATTTTCCAGCTCCACGGCGCTGCCCCGGGCTGCCAGGGAGTACTCCAGAATGTTTTCCGACAGCTGCTTGATCTGCTGGGCTTTGGCGTCGATCTTGTTCAGGTAGCTGGCCAGCTGCTCCTGATCCTGGTACTTGCCGTAGCGGAGAATCTCCGTGTACAGCAGCAGGGTGGTCAGGGGCGTGCGCAGGTCGTGAGACATCTCGGTGATCAGGGTCTGGTTGGCAGCGTAAGTCCAGGCAGTCTGCTCCTGCTGGGTCCGCAGGGCTATGCGCATGGCGTCCAGGCTCTCCGCCAGGGAGGTCAGGTCGTTGCGGCCAGTGATGGGAACGGGAGTGCTCAGGTCCCCAGCCTCCATGGCCTGGATCTGCCCCTTCAGCTGGCGGATATACCGAACAATCCCCTGACAGCTCCAGAGGAAGCAGCTCAAAAACACCAGGGCGCAGAAGATGACTTCGGCGATGGTGGCGTAGGTGAAGTACCGGTAGACGTCGTCGCAGTAGAGCAGCACGTCGGCGGTGCCGTCGGCAAACTCCACCTCGTAATAGGGCACCCAATCGTAATAGGGCACCTCCTCGGTGTTGTCCGCCACGGCGTCACTGTCCGGGGCGTAGGAGGAGAACACCAGCACGTTGTCCCGGTAGATCTCCACGAGGGTCAAGGGTTTGCCCCGGGTCCAGGCGGCAATGGCCTGTTTGTCCGACATGGTTAAGTGGTTGTCCGTGACGTACTCCTGAAAGTTGATGATCCGCCGCTCGGTGGCCCGCTCCTCAAAATCGGAGTTGAGCACATAGTGACTCAGGACGCTGTCCACGCCCCAGTTGAGCAGGAAAAACAGGATCACACACATGGCGCCCAAGGAGGTCAGCATCACAAAGAACTGGGTGGAAATGCTGTAGCGCTTACTTTTGGGGTTCATAGCCGGCCTCCCATCCAAACCGGTAGCCCTTGCCCCAGACGGTCTTGATGTAGGTGGGGTGTTGGGGATCGGTTTCCAATTTCAAACGGAGTTTGCGGATGTGGACCATCACGGTGCCGTTGGAGATGGGAAAGTAGGGCTCCTGCCAGATGCTCTCGTAGATCCGCTGGGCGGAGAACACCTGTTGGGGCTTCTGCATCAGTAGCCGGAGGATCTGGTACTCGATCTCGGTGAGATCCCGTTCCTCGTCGCCCACCCAGACCTGGTTGTGATCCAGCGCCAAGGTGACGCCGCAGCAGGTCAGGGTGTTGTTGCCATAGGTGGTGCCCGGCTGACCCTTGCCCTGGTAGACGCAGTACCTGCGCAGCAGGGCCTTGACCCGGGCGCTGAGCTCGGCAAAGGAGAAGGGCTTGACCAGGTAGTCGTCCCCGCCGGCGGTGAGGCCGATGAGCTTGTCCGACTCCTGGGCCTTGGCGGTGAGGAACAGGATGGGGATGGTGGAGGTTTTGCGGATCTCCTCACAGACCCGCAGGCCGGACATGCCGGGCATGATCACGTCCAGGATCACCAGGTCAATCTGGTCGTTCATCATCTTCAGGGCGGTGGGGCCGTCGGGGGCCTCCAGGATGGCGTAGTTTTCTCCGGAGAGCAGGATTCGGATGCCCTCCCGGATCTCCGCCTCGTCCTCAACGAGTAAGATGGTTTGTTTTTCCACAGAAAATCTCTCCTTTCAAAATGATGAGGGAAACAGAACAGGATCCTTCCGGAACAAAAACGCCCTTCGCTCAGGTGCGAGTGCACAGGCGCGAAAGGCGTTTGCAAAGGGGATTAGGAGAGATCTGGGAAAAGCAAGACCGTCAATCAACCCTTGCTGGAGAAAGTCGTTCCACGCTTCGCGGTGGCGCTGCCCTGCTTGGAGCTGTTTTTCTTGGTGGCGCCGCTCTTCTTGGAAGAGGCCTTCTTCTTGGAGGAAGCCTTCTTTTTGGAAGAGGCGCTCTTCTTGGAAGAAGCCTTCTTTTGGGTCTTGGAGGAGCTCTCAGTCTTGCTGGAAGTGGTTGTCTTGGAGGAGGTCTCCGATTTCTGGGAACTCTCAGCCTTGCTGGAGCTGTCCGTCTTGGAAGAGGTCTCCGCCTTCTGGGAGCTCTCTGTCTTCTTGGAGCTTTCCGACTTCTTGGAACTCTCTGTCTTTTTGGAACTCTCCGATTTGTCGGAGGTGGTCTGGTTTTGGCTCTGGGTGGTCTTGGTGGGCTGGGTGCTGCCCTGCTTGGCATTGCCGCAGCCGGTCAGCAGAGAGGCGGACACCAGCAGTGCCATCAGAAGGGCACCCACACGGATTTTTACATTCTTCTTCGTCTTCTCTGTCATAGGGAACACATCCTTGCCTGTTAGATTTGCCAGCGGAGTCGTATCTCTTACTGACAGGGCCTATTGTAACAGGCAATTCTTAAAATCCACCCCAGCACAAAGCTTAACAAGAATGAAAGAATCTTAAAAGATCTTAAGGCCCCGGGGACCGCTCTCACCTGTATTGTACTGGGGAATGTCCTCCAGGTCAAGGCGGGAACGCCCAAACAAAAAAGCCCACCCGCTGAGGGTGAGCTTTGGCTTTTTTATGGGCTGGAAAGCGGGGTGGGGGAGAGGGGCGGCTCCAGGACATCCACCCAATCCACCCCGTACCGCCGGAACAGTTCCAGGGCTGACGGGGTGATCTCCTCCCCGGCCACGGCGATGGGCACGGCGGGAGGGCACCCCACTGTGGGGATGCCGCAGACCCTGCCCAGGGATTCCTCCGCCGGGATCAGCCGGTGAGGGGAGAACATCGCCTGGCGGATGGAGCACACCTGCCGGCCCCGAGCCAGGGGCAGCCTGGGCAGGGGGGCCGGAGGCAGCTGAGTTTTCCCCAGAGCCGCCAGCACCTGTGCAAAATCCTCCTGGGAATTTTCCGGGGTGGCCATCAGCACCAGGAAGTCCTGGTCGGCGTACTCGCACTCCACGCCTCCCCGGCGAAGCCGCTCCGCCAGGTCCGTCCCGGTGAGGCCCTCCGGCGCCCGGAGGGTCACCCGCAGAGGGTCGCTGTCCTCCACTTGCCAGCCCGCCTCCCGCAGTTGGAGGCGGAGGGTGTCCAGCTGAGCCACAGTCTTCTCCAGCCGGGCGGGATAGCCCTCCGCCAGGTACTGGTTGCACTGATCCAGGGAGCAGAGTGTCAAATAGGAGGGGCTGGTGGAGCCGAACAGCGCCAGGGCAGTCTTGCCGGATTCCGCCAGGGCTGCCGGAGCGCCTTGGGCAATGTGCAGGTAGGCCCCGCCGGTGAGCACCGGCAGCGTTTTGTGGGCGGAGTCACAGCACAGATCCGCTCCCAGATCCAGAGGATGGAGGGAGGGACTGAGGAACCGCAGGTAGGCCCCGTGGGCGTTGTCCACTGCCAGCAGCGTACCGTGGCGGTGGCACACCTGCGCCAGGGCGGCAATGTCTCCCCGTGCTCCCAGGTAGTCCGGGGAGGTCAGGTACACCGCCGCGGGAGGGGCGGGCAGCCGCTCCAAGGTTTTCTCCAGCTGCTTGGGGGAGACGGGGCACCCGCACAGGGAGCGGCTCTCCTCCGGCCACAGCCAGACCACCTCCAGATCCAGCAGAGCGGCGGCGGACACAAAGGCCCGGTGGACGTTCCGGGCAGCCACCACGGTGGGGGAGGCTCCTTGGGGGCGGTTGGTCAAAGCCAAATAGAGCATGGCCCGGATGCAGTGGCTGGAGCCCTCGGTGGAGTAGAAGGTCCGCCGGGAGCCAAAGAGGGCAGTGGCGTTTGCCTCACTTTGGGCCAGGATACCCTGAGCCTCGAAGAGGGCGTCGGCCCCTGCGATCTCGGTGATGTCCCAGCTTTCAAAACCCAGGAAGGGCCGCCCCTTGTGGCCGGGCATGTGGAGCCGCACCGTGCCGCTGTCCCCATAGCGCCTGACGAAGTCTACAACGGGGGTGTTCATTGGGCGGTTTCCTTGGCGGCCTTCATCATGATGGCGCACTCAATCCGCTTGCGGAACAGCTCGCAGCCGGGCTCATAGATGCCCCGGATGGAACCGGTGGCGTGGAAGGCGTTGGCGGCGCAGCCACCAGAGCAGTAGAGCTTGGCCCAGCAGTCCTTGCAGTCAGGCCGGGCGTAGGCGTTGCAGGAGCGGAACTCCTCCCGCAGAGCGGTGTTGGTGACGCCGTTCCAGATGTCTCCCAGCTTGTAGGATTCCTCTCCCACAAACTGGTGGCAGGGGTACAGGTCCCCCCAGGGGGTGACGGCCATGTACTCCGTGCCGGAACCGCAGCCGGAGATCCGCTTGTAGATGCAGGGGCCGCCGGTGAGGTCCAGCATGTAGTGATAGAAGGTGATGGGCTTGCCCTCTTTTTCCCGGCGGAGCATGTCCTTGGCCAGGATCTCATACTGCTCCTTGACGATCTCCAGATCTTCGGGGGTCAGAGCGGCGGGATCGTCCGGGACGCAGACCACCGGCTCCATGCTCAGCTCGGTAAAGCCCAGGTCGTCGGCCATGTGGAACAGATCCTTGGTGAAGTCGGGGTTTGCGTGGGTGAAGGTGCCCCGCATATAGTAGTTCTTGCCCCCCCGGGCGGCCACCAGCTTCTGGAACTTGGGCACGATCCTGTCGTAACTGCCGTTTCCGGCGTAGTCCACCCGGGTGCGGTCGTTGATCTCCTTGCGGCCGTCCAGGGACAGCACCACGTTGCTCATCTCCCGGTTGGTAAAGTCAATGACGTCGTCGTCAATGAGCATGCCATTGGTGGTCAGGGTGAAGCGGAAGTTTTTGCCCCGCTCATTCTCCACGCTGCGGGCGTACTCCACCAGGCGCTTCACCACGTCCCAGTTCATCAGGGGCTCGCCGCCGAAGAAGTCCACCTCCAGGTTCCGCCGGGTGCCGGAGTGCTCCATGAGAAAGTCCAGCGCCTGCTTGCCCACCTCGAAGCTCATGAGAGCCCGATCCCCGTGGTATTTGCCCTGGCTGGCAAAGCAGTAGTCGCAGTTGAGGTTGCAGGTGTGGGCCACATGGAGGCACAGCGCCTTGACCACGTCCCCGGAGCGCTCCTTGAAGGTCCCGGCCAGGTCGGCGAAGGTGTCCGGGGTGAAGAGCTTGCCGGCGTCCTTGAGGCTCTGGACGTCGTCGATGCAGTCCAGGATGTCCTGTTGTGTCACAGCGGATCCATATTTTTCCATCATGGCCTGGACAATCTCCTGGGGGGTATGGGATTCGAACAGGGCGATGATGTCGTAAGCCACCTGGTCCACCACGTGGATGCTGCCGGAGCAGGTGTCCAGCACAATGTTATAGCCGTTAAGTTGATATTGATGAATCATACAGGGTCCTCTCTGACAGAAAAAGCGCCGCCCGAAAGGCGGCGGCTTTTTGATGGTCGTGTGAATTTATTTCTGGTTGTTCTCGCACTTCTGGTTGGCGACGCCGCAGCTGGTCTTGCAGGCGGACTGGCAGGAAGTCTGGCACTCACCGCAGCCACCGTTCTTGGCGCTCTCGCACAGGTTCCGGGTATCCAAAGTCTTGATCCTTTCCATGACGTATCTCTCCATTCTAGTTAATTGATCCGGCCGGAGCCCACTGGCAGCGGCTGTTATAATAGAGTAATTCTATCATAAGACGCCGGGAAGGTCAAGGGGGGCGCTTTGGGGGAAAAGAGAACAAAAAAGCGCAGTCCTATGGGAGAGCGGTTTTTGACGCGCCAAAAGGGACCGACCAGCGTTTCTGCGAAATGCTGATGGCTGAAACTCTCCCTAAAGGGGGCTTACCTGCCGGTTGGGTCAGCACTGAACGGTGTCCACAGCACGCCAAAGCCTTGTCTTGCCGTTCTTCGCAGAAAACATGCCGCTGGCCTATTTCTGAACGCCCTGGTCTCACCTGCCGGTTCGGGCGGCACAAAACACTTCCCCAGGAGGCTGTGTCCCTCTGGGGCCCGAGTCCTTTCCAGGTACAAAAAGAAAAAAACGACACCTGAGTAGGTGTCGTTTTTTCTGCGAAAGAGCAGTATAACGGTGCGTAAATGGAGGTAAAAAAAGCGATTAGGTGAGTAACCTGCCGCTTATTCGTCTTCCTCAGGGTCTTCGTCTTCTCCCTCAATGCCGAACAGCTCGGTCAGCTTCTGGAAGTTGTACGGATATGAGTTACTGCCACCGCTGGTAAATGCCTTGCGTCCATTGCTGTAATGTTGCTATATATTTTTTCGCTTCCATGCTGATACCCCCTTGGCGCAATTTTGTAATGTACAGTATATCAAAAAATGCGCTATTTTCAATGTGTTCGGAATAAATAACGAATTTTCTAACAAATTTGTCGCAAATTTGCGACAGCAAAAAACGCCCCCGATTCTGGCTGCCGAGGGCAATTTGTTATGAATTTAGGAGTATGATCTATCATGATGCACTGCGTATCTCATTGCAATGGTAATAATTCTCGTAATGCAATGTGCAACTGACACGATTGTATTAATTGCGATATTTTACATGAAAGTAAAGACCTGTTTTGATAGGAAATGCGCACCCCTTCGCCCTTTCGTGTAAAGGTTCAGAGGGATGTGCATCTTTTAATTATTCCTCTGTAAAGAAAAAGTCGGAGCATTTACGCCGAGACCTTGATTATTGTTCCGTTTGAAAACTAAATGTGATTTTCTCAAAACCCATTGACAAACATCGATGCGTTGCATATAATATAGATGAATATCGATGGGAGGTGACGAATTTGGATCTCAATGAAAAGAAAATCGCAATGATTTTCAAAGCGTTCTGCGATGAAAACCGTATTCGTATTCTGAAACTTCTTACGACAGGTGAGAAATGTGCTTGCAAATTGCTTGAAGAAATCAACATCACACAGCCCACATTGTCCCACCACATGAAAATTCTTTGCGATTCCGGTATTGTCGTTGGGCGAAAAGAGGGAAAATGGATGCACTACTCCATTTCGCAGGAAGGTTCGGCAACTGCCGTAAAATACCTGAAAGAACTTACCAAAATCACTTGTTCGGACGCAGATAAGTCGTGTTGTGAAAAGTAAGTCCGTATGCTTTTCGACACGACTTATTGAAAGGTCTTTATATCGACATATTTCAATTTAGCAATCTATTGGAGGATTCTTATGGAAGCGATAAAAACAGCGTGGGATTTCTTTCAAAATGAAATCCTTGGTATGCACTGGCTGAGCCGACTGATCGGTACAGTTCTGAATGCCTGTGGGTTGGACACGACAACCAGGATTGGCGGCAGCGTTCAGTTCTTTATCTATGATACGATCAAAATCATGGTTCTGCTGGGAATTTTGATTTTGATTATCTCGTATATTCAAAGTTACTTCCCACCGGAGAGGACAAAAAAGATACTCGGAAGATTTCACGGGATATGGGCAAACATACTTGCCGCCCTGCTCGGAACAGTGACTCCATTTTGTTCTTGCTCGTCCATCCCATTGTTTATTGGGTTTACAAGTGCGGGGTTGCCGCTTGGAGTAACATTCTCTTTCCTGATTTCGTCTCCGATGGTTGACTTGGGAAGCCTTGTGCTGTTAATGAGTATTTTCGGATGGAAGGTTGCGGTTATATATGTTGTACTTGGACTTGTCATTGCTGTTGCCGGCGGTACGCTGATTGAGAAGCTGCACCTTGAAAATCAGGTAGAGGAATACATCCGTAACGGACGGTCACTGGATGTGCCCCAGGAGGAGCTGCACTTCAAAGACCGTCTGAAATACGCCTGGGAGCAAGTCGTTTCCACGGCGAAAAAGGTTGCCCCGTATGTCCTGATCGGTGTCGGTATCGGAGCCATTATCCATAACTGGATTCCCGAAGAATTGATCGTTAAAGTTCTCGGTGACAACAACCCGTTCGGCGTTTTCCTTGCGACAATCGCAGGTGTTCCGATGTATGCCGATATATTCGGCACCATTCCCATTGCGGAAGCTCTTCTTGCAAAAGGTGCTTTGCTGGGCGTTGTACTTTCCTTTATGATGGCGGTTACAACACTTTCTCTGCCGTCCATGATTATGTTGCGAAAAGCGGTAAAACCGAGGCTGCTGGGCATCTTCATTGCGATTTGCACAATGGGAATTATCATTGTTGGCTACTTCTTTAATCTGATACAGCCAATGATTATATAGAAAACGGAGGATATGAAAATGGCGAAAAAATGGTATCCGGTTGTGGATATATTATCTTGTGTTGAATGCGGTACTTGCGTGAATTTCTGCTCTCACGGAGTTTATGACAAAGAGAAAGTACCGTCTCCGGTTGTTGTCAACCCGGACGGATGCGTTGACCATTGCCACGGGTGCGGGAACAAATGTCCCGTAGGTGCAATCACCTATGTGGGGGATGATACAGGCTGGATTTCCCCTGTTCTTCGTAACAAAGGCGGAATGCCTGATGTTACACCGGGTTGCGGGTGTGGTTGTGGAGGTAAGTGCGAATGAAAAACAAGCTATGGATTAAAATACTTGTTCCCGTATTGATTGTAGCTGTTATCGGTGGGATATGGATAATAAAAAATAGCACAGAAAACACTACAGACAATACACCAGCTTCACAGGGCAGCACCGCCCTCCCTGACAACCTGAAAGACGCTGATTTCAGTCTGCGTGAAACAGAAGCGGTTGACTTTGCGGCTCTTTCCGAATACGGACTTCCCATCATTGTTGATTACGGGGCTGACACCTGTATTCCTTGTAAAGAGATGGCTCCCGTATTGGAAAAAGCAAATAAGGAATTTCAAGGAAAGGCATTTATCAAATTTGTCAATGTATGGGATTATCCCGATGCTGCAAACAATGTTCCCATTCAGGTTATCCCCACGCAGGTGTTGTTTAACGCAGACGGAACACCGTTTGTACCGAGTGATGAACTTGCGAAGGAAATCCAGTTTGATATGTACTCTCATAAAAATACGGGAGAACATATCTTTACCGTACATCAAGGAGGCTTAACTGAAGAACAGATGTGGGCAATCATAAAGGAGATGGGAGTTGAGTAAATGATAAATGATTGGCTCTCACAAATTGCCGAAATGATTCATCATAATATGTGGTTTGCACCAATTCTTGCACTCCTTGCAGGGATTCTTACTTCGGTAACTCC
>JBMNVU010000040.1:0-17579 GCA_050946975.1 Acutalibacter sp.
ACTTCATCAGCTCTGTTCCCTTTGAGCTGCAGGAGGCCGCTGAGATCGACGGCTGCTCCATGTTCGGCATTCTGCTGCGGATTGTGCTTCCCCTGTCCGGCCCCGTTGTGGCGGTTATCGGCCTGTACTACGCAGTGGGTCATTGGAACAGCTACTTCAACGCTCTGCTGTACATCAACGAAGAGTCCCTGCAGCCCCTGCAGCTGTACCTGCGCAAGGTGTTGACCTTGAACAACGCCCAGCAGCTGATGCAGATGGGCGCCGATGAGGCGGCACGTCAGGCCATGCGGGCAGAGACCATCAAGTACTCGGTCATCGTGGTGTCCAGTATCCCCATGCTCATCATCTATCCCTTTGTACAGAGATTCTTCGTCAAGGGCGTGATGATCGGCGCTATCAAAGGTTGATCTTGGCGTTGGATCCGTCCGATTAGGACGAAAACGTGTTGGTTTTAAAAGAGGCATGACCCGGCAGTTTTCAGCCTTTTCCATGCCGGATGCGACCGATACGGACGGATGTCACCGCTCAGACATATTAATTTTAAGGAGGCCTACATATGAAAAAGCGAATTGTCCCGGCATTGCTGGCACTGTGCATGCTTTTGTTGACCGCCTGCTCCGGCGGCGGAGGCGGCAGCAGCACAGCAGAGGAGTCCTCTGCTGCTTCCACTGAAAGTGGAAGCACTGTCTCTGAGAGCACCGACAGCGAAGCGGAAACCGGCGATACCGGCGAGCTCCCCTTCGGGCCTGACAATCCCATTGAACTGACTGCGGCTGTCAACCAGTCTCCCATTCAGGGCGATTTCAATGAGATCCAGATTTTGAAGGACTATGCCGAGGAGAGCGGTATTCATATCACTTTCCAGAACGTTCCGGCTTCTGACGTGCAGACCCAGCTGAGCCTGATGCTCAACTCCGGTGAGCTGCCCGACATTCTGATGAAGATGAATGTCACCAGCACGGATCAGGCCCGCTATTCTGCAGAGGACCTGTTTGTGGCGCTGTCCGACTATCCTCAGTACATGACCAACCTGCAGAAGTGGTTTGACGAGTATCCCACCGCTGAGCAGGCTGTGACCCAGCAGGATGGCAAGATCTATGCAGCCCCCTACATTCTGGCCGGCGACGCCATTCGTATGGGTTCCAAGATCTGGTACAACTCCGATGTTCTGGAGAAGCTGAGCATGGAGATGCCCACTACCACCGATGAGTTCTATGACTACCTGGTGGCTGCGAAGGGTCTGGATTACAACGGGAACGGCCAGGCAGATGAGATTCCGCTGACCGCCTCCTCAATTGATGAAATCACCCAGACTTTGATGGGCTCCTTTGGTCTGATGAACCGCGGCAGCTCTCATGTGAACGTCTTTGTGGACGATTCCGACAATCTGCAGTACGCTTACACCAGCGAGCAGTACCGTGAGGAGCTGCGCTATGTGAATAAGCTGTACACCGAGGGCCTGATCGATCAGGACATCTTCACCATGGACTATGCCCAGGAGATCGCCAAGTGCTCCACTGGCCGCGGCTTGACCTTCATCATGGTGAACAACTCTCCCGTATCCAACACCGAGTATGAGGATTATTCCTTCGGCTTCACCGAGCCCCTGGAAGGCCCCAACGGTGACAAGACCTTTGGCAACTACAGCCTGCCCGCCAGCGACGCTGGCCAGTTCATGATCACCTACACCTGCGAAGAGAAGGGTGAGGACGCCATCATTGCTGCCATGACCTATATGGATCACTGGTATTCTGACGAAGGCATCATCTCCTACTTCATGGGTATCAAGGACGTCACCTACGAAGAGGATCCCGATTCTCCCGGTGGCCTGGCTCTGACCGACGCCGTGCTGAACGATCCTGATGGCCGTACCTTCGAGCAGGTTCTGGCTGAGTATGTGCCTTGGGCCGGCGGTGCCAACCCCTCTGTTGCCACCAACGAGTACTTCAAGGGCGGCGAGACTTGGCCCGTGTGCTTGACCGCAGTGGAAGGCCTGGTCAATTACATTCCCGAAGAGGTGTGGGCTCCCTTCACCCGGTACTACACCACCGATGAAGCCACCACCATGTCTTCTCTGAAGACCGATCTGGACACCTATCATCAGGAGTGGAGAGCTTACTTCATCACTGGTGAGCGGAGCCTGGATGACAACTGGGATGAGTATGTTTCCGGTACCGACGGCGTTGGCCTGTCCGAGTACATGGAGATTTATCAGAAGGGTTACGAGGCCTATCAGGCTGAGCAGGCTGAGTAATTCGATCTGCAGCAGTATTCCCTTAGAAAAGGCTTTATAAAGTGAATTGCGCCCCCGGCGGCTGGACAGAGCTGCTGGGGGTGCTTTTTGTTGTCAAAATCATGTGAAACGTTAATAGTATTAATTCGCGACTATGGACTGTCAGAGGGAGTGCTCTCTTGGTCATACAACTGTGGTTCGGAGAGAAAAATACCAGGATATTGCTAAAAAAGGGAAGTTTTTTGACAATCATAAAAAAATCCCCTTGAATCCTAAAAGGTTTCGTGTAAAATAAGGGTGCAGAATTGAACTGCCAAGGGAGGAACATCGTAATGCTGAAAAATATCTGGGGACAGGGCATGACCCTGCAGGAGGGAGAACTGCTCCGGCGGGAGGCTCGCAATCGGAAATACATGATGGATCTGAAATCGGAAAACCTGTTGCTGAATTTCAACCTGGAGGCTGGCCGTCCCACACCCTCCTACGAGACGGGCAAGACCCATGGCGGGTGGGAAAATCCCACTTGCCAGCTGCGGGGCCATTTCCTGGGGCATTGGCTTTCCGCAGCAGCCATGCGGTATCACGCCGTGGGGGACGAAGAGCTGAAGGCCAAGGCAGATGCCATTGTCCATCAGCTGGCGCTGTGCCAACAGGAGAATGGCGGCCAGTGGGTGGGCTCCATTCCGGAGAAATACCTGGATTGGATTGCCCGGGGCAAGCAGGTGTGGGCGCCCCACTACAATCTCCATAAGACTCTGATGGGTTTGGTGGACATGTACGAGTTGGCGGGTAATCAGGAAGCCCTGGGGGTTGCGGACCGGTTTGCGGATTGGTTCTATCAGTGGAGCGCCTCCTTTACCCGGGAGCAGATGGATGACATCCTGGACTTTGAAACCGGGGGCATGCTGGAGATTTGGGCACAGCTGTTGGAGCACACGGGGAAGGAAAAATACCGGGAGCTTTTGCAGCGGTATTACCGGGGCCGGCTGTTTGACCCGCTGTTGGCTGGTCAGGATGTGCTGACCAATATGCATGCCAATACCACCATTCCGGAGGTGCTGGGCTGTGCCAGAGCCTATGAGGTCACTGGGGAGCAGAAGTGGCGTGATATTGTGGAGGCGTATTGGGACCTGGCGGTGACCCAGCGGGGAGAGTTTGCCACAGGAGGCCAGACCAGCGGTGAGATCTGGACGCCCAAGCAGTCCATGGGAGCCCGTTTGGGGGATAAGGATCAGGAGTACTGCACCGTGTACAATATGCTTCGCCTGGCGGATTACCTGTTCCGTTGGACCAAAGAGGCGTGTTATGCCGACTATGCGGAGAGAAACTTCTACAACGGATTGATGGCTCAGGCCTATTGGCAGCGTGTGCGGACCAATGGCCAGCGTTATGACACCCCGGATGAGGGACTGCTCACCTATTTCCTGCCGCTGGCTCCCGGCTCCAAAAAGGGCTGGGCCACCGAGACCGAGGACTTTTTCTGCTGCCATGGCACGCTGGTCCAGGGGAACGCCGCTTGGGAGCGTGGGATTCTCTATCAGGAGGAGGACCAGCTGTACATAGCCCAGTACTTCGATTTCACTGCTCAGGTGGAAGTGAAAGGAGATCCTGTCACGCTAACCATGCGCCGTGATACCCTCACGGGAAGTTTCCACATGTCCAGTACCTCCAGCGCGGTGCAGGCGGTGAATCCCACCGCGGCGGAGTACCCTCATCACCCGGATTGCCGGGTGGAGGTGGTCACCGTGAAGACGGAGGCGCCGGTGGAATTCACACTGAGCCTGCGGGTGCCTCAGTGGGTAAAGGGCCAGGCTGTGGTGCTGGTCAATGGGGAAGAGGTTCAGCGCCTTTCTCCGGAAGCGGGGTTTGCGGTTCTGTGCCGGGAGTGGAAGGACGGCGACAGCGTGACCATCGCCCTGCCCATGGGGATTCACACCTGCAGCCTTCCCGAGGATCCCGATACCGTGGCCTTCCTCTATGGACCGGTGCTGCTGGCCGGGCTCTGTGATGAGGAGCGGCGCCTGGAGGTTCCCGCTGGGGATCCCTCGGCCGTTCTGGTCCACGATGGCGAGCGGGAGTGGGGTTCCTGGAAGGACACCTTCAAGACGGTTGGTCAGGAGAGAGGAATCCGTTTTATTCCGCTGTACCAGGTGGGGTATGAGGCGTACAGCATCTATTTCCCGTTGAAGCGTCTGTAAAGTAAGAGCAAAAGCAAGCGCAAGAGCGGCTGCTATCAAACTTCCTTGGCGGAATGAAATCTGCCAAGGGAGTTTTTTGTGCATCGGGGTGAAAAATTCCTGTCCAACCTTGCGCAGGATGCCCAGAAGCTATTATAATAGAAGAAACTGAATGTGAAGGAAGGAGTTTCACCATGATTCAATATGCCAAGACGAAATATGGCACCTTGGAGAGTGTAAAGAGCAATGCGGGTTTTGCGCTGTTCCGGGGTGTGCGTTATGCCAAGCCTCCGGTGGGCCAGTTGCGCTTTGCACCGCCTCAGGAGCCGGATTCCTGGGAGGGTGTGCGCAAGTGTGACACTTTTGGAGCGGTGGCGCCCCAGGGGCCTCTGGATCTCCATGATGAGACGGGCCGTCTGAAGAAGGTCATGCCCAACTATCCCTATCCCCCGGAGATCAGCGAGGACTGCCTGTTCCTGAATGTCTATACTCCTGCGGAGACCGCAGACGCCAAGCTCCCGGTGATGTTCTACATTCACGGCGGCGGGTTCCAGAACTGGTACGGTTCCTGCTATGAGTACTGCGGTGACGGCCTTGCCAGCCACGGGGTGGTGGTGGTCACCCTGAACTATCGGATGAATGTGTTTGGCTTCTTTGCCCATCCCGACCTGAAGAAGGAAAGCGCCAGCGGCTGCTGTGGCAACTACGGCATTATGGACCAGATCCAGGCTCTGCGCTGGGTGCGGGAAAATATCAGTGCCTTTGGCGGTGATCGGGAGAACATCACCATCTTCGGTCAGTCCGCAGGTGCCATGTCCGTCCAGGCTATCTGTTGTTCCCCCCTGACCGAAGGGTGGTTCCGCCATGCGGCAATGCATTCCGGCGGTGGTTTGTTCCCCTTCGGCGCCAGAGGCAAGGAAGGCCCCTCTATGGAGGAGGTCAGCGTGCGGTTCCTGGAGTTCTGCGGCTGCAGCACCATCCAGGACTTGCGGGCTATGCCTTGGGAGACTTTGGAGCAGCACAGCCTGGAGTTCCAGCGGTTCTGCGGATTGCGGTTCAGCTGGTGCCCGGATGGCTACGTCCTGCCGGAGATCGTGGAGGACTGCCTGGCTCACAACACCATGAAGCATGTGGATTATCTGTTTGGCTGCACCATTGACGAGGGCGTGTACCTGACAGATAAGGCCTATTTTGCCGCTGGCCTGGCTCCGGCGGTTCGGGCGCTGGGACACACTCTGGTGGAGAAGGGCTACAAGGCGCCTTATGTCTACTGCTTTGATCGTCCTCAGCCCGGGGATGATATCGGCACGCCCCACTCCTGCGACAACCGGTATGTGTTCTGCTCCCTGGCGGAGTCCTGGAGACCCTATGACGCCAGCGACTATGCACTGTCCGAGCAGATGATGACCTATTGGACCAACTTTGCCAAGACCGGCGATCCCAACGGGGAAGGCCTGCCCGTTTGGGAGCCCTATGACAGCCGGGAGCTGGTGCTGCGGTTTTCCACCGAAGGCAGCGCCATGACGGACTTGAACACCGACGGCACGCTGAAGCAGCGGGAGCAGGCTCTGCTGGACCTGCTGAAGTGATCGGTGGTTCATCTACCTGAAGAACATACAATCTGAGCATACAAAGAGATCCCCCAGTGTGTAACCGGGGGATCTTTTTTCTTTTTAGAAGGTCAGCTGATCTGTCAGGAGGGATTCCATCCTGCGGGAGGTCACCTTGTCCTCGGGGCCCACATGGCCCAAAAGCAGTGGGGAGGAGGGATCGTGGTGTTCCAAGTTGGCGGCAACGGATGTGGCGCTGAAGTTGGCGTAGCAGTAGCGGCACCCGTTGCGGCAGGTGCTATAGGCGCCGATGTCGATGCTTTCCACGCAGCCGCATTCCCGGCGCTGGTTCCGGTCCTTTCCCACCAGAAGAGGGCGTCCCAGCAGGCGGCTGAAAAGCCTGTCGTCTACGCACCTGCCGTGATGGATGCCGTATTTTTCTAAGTCGATGTCCTCGGCACAGGTCTCCATTTCCAGACCGTAGCTGTGGGCGATCCCAGCCAGGGTTCCAGCCAAGGTGTCCTGGAGAGACGGCGTCAATTCTTGGAGTTCCAGCGGTGCCATGTTCCGCTGGATTTTCCGATACAGGTCCAAAAAGCTGATGACGCACTTTTTGGTGTAAGGGGAGAGCCGGCGGGCCAGTTCCTCAAAATAGCGGATATGGTATTCCACCGTGTAGCGGCAGCTGAGGAAGATGGGATCGTACCGCCAGATCACCCGATCCGACCCCAGAGCTTCCGAAAGCCGTTGGAAAGTGGGGATACCCACTTTGCTTTTGGAGGGCACCCCCGGTTCCACGTCCGGACCGTAAGGGGTGAGGGTGAACTGAACATAATAGGTGTAGTCTGCCAACCGGTCCAGCTTGTCCAGCAGAGGGAGGGGGTTCTTGGTCCAAAAGACCATGCCGTCCACCGCGTCGGGATTCAGCTCCACCCGGCTGACTTGGTGGGGGTTCCTGGGATTGCGCACCAACACATATCCCTCCTCCAATCGTCGGAAGAACCATGGAGTGAAAAAGGCGGGAATGTCCGTCCGCCTGCTGACACTGAGAATCATGCCCTCTCCTCCTTCCTGGACGATTCTGCTGTCAGGATTGCATGGCGCTGCGGGCGTAGAGGATCCACTTGGCGTGGTCCAGAGGGTCCACACCACGGCGAGGGGAGTCCTTGCCCTCTCCAGGGGGGCACTCCTGGTAGCCGATAAACTCCGAGGCGTAGGTGCCCTTGCCGGAGGTCATGGATCGGAAGGCAGTGGGATAATCCAGAGAGGTGGCCACCGGAAGTTCCGCCTCCAGAGTGAACTGACCCTGGCGGATGAGGGGAGTGTCAAAATTACCCCGCATGGCCACCAGATCACGGATCACCTTGCCCAGCAGATCCTCCTGAGCGGAGAGGGTTACCCGAACCATGGGCTCCAGCAGCAGGGTGCCGCTGTTCACCAAGGCCCGCTGAACCGCCACAGGCGTGGCTACAAAGAAGTCCAGCGGGTGGGTGTGGACGTGGTGGTGTTGGCCTCCCACCAGGGTAAACTTGGCGTCGGTGACCTCCCAGCCTCTTCGGCCCTGTTTGAGAGCTTCCGGGAGACTTTGCCGCACATGGTTTTGGTAGCGGTAAGGCAGCTCTTTTTCCTTGATGACCGACTCGAACTGGATGCCGCTGCCTCGGGGCAGAGGCTCCACCAGCAGCTGGACGATGGCCCAGCAAGGTTTGGGAGCTAAGTAGACTTCCTCACCCTGTGCGGTGGAAGCTGGGGTTTCCTTGTAGATCACCGTAGGGCTGGAGAAGGAGGCCTCCAGACCGTATCGTTCCCGGATCACCTCGGTGAGGACCTCCAGCTGGATCTTGCCGGTGATGCGCAGCAGCAGTTCCCGGCTTTCCGGGATCCACTCCAGGTCCAGAAGGGGATCCTCCTGGGCCAACTCCTGCAAGGCTTCCACCAGTCGGGGCAGTTCCTCCGCAGAAGGTGCAAAGGCCTGCACCTGGAGCAGAGGAGCCGCCAGCCGGAAGGACTTCCGAGGAGGGGGCTGACCCAGAATGTCTCCGGCGCGGACGCTGGATAACCCGTACACGGCGCCCACCTCTCCGCAGTGGACTTCTCCAATATCCACCGCTCGCTGGCCGTAAAACCGGCGGATCTGGGTGATCTTTTGCTGGCCTTCTCCACCGGGTAAGGGGATGCTGTCCCTGTTTTTCAGGCTGCCGGAGAACACCCGGACGTGAGCGGCCTTGCCCATCTGGGGATCGTGATCCACTTGGTACACCACGGCCGACAGGGGTTCCTCCTCCTGCTGAGGGGCCCTGGGCAGCCAGGCGGTGATGGCTTCCAGCACCTGGGGTAGACCCTCTCCCGTCTTGGCGGAGGCAAACAGCACGGGAAAGGCTTTTCGCTCCGCGATGCCAGTACGCAGCGCCTGGATCAGTTGTTCCCGCTTCACCGGGCGCTCCTCCAAGTAGGCTTGGGCGAGTTCGTCGTCAGATTCCGCTGCCCAGGCCAGCACATCCTCCCAGAACTCCTCCCGGGGCAGCACGCGGCAGTTTTCACTGCCGGCCTCTTCCACGGTCTCTGCGGGCAGCAGGGGAACGGAGCACTCCTGCCTCAGCTGCTCCAGAACGCTTTCCAGATCACAGCCCAGCCGGTCCACCTTGTTGACCAGCAGCAGTGTGGGAATCTCCAGGTTTTCCAGAGCCCGCCACAGAAGCCTGGTCTGAGCCTGGACGCCTTCCACGGCGGAGAGCACCAGCACCGCCCCATCCAAAGCGGAGAGACAGCGTTCCACCTCGCCGAGAAAGTCCACATGTCCGGGGGTGTCGATCAAATTCAGCTGTACCCCGCTGCACTCCATGGTGACGGAGGCGGAGCGCACGGAGATCCCCCGGCGTCGCTCCACCTCCAGACGGTCGGTGTGGGTGGTGCCGTCATCCACACTGCCGGCCTGACGGATGCCCCCTCCCAGCAGAAGCAGCCGTTCCGTGACAGAGGTCTTGCCCGCGTCGGCGTGGGCGAGAATCCCCAGATTGATGCTTGGCGTTTTCAAGATTCATTCCTCCCACAGGCCCTGTTGGCCTATTTGGCTCAATATAGCATGGATGGTAGGCGTTGTCAACTTGTCCAGGTTCTTGCTTTTTTCTCTAAAAAATGGTAGAGTGATTTTGAAACTATTAGAAAAAATACGGTGCTGGTATGGAAGGCCGGACCGGAATAGGAGGAGACTGAAATGCCCGACTGGAAGGATTTGGAGCGGCAGATGGAACGCATGGAGAAAGTGCGGATGGCCTTTGGCCCCACCAAGAGGAAAGCCATCCCTGTGTTTGAGGACTGTGTGAATTATCCCACGGATCAAGTGGTGGCCATGGCGAACCTTGCCCGGAAGATTGAGGGGGAGGAGTACGGCCCTGGTACGGAGGAGGAGATCCGTCAGTTCCAGGAAATGCCGGAGAAGATCCGGCCGGTGGAGAACCCCAAGCCTCGGATTTACCTGTGGGAGGAGGGGAAGGTTCCCACCCTGACCCAGTATACGGACCCGGCGGATTACCATTACAATCACGGTCCGGAGTTTCAGCCCTATTTCTTTGAGATGCTTCTGCCCCAGGACGTCGAACCCAAGGGGGCGGTGATTCTCTGTGCGGGCGGAGATCACGGAGACGCTGTGGTGGCGGAGGCCTATCAGACAGCGTTGGATTTTAACAAAATGGGGTATCAGTGCTTTGTACTGCTTAACCGCAC
Source organism: Acutalibacter sp. (assembly GCA_050946975.1). Classification (GTDB taxonomy): domain Bacteria; phylum Bacillota; class Clostridia; order Oscillospirales; family Acutalibacteraceae; genus Acutalibacter. The sequence goes on from JBMNVU010000040.1 coordinate 9,684, forward strand.
CAATCACAGTCCCTGGAATGCCAAAGAGGCCGGTGTGGACGCAGCCCGGGCGGTGCGCATGGTGCGCCGAGACGCGGCCAAGTATCGGATTTCGCCTGGCCGGATTGCCTTTGCGGGCTTTTCCAATGGGGGCCTGACGGGGGAAGGACTGTTGGAGTACTATTCCGGTTGCCAGAAAGTGGAAGACGTGTTCCCGGATTACCAGCCCGATGCTCTGGATGAGATGGATGCCACCCCGGATGCTTTCCTTTGTGTGTACGGTCCCCGGTTTGAGGGGGGAACCTTTGACTACCAGAATGTGGAGTATCCGCCCACGTTTTTCGCGGTGGGCCGGGAGGACACTGCCATGGACAACCTGAACGATACGGTGCCCGATCTGCTCAAGCACGGCGTAGAGGTGGAGGTCCACACTTTTGCGGGAGTGCCTCATGGGCAGGCAGGAGCTCGGATCTTCACCGGGGAGCCAAAGTACCCCAGTTTTGAGCTGTGGCTGCCTTTGGCAGACGCTTTTCTGCAGGATGTGTACCGCAGAAAGGAAGCGGCTCAGTGACGAACCCCACTGAAAAAAGGCGGCGCTAGAAGGCCCCGCCTTTTTTGCTGCCTTTTGGGAAGGACCGGGCCCCCGGTTGGGACCAGTCCGTGATCCGGCACAGTTCCCGCAAAAAGTCCAACTTCACTGCCGAGTCTTCCAGCACCAGTAGATGTTCCGCGTCATTCACACGGCGGAACCTTCCCTGGACAGTGACGTATTCTCCCATGATCTGGTCCCCCAGAAACTTGACGGGCACAAAGTGAGTGACCCGGATGGGGTCCCCGGGGGTCAGCGTGTTGAGGATACGGAGGATCAGCTCCTGCTGGTCCTCTGCCAGGGTCACCGGGGGGACCAGCAGCCGGTCCTGTTCCTTGGTCAGGATTTCAATGTCGAATCCCCGCAGCGCGGAAAAAGGGGTGAAGAGCTTGGCTCGATTCTCCACGCTCATCTTTGGATGGTGGGAGATCGGTCGCGAACGATACAGGATATCCTGGTAGACGGTCATTTTCTGTGCCCTCCTATCTGGCCGTTTCGCTCAATGGTGGTGGCGGCGTCCAGCAGATCCATGCCCTTCACCACCGCATTTTTGCCGTAGCGCTTGTGCAGACCGATGGTGGCCTTCAGCAGAGCGGTCTCCCGGCCGTCATCCTGATGGTCGGCGTAGAGGCTCAGCTGAGGCGCCACAGTTTCTTCCCGGGTGAGCCGGATGGCGGCAATGCTCATACGGCGCACCTCCAATTCCCGGTTGACCAGCTTGTCATAGAGCCGAAGCACCGCCTGGGTGATCCGGGATAGGGAGGCGGTGGGCGCTCCCAGCTTGCCGGTTCCGTGGACGGAAGGAGGTACCCTGCGGCCGTAGTGGTTGACTTTTACCGGTCCGGAGTAAGCACTGTTCCTATTTAAAGTCTGATACCCCACGTAAAGGGTCACTCCCTCGGCGGCGTATCCCTGTTCCACCAGGCCCAGTACCACTTGCTCAGTCATTTCCTTCACCGCCAGGCGGCCCTCCTCCCAGGAATAGGCCCTGGGAAGCACTTGACCGCTGGCCAGGGATTTGGTGGCGGGACGGTAGCTTTTGATTTCCTCCATGCCGCAGGGTTCAATCCCCCAGGCGTGGTCGATGAGGATCTCCGCGTCCACCCCGAACTCACGGAAGAGCACCTCCTCTGCCTGAAGGCTGAGCCGGGCCAGATCCCCCATGGTGTGAACTCCCAGCCGTTCCAGCCGAGCGGCAATTCCCGGACCGATCTGCCAGAAGTCGGTGAGAGGCTGGTGTGTCCACAGCTTCTCCCGGAAGGAGAGCTCATCCAGCTCCGCCACTCGGACGCCGCCCTGGCCGGCAGGCATCTTCTTGGCGGTGATGTCCATGGCGATCTTGGCCAGGTACAGGTTGGGGCCGATTCCTCCCGTGGCGGTAATGCCCACTCGATCCAATACCTCTCGGATCATGGAGGTGACCAGCTGATGAGCGGTCATGTTATACAAGGTCCGGTAGTGGGTCAGATCCATGAAGGCCTCATCAATGGAGTACACGTGGATGTCCTGAGCCGCCAGAAACTGCAGATAGATGCCGTAGATCTGGGAGGACACCTCCAAGTATCGGGCCATCCGAGGCACAGCGGTGATGTATTCCACCTCTTTGCCGGTGGTGGCCTTGATCTGAGCCAGCCGCTCCTTCACCTCAAAGAGCCTGGGCCTCCCAGGCACACCCAGGGCTTTCAGACTGGGGGACACTGCCAGGCAGATGGTGCCATCGGACCGGCTCTCATCCGCCACAACGAGATTGGTGGTGAGGGGATCCAGCCCCCGGTCCACACATTCCACGCTGGCATAGTAGCTTTTCAGGTCAATGCAGGCGTATTGCTTTTTGGAACCGGCCACAGGATCACCTCCAGCATAGAATATATGTTCGATATCGTGATTTTATTTTAGAACAAACGTTCTAAAAATGCAAGGGGTAGAATTTGGAAATCTTTTTTCTGCCCAAAGACCTCAGAAGGATACCAGGCATTGCTGCTAGGGGGAGAAAAAATCCCCACCGGGAATCTCCCGATGGGGCCATCTAGCATATATGGGACGATGGGACACAGGACAGCGTCCAGGGGGCGAGAATTTCAATGGAAATCAAGGGTGTCCCGGATTTTAAAGCAAAAAAACTCTCCACTGAAAGCTCAGTGGAGAGTTTTTACCTGGTGCGCGAGACGGGACTTGAACCCGTACGTCGAAGACACACGCACCTCAAACGTGCCTGTCTGCCAGTTCCAGCACTCGCGCATAACCAACGCTGGATATTATAGCATTCCAGGCCTGGATTGTCAAGGGCACAGATTCCCTTCTCCGAAAAAAATCTCGGTTCCCGTCACATGCCGCACTGTTTCAAAAAGAGGTCGAAGATGGGCTTGCCGTCCACGGTGTCCTCCCGACGCAGGGCAAAGGACATCCGCTCCGGATGCCACTGCACGCCGTAGACCCGTTTCTCCGGCCACTCCACCGCCTCGATCACCCCGTCTTTCTCCGAGGTGGCTGCCAGATGCAGATTCGGTGCCAGTTTACCCAGCGCCTGGTGGTGGGAGCTATTTACGGCAAAGGACGGTCCGTACAGCTGGTGGAGAAAACTGCCCTCTTTTGCAGTGACTCGGTGGACCCGGTCGCCGGTCACCGGATCGTGACGGTGGTCCTGGGCAGTGGGAATGTCCTGGATCAGGTCCCCGCCCAGGGCCACGTTGAGCATCTGGATGCCCCGGCAGATCCCCAAGATGGGCCGCTCCCAGCGGAGAAAATCCGCCGTGAGCTCCAGCTCTGCTGCGTCCCGGGGGAGGTCGGGTTCCTCACTGCCTGCAGGAGCCTGGCCGTACCTGGACGGGTCAATGTCGCCCCCGCCGGGGAGCAGCAGTCCGTGGCAGTCCTTGGCCAGACTCAGGTCCAGGGAGAAGACCCCTTGGGCGCCGCAGCCCTCCAGGGCTCGTGCGTAATTTTCCTTTTCGGCTCTTTCGCCGTATACAAAGATCTTGATCATGGTTTCAAACTCCTTTCTCCTGACAGCGTTTCAGGAGTTGCCGCTTTCTCATACATTATGCGCCGGTTCGGGAGAATACGCAAGTTTTATGTTGCCAAACGGCCGTCCTTTGCGCTATAATATCTGGTATTATACGGCGTCCCCCAGGGGACGGATTAAGGAGAGGGTAGAATATGGCGACAGTGCGAACGAGATTTGCTCCCAGTCCCACGGGGTTCATGCATGTGGGCAATCTGCGGACGGCGCTCTATGAGTACCTGGTGGCGAAATCCCAGGGCGGGAAATTTGTCCTCCGCATTGAGGACACGGATCAGCAGCGCCTGGTGGAAGGCGCGGAAGATGTGATTTATAAGACTCTGGAAACCGTGGGCTTGAAGCACGACGAAGGTCCCGATGTGGGAGGCGAATACGGGCCCTATGTCCAGAGTCAGCGCAAGGATATTTACAAACCCTACGCCGAGCAGCTTGTCAAGGATGGTAAGGCTTACTACTGCTTCTGCACCAAGGAGCGGCTGGAGTCCCTTCACGATGAGCAGGGCATTGGCGGGTATGACCGTCACTGCCGGGATCTGCCCCAGGAGGAGGTCCAGCGGCTGCTGGATGCTGGTACGCCTTACGTGATCCGGCAGAAGGTGCCCCTGACCGGATCCACCACTTTTGAGGATGCGGTGTTCGGCACCATCACCATTGAGAACAAGGAGATCGAGGACCAGGTGCTCCTCAAGGCGGACGGATATCCCACCTACAACTTTGCCAATGTCATCGACGACCACCTGATGCACATCACCCATGTGGTCCGGGGCAGCGAGTATCTGACCTCCACTCCCAAGTACAACCTGCTGTACGAGGCCTTTGGCTGGGAGATTCCCACCTATGTGCATCTGCCGCTGATCATGGGCAAAAATGAGGATGGCAGTGTGTCCAAGTTATCCAAGCGCCACGGCTCCACCAGCTTTGAGGGCCTGGTGCAGGAGGGCTACCTGCCTCAGGTGGTGGTCAACTATATCGCCCTGCTGGGTTGGGCGCCCAAGGACAACCAGGAGATCTTCTCCCTGCAGGAGCTGGAAAAGGCCTTTTCCATTGACGGTATCAGCAAGTCTCCGGCAGTGTTTGACTATGACAAGCTCAACTGGTTCAATGCCGAGTATATCAAGGCCATGGGGGAGGAGGAGTTCACCTCCCACGCCATGCCTTACTACAAAGAGGTGTTCGGCGAGGAGCAGAAGCCCTGGAGTGTGCTGTACTCCATCCTGCCCGCCCGCATCACCAAGTTCCAGGAGATCCCCCAGCTGCTGCACTTTTTCCAGGAGCTGCCGGACTATCCCGTGGATTTCTTTGTCAACAAGAAGAGCAAGACGAACCTGGAGAACTCTCCCCAGATGCTCCAGGCGGCCATCCCCGTTCTGGAAGGTCTTGCCGACTGGAACGTGGACGCCATCCATGACAGCCTCATCGCCCTGGCCGGGGAGCTGGGTGTGAAGAACGGTACCTTGCTGTGGCCGGTGCGCATTGCTGCGGCGGGCACCCTGGTGACCCCTGGCGGCGCCATGGAGATCCTGGCTCTGCTGGGCCGGGAGGAGGCGCTGCGGCGGCTGAAGCTGGGCCTTGCCAAATTACAGGGCTGATCCCCTGTTTTGGAATATAGAAAACGTAATCCCTTAGAAAGGAACCGTGATTGCTATGAGTGAAAAGATCAACTACGACGAAATCCCTTCCACCAATTTCATCGATGATTTTGTAAAGGAAGATATGGGCCCCGGCGGCCGGACCGAGGGGATGCAGGTGCACACCCGCTTCCCACCCGAGCCCAACGGATACCTGCACATTGGCCATGCCAAGGCCATCTTTGTGGACTTTGGGACAGCCCAGCGTTTTGGAGGCATCTGCAACCTGCGCATGGACGACACCAACCCCACCAAGGAGGACGTGGAGTATGTGGACGCCATCAAGGAGGATATCCATTGGCTGGGGTATGACTGGGATGACCGGTTCTACTATGCCTCCGACTATTTTGAGGCCATGTATAAAGGCGCGGAAGAGCTGATTGAAAAGGGCCTGGCCTATGTGTGTGAGCTGACTGCTGATCAGATGAAGGAGATGCGCGGCGACTTGAACACGCCTGCCACCAGCCCCTATCGGGATCGTCCCAAGGAGGAGAGCCTGGACCTGTTCCGTCGGATGCGGGCCGGGGAGTTCCCCAACGGGCGCATGACCCTGCGTGCCAAGATCGACTTGGCTTCCGGCAACTTCAATATGCGTGATCCCGTCATTTACCGGATCAATCATTCCAAGCATCACCGGACGGGGGACAAGTGGTGCATCTATCCCATGTACGACTATGCCCATCCCTTTGAGGATGCCATGGAGGGAATCACCCATTCTCTCTGCACCCTGGAGTTTGAGGATCACCGTCCTTTCTACGATTGGGTGATTCAGAATGTGACGCTGCCCTCCAAGCCCCGCCAGATTGAGTTTGCCCGGCTGGGCATCAACAACACGGTGATGAGCAAGCGGAAGCTCCGCGCCCTGGTAGAGGGCGGCTATGTGGACGGCTGGGACGATCCTCGGATGCCCACCATCTGCGGACTGCGCCGCCGCGGGTACACTCCCGCCTCCATCCGGAACTTCAGCGAGCGCAACGGCGTGTCTAAGGTGAACTCCACGGTGGAGTACGCCTTCCTGGAGTACTGCCTGCGGGAGGATCTGAACCTGAACGCCCGGCGGGCCATGGCGGTTTTGGATCCTGTCAAGCTGACCATCACCAATTACCCGGAGGACCGGACTGAGACGTTTGAGGTGGAGAACAACCCCAACAAGCCTGAGGAAGGAACCCGTCCGGTGAGCTTCTCCCGCACAGTGTATGTGGAGCGGGAGGACTTCCTGGAGGAGCCCGTGCCCAAGTATAAGCGGCTGTATCCCGGCGGCCCGGAGTGCCGTCTGAAGGGCGCTTACCTGATCCGCTGCACCGGCTGCGTGAAGGATGAAAGCGGCAAGGTGACGGAGATCCTGGCGGAGTACGATCCCGAAAGCAGCGGAGGCAATCCGGCGGACGGCCGCAAGGTGAAGGGCGCCACCATTCACTGGGTGAACGCTGCCGATGCCCTGGATGCCGAGGTCCGTCTGTACGACAATTTGTTCACTGTCGCCAACCCCGATGAGGGCGATTTCCTGGATTACTTGAATCCGGATTCCCTCCATGTGCTCACTGGCTGCAAGGTGGAGCGCGCCTTGGGGGAGGCCAAGCCTGGGGAGAATTATCAGTTCCTGCGTCAGGGGTATTTCTGCGTGGACAATAAGGATTCCAAGCCTGGTGCGTTGGTGTTCAACCGTTCTGTCAAGCTGAAGGACAGCTTTAAGCCCGCCAACTGAGCGGATGTGAAGGGCGGGAAGGCCCCGCTCTTTAAGGGAGGAGTGCGTGTATGAAGCTCACGTATTTTGGCACGGCAGCCGCTGAGGGACTGCCGGCGCCGTTCTGCGAATGTCCGGTGTGCAGTCAGGCCCGTAAGGAGAAGGGGAAGAGCTATCGCAGCCGTTCTCAGGCTCTGGTGGATGACAGTCTGCTGTTGGATTTCCCAGCGGATTCCTACTATCACTTTCTGCAGAACGATGTGAACATGTTGCAGGTGACGGATCTGTTGGTGACTCATTCCCATCCGGACCACTGGTATGTCCGGGATCTGTTCATTGCGTTTCCGCCTTTTGGCCATCACCGGGAGGATTACACCCTGACTCTCCACGGCAACGACGCTGTCTGCGACAAACTGGAGGAGGCGGCCAGTGCCGGCAATACCCGGGTGTTTGAGACGGTGAAGGTGGACCGGGTCAAGGCTTTCCAGAGCTTTGTGGCTGGGGGCTACCAGGTGACCCCGCTGCCGGCAGATCACTGCTACTCGGAGAATGCCCTGTTCTATCTGATTGAGCGGGATGGAAAAGCTCTGCTCTACGCCCACGATACCGGGTACTTCATGGACAGTGTGTGGGAGTATCTGGCCACCCGGAAAGACCTGCATTTGGGGTTGGTAAGCCTGGACTGCACCCACGGTTTTCAGGATCAGATGACCAACCACATGTCCTTCTCCAGCAATGCGCTGGTGCGGGACCGGCTGATGGAGCTTGGCGTGGCGGACAGCGGGACCATCTTTGTGTGCAACCACTTTTCCCACAATTGTGGGGGCAACTATCCGGAGATTTCCGCCCGCGCCCAGGAGCAGGGGATGCTCGCCAGCTATGACGGCATGACGGTAGAGTTTTAAAATTCCAAGATCATATGTTTGACGAGGGGCTGCCGCGTTTTGCGGCAGCCCCTTTTTGCTTGGAGCGAAGTGGAGATTCCCGTTGGCTGTGTGGG
>JBMNVU010000041.1:0-14789 GCA_050946975.1 Acutalibacter sp.
TTCGGCGGAATAGGGGTTTTCCGGGTAGGCGTTGGTGTTGCAAATGTCATCCACCTTTACGAAATCCACACCCCAGGAGGCATACAGCTTGAAGATGGAATCATAGTAGGCTTGGGCCCCTTCTTTTAATGCGTCAATGCCGTACATATCCGTATTCCACTTGCACACCGATGTGTCGGAGGCGATCTTGTCGCAGGTGGTGTCCGTGCCCAGCACGGGCAAGTGCTTATGTACGGCAAGCCTCGGCACACCCCGCATGATGTGGATGCCAAACTTCAGGCCCAGATTGTGGATTTTCTCCGCGATAGGCCCAAACCCCCTTCCCCCCGCGGCCGAAGGGAACCGTTCCGGAGCGGGCAGCACCCGGCCATATTCGTCCAAGGTCAGCCAGGCAAAGGGGACGTAATAGGCACTGTACTTTCCGGCGGTGGGCTCGCTCCACTGGATGTCGCACACCACATACTCCCAGCCGTACTCTTTTAGGTGATCCGCCATATACCGGGCGTTGCCCAACAGCTGTTCCTCGTTTACGGCAGGGCCGTAGCAATCCCAGCTATTCCAGCCCATAGGTGGGGTGAGAGCCACTTGATCTTTTTTCATACAGAAAGTCTCCTATATAGAAAGTATTTTGATTTTCTTATTACCACCGCGCCGGGTAGTCCGGGCAACGCTGCTTTTTTTTGGCGGCCCGTACCTCTACGAAGCAGCCGCACAGCTCGCACATCCCGTTTATCAGATGAGGACATTCCCTGCACCGCTCCAGCCGGGCGGCGTAGGTTTCCTTGTCAACCTTCCATTCCGCTGGCAAGTTCTGAATGTACTGGTAGATGGACTGGAAATACTCCCCGTCCAGTTCCCGCAGCAGGCAGCGCCTGCATACCCTCTGATTCATGCCAGAGTGATCTCCGCCACGGAGCAGGCGGGAAGGGTGAAGTAAGCCCGGCCATCCGTTGTTTCAATTGGCTCCAGGGGATGAATGGCCACAGTGTCAGGGGTGTCAAAATCATTATAAGCGTCCATGGCGCCGGTGAGGACCCGGCCGGTCACGTTCTCTATCCCGCCGCCTAGCAGGGAAAGCTCCACGGGGCAGGTTTCCGTGGAGGACAGATTGGCCGCAGTGACGTGCACCACGCCGTCCTTGTCCTCCGATGCGGAGACGGATAGCTGAGGCACTACATCATCGCCGGAACCGACCTGTCCCACTTCCACAAAACAGCCAAGCAGGGTGGCATCCTGATGGTGCTGGTACAAATCAAACACATGGTAGGTGGGGGTCAGCACCATCTTCTCACCCTCGGTGAGCACCACCGCCTGCAACACGTTGCACAGCTGGGCAATGTTGGCCATACGCACCCGGCTGCTGTGCCGGTTGAAGATGTTCAGGGACAGGGCCGCCACCATGGCGTCCCGCATGGTGTTCTGCTGGTAAAGGAAGCCGGGGGTTGTGCCGGGCTCCACATCGAACCAGGTACCCCACTCGTCCACCATCAGAGCCACCCGGCCCTGGGGGTCGTACTTGTCCATGATCTGACTGTGGCGGGTCACCAGCTCGTCCATGAAGTTCGCTTTCCGCAGAGTCGCGTAATACTCCTCTTTGGTAAACTCTGTGGCGGAGCCCTTGTGCTTCCAATCACCAGGAACCGTGTAGTAGTGGAGGGTCAGCCCATCCATGTAGTTCCCAGCCAGACGCATGACGGTCTCTGTCCATTCGTAATCGTCATTGTTAGGGCCAACGGCGATTCTAAACAGCTTGTTATCCCCGTAGTTTTTCAAAAAACTCTGGTAGCGGCGGTACAGGTCGGCGTAATACTCCGGGCGCATATTGCCGCCGCAGCCCCAGCTCTCATTTCCCACGGCGAAATACTTCACCTTCCAGGGCTCCTCCCGGCCGTTTTCCCGCCGCCAGTTGGCCATGGGGGACTCTCCATCAAAGGTCATGTATTCCACCCATTCGCTCATCTCCCGCACAGTCCCAGAGCCAAGGTTCCCATTGATGTAGGGCTCGCAGCCCACCTGGCGGCAGAATTCCAAAAACTCGTGGGTGCCAAAGGAGTTGTCCTCCACCACGCCGCCCCAGTTGGTGTTCACCATGCGCTTTCGGTTTTCCTTGGGGCCGATTCCGTCCTGCCAGTGGTACTCGTCGGCAAAGCAGCCGCCTGGCCAACGCAGCACTGGCAGGTGAATTTGTTTGAGAGCTTCCACCACGTCGGTGCGCATCCCGTTGACATTGGGAATGGAAGAATTTTCTCCCACAAACACACCGTTGTAAATGCAGCGTCCCAAGTGTTCTGAGAAATCCCCGTAGATGTTTTTGTCGATTTTGCTTCTCTTGTCCAGCTTGTTTACGATGATTTGGCTCACGTTTCTCACTCCTCTCAGTGTGTTTTCCGTTTGATGATCAGGGTGTCGAAAGGCTTCAGCGGTTCCAGACCAATCTGTCCCCCGGTGAGGATGTCGGTCTCGCCCGCGAAAGCCTTGGGAACCTGCTGGGGCCTGCCGGTGAGGTTCAGGATGAACCAGAACTCGGCGCCGTCTTTCACGCGCTTGACAATCTCCAAGGGGGTGTCCTCGTCGATGAGCTGCTCCACCCCAGCGGCGGCAGCCACGCCGTCCAGGATTTTGTCCAGGCCAGCGGCTTCAGGCTGGGTGCCTACATAGTAGACAGTGCCCTTGCCGTAGGCATTTTTGGTGACAGCGGGGGTGTCGGCGTAGAAGTCCTCGCCGTAGCATGCCAGAGCCTCGGCGCCCTCCAGGTGGAGGATGTCGCACAGCAGGCGGCACTTGGCTTCGGTACTATCGGTGAACCGCAGGGTGTTGGTCTGCTCGGGGGCCAGGGCGTCAATCTCCTCGGCCCACACGCCGCAGAGCTTCCGCAGGGGGCCAGGGTAGCCGCCCAGGTGGACATTGTCGGACTGGTCCACAATACCGCTCATAAAGCCGGTAACCAAGGTACCGCCGTTCTCTACGAACTGCTCCAAGACCTCGACCATACCCTCTTTCACCATGTACAGCATGGGGGCTACGATAACCTGGTACTTGGAGAAGTCCCCGTCCACGGGCACCATGTCCACGGGGATGTGCTTGTCGTAGAAGTAACGGTAGTACTGATGGATCTGGTCCACGTACTTCAAATCCACGTTGGGGCCGCTGGTGTACTCCAGGGCCCAGTAGTTGTCCCAATCAAAGAGAATACCCACTTGGGCCGGGTAGTCCGCCCCCAAGGTCTGGCTACCCAGGGCTTTCAGCTCCGCGCCCAGTTGGGCGCACTCTTTGAATACCCGTGTTTCGCCGGTGCCAGCGTGGGCGATCACCGCGCCGTGAAACTTCTCGCACCCGCCCTTGGAGCGGCGCAGCTGGAAGAACTGGATGGTATCTCCGCCGTGGGCCATGGTCTGGTAGCTTTGTGCCCGCATCTGGCCGGGACGCTTTAGAGAGTTATAGGGCTGCCAGTTCTGCTGGCTGGGGGTCTGCTCCATGAGCATGAAAGGCTGGTTCTTCAAGCCCCGCATCAGGTCGTGGCGCAGTGCGGTCAGGCTCCAGGGGGTATCGTAGGCGGGGTAATTGTCCCAGGAGACAATGTCCATCTCTTTTGCCCACTTGAAGTAATCCAACCCCTTGTAGGTGCCCATCAGGTTGGTGGTGATGGGGGTCTCCTTGTCATACTCCCGGATGGCGTCCCGTTCCATTTTGAAGTTCTCCAAAAGGCTGTCGGACATGAACCGGCGGTAATCGATGGAGATGCCGGCAAAGGCGGTCTTGTCCGGGCCGATCCCCTCGCCCAAAGCGTTGGGGGCGACAATCTCCTCCCAATCGTAGAAGGTATGGCCCCAAAACTCCGTGTTCCAAGCCTCGTTGACGGCCTCCAGGGTACCGTACTTCCGCTTCAGCCACACGCGAAACTCTTTCTGGCAGTTTTCACAGTAGCACTCGCCGCCGTACTCATTGCCGATATGCCAGCAGGTGACGTGGGGGTTGGAGCCGTAGCGCTTGGCCAGCTCCACCACCAGCTTGCGGGCGTACTTCTGAAAGACCAGGCTGTTGGGGCAGTGGTTGTGGCGCTGGCCAAACTTATGGCGGCGGCCCTCGTAGTCCACGCGGGTGACCTCGGGATACTTCTTGCACAGCCAGGCGGGCATGGCCGCGGTGGAGGTGGCCATGACGATGTCGCAGCCCTCCTTGGAGAGCATTTCCACAATGTCGTCCAGCTCGGAGAAATCATAGGTGGATTCATTAGGCTGGAGCTTGGCCCAGGAGAACACGTTGATGGTGGCGGAGTTGATGCCCGCCTGCTTGAAGAGCTTCATGTCCTCGTCCCAAATTTCCCGGGGCCACTGGTTGGGGTTGTAGTCGCCGCCGTACAGGATGCGGGTAAAGGGTGTGTCCATAGAGAAAACCTTCCTTATACAAATAGTCTTTTGACCGATTGACCGGGGCAAATAGCAAAGGCCAGGAAACCCCGGCCTTCACTTGTATCAAAATCACCCCACACTTTCGCAGCGCTATTATTCGTGGATCCAAACGCGCATACCGCCCGCGCCCCGGTTGCCCCAGGTGTAATAGGGAACAGCCGTGAGGGAGACTTCTTCCTCCACCGGCGGCTTCCCGCTGTAAAGAGCGTCATCCGAACGCAGCCGGATTCCCTGCGCTTCCAGCACAGGAACATCGCCGATGCGCTTATCTTTGCCCACAGAGACGTACACGCCTGAATCCCTCGGTAAGCGAAGGGCCGCCAGGTTTTCCCCGTTGTCCGCTTCCTCCATGCAGTAGACGATAGGGCCTCTGGCCAGGGCTACGCACCCGGCATCCGCGCGGACCTTGGGATTGGCGTAAATACGCCGGGGCTCCATACCGAGGGACAACTCCACCGAGTCCCCGGCATTCCAAGCCCGGCGGAGGTACGCGTATCCCTCCTTCATCTGAAATTCTGCCCCTTGGCCGTTTACCTTCAGCTCCCATTTTTTGCACCAGCCGGGGATGCGGATGGCAAAGGCAAATACCTTGCTCTCTTCCACTGTATAAGTGACCGTCCCATTCCAGGGGTAGGCGGACTGGCAGGAGAGCTTTGCCCCGTTCTCACAAGAGACCCTTCCTCCCACAAACAGGTGGGAATACACGGTATCCGCGTTCTCCCCCCAGGCGTACTGCCCCAGGGAGGTGACGGTGCGGGCCACATTGGGCGGGCAGCAGGCGCAGGCGTACCACTGGGGACGTACCGGCAGCACATGCTTGTACTCCGGCAGCTTGCCGGACACTCCAGGCACCACCTCCAGGGGATTGACATAGAAGAACCGTTTGCCGTCTAGCTGCATGCCGCTGATGAGCCCGTTATATAACTCCTTTTCCAAAATGTCGGCGTACTCGGCTTTTGGCTCCGCTTCCAGCATCCGCCGGGCAAAGAAGATCATGGCGGCGGAGGCGCAGGTCTCGGCGTAGACAAGATCGTTGGGCAGCTCATAGTCCGCAGAGTAGGCCTCCCCGTGGACGGTGGAACCCACACCGCCTGTGACATACATTTTCTGACGAACTATGTTGTCCCACAGGGTCTTGCAGGCTTGGTACATCTCCTCGTCCCCGGTCTCCGCGGCCAGATGAGCCATGGCGGTGTACATATACCCGGCCCGGACGCTGTGGCCCACGGCCTTGGTCTGCTTTTTCACCGGGGCGTAGGTCTGAGCGTAATCCCGGTCGGCAGGGTCAATGCCGAAATGCCGCCAGCCGATGCGCTCCTTTTCCTCGGCGAAATACTCCGGCTCCACGCCCCGCTCTTCCAGGAAATATTGGGCGGTATCCAAGTAGCGCTTTTCCCCGGTGACATCGTACAGCCGCAGCAGGGCCAGCTCGATCTCCTGGTGGCCCGGCACGCCCCGGATCTTGCCTTTGCCAAAACGGGAGCAAATCAGGTCGGCGTTCTTCTTCACGATGTCCAACAGGTTTGTTTTGCCCGTGGCCTGGTAGTAGGCCACACCGGCCTCGATCATGTGACCCGCGCAATACAACTCGTGGCACTCTTCCAGGTTCTGCCATTTATGCTCCGGCTCTTTTACGGTGAAATAGGTGTCCAGGTACCCGTCGTTCTCCTGGGCCCGTCCCACAAGGGCAATCAGGTCATCCGCCTGCTTTTCCAGCTCCGGATCCGAACGCAGGACTAGAGAGTAAGCCGCGGCTTCCAGCCACTTGGCCACGTCGCTGTCCTGAAAGACCATGCCGTAAAACTCACCCTGGCTCTCGCCGGCGGCAATGCGGAAATTCTCGATGGCGTGGCTCTTTTCCACGCCGGGGATGGCGTCCTCCAAAATCTGCTTCTGATAGGGGATGACCACGTCCATCACCAGGTTTTGGATGGGTGACCAGAAGGGATCGTCCACCTTTACGTTCCGGATATTCTCAGCGGTCTGCTGTCTTGTAACCATTTGGCGCTCCTCCATGTTATATTCGCGAAATGTGAATTTAAGTCTCCCACAAGAAAAGCGGCGCCGGCCGCTGGGTGCTTGCCGCGCCGCTTCTTGAAAAGAGTGTGTAAAGTGACGGTGTATTCAGTTGGGAAGCTGCTGTCAGCCTTCGTTCATGACCTTATTGTACTCATCAAACGCTTTCTGTACCAGCTCGATATTTTGCTGCAGGCCGTAGCCGTTCATGGTGTCCACATAGGCATCCCAGCCTTCCTCCACGCCGCCGCTGGTGATCCATGTGCTGTACTGGGACATACCATAGTTCATCAGGGCCGTGTTGTTGTTGGAAAGGGTGGTGGCGTCCGATTCATTGAACTTCAGGAAGGACCAGGGCAGCACATCGTTGCCCTCTTCCATCTTGTCCAAAATATCGTCATAGGGTTTCGTCTGTTCGGCGGCCTGCTGTAGATCCGGCCCCAGCTGCACATCCAGGTCATCACGGATATAGATGCAACCACCGAAGGTGTTCATCATCTGCCAGGTACCCTGGTCGATAGTGGGATCGTCAGAGCCTAGCACCGTGTAGGACTTGTCGCCGGTCTTATCCAGCACCACATCCTGAGAGCCAAAGACCTGGTACATGGAATTATCCTGGGAGTACAATTCGTTAATAAGCCACAGGCAGGCGTCCTTGTGCTCGGTCTTGCGGGAGACCATCACAGAGCCGGTGCCGTAGTTCAAGGAGGACTCATAGGACCAGGAGGGTTCCACGCCTTCCTCCGAGCTGAGAGGCGGGATTGCAACGTACTGGCTTTCCAGGGTGGGACCGAAGCGGTCCAAGGAGACCCAGCCCCAGGTAAAGCCCACCAAAGCGGTGTTCTCGTCACCGCCACCGCGGCCCATGGACTGATAGGAACTGTAATCCTGGGTAAAGGCTTTCTGACTGATGAGGCCCTCGTTCCACAGTTTATTCATAAAGGCAATGGAATCCTTAAAGCCGACCTCTACAAAGAAATTCTTCACGGTGCCGTTATCCACATAGTAGCCGCTGTTGCCGGAATCCGCCAGCGGGATGCCAGTGCTGGCCACCAACAGGTCAGGCTGGAAGGTGCCGAAGCCCGTAGTCCCCAACGGGGCGAAATCCATGGGGATCTCATCAGTGGGGTCGCCGTTGCCGTTGGCGTCCCCGTCCCGGAAGGCCACCAGCACGTCATACAGTTCATCCCAGGTGGTGGGGACTTCCAGGCCCAGGTTGTCCAGCCATTCCTTATTGATGTACTGGTGGTTGGAGGTTCGAGGCCAGAACCGGCTGTAACGGCTCAGCGCATAAATAGAACCGTCCTCATTCTCCGCCAGATACTTGGTCATAGGCTTCGCCTCAAACATTTCCTGCACATTGGGCATGGCGTCCAGGTCGTCGGACAGGTCTTCAAACAAGGCGCTGAACTTCAGCACATCGGCAGGAGTGCTGCCGTCGCCGTAGATGATGTCCGGGATGTCGCCGGTAGCGTACAGGGTCTGGCGCTTCTCCGCCCAGTTTTCCGAGGCGATCTCGGTCCACTCGATGGTGTAGCCTTTCTCCTCTTTGAACTTGGCCTCCAGATCCTGAATCCAGGGGATGTCCTTGGCGTCCAGGCACACACTGCTGTGGGGGGCAATGATGCTGATGGTGCCGCCCTCGGGCGTTTCCTCCCCGCCGGTATCGCTGGCGGAGGCACCGCTCTCAGAGGATTGGGAAGCCCCGCCGGAGCTGGTTTCGGATTCCCCGCCGCCGGAGCACGCCGTCATGGGGACGGCAATCAGTGCTGCGCAAAGCGCCGCTGAAATGAGTTTTTTCCATACTTGTTTCTTCACGTTGGTTTCCTCCTAACCTTTTTTGGGTTGTCAGTTTTATCCATTCGGCCCCGTGGGGCCGGCAGAGCGCAGTCCCTTAACCTTTCAGGGAACCGATCATGACCCCCTTTTCAAAGTATTTTTGCAGGAACGGGTAAATCACCAGCAAGGGCAGGGTGGACACGATGATCACACCGTACTTCACCTGGTCCTTGAACGCCTGGGCATAGCCGCCGCCCACACCGGCCGTCCCGCCCGGCGTGGAGTCGTTGAGAATCAAAATATCCCGCAACACCATCTGCAAGGGCTGTAAATTCTCATCGTTAATGTAAATCAGGCCTGTCATGTAGTCGTTCCACTTGCCCACAAAGCAGTAGAGGAAGATCACCGCGATGATGGCTTTGGAAAGAGGAACGGCAATCTGCATAAAAAATTTAAATTGGCTGCATCCGTCCAGCTCCGCCGCCTCATACAGCGATTTGGAAATCGACGAGGAGAAGAATGTCCGGGCGATGATCATGTTGTAGACGTTCATGGCGCCGGGTATGATAAAAACAAAGGGGTTGTCGATCAGGTGCAGGTCCTGATACAGCAGGTAGGTGGGGATCAAGCCGCCGCCGAAGAACATAGTGATGGTGAAGAACACGGTGACGATCCGGCGCCCCACAAATTCCTTTTGAGCCAGGGCGTAGGCCGCCAGCAGCGTCACCACTACGCTAACCACGGACCCTACAATGGAATAGAAAATAGTGTTGCGGTAGCCAGTCCAGATCCGCTCGTCCTTGAGGATCTGCTCATAGCCGAAGAAGTTAATGTTTTTCGGAAGCAGGATCACCTTGCCAGCCGCCACCGCGTTGGAATCGCTGAAGGATGCGATAATGATAAAGTAGAGCGGGTAGAGAATACTAAACAAAAGGAGGATACATAGGATACCCAAGACCACGGAAAAGATTTTGTCCTCCGTGCTTTGCCGCTTTCCCAGCAACTTGATTTTTGTCACGTTGGTTCCCTCCCCTTTACCAAAGGCTTGTTTCGGATATTGCCTTGGAGACTGTGTTGGTGAGCATCAGGCAGATGAAGTTGATCACCGTGTTGAACAGGCCAATGGCAGTGGAATAGCTGAACTGGGTCTGCAGGATACCGATTTTGTAGGTATAGGTAGCGATGGTCTCCGAAACCGACATATTCAGCGTGTTTTGCAGCAAATAGGTTTTCTCAAAGCTGGAATTCAAAATGCCGCCCATGTTGAGAATCAATAGGATCACGATGGTGGGGACAATGGCGGGCAGCTCCACGCTGAGGATGATCCGGAACCGGGAAGCGCCATCGATCTTGGCCGCCTCGTATAGCTGCGTGTCCACATTGGAGAGGGCCGCCAGATAGATGATGCTGTTCCATCCACAGTGCTGCCAAATGTCGGAGATCACATAGATGGGAACGAACGCGCCCGGCTCGCCTAACAGGTTGTTTCCAAACCCAAAGTGCACCAGCAGGTTGGAGAGCAAGCCAGATTCCGGCATCAGGAACACCTTGATCATACCCACCATAACCACCACGGAAATGAAGTGGGGAAGATAAACCACGGTCTGCATGGCGTTCTTCACCCGGCTGTTCATCAGCTGGTTCAGCACCATGGCCAGAAGGATAGGGGCGAAAAACCCAAATACCAGCGTGGCCAGGCTCAAACGGATGGTGTTGATCATGACGTTGCCAAACATGGGGGAGTTGAAAAACTGCTCAAAATATTTCAGCCCCACCCAAGGCCCGTCCAAAATTCCGCCGCCATACACAAAATCTCGGAACGCCAGCTGGATACCGTACATAGGGACGTAGTTGAAAATGGCGATCAGCACCACCGCGGGCAGCGCCATGATCCACAGCTGCCAAGTGTTTCTCAGCTTGGCCATGCGCTTGCGCTTCTTTTGTTCTTGCAGGGAAACCTGGTTCTCCGCTTCCATCTCATACCAACCTCCTAAAACATATTTCCCGTACCAGTCCACCGGACAGCGGCGCTCGATTTAACACAACGGGTCTCAGCGGCCGCACTTATTAAATCGATTTAATTCTGGTGTCATTATAGCGCCCACGCCCCCCATTGTCAACCACTAAAATGCCAAATAAAAGAAAGATTTTTAGGCATTTTTACATAGTGGACAAGTTTTAATCCTTGTGCTAGAATATATTTAATTAGTTTAAGTGCTTTGAGGTGATTTGTTTTGCCGACAATTTACGATGTTGCCAGGCTCGCGGGCGTCTCCCCCGGCACGGTTTCCAACGTGTTAAACCACTCCGGCAAGGTGGCGAAGGATACGGAGGAGCGAATTCTCCAGGTGATTGAAGAAGTCCATTATGTGCCAAACCGCACCGCACAGCGGCTGAAAACCAGCAAATCAAAGAATATTTTTGTTATCGTGGAGAATATCAAGGCATTTCCCGCCCCGGATATTGTGGATGGGATCAGCGAGTTTTGTTTTGAGAAGGGCTACGATTTAACTTTGTTTAACCTCCGGGTGAATCCCCAAACGCAAAACTTCCAATATAACGAATATTTAGAGAAGCAGGAGGTCCAAAATGAACTGGGGATCGCCCTACAACAAGCCAAGTCCATCAACGCCGGGGGAATCATCTATGTCAGCATTTATCCCCGTGATATTGAGAATTTAATCCCAGAGAGCGATATTCCCTGCGTATTCTGCTATTCCTACTCCCACGGGGAAAATTACTGCGTCAACTGCGACGACATGAACGGCGGCTTGATTGCCACGGATTACCTCATTTCCATGGGGCATGAGAAAATCGGTTTAATCTGCGGCGTGTTCGACAGCCTGCCCAGCCACAAGCGGCTGATGGGTTATCAGACCTCCTTGATGAACCACAATCTTCCCTATGTTCCTCAATATATCCAGGTGGGCGAAGGCTGGCGATATGAGGATGGTTATGAGGGCTGTAAGAAGCTGCTGTGCTTACCAGATCCTCCCACCGCTATTTTCGCCATGAGCGATGTGATGGCGGTGGGTGCGGTCCATGCGGCCCAAGATATGGGACTGCAAGTTCCCCGTGACCTTTCCATCCAAGGATACGACCGGGTTGAGTATTTGGAATTTACCCGGCCGGCCCTTACCACAGTAGAAATGCCTCTGCGTGAAATTGGGCGGAAAGGGGCTGAAGTGACCATCCAGCTCATTGACAATCATCCGCCGGAAAGCCACAGCATTCTGATCGAGTGCAGCCATGTGGCCCGGGATTCCGTAAAAAAGCTCACAATATAAAAAAGGCTGGAGCGCCGCGGGATTGCGGCACTTCAGCCTTTTTTGATGCGCTTGTTTGTTAAACGGGAAGTTCCACTTCCACTTTCTCCCCGCTTATCTGGACAGGGATTGTCCGCTGAAACTGGTCCGCGATGCGGGTCAAGGTGAGTGTCGCCGTATGGGCGTCCCCGGTGTAGTTTTTCAGAGTAAGCACTGTCTTGCCGGGAAAGAACATCAATTTCTCTATCTTATCCCGGTCAAGCTCCAAGCGCCAGCCTTCCGCCATATTGACAAACCGCATGGAGAGGCCGTCCTCCGGGGTAACGGCGGTAATACCGCCTGCCACTTGCTCTATCTTGCACCCCAAGCCTGTTAGTCCCAGAACGGAGTGCCGGAACAGCAGAGAGCTGGCCATACGCAAAGCTCCGAAGAACCCCAGCTCCGCCTCGCCGGACAGGGCCACCAGGCCGTTCATCATGGGGAACCCGCCGGGGACCGGCTGGCCTGTCATGCGGCCAGCGCCGCCCTGGATAATCCACCCCGTAGCTCCCTGGTTTTCCGGAGCAGGGCTCCAGTAGCCGCCGGAGTTATAGATGATCCAGCCCGCGTAGTAGGCCCCATAGGCGGAGAGCAGCCAATCCGTTCCCTGCTTGCCCAGGTTGACAGCATAGTCCCAAATGGGGAAAGCGCCCAGCTGGGTCATGTAACTCACATTCCAGCCGGTATCGCCGCCGCCCCGCATATCCGTGTTAAAGAGGTACCACACCGGCTGCTTGCCGCGGTTGGCAAAGGAGGCTTTCGCGGCCGCTTCCATCACCCGGCCATCCTCTACGCTTTTTCCATAGCCATAGACTGCTTCATAAGCGGTGGAATCGTAGGCCATTTCCGAGCCGTAAGGGAACTGGCGGCTGGCGAAGTAGGCCTCTTTTTTCGTGAAGATTCCCTCCAGCCACGCGGCTTCCTGCTCAAAGCCCTCCTCTTTTAAGCTCTGGGGCAGGTACAGGGGGAAAGTCATCTCTCCCATATTTCCGTATTCCGTCGCGCCGACCCCGTCTGGGAACATCCAGTAGCAGAACATGGCCATAGTGTAGTGATAGCACAGCTTCAGGTATTTGTTTCTCTCCTTGAGGAAGGGGAACTTATAGACCTTCTGAATGCGGTACATATTATACAGGGTATTCACCACATGGACGTAATTGTAAGCCCGCCACACGTCATCAGCGCCGTTGCCGGCCCAGGGTTCGAACATGGTGTGCCAGGGCACCATCCGGTGGACCCTCCAGCCCGGCTGTTCCGTCAGGCGGGAGAGGAGGAAGTCGTTGACATAGTCGTCCAGGGCGTGAAGCTCTTCCTCTACCGGCCGGTACACGTTCTTCTCCGAGAGGAACAGGCCTCCCACCAGGCCAATCTCATCGCTGCCGCCCCGCCACCAGTCCTCGGAATATGGGTTGAAGCTGCTGTTAATGCGCCGCTTGTTCACCATGTCCCACATTAAGAAGCCATGGTAGCAGGGGTCCGATGGGTCGGTTTCCCGGTGGTGTTCCACCACGAACTGGGCGTGGCTGTCAATCATGGCCCGGGGCTCCTCGGTGACGAAGAAGGTGTAGGTAGTCTTATGCCCGCCCGTGACGAAATCCACATCCCGCAGGCCGTATTCAGAAAACTGAACGGTTGCCACCCACGCCCCGTCCTTTTGCTCTACGGAGAGCACCTTGTCGTTGGTATGGGCCGGAGTGATATCCAGATCCTCTCCGCCGCCGTACACCAGGAGCTTGGCTGTCTCCGGCTTGGGCAGTACCATGCCGGGAACCGGCTCCATGGCCAGCAGGCCCCACTGGGCTAGGATGGGGTTGATATCCCCCTCGCCGGGTAGGAATGCGAAGCGGAAAGAGAAGTTCTTTTCCCCGCCGATTTCCAAGGTAAGAGAGGACGTTTTCCCCTGGGGATGCTCCACGGCCTTTCCGATTGGGCAGACACAATAGAGCCCACCAAAAGCGCCGGGAACTTCATCCAGGTGGTGGATAGCGGTATTGCGGTCCTCCCGGAAGGCCTCCAGGCGGGTGCCGTCTACAGCGGCCATAAGCAGCACTGGGCCGTTCCCGCTGGATTTAGACCAGTAGACATAGGAGGAAGCTCCCACAATACAGCTGTGCCGCATGACACACTGTTCGTATTTGTAGAAGTCATCTTTGCGGAAATACTGGTCCATGGGCAGGGGGATGTCCAATTCCAGGATCTCCACAGGCTTCTCCCCAGTATTTCGCAGGGTGAAACGCCAGTCGAGTTGGGTTTCCGAAATATGCAGCTGAGAAGTGAGCGAAAGAGGAACCGGCCCCCCTGGTTATCGCGGAGCTTGGAATAGCTCATGATGATACTTCCGTTTCCCTTGCGAATTTCCGCATCTTTCCGGGCAAGTCCTGTGGTGAAAGAGAAGTTATCCCCACTCCGTCGCGCCTTGCCATAAACGTGGCCCAGCCACTTGCTGTCTTCTGCGTCAAAGCCGGGAAACTCCTGAGGGGTGAGCAAAAATTCCGTGCGGCTGGTATCGTCGGGGCACGTCAGCGAAATGACAGCATCTCGGTGCTTGTCAAAGACGGCCTTCAACTTGCAAAGCCTGGGTTTATCTTGAGAAATCACGAGATCATACCTCCATTCTAAGGGCCGCTCCCATCGTACCGCAAACACAGGAAACAGTGATAACAGATGATGGAAAATGGCTATTAAATCGATTTAATGAAACGGTATCACATTCCCAGGAGTTTGTCAACTGCTTTTTAAAATCATAAATTTTACTGCCCTGATACAGAAAAATGCAACGAGGGAATTATATGTGCTTTGGGAATGTTCCACCAGAACATATTTGTTGGATGAGTCAGCATGATTCCACCGAAACTGCTCCTCCACAGCGAGAAATCTTGCTTTCTCCAAATCTCACACACCCCGTCTGACCGTGCTCTCCGACATCTTCAGCTCCCTTGCCATCGTGCGGATGGCCGGCCGCCGGCAGACGCCTTCCTTGTTGGCCCTGCCCCGCAGATAAAGGTACACGGCGATGGCCCGGTTGGGCAGATCGTTTTGGTAAAGCTTTTTACTCCAATGTGTTCTGCAGGGTGTAGGGTTCGTGGGAATATTCCGAGATACCGGCTGGGAAAGAAAAATGCCGGGTTTTGATGGCGTAATAGCCGTGGTCAATGCCGATGTTCATGGTTTTACTCATCCTTTCTTATTGGTTGTTGAAATCTTGAGGTTCTTGCTGAGTTAGAACTTAGAGTTATCTTGTTCTTTCCCAGCTGGTAAAGTATTAGGGGGGAGAGTGTGA
>JBMNVU010000042.1:0-9723 GCA_050946975.1 Acutalibacter sp.
GGTGAAGCGGGGGCTGCGCAATGCCGACGGCACCGGCGTCATGGCAGGGCTGACCCACGTGTGCAACGTTCACGGCTACCTCATCGCCGACGGGGACAAGATCCCGGACAAGGGCCGGCTGACCTAACGGGGCATTGACATTGAGGACATTGTCCGGGGCTGTGAACAGGAGGACCGCTTCGGGTTCGAAGAGGTGGCCTGGCTGCTGATCTTTGGCCAACTGCCCAACCGGAATCAGTACGACCGGATGTGTTCCCTGCTCTATGAGAACCGGGAGCTGCCGGAGTACTTCCCCGAGGACATGATCATCAAGGCGCCCTCTAAGAACATCATGAACAAGCTGGCCCGGTCGGTGCTGGCGCTGTACTCCTATGATGACAGTCCCGACGATCTGTCCCTGGAGAACAATATGCGTCAAAGCCTGTCTCTCATTGCCCGGATGCCCTCCATCATGTCCTATGCCTACCAGGTGAAGCGGCGTCATTTTGACAAGCAGAGCATGTTTTTCCACCCCTACGAGCCGAACCACTCCACTGCCGAGGCCATTCTCAACGCCCTGCGGCCGGACCGGCAGTTCACCCGGGAAGAGGCGAAACTTCTGGACCTGCTGATGGTGCTTCACGCGGAGCACGGCGGCGGCAACAACTCCACCTTCACCACCCGGGTGCTCACCAGCGCGGGGACGGACATCTATTCGGCCATCGGAGCCGCAGTGGGGTCCCTGAAGGGCTTCAAGCACGGCGGCGCCAACCACCAGGTCCGGATGATGATGGACGACCTGATGAGCCACGTGGAAAACTGGGAGGACGAGGACGAGGTGGAATCCTACCTGGAGAAGATCCTCAACGGGGAGGCGGCTGACGGCAGCGGCCTGATTTACGGCATGGGCCACGCCATTTACACCCTGTCCGATCCCCGGGCGGTGATCCTCAAGTCCAAGGCGCAGAATCTGGCCCAGGAGAAGGGCTTCGACAAGAAGCTGGCCCTCTATGAGATGGTGGAGCGCCTGGCCCCGGCTGCCTTCAAGAAGGTGACCGGCAAGGACAAGGTAATTTCCGCCAACGTGGATTTCTACTCCGGGCTGGTGTACGAGATGCTGGGCATCCCGGAGGATTTGTTCACCCCCATGTTTGCCGTCAGCCGCATCGCCGGCTGGTGTGCCCACCGCATTGAGGAGCTGACCACTGGCGGCAGGATCATGCGTCCCGCCTACCGGGCCCTGCCGGTGGATCAGAAGTATGTCCCCCTGGACCAGCGGTGACCGTACAATCTCTATTGGAAAATCCCGCAAAGTATGCTATAATGCAGAGGCTCCCGCAGGCGCGGGGGCCTCTCCTGCTTGGGGAAATACACTGGATAAGGATCATGCGTATGTTTATGAAACTGGTCAATGTGGGCAACGCCTTGAAAGTCACCTGTGTGGGCTTTGCGGCAGGGGTGCTGCTGCGGGTGGTGCTGATGCTCTATTACTTTGATTACGATACCTCCTTTTACACCGACGGCGGTGTGATGGCCTGGGTCTCCCTGGGGGTGCCGCTGCTGATGGGTGTGCTGGCCGCCTGGATGTGTTTCCGCTCCCGCCGGTATTTCGGACCCTATGTCCCTCGAAAGAACCTTCTCACCGGCGTTGCGGCGCTGCTCTCCGGAGTGGTGCTGCTGGTCTCCGCGGGACTCCAGTGGACCGGTGTCCGGGCCATGGTCCCCGGCGGGGAACAGTGGGTGCTCCACTTGTTCTTCCTGGTGTGCTGCGTGCTCTTTGGAGCGGTGCAGATCTATGTGTCCTTGGGCTTCTTTGCCGGCAAGAACAACTTGGAAAAGATCCCTCTGATGTATTTGGTGGGGGTGCTCTGGGCCATCGCCTACTTGATTCTGGTGTATGTGTTCTACGCCAAGTCTCCCTCCTTTGTGGAGAACTTCTTCACCATCCTGGGCGGGGCCAGCATGCTGCTGTGCCTGTTCTACCTGTGCAAGCTTCTGGCCGGTGTGGACGAGGTGGGCGCCGCCAAGCGAGCCTATGTGGCGGGGATCTTCACTGTGGTCCTGAGCCTGAGCTTCTCCCTGTCCAACCTGGCCCTGGTGCTTCTGGGGAAGGTCTATTCCGGGGAGATTCCCCCGGCGGTGCAGCTGGCTGTGCTGGTGGTGTCTTTGTACCTGCTGGTGTTCTTGGTGTCCTTCCGGAAATTCAGCCTGCGCCGGGCGCCCAAGGGCAGCATGGACGCCTCCGGAGCCCGTCACGGAGCCAAGCGGTTTTCTCAGGAGTGAGGGGCTTTTCGGTTAAGCCGGGAAGAAAATGACGTTATTTTTCTGTCAAACTCTTGTAATATTCCGAAAAATGATTTAGAATAGAAGAAGCTTAAAACCCATATATATTCTCAGGAGGTTTTACCAATGTCTGTTAAAGTTGCTATTAATGGTTTTGGCCGTATTGGCCGTCTGGCTTTCCGTCAGATGTTCAACGCTGAGGGCTATGAGATCGTTGCTATCAACGACCTGACCAGCCCCGCTATGCTGGCTCATCTGCTGAAGTACGACTCCGCTCAGGGCCGTTACGCTCTGGCTGACAAGGTCACCGCCGGTGAGGATTCCATCACCGTCGACGGCAAGACCATCAAGATCTATGCTGAGAAGGACGCCAAGGATCTGCCCTGGGGCGAGATCGGCGTTGACGTTGTGCTGGAGTGCACCGGCTTCTACACCTCCAAGGCTAAGAGCCAGGCTCACATCGATGCCGGCGCTAAGAAGGTTGTCATTTCCGCTCCTGCTGGCAACGATCTGAAGACCATCGTTTACAGCGTGAACGAGAAGACCCTGACCGCTGAGGATCAGATCATCTCCGCTGCTTCCTGCACCACCAACTGCTTGGCTCCCATGGCCAACACCCTGAACAACACCTATCCCATCGTCTCCGGCATCATGACCACCGTTCATGCTTTCACCGGCGACCAGATGGTTTTGGATGGCCCCCATCGCAAGGGCGACCTGCGCCGCGCTCGCGCTGCCGCTGTGAACATCGTTCCCAACAGCACCGGCGCTGCCAAGGCTATCGGCCTGGTCATCCCCGAGCTGAATGGCAAGCTGATCGGCTCCGCTCAGCGTGTGCCCGTTCCCACCGGCTCCACCACCATCCTGGTGGCTGTTGTCAAGGGCAAGGACATCACCAAGGAGAGCATCAACGCTGCTATGAAGGCTGCTTCCAATGAGAGCTTCGGCTACACCGAGGAGCCCCTGGTGTCCTCTGACATCATCGGCATCACCTATGGTTCTCTGTTCGACGCTACTCAGACCATGGTCACCAAGATCGACGACGACACCGCTCAGGTGCAGGTTGTTGCTTGGTACGACAACGAGAACAGCTACACCAGCCAGATGGTCCGCACCATCAAGTATTTCGCTGAGATCTAAGTCTCCGCTGAATACCTTAACTTGCTGAAAAGTTCCCACGGGACAAGCTCCCGTGGGAATTTTTTATAGGAGGAAGCGCAATGGAAACCAAGGCAATATCCGCCAAGGCGGGGGATTCCAGGATCCTGGCGGTCAGCGACATCCACGGCAATCTGGAGTTGTTCCGGCAGCTGCTGAAGGTTTGCGCCTACCAGCCTGGGAAAGACGTTCTGGTGATTGCGGGGGACTTTTTGGAAAAGGGTCTCGACAGCCTGGGAACCCTTCGATTTGTCATGGAGTTGGCAGAACAGGAGGGAGTGTATGTGCTCAGCGGCAATTGTGATCTTCACATGCTGGTGACCACAGATGAGGGTTGTTTCGGGACCTTGTATCGCTGGCAGGAACGGGACTATCTGTGGCAGATGGCCAAGGAGTCCGGCACCCCTTTGCCAGGGGAGCCCGGTGAGACAGGAGTGTTTCGGAGAAAGCTGGAGGAGCGCTATCCCCGGGAGTTCCAATTTCTCCGCAGCTTGCCCCACATTTTGGAGACGGAGCGGTATCTGTTTGCCCATGCGGGCTTGCAGGGAGAGGACCTGGACCATCAGGATTGGGAGTATGTGGTCAGCGTGCCCTGGTTTCCCCAAGGGACAGAGCACCGCTTTTCCAAAAGGCTGGTGGTGGGGCACTATCCCACAGCCAACTTCCGGGAGGGTGTGATCAACAACGCGCCGTACTTCCACCAGGCGCACAACGTGCTGTCTATGGATGGGGGCAACATGGTGAAGACACTGGGACAGCTCAATGCAGTGATTCTAGATCCGGACGGGGAGCGTTGGACATGGACCTGTGCCCAGCATGGGGAGCGCATCTCCGCTCCCATCAGTCAGCAGGAGCGGCCCGGTATCACAGTGATCTGGCCCCACAATCAGGTGGAACGGGTGGAACCTCGGGGAGAGTTCACTCTGTGCCGGGTGGTGGAAAGCGGTGTCCTGGTGGAAATCCCGGAGGAGTTCCTGCACCAGAGTGAGGGCAAGCTGGTCACCGGAGATGTGACGGACCGCCGTCTGGCAGTGGAGAAAGGGGAGTCGGTCACGGTGCTGCGCCGGTATGGCAGCGGGATGCTGATCTCCAAGGATACCGGAGAGATGGGCTGGCTGGACATGGGCCAGCCGGATCTGTAGAAGTGCAGTGTCGAATATTGTCAAAATAGGGAAAATCGTGTACAATGGACCCAAGGTGTTCGCGAAAAAAACACGTTGTCTTTGGGGTGATTCATCCCAATAAAAACACTGGAGGGTTCCAAAATGAGCAAGGAGAAAACGGGAAATGTGGGAAAAAGCATTCTGCGGGTGGTGGGAAAGGTTCTCACCTCCAGGGTGTTTCTGACGGGATTGCTGGCGGTTGTGGTGGTGATCGCAGTGTGGTTTGGGATTGACAGCCCCTTTGCCCACGATGAAAAGACCACCAAACTGGGATTTGAAGACATCGGCGAGCTGGCCACGCAGGAGGTCCTGGCCACGGAGGTCAGCGTGTTGGAAGCGGACCGGAATCTGTGGGGCATCTCCATCCCCTTCACCCAGAGTAAATATGTGTACAGCTATGATGTGGCCATCAAGGCGGGGTACGATTTCAGCGGAATCCAGTACCAGGTGGACGAGGAGAATTTGAAGATTATGGTAACCCTGCCGGAGGCCAAGATCCTCAGCACAGAGGTCGATACCGATTCCTTCAAGGTTTACCATGAGTCGGAGAGTGTCTTCCGACAGATCACCCTGGAGGAGACTAACGAGGCGCTGGCGGCGCTGCAGGAGAATGCCCAGGAGAACGCCATTGCCAACGGTCTGCTGGACAAAGCGCGGGACAACGCGGAGACTATTTTGACGGCTTTCTTTGGTCAGGCCTATGACCTGGAGGAGTACGAGATCACATTTGCACAATGAGCGGAGGGAATGCTGTGAAACTGAAAAGGGCATTGCTGATCGCTGTGGGAGTTGTGGTGGCGGCCATTGTGCTGCTGTACCTCTATCTGTTCCTCACGGCGCGGCCGGCAGGCTGATCGGCAAAAGGCGGGCAAATTTGCCCGCCTTTTTTGTGCTTCAAGGCTTGGGAGGATCCTGGCGCAGCATGGCGGGATTCTCTAGGTCCCTTTTCGTGTGCCGGTCGTTTCTTCCCGTCACTGGCAGCGGGTGACTGCTGGCAGTGGAGTTCTGATGGGGCAGTGTCCAGCCCTCGCACCCCCACTTTTTTTGCGGCGGTTGGGAAGCGCAGCTGGACCGGTGCGGCTTGATGGGCCGGTGTCCAGTCCCTGCGTCTCAACTTTTTCGTTTTACAGCGGTGGAAGAGTGCCGTTGGACCGGTGCGGCTTGATAGGCCGGTGTCCAGCATCGTTGCCGGAATCATCCCTTTTTACAGCGGTGGCCCCCTTGGAGCCGGGTGGTTGAAAAGAAAAAGGAGCCTCTCAGGGCTCCTGGTCTGCTGTCCGGTGGAAGGTTCGGCCGTGGCTCATGAGCAGAGCGTCGGTGACCCGGACCCGCAGAATGATGGTGTTTTCGTCGTCAAAGTTGTTGTGGCCATTTTCAATCCAGGAGGAAAAGGCCTGCCACAGCTTGGCGGCAATCCCCCGATTTTCCTCCCTGCGGAACCAGCCTAGGTTCTCTGCAATGCCGTGGCAGGTGAACCAGTCTCCGGATATGGCCACAACGGGGTTTTCCCGGATTTGATCCATTTTCTGGGAGAGGTTGTGGGTGATGATGTAAAAGCAACCGTCTTGGTATGTGGCGTTGACCCCTCGCACCCAGGGAATGTTGTTGGCGGCTGTGGCAAGGGCAATCAGGCTGTCCCCTCCGAAACGCTGGTTCATGATGGCTTCCGCTTCCTCGTTCCAGTTCATGATTCGTCCTCCTCAAACAAGATGTGCAGCATCCTTTCCGGGTGATCCAGAAAGCTCTTGGTGATCTGGTAATGTTCTGTGTCCTTATATGCCACTGGGTGGATGGGCCCCTCTCCCAGCAGCAGGATCTCCCCCTGGGGATAGGCCATCAGCAGGGGGGAGTGAGTGGCGATGAGCAGCTGGGAACCCTCCTGCACCAGCCGGTGAAGCTCCGCCAATAGGGTCAGCTGCCGGGCTGGGGAGAGGGCAGCCTCCGGTTCGTCCAGCAGGTAGATGCCCTGGCCCCAGAACCGGTTGTGCACCAGGCTGAGGAAACTCTCTCCGTGGGATTGGTGATGGAGGGACTTCCCTCCGTAGCTTTGGTAAAGGCCGTCCCCTGGCTGATAGTTGGCCAGCCGGTCGATCTCGCTGGAGACGTTGTAAAAGCTCTCCGCCCGAAGGAAAAAGCCGTCCTTGGGCCGGTAGGGGCCTCGGTGAAGACGCAGGTATTGGTGGAGCCCGGAGTGGGTATCCTGGGTGGAGAAGCTGAAGTTCCGGGAGCCGCCCTCGGGGTTAAAGCCCAGTGCCAGGGCCGTGGCCTCCAAAAGGGTGGACTTGCCGCTGCCGTTTTCCCCCACCAGGAAGGTGATGGGCTGGTGCAGCTCCAGAAGGGACAGGCTGGCTATTGCCGGGATATCTTCCAGGTAGGTGTCCTCCGCCTGGAAGGGGCCGTCCAGACGCTCGATGGCGTTGAGAAACATAGGGATTCCTCCTTGCAAAAAAGCACTCCACAACTGGAGTGCTTTTTCATCCTTGTGTATGGGTGGCTGTCGCTGCGGCCCATAGCCCGGTGCTTATTCGTGGCGCAGGGCATCGATGGGGTTCAGGTTGGCGGCCTTGATGGAGGGTAGCAATCCGAAGACCACACCGATCACCATGGAGAACAGCACTCCCAGGAAGATAAATGGCACGCTGATGGCCACAGGGGCCTGGGTCAGCCGGGATACCAGCTGGGCCATGCCGATGCCGGCGGCCACACCGATGATGCCGCCCATGCTGGTGAGCACTGCGGCCTCGGTGAGGAACTGCCACAGGATGCGGCTCTTCTTGGCGCCGATTGCCTTTTTCAAGCCGATCTCCCGGGTGCGCTCTGTGACGGACACCAGCATGATGTTCATGACGCCGATGCCGCCCACCAGCAGGGAGATGCTGGCAATCCAGATGAGCTGCTGGTTGGTGGCGTTGGAGAGCTCCTGCAGATCCTGAGCCTGCTGGAGCACGTCCTCAGCCCGGTAGCGGATATTCTCGTTGAGATTCTGCTCGTTGAGCAGGTCCGCCACTTTGGTGCCCACCTTACTCATGGCGTCGGTAGTAGAGCAGCGCACCGCCACTTCTTGAGGTTCATCGTAGGAGAACATGGAGGGCCAAATGGAGTAGGGCAGAAAGACTTTTCCGGCGTTGGAGGCTCCCATGTACATGTAGTAGTCTTCCAGAGAGTTGATGGTGGGCTCAAAGCGGTTGTCCTCCTCCACCACACCCACCACAATCAGCGCGGTGCCCTGGTACTCTACGGTTTTGCCGATGGGGTCCTGTCCCTGAAAGAGGGTATCGGCGGCGTTGCTGTCCAGAACGCACACCGGGTTGAAATCCTTAAAGTCCGAGGGGACAAAAGTCCGACCTCGATCCACCACGTACTTGCAGGTGGAGAAGTAGGCGTTGTCCACGCCCAGCATCTCATAGCCGTCCAAAGGCTGGGTGCCGAAGTACAGGGAGCCGTTGGGGTATTGACGCCGGTTGTACACTGCGGCGTCTTCCACCTGGGCCAGGTCCAGAATCTCGTTGTACAGGTCATCGCTCACCTGGGAGATGCCATCTGGGATCCCTTCGTTGCCGATGTCGTAGAGGTAGTCGTAGTCCTCCCGGTACAGCTGGATCCGGACCACGTTGTTGCCTGCCCCAATGAGGTTCTGCTTGATCTGCTCATTGGTGCCCTTAATGGTGGACACAATGGAGATGATGGAGGCGATGCCGATGATGATGCCCAGCATGGTCAGAAAGGACCGCATCTTGTGCGCCCAAATGCCTTGAAAGGAAAGGCGGATATTTTCAATCATAACAGACCGCCCTCCTTAAAAGTAGGCGACAGCAGTGCCGTCATCGTATTCTGCCACAGCGTCATTCATACCGTCCTCCGGGACGCTGTCCAGGGAGGAGTCCGTCCCCTCCACAGAGGAGCCGCTGCCGTTGTCTTCCGGCATGGGAGGTTCATCGGTACCCTCCACTACCACGCGGACGCCCTCTTTGACGTCGTTGCCGTAGGGGAAGGCAATGTAATCCTCCATGGTCACGCCGTCCAGCACCTCAAAGTACTGGCCGCTGTAGATGGATTTTCCCAGCTGCACGTATTGCTTGTACAGCCGGTTGTCAATGCCCGCCTTCATCACATATCTGCCGCCCTCGTCTTCCCGGATATAAGCGGCGTACAGGTAGATGGCATCGGTGCTGTTCTGGTTTACATTCAGGGTGATCTCCAGGTACATACCGTCGGACAGACCCTCGGAGTTGTCCAGCACAGCGGTGAACTCATAGGTGGAGTCGTTGGGGTTGCCGGATCCGCCGTAACTGCCATCCAAGGGGTAGTCGGAGATTTCCGTGATGGTGGCGGAGTAGGTCATACCCGTGTCATAGCTCATGGCGGAGACCATGTCTCCGATGTGGATGCTGGTCAGCAGGCTCTCGCTGATGGTGCTGCGCACCGTATACTGCCCCTGTCCGGAAACCACCAGGAAGGGCTGGCCATTCTGGGTGGCGGTGTCCACATCGGTGAGGGTGCGGACCACGCCGTCCACCGTGCTGCGCACGGTGGAGTTTTCCAAAGTGAGCTTGGACTTGTCCAGATCCAGCTTGGCCTGTTTGACCTTCAGCTGCAGGTCTTTAATCTCCTGGCGCTTCTGCTGGATCAGGTCGTTGAGCTCATCCCGGGTGTATCCCATGTCGTTGTAGTTGTTGGAGTTGGGCTTGGGAGTGGGGGTTGCTTTGGAAGTGGTGGCCTGGAAGGTCTCGGCCACGGTCTCCAGAGTCTCCTCGCTGGAGATCAGCTGGGACACCTGGAAGCCGCCGGAAAGGGCGTTGCCATCCAAGGTGAAGGAATACAGCAGGTCCCCATAGTTGGAGTTCCCCTCCCGCACCTCGAAGATCGCCGCGAAGGGAGAGGCCAGCACGTCCTCCGGAGAGGGGGTGGCGCCGGAGCCATCTCCCAACAGCCGCAGCAGGAACTCCCTGGTCATGGTGCAATCCTCCGTGCACAGGAACACGTAGGGATCCTCCGTGGTGCCGCTGCCGGAATAGGGCTTGGAGTCGGCGTCCAGCCGGCTGTACAGCGTCACGCTGGCAGGGGGCACGGTGGGAGAGGGTTCCGGGGTGGGGGTCACCTGGGGAGTGGGGGTGGGGGCAGGCGTGGGTGTGGTGGAGGG
>JBMNVU010000043.1:0-9200 GCA_050946975.1 Acutalibacter sp.
GTCATCTCCCAGAAGTGCTTCATCACATGCTCACCCGCATCGTTGGTGGCGGCTCCGTTGCCGTCCAGGGCGGTGGCGCCGGAGTTGATCAGGTGAATGAACCCGCCGGCGGCCACGCCATCGGGCTTATGACCGGTGACCCGCTCACAGGCCTCAGGGCTCCAATAGGTGCGCACATCGTGGAAGCAGGGCGCCATGCCGGTGACCAGAGTGCCCAGCATCATGGCGACGCCGTTGAGGGTATCGTTCTCCGTGGCAAAGGGGGTGGGACGCTTGGGCCCGTTCCAGTCGAAGGTGGAAGCCATGATGGCCTCGCAGAAATCTCCGTTGGGCAGCCAGTCCGTCCAGTTCCGCTGGCCCTGGAAGCCGCCGGCCACGGCGTTCTTCCCCAGGGCCTCCTCGTGCCAGCCCATCTCGTCCAGCTTGGGATTGCCGTACAGGATGTCCCGGACCACCATGGTCATCTTGGTGATGAACTCCCAATCCTTGTCGGCGGGCACCACCTTGGACTTGCGGATGATCTCCGGCAGATCCTTGCCGGCGTTGCAGTCAAAGCCCTCGTGGCAGTTGGCCTTGACCCAACTGAGCGCCTTCTCGTACTCCTCATGATCGTAGATCTCCAGGGTGATCCGGCGGACGATCTCGGTCATATCCACCCACTCGGGACGGATGCCGAAGTACTTCTGGAACATGTTGGCGTCGCAGTAGCTGCCGGCAATGCCCATGGCCACGCCGCCCAGGTTGACATAAGACTTGTTCTTCATCCAGCCCACGGCCACAGCGCAGCGGGCAAAGCGGAGGATCTTCTCGGCGGCGTCGGCGGGGACGGAGGTGTCGGAAGCCTCCTGGACATCATGGCCGTAGATGGAGAAGGCGGGCAGGCCCTTCTGGGCATGGGCAGCCAGCACGGCGGCCAGGTACACGGCGCCGGGGCGCTCGGTGCCATTGAAGCCCCACACGGCCTTGATGGTCATGGGGTCCATGTCGAAGGTCTCGCTGCCGTAGCACCAGCAGCGGGTGACGGTGAGGGTGGCCACCACGTTCTGCTGAGAGAACTTGTCGGCGCAGGCGGCAGCCTCAGCGCCGCCGCCAATGGTGGAGTCGGCGATGACACACTGGACAGGGGTGCCGTCGGGGTAACGTACATTCTCCTCAATCAGGGCCTTGGCGTTGCGGGCCATGGCCATGGTCTGCTCCTCCAGGCTCTCGCGGACGCCGCCCCAGCGGCCGTCAATGGTGGGTCGGATGCCAATCTTTGGATACAACATAGGTAATGCCTCCTTAACTGTTGAGTAATTCCCGATAACGGGCATAGCTTTGATTCCAAGCTTCGTTTCCTTGAGGGTCGTAGCGGGTCAGGGGTTCGCTGCGGGCGATCATCCGCCGCCCAGCTTCCAGGTCCGGCAGCTCTCCCAGAGCGGTCAGCTGGATCAGCAGGTTCCCCAGGGCGGTGGCCTCCACCGGGCCGGCGATCACCGGAATCCCGGTGCACCGGGCGGTCATCCGGCACAGCAGGCCGTCCTTGGTGCCCCCTCCCAATATGTGCAGCGCCGAGAAGCGCTTTCCAGTGACCTCGGTCAGCTGGTCCAGGGCATAGCGGTACTTCAGCGCCAGGCTCTCATAGATGCACCGCATCACCTGGCCCACGGTCTCCGGCACCGGCTGGCCGGTGCGGCGGCAGTACATCCGTACCCTGCCGGGGATGTCCCCGGGCGGGGTGAATTCCGGCGCGTCCGGGTCGATGAAGCTGCGCAGAGGC
Organism: Acutalibacter sp.; assembly: GCA_050946975.1. Taxonomy (GTDB): domain Bacteria; phylum Bacillota; class Clostridia; order Oscillospirales; family Acutalibacteraceae; genus Acutalibacter. Next base: position 1,760 of record JBMNVU010000043.1, read on the forward strand.
GCCGCCTCCAAAGCCAGCTGCTCCAGCTGGGCGTAGGAGTACTCGCTCCCCTCCCGCCGCCACTGACGGCGGCTCTCCTGGATCAGCCACAGGCCAATGATGTTTTTTAAGTAGTTGATCTTTCCGTTGGCCCCCACCTCGTTGGACAGGCCCAGTCCCCGGCTTTGGGGGGTGAGCACCGGCTGGTCCAGCTCGCAGCCCAGCAGGCTCCAGGTGCCGCAGGACAAAAACGCCGCGTTGGGCTCCGGGTCGGGCAGCGCTGCCACGGCGCACTGGGTGTCGTGGCCCGCCGCCGCAATGACCTTGGTCCCCTCATACTCCCCGATGACGCTGCCGCTTTTCACCAGCGGCGCAAATAGGCTCTGGGGGATGCCGTAGGTCTCCAGGATCTTCTGACTCCAGGACTGGATCCTGGGATCCAGCAGCTGGCTGGTGGAGGCGATGGTGGTCTCGCAGGCCTGGGCGCCGCACAGGGCATAGGCCAGCAGGTCCGGCATGAACAGCAGCCGGTCCGCCCGGGCCCACAGCCCCGGGGCCTGCTCCTTGATGGCCAGCAGCTGGAACAGGGTGTTGATGTTCATGATCTGGGTGCCCGTCTCCCCGTAAAGGCTGTCGGCGGGCAGGCTCTCCAAAGCCCGCTCCACCATGCCTTCGGTGCGGGCGTCCCGGTAGTGGACCGGGTCCTCCAGCAGCCGTCCGTCCTTGTCCAACAGGCCGAAATCCACCCCCCAGGTGTCAAAGGCCAGGCTGTCGCAGCGGCCCGCCCGCTGGACTCCCAGGCGGATGTTCTTCATCAGTTCCTCAAAATTCCAGCGAAAATGACCCATGGAATCCCGGGGGTTGTTCTCAAAGCGGTGGATCTCCTGGTAGGTCAGGCGTTTGCCGTCGTACTCCCCCAGGATCGCCCTGCCGCTGGAAGCTCCCAGATCAAAGGCCAGCACGCGCTTCATTGGACCACCCCTTTCTTCAGCAGGATGTTGGCATAGATGGCCGTCTCCCCTGTGGCTACAATGGCATAGGCCTTCTTCGCCCGCTCATAAAAGGCAAAGCGCTCCATCATCTCCACAGCCTCCGGATCCTCCCCGTGCTTTTTCAGCAGGGATCGGTACTCCTCCCAGATCACCGGCTTGACGTCGTCCCCGGGGACCACCTCCATCAGCGCCGCAGGCTGGGGCACGTATTTGTCCAGGGGAATCAGCTGCAGCACCCCGTCCAGGATCTCCGGCACGGTGTGGCCATCGGCGCGGATCACCACCGCGTCCTTGCCCATGCTCTCGGCCGGGAAGTTCCCGTCCGCCAGCACGATTTCATCCCCATGGCCCATCTCCGCCAGCACCTTCAAAAGCTCCGGAGACAGTATGGCTGGGATCCCTTTCAGCATGACAAATCACCTCAATCCGTTGTCAAATTTTTTGTATCCCGGATGACGCCCGGTCACCCGGTAAAAGCCCCGCAGGTCAATGAGCTTTTGGATGTTCTCCCGGCTGATGTCGTGGCTGCCGCCCAGGATCACCGCGTTGATGGTGATCTTGGCCCACAGCTCCAGGCTCTCCATCCGGTAGAACGCCGTGATCACGTCGGATCCCACCGCCAGGGCGCCGTGGTTCTCCAACAGCATCACATCGTGCTCCTCCAGATAGGGCTCGATGGCGTCGGGGACCTCTGTGGTGCTGGGGGTGCCGTAAGGAGTCAGGGGCACACTGCCGATCACAGTCACGTCCTCAATCATGTTGTACATGTCCATGGCCTTGTGAGCCACTGCGAAGCCTGTGGCACCCGGAGGATGAGCGTGAACCACGCACATCACATCCGGCCGCTTGTCATAGCAGCGCAGATGCATCTTCATCTCGCTGGAGGGGCGCAGGCCCTCCTGGCCCTCCAACACCTTCAGATCGTGATCCACCCGCAGCAGCTTTTCCGGGGTGATAAAGCTTTTACTCATGCCGGTGGGGGTGCACAGGAACGTGCCGTCGTCCAACCGGGCGGAAACGTTGCCGTCGTTGGCGGCCACCCATCCCAGCTGCCACATCTTGTGGCACACGTCGCAGATTTGGTCCTTCAACTGGTTGATATGTTCAGTGTCCATAGGGGACGCTCCTTTCGCATGGTATTTGATTGTATTATATCGTGTTGAAAAGCCTCCTGTCTTGGTGTATAATCGAAAATATCAGGACAAAATTCACTTTTTCAGGAGGCGGCCATGCGGTATCTGGCGATCCACGAACACGCGGTGCGGGGCACCTTTGATTTCCCCATCCAGCTGTACTATGTGGAAAAATCCCACCCCCGGTATGAGATGCCCTTTCACTGGCACATGGAGCATGAGCTGATCCTGGTGCTCCAGGGGACGCTGCACCTGTCGGTGGACGGGGAACCCTTCACCTTGGAAGCGGGGGATTGTATGCTCATTGCCGACGGATCCATCCATGGGGGGACGCCGGAGGATTGCATCTATGAGTGCCTGGTCTTCGACCTGGAGCAGTTCCTGGCAGGGACCACCACCTGCGGCCAGAGGCTGCTGGCCCTGGAGCAGGAAGGGGCTCGCCTGGAGGGGAAATTCCCCAAGGGAACTGGGGCGGCGGAGCTGGTGAGCCGGCTGTTTCAGGGGATGGAGACGGAGAGCCCGGGGTACGAGTTTACCACCGTGGGTCTGCTGTGGCAGCTGTGGGGGGAGCTGTGGGCCCATAAGCTGTATGTGCCCGCCAGCGCGGAGGCCGCCCGGGATGCCCGGCGGACCAAAGCGGTGAAGAACGTCCTGCGAAGGATCCGGTCGGATTACGGATCTTCCCTGACCCTGGAGGATTTGGCGGCGGAGGCGGCCCTGGAGCCCAAGTACTTCTGCCGGGTGTTCCGGCAGCTGACCGGACGGACGCCGGTGAACTACCTGAACTATTATCGGGTGGAGTGCGCGGCGGAGCTGTTGTGCTCCACCAGGGAGAGCATCACGGAGATCGCGCTGTCCTGCGGCTTTGAGGACGTGAGCTATTTCAGCCGGATGTTCCGGCGCTACAAAGGTGAGCCCCCCAGCCAGTACCGCCGGGAACACCTGGCGCTGGCGTGATGGAACAGAACGGAGACAATTAGTGAAAATGCCCCCGGCGGCCTATCCTGGCCCGCCGGGGGTTTTGCATATGGAGGACTTTGTGGCTGTGCAGAAGCCGCCAGGGGCACGGCAGCCGGGGCGGCAACAAAAGGGAAGAGCGCCATCCCAGGAAAAGTCGAGAGAGCAGAGCGTGCCCTAAAGAACCAACATTCTTGCGGCGCTGGATGGCACACGAGGGGAAAAGCGGAAAAGTGGGTATGGGGCAAGCAGGGCAAGAAGCTGAAACGGCAATCGACGGGGTTTGTTCAACCCTCTCCCCCAGGAAAAAAGTGCAAACCCTCCGTTTTTCCTGGGGTTATGGGGGAGGATCCCCCCTGTGCGAGTTTATAGATAACTTAAACTCACAGGATCATGCCCTGTGAGAATCTAAAATTAAGAAGGTTGAAATCTATGAACAAAAGCAAGTTTCTGAAGAAATCACTTGCGATGCTTCTGGCTCTCATGCTGGTCGTCGCAATGATTCCGCTCAGCGCTGCTGCTGTTTCCCTCCCTGCTTTGGATTACCTGATTGTTGGTAGTACCAAAGTTGAGGTGGAAAACGGTACGCTCAACGCGACGTACCCGGAGGACGCTACTACCGTAAGTGTCTCCACGGTACTGGATTCCAATGTGAATCTGTACGCTTTACAGGCGGACGGCACCCACAAGGAACTCCTTAATTCTAACGGTACCGCTTCTTCCATCACTTTGACCAACTATACTCCTGACAGCGAAGATGTGTACACCATCACTCTGGTGGTGGAGAGCACTACCTCCGGCAAATACGACACCGACAAGCAGGAGTACACTCTAGTCCTGACTCCCTACACTCCCAGCACCACTTTCGGTGTGGAGAAGGTAGAGGTCACTGATGACAGCCGGAACGAGGGTATCCTGGGCGCTTCTTATGATGCTTCCAAAAAGAATGTAGAGGTTACCGTTGCCTATGGATATGACGCCAACGCTGGCCAGATCCGTGTAACTCCCGATGCAAAGTCCCGTTTGAACAGCTCTACCGCTGGTCTGGGTGTTGCAGGTATGGTCAATGTTCCCGCTGAGGGCACCACTGGCACCTTCGACATTTACAGCGAAGGCGGCGAGAAGATCCCGTGGACCATCACAGTGACCGAGGCTCCTGTTCTGCAGAGCCTGTCTGTGGCTGGCCATGAGGGCGTTTTCTCCGACGAGAACAAGGATGGTAAGAACGACACCATCAATGTCACCGTGGCTCTGGACGACATTAAGGACAATCTGGGCTTTGTGCAGGATCATCCTTCTCTGGAAGTCACTCTGGGCGCTCTGGCGAACACTTCTTTGTCTTGGAGCACTTCTGGAACCGCAGGCGCGACTCCTGGTACACTGACTGCTGGTCAAGGGTTAACCAGCGGCACAAAACTTACCTTTACAAGACTTGGTGTCACCGACGGCACCAGCAACCAGGTTGCTAACTCTGTGTTTATCCAGGTGCAGAGCGGTGACTCCTCCAGTGCTGCCATCTATGAGTATGAGCTGAAGGTCCAGGTGGAAAAGATCAGCGATACCGCCATTATGGCTGCTTACATCAACGATGTGGAAGCCAAGATCGACGGCACCAATATCTCTGCCGTTCTGGACGCTGGCACCACCGGCGCTCAGCCTCTGCGCATCCATGTGGTAAAGAACGCTACTGTTTCCGGTGCTGGTCTTACTCATCAGACTTCTCTTGACACGAATGAGTACGATGTTTGGGCCAACACTAGCGGAACTAGCTTCCCTGCTGTCATTTCCGTGAAAGCTCCCGACAGTTTGACCGCTGTGCAGTACACTCTGTCTTACACAGCTGCTTCCGAGCAGACCGCTGCTACCATGACCTCCTTCACTCTGCAGGCTCCCGATGGCACCCAGTACACCACTACCATCGACCAGGTGAAGCACACCATTACCACCGTGGATATTCCCTACATGACCACCAGCATTGCTGACTGGACCATGTATGCATTTGCCAACGAAGGCGCCCGCGCTGAGTATGTGAAGGCCGGTGGCAACATCAAGATCATGAACAACGTGACCAAGTTCAGAGATCTTACCGGCGCGAACTACGGCAGCACTCCTTGGGACGACGGTGCCGACCAGACTGTGGGCACCATCCGTGTCCTCAGCCAGGGCAGCACTACCACCACTACCGATTATACTCTGATCGTGAAGTTTGCTGATCCCAGCAAGGACAATACTTTGAAGTCCATGGACCTGACTGCTCTGCTGACCAGTGGTCCAAGCGCTCCCACCAGTGATCGGGATATTGTCCGTCAGCACAATGACACCAATACCTTTACTGGCAAGTTCAACACTCTGCCCGATCCCGATGAGATCGACTTCGAGTTCGCTTATTCTCAGGGTAGTTCCACTCATACTTACTATCTGTACGACATCGCTACCAATGGTGGCGTTGCGTATAAGTGGGATGGTAGTAAAGTTTACGAACTGTCTACACCCGATGTAAATGACAACGTCAACAAAAATACTTCTTCCTTCGCCAACGACAACGAGATCATTGTTCTTCCCGAAGCCGTTGCTAAGAAATACGCTGCTGCAATGTCCGGTGGAAGTGCTACATGGAGTGCCACTGACTTGCAGTATGCTACCCGCTATTCTTTGAACTTCACCAACAAGGAAGCCTCTACCGAAGGCAAACTGAATACTATCAAGGTTGGCGACACCACTCTGATTGTGGACTCCAACGGCATCCATGGCACCATTCCTTACAGCATGACTGTTGCTGCTGACGCAACTGGATTGGATGAGTACGACGCATACTTCCTGGACTACACTGTGTCCGACTATGCAGAGGTCTATAATAAGGCTGGCAAGATCCAGATAGTTGATGATGGCGACACCAATTTTGATGGAGTAGCGGAAGGTGCTTCCTCTACAAATGGCAAGTTGCTCTTTGTAAGGAATAATGATGCGAAGCACACTGTGAAAGTGGTTTTGATTTCCTCCACAACTGTTAATCCTGCTGATCCGGAGACTGCTGCTCTTGGTGTGTGGTCTGAAGATGCTGTATCTAAGGGCGTCAAAACCGGAAATCGCACTAATGCCTATGATTTTGATTTGACTTGGGCCGATCCCGGCACCGAGGCTAAGATTACCAGCTTTAAGCTGGGCAACACCTCTGGTACCATCAGCGGCAACAACATCAATGTGACTCTGCCCTTCGGTTCCAACCTGATGAGCCAGCTGGCTACCTTCACTACCTCCACTGGCGCGGAAGTGACCGTGGGCGGCGCTGAGATCAAGAGCGGCGAAACCCTGCTGAATGTCAGCGGCCCCGTGGTTCTGACGGTCAAGTCTGAAGACGGAAAGGTCCAGGATAAGTACACCCTGACTGTGAAGGTTGCTGAGCAGTTCAGCGACGTGCAGCCTGATGACTGGTTCTACGACAACGTGATGCGCGCTGTGGAGCTGGGCATTGCCAAGGGCAAGGGCAACGGCACCTTCGATCCCTATGGCCAGATCACCCGCCGCGACTTTGCCATCATGCTGGCTCAGGCCATGGGCCAGAGCAACGACGGCGAGGCTGTGTCTCCCTTCCCGGATGTGGCTGATAACGATTACGGCGTAGTGTCCATCAAGTACCTGTATGATCAGAAGATCACTGTCGGCGATTCCGATGGCAACTTCAATCCCGACGCCAATATCACCCGTCAGGAAGTGGCTATCATGCTGGCAAAGGCCTTTGGCGCTACCGGCACCACGGATACCGTGTTCACCGATGACGCTAAGATCGCCAGCTGGGCAAAGGACTATGTGTACGCTGCTAAGGCCGCTGGTCTGATGAACGGCGACACTGCGGGTACTTTCCGTCCCAATGATTCGTTTACAAGAGCTGAGGCCGCGTCTGCTATGGTCAACGCAATCGATAAATAAGGTTTCAACTCTACTTAATTTTATGATTACCCCATAGGCAGGAGGGACAGCGAAAGCTGTCCCTTTTGTCTTTTTGTGGACAGAGTTTGTATGGCACAAATAGTACAGTGTTGGAAAAATTAAAAAGCTAATCAGTATAACGACTTTCTAAAAGTCGCCCACGTAGTTTACTTGGCTGCCTTTTTATTTAGGAAGTTCTGAAGCTCCTAAAAACCAGCGGCAGAATACAGATAACAAAATATGCATCCCCACAAAACGAAAAGGATCTCAAGTATAGCTGAGATCCTTTTTTGCATACCGTGTTTAACTTAATTTTGGATGTGCTTTGAAATTCTTGCCATGCTGGTGAGTGGAGTTTTAAATTCACCTCTAAAAAGGTAAAACAATCCCACTTCCTAGGGGAAAATAGAACAAGGGCGCTGCCAAAAGGCAGCGCCCTCGTCCTATGGGGTA
>JBMNVU010000044.1:0-8922 GCA_050946975.1 Acutalibacter sp.
TAGTCAAGGGGAGACGCGAATTGTCAACGCCCAGCGGCTGCGTCTCAAGGAGAGCGACCGTCTGGCGGCCATGGCGGAGGCTATCAGCGGCTTGGGAGGCCGTGCGGAGGCCACGGCGGACGGCTTGGTGATCCAAGGCTCCCCCTGGCTTCAAGGGGGAACGGTCCAGGGAAAGAACGATCACCGGGTGGTGATGGCCCTGGCGGCTGCAGCCCTGCGGTGCAAGAGCCCGGTGGCGGTCACCGATGCCCAAAGTATTCGCAAGTCCTACCCGGGCTTTTTCCGGGATTTTACCAAATTAGGAGGGAATGTCCATGTCCTCGACCTGGGGTGAACGCATCAAATTATCCATTTTTGGAGGCAGTCATACAAGGGCGATTGGCGTCAATCTGGATGGACTGCCCGCCGGAGAGGCCGTGGACTGGGAGCAGGTCCTGGTGCAGATGGCCAGGCGGGCCCCCGGCCAGGATCCCACCGCCACCCGGCGCACGGAATCCGACGAGCCGCAAATTCTCTGCGGCCTGCTGGACGGCGTCACAACGGGGGCACCTTTGTGCGCCATGATTGAAAATACCAACCAGCGGTCCAAGGACTACGAGGGCCTGCGCATCCGTCCCCGTCCGGGTCATGCGGATTATACGGCCTATGTCAAATATGGAAATCACCACGACGTCCGGGGAGGAGGTCACTTCTCCGGACGGCTCACCGCGCCGCTGGTGTTTGCTGGGGCTGTTGCCCGGCAGATCCTGGCGCGGCGGGGCATTGCAGTGGCCGCCCATGTGGCCTCTATTGGTGAAGTGGAGGACAGCCGTTTTGATCCGGTGTCCCCGGATCCTCAGCTGATGAACCGGTTGTCCCAGGAGTATTTTCCCGTGATCGACCAGGAGGCCAAGGAGCGGATGCGTCAGGTGGTGGAGGCAGCGCGAATGGATTGTGACAGCGTGGGAGGCACGGTGGAGTGCGTGGTCACCGGCTTGCCGGTAGGCGCGGGCAACCCCATGTTTGACGGCGCGGAGAATTTGATTGCCTCTCTGTGCTTTGGGATCCCCGCAATGAAGGGGATCGAATTTGGCTCCGGGTTTGGGGCGTCCCAGCGTCGGGGCAGTCAGAATAATGACTCCTTTTACTACGACCAGGAGGGCCGGGTGAAGACTCGGACCAACCGCTCCGGGGGAATCCTGGGGGGGATCACCAATGGAATGCCCCTGGTGTTTCGGACGGCATTTAAACCCACGTCGTCCATTGCCAAAGAACAGGACACAGTGGACCTGCAGACTGGAGAGAATGTAAAGCTGGTGGTCAAGGGCCGCCACGATCCCTGCATTGTGCCGCGAGCTGCTGTGGCGGTGGAAGCAGCGGCCGCTGTGGCCGTGCTGGAGCTGTTGGCCCAGAGCGATCTGCTGTGACACAATAGGGCAGGGGAGGATGAACATGAGGGAAGGAAGGAACGCCAGTGGAAACATCGGAATATGAGGCCCGGCTCGGGAAACTCCGGGAAGAGATCGACCAAATTGACGGGGAGCTGCTGCCCCTGTTTCTGCGTCGGATGGACTGCTCGCAGAGGGTGGCCCAACTGAAAGGGGAGGCAGGGATGCCCGTGTTCAGTCCCCAGCGGGAGCAGGCTATCTTGGAGAAGGTGCGTCAGCGGGGCGGGAAGGATGGCGATGCTGCCGCGGCGCTGTACAGCTCGATTATGTCCATCAGCCGTGCCAAGCAGCATCAGATTCTCCAGGGGGGCGGCGCTCTGCGTCAGCTGGAGCGCACCGCAGCCCGCACGCTTCCCACAGAGGGAGCCAGGGTCATGTGCCAAGGGGTGCCGGGGGCGTTTTCCCACAAGGCGGCGCTGAGCTTTTTTGGGGAGATTTCCCCCTCTTTTGAGCCCACTTGGAAGCAGGTCTTTGAAGACGTGGACACTGGCCGGGCGGATTATGGTGTGCTGCCGGTGGAGAATTCCGCTGCAGGGTCTGTTACCGGAGTGTACGACCTGATCCTTCGCTACCGTTTTTACATCGTAGGTGCGGTGGATGTAAAGGTGGAGCACTGCTTGGCTGGGGGCAAGGCCACTGGGGCTGTGCCCACCGCAGCCGTGTCCCACCCCCAAGCTCTGTCCCAGTGCAGCGAGTTCCTGGAGGCTCATGGCCTCCAGGCGGTGGAGTGGTCCAATACAGCGGCTGCTGCCCAGTACGTAGCCCAGCAGTGTCCGCCTGGAGTGGCGGCAATCTGTTCCAAGGAGGCGGCCCGGGAGTACGGGCTGACCATTCTCCAGGAGGGCATCCAGAATGAGGCGGAGAATACCACTCGATTTGTCATCATCTCCAAGGAGGCCATTCTGCCGGAGGACGCGGGGAAGATCAGCCTGTGCTTCTCTCTGCCTCATGTGACAGGGTCCCTGTCCAGTGTGCTGGAGCGGTTTGCCTATGCGGGGCTGAACCTGACGAAGATCGAGTCCCGCCCCTTGCCTGGGAAGAACTTTGAGTACGACTTCTACCTGGATTTCACCGGGAACATTCATCAAACCCAGACCATGGATTTGATTTGCGCACTGCAGGACGAGCTGCCCCGGTTTTCCTTTTTGGGGAACTACAGCGAGCGCTGACCGGCAGGGCATATTTGCCAGAACTCTTATTATTAATAGAAAGGAAGGATCCCCATGCACGAAATCACTCTGGAGCGGGTGGAGACCCAGCCCCAAATTGACACTCTTACAACCATCGCCCAGCAGGTATGGCACGAGACCTTTGACCCCATCCTGGAGCCGGGCCAGACGGATTACATGATTGACAAATTCCAGTCGGATCACGCGGTGAAGGACCAGATGGCCCACCAGAATTACCGGTACTATCTGGCAAAGCTGGATGGCCGGTATGCGGGCTTTGTGGGCTTTGCACCCTGGTATGAGGGCCAGGAGGAGATGTACCTGAGCAAGGTGTACCTGCTTTCGGAGTGCCGGGGACAGGGAGTCACGCGGAAGTTTTTCGATCTGGTGGAGGAGGAGACCCGGAAGGAGGGACTCCACAAGATCCGCCTGACAGTGAACAAGTACAACACCCATGCTTACCAAGTGTACCAGCATTACGGTTATGAGAACGTGGAGTCCGTGAAGACGGATATTGGATCCGGGTACTACATGGACGACTACGTCATGGTCAAGCGGGTATGAGGTCGGGGGAGAGCCTGGAGGGGCTGACCCGGGAGCAGCTGATGGAGCTGATCCAAGCCTATTCCAGAAATTGGCTGGCCATGGACGGAGTGTGGTTTCAATCCATTGAACGGAAGTATGGCATGGACGAGGCCATGTACCATGATGTGGAGGCGTGGAAACGCTTCACCGTCACAGAGGCCAGGCGGATCAAGAAGTTCCTTGGGCTGCCGGAGCATCCCGGGCTGGAGGGGCTGAAGCAGGCGTTGAGTTTTCGCTTCTACGCAAACCTCAGCCACTACGGGTTTGAAGAGCGGGAGAACGGTCTGCTCTACCGCAACTTGGATTGCCGGGTCCAGCAGGCCCGGCTGGAAAAGGGCTTAGGGCTGCACCCCTGCAAGCCTGCCGGAGAGGTGGAGTATGCCGGGTTTGCCAGAACCATAGACGACCGCATTGCCTGCCGGTGTGTCAGCTGTTGTCCGGATGTGACGGACGAGAGCTGCGCTTGCGCCTGGCTGTTTACCCTGGAGCCGGATTGTACCGTTTGAGAACAGTTGCCAATCAATCGAAGAAGTGTCCTTTAGAAGCAGTGAGCGCCCCCGGTTTGTGCCGAGGGCGCTTTTTGACGTCAAAAGGCAACTCCTATCGTTTGACACCTTCCTCCGGGTGGGGGTGGTATCATAGGTCCTCGCGGGCTGGAATATTTTTCCGGCCTGTCCCATAGGTATGGAAGCGTAGAAACCAAAAGACAAGGAGATGGCCTATGAAAACGATAAAACGTGTGTGTGCTCTGTTTCTTGCCGTGGTGCTGCTGGCTTGCGGAGCGGCGGTTCTGGCAGGGACTGCTTCCGCAGCGGGACTTTCTCCCCACGTCCAAGTGACGGGCTACGACGAAAATGTGGACTACACCGCCGCCATCCAGCGGGTGCTGAAGGACGGCAGTCCCTATGCGCTGCAGGTGGGCGCTATTTATGAACAGCAGCGCAACCTGAAGATCCAGGCTTTGGGGCTGGACTTGAAGCAGACAGATTATTTTACGAAATACACCACCGCCTCGGAGATTCAAGCGGCTTTTGAAGCCGATGCCAAACCCAAATACTCGGAGGAGGATTTGGACTTGCTGGCTCGTCTGATCTACGCCGAGGTGGGTTGTACCTGGATCCCGGATTGGGTGCAGCGCATGGTGGGCAGCGTGGTGCTCAACCGGGTGGAGAGCTCCTACTATCCGGACACCATCCGGGAGGTGATCTATCAGCCGGGCCAATACGCCCCCACCTGGAATGGCTCCATCTACTGGACGCCGGACGCCCGCACCATTGAAAATGCCCGGTATGTGCTGGAAAACGGCAGCATCTGCCCCTCCAACGTAGTGGGTCAGAATTCCATTGTCACCGGCAGCGGAATCTATAAATCCTATTATGATTCCATCTTGGGCACTACTGTCTACTTCTGCTATCAGTGACAAAAAGGGGCTGTTGCGTTGCGCAACAGCCCCTTTTTCGGCAGGTCTTTGGGACCAGCCGCAGAGATTCTCTTTCAGCAGAAAATACACCCAACTCAGCGTCAGGTCAGTACTTTTTAATAAACGCCCACGAAAGCCAGCGTGGGGCAGACCCGGGCATCCTGAATGGTGATCCGCAGCCCATCGCCTGCCACGGGCTGGAGGGGGATGATCTTCTTGTAGCCGATCACGGTGCCCTCATAGACCTGCTTCCAAACGCCATCCTGACGGACTTCCACTTGGAAAGCTTCCACGCGCTGGCTCAGCAGGATGTTCTCCTTCATCACCACGTGCCGGAACAGCTGGGGCTTTTCCCACTCTGCCTGGATGACGCACTGGGACACGCCATCCGCAGTCTTGAAGTAGGTGTCGTAGTCCTCTGTCCGGGCAGCCTCGATCCCGTGGCCCTCCTCCGCGGTGTCGGAGGTGAGCTTGGCGTCCTCCAGCAGGTTCTTTTGGAAAGCCTCCCGGATGGCGCAGCCCAGTTCCTCCAGACGGGCCACGTCGTTCTGGTGAAACAGCCCCTCCGGCGTGGGGGGAATGTTCAGCAGGAACGTTCCGTTTCCGCCCACAGAGCGGTAGTACACGTCCAGCAGTTCCTCCAAGGAGCGGACCTTGTCGTCCTCCTCCGGATGGTAGAACCAGCCCGGCCGGATGGACGTGTTCACCTCAGCAGGATACCAGATCAAATCCGGTTCCTCACGGAGGACTTCCCGGCTGCCCAGATCCCGGTCCGAGGCGGAAATCTTCCGCTGGCGGAAGCTGTCGTCGTCAGCCTGCTGGCTGAGACTGGCAATCTTTTCCGTGTCCCTGGTGCGGGCGGGCACCACGCTCCACTCCGAGGGACGGGTATCTCCGGCCTCGTTGCCGCACCAGCGGATATCCGGCCCGCAGACGCAGATGCAGGCTCCGGGCTGCAGCTCCCGGATCACTCGGTAGTAGCGCTCCCAGTCGTAGTACTGCTTTTTCCCGTTGGGGCCTTCTCCGCAGGCGCCGTCAAACCATACGGCAAACACATCGCCATACTGGGTCAGCAGTTCGGTGAGCTGCTGGCAGAAGTAGTCGTCATAGGCTTTTCCTTGGCCGTAAAGAGGGTTGTTCCTGTCCCAGGGGGAGAGGTACACGCCAAATTTCAGCCCGTCGGCCCGGCAGGCCTCTGCCACCTCCCGGACAATATCCCCTTTTCCGCCCTGGTAGGGGCTGCTGGCCACCGAATGAGAGGTGTACTTGCTGGGCCACAGGCAGAAACCGTCGTGATGCTTGCAGGTGAGGATCAGCCCTTTCATACCGGCTGACTTCAAGGCCTTGGTCCACTGCCGGGCATCCAACTTGTCCGGGTGGAAAATAGCCGGATCCTCGGTGCCGTCGCCCCACTCCTTGCCGGTGAAAGTGTTCACCGTAAAATGGACAAAGGCGTAAAATTCCAGTTGCTGATACAAAAATTGCCGCTGACTGGGGACAACTTCCACCAGCCGCTTGTCGAGTTCCATCATAAGAACGCCTCCCGAAAGTAGTTTGCTTCTTGAAAGTGAAGCGTTTTTCTTTATCATAGCAGAAGCGCTGGAAAAAGGAAACCTTTTCGCACATTTTCCTGAAAAATATCCGGAAAGTTTACGGTTTAGGGGGGGAAAAGGATCGTACAACTGAAACGGATTTCACAAAAAGCCATGATTTGGCCCCCAGAAGCATAAATCACAACTAGGAGGGAAAGAGGGGGCAGCAGCAGCCGGATCCCCCCTCTGCCAAAACGGGGGACTAGGGACACGGAACTGGTGTGTCAAATTGCATATTATACTTTAAAACCGGGATTTTTTTCCAGCAAGTTCTCAAGTATTTCGGCGAGAAGGTAAGAAAGCAAAACGTGTTCTTAATCATTAATGATTAAAATCACTTATTCAAGCCGCGGGTGCTTTGCCACCACACAACTTTTGGAAGGAGCGTTCTATTATGAATGTGGGCATCGTGATCTCTCATACCAAGGATAATATGGAGGAGAAATTCTCCCAGGCAGCCAGCCAAGGGTTCCATCACTGCCAGATGACCAGCTGGGATCCCAGCAACTGGACGGACGAGGATGCGGAGAAGATTCGCGGGCTGTGCGCCAAGTATGATATGGAGATCACCGCCTTCTGGTGCGGGTGGGCAGGCCCTCGGACCTGGAACTTTATCGATGGACCGGAGACTCTGGGCATTGTGCCCGTAGCATATCGAGGCCAGCGGGTTCAAAACCTGATCGACGGAGCGGCTTATGCCCGCAAGCTGGGTGTGACGGACGTGGTCACACATATGGGCTTTATCCCGGAGAATATGTCCGATCCCAACTATCCCGGTGTGCGCGCTGCAGTGACCGAGGTGGCCCGTGTGCTGAAGCAGGCTGGCCAGAATCTTTTGTTCGAGACCGGCCAGGAGACCCCCGTGGTGCTGCTGCGGCTGTTTGAGGATGTGGGGACTGGCAACCTGTATGTCAACCTGGATCCGGCCAACCTGATCCTGTACGGCAAGGCAAACCCTGTGGATTCCCTGCAGGTGTTCGGCAAATACGTCCGGGGCGTCCACGCCAAGGACGGTTTCTATCCCACCAACGGCAAGGAGCTTGGCCGGGAGGTCAAGGTGGGCGAGGGCCTGGTGAACTTCCCCCGGCTGCTCAAGGGCCTGAAGGAGTGCGGATTCGATGGCAGTCTGACCATCGAGCGGGAGATCTCCGGACCTCAGCAGACCGCTGACATCATGGAGACTCAGAAGTACCTGACCCAGCTGATCGCAGAACTGTAAGCCGTAAAACACATCATTGATATAGGAGGGATGGCCACATGAAATCACCTGCTGCAACGACCAAGACAGCGAAGCCGCGCAGCAAGCTGTATACCTTCATTCGGCAGCGCCGCATTGACCGCAACTGGCCGCTGTATGTAATGCTGATTCCCGTCGTGGTGTATTTTGCGCTGTTCTGCTACGCGCCCATGTACGGAATCACCCTGGCGTTCAAGGATTACAAGGTCCGCGCCGGCATCATGGGAAGTCCCTGGGCGGATCCCTGGTACACCTACTTCCAGGAATACTTCCAGTCTCCCTATTTTGGCCGGGTGGTGCCCAACACCATCATCATCAGCCTGCAGAGTCTGATCTTCTGTTTCCCGCTTCCCATTCTGCTGGCTCTGAGCCTCAACGAGGTTCGCTCCACTGGATTTAAGAAGTTCGTGCAGAACGTGACCTACATTCCCCACTTCCTGTCCGTGCTGGTTCTGGTGGGCATGCTGAAGTCCTTCACCAACTCCGATTACGGCATCGTCAACCTGGTCATCAACGCCATGGGCGGCGAAGGTAAGAACTGGATGCAGGAGGCAAGCCTGTTCCGTCCCTTGTATGTGGGCTCGGCGGTTTGGCAGAACATGGGCTGGGACGCCATCATCTACATCGCGGCTCTGGCCGGCATTGATCCTGGCCTTCATGAGGCGGCCATGATCGACGGCGCCAACCGGCTGCAGCGGATTTGGCACATCAACATTCCCGGCATCCTGCCCACCATGGTGATCCTGCTGATCCTCAACGCCGGCAACATCATGAACGTGGGATTTGAAAAGATCTTCCTGATGCAGAACGACTTGAACATGAATGTTTCCGACGTAATCTCAACCTATGCTTACCGCATAGGTATCGAGAGCGCCCAGTACAGCCTATCTACCACGATTAGCTTGTTCAACTCGGTGATCAACTGTATTCTGTTGTTCATTGTGAACGGTATCGCCCGCAAGCTCAGCGACACCAGTTTGTGGTAAAGGAGGGGGAAGAGGCAAATGAAAAAACACGGCAAGCGGATGTCCCGCTTTGACGCCACGGTGGAAGTGGTGAACATTGTGTTCCTTTCCATCATCGCGGTTATCATCCTGTACCCCCTGATCTACGTGCTCAGTGCATCCTTCAGCGACGCCATGTCGGTGACCTCCGGCAAAATGTACCTGTGGCCGGTGGACGTGACATTGGAGAACTACGCGGAAGTGTTCAAAAACAAAAACATTGTCTTGGGCTTCCGGAACTCCATCATCATCATGGTGGCCGGTACCCTGCTGAACCTGGTGATGACCATTTTGGCAGCCTATCCCATGTCCCGGCGAGATCTGTGGGGCGGCGGCGTGCTGATGAAGCTGATCACCTTCACCATGTTCTTCTCCGGCGGCTTGATCCCCAGCTACCTGCTTGTCACCAAGACCCTGGGTCTGATGAACAACTGGCTGGCTCTGATCCTGCCCGGTGCCATCTCTGTGTATAACATGATCATCATGCG
>JBMNVU010000045.1:0-8722 GCA_050946975.1 Acutalibacter sp.
ATCCCCATCTGTAAGCCCACCTGGTGACCATCACCATTTTGAAGCTCATTGAGTGCTGGAACTCCTACGTGTGGCCCCGGCTCATCACCGATGATCCCGCCTATTACCTGGTCTCCAACGGCATCCAGGAAATCCGGGAAAACGGCTTCGGCAGAGAAAACGTCCCCGCCATGATGGCCGCTGTGGTGGTCATCTCCGTGCCGCTGATCCTGTTGTTTCTCGCCTTCCGCAAAAAGATCATGGAGGGCGTCTCCCAAGGAGGTACCAAAGGATGAGAAAGGTTTTCTGCTTGCTCCTGGCCCTGCTGCTGTGCCTGCCTCTCACCGGCTGCCACGGCAGCCAGGAACAGTCCGTCTTCACCGTGCCGGAATCCTTTGACACCAGCCGGGACTACGAGGTCACCTTCTGGGCCAAGAATGACACCAACATGCGTCAGACCGACATCTACAAACAGGCCATCGCCGAGTTTCAGGAGCTCTATCCCAACATCACCGTGAACCTGCGGCTGTACACCGACTACGGCGACATCTACAACGATGTGATCACCAACATCTCCACCGGCACCACTCCCAACGTGTGCATCACCTACCCCGACCACATCGCCACTTACATCACCGGCAGCAACGTGGTGGTCCCTTTGGATGAGCTGCTGGACGACCCGGACTACGGTCTGGGGGGCAGCCAGGTGCTCTTCGACTCCCCCACCAAGGAGGAGATCGTTCCCCAATTTCTGGAGGAGTGCTCCCTGGCGGGCCACACCTACGCTCTGCCCTACATGCGCTCCACAGAGGCCTGCTACGTCAACAAGGACATGGTGGAGGCACTGGGATACACCCTGCCCGATGTGCTCACCTGGGACTTTGTGTGGGAGGTCAGCGAGGCCGCTGCCGCCACCCTGGGGGATGACGGCATCTACAGCGTCAACGGCCAGGAGGTGCTGATCCCCTTCCTGTACAAGTCCACCGACAACATGATGATCCAGATGCTCAACCAGCTGGGAGCTGGGTACTCCACCCCTTCCGGCGGCATTGAGCTCTTTAACGACACCACCAAGGATCTGTTGCTGGGGATCAGCCAGCACGCCGCCAGCGGGGCTTTCTCCACCTTTAAGATCTCCAGCTACCCCGCTAACTTCTTAAATGCGGGACAGTGTATCTTCGCAGTGGACTCCACTGCCGGCGCCACTTGGATGGGCACCGACGCCCCTCTGGTGGACATCCCTGAGGAGGAGATCGTGGACTTTGACACCCAGGTGATGATGATCCCCCAGTTTGACCCGGAGCACCCCAAGATGATCTCCCAGGGACCGTCGGTCTGTATCTTCAACAAGGACGATCCCCAGGAGGTGCTGGCCTCCTGGCTGTTCACCCAGTACCTGCTCACCGATTCCGTGCAGATCGCCTACTCCCAGACAGAGGGCTATGTCCCGGTGACCACCCGGGCCCAGCAATCCCCCGAATACCAGGACTACCTGTCCCGGGCCGGAGAGGACAACGACACCTACTACCAGGTGAAGATCGACGCTGCCAAACTGCTGCTGGACAACCTGGACAACACCTTCATCACCCCGGTGTTCAACGGCTCCACCTCCCTGCGGGACGCTGCCGGTCAGCTGATTGAGGACGTCTCCAAGGCCGCCCGGCGAAAGCAGACCGTGGACGACGCCTTTATCCAGCAGCTCTACAGCGATACCAAATCTCTCTATCACCTGGATAGCATCAGCACCTCCGGCGGCGAAAAGGAGGACCTGGGGCCTCTCCCCTCCACCGCAGTGGCTCTGCTGACGGTTTTAGGCGCCGCGTGGGCCTTGATCCTGCTGTATCTGATCCTCTGCTGGGTCCGAAAACACCGGACTACCGCAAAAAAGCCCAATTCTTCCGCCAAATAAGGTCCCATCCTTGGCGGAACCGAACTGTCGCTTCTTCGTCATTCTGATTGACTTTTTCCCATTTTCGTTGTATAATATGCCCGAATCCGCAAGGAGGATTTCCCCCGGGAAATCCTCCTTTGACGGTACCTTATCAAAGGAGTAATGAAATCATGCGTAAAGTTCTTTGTGCCATCCTTGCCCTTTGCCTTGCCGCTTCTATGACCGCCTGCGCCGGCAGCGGCAACAGCTCCACCTCTGAGAGCAGCACCGCTTCCGAGAGCTCTGTGGTGGAAGACAGCAGCTCTGAGTCCTCCGTCGCCGAGGAGACCAGCTCCGACGTCAGCGCCTCCGATGCGGAGACCAGCGGCACCGAGGCCACTGTGATGACCTATGACGAGTACATGGCCGCCGCTGTGGACGACCCTGTGACCATCCAGGCTTACGTCCAGGCCAAGCAGTCCTACTACGCCGAGCAGGAGACCGCCACTGTGTACCTGCAGGATCAGGACGGCGGCTACTTCGCCTATGACATGGCTTGCAGCCAGGAAGATTACGACAAGCTCACCGAGGGCACTTGCATCCAGGTCAGCGGCTACAAGGCTGAGTGGTCCGGCGAAGTGGAGATCGCTGACGGCACCTTCACCTTCGTGGACGGCGGCGACACCTTTGTGGCTGAGCCTCTGGACGTCACCGATCTGCTGGGCACCGAGGATCTTCAGTCCCATCAGAACGAGAAGGTCAGCTTCACTGGCTTGACTGTGGCTCCCAGCACCGACGCCAACGGCAATGAGGCTGCTTTCCTGTACAACTACGACGGTTCCGGCACTCAGGGTGATGACCTGTACTTCAACGTCACCGCTGGCGACAGCGATGAGGTCTACACCTTCACCGTGGAGTCCTATCTGTGTGACAGCTCCTCCGAGGTCTATAAGGCTGTGGAGGGTCTCCAGGTTGGCCAGACCATCGACGCTGAGGGCTTCCTCTACTGGTACGAAGGCGCCAACCCCCACATCACCTCTGTGACTGTGGCTGGCTAACACTTTTCTGATTCGACCTCTTCTTCCCCTGGCAGTGGGTTTCCCCTGCCGGGGGATTTTTTTGCGCATATTTTTCACCTGTCTTCCCAGATGGAAAAAAGTGTGGTACAATGAGCACAGAAATTCTTTTGGAAAGGAGCGAAAAACATTGAAAATTTTGTTCGTTGACATCGACACCCTTCGTCCGGATCACATGGGGTGCTACGGCTACAACCGCAACACTACCCCAAACATCGACCAAGTCTGCAGCGAGGGCATGCGCTTTGACCAGTACTACTGCTCCGACGCCCCCTGCCTGCCCTCCCGCGCCTCCCTGGTCAGCGGCATGTTCGGCATCCACAACGGCGCCGTGGGCCACGGCGGCACCGCCGCCGACCGCCGCCTCACCGGCTACCCCAGAGATTTCACCGACATTGTGGACGACAACTGCTTCCACAACATCTTCCGAAAAGCCGGTTTCCACACCGCCTCGGTGAGCACCTTCCCGGAGAGGCACTCCTCCTGGTGGTTTAACGCTGGTTTCAACGAGTGCTACAATGTGGGCGGCCACGGCGGCGAGTCCGGCGAGGAAGTTCTCCCTGTGGCCCTGGACTGGCTGCGTCGGAACAAGGACAAGGACAACTGGTTCCTCCATGTCCACTTCTGGGATCCCCACACCCCCTATCGGGCCCCGGAGAGCTTCGGCAATCCCTTTGAAGACGCCCCTCTGGACACCTGGATTGACGAGAAGGTGCTCCAGGAACACGTCCACGCCACCGGCCCGCACAGCATCAGCGAGCTGAACATGTTTGACGACGCCCAGAATCCCGCCTACCCCCGGATGCCCGGCAGTGCCTCCGATATGGCCGGCATGAAGCGGATCATGGACGGCTATGACACAGGCATCCTCTACGCGGACTACCTCATTGGCCAGATCTTCGACCTGCTGAAGGAAGAGGGCATCTACGACGATACGGCCATCATCATCACCTCCGACCACGGCGAGAACATGGGCGAACTGGCCATCTACTCTGAACACGGCACCGCCGACTATCCCACCTGCCACATCCCCTTTATCATCAAGTGGCCCGGCGTGAAGCCCGGCTCCACCGACGGAGAACTCCACTACAGCCTGGATCTGCTGCCCACCATGGCAGAGCTTCTGGGTGTGGATCCCTGGGAGAAGTGGGACGGTCAAAGTTATGCCAAGACCCTCACCTCCGGCGAGGCCCAGGGCCGGGACAACCTGGTGCTCTCCCAGATGGCTCACGTGTGCCAGCGCTCCGCCCGGTTTGGGGACTGGCTGTACATCCGCACGCTCCACGACGGGTTCCATCTCTTTGACAAGGAGATGCTCTTCAACCTGAAGGACGATCCCCACGAGCAGCATGACGTGAAGGACCAGCATCCGGACATCTGCGCGCAAGGCGCCAAGATCATTCTGGATTGGCACGACGAGCAGATGCTCAAGTCCGACAGCCCCGTCGATCCCATGATCACCGTGCTCCAGGAGGGTGGCCCCTTCCACGCCAGAGGCCATCTGGAACAGTATGCCCAGCGTCTGGAGCAGACCGGCCGCGCTGAGGGCGCTCAGGAACTGCGCAGAAGACATCCCAAGGGCTGAGCCGCTGCCTATGCGCAACCCTCACATCATGATCAAGCCCTCCTCCGGGGCCTGCGACCTGCGCTGCCGCTACTGCTTTTACCATGACCTGACGGAAAAACGGGAGCACTCCTCCTACGGCTTTATGACCGACGAGACACTGGAGGCGGTGATCCAAAAAGCCCTGGCAGCCGCCACACAGAGCTGCACCATCTCCTTTCAAGGGGGAGAACCCACCTTGATCGGCCTGGATTTCTTCAGGAAAGCAGTGAAGCTCCAGCGCAAATATAACGTCAACCGGGTGGAGATACGCAATGCCATCCAGACAAACGGTCTCTCCCTGGACGGGGAGTGGGCGGATTTCTTCCGAGAAAACCGCTTTTTGGTGGGGATCTCTCTGGACGGAGTCAAGGACACCCACGACGCCAACCGTCTGGACGCCCAAGGCAAGGGCACCTTCAACCGGGTGAAACAGGCCATTCAGCTGTTGGAAAGCCGGAAGGTGGCCTACAATATCCTCACCGTGGTCAACGGACAGACAGCGGCCCACGCCGGACAAATCTACCGGGCCTACCAGCGGGCGGGGCTTGGGTATCTGCAGTTTATCCCCTGCCTGGATCCCATGGGGGAGACTCCCGGTAGCCACCCCTACTCCCTGACTCCGGAGGCCTATGGCAGCTTTCTTTGCACCCTTTTCGATCTGTGGCACCAGGACGCCCTCCAGGGCAGGGCCCCTTCCATCCGCCAATTCGAGAACTACATCGAAATGCTGCTGGGCTATCCACCGGAGGCCTGCGATATGGCAGGTGTCTGCAGCGTCCAGCACATTGTGGAGGCGGACGGCTCGGTCTATCCCTGCGACTTCTATGTGCTGGATCCCTTCCGGTTGGGGAACCTGCGCACCGACACCTTGGAGCAAATCGAGGAGACCCGAAAAGCGCTGGGATTTTTGGAACAGTCCCGGGCGGTGGACCCCGTTTGCCAGAAGTGCCCCCACTTCTCCCTGTGCCGGGGCGGCTGCCGCCGCTACCGCCCAGTGAAGGAGGACGGCTCCTTGGGCAGGAGCATCTTCTGTGAGAGCTATCGTCAATTCTTTGCCCATGGGGCCCCTGGGCTGCATCAACTGGCGGAGATCGCCAGAGTCCGGCTGAGAGGCCGGTGATATCCTGTAAAAAAACGGCAGTCACCTTTGTTGTGACTGCCGTTTTTCCTCCCTTGGGAGGGATCAGGTGGGCTGCTGGGACTCCCTCTGCTTTCTGCTCAGGGCAATGGACTTCCGAACCTTGACCGTAAAAACCGCCATCACCAAGAAGAAAGCTGTTAAGTACGCCGGGAACAGGGCCACGGTGGTCAGTTGCCCCAGCACTCCAAAGGCGGTGGGGATCAACATCGCCCCAATGTAGGAAAAAGCCATCTGCGTACCGATCACCGACTGGGAGACCTCCGGCCCAAAGCTCTCCGGGGCCAGGTAATTGTAGTTGGGGAACATGGGCCCGTTGCCCAAGCCCACCAGGAACAGTCCAACAGCCGACCCCATGGGGGGCATCGGGAGAAGCAGCACCACCAGCGCGGCCCCCAAGACCACCATTCCCAGGCGGATGATCTTCCAGCTGTGAAGCTTCGACGCCAACACGCCGGAGAGGAATCTTCCCACCGCCATGCCAATGTAGTAGAACATCACGTACCAGGCAGCCCGATCCTCGGTCATACCCTTGGCTTCCACCAGGAAAGTGGCTCCCCAACTGCCTGTGGTGACCTCAATGCCCACCGAGGCTACAAAGAGCAAACACATGCCCTTCACGCCGGGGATCCGCAGCACCTGGCGCACGGGAAGGGCTTTTGTCTTCTCTTCACCGCCGTCGGTATCGGTGCGCACACCCTGGACCTTCTTCCACAGGGGAAGTGTCAGGAATAGCAGCAGGGCAATCACCAGCTGCATGGCAAAGGCTGTGCGGTACCCTCCCCGCCAGCCTGACGGTCCGCTGATCACCAGGGACAGCACGTAAGGACTCAGGGACACCCCTACCCCATAAAAGCAGTGGAGAAAGCTCATATGGGTGGCGGAATAATGCAGGGCCACGTAGTTGTTCAGGGCCGTGTCAATGGCGCCGGCCCCCAATCCCAGGGGGATGGCACAAAGAATCAGCAGCCAAAAACTGCCGCTGAAGGAGAATCCCAGCAGAGCCACCGCTGTCAGCGCTGTGCTGAACGCCGACACACGTGCCGTCCCAAACCTGCGGATCACCTGGCTGCTCAGCAGGCTGGAAACCACTGTCCCGCAGGAGGTGGTTACGGTGACAAAACTGGCAAAGGAGATGGGCAGGGAGAACTCCCGGTAGATAGCGGGCCAGGCCGTCCCAAACAGGGAATCCGGTATTCCCAGCCCGATGAAGGCGGTGTAGATCACCGCCAGCAAAAGCGTTGCCATGATGCATTTCCCCTTTCACACACCGTTCCATTATATCATTTTAGGCCTCTGGTTGCCACAGGGTGACACATATGATCTCACTGCCATGAGAGAGCTGGGCTCGCCCCCTCCCCTGACTCTAGCGGCAGTTGGGACAACCTTTCCCAAAAGAGGCGACAGGTCCCACTCATGCCTCCCTCTATGCCCGTCATCCAGATACTCTAAAAAACACCCCCAAAGTCCGATTTTCTTTTTCCATACTGTCATTTATTGTATTGACTTTTATATGGGGATCTTATAAACTAAATACAAGAATAGTACATAAAAATTGGAGGTGATTTTTGAGATCTTTATCACTTTTTTTCGTTTTCGAACTTTTCAAAATTTCTTGACGAAAAGGAGGACACCCTCATGAGGAAAGTGAGACTACTCAGCGGACTACTGACATTTGCCCTGCTTCTCACCATGGCAGCCTGCACCCCTGGCGGAACCACCACAAAGGCTTTGGACGAGGGCACCATCCCCCTGGATCAATTTCAAAGTGAGGACGGTTCCTTCCAATACAGCGCCCTGCCCATTGGCATTACCAAGGAAGAGGCCGCCAAACGGCTGGGTGTGGAGGACCTGGGCCCCGTTATTGCAGGCACTGGAGATATTGCCACATACGGACTGCTGGACCTGGTCACCTATGAGGATCAAAAGGTTACGGTTCAGCTGGAGTTTCAAGGGGATGGTCTGACCATGATGCAGTTCCTTTTTTCAGGCAGTGAACCCGCCACACTGGCCCCCATCCAAGAGGATCTCACCCAAAAGCTGGAGGAACTCTATGGTACCTACACCCGGAATCAATACGACAATCCCCCCTATTTGACGGAAGTCACCAACTGGGACACTCACCTGGACGGTGATTTGACCCGGTTAGGCCTCATCTCCGTCCAGGTGGAACAGGAGGATGGCACCACTTCTTCCTCACTAACCCTCACTGTGGGGAAGATGGTCTATGCCAACGAGGTTGAAGAGTAATTATTTTCACAAAAAAGGGCTGTTGCAAAATGCAACAGCCCTTTGGGCATATTGGGAAACGCAACAATCGTGGATCCGGTTCCTATTTCCACAGATTGCCGCAAACCTGTGGAAAGGCTTTCATCAATCCACAAAGACGTACTTTTGCAGCCGGTCAAAGGCCTCCTGGACCCGGGACAGGGGCAGAGCCAGGTTCATGCGGATGTGGCAGGGACCGTGGAACGCCCGACCGTCCTGCCAGGCAACGCCCACTTCCCAGCCAGCCTCCAGCACCTGCTGGATGGTCTTCCCGTGAGCCTCACACCACTTGGTGCAGTCCAGGAACAGCATGTAGGTGCCCTGGGGCTTCATGACCTCTACCCCGGGGAAATGCTTCTCAATGTAGTCGCAGGCAAAGTCCACATTGCCGGTGAGCACCTGGCGCAGCTCGTCCACCCACTGCTGGCCCTCTTCGCTGTAGGCACCCACCAGAGCGTGCATGGACAGCACGTTCATGGAGTTGTAATGGGACAGGGAAGACTCCTTCAGAATCCGCTCCCGCAACGCCTTGTTGTAGATGATGTGATAGCTGCCGATCAAGCCCGCCAGGTTGAAGGTCTTGGAGGGGGCATACATGGCCGCCGTGCGCATCTTGGCGTCCTCCGAGATGCT
Organism: Acutalibacter sp.; assembly: GCA_050946975.1. Lineage (GTDB taxonomy): Bacteria > Bacillota > Clostridia > Oscillospirales > Acutalibacteraceae > Acutalibacter. The sequence continues at coordinate 8,571 of JBMNVU010000045.1, forward strand.
CTGGAAGGGGATGTGCTTGTGGTCTCCCAGAATCAGGTCGGACCAAATCTCGTCGCAAACCACCATGACGTCATACTTCTTGAACAGCTCCGCGGCTTTCTCCAGCTCCCAGCGCTCCCAAACCCGGCCGCAGGGGTTGTGGGGAGAACAGA
>JBMNVU010000046.1:0-6435 GCA_050946975.1 Acutalibacter sp.
CCGCCTGCTACCTCTATGACCTAGATGGCAGCGCAGTCACCGGCGACATGTTCGCCAGCACGGTCATGTCCTATGCCGGTGTGACCAACGTCTTCCAGAGCCTGGAGGGTGGCTCCTATGATTTCGACACTTTGAAGATCGCCAATCCCAATGTGATCTTCTGCGCTCCCGGTCTGAAGAATGAGATCAAAAACGACAGCCGTTTCAGCGATTTTCAGGCAGTTCAGCAGGACAAGATCTTCGAGCTGGACACCACACTGATGGAGTGGCAGGGCCGCACCATCATTGACGCTGCCTATGAGATCAGCGCCAACGCCTTCCCCGAGCTGCTGGAGTCCAGCTCCACGTTGGCCAGCGACCCCACGCAGCAGATTGATGAGGAGGTCAGCTCCGCTCTGGAACAGCAGGCCAACTATCAAACCCTGCAGCAAGGTGACCAGGGCGACAGCGTTGTGGCCATCCAGGAACGCTTGGAACAACTGGGTTACCTCACCGAGGCCTTTGACGGCCACTATGGCGCCACCACGGCAGACTGCATCAGCAGGTTCCAGACTGCCAACGGCATTGAGGCCACCGGCATTGCCGATCCTGCCACTCAGGCAGCTCTCTTTGCTGAGGGCGCTCTGCGGGAGGATGGCACGCCTCTGCCCGAGGAGGCTTCCGCTGGGTCCGAGTCCTCCGCTTCGGAGAGTTCTTCGTCTGAGACCTCCTCCGAGAGTTCCACTTCAGAGAGCTCCACCGGATCCGAAAGTTCGGCGTCTGAGAGCAGCTCCTCCGAAAGCTCGGCTTCCGCTTGAAATTGACGCTTGCAAAACGGCGCGGCAAACTGCCGCGCCGTTTTTTTGCAAGAAGAACCAGCTTCCCGTAGGCTTTACACTGCCAAGGGTGTCGTGTATAATGAGAATAACCTCGAAACGCGGGGGAATTTCCGCCCGGACTGTCCGGGCAGGAGGGGAAGAGCTGTATGGCTGTTTTTACAAAAGACCGGTCTTTTTACCGGACGCTGGTCGCGCTGGCGGTGCCCATATCGCTGCAGAATCTCATCACGTTTGCTGTAAATTTCGCTGACAACCTTATGATCGGCTCCCTGGGGGATGACGCCATCTCCGGAGTGTATGTGGGCGGTCAGCTCCAGACAGTGGTGCAGATGTTTGTGGCTGGCATCGAAGGCGCCATTTTGATTTTGGCTGCCCAGTATTGGGGCAAGCGGGACACCTCCAGCATCCGCAAGGTGGTGTCCGTCGGCGTGATATTTGCCTTGGGAGTGGGGCTGTTGGCCACCCTGTCGGCAGTGCTTTTTCCGGAGTGGATCATCCGCGCCTTCACCCAGGAGCCCGGTGTCATCCGGGAAGGGGCTGCCTATGTGCAGATTGTGGGCTATACTTATCTGTTTTTTGCCATCTCCCAGGTGATGATCGCTGCCATGCGCAGTGTGGAGACGGCGAAAATCGGGCTGTACATTTCCTGCATGGCGCTGGTGGTCAACGTGGGGCTCAATTATGTGCTGATCTTCGGACATCTGGGCTTTCCGGCCATGGGTGTGCGGGGCGCCGCCATCGCCACGTTGATCTCCCGGATTTTGGAGATGTGCGTCAGTACAGGATATGTATTTTTCCTGGATAAAAAGCTGCGCATCACCATGGGCGACCTGCTGCGCACCGACCGGCAGCTGCTGTGGGACTTTATCCGCTATGGGCTGCCCATTATCGGCGGGCAGGTGGTCTGGGCGGTGAACTCTCTGGCCAACACCAAGATCCTGGGCTGCTACACCGCAGGAGTCATTGCGGCGGCCAGCATCACTGGGATGCTCCACAACCTGGTGTATGTCTGGATGAACGGCATGTCCTCCGCAGTGGGGATCATCACCGGAAAGACGGTGGGCGCCGGACTCTACGACAAGATGAAGGAGTACTCCAAGACAGTGCAGATGATCTTCCTCTTTGTGGGACTGATCTCCGGAGCCGCGGTGTTCCTGGCAAGGGACGGGTTTATCTCCCTGTACAATGCCAGCCCCGAGGCCCAGGAATACTCCCGCCAATTTATCAATGTGATCTCCGTCACCATCATCGGCACCTGCTATCAGGCAGCCTGCCTGTTTGGTTTGGTGAAGTCCGGCGGAGATATCTCCTTTGTGTTTAAAAATGACACCATCTTCGTGTTCCTGGTGGTGCTGCCCTCCTCTTTGATCGCCATGTGGCTGGGGGCTCCCCCTTGGGTGGTGTTCGCCTGCTTGAAGTGCGACCAGATCTTCAAGTGCTTTGTGGCCCTGGTCAAGATCAACCGTTACAACTGGATGAAGAACCTGACACGGGACTCTTCCTCCTCCGATGCTGAGAAAGGACTGGCCCATGAATCGTAAATCCACCCAACTGCGGGGCGTCGCCCTGCTGATGCTCACCGCCCTGATCTGGGGCACCGCCTTTGTGGCCCAAAGCGTTGGCATGGACCACCTGGGTCCCTGCGCATTTACCGCCGTTCGCAACTACATCGGTTGTGTGGCGCTGCTGCCGGTGATCGCTCTGGCGTCCAAGCTGCGCACCGGCGCTCCGGATGGGGAGAGCGCTCCTGCCCTAAAAAAGTGGACCACCCCTCTGTGGGGTGCTGTCTGCGGTCTGCTTCTGGGCAGCGCCACCCTGCTGCAGCAGGCAGGTATGCAGACGGCTTCCCCAGGCAAGGCAGGGTTCCTCACGGCGCTATACATTGTCATTGTCCCAGTGCTGGGGATTTTCCTGGGCCGGAGGCCGGGAATCAAGGTTTGGGCCGGCGTGGTGCTGGCGCTGATCGGGGCCTATCTGCTCAGTGTCAAGGGCGGGGAGGGCATCGCCACCGGGGATCTGCTGGTGATCGGCAGCGCGGTGGTGTTTTCCCTGCACATTCTGGTGGTGGATTTCGTCCCCGCCGGTGTGGACGGAGTGAAGCTCTCCTGCATCCAGTTCTTTGTGGCGGCGCTGCTCTCCACGGTGCTGGCTCTGTTTTTGGAGAAGTTCACCCTTTCGGATGTGCTTTCAGCCTGGGTGCCCCTGCTGTACACCGGCGTGATCTCCAGCGGTGTGGGCTACACGCTGCAGATCCTGGGCCAGCGGACGGTGAATCCCACGGTGGCCTCCTTGATCCTCAGCTTGGAATCTGTTTTCGCCGCTTTGGCAGGCTGGGTGCTGCTCAGTCAGCCCCTCTCTCCCAGAGAACTGGTGGGCTGTGCCCTGGTGTTTGCCGCTGTGGTGCTGGCACAGCTGCCCGGCCGCGCCGGTGAGAATCAGAAAGTAAAATCTAAATAGGCCCGGTCCGTGGACTTTTCCCGCTCCTTGCGTTAAGATGAATGCAGGAATCTTGGGAAGGATGTGGCTTTATGCGGATTTTGGAAACAAAGAACTACGAAGAAATGAGCATTCTGGCAGCGGAGATCATTGGGGCTCAGGTGCTGCTGAAGCCCCGGTGTGTTCTGGGCTTGGCCACTGGCTCCAGTCCCATCGGGACCTATGACCGGCTGGTGGAGTCCTATGAGGCGGGACGGTTGGATTTCTCCCAGGTGCGCACGGTGAACTTGGACGAGTACTGCGGGTTGGATGGCGCCAATCCTCAGAGCTACCGGTACTTTATGGATCATCATCTTTTCAGCCGGGTGAACATCAAGCCGGAGAACACCTATCTGCCCAACGGCGTGGCTCCCGACCTGGAGGCCGAGGCTGACCGTTATGAGGCTCTGGTGGAGAGCTTGGGCGGGGTGGACCTGCAGCTGCTGGGCATCGGCCATAACGGACACATCGGCTTCAATGAGCCTGCGGACAGCTTCCCCGCGGCGGTCCACACGGTGGCGCTGACCGAGAGCACCATCAAGGCCAACTCCCGGCTGTTTGACCGCATTGAGGACGTGCCCACTCACGCGTTGACCATGGGCGTGGGAACCATCCTCAAGGCTGCCCGGATTTTGCTCATTGCCGGCCCCGATAAGGGGGACATTGTCAAGCGGGCACTCACCGGCGGGGTCACTCCCCAGGTGCCGGCTTCCGTGCTGCAGCTCCACCGGGATGTCACTGTCATCACCTGCCGGGAGGCTTGATCCTCTCCCGGCGGGCCGGCTGCCTGCCGGGGAAAGGGGTTTGCTATGTCAAAGACAAGACGCTGCCTGCTGGATTTGCTGCTGGCGTCGCTGTGTGTGGGCCTGGGGCTGCTGCTGCCCTGGGCTTTTCGCTGGGTAAACGATGGGGTCCAGGTTCTGCTGCTTCTCCAGCTGCCGGTGCTCCTGTGCGGCATGCTCTGCGGCCCGGCATACGGGTTGTCCTGCGGCTTGTTGATTGTGCTGCTGCCCCAGCTCTTCCCAGGTGCTGCGGGGACTGCCCTCTCCACCGGGGAACTGTGGGAACTGGCCATCTACGGTTTCCTGGCTGGGCTGCTCACCTATCTGCTGGGGGCTGCGCCTCCGGTGCTCAATGTCAGCGTCTCGCTTTTGGGAGCCATGCTGTTGGGCAGAGTGTTCTGTGGATTGCTGGACGCCTTCGTGTTTGTACCGGGGTATACCTGGGCGACGTGGGTGCGGGAATCCTTCACCTCCTGCCTGCCGGGGATTGTCCTTCAGCTGGCGGCAATTCCTTTAATCACGCTGGCGCTGCGGCGCTGCAGCATCGCGGAAAAGCCCTGAGCACGCTTCTCCATACCCATGAAAAAAAGACCGCCGAAAGGCGGTCTTTTTTTGGCTTAAATGGTGGAATCAATCCCGCAGGATAACGCCGTGCCCGTCGTACATCCGGGAGGGGGAGGCGGAGAGCAGCAGCACGCCTTCCACAAAGGCCCAGATGGCAATGGCAACAGTGGCAATGCCGCAGGTGAGCAGGCCTCCGATGATGGACACCAACAGCTGGATCACGCCTCGGGTGGTAAAGCCCAGGTAGAAGTTGTGAATGCCCAGAGTGCCCAAAATAATCGCCAGCAGTCCGGCAGCCAGACGGCTCTTCTGAGCGTAGCCTGCAGGGGGCACGCTGTACTGAGGCTGGTAGTAGGTCTGCTGAGGAGGCTGGGTGTACTGGGGAGGCTGGTAGTATTGGGGAGCCCCATACTGGGGCTGTTCATACTGGGGGGGCTGCTCATAGGGAGGGGCCTGCTGATAGGCGGGCTCCGGCTGAGGAGGTTCCGGCGCACGGGGAGGCTCTGGGGTGCGGAAGGGATCCCCTTGGAAGGGGTCGGGGTCGGCCTCGTTGGGGTCCAGGGTCAAATGGGGCACCTTGGTCTCATAGGGCGGTGCCTTGGGGGTCTCCGGTTGGGGCTGGACCGCTTCCGGCCCGGGCTGCGCTGCCTCCGGCTGGGGGACAGGAGCCGGCTGGGAATCGGACTGAGGAGCTTCCTGCTGGGGAGCGGTCTGCTCTTGGGGGACTTGCTGGTCCTTGTTCTCAAAATCAGTCATAGTGGATTCTCCTTTTCCGTTAGTCCTTTAAAAATACGCCGTTGGCATCGGTGTTGATGCGCCCGTCCAAAATGCGCACGCCGTCCACAATGCCCCAGATGAACATCACAATGGCGCCTATGCCGCAGGTGAACAGGCTCAAAAGCAGCTGCAGCAGACCCCGGGAGGTGTTGCCCAGATAGAAGCTGTGAATCCCGTAGGTGCCCAGCAGGATGGCCAGAATCCCGGCGGCTACCCGGCTCTTCTGCACATAGCCGGGAGGGGGCGCCATACCCGCCTGGGTCTGGTATTGGGGTGGGTTATACATGGGCTGCTGACCGGAATTTTGGTTGTAGTTGTAATAATCAGGCATAGAAAATCCATTCCTTTCCCGTACCGCCAGCGCCAAGTGAGGACGTGGCTTCGTGGTTTGCACCGGCAGGCGCTGCCGTATTTCTTTTCATGATTTTATCTTACACTACCGATTTTTGAAAATCAACCCGCCGCGCTGTTTCGTAAGATAAAATTAAAGGCTGAAAGCTTTTTATCAGAATTCCAAAGGCAAAAATGAGACCCTGAAAAAATTTTTTCAGAAAATTTTTGAAAAGTTGTCCTCTAGAGGGCAACTTTTCGCCGTTTTGGAGGTAAGGGTGGAAGTGGTTTTTTACACGCTTCTGGAAAGGAGGAAAGGATGCTGGGATTCCGAAAGAAGGAACAGACGGCTGCCCTGAGTGTGCAGACCAGATCTCAGGAGCAATTCCGCCTGGGTATGGTGGGCCCTGCAGGCCCCGGAGAGCGGGCGCTCTACCGGGCGCTGCGGGAGAGCGTGCCCATCATTGACGCGGCTGTGGCAAAGCTCCGAAGGCTTTTGGGCAGCTTTGAGGTGCAGTGCTCCAACGCCGCCGCCCAGGAGGAGCTGCGCCAGTTCCTGGAGGACGTGCCCGTGGGCGCCGCCGGTCACGGGATCGACGCCTTCTTGGGCGTCTACTTTGAGGAGCTGCTGACCTACGGCACGGCAGTGGGGGAGATGGTGCTTTCGGGCGGCCAAGTGGCCGCCCTGT
>JBMNVU010000047.1:0-5092 GCA_050946975.1 Acutalibacter sp.
TGCGGCCGGGAAGTGCATCCCGCCAAAGAGGAGGCCTACTTCTTCAAGATGAGCAAGTACGCCCAGCGGCTCATTGACCACATCAACTCCCATCCGGAGTTCATCCAGCCCGTGGCTCGGAAAAATGAGATGATGAACAACTTCCTGCTGCCCGGCCTCCAGGATCTGTGCGTGTCCCGGACCTCCTTCAAATGGGGCATCCCTGTGGACTTTGATCCCAAGCATGTGGTTTACGTCTGGCTGGACGCTCTGACCAACTATATCACCGGCATCGGCTATCACTGCGGTGAGGAGAGCACCAAGCAGTTCCACAAGCTGTGGCCCGCCGACCTGCACCTGATCGGCAAGGACATCATCCGCTTCCACACCATCTACTGGCCCATCTTCCTGATGGCTCTGGACCTGCCCCTGCCAAAGCAGGTGTTCGGTCACCCCTGGCTGCTGATGAACGGCGGCAAGATGAGCAAATCCAAGGGCAACATCATCTACGCCGACGATTTGGTAGACATGTTCGGTGTGGACGCAGTGCGGTACTTCCTCCTCCACGAGATGCCCTACGACAACGACGGCAACCTGACCTGGGAGCTGGTGTGTGAGCGGACCAATTCCGATCTGGCCAACACCCTGGGCAACCTGGTGAACCGGACCATCTCCATGAGCAACAAGTACTTTGACGGCGTGGTGGAGAACACCGGCGTAACCGAGGCTGTGGACGACGACCTGAAGGCTGTGGCCGCCGCCTGCCGGGATAAGGTCACCGCTAAGATGGCCGATCTGAAGGTGGCCGACGCCATCACTGAGATCTTCACCCTGTTTAAGCGCTGCAACAAATATATTGACGAGACCATGCCCTGGGTGCTGGCCAAGTCCGAGGAGACCAAGCCCCGCCTGGCCACGGTGCTGTACAACCTGGTGGACTGCGTCACTTTGGGCGCCAGCCTGCTGAAGGCCTATATGCCCGAAACCGCGGAGAAGATCTTCCAGCAGTTGAACACCCAGCCTCGTGATTGGGACGACCTGACCAAGACCGGCCTCTATCCCAGCGGGAACAAGGTCACGGACAAGCCGGAGATCCTCTTTGCCCGCCTGGACGTCAACGAGGTCATGGACAAGGTCACCGCCATGGAAGAGGCCCGCAAGCCTCAGCCGGAGATCGAAGTGGAACCCCAGCTCACCGAGCAGGTGGATTTTGACACCTTCTGCAAGTGCGACTTCCGCGCGGTGAAGGTCAAGGCCTGCGAAGCGGTGAAGAAGAGTCAGAAGCTGCTGCGCTTCACCCTGGACGACGGCACCGGCACGGACCGGCAGATTCTCTCCGGCATCCACAAGTGGTATGAGCCGGAAGATCTGGTGGGCAAGACCTTGGTGGCCATTGTCAATCTGCCTCCCCGCAAGATGATGGGCCTGGAAAGCTGCGGCATGCTGCTCTCTGCAGTGCACACCGAGAAGGGCGAGGAGTGCCTGCATCTGATGATTGTAGATGACAGCATCCCTGCCGGCGCGAAACTTTGCTGAGGGAGGTTTTCCCGGAGTTCTGAGAGCCCTTGCACCCTGGGGATGCTTTGGACCATCCCAGCAGGAGAGGGTTTCTCCAAGGAGGACTTGCTGAAATAGTATGGAAAACGGAAAGAACGGCGTGGAGCACCCCTCCACGCGATTGAGAAACATTTTTGACTCCCATGCCCACTACGACGACTCCCAGTTTGACCAGGACCGGGAGCAGCTGTTGGGTTGGGTGCTTCCGGAAAAGGGCGTGGTGGGGATCCTCAATATGGGATCGGATTTGGCCAGCTGCCGCACCACTCTGGAACTCACCCGCCGGTACGATTACATCTACGGCGGGATGGGGATCCACCCGGAATGTGCCAGAGAGCTGCCGGAAGATTGGCTGGACCAGCTGCGGACTCTGCTGAAAGAACCGAAAGTGGTGGCCATTGGTGAGATCGGCCTGGACTACCACTGGCTGGACGAATGCCCCAAGGACCGGCAGCAGGAGGTCTTTGCCGCTCAGCTGGAGCTGGCTGAAGAGCTGGCGCTGCCGGTGGTGATCCACGACCGGGAAGCCCATGGGGACACCCTGGAGTTTCTGAAGAAGTACAAACCCGCCGGGGTGGTCCACTGTTTCTCCGGCAGTTGGGAGACTGCCAAGGAGATTCTCGGCTTGGGGATGTATATCGGCTTGGGGGGCGTGGTCACCTTTAAAAACGCCCGCCATGCTGTGGAGGTGGCACAAAAGCTTCCTCTGGAGCGGCTGCTGCTGGAGACTGACGCTCCCTACATGGCACCTGTGCCCTGCCGGGGGAAGCGGAACGACTCCTCCCTCATCGCCTTTGTCGCGGAGAAAATTGGAGAACTGCGGGGAATGGATCCCCAGGCGGTCTTGGACATCGCCGCGGAAAATACCTGCAAATTGTTTGGGATTGTGTGAGAAAGGATTTTTCAAGTATGGAACAAAACAAGTACGGCGCAGCCATCACCTATCAATACGAAAAGAATCTCTATGTGAACATGACCAACCAGTGCTGCAACAACTGCGACTTCTGCCTGCGGCAAAACAGCTCCGGCAGTCTGTACGCGGACAACCTGTGGTACCAGGGCGGCGAGCCCACCAAGGAGGAAATCTGGACCGAGCTTCAGGGCCACGACCTGAACCGCTACAACGAGATCGTGTTCTGCGGATACGGCGAACCCGCCTGCCGGTGGGATGATATGATGTGGCTGTGCGATCAGATCAAGACTCATGGATCCCACTTTATCCGCATCAACACCAACGGCTTGGCTGACCTGATCACCGGCCGCAACGCCGCTTTGGAACTGGATGGCCGGGTGGATGCTGTCTCCGTCAGCCTCAACGCCAGCACCCCCGAAGGGTATGACGCCATCTGCCACAGCCAGTTTGGTCTGGACGCTCTGCCCGCCATCCTCCGCTTCACCGCCGCCGCGGTGCTCAATGTCCCCCATGTGCGCATGACCGTGGTCAGCACCATGGACAAGGAGGAGATTGACGCCTGCCGCCATCTCTGCGAGCGCCTGGGCGCTGACTTCTATGTGCGGGAGTACATCGACAAATAAACTCCTTTTTGGATAACAAAAGACCCGCAAGCCTATGGCTTGCGGGTCTTTTGCTATCTTACGGGAGCCCGGGGAGCTCCTACCGATTTCTTCGAAGCACAGGACCACACTTTGATTCTGTGCCGCAAAACACCGCTTTGCAAAGACACCAGCTGCACGTCTTCAAGCCGCTGCAGCCCTTGTAACGGTCTCCGGCCTCCACCGGGTTTCATCCAGGGAATCTCGAGCCCCGGACTCCCTCGGACGGTGAAAGGAAACCTCTCCCCTTTGCTCCATCTGGTTTACAGGGGCAGGTATCCCACCTTTTTCATGACCTTCTGCAGAGTCTTCCGGGCAATGCGCTCCGCCTTGGGAGCGTTGTCCTTATAGCACTGCTCCAAATAGGCCTTATCCGCGATAAGCTTGTTATACTCCTCCTGGATGGGACGCAATTCCTCAATGACCACCTCTGCCACCGCAGGCTTGAAGTCACCGTAACCCTTGCCCTCAAACTCCTGCTCGATCTCCTCCATGGTCTTGCCAGTGATGGTGGAGTAAATGGCCATCAGGTTGGACACACCGGCCTTGTTCTCGGGATCAAAGTGCACGGTGGCATCGCTGTCGGTGACGGCACGCTTGAACTTCCGCAGAATGGTGTCCGGGTCGTCCAGCACGGTGATAAATCCGTTGACGTTTTCATCGGACTTGGACATCTTCTTGGTGGGATCCTGCAGGGACATGATCCTGGCTCCGTGTTTGGGGATGATGGGTTCCGGCACGGTGAAGGTGGGACTGTACAGGCCGTTGAAGCGCTCGGCAATGTTCCGGGTCAGCTCCAGATGCTGCTTCTGGTCCGCTCCCACCGGCACATAATCCGCCTGGTACAGCAGGATATCCGCCGCCATCAGGCAGGGATAGGTGAACAAGCCCGCATTGATATTGTCGGCGTGTTTGGCGGATTTGTCCTTGAACTGGGTCATGCGGGACAACTCTCCAAACTGGGTGTAGCAGTTGAGCACCCAGGCCAGCTGTGCGTGCTCCGGCACCTGGCTCTGGATGAAGAAAACGGACTTTTCCAGGTCAATGCCCATGGCCAGCATCAGCGCGTAGGCGGACAGGGTGTTCTTCCGGAACTGGCCGGGATCTTGACGTACCGTGATGGCATGGAGATCCGCCAAGCCGTAAACACAGTCGTAGTCATCCTGCAGCCGGATAAAATTCTTCAGGGCGCCCAGGTAATTTCCCAGGGTAAAAGTGCCCGTGGGCTGGATCAAACTGAGAACCCGCTTTTTCTGCTGAGTATCCATACTGTTTCTCCTTCTTTTCCGCTGTTTCCGTTGGTTTTCATTTTATTTTGTCATTTCCTGCAGCGTCTCCGCCAAGAGCCGGATACCCTCGGTGAGCTGCTCATCGGTGGGGGTGGAGAAGTTGATTCGGAAGGAATTGCAGGGCGCTGTCTCATCGGTGAGGAACGCAGTGCCGGGCACCACGCACACCTTCTTCGCCATGCCGCGCTTTACAAAGTCCAACATATCCACGCCCTGGGGCAGGGTGCACCAGGCGAACAAGCCGCCCTCAAAGGGGCTCCAGGTGATGCCCACAGGCTTGAAGTACTTCTCCATGGCATCCAGCAGCACGGAACTCTTCCGGCGGTAGATGGCCCGGAGGTTCTTCAAGTGAGCCTCATAGTCGTACTGGGTCATGAAGCGGTGGCAGACAATCTGGGCCCACATATTGGAGTGGACATCCTCGCCCTGTTTACAGACCACCATCTTCTGGATCACAGCCTTGGGTCCAATGGCATAGCCCACCCGCATGCCGGGAGAGATCACCTTGGAGAAGGATCCAGCGTACATCACCACGCCCTCGGTATCCAGGGACTTGATGGAGGGCACGTCCTCCCCGGCAAAGCGCAGATCGCCATAGGGGTTGTCCTCCAGGATGATGACGTTGTGATCGCGGCACAGCTCATAGACCTTCTTCCGCTTTTCCAGGCTCATGGTGATGCCGGAGGGGTTCTGGAAGTTGGGGATGGTGTAGA
>JBMNVU010000048.1:0-3742 GCA_050946975.1 Acutalibacter sp.
CTGTGTGGGCGGCGCCTTCCAAAGTGGTTGGAAATTGGGTTCAGGTGCGGCTGGAAAGAGTGGCCCGCTTTCCAAACCTAGATTGTCACCCTTTTAAAAAGAGATAGGTTGACAATCTGGCGTGCCCGTGATACCCTGAAAGCAGGAAATGGGAAAGGAGAGGTTCCATGAACGGTACAGAGCAGATATTGGAGCTGCTGGAAGAGGCCAGCGGTCCACTCTCGGGGGAGGAGATGGCCCAGCGGCTGGGCATCAGCCGGAACTCCGTGTGGAAAGCGGTTCAGCGGCTGCGGGAAGATGGTTATGAGATACAAGCGGCCACCAACCGGGGGTATCGGCTGATCTCGTCAGAGAATGCCTTGACTCCCCAGGGGGTGAGGCGGCTGCTCACCGGCTCGGCCAGGGGATGCGCCATTGATGTTAGGGATACGGTCACGTCCACCAATACGGTGCTCAAGGCCATTGCCGAACAAGGGGGTGCCGAAGGGATGGCCCTGATTGCCCAGCAGCAGACCCAGGGGAAGGGACGGCTTGGCCGGACCTTCCTGTCCCCCAAGGGAACGGGGCTGTATATCAGCGTGCTGCTGAGGCCCAAGTTCTCAGCGGAGGAATCCCTGTGCATTACCACAGCGGCCGCCGTGGCGGTGGCGGAGGCCATTGACAGCGTCACGGGCCGTCACGCCATGATCAAGTGGGTCAATGATGTCTATCTCCAAGGCCGTAAGGTGTGCGGCATCCTGACAGAGGCCTCGGTGGACTTTGAAAACAGCGGCCTGCATTACGCCATTGTGGGTATTGGGGTCAATATCCAGGAGCCTCCGGGAGGCTTTGCCCCGGAAATCCGGGACGTGGCCGGAGCGCTCTATCAGGGAGAGGTCCCGGCGGGGGTGCGAGTTCGGCTGGCCGCGGAGATCCTCAACCAGTTTTTCGGGTTTTATGACCACTTGACCCAGCGCACGTTCATGGACGATTACCGGAAACGGTCTCTGCTCACCGGGATAGAGGTCACGTTTACCCAGGCGGACACGGTTCAAGAGGGCCTGGTCCTGGGCGTGGACGATGAAGCCCGGCTTCAGGTGCGTCTGCCCAATGGGGAAGAGAAGCTGTTCTCCGCCGGAGAAGTGAACATCAAGAAGGACTTTTTGGAGCGTCTGCGTCGGGAAGATGCGTAGTGCTCACGGCAACGAAAAATAGATCAAAGGAGAGATACCAATGAGAATTCAGTGTAAAAACCGGCTGCATAAGATGGTGATGGTGGGGGTGTTCGCCGCGGTAATGGCGGTGCTGTCCCAGATTTCCATCCCTCTGCCCACAGGTGTCCCCGTGACTCTGCAGACCTTTGCTGTGGCGCTGTGCGGCTATGTGCTGGGCGTCCAGATGGGCGGCCTGGCCCTGGCGGTGTACCTGGCTTTAGGTGCTGTGGGGTTGCCGGTGTTTGCCGGGTTCAGCGGAGGCGTGGGATCCTTTGCTGGGGTGACTGGCGGCTTTCTGTGGGGGTTCTTCCTGATGAGTCTGCTCTGCGGCCTGGGGGCTCAGCAGGGGAAAAAGTGGCTTGCCCTGCTGCTGGGCCTGGTGGGCCTGGTGGTCTGCGACTTGTGCGGAGCGGTTCAGTTTTCTTTGGTGATGTCCACTTCTCTGCCCCAAGCATTTTTGACAGCCTGCGCGCCTTACTTTATCAAGGACGTGATCTCGGTGGTGGTGGGTTACTTCGCTGCCCAGGCTGTCCTGTACAGCCTGAAAAAGTCCAAACTGGTGACGGAAGCATGATGCGCCTGCGGGGACACCATCTGTTCTGCGCCACCTTGTTTCAAGGGCGGGGTTATGACGAGAGCTTTGTGGCCAGGATGCAGGAAACGCTGGTTTCCTTGGAACGGGGAGAGCCGTTTACCCTGTGCCAGGAGGGGGACGTTCTCTGTGACGCTTGTCCCAACCGGACAGAGGTGGGCTGCTCTTTGGGAACGGAGGATGTCCTTCGCCGGGACCAGGCAGCGCTGGCGGCGGTGGGCCTGTCTTCGGGCCAGGAACTTTGTTTTGACCAAGTGGGGCGGCTGCTGAAAACGGTGACCCAGGACGGGTATCACTCTGTCTGTGGAGGCTGCCGTTGGCAGAAGGAGGGCCTTTGCTCCTGGGAATTGTTCCAAAAGGCGGTTCAAAAGGGCTTTGGTTAATATTGTCTATAGGAGGGGCGGTTTTCGGAAAAATCCGGGAACTGCCCATTCTTTTTTGAAATTCCTCTTGCTTTCGGAAAAGGAATATACTAAAATAGAGACAAATAAATCCGGGAAACTGTGTAAAAATCTCGTAAAATTCGGGCGGTTTTCGGCGGTCTTAACCATGGTTTTCCACAGAATTTGGGGAAAGGACAAAGTGTACAAATTATATCGCTAATTTGATAGCGATACGTGATTCCTGTCAATTTACAAGCTCCGAGGATTCTGTTAAAATATTGTCAAAGTCAGGGGAAAGAGGTGAGGAAAGTGCCAAGCCGAAGTGTTTCCAAGCAGACCCTGCAGCGGCTCCCGACTTATTTGAGCTATCTCAAAAACATGCAGGGTGCCGCGAAGTACATCTCGGCAACGGCAATTGCAGAAGCGCTGGACATGAACCATGTGGTGGTGAGGAAAGACCTTGCCTCCATCAGCAGCTCTGGCAGGCCCAAAGTGGGCTATGTGCGCGAGGGCCTCATCCAAGAGCTGGAGACCTTTTTGGGATATGACAACACCCAGGACGCCGTGCTGGTGGGCGCCGGGCAGTTGGGAAAGGCACTGCTTGCCTATGAAGGCTTTGTGGAGTATGGCCTGAACATTGTGGCCGGGTTTGACACGGATCCCCTGAAAGCAAACACTGAAGTGGGGGGCAAGATGATTCTCCCCATGGACCGGTTGGAGGACCTGTGCCAACGGATGAAGGTGCGCATTGGCATCATCACCGTGCCTGGGGAACATGCCCAAGCGGTCTGCAGCTTGCTTATCAAAAGTGGTATACTAGCCGTGTGGAACTTCTCCAATGTTCACTTGGAAGTACCCGAGGGGATACTTGTGCAGAACGAAAACATGGCGGTGTCCCTGGCCATTCTGTCCAACCATTTAAAGGAACGATTCAGCACAAAATAAATAAAAAAGGATGGATCATTTCATGAACACAAAAATGTCTTATGAGATCGTGGACAACGCGGAATCATTCGAGAGAATGCTTGCCCGGGTACGCGAAGCCCAGAAGCTTTTCGCCACCTACACTCAGGAGCAGGTGGACAAGATCTTCCGCGCTGCGGCAATGGCTGCCAACCTCCAGCGTATCCCGCTGGCAAAGATGGCTGTGGAAGAGACCGGCATGGGCTGCGTAGAGGACAAGGTCATCAAGAACCACTACGCTGCCGAGTATATCTACAACACCTATAAGGAGACCAAGACCTGCGGTGTCATCGAAGAGGACAAGGCATACGGCACCAAGAAGATTGCCGAGCCCATCGGTGTTGTGGGCGCCGTTATCCCCACCACCAACCCCACCTCCACCGCTATCTTCAAGACTCTGATCTCCCTGAAGACCCGCAATGGCATCATCATCAGCCCCCATCCCCGTGCAAAGAAGTGCACCATCGCCGCTGCCAAGGTTGTGCTGGAGGCCGCTGTGAAGGCTGGCGCTCCCGACGGCATCATCGGCTGGATCGACGTTCCCAACCTGGAGCTGACCAACACCCTGATGGCCGAGTCTGACATCATCCTTGCCACCGGCGGCCCCGGCA
>JBMNVU010000049.1:0-3578 GCA_050946975.1 Acutalibacter sp.
CGGCATCGGCCATCACGGCCACACTGCCGGAAAGCAGCCCGGCCACCAGCTTAATAGCAAACAGCAAAAAGTTGGTGGCAATCCCAATGGCGCCAGCCACCTTCCCGCTCTTTTCCCTCACCTGGGGTTCATCCTTTTCCCCGTAACCGGGGACAAAGGCTTTCATAATCGTATGGAACATAGCACGACTTCCCTTCTATGAGATATCCGGTTTTCCGGACATCTCCCGGAAAGCCTTATTTTACAATGCTGTCCCCCGTGCTGTCAATGGCCACAATCAAGGGGAAATCTTTTAGCACCAGCCGTTTTACCGACTCACACCCCAAGTCTTCAAAGGCGATCACTTCCGCGCTCTCAATGCACTGGGCCGCCAACGCGCCAGCCCCGCCAATGGCACACAAGTACACCGCTCCATTGCGCTTCATGGCCTCGATGACCTCTGGGCTACGCTTGCCCTTGCCGATCATACACTTTAACCCCAAGTCCAAAAAGCGGGGGGTGTAGGGATCCATGCGGCCGCTGGTGGTAGGCCCGCAGGAACCGATGGGCAATCCCTCTGGGGCCGGGGTGGGGCCTGCGTAGTAAATGGCTGCCCCGTCCAGCTCATAGGGAGGCTTCTCCCCTCGGTCCAGCATCTCCGTGATGCGTTTGTGGGCAGCATCCCGGGAAGTGTAACACACCCCGGAAAGCAGTACCCGCTGCCCAGCCCGCAGGGTGGGCGCCACGGTCTTCAAATCCTCTGTATGGATACGCACTTCTTCTGCCATACTCACTTCTCCCAGAAGAATTCCAAGGTTTCGCCCATGGGCCCGCGGCAAAAAGCAATGCGGATGGGGCTGCCTGCCAGTTCCAAGTCCTTGGGCTCCACAGTGATCTCATACCCTGCCTGGCGCACCCGCTCCACCAGCTCGTCCACCTTGGTGGTGGCAAAGGCCAGGTGATCCAGGGAGCCGGTGGGGACAGCGGCAGCTTCCCCGTTCAAGATCTCCATACAGGAGTTGTCCCCGCAGGAAACCATCATACAGGGGTGCTGGGGGTCACCCCAGCTGCGTTTCACCTCAAAACCCAACAGCTGGGTGTAGAACTCCACTGTCTTATCATACTGTTCCACAGTGGGCTTTAACGCAATGTGATGTACGCCATCGATCCAGTTGCTCATAGGTAGTCCTCCCTAATAGTTTTCTTCGTAAAAAAAGGGAGTCCGCAGTGGCGGATCCCTTTTTGAACAGATCGTGTTATTCGGTGGCAGCTGCCAACTTATTTCCGGTTGAAGATGGACATGATATCGGTAAAGGTATCGTCATCATCGATCACAGCGGGATCCACCCGAGGCTCCTGAGAGCGAGAAGACCGGGAGGTGCTCACCGGCGTGGTAGGAGTGGCATCCAGATAGTCATCGTCATCCAGGTCCATATCCATATCCAGAGCAGCCTTGGACTTGTCGGCTTCGGTACCCTGGAACCCAGTGGCGATCACAGTGACGGACATCTCATCCTCCATGTTCTCGTCAAAGGTGGCGCCCCAAATGATGTTGGCATCCTCGTGGGCACGCTCGGTGACGATCTGAGAAGCGGTGTCGATTTCGTCCAGCGCAATGTCGGGAGAGGAAGTGATATTGATGATCACGCCTCTGGCGCCGGCAATCTTGGTTTCCAGCAGGGGGCTGGAGATAGCAGCCATGGCAGCCTGCTCGGCCTTATCCTTGCCGCTGGCGTGGCCCACACCCATGTGGGCATAGCCTGCGTTCTGCATAACGGACTTCACGTCCTCAAAGTCCAGGTTGACGATACCGGGCAGCTGGATCAAATCGGAGATGCTCTGCACGCCCTGACGCAGCACGTCGTCAGCCACGATGAAGGCGTTTGCCAAGGTAATGCGCTCCTCGCTGACCAGCTTCAAGCGCTCGTTGGGGATGACCACCAGGGAATCCACCTGCTCCCGCAGAGCAGCAATACCCTTTTCAGCCTGCTCCATCCGGCGGCGGCCTTCAAAGGCAAAGGGCTTGGTTACGATGCCCACGGTAAGGGCGCCCTGTTCACGAGCGATCTGGGCCACCTTGGGAGCGGCGCCGGTGCCGGTACCACCGCCCATACCGGCAGTGATGAACACCATATCGGCGTCCTTGAGCACATTGGCAATGGTTTCGCGGCTCTCTTCCGCAGCCTTCTCGCCGATCTCCGGCTTGGAGCCTGCGCCACGGCCCTGGGTCAGCTTTTCGCCGATCTGGATCTTCACAGAGGCCTGAGAGCGCTGCAGGGCCTGTTTATCAGTGTTCATGCACACCAGTTCCACGCTGCGCACACCGGCGCTGGCGATCCGGTTGACGGCATTGCCGCCGCCGCCGCCCACGCCGACTACTTTTATTGTCTGAGGAGTTTCATTCAGCAGGTTATCAACTTCAAAAGGCATCTTTCAGTTCCTCCTTGGCTTTTCTAACGATCTCGCGACCTTATCGCTTATACTGGATGTAAAGCCGTTGGCATTACACGAATTTTTTCTAAAATGTTACATGGTATAATCTATCACTTTTTCAGGAAAATTTCAAGGAAATTCTTGAAAAAAGCCGCTGTAAAGCAAAAAGTTTTCCATTCCCTTGCCCCTTGCCGGAAAAATCCACAAGCAGCGGCGCTTTCCCGAGAAAAAAACAGGCTGTTTCGGCAGGCGTCAACCGGTGAAAATCGTATCTGGTATGTTCCCTCCTCGGCCTTCATCCTGGGAAGAGGAATCCTCATCTTGAGAGCTTTCCTCATCGGTGCCGTCCTCACCACTGGTGTCTTCCCCAGCGCTGGAGGTATCGTCCCCGTCCTCCGACGAACTACTGGTGGGATCGCTCTCCCCAGTGCCGTCCCCTGCATCCCCGTCATCGGTATCCCCGCTGGCAGAAGAGGTGGTGGCACTAGGCGCTTGGTTGGTGGGTGTAAAGTAGGCTTTCCCCACCTCTGCCACCAAGGTCAGGTTCAAGGTGCCGGTGTCGTTTTCATCCAGCTGCTCTGTGACCAGGGCATACCCGGACTGCAATTTGCTCTCCAAGCCAATCGTGCTGCCCAACTGGAACTCTACCCGGCCCTGATAGGTCATGGTGATGTTATACAAGTCCGTCAGGTCCAGGGAAGTGAACTCCCCAGCGGCACCCCATTCCTCCAGCTTGGCAAGGATGGTGGAAAAAGCTGTTTGATGGGCGTCATCCTGCAATTGGGTTTGGTCCTGCCCCTCTTCTTGGCTTTCAGAAGAGCTTTCCTCCGGTTGGGAAGCCGAATCCCCCTGGACCTGTACCATCTCCCCAACCACAGGGTCGGTAAGGGTAAGGCCGGTCACTTGCATCACGCCTTCCTGGGGGCTTTCCGACTGCTCCAGGATCTTCCCACGATAGCTGACCGTATACCATTGCCCGCCGCTGGAGATACAGGCTGCCTTTTGGGCAGCGGTAATGTGGATCTCCAGGGTGCTGGGAAAATGGCGGGAAATGGTGGCTTCCTGCACATAGGGCAGTTGCTCTTCCAGATCTTCCTCCTGTTGCCCTGTAGAAAGCAGGGCCAGATTATCCCCTTCCTGATAACCAGCCACCTCCAGAACGGTAG
>JBMNVU010000050.1:0-3490 GCA_050946975.1 Acutalibacter sp.
TGGTCTGGGGCGATATGGATGGTCCCACTGGCCAGCAATGTTTCCCCCTCCCACAGCTCATACCTGGCCCCAGGCTGATCCGCCGTGGCATTGAAGGCCAACAGCGCCTTGCTTCCCTGGAGGTCCAGGCTGACGGCGCCCTCTAACCCGGCATTTTTCAGGTAGGGCATCTCCCGCAAGGGGTACCAGTACTGTTCAAAGGTTTTCGTTTCGTAGGGCTGCATCCAGGTAAAGTCCGGCTGGTTGTCGGTATAGCAACCAGTCATGATCTCAATGTAGGGGCCGTCCTCATCGGTGAGGTTTTGCTGCCACACATCCCCAAACTCCCCATTGCCCCAGGTGAAGAACTTCTTCCCGGGGGAGATGTGCCGGTCGGCAATGTGCACTGTGCCCATCTCCTTGCCGTGGTCGTATCCGGCCATGAAGCCATAGTTGGAATTGAAAATGAAGAAGGAGCCCGGCGCATGGACGTTTTTCACCCAGCTTACATCCCGGCCCGAACCGAAATCCGCCCCGGCAAACTCCCCTTTAACCACAGGGAACCGGGAAACGCAGGTTTTATAGTGGAAGGTGATGTAATCGATATCCGGTGGGAAGATCAGCTGGTAATCATCGTTGACAGACACCGCCAAATTGGCCCACCAGTGGAAGTTTTTCACTTCCGGAGTCTTGTTGTAAAGGCGCACTTTGGCCTGGATGTAGGAACGCCCCGGGTAGAGGGTGATGCCCACCATGCCCTTGGTGCCGTCTTTGGGCTCGATCTCCCCCATCCACACGGTTTTGCTGCCGTCAGGGTTCTCTTCCACCTGGGAGCTCACCGGCAGGTAAGTGGTAGGGCGGTGGTGCTGAGGCCAGTTGAACTCGATCCCGCCGGACACCCACGGGCCGCACAGGCCGATCAGGGCAGGTTTGATCACCCGGTTTTTGTAGACAAAGTCGTAACCGTCGGTCTTATCCAGCCCTTCATAGACACGGCCGCCAAGCTCCGGCAACACAGTGGTTTTTACGTACTGGTTTTCCAGGCTGACCGCCTGGTAGGTGTGGGGAGTTTTCTCATTGCGGATCTTTTCGGTGGCAGCCAGGGGATAAATGTCCCCCTTGGTGTTCTGATAGTTGCGCAGCTCGTAGAACATGGGCAGCTTTTCTGCCGGTTCCGGCTCATAGGTGGGGATGGCCGCCTCCCCCTGCCACAAAGCGACACGGTCTTTTGTTTCCATGACAAACCTCTTTTCTATACAGGTAGTTTCTGTCCACGGGGCGCCTTTTTCCCCAAAAGCCTTGGCCAGGATGGGGAACCGCACCCTCCACAGTCTGAACAAATTTGCGGTCGGTCCTCAAAAGGAAGCGGCATCCTTTTCGCAAGCAATCCTCTCTGAGTTTAACTTTGCGAAAAGGGCGCCGCGTTCCCTTCACCGGTCCATCCTAAAACTTGATCGCTTATTCCACGTTTTTAAAGGGTTTTTTGAAAAAAGATCGCACAATCAGCAAATTAACCTTGGGGGGTCCAACCGGTGTTCTCCTCAAACCAGGTTTCCATACGCGCTTGGGCGTTCTCGTAATCCGTTTCCTTATAGAAGTTCTGCTGGGCCTCGTCAAACACCGCGTCAAACTCCTCGGGGGAACAAGTGACCACCTTGGCGCAATCCGTTTCCGCCCAGTCAGCCCAATAGTAATTGTTGACAACTGCCACATCGTCGGTACCGTCGCCATAGCTGGCGGTACCGTCAAAGTTGTAGCCGCCGGTATAACAGTAACTCTGGTTCACTTTGTAGATATCGGGCTCCGCCGGATAACTGCGCAGGTAGGACATGGGGTTGTAGTTGCTCATGGCAGGCGAACAAATAGCAATCTCAGACATGAAGGGGAAATAGCCTCCGGTCCACTCATACAGGCCGTAGTAGTCAGCGCCCTTTTCACCGATGATGCCACCCAGGCAATCTTCCTCTGTTTCGGGGTCCACAAAGACTTTGGTGGTGCCGTCGTCGGCATACTCCCAGATACCGGTGCCCTCGGGGCCCCAAGTCAGAATGTCCAAGCCTTCATCGCTGTACATCCAGTCCCACATCTCGCACAGGCGGTCAATGCCCTCAAAGCTGTTGGACACAGTCACGCGGTTGAAGCCAGATTCGTAAATATCAAAGCTGCCGCCGGAAGTTCCTTCCTGCTTGGGCCAGGGGATGTAGCGGATCATCGCTTCGGGGTTGGAAGCCAACAGGCTCTCACGAGCAGTGGCCATATTGGGGACCATCATGCCAACACCCACCAAGCCGCTGGCAACTTTCTGCTGGAGCTGGTCGTCCATCTGGGAGATGAAGTCGGCGTCCAACAGGCCGCGGTTGTACAGGTCGTTGAGCCACTGGTAGTACTCCTTGGTGCCGGAGCCTCCCAGGAAGCCGTTGATCTCGCCGCTTTCCTCAATGGCCCAGTGTCCGGTTTCAAACATGGTTCCCACATGGAACTGGGACCAACTGATCAAACTCATGGGGATCAGGTCGCGGTCGCCCACCTTGATGCCCAGGTCAGCGATCTGCTGGAGGTAATCAGCCAGCTTTTCCGGGGTGTCGATGGCGGGCTCAATGGCGAATACCTCTTCCGGAGGGACCTCGCCCTTCTGGCAATACTCCTCGTCGATCTCCGCCAAGGGGGTGAACGAGTAGCCGCAGGCCGCCAGCAAGTCTTCCCGGGTCCACAGCGCCCAAGAGGTAAAGGGCTGGTTGTAAGGATCGGAGGTAAACTCCTCGTTGGATGTGTTCACCATCACCAGAGGGATCTGCTTACGCTGGCCGTCGGTGGTGAAGCGGGGCCACATACTCTGGTCCATGTACTTGTTTAAATTGTCCATTTGGGCAATCTGTTCTTCCAAATTGTCGCCATATTTTCCAGTGCTCAGGGCATAGGCCACGTTCTCCGAACCGCCCAGGAACACATCCGGTTCATTGCCAGCGGCGATACGGGTGGCCAGCATCTGCCGGAAGGGGATATCCGAGGTGGCTACCTGGGCGACTTCACCCACGCGGATGTGGAATTTCTCCTCCACATAGGGGCTTACCACGTCGTTTGGGTTATCCAAAGTGGTAGCGGGGGTGCTGTAACCAATGATGATGTCGTACTCCAACCAGGGGAGGTCTTCTGCACTGGCGTCCCCCTCATCCCCTGTGTCACCGGTGCTCGCGCCATCGGAAGTCCCGCTGTCCTCCGCACCGCTGGAGCTGACGCCTCCACCACCGTTGCAAGCGGTCATGCCCAGGAGCATGGCCCCTGCCAACAACAGAGCAAGTATCCTCTTTTTCATTACTGTTTTCCTTCCTTTCATATGGATTTTTCTAAAACAGCCGGAACCGGCCGCTCAAGACAAGTTTGGTCACTCACGCCTTCACAGCGCCGATCATAACGCCCTGTACAAAGTACTTCTGGAAGAAGGGGTAAATGCACACGATGGGCAGGGTGGTAAACACCAGGGTAGCCATGCGCACTGCTTCCGGCGAGCCTT
>JBMNVU010000051.1:0-3460 GCA_050946975.1 Acutalibacter sp.
GAAAGCTCTGGACTATTTGGACTCTCTCATTGCGGAGAACCCCGCCTGGTCGGAGCTCACCGCCGTGAAGGAGGGCCGCTACGTGGTGCTGCCCAAGGACCTGTTCCACTACAAGCCCAACAACCGGTGGGGGGAAAGCTATGAGTATCTCGCCAAAATCCTCTATCCCGACCAGTTCCAGTCCTAAGACGGCCCTCCGTCTGGGGCTGCTGCTGGCCCTGCTGGTCCTCTCCGCTTTGGCCGGGGTGGCTGCGGGTTCCACCTCCATCCAGTTGTTCCCCGCCCTCTCGGAGGTCCTCTCCGGCACTGCCCAATCCGCCGACGCCCGGATCCTCCTCCACGTCCGGCTGCCCCGGGTCTGCGCCTCCCTGCTCTCCGGCTCCGCCCTGGCGGTCAGCGGCATGCTGATCCAGGCGGTGCTCTCCAACCCCCTGGCCTCCCCCAACGTCATCGGCGTCAACGCCGGGGCCGGGTTCTTCACCTTCCTGGCTCTGGCCCTCTTCCCCGGCCACGCCGGGACCGCTCCCCTGGGGGCCTTTTTCGGAGCGCTGCTGGCCACCCTGATCGTCTACGCTGTGGCCGCCGGAGCCGGCGCCGGCAAGCTGACCATCATCCTGGCCGGCGTGGCGGTGAGCAGCATCTTCACCGCCGGGATCAACACCATCAAGACGTTCTTCCCAGAGACCCTCTACAACGGCAGCACCTTTTTGATCGGCGGCTTTGCCGGGGTCTCCTTCTCGGACATTTCCCCCGCCTGGATCATGATCCTCCCCGCCCTGGTGCTGGCCTTTCTCCTGGCCCGGCCCATCGACGTCCTCTGTCTGGGGGAGGAGACCGCTCACAGCCTGGGGCTGCCTGTGGGGCCCACCCGCTTCGCCCTGATCCTGCTGGCCTGCATCTTGGCGGGCAGTGCGGTGAGCTTCTCCGGCCTGGTGAGCTTTGTGGGGCTGCTGGTGCCCCACATCGTCCGGCGGCTGTTCGGCCAGGGCCGCCACCGGGTGCTGATCCCCGCGGCCATACTGCTGGGGGCCAGCTTCGTCACCCTGTGCGACCTGCTCAGCCGGGTGCTCTTTGCCCCCTATGAGATCCCTGTGGGGATCCTCCTGTCCTTCTTGGGAGGTCCCTTCTTCCTGTTCCTGATTGTCAAACAGCGGCGGCACCATCCCCAGCGGGTAGGGCAGCCTTTCTGGCGGATCCTCCGCCGACGGGAAGGAGGCGGCCGCCGTGATTGAGCTGAAACAGGTCACCGCCGGATACCCCGGAAACCGAGTGCTGGACCAGGTGTCCCTGACTCTGGAGCAGGGGAAGATCACCTCCCTCATCGGCCCCAACGGCTGCGGCAAGACCACCTTGCTCCGGTCGGCCTGCGGGCTGCTGCCGTTGCTTTCCGGTGAGGTGCTCTATAACGGCAAAGAGCTCCGGCAGTTTCACCGGAAGGAGTTCGCCCGGCTGGTGTCCATCCTGCCCCAGACTCGGGACGTGCCCTCCATCCGGGTGCAGCAGCTGGTGGCCCATGGCCGGTATCCCCACTTGAGCTTTGGGCGCAGCCTCACCCAACAGGACCGGGACAAGATCCACTGGGCCATGGAGGTCACTGGGACCTTGGCTCTGGGGGACAAGGAGCTGACCCAGCTGTCCGGCGGGGAGCGTCAACGGGTGTACCTGGCCATGACCCTGTGCCAGGACACGGAGGTGCTCTTCCTGGACGAGCCCACCACCTACCTGGACATCGGTCAGAAGTACGAGATGCTGGACCTGGTGCGTCAGGTGAACCGTCTGGGCAAGACGGTGGTGATGGTGCTCCACGACCTGCCCCTGGCCTTTTCCTACAGCCATCGGGTGGTGGTGCTGGACAAGGGACGGATCGCCGCCCAAGGGGACGCCCAGGAGGTCTTTGACAGCGGGATCCCCGCCCAGGTGTTTGGCGTGGCGTCCCAGTCCCTCACCCTGGAGGACCGGAGGGAATACCTCTTTTTCCAGAAATGAAAACTGCTCAGAGCAGCGGCACGGGCCCACGCTCTGAGCAGTTCTTTTATTCTGTTTTGCGCTCTTCCCGGAAGCGCTCCCGGCTCCGGGCCAGCTTCCGCCACTCCTTGGTGACGGTCTCCCACAGAGAGGTGAGCACCTGCACCCCTCCCGCCATGAGGATAAACACGGCGATCTGCCCCGCATAGCAATACCGGGGCTGCACCTCCAAAATCAAATAGACACAGCTGGTGGCAAAGATCACAAAGGGCACCAGGTAGAGTTTAAAGTCCTCCCGGGGCCGCCGAAACAGCGCCAGTGCCCCCAGCCCCGCCAAAAACAGCGCGCAGGTAAACATGGCCCGGTCCAGCTCCTCTAAAAACGCAAACAACACCGGCGTCTCCCGCATCAGATTCCCCAGGGACCAGCCCAGGGCGCTGTCCCACCAAAGGGTCCTCAGCTTTCTGACCCCGGTCTCCAGCAGCTTTGCGGGGCCTGCATGGAGATGCTGGGAGATCACCTCCAGCTCCGCCTGGGACCGGGTCATCCCCTGCTGGGTCAGAGCGTTGATGGCTTGAGCATCCTCGTCATTGTAGGTCCCCCCGGTCTCGGGGTTGGTACCCAGCACCACCCCCCAGAGAGGATCGTGGTTTTTCAGCCCGGCGCTGTTGACTCCTGTGATCTGAACCAAGCCGGACAACGCCGTGCTCAACACCAAAAAGGTCAAAAACAGAGCGGCAAATTTGCTCAGGTACTGCAAAAAGTTCCTCAGGCTGGCCTGGGAGAGAAACCGGAACACAAAGTATGCCAGCAGCGGCACCAGCACTAAGGGAGCGTCCGGCCGGAGAGCGTTGGCAATGGACAGGCTCACCCCGGCCAGGGCGTAGATCAGCAGCCGTGGGCGGCGTTCAAAGCGTTTGCCCATCACCAGGTACAGGCAGAGGTAGAGGAAAAACGCGGAAGGAATGTTGTTGCACAGCACCGTCACCAAGGTGGCGGGAAACAGGAAAAAGGCGTAGGCCAAAGAGGCCAGCTTGGCCGCCCGCTCCTCAAAGTAGTCCCGGGCGATCCAGTACACCAGCACGTTGGTCCCAGCGGAAACCACGCAATTGACCAACCTGAGAAACAGCGGGTTGTTCCACAGCTTCAGCAGGACTCCCTGCCAGATGACCAGCCCAGTCTGATATCCCCAGCGCTGGAAGTACACCGTATCCTGAAAGCTGAAATCCCCCCGGGCAAACTGCTGGGAGGCCTCATACTGCAGACCGAAATCGGACTCAATGGGGGTGGTGATCACCGCCACAACCCCCAGGTGGATCACCAAAGAGAGCAGGAACAGCACAAGGCTGAATCTGCTGTCAGAATCTGACCCCCCCCCCGTGAAACATCATACCGTGAAACGATAACTAGCAACCCTGCGAGAAACAGAATGACCCCTGCCAAGGGATAGGCTGCCGTGACCACACACAGCACCGCAATGCCGAAACACACCGCA
>JBMNVU010000052.1:0-3245 GCA_050946975.1 Acutalibacter sp.
TGGACGAGAGCTCAAACCGCATGGGGCGGCTGCTGTTCAAGATGGCGGTAGAGCAGGCGGTGACAGAGAACATTCTCGCCGCTGTTTGCAGCGTGGACCCCCAGGATGTAACACGACTGCGAGGGCAGTGCATCGAGGAAATCCGCAAGACAAACGGGATGATTTCCTTTGAAGAAGCCCTCCGTTGGCAGCAAGGCAACTGACGTTGCCTCGGCGAGTTTTGCTTGGAGGTTTGAAAAACCTCCATTTTGCTTACGCAAAACCGCAAAACATCGCGCTAAAGATTGAAGAAAGGAGAGAAACATTTGGCAAGCGTCAAACAACTATCTGAACGAAAATTTAAAATCACTATCAGCAACGGCTACCGGCCAAACGGCAAGAAAATCTGCAAGGCCAAGACCATCACTGTCCCAAATTCGGTGAAGCCTAGGGGCATCCCGCAGTACGTTGCCCACGAAGCGGAGGAACTGGAACGCCTGGTGAAGTCCGGTTTCGCCGAGGATCGGGACACCACCTTTGAAGCCTACGCCGCCCGGTGGTTGGAGCGGCAGGTGAAGTACGCCCCCGGCACCCTGGCCAGCTACCGGCGGATGCTGGAGCGGGTTTATCCCTACATCGGAGCCATCAGGCTGGGGGAGCTGCGGCCCATGGCGCTGGAAAACATGATGATTGAGTTGAGAAAACGCATCCACCAGGGCAGGCCCATCCAGGAGGCCACCGTGCAGAAATACCTGACCGTGGTGTCCGCCGCCCTCAGCGATGCCAAACGCAACGAGATTATTTCTAAGAACCCCCCGGATGATTAACCTGCCGGACACGGCGCGGAGGGAACAGTTCATCCCCACGGATGAACTGGCCCAGTACTTCCTCAACGCTTTGTCCGAGGAACATATCCTCTACCGCGCTTTCTACGTCCTGGCGATCTACACCGGCTGCCGCCGGGGAGAGCTGTGTGCTCTGCGGTGGAGCGACTTCTCCTTTGTGGATCACTACACCTGGAACCTGGTGGTGTCCCGTTCCCGCAGTGTGGTGCCGGGGAAAGGCGTGGTGGAGGGGCCTACCAAAAATGGCCGCAGCCGGTCCATGACTATCTCCTACTACGTGGTCAGCACGCTGTGGAGCCTGTATGACTTCCAGAAGCGCATGGCCAGGGAGAACCATCGGAAGGTCAGCCCCTATCTGTTCTCCAACGCCCAGGGGGAGCCAATTCATCCCGATACCTTTACCAAGCATCTGCGGAAGATTTTCCGTGAACTGGGGTTCCCCTCTTCTTTTCATCTGCATACCCCTCGCCACTATTTTGTCTCCACCATGCTCCATGAAGGGGTGGACAAGCAGACTGTGGCGGAGTTGGCAGGCCACGGGGACACCTCTTTCTTGGAGCGCACTTACTGCCATCCCCAGATGAAATTAAAGCAGGCGGCAGCCGAAAGATTGGAAGAAGCCCTGTTCCGGTTCTGAAAACCAGGTACATCGCTGGGGCTTGCGGGAATCCTTGCTCTCCCCTCTTGTCCAAAGGGTAGAAAGTAAAAACTGGGCTGGACTTCCACCCGCACGTGGGGTAGTGTGTGGTTGCCTCCACAGAAGGAATCCTAACAGGAAAGAGGTTTTTTATCATGGCAAGCATCCGCAAACGGGGAAATAGCTACCTATTGGTGGTGTCCATGGGCCATGACCCGGAGGGCCACCGCCGCAAGCCCCAGCAAAAGACCGTCCACCCGCCAGAGGGGTTAACACCAAAGGCCAAGGAAAAATGGCTGGAAGAAGAGGCCGCCCTCTTTGAGCGACAGTGCAAAAACCAGCCCCTGCCAGTAGATAAGAGCATTACCCTAGCGGAGTATACCGCCTACTGGCTGGGACACATTGCCCCTGGCAAGCTGGCAAAATCCACTCTGGCCCGGGACAAGCAGGACGACGTATTTCAAACTCATCATCGCCACAGGGATGCGCCGTGGGGAATGCTGTGGGCTAAAGTGGAAGGACGTGGACTTCACCGAGAAGTCCATCCACATCTGCCGGAACGTGGTGAAGGTCACGGGAGAGAACATCATTATCAAAGAACCCAAGACTGCCGCTGGAGACCGACACGTGTACTTCTCCCTGGAGATGGCAAGCCTCTTGAAAGAGTACCGCTCCTTCTGCCAAGGGGAGTTGGTACTCCACGAGGGCAGAGAACTGATCCAGGAGGACTACATCTTCCGCCGCCACGGGGCCGATTTACCAATGACTCCCAGCACCTTTACCTGGCGGTTCAAGTTGATTCTCAAAAAGCACAGCCTGCCCCTGGATTTGAACGTCCACAGCCTGCGGCACACCGCCGCCAGCCTGATGATCTCCGGCGGAGCGGATGTGGCTACGGTTTCAGGGATACTGGGGCACTCGCAAGTTTCTACTACGCTGGACATTTACACCCACGCCTTCGATGAGAAGAAGCGGGAGGTCAGCGCCGAGATGCAGGGGAGGGTGGGGGTGTAGCCGTACAGAAAGCACAACTTGCAAGTTAGAACAGTCGAACAAAAATCCCCTAAAAAAACGGTTTTTGTTTCCTGTTACCTGTTCTGAAATGGTCATAATACTTTCATTGAAAACCGCACCTTTACTCTAAGAGTTAAGGTGCGGTCTCTGATATTTGATGCCCCCAGCCTTGCCGTTTGGTTGCTCAACTTTAAATGTTTACTCGTTAGAGGTTTACTCCTTAGGCGTTTCCTCCTGTGCCATCAGATATTCGAAGAGCATCTGATCCTTGGAATCTTCCATGCCCTGATGCCCCACAATTTCATCGCCCAAGTCGATCCAGCCATAGTTTTCATCACTGGCAGGCCAGTTGGGCAGGCCAGGGCCATTGGGGTCACCGGTTTTCATAAAGTTGGCCCAATAGCTGCTCATCTTATCGGCCAGCTCCACGTCGTAGTCCGTCCAAGGGCGAACGGGCGGCACATTGCTGGCGCCGTTCTTACCCATCCGCAGGGAGTCGAACATATACCACAATTCCGAGGAATGCCATGCCAGCATAGTGTCATGCTTCCGTAACGGGATCATCTCATCATCGGGACGGCCCGGGGTGACATGGGAGAACACATAGCTGTAGGTTTTGGCTTTGGGGTATTTCTTAGCCCGGTATTGGCCAAAGTACAAATTTTTCATGTTGCCGCCGAAGCCTGTAAGCCCTTCCACAGCCAATCGCCGGGAGAGGAACGATGCCTGTTCATCTGATACAGGGTAGGCGTTTTGAAAGTCATACTTGT
>JBMNVU010000053.1:0-2961 GCA_050946975.1 Acutalibacter sp.
TGACTACTATTGAAGAAATCCCCGAATACATGGCACCGCAATGCCTCCAGGGATTTCCTGTAATTCTCTGCAAATCTGTCCAAACCCTACAAAACCGCTGGGGCCCAACGGTTTCCCATTTGACCGCCTGATGACTCCGACTCTGTAGGCCACTGGTTCGAATCCAGCCGGGCGTACCAAAAAGTCACCGAAAACATTAGGTTTTCGGTGACTTTTTATTTTGAAAATTTCTCGCTTTTTGAGTGGACTTCGTTAGGCCAATGTTTATGGGAAACGATTTTTGATGGAAACAAAAGCAGGAATTGCTGGCACTGGGGACCTGGGCTCCACTTGTATTGCGAAGATGCTTTTGATACACTCAAGAAGCAACATTGATTTCACAAAACGCTGGCAAGCAGCCGTTTGCTGGCAGCGGACTACAAGCAGAGAAAAGAATGACATCCTATGATTTTGTAAGAAAACCGTAAGGATTTTCCTGACGTTGCTGTAAGATTTCCGTGGGATACTGACCTTGGCTCAAGGAGGGAAGCAACATGAACGAATGCATTCTGGTGGTGGACGACGACGCCGAAATTGTGGGCGCCATCGCCATCACGCTGGAGCGGGAAGGCTACCGGTGTCTCAAGGCCTACGACGGCCTTCAGGCCATGGACCTGTGCCTGGACCCGGCGGTGAAGCTGATCCTCATCGATGTGATGATGCCCCGGCTGGATGGCCTGTCCGCCCTGATGCGCATCCGGGAGAAGCGGAACCTGCCGGTGATCGTGCTCTCTGCAAAAAGTGAGGATTCTGATAAGATCCTGGGTCTTTCCATGGGAGCGGATGACTATGTCACCAAGCCCTTCAATCCCCAGGAGCTCCTGGCACGGGTGAAAAGCCAGCTGCGCCGCTACACCCAGCTGGGAGATGTCCACGCCCAGGAACGGGCGGGGGGACTGGTGAACGGACGCCTCACCTACGACCCGGAAAGCCGCCAGCTCACCGCCGATGGAGAGCCGGTGCGCCTCACGGCTACAGAGACGAAGATCGTAGAGCTTCTCATGCGCAACCCCGGCCGGGTGTTCCCGGCAGAGGAGATCTACCGTCGGGTGTGGGGAGAGGAGACCGCCTACGCCTGTGAGAACACTGTGATGGTGCATATCCGCCGCATTCGGGAGAAAGTGGAACTCAATCCCAAAGAGCCAGATTACATCAAGGTGGTGTGGGGAATTGGATACAAAATGGAACGGCACGAACCATGATCCCGGGGTGGATCTGGAATACTATGTAGCCTCCCAGATCCAGGAGGCCGTAGAGGGAGTGGAAGAGACCCCTGGCGTCGTCCGGGTAAAACCACAAAAGCATCCCAGGCTGCGGGCCTGGACGGGCCTGGTAGCTCTGCTGGTGGGCTTTGCCCTGGTGGTGGGGAGCCTGGGTACCGCACTGGGGCGGTGGATCACCCATGACGATGAGGATTTCTGGAAGTCCGACTGGCAGGATACCGCCGCCTTCCGTCAGGCGATCAGCGACTATGTGCGGGACTTTCTGACCCTGGGGGCCGGGGGCGAGCTGGACTGGTATAATACGGTGCTGGAAGGCACCGTCCTGCAGACCGACGGCGGTTGGTGGGGAGAACTGTCCATCAGTGAACCGGCAGTGGAAGAGACCGTCGATGCGGCGCCGGATGCCGGTTATCAATGGGACAAGAACGTCCTGTACCAGATCTTGCAGAACGGCAAGCCCCTCTATACCAACACCGACCAGGCGCTGGCATATGTCCAGGGACTGCCGGAGGGGTACAACTTCCTGCTGATCTTCAAAGACGGCAAGGCCCAGGCATGGAAGGACGGGGAGGAGCTGGACCTGTACGGCGACGGTGTCTACAATGAGGATTGCGAGTGGTATCTGCCCGGCTATGAGAACTTCACCGCCGGGGAGGGCGTAGAGGATGTTGAGGTCCGTATGGCGGTCCGGCAGATCCCAATCCCCTATCTCCAGGGCCAGTACGCCGATGGATATGTGTTTGACAGCAGCCTGCTGTATGATCTGTACCAGGGACTGGAGCAGGTCCGGATTCTTTACCTGGAGGCCGCCGTGGCTTTGGCGGCAGGTGTCGGCCTATTGGTGCTGGCCCGCTGCCTCCGGGAGGACCGGAGGCGGGCGGAGGCGGCCATTGCCGCCAAAACCGTATATGTTTGGACGGAGGTTCGCTTTCTGACAGTGGCGGTATGCCTGCTCTGGCTGATTTTCGGCTACACCGATCAGGGTCGGCCCATCTGGCTGCTGTCCCATTTCCTCTCCAGTATCGGAAACGTGTCTCCCACCACCCTGGTACGGGGATATTTACCCGAAGGCATCTGCATGGCGGTAGAAAACCTTCCAATTCTGCTGCTCCTCTGCCTGGTGCTCTGGCTCATTCATAATGATCATCGCTACAACCCAAAAGCGGGGCGGCGGAGCCTGCTGCGCAGGGCTTTCCGGGCTCTGCGGGCGGAGCAGCTGCGTCGGCCGGTGCAAAAGCGCCTTCGCTGGCAAGCCATGGCTCCCATGATGGTTATGGCCGCGGCAGGCATTCTGGGTGTGGCCGTGCTGTTGGTGGGCAGCCAGTTCTGGTGGTGGGATATATACGGCATCTCGATTGCCGCCACGGCAACGCTCTATTTTCTGGTCCTGCTCTTCTGTGCTCTTTTTGCCCGACGGCAGTTGTCCCTTGCCCGGGACATCGGATCTGTGTGCGACCATATCGCTGCCATCCGGGCGGGAGATCTCACCGCCTCGTTGTCCCTGCCGGAGGATGCAGACCTCCGGCAGGCGGCGGAAGATCTGACAAACCTCCAGTCCGGCCTGCAAGCCGCACTGGAAGACCGGACCCGCAGCGAACGGATGAAGGTGGAACTGATCTCCAACGTCTCCCATGACCTGAAGACTCCCCTCACGTCCATCCTCTCCTACGCGGAGCTGCTGCGCCAGGAGCCCCTGGAG
>JBMNVU010000054.1:0-2870 GCA_050946975.1 Acutalibacter sp.
CTCCTCTACGCCAAAAATCCTCACGATAAGCTGGAACCTGCCAGCGTCACCAAAGTAATGACCCTGCTGCTGGTCATGGAGGCCCTGGATGAGGGCCGGCTGAACCGGGAGGACATGGTGAGCATTTCCGCCCACGCCGCCTCCATGGGCGGCTCTCAGGTCTACCTGAAAGAAGGGGAGCAGATGAGCGTGGACGATCTGCTCAAAGCGGTGGCGGTAGCCTCGGGCAACGACGCCGCTGTAGCTCTGGCGGAACATCTGGCCGGCAGCGAGGAGGCCTTTGTCACCCAGATGAACGAACGGGCTGCCCAGCTGGGGATGAAAGACACCTGCTTTGTCAACTGCACCGGGCTGCCCGCGGCCGGTCATCTGACCAGCGCCTATGATATCGCTCTGATGAGCCGGGAGCTGATTGCCAACCACCCCTCTATCCGGGACTACACCACCATCTGGATGGACTCCCTGCGGGATGGACAGTTTCAGCTGGCAAATACCAATAAGCTCATTCGATTCTACCAGGGGGCTACAGGTCTGAAGACCGGATCCACCGACGCGGCGGGCTACTGCCTGTCCGCCACCGCGGAGCGGGACGGCATGGAGCTGATTGCCGTCATCCTGAAAGCCCCCAATAAGGACGCCCGGCAGGCGGCGGCCACCTCTCTGCTCAACTACGGATTTGCAAACTATACCCTGCTGGATGTATCCCCCAGTCAGGCCCTGCCCCCTGTGGACGTCCTGCTGGGCCAGGAGTCCTACGTGCAGCCTGAGTTGGCCCAGTCCACCCGCATTCTGGTGGAAAAAGCGCAGATCAACGGCGTGACAACCAATGTACAGCTGTGTGAAAATGTGCAGGCGCCGGTAGAGGCCGGCCAGAAATTAGGTGAGATGACCATACTTGTAAACGGCGTTCAGCAACAAGTCATTCCCATTGTGGCGGATCGGGCCGTAGAGCGTATTACCGTCCCCGGCATTTTTTCCAAACTGCTGCACAGTCTGTTTATGGCGGGCTGATCGGATTGTCTCAAGCGGAGGAGAGGGCTTTCCTCTCCTCCGCTTTGTGCGTTTTACTGGTATTTTTTTCTTGCTCCAGATGGAAATTTTATCGTTTCTTTTCCATCCACTGCTTGACGGCCTCTGTGTTTGGTTGTATAATTTATACAAATAATTTCCTCTCGTTTCGGAAGTTGTTTATTCGCAATGACCACATTTTTCGACAATCCCCCCGCAAGTTTTGCATGTTTTTACCAAGCAAGGAGAGGATACCTATGGGTCAAACTTCTATTTCCCCATCCCCCGCTACCCCCGGCATTTTGGGCGATTTCCTGGCCGGACAAGCCGTTCGGGTACAGGAGTATCTGGGCTCTCATCCCGGCGAAGTGGACGGCGAGCACGGCTATTTCTTCCGGGTGTGGGCTCCCAACGCCCAGTGCGTGTGTGTGATGGGCGATTTTAATAACTGGAACGAATCCGATCACCCTCTCCACCCCATCACAGGCGGCGTGTGGGAGGGATTTGTCCCCGGTCTGAAGCAGTATGACACCTATAAATATGCCGTGCATACCAAAGACGGCAGAGTGCTTGCCAAAGCGGATCCCTATGCGTTTCACGCCGAAACCCGTCCCGGCACCGGATCGAAAATCTACGATCTGGAGGGCTACCAGTGGGGGGACGCAAACTGGATGAAATACCGGGCCAGCCACCCGGTCTATCAAAATCCTTTGAATATTTATGAAGTGCACCTGGGTTCCTGGCGGCGCACTGGGGACGATCAGCCTCTCTCCTACCAGGATATCGCCCGCTATCTGGTCCCCTATGTGAAAGAGCTGGGCTTTACCCATGTGGAGCTGCTTCCCGTCACCGAGCACCCGCTGGACGCCTCCTGGGGCTATCAGTGCACCGGCTACTTTGCCGCCACCAGCCGTTTTGGCACCCCTCACGATCTGATGTATCTCATCGACCAGCTCCATCAGGCGGGGATCGGCGTCATTCTGGACTGGGTGCCGGCCCACTTCCCCAAGGACGCTTTTGGCCTGTATGAGTTTGACGGCACCCCCTGCTACGAGTATGCCGACGCCCGCAAGGGCGAGCATGCCGACTGGGGCACCCGGGTATTTGACTACGGCCGGCCGGAGGTGCGCTCCTTCCTCTTCTCCTCCGCTCTGTTCTGGCTGGAGCAGTACCACATTGACGGGCTGCGGGTGGACGCGGTGGCCTCCATGCTCTACCTGGACTATGGGCGCCAGGGGGGCGAGTGGGTACCCAACATCTACGGCGGCCACGAAAACCTGGAGGCCGTGGAATTTCTCCAGCAGCTCAACGGCCACATCTTCCTGGCCAAGCCGGACGTGCTGATGATTGCCGAGGAATCCACCGCCTGGCCTCTGGTATCCCACCCGGTGGATCAGGGTGGTCTGGGCTTCAACCTGAAGTGGAATATGGGCTGGATGAACGACATCCTCCACTACATTAAGCTGGACCCCTATTTCCGGCAGTTCAACCACAAAGACATCACTTTCTCTTTGATGTACGCCTTCTCGGAAAATTTTGTCCTTCCCCTCTCCCACGACGAAGTGGTGCACATGAAGGGCTCACTACTCAACAAGATGCCGGGAACGGACGAGGAGAAATACGCCGGCGTGCGGGCATTTTATACCTACATGCTGGCCCATCCGGGGAAAAAGCTGCTGATGATGGGCAGCGAATTTGGCCAGTGGAACGAGTGGCACTACGAGCACTCCCTGGACTGGCACCTGCTGGATCAGCAGGATGAGGACGGAGCACGGCACCGCGCCCTCCACGCCTTTTTCAAGGCGGCCAACGCCTTCTATCTGGCGCACCGGGAATTCTGGGAGCTGGACTTCTCCTGGGAG